>JAENYP010000001.1:486539-620229 GCA_016841725.1 Thermincola carboxydiphila | reverse complement strand
CACGGTGGTGTGGGAGGTCGGCTACTCAAATAATGAGTGGCCTCCTACCCGATTCTTATCGGGTTTTCAATTGGATTTCTCCTCACTAGATGACGGTCAGGGTTCCGGATGACATTCTCATCTGGCAGGTAAATTCAAAGGTGCCTGCCTTATCAGGTACAAAAGTAAAGGAATCCTGCCCCACATCCAAAGCCTTGTTAATATCAAAGTCAGGTATCACAAGTCCTCTGACACAGCCGGCATCTGCTGTGGCATTTGTCCTTATCTCTACAGGAAGGCCCTTTTTCACAGTGATGTTATTGGGGCTGTAACCGGCCGGACTCAGGTCCAGGGAGACAATCTGGGTGCCGCCCCGTTGTTCTGCAAGAGGAGCGGGCTCCGGTGGGGCAGAGCCAACCACTGCAGAAGCAATCCAGACCGCCAGGACAGCCAGCATTATACCCATCACTATCAGAGGGGTTTGTGATTTTTTTTGATTATGGTGATGATTTTTTTTATGTGTCGGCTTATTTCTGCTCATGATTATATGCTGCTCCTTCTCATGACATTTCATCTGTAAAATAACGCGGCTGCCAGTTTTTGAGGTCGGACTCATCTATAACGATCTTATTGCCCTCAACTGAATATTTAATTTCCTCAGGGGGATAATTAACACAGCCTCCGCCTACTCCCATCAGGTCATCAAGGCGCCAGCGGGTTCCACAGGCAACGCAGACCAGGTCTGTGTTTTCTATAAAAAACCTGTCTCCGTAACAGGGCTCACAAATACTGGTAGCCAGGACAACCCTTCCGGAAGGAGTGATGAAGGCATTCAGCGGAAGGTAGTCAAAGGAGCCGTAGTATTTTTTCTTTTCGCCCCGGTATTCGGTGTAGAGAATCTTATCCTCTTTAAGTTTATCCAGGGAGATTACAGCTTTGTTGTCGGCAACTTTGAGAGATACATCGGTCATTTCAATTTTCCGGCCCTGGTAGTTTTGGGTCTGACCTATATTATGATTGCCGCCCTTGGGACTTTCATAAGGCCTGTTCAGGTAGCTGAACAGGGCTATCCCAACTGCTGATATAATCATCCCGGCAGCAAGAATTTTGCGGTTTCGCTTTTTTCTGGCCAAACCCTGGTCTTCCAGGAATTTGGCTCTCTTTTCCGCTCTGGTCTCATCCATGCTCCAACCTCCCTTTATTTCAGAGAAAACTTGTCAATTGCCTCATCCAATATCTGCACAGGGTCCGGCCCTTCCACGGCAATCCAGAATACCAGGGAACCGATCCGGTAATAATAGTTCTCCATCCCCATCCCCTTAACGGCAATTACATCAATCCCGTTTTGGGTCATGGTACGCCTGTCGGTAAAGGGCGGGCCGCCCGCTGCGGTCCCCTCGGAGGTGTTTGCCTCAATAATCTTTTGGTCCATAATGTCAAATAGCTGTCCTGCTTCTTCCAGAGTATCAGATTCTGAAATCCAAATCATGACTTTACCCTGGTCCCCCACATAGGAGCCAATATATCCCTGCCTGATACTGATACCCGTACCATGCAGCTTGCTGATCATGTCAACAGCCTGTGGCCCGGAAACAGTCTGTTCAAGATGCATTCCTCCAAGCTGTTCCGGGAAGTTTATTTCATTATTAGAAGTCCGGTCAGTATTAAGGAATGATATGACTGCCAATGCCAAAACAATTACCAGGGCGATGCCGGCCAGTTTTACGTATTTTCCTGACATAGTTTTCTCCTTCCTGTAATGTACTCCAATAATTTGTCCCTTAGGATTTTGTTTCATTATTGCTGAGATATTTCTTCAGGATGAAGATGTCTTCCTGCAGTTGTTTTTCCCTTTTTCCCAGGGTAAGGATATAACCAAATATCAGTATCCAGATAGTCATATATGCAGCAAAAAGGTATTCCATGGGAGAGACCTCCTTTCTACCGGTTAGTGCCAAGTTCCTGTTTTAACAGTTCAAATTCGGAACGCATTTTCTGGATCAGGATACCCTTCCGGAGCAGGTAAAAATAGAGCAGGGTAAAGGCTCCCAGGCTTACCAGAAGTGTTTGTACCATAGACGGGTCCATGGCAAAACCGCCTGCAGAAACGATGTTGGGGTGAATGGTGCGCCACCACCTGATAGACATCCATATAATAGGGACATCAACGAAACCTATAATTCCGAAAACAGCAGAAAACCTTGCTTTTTTTTCTTCTTCATTAAAAGCTGACCTTATCATCAGGTAGGCGATATAGATGAACCACAGTATCAGGGTTGTTGTCAGCCGGTGGTCCCAGGTCCACCAGGCATTCCATGAGGCTCTGCCCCATATCGGGCCGGTTACCAGGACAATTGTTGTAAACAGGATTCCTATTTCAGCCGAGGCATAAGAGATTATATCCCATTTAAGGTCTTTGGTCTTCAGATAGAGTATACTGCAAATCATGACAATGAAAAAAGCAAAAAAGGCCAGCCAGGCAGAGGCGATGTGAAAATAGATTATCTTGGAAACAGGCCCCTGAATTTTTTCATTGGGGACCCACATGAAAATCAGATACAGCGCTGCTGCAACTGCCAGGAAGGTCCCCCACTCAAGTGCCCGGTCTGCCGGTGATGAGGTGTCAACCGGTTCCTTCATTTATTTCAACCTCCAGTCTGCTAATTTTCCTCTGGGTCATATGATTTCTCTCTGATTACATATGTTCCCTCTGCTACATATCGAGGACATATTCAAACAGGACAAAGGGTATCACCAGGAATACGGCATCAAAGGCGCCGAGGATTTTCACCCATGACAGCCATTCTGCTGTCTGGGCCCCTGATAAAATTGCCGCAGTTGCCTGGACGGCACCAAGGACAACAGGTACTGTTACCGGAAATAGTATCACCGGCAGGAGAACTTCACTGCTTCTGGCATTAGAGGAAAGGGCTGCCAGAAAGGTTCCCACTGCCGTAAAGCCCAAGGTGCCCAGAAAAATCACCAGCACCAGCGCCGGAGCCGTCTGTAGAGGAATTCTGTAATTAAAGAGAACTGCGAAGAGAGGGAGGGTAACTATTTCCACGATACTTACATATATAAGATTTGCCGCCATTTTACCGAAATAGATGACACTGCGGTCTACCGGGCAGAGAATCAGGCCTGTAATACAGTCATTGGTTTTTTCCGAAACAAATGAACGATTTAGACCGAGTACTCCTGTAAAAATAAAGCAAACCCATACCATACCCGGGAAGACCTGCCTGATAACAGCTTTGGTGGGGTCAAAGGCGAACACAAAGACTATAATGGTCAGTACCGCAAAGACCAGCATGGAACTCAATAGTTCCCTGGTGCGGAATTCGGCGGCAAGGTCTTTTTGCACAATAGCCTTGATTCCGGTCAGCATATGCATAATCTAAGCCGCCCCCTTCACTTTTTCAAGGTACAGGCTTCTGAGATCATTTTTCTCCAGGCTGTCTCTACCCCCGTCATAAACTATTTTCCCGCTGACCACAAACAGAACCCGGTCAGTCAGCATGATTCCTTCTTCAAAGTTATGGGTAATCAGGAAGACTGTTCTTTTCTGCAAGTTAAGCCGGCTGAGGACATCATTGAGTATCTGGATAGCATGAGGGTCGAGCCCGGTATAAGGTTCATCCAGATAAAGTACCGCCGGGTCATGCAGGATAGCCCTGGCAATGGCCAGCCGCTGCTGCATTCCCCGTGAAAATGTGCGTACCGGATCATTTAAGGAGAAACCGAGCCCAACCTGGCTGAGTACGTCAAATATTCTGTTTTTCAGATCCGTTACCCGGTACATCTGCCCGTAGAAGTCCAGATTTTCCCTGGCTGTCAGGTTTTCGTAGAGGAAGGTGTTATGTGAGATAACACCGATTTTCTGTCGTAAACTGTCTGGATTCTTTTTGGCATCTATGCCATCAATAAAAATTTCACCTTGTGTCGGGCGTGATATAAGGGCGAGTGTTTTCAGCAGGGTACTTTTTCCGGCCCCATTGGGGCCAAAAACAGTGACAAACTGGCCTGAAGGTATATCAATATCAATGCCCCGCAGAATTTCCTTACGGCCTATAGTCTTGGTGAGTCCCACAGCTCTTATCAATGTTACCACTCCTGTCCCGGCTATTGGCTCGTTTGCTGCCTATTCCAGAGTCAGCTGCTTATCTGCCGGCCTCTTCCAGGGATTCCAGTTCCCTGATTTTCAATTTAATCTTTAACAGCTTTTTCATATATTGGTCCCTAAGCCCTGCAATTTCCCCGGAATTTGATTCACCTGTTTCGGTCTTCCGCTCCAGGACAGCTATTTTATCCAGCAGGCGTTTCTGCCTGATTACCAGGTTATCCAGCATTTTTGACAGGTGCGCTTCTTTTTCTGCTTCCTCCTGTCGGAGACGCTTTTTCTTTAGAAATAATCCTCCGGCAGTCACACCTCCAAAGAAGAGGACTCCCAGTGCTGCTATCCACAAATGGGGGTCTGTTCCGGAGAGGGGGGAATTGGCCCACCGCTGCAGATGCGAGGCGCCGTGGAAACCTGATTTTGCTCCACTGTAGCCCTGTGCGACCCTGTCAGCCGAAACTGTAAGACCAAATTTTTGTTCAGGCATTGCTTTTTCGAGCAGCAGCACGTGGTAGGACCTGCCTTCAAATTCCTGGAGGCCATAGTCCTGAATGCTGCCATCACTTTTTAACTTCAACTGTCCTTTGGGAGACATTAAATAGAGTATATTTGTCGGGTAATTTACCTTTTTCTCGAAATTAAGGCTGTTCTCAGCACCAAACGGCATTTTGTAGAAAAGGCTGATTTGGTTTGTCCCCGAAACCAGCGGGGAAGTAGTAATAATCCCATCAGGATTGGTGATAACTGAATCCTGACTGAGGCCTTCCACCTGAAGATCAGTGTATCCCGCAGGCAGGGATATCTTCAGGACAGCTTTTTTATTGCCATCAATATTTTCAGTGCCGGTAAAGGTCTCGTTAAGGGAATTTTTTACTTTCAGCACCTCTTTTACCTGGACCGAACCATTTTCCCGACCTTCCAGCAGGACATGGTGGATCTCCACACTGATTCCCTGTTCTGCTGTCCCGGCTGTAGCTGAAGCGCCTGCCGCCGCTGTCAGCAGGGCGATTGAAAGCAGCAGTGTAATCAAAGACTTACCTGATTTTGTCATTTAAATCACCCCGGAATTTGCCTGGCGCTGCCTGCGCAGTGCGTCCAGCTCACGTTCAATTTCTTCTGTAATTTCCAGCTCATTGTCTTCAGGCAGCATTTCCAGGTCAACCTCTTCATGAGACAGTTGGAGTTCCAGTTCGTCTTCATCATGGAGGATTTCCAGAGCCTTTTGTTTATACTGCCGCTTCAGATTTTGGTAGTCGTCATCAGACAGTTTTTTCATTTTGTAATCAAATTCAATTTCATTAATTGTGGTAAATACCGCTTCCTTGGTTCTCTCCAGTGATACTTCATCCGAATCAGGGGACCTTTCACCATCAACAGTGTATTCCCTGCGGACCAGAGGCAGGATAACAAGGTATCCGGTTATGGCCAGGATGAAGAACAGTGCAATTCCCGTAAACATAATGTCAGCCCTCCTGTTTTCAGTAGACTCCTGTTATTTTCAGTAATCCTAAAGGTACTTCCTTAGTTCAGCATCAAGTTTTTCTTCATATTCGGAAAGGTCGGCCATTTGTTCCTGGCCTGCCTCATCACGGTCCATACGCTCCAGTTTGGCATAAAAGACCCACTTGTCCAGGAAGAAAAACACTGCCAGGCCGCCGCCCAGTATGGCCACAAAAGGGGTCACCCATGCGGTGATGTTAAACCCCTCTGCCGGTGGGGCGGCCAGGACCTTATCACCATAAATGCTTACAAAATAACCCATTATTTCATCTTTGGTCTGGCCCTTTTCCAGGCGGTCAACTATAATCTTTCGCATATATTCTGCAGTCTGGTTTTCACAGGCAGATAGAATCATGCCACACCCATCCTGGCAGATCAGGTTGTCTTCAATCTTTCTCTGCAAATTCTGGTCCACCTGGGCTGCAAGAGCCGACTCCCCAGGGGCGGAAAACAGAAATCCGGGGCCGGCGGCAAAAGCAGCCATAAGGGCAGCGATTAGTGCGGCTTTTTGCAGTCTCCTGATCACTTCAATCAACTCCCTCTGACGTATTTGGGCCCGACTTCCGCGCCCCTGCCGGGCCAGAGGGCAAATATTGTCCCAAACACCATCACATAACCGCCGATCCACATCCAGGCTATTAAGGGGTTTACCAGTATTTTAAGGGTGGCCCGGCCGTCTTTTTCCCAACCGGCCAGAATCACATACAGGTCTTCAGAAAGACTTCCCCTGATGGCCACCTCAGTAGAAGGGTTGGGGTGGGTTGGATAGAATACCTTTTCCGGTTTGAGGGTATCCAGGGATTTACCATTCTTTTCGGCGTCCAGTACAGCATATATGACATCATTTTCACCATCACTTCTCTGGGACAGATAGCGGTAGGTAACGGTATAGTCCTCAATACGGATAGACTCATCAGGACTTACAGTTTTCTCGACAAACCTGTCAAAGGCCTGGGAACCGATTATTCCGATAATCAGCATAATAATCCCCAGGTGGATTATATAGCCTCCATATCTTCTGCGGTTTCTCACCATCAGGCGGACCAGGGCGGTAACCGGGTTTTCACCGGTCATTTTCATTCTGACTGCCGTACCCTTAACAAATTCCATCAGGGTTGAGACAATCACAAAGGCCACTGTGGTGAATGCAGCCAGAGCATATACTTCCCTGAGCCCGAGGGCAAATGCAGCTGCGGCAAATATTAGGGAACCGGCCACCGGGATAAGGAAATTGTCACGAAGGCTTTTCCCGGAGGATTTTCTCCAGGCAATCAGGGGACAGATACCCATCAGGAGAATCATCAACATTCCCAGAGGGGCATTAACAGCATTAAAGTAAGGAATTGACACTGTCGGCCTGGTTCCTGTGAAAGCTTCGCCAATCAGTGGGTAGATGGTGCCGAAAAAGGTGGCAAAGGCTATTCCCACAAGAATAAGGTTGTTTAAGAGGAAACTGCTTTCTTTGGAGATATATGACTCAAATTCGCGGGCTTCCCGGAGCATATTCAGCCTGTCAAAAATCAGCCAGAAGGACCCTACAAAGACAATCCCGGTGAAAACCAGGAAAAAAGTTCCCAGGCTCGAGTTCCCGAAGGCATGTACTGAGGTCAGGATACCGCTTCTGACCAGGAAAGTGCCGAACAGGGTCAGCAGATAAGTGATGGTAATCAGGGATACATTCCATATTTTCAGCATGTTTTTACGCTCCTGAATCATCACTGAGTGCAGGAAAGCGCTTCCTGTCAGCCAGGGAATAAAAGAAGCGTTTTCCACCGGGTCCCATGCCCAGTAACCTCCCCAGCCAAGCTCAACATAAGCCCACTGGGCCCCGTAGAGGTTGCCTAGTGTCAGGAACATCCAGGCAAGAATGGTCCATTTGCGGGTAAGCTTTATCCAGCGGTCATCTGATTTCTTGATAATCAGCGCTGCCATGGCAAAAGCAAAGGGGACGGCAAAGCCGACATAACCAAGATAGGTTGTCACCGGGTGAATGACCATACCGAAGTTCTGCAGCATGGGGTTCATACCTGCCCCTTCTGCGGGAGAAAGGGGCAGCTTTTCAAAGGGATTGGTGACAAATGCCAGGATGAAGAGGAAGAAGACGGCATTTCCCATCAGTATTGAAGACACATAGGTGGTAAGTTCTTTTATTTTATCTGCATAGGTGACTAGCGCAGCAAATACCGTCAGCACCCAGAGCCATAAAAGCAGGGAACCGCCGTTTCCGGCCCAAAGTGCGGCGAATTTATAGAACAGGGGCAGGTCTGTGCTGGTATAGTCATATACATATTTAATTGAAAAGTCACTTGTGACCAGCAGGTATACCAGGGCCAGAGAGGCTGTGGTAGACAGGATGGCAGCTGCCATGACTGCACCCCTGGCGCTCTTCACCAGATTCCTGTTATTCAGCCTGTGGCCTGCCAGCTGCCCGGCTATGGCATAGATTGACAGGATAAAACTGATAACCAGTGATATATATCCGATATCAGCCATTTTAAGTTATCCCCCCTATTTTCTAAGACTCCTGAAATAAGAATTTTTTTTATAGACTCATAGGCGGCAGTGCGGAAAATAGGTACAACACCTCACCTTATTCTGCTTCATACTTGGAGGGACATTTTACCTTTAAACTTTCTGCCGTAAACCTGGAATCGGCATCGAATTTTCCTTCCACAATAATTGGGTATCCGGAATCGAAGTTATCGGGTTTAACGCCATTGTAGGTGACTTCAATATCCTTTTGTTCATCTGTCAGGGTAAATTTCAGGGTTACGGTATCTGCATCCCAGAGGCTGCTGCCTTCCTTAAGGTAGCCTTCCATCTGGATATACTTCCCGGCAGAAGTCTGCTGTACTGCCAGGGCTTCTTTGATTGTCAGGTAGGAGCCCGTGTTATCCTTCAGGCCGCTTCCGATGAGCATTGCCATAGCTCCTGTAATGACAACAACCGCTATCCCGGTTTTTAGCTTTTTATTCATTAATTAACTCCTTTCTCCCCGGTACATTACCTCACCAAAGTCACAAACTGTCATCCCGGGAGGCTGCTACTCCAGTTCATCAATCAGTTCCCGGTAGGTTTCTTCACTGATTTTGCCGTCCAGGAGCATCTGGCGGATACGTTTCTTCTCTTTTGTCATTTTTGGCGCCGCTTCCCTGCGGGTATCGGGGACATTGCCATTTTTACCGCCGTATTTTTTGTGGATGCGATTCACCCTGTCCAGGGGAGGGGCATTTTGGGAGCGGTTAACAGAATAGAAGATAAACAATGCCAGTACGATTACAAACAGGATGACCGGGACTATGACTTCCGGTTTTTTCCATGCAGATGTGCCCAGAGGTTCAGAAGCGTCTCCCTGTTGGCCGGTGTTCGGGTCCAGCGGTTCCACTGAGGGTTCTTTTTCAGACCTGGTATAGCTTATATTAAGTGTGACCGGTTTATCGGGACCAATACTGGTAAAGTTAAAGTTGTCACTGGCAAAGCCCTCACCGTCCTGACCCTTGGAAGCGGGTGCCGGGTCTGTTTTGAAGTTGGTGGATTTGAGTGGTTCTTTTACAGTCAGTTTCAGGGCCCCTGTTTTATAATAAGGAACATAATCCAGGTCAATGGTTTTGTCAGGATACCCCTGGATTGGATTCCAATAATACTCCAGCCATATGGGATAGTCTTCACCCGGAGCTATAGGCTTGGTGGTTTTCCAGCTGAGTACCTGGTAGTCACCCCGGTCTTCAAGTTCATAGGGCTGACAGGAATGCTGGCCCCCGTTTATCAGCTCACAGGCCATCCGGACCTCGATTTCTTTGGGTACATTAAAGTAAACTCTTCCGTTAAATTCTTTTCCGGAAGAATTGGTGAGTGTTCCTGTATATATTGCCAGAACACGGGGATCGTCATATTCGGGCCAAATCTGCAGGTCCATTTCCTTTACTTCCAGGCTGCCGTCTTCGGCTGTGGCAGCTTGTGCCGGGAGAGGGACCAGAACACCTGCGGCCAGCAGCGCTGCCAGCATCAGAACAAGAGGAGCCATCCTTGAAGCCTTGAAAAAAGTTTTCATCTGAAAAAACCTCCCATTAATTTGGTGATGTGTGTATGTGATATACTGCTATATAGCATAATAAAGATGGACAAAAACCCTACTATGCAGTATAGTAGTTATAAATAAGCAGCTACTACGGGCTATAGTAGACCGGGCAAAAAAGAAAACCGTTATTACAACAAGCAGCAGGGTAACGGGATCCCATTACTACGACGTGTAGTAACAAATTCATTATACGGTTTAGTTCTCATTTGAACAAGCTCTAAATAAAGTGGTTATAAAAGATGACCGGCTGATTATCAGTATTTTTCTCGGGAAATCGACTGTTTACTGTCAAATCTTAAATTGAGACCGTAACGCAAACTCAAATTTGTTAAATCGAAATTTCCAGGGGTTTGACAATTATCCGGCCATTTGCTAACATAACAAACAAATAACCAAGCCCTGAAATGAGGGCTTTGTAATAAAAAAACAAACGGGGGGATATAGATGGGTAACATTTATGAAAGCATAACCGAACTGGTTGGCAGCACACCACTGGTAAGGCTGCAAAAACTGAATAATACCGGGGCTGATATTCTGGTTAAGCTGGAATCCTTCAATCCCGGTGGAAGTGTAAAGGACCGCATTAGTCTTAGTATGATTGCACAGGCTGAACGGGAAGGCAGAATCGGCAGTAATACTGTAATCATCGAACCAACCAGCGGGAACACCGGAATTGGGTTGGCAATGATTGCTGCTGCCAGAGGGTATAGGCTGATATTAACTATGCCTGATACTATGAGTGTGGAAAGAAGGAATCTGCTAAAGGTTTATGGTGCTGAGCTTGTTCTGACCCCAGGGGTGGAGGGTATGAAGGGTGCAGTAAACAAGGCCCTGGAATTATCCGGGAAATACCAGGACTCTTTTGTGCCACAGCAGTTTGAGAACCCGGCCAATCCCGAAATTCACAGCAGCACAACTGCCCGGGAAATCTGGGATGACACTGACGGTAATATTGACATATTTGTTGCCGGGGTTGGCACAGGAGGGACAGTTACCGGAGTTGGCCAAAAACTTAAGGAACTGAATCCCCATGTACAGGTGATTGCAGTTGAGCCTGCAAATTCTCCGGTACTTTCCGGCGGCTCTCCCGGTCCCCATAAAATCCAGGGCATCGGGGCAGGTTTTGTCCCCGGAGTCTTGAACAGGGATGTTATTGATGAAATCATCACCGTTACAGATGACGAAGCAATGGATTTAGCCAGAAAAGCAGCTTCCAGTGAAGGAATCCTGGTGGGCATATCAGCCGGTGCGGCCCTTTATGCCGGGCTTAAGGCTGGCAGCCGTCCTGAAAATAAGGGCAAAAGAATCCTAGTAGTGTTTCCTGATACCGGCGAACGCTACCTTTCAACAGCTCTATTTGCAAACATATAACCCCATGAAAATTCTTGATTTCTGTTGACAAAACCTACTACGAGTGATAGTATTTATAAAAACATAAGAATAAAATCTTATCAAGAGTGGCGGAGGGACAGGCCCTATGATGCCCGGCAACAGCCAAATCCCTGAGGGGATTTTCGGAAATGTGCCAATTCCTGCAGGAGTTTCCTGAAAGATAAGAGAGGATTATGGGATTATCCCAAAGGTTGCCTCCTCTCTGCCTTGGGATGGTCCCATTTTTCATAAAAAAAGGCCCGGCAAGGGATTTAACACTGGTGACGGAGTCAAACTAGTACTGTATACCGAAAAGAACGGAGGTAATGTAAATGGTGGGTAAAGGTTTAAAAAATGACACTGCGGATGTTACCTGCCTTATTGGGGACACCCCGCTCTACAGGTTAAGAAAAACCATTCCCGGTGGAGCGGCTGTGGTAATGGCCAAAATGGAAATGTATAACCCTGGCGGCAGCATCAAGGACCGGATAGCCCTGCAAATGGTGGAAGAGGCAGAAAAGAATGGCAGTATCAAGCCAGGCAGTGTTATCGTTGAAGCCACCAGTGGCAACACCGGCATTGGCCTGGCTATTGTAGCCGCATCCAGGGGATACCGGCTGATCCTGGTGATGCCGGAATCGATTGGCAAGGAATACAGGACCGTACTGCGCATGTATGGGGCAGAGGTAGTTGCAACATCGGAAGATGAGGGGATGACGGGCGCTGTAAATAAGGCTGAGGAAATTCTCAGTCTGAATCCTGACTATTATATGCCAAGACAGTTCCAGAACCCTTCCAATCCTGAGATTCATAGGAGGACAACCGCCAGGGAAATCCTCAGCCAGACGGGCGGAGAAATAGATGCCTTTGTAGCCGGAATCGGGACCGGAGGAACCATAACCGGGGTCGGTGAAGTCCTCAAACAGGAGATACCCGGTGTCCGGGTAATCGGTGTTGAACCTGCCGAGTGTGCGGTCCTATCTGGGAGGAAACCGGGCAGCCACAGAATACATGGGATTGGCGCCGGATTTGTCCCGGAAACGCTGAATCTTGGTCTTCTGGATGAGGTTATTACAGTGACCGAATATGATGCTGTGATGACTTCCATGGCCCTTGCCAGGGCAGAAGGAGTCCTGGCAGGTTACTCTTCAGGCGCTGCTGTTTATGCCGCTGCCCGGGTAGCCAGGGAACTCGGACCGGGAAAACGGGTTGTTACGATTTTACCTGACTCAGGAGAAAAATACCTTAGTATGGCCCCTTATTTTCGCTTTGATCTGGCCAAAAACGGAATGAATTAGTGGAGGAATGCAATATGAAAGCAAATAAAAAATATAAGCCGGAAACCCTGGCGCTTCATGGAGGACAGCAGCCTGATCCCGTTACAGGCTCCAGGGCGGTTCCCATTTATCAGACGAGTTCCTTTGTTTTTGAAGATACCGCTCATGCGGCACGGTTGTTCGCCCTTGAAGAACCGGGTAATATCTATACAAGGATGATGAATCCTACCACAGATGTATTGGAGCAGAGGGTTGCTGCTCTTGAAGGAGGGGTAGGGGGTCTGGCCACAGCCTCCGGACAGTCAGCCATAACGCTGGCACTGCTTGCTTTGGCCCATGCCGGTGATGAAGTGATTTCATCTGCAAGCCTTTATGGAGGGACATACAACCTGTTCCGCCATACCTTCAAAGAATTGGGGATAAAGGTCGTATTCGTGGACCCGGCTGACCCGGATAATTTCCGGAAAGCCATTACCTCCAGGACAAAGGCTGTTTATGCTGAAACAATCGGGAACCCGAAACTGGACACACTCGATATTGAGACTGTGGCTGGAATTGCCCATGAATATGGGGTCCCGCTGGTTATTGACAATACATTGCCATCACCTTATCTGGTGAATCCTGCCGACCATGGGGCAGACATTATTATTCACTCTGCTACCAAGTTTATCGGCGGACATGGCACCTCTATAGGGGGCATCATAGTGGATTCGGGAAATTTCAACTGGGATGGCGGGAAATACCCCCAGTTCACTACACCTGACCCCACATATCACGGAATTAATTTTGTGGCAGCCGCGGGAAAAGCCGCATATATTACCAAGGTCCGGGTCCAGCTTTTAAGGGATATAGGGCCTGCCCTGAGTCCGTTTAATGCATTCCTTATACTCCAGGGACTTGAGACTCTTCCCCTGAGGATGGAGCGCCACAGTCAAAATGCCCTTGAGGTGGCCAGGCATCTGTCCCGGCACCCTAAGGTTGGCTGGGTAAAATATCCGGGGCTGGAGGAGCACCCTGCCCATAATCTGGCTAAGAAATACCATAGAAAAGGGCTTTATGGAGCAATTGTAGGTTTTGGGGTCAAGGGCGGCCTGGAAGAGGGTAAAAAATTCATTGAAAATCTGGACCTGCTTTCACATCTGGCCAATGTCGGTGATGCCAAATCTCTCGTAATCCATCCGGCATCAACGACCCATCGCCAGCTTAGCCCTGAGGAACAACAGGCGACAGGGGTGACCCCTGACTTTATCCGGCTGTCGGTAGGGCTGGAGAATATCGGGGATATTATTGCAGATATCGACAGTGCCCTGGAGGTGATCTGAAATGCCGATTAAAATTCCGGATAACCTTCCGGCGGCAAAAATACTGGCCGGGGAAAATATATTTGTGATGAATGAGACCAGGGCTTTTCATCAGGATATCCGGCCTTTAAGAATACTGCTCCTGAACCTGATGCCTACCAAGATTGTCACAGAAACACAAATCCTTAGGCTGCTGGGAAATACCCCGATTCAGCTGGAGGTGGAATTCCTGCACCCGGGTACTTATATGTCCCAAAACACTCCCAGGGACCACCTGCTTGCATTTTATAAGACTTTTGATGAAGTCAGGTATGCTAAATTTGACGGGATGATTATTACAGGGGCTCCTGTTGAGCATCTTGAATTCTCTGAGGTGGCATATTGGGATGAACTGAAGAAAATCATGGATTGGTCACTCAGGAATGTTTACGCAGTGCTTTACCTGTGCTGGGGCGCTCAGGCCGGACTTTATCACCATTTTGGGGTACCCAAGCACAGACTGCAGGAAAAAATTTTTGGCGTTTTCCCCCACAGAGTGAATCAGAAAAATCATAGGCTCCTGAAAGGCTTTGATGACATCTTTTATGCGCCCCATTCAAGGCACACGGAAAACCGCCGTGAAGACATTGAAAAGGGTTCCGGGCTGGAAATCCTTGCCGAGTCTGACGAGGCGGGGGTCTATCTGGCAGCCGCACTGGACGGCAGGCATGTATTTGTTACCGGACATTCGGAGTATGAACCATTGACCCTTAAGGCAGAGTATGAGCGGGATATCGGTAAGGGACTGGAGATTGACCTGCCAAGCAATTATTTTCCCGGGGATGACCCGGCAATAGCGCCAGTAGTCAACTGGAGGGGTCATGCCAATCTCTTGTTTGCCAACTGGTTAAATTATTTCGTCTATCAGGAAACTCCCTTTAATCTTAATGAAATCGGCTAAAAAGGGCATATACCGGCGGAGAAACCAGAATTCTACTATTGACCATAGTAGTGGGAGATAGTAAACTTAATTTAGTACTAATAAAAGTAGTAAAAATTAATAGCAATAATTATATTGTCCGTAGAAGGACAAAACACGCGTATTACGTGTTTTGTGAAGGGAGTGAATACAGGATGTTTCTTTCAAAGTTTATTTCCGACTTCAAGCCGCATAAGCTGGGCCTAAAAAAGGTGCTTGGCGACCTGGAGGCTGATGTTATGAAGATTATGTGGCAAAAGGAAAAAGCTACGGTCAGGGAGGTTCATGAACATTTGCTTTTGCACAGGGAACTGGCTTATACTACGGTAATGACCATTATGAGCCGCCTTGCTGACAAGAAGCTCTTGGAGAAAGAACCCAAAGGCAATGCGTTTGTTTACAGCCCTGCCGTGTCAGAGGCGCAATTTGCCAGCATGGTTGCCGGTGAAGTCCTTGACGGGTTGATGGAGGATTTTGCTGAGCCGGCTCTTTCTCACATGGTAGACAGGTTGACTGAAGGGAACCCTGCCAGACTGGACGAATTAGAGAAACGTATAAAGGAGCTTAGGACAAAGGGGGATGGTTAGTATGTTTTACACCATGCTGGTCAAGAACTATGTACACCCCTTTATCCTTTATGTATTGTTCGGGACCCTGGCAGCTTATCTGCCGGTACTGCTTTTGCTGCGGCTGCCGCTGTTTAAGGACACCCGGTCGAGGGCGGTACTATTTGGTATTCCCCTGGTTGTTCCGGTTGCCGCCTATGTACTCAGGGGGCCGCTCCGGCTTGACAGGTGTGCCGTATACGGCCACAGCATCGGGCAGATCGATAGTTGGCTCTGTTTTGCAGGGAATATCCTGGCCGTTGTCCTGACTCCGTTATTTTTTGCCTCAGTAATTTTTGCTGCTGCCAGAATTGCTCTCAGTGTTTATGCATCACGTAAGTTTGTAAAGAAATACGGCTATGCGTTATATGCAGACAGGCCAAAGCTGTATACCATCCTGAAAATACTCTGCCTTAAAGCAGAAATAAAGGTTCCGGGGGTTATTGTTACCCGGGATGCATTTGCCAGGGCTTTTACAATGGGATTTCGTTCCCCGGTACTCGTTGTTTCTGAGGGGCTGCTTAACGGGCTGGATGAAGACGAGTTAGAGACTGTTATTGCACACGAATTGGGGCACATCGTTAGGGGGGATTCCCTCTTAAACAGGATACTTCTTTTCCTGAAGGATATTATGTTTTTCGTTCCCTTGGCAAACATGGTTTTTCATAATTATTCGGCAGAGAAGGAAAAGGCTTCAGATGACTTTGCCATAAGGCTTACAGGTAAACCAATGGCATTTGCCCAGGCCCTGATAAAGGTCTGGAAAATGTCAAGGCATAGTATTATTGACGAACTCTTGCCCTATCCCAGCCTGGCCGCTAACGGCGAGGTCCTGGAAAAACGGGTGGAGAGGCTTCTTGACGGAGAACACACGGTTATTGGCAGCTTCGGGTTTACAGCTGCAGCAGTGATGGTTATAACAGGTTTATCAGTATTTGTCCTTCAGTGGGTTTGCTGATAGGTTCCGGTCTTCTGTAAGTGTTATGAATTACAGGAGGCCGTTTAATTTGGAACAAATTACTAGTAACTGTAGTAGAAACATTTTCTTCAGAAACCCTATTGACCAAACACAGCGGAGAGGGTATTATAATAACATGCTACTACAAGGCATAGTAGAAATGTTGAATCAGGATTATTGTTGATAATTCAATTATTTTTGGAGGGGATGTAAATGTCAAGAGATTCCAAGAAAACTAAATTTGTAGTTCAAAAGAAGCCGCGCAGCGGGACATATTTTCTGATAGGGTTAGCAGCGGCAGCGGTTATTGTAGGTGGAGCCTTTATGCTCTTCGGGAAATCAGGAAGTGCGGGGCTTACTAATGTGGGTGCCGTGGAATATGGCAGCACTGCCGTTGATTTCAGCGCCGTAGAGGCTGAGGACTCGGGTGGAAAGATCGTTCTGGACTTAAATGAAATTAAGAATAAGAAGAGCCTGACATTTGATGTCCAGGGAGTCAACTTCACTCTGAATAACGGTACAGCTTTTGACTACCTGCCTCTGCTGGCATATGTTTCTGATAAGGGGAATATCGTTGTGGCTGCCAGCCTTTGTGAACCCTGCAGCGGTGTTGCCTTCCATATTGAAGGTGACCAACTGGTCTGCAATGCCTGTGGGACACGCTGGTCCCTGGATGGTTTACAGGGTATTTCGGGTGGCTGCACCACTTATCCCCCGGAGATGATTGATTATAACATTGAAGGGGATAAGCTGATTATTGACAGGGCGGTACTGGAAAACTGGCAGCCAAGGGCTGTGTAATGTTTAAAGGAGTGTTAAGTATGGAAAAGATGGACAGCACGGGAAATGAAACAGCCAAAAATGAAACTGTGCTCAGACTTCAGCAGGAAGCGGAAAAACTCCGCAGGCGGGACCGGTTGATTAAGGCCTTTGGCGGGGTGTTTGTGGCCCTGATGCTGGGACTTGGAATTGTAACCTATGTGTATGGTGAACCTGGTCCGGAAACAGCGTTTTTGGGCGGTGGAGATGGTTTCAACAGTAGTAGTTATTCCGGTGTATCCCTGGCGGCCTCTACAGGTTCCGGAGGCAGTTGCTGTGTGACCCCGGGCAGCGGCGGGGGAGGCTGCGGTATGACCGGCGGCGCTGTTGGGGATGCATCAGACGGCGGAAGCGGGGAAGCCCTTAATGATGAACTGAAGGGACTTGCTATGGATAAATATAAAGAAGAAACCGGTAAAGACGGCGCTGAGGCAAAAGTGACCAACTTCGGCTGCCATCTTCAGGTGGACATTCTTGAGGAAAGCGGCGCTGTGGTGCGCAGTTATGGTTATCAGGGCGGCCCTTTATATGTAATTAGTTAAAGGCGGTGCACAATAGTGAAGCTGCATAATATTGCACTAAACAATATCAGGCGCAGGAAGGCCAAAATGGCCTTCCTGGTAGCCGGCATGGTGATAGGTATCGCCACAATTGTGGTCCTGTTTACCGTGACCGGGGCCATGGAAAAGGAAATATCGGACAAGTTCGACCAGATTGGGTCAAATATGACGATTGTGCCCCGGACAGAGGCTCTGAGTACTTCATATGAAGGAATCAGCGCCTCTGATATTGCCGGCGGGGTCAGGCAGATGACCATGGAGGATGTGGCCAGGATAGGCACTATCAAGAATAAGGAGAATATCGCTGTTGTTTCTCCAAAGCTTCTGGAAACACTGCAGGTTGATGATAAGAACATGACGGTAATGGGTGTGCGGTTTGAGGATGAACTGAAGATGAAGCGCTGGTGGAAGGTAGACGGCAAAGCGCCTGGTAGTTCCACTGAGATTCTGCTGGGTTTCCGGGCCGCGGAACGTTTGGGTAAAAGGCCCGGAGAGACTGTTGCCATAAATGGCGTTGAACATAAGGTTAGTGGAATAATCAGGGAAACAGGCAGCCAGGAAGATTCAATTGTCCTGACGGACCTTGGCAGCCTGCAGCGGCTTTCCGCCAAGACGGGGGCTGTCAGTTTTATTGAGGTTGCGGCTCTGTGCTATACCTGCCCTATCGAGGAAATAACCGCACAGATCTCGGAAAAGCTGCCCGGGACCAAAGTCAGCGCCATCAGGGAAGTTGTCCAGGCGCGCCAGGACTTTGTAGACCGCTTTTCCCAGCTGGGCATTTCAGTATCTGTAATAGTCCTGGTAATAGGTTCACTTGTGGTGCTGACCACCATGATGTCAGCAGTTAATGAACGGACCAGAGAGATCGGTATTTTTCGGGCCATAGGCTTCAGAAAGAGCCATGTAATCGGGATTATCCTTATGGAGGCAGGTTTTATCAGTATCATTGGCGGTTTGCTGGGATACCTGGCCGGAATGGCAGGTGCCAGAGTGGCAGCTCCGGTGATTGCCAAAATGGAGGTTACCGTTCCCTGGGATATCCAGACCGGGCTAATGGCTATGGGGGTAGCTGTAATCATGGGTCTGGCGGCAGGTTTGCTTCCTGCTTTCAGGGCAGCACGACAGGACCCTGTTGAGGCCCTGCGGTTTATTTAGGTATCTTATGCAGAGGGGGAGTTTGGGATGAACTTAATTAAAGTGGATAATGTAACCAAGGTTTTCAAAGGCGGGGAAGGCAGTGTAACTGCACTTGGGGGAGTCAGCTTTAAAGTCCCGGAAGGCGATTTTGTTGCCCTGATGGGTCCTTCCGGTTCCGGCAAGAGTACCCTCCTGACCATGCTTGGGGCGATGAACCCTCCAACTTCGGGAATTGTTGAAATAGATGGAATTGATGTATACAGCCTGACAGCAGAGAAAAGGGCAGATTTCCGGAGTGAGTACCTGGGGTTTGTGTTTCAGCAGTTTCAGCTGATCCCATACCTTACGGCATTGGAAAACGTCATGCTGCCACTGGCGATAACTCGAAAATCCAACAGGGAGCAGATCAGGATGGCCAAAGAAGTCCTGGAAAAGGTAGGGCTTGGAGGTAAGGAAGGCAGACTGCCCAACCAAATGTCCGGTGGTGAACAGGAGAGAGTGGCAATTGCCAGGGCCATTGTCAACGAACCACCGATCCTGTTTGCCGATGAGCCTACAGGCGCCCTTGATTCTAAGAACAGTGAAGAAATCATGAGCCTGTTTAAATACCTGAACCAGGAAGGCCAGACTATAATAATGGTAACACATAATGAGGAATTTTTGACTCATGTGAAACGGACCATATTCATCAGAGACGGAGTGCTTGATCAATCCAGGCACCCGGGCAGCAGAATTGCAGTATAGGAGGCAGGCAGATGCAGTTAAGAGATATAGCCCTGAAAAACCTGCAGCGCCGCAAAATAAAGCTGTTATTTATGGTATTTGGGATATTTTTCGGTATTGCCACAATAGTAACCCTGTTTACACTGACAGGGGCTATGGAACAGAGCGTGAACCGGAAGATCAGTGAAACAGGTATTAAACTAGCGGTATCACCGGAAACTGAATCGGCCTCATTTTCCGTGGGCGGTATTCCGGTGGTGTCAGGCGTCTCATATGATGTAACAGACCTTCCTGCGGATACACCGGAGGTGATCCGTTCCGTAACTGATGCTGAAAAGATCAGGGTAATTGCCCCAAAAGTTATGGGGATGGCGGCCATGGAAGGCGCTAGGGTGTTACTGGTTGGAGTGGATTTTGAGAGTGAACTTAAGCTAAAGCCCTGGTGGGACATGGTCGGCAGTTCGCCCGTCCGGGAAGGACAGGCCCTGGTAGGCTCCAGGGTTGCTGACAAATACAGGCCTTCCCTGGGCAGCGCCATAAAGGTCAATGGCCAGAAGCTTACTGTAACCGGTATTCTTAAGGAAACCGGGGAAGAGGAGGACGGCATAGTTTTCACCGGGATAGCCTCCGCACGGAAGGTTCTGGATAAGCCTGAGGGGTATAGTTTTGTTGAGATTACTACTGAACGGGATGATGCCCTGGCGGCAAGGGTTTCGGGGGAACTTTCCAAAAAACTTCCCGACACCAGGGTAAGGGTTATCAAAGAGGCGTCTGAAGCCAGACAGGAACTTGTGGAAAGGTTCAGCAGATTTTCCCTGGTGGTCTCCCTGGTGATGGCTGTGATAGCGGTTCTGATAATAGCTTCGACGATTACCGCATCTGTTAATGAAAGGACCAGGGAAATAGGGATACTGCGCGCCATAGGTTTCAGAAAGGGCCATATTACCAGGATAATACTGCTGGAGGCAGGGATTATCAGCGGTATCAGCGCTGTGGCCGGTTACTTTGCCGGTATGGGTGCGGCCTGGCTTACTGCCCCTCTGTTCGCAGATTTCCAACTGAGTATTTCCTGGAACCCGCTGCTGGGTGCCGCTGTCCTGACAGGTGCGGTGGCAGCAGGGCTTCTGGCCAGTCTCTATCCGGCATCAAAGGCAGCCAAGCTGGATCCGGCAGAGGCCCTGAGGTTCATATAAAGTGACGGATAAATGTTCAGATAGAGTGACAAATAAATGTTCAGACTGTGATATACCGCACTGTGAAAACATACCAGGCGGTATATCCTATTTATAAAGACTAAAGGGTAGGAGGAGCGATTTTATGAGTCCTTTTGGAACAGATTTGATTTACTACAAACCGTGGTTGTTTTTCATTATTATCCAGACAATTGGTTTGACAATTTTTATCATGGGTATGGCTGATAACCTGAACTTTTATTATAGGGGGAAGGCCAGGTCGTTTAGGAATAACCCCAGCCTTGGGGCGATGATAAAGGTGTTTTTTAATGAGATCTTGCTGCAGAGACAGTTTTTTGCCCGGGGCTTTTTCAGGTGGCTGAACCATATTCTGATATTCTGGGGTTTCCTGGGGTTACTGAGTCTTTCTGCAATAGGAGTATTACTCAAAATAGTCCCCGGTGATTCGGCATTTTTCGAATTTTTTACGGTGGGATCCGGATACCTTTATTATAAATTTGCCGGTGACCTAGCCGGGTTGATGGTTCTTGCCGGGGCAGCCGCAGCCCTAATCGGGCGTTTTACCACCGGGCCTGACAGTATTGATACCCGGTTAACTGATACTGCTGCCTTGGGTTTCCTGCTGCTGCTGGTTTTAACCGGTTTCCTGCTTGAAGCTCTGCGGCTTGCTGCTACCCCATGGGCTCCGGCATTTGAGTATTCTTTCGTGGCTGACTTCATGGCGGGATTAGTTGCCGGCAGGCAGGTACCGGGGTCCCTGATGACTGCACTCTGGACCTTTCATGCCACCCTTACTGCCGCTTTTGTGGCCTATATACCCTTCAGTAAGATGGTACACATATTTGCAGCGCCT
This sequence comes from Thermincola carboxydiphila, assembly GCA_016841725.1. Classification (GTDB taxonomy): domain Bacteria; phylum Bacillota; class Thermincolia; order Thermincolales; family UBA2595; genus Phosphitispora. The sequence goes on along the minus strand of JAENYP010000001.1, from coordinate 598,800 downwards.
GCCGAAATAGTGATCAACGCTTCTGAAGAAGAGTTAAGGGGGGATTTATATGGGTATCTCCGCTAAGAATAAAATACCGCTGAGTTGTTTGAGCCCCAGACAGCTAATAGAACTTGATGCCTGTTCCCGCTGCGGGGAGTGTATGAAATGGTGCCCCATTTATGCTGTTGACAGATCTGAGGACCTGATTCCCGGCAACCGGATTGCTGCACTGAAGAAGCTGTTGAAAAGTCAGCATGGACTCAGGGCAAGGCTGTTTGCGGGGGACCGGTTCAGTAAAGAACAGGTGGACCGCCTGATTGAGGTTCTTTATGAATGTACTGCCTGCGGTCAGTGTCACTTTGTCTGTCCGGCCAGGATTGACACTGCCGAACTTTGGGAAGCCCTTAGGGAGGCGGTTGTGGAAGCAGGTTTGGGCCCGCTCCCCAATCAGGCTGAGTACCTCCGGGTTCTGAAAAAATATGAGAATCCTTTTAAGGAACCACAGGAGAACCGTGGTCTGTGGGTGCCAAGGGGGCTGGAGCAGGGGACTCTCTACCAGGACCTGCCGCTGATTACGCAATCACCTCAGCCGGTGCTTTTCTATCTGGGCTGTACAGCAAGTTATAATCCGGAGATCAACCTGGTAGCCCAGTGGGTAGCTAACCTGATGCATAAGGCAGGGGTGAAATTTGGTGTCCTGGGCAATCAGGAGAACTGCTGCCGGGGCAAACTCCGCCGCATGGGTGACGGTGATTTTGCCGCAAAGGCAATTGAGAATATAGACCTTTTGAACAGCCTTGGTATAAATACTCTGGTTACTAACTGTGCCGGCTGCTATAAAACCATTTTTCAGGATTATCCCAGGATCAAGGAAATCAATTTTAAGGTATATCATGCAATAGAGTATATAGATATGCTGATTCGGGAAGGGAAGCTGCAGCTGGTTAACCCGGTTCCGGTGCAACTGACTTATCACGATCCCTGTCATCTGGGCCGTCATAATGGGATATATGATGCGCCCAGGCGGGTCCTGCAGGCTGTGCCGGGGGTGGAACTGGTGGAAATGGAGCGCATCAGGCAAAATTCCAGGTGCTGCGGCATGGGGGGCGGCTTGAAGATGGGATTCCCCGAAATTCAGGCTCTGGCCGCTGCGGAGCGGATAAAAGAAGCGGAAAGGACAGGGGCCGCAGCTATCGTCACACCTTGCCCCACCTGTTTTCTGGGCCTTCAGACCGGAGCTGCCAAGGCAGAGTCTGACATCAGGGTCAAACACCTGATGGAATTGGTAAATCTTTCTGTGTTTGGGCAGTAGCCTATTTAAAAAGCCGGATGTCTTGCGGTATACAAAGAGAGACATAGAGCACATTTTTTTCCCCTTTTCTTCTCATAATAACAACAAAACGACCAAGGGATTTCTGATGACAAATGTCCTGCGGTTTCGGAAAAGGGGATGACACAATATTGAACAAGCTGCTGCAGTTGTTGAAAAAAATGCTTGCGGTGTTTTTTGTGGTTACAGTTATTATTGTGCCTGCAGGTGGCTGTACACCAGCCAAGAAACCAATTAATCCGGATAACAAGCTGCTGCCCAAGACAATGCCAAGGTTGTCTACCGACCAGGCCAGGCAGCCTGCTCCCAAGGGGATGCCGGTAACACCTGAAGAGCTCGACAGAGCGGCTTCCGGATTGGCTTCACTGGCTTCCGGTGTTCCGGGGGTGGACAGGGCCTATGTAGCCCTGGCAAATACCGCTGCCTTTGTGGGAATTGAAATGGAAAACAGGGCAGGTGCGCTGCCGGGGACAGCCAAAAAAGAGATTGCTGACCGCATAATGGGGGCTGACAGGCGGCTGGCCAGGGTCTATGTAACAACAGATAAGGACACTGTGTCCAGAATAAAGGGCGTGACCCGGGGTATTGCCGAAGGGAGACCGGTATCTGATTTTGCGATGGATATAGCAGAAATTGAACGCCAGGTTATGCAGGAAAACCGGTGAGGTGTGCCGTGTGAGCCATTCTCAGTTTTCTGGACACTGTTTCGTGAGCATACCTCATAATTCCCTAAAGTTTTATTAACTTACTCCTAATTTCGCATTTATTCCACGGTCCTCTTGACATGGGGTCCCCTGCACCCTCCGGCCTCCCTTGTATTAGGCGGAAATAACCTTTTGCCATGGGGCGGTTTTCCGCCTTCAAGATTGTACCAGAGGGTGCCGCTCCATATCAAGAGGCTTTCGCGGCATAAACGCTATCTGACTCCTTAACCAGAAACAAAGAATGCCTTATGCTGCCAGGTCTGAAAATAAAGTGGGAATGGGCCATTACATGCTTATTGCTGTAAATGGTTGTTATTAGTTTTGATGTGGCAGGCCTGACGGAGCCGATGTTCTCGACGAAAACCAAAAAATCACGCAGTGTAAACTGGATATTGCTTCTCACATTAGCCGCATATTCATCAGATAGGAATAGATAAAAACCAGCTATTGCCTGAAAATCAATAACCTCAAGCCAGATACCATGGAGGCCAAGATAGCGCAAGAATACCCGTATGCGGGACAACTTGGTTTCTACAGTTCTTTTCTTCTGTCCTTTCTTTGACAGATGCTTCCAGTATTTCAATAAAGGGTTCCGGAACGGATGGCTCCTCAAAAATGTATTTTCTCTTGACTTACCTTCCCAGTGACAAATCATTCAGTACTTTTAATGCTTGAATCTTACACATGCCTTTTTTTATCCGGTCTAGTGGCAGGATCTATTCCTGTAATCTAATGAAAGAATTTATACCCCAAGAGCAATGGGGTAATATTGTGCCTGTTTCTCATGTGCATACTTTAATAGTTTCCGCCATATCCAGATGTAGTAATAGACGCTGACCGCTGAGTAGCATTGCGTGGAGATGTATTGGATTGCATTCCGTATCAGTTCATCAATTGGTTTTTCTTATTGTAACTTCATGATTCTTACCTCCTCATATTTTGATAAGGTAAGAATACACAATAACTATGGAAAGTAAAACCGCATAAAAAGCCTTAATCAGAAGTGTAACCACGAGAACTTTGATAATCTTGTAGTTTCCATAGATTATCGTCAATCACGTGGAATAAAAAAGTCTTCCTGTTGATGCCGTTTTCCGTGATATAAACGCTGTGGCGGGTGTCCGCCTGGTACATGTCACACTGAAATTCCTCTTCAAAAGCCTTGCGGTCTTTTATGTTAGGATTCCTTGCGGATTTAAGGTCATTCTTCTTAACGAAACGCTGTCTAACTGTGGTAGGAGATGCTCTTTCGTTTTCTTTTCTTAGTTAATATGGACATAAGTGTCAAGAATTAACAGATAAAAAAACGCCGTAACCTCCGGCATAGAAAAATCAGATATGAATTAAGGGAACAGAAATTATTTGCTATAATTATGGGGGTTCCAGAGAATTTAAAACGGAGTTCCACACAAAAAAGGGAATGAAGCAAAAAGGAAGAAAGTGTATATAAAGCAAAATAAAAGCAGATGCAAAGGCGGTTAGTCATCGGATAAATGTGCGGGGGGAATAATAGTGACTTTAAGAATTGTAGTGGCTGATGATGAACCACATATAGTAACACATTTAAAGAATATAATCGAAGAAGTGCCGGATACAAAAGTTGTTATGACAGCAGACAACGGAATTGAAACCATTAAGTGTGTTAATAAATGTAAGCCTAATGCAATATTCTTGGATATTAATATGCCTGATATATCGGGGTTAGACATTGCCCGCGATGTGGCAAGAAACTATCCTGGTATAAGTATTGTGTTTGTTACAGGTTATTCTGACTACGCTTTGGAAGCATATGAAATATATGCTATTGATTATATTTTAAAACCATTTAAAAGGGAAAGGGTACATAATACTATCCAAAAGTTAAAAGAAAGAGTCGCCAACAAAACTGTAGCCCGAGACCGGAAAAATGAGGAGTTACTCATTGATACAGGCGAAAGGAAGGTTTTTATTAATCCAGGCGAAACGCTTTTTGTTGAAAGCCGAAAGCCAAAAATTTTTATAAAAACTGTTAACAATCAATATCTGGCCAAAGGTGATTTACATACTTTTGAAAACATACTTTTACAACATGGGTTTTTCAGGAGCCACAAGGGATATATTGTAAATTTGGAATATGTGAAAGAAATTATGCCATCAGGACGAACTTTTGAAATGATATTAACCACTGGTGACAAAGTTTTATTGAGCCGAAAAAGAGAAAGAGTTATCAGGAATATGTTTAAAATTAAGTAAAAACTATCAGAAAATACATTTTTCCTGTTTATCGCCTTGATGAAAAACTTAACCCTTTTAACTGAATAATAACCCATATGGCAAATTTGGATTGATTAGCGTGGGAAAATGTGGTAAAAATGGAGCGGGCGAACTTTTAGTGGAGCCCATGAGATTATTTGAATCTAATTCGGTTTTGTCAACTGACCTGACAGGCTGGAAACTGCCGCGAGGAGAAACAGTATGGGTCCTACTAGATGTCTCGTCTAATTTAGAAAAGATGGTAATGACAGAAAGGAGGGGTAAGGCATTTAACAATATCTACCCAGTGAGATTTTATGCTAACTGTTCATAATGATTAATTGGGAGGTTAGGAAATATGGAAAAAAGCATTAAGAAAATGTGCATTTTTATGATGGCATTGGTCTTTGTTTTAATCCCAGTAATAGTAAATGCAGTAACCCAACCTGAAATTGAACGGGAAATTATTGGAGGATTAAGTGAATCTGAAAATATTATTGAAAAATTACCGGATGAACTTTCTGATATGAAATTTTCGGGTAAGGCTGAAGTTATAGACAATAATGGCAAAAAACAAAAGATTAACTACAAAGCGATACATAAGTTGAAAGGAAAAAGAGTTGAGAACGGTCAAACAATATATAGAATACAAAGTCAGATTAGCGCTCCAGTTAAAGTAAAGACTAAAGAAAAGCAAAATATTGTGCAACGAATATTTGGCAGTTCACCAGCTTACGCTACCATCGATTTTGGTCAGGATTCGGCCGTTTACAGCGTAATGACAGCCTATACATATGCAGAATGGGATGTTATACCTCATGATGGGATTGAATATTGCAAGCCAGTTTTAAATAAATCTTGGTGGGAAAGGGACAGGGCCAATTTACAAGTATATGATGCATATTTATATACTCGTATGCAAGGGAATACTATAGTTGAACCCCATATTGGGGTAACTTATGCGATTCCTGATGGTTATCCAAATTATTTTGATCCTTCTTGGAACACAACATATAAAACTAACAATTATTATATTAATAGTAGTTCGTACAGTAGTTGGCCATATATTCAACCGGTTAATTTGAATGAAAATCATCAATCAGGGTCCATTAGTGATATTTGGGATGCTTATGATAAGGTAGCTACTATAAATACGATGGTTGTAATCCAATAAAGAGTTAACGATAAGATTTATAGTTAGAATTGTAAAAAACATTTATTTTTAATATGAGAGCTACATGTATTTTGGAATCAAGGGCGAGAAGACTGAGTTTATCTTGACCCTTGATTCCCTTGATATTATTGAATCCTGTTAAATAGTGGGTGGGGCGCCTAGCTACTGACGAGGACAGGGTTAGGGAAGAACCAAGGAGAAAATTTTATCTATTAAAATTTGTTTGATAAATATGGTTTTCAGTTAAACCACAGACTAAGATTAGGCAAGCTGTGGGTAGGAGGATTTAAACTTGGAAAAGTTTAGGCGAGGATTAAGGTGCATTTTATTTGTAGCGTTCTTCACAGTTTTTTTGTATTATAGCAGCATATTGCAGGAGTATTTAAGAATTCAAGGTCAGAAAAATCCTAATTATTATCCCTATGAAGGCTTTCTTTTGATTTTTCCTATACTAGTAGGAATAATTATCGGAGGGGTATCTATTAAATACAAATCAAAAATAAGGGGCCCATGGAAATTTGATTGGATTAAATTTTGTACTATAACGATACCCACTTTTTTGATGGCTATGTTACCACTTATTTACTTTAATACACCAATTAGATACTTAGCGCTAGGCGCTATTTTTCAAAACAAAACGTTTTTTTTGGTCAATGGTATATTATGTGGTTTTTCAATATTAAATAATTTTGATAAAATAAAAAATTGTAACGAATAGAGCAAAGACATTCAAACGAATAAGAGTTTGATTCAATACGGCTTTGCAATGTTTTTTTCAAGAACTTTTTAAATCTTGTAGGGGATGCTTCACATAAAATTCTATAGAGACATAATCAATGTAAACAGGCTTGCCGGAATTTGCCGGAAAGCCTGTTTTTTGGATAGAGATATTCTTAACCAGGGTTACCCATTTGGTCAACATCAAAGAAAAAATCTCTCTGACCCAGAGTTCGGAGGTTGATTTTAAAAGTGTTGCTATTTCTGATTTGGCTTTTAATTTTGGCAATTTTATAAGTGATGGGTCAACCTCATATGATATTTCTGTTTCCGTGTACCGTTGTTTCCTTTTCATTCATATTCCTTCTATACAGTGGAATTTTAACAAAATTTCCATTTTAATGTGAATGACAGTTCTAAATTAAAAAGGTTCCAAGCATTTTTAAAAATAATTTCTGGAAAGTATAATTTAGTCCTCCGGGAGATAATAAGGACCAAACACACTAAGGAGGATGATGACATTGTTCTGGACCGGATGGCCGTGGCAGAGGGTGATTATATTGTTTACCGGGATGGCCTTTCTGCTGATAGGTTTACAGGTGACCCTGTTTCACTACAGGCAGAATTTTAGGAACTGGACTATGTGGGTGCCGGTAGCAGCTTCCCCGGCATTGGGGTTTTTGCTGCTGGCAGCTGGTTTTTACAACGTCCCGGCGATGCGGACAATTCTGCTTGTGCTGCTATCTATAGGGGCTTTGGCGGGAGTTGGCGGATTTGTCCTTCACTTTGAAGGAGTAGGTGAACGGGTTGACGGTTACCGGCTGAATAACTTTCTGGTTGGCCCCCCGATAACACTGCCCTTAATGGTAACAGCCATGTCTCTCCTGGGGCTTATCGCCCTGTACTGGAGGTGGTAATGATGACAGGTGAAAATATGAGTACTGTTAACAGCCACTATGCGGGTTATAATGTGTTGAACCGTATGGATGAGTGGGATTCCCATACCAAAGAAATTGTCAGGAGGCGCCTGGGGCCTTTCCCTGAGCGACAGTTTCTCTCAGAACGGGAATGGGCATATTTGTCAATTATAGCGGAACATATAGTTTATGACAACAGGGCAGATATTATTGAATGGATTGTACATCACTGTGACCGGAAATTTGCCGATGAAACAGGTGAAGGGGAACGGAAAAAGGGCATACCTCCTGAAAAAATTCTTATCAGGGAAGGGCTTAAGGCCCTGGACCATGCCGCCCGATTGAGCTATGGCTGTGATTTTGGAGGCCTTGATGTAGAACAGCAGTTTCAACTCCTGGCAGACCTGCAGCAGGGAAAGGCAGCCTATATTCCCCAATGGTCACTGGTTCCCCAGAAGGCGCTGTTTAATAAGCTTGCTTCTGAAATGGTATCTGCATACTATTCCCATCCTGCTGTCTGGTCAGAGATAGGTTACGGGGGGCCGATGTACCCGCAAATCTATGTCAGGATAGAAGAAGGACTGGTTGAGCCATGGGAGGCGAGAAGAAATGGAAAATAGGGATTTTGTAAAACACAACTGTGACCATTACAGTGACCACAGATATGATCATATGAATAAAAGAAAATTTGGTTCTAAAGAGGTGGATGTCTGTATTGTGGGGGCAGGTGCGGCAGGAAGTGTGGTGGCCTGTGAGCTGAGCAGGGCCGGTCTGGAAGTTGTGGTTATTGAGGCCGGGCCTTTCTGGAATCCCCAGACGGATTTTGCCAGTGATGAATTGGCAATGCAGAAACTGGCCTGGAATGATACCCGCATTGTTGCCGGCAGTGACCCTCTCAGCATGGGTCATAATAACTCCGGAAGAGGGGCCGGAGGAGGCACGGTACACTTTACCGGAGTCTTTTACCGTTTCCATGAGAGTGACTTCCGTACTAAAACACTTGACGGTGTAGGAGAAGACTGGCCCATTACCTATAAGGACCTGGAGCCTTATTACAGCAAAATTGAACAGGATATCAGGGTTTCCGGCCCCAGGGTGTTTCCTTGGGGCACCTTCCACGGGCCTTACCCATATCCGGAGCGGGAGCCGGTAAGTGCCAATGCACAGGTTTTCCGGAGAGGGTGTGAGGCATTGGGTATCAGGAGTACAGTTGCCCCCCTGGCTATTCTGTCCGCCCCTTTTGACGGACGGCCCCCGTGTACCAACAGGGGCTTCTGCAACCAGGGCTGTATGCCTAACGCCAAGTACAGCGCCCTGATACATCATATCCCCAGGGCCATAGGCTATGGAGCGGAAATCCTGACAGATAGCATGGTGACACGGGTGCTGACTGACAGGAACGGGGAACGGGTAACAGGGGTCGAATTTGTCCATGATGGGCAAACCTATCATCAGGAAGCCAGGGTGGTGGTTATTTCTGCTTTTGTGGTAGAAACTCCCAGGCTGCTGCTTAATTCGGCCACATCCCGGCATCCCGGAGGCCTGGCTAACTGCAGCGGACTGGTGGGGAAATATATTATGCCTCACACCGGACATGATATCTATGCCAGGTTTGATGATGAGATCCGTTTTTATAAGGGGACTCCTGTTCTGGCTGTCAGCCAGGAATTCTATGAGACTGACCTGAAGAGGGGATTTGTCAGGGGCTATACCTTTAACGCCCATGGCAGCCGTCCGGTAACCATGGCTAAAACACTGGCATCCGGCGCCGGCATCTGGGGGAAACAGCTCAGGGAGATTATGACTGACTTCAATTTCTATGCCCGGGTTACCCTCGTGGGGGAAGTGCTTGCATCACCAGATAATAGGGTTACACTCGCTGATGAAAAGGATGAGTATGGCCTGCCTAGGGCGCTGGTTACCTTCAGCTATGGGGAAAATGACAATAGAATGATAGCTCACGGGGTGGCCAGGGCCAATGAGATACTCGAAGCTGCCGGAGGCCGGCCGGCCTTTGTCGTCCCTGATACCGCACACCTTCACGGGGGATGCCGGATGGGCAGTGACCCACAGAAATCGGTGGTCAACCGGTTCTGCCAGAGCCACGATATCCCTAATCTCTACATCTGTGATGCCAGTGTTTTTGTGACTTCCGGGGGAGCAAATCCCACAGAGACGGTAATGGCCATTGCCGCCCGGACAGCCGCCCACCTTATTGATATTATGAGTAAGGGCAGGCCGCAGAGAGAGCCTGCTTCCGCGGCCGGACGAAGTTAATAAACTTTTGGTATGTTAACTTTTGGCAAAAAATTATTAAGTTGGCAGGGATTTGAGTTTTAAATGCATAAATATAAAGGTCAATGGCATAAAAAATAAAGGAGCAACTTCATGAAAGAAGTAACGATATATACTGACGGGGCTTGCTCCCACAACCCTGGACCCGGCGGCTGGGGGGCAGTCCTGATGTTTGGTTCCACTGAAAAGGAGATTTCGGGATATGAAGCCCACACCACAAACAACCGGATGGAACTGACTGCTGCAATTAAGGCCCTCGAGGCGCTGAAGGAACCCTGCAGAGTGAGTTTATATAGTGACAGCGCCTATCTGGTAAATACCTTTAAACAGAACTGGCTGGAGAAATGGCAGCGTAATGGCTGGAAAACCAGCAACAAAGGTCCTGTGGAAAACCAGGACCTCTGGAAACAGCTGCTGGAGCTAACCGGAAAGCATATGGTGGAGTGGGTTAAGGTAAAAGGCCATTCCGATAATGAATACAATAACAGGTGTGACCGGCTGGCCCGGGATGAAATTAAAAAGCGGGCCTGATGAACCCGCTCCTTGCTAGTGTATAAGCCTATCAATTTTTTTCCTGTCAAAACCGATTACGGTTTCGCCGTTGATGACCAGTGTCGGTACGGCCATACTTCCTGTTTTTTCAGACATTTCCTGCCTTGCTTTGGCATCTGTGGCTACGTCAAAGTCACTGAAGCCGACCCCTTTACGTGAAAGATACTCTTTCACCTGATGACATGCCGGTCAGGTTTTAGTAGTGTACATAATAACTTCATCTGCCATCCGAAAACCCCTTTCTTTGATTAACATTATTCAGGCTGCGAAAACACTGAAGCTAAAAAATTTATATTGAACGATCAATGATTATATTTTCCTGATATTGTGGCTGTTATACGGAAGGCTGGCTTCAAAAATGCGAAATGCCGGAAGGCATGCATATAGTTTCAAGATTATGGTCAAATTATGAAAATAGAGGAAAACCGAAAATTTCGACAGATTAGTTAGATGTTGGCGAAGGAATTTAAACAGTTTTTGTAGAATATCTTATTTTAATATTTAGGAAATTATACTTTGAGGTAAAATTGTGGATAACCTCAAAGTATAATTTCCAGATATCAACAAAAGTTTCCCTAAAGTTTTGATAGAAACTTTTGTTACAATTAAATAAAGGTGTTTTTGCAAAGGCAGCAGGGTTTTGTCAAAGGCAGGCTGCAAAGGCCTGTCATAAGCTTTTTTTAGTACTACTAACTAATCGGGGGGCGTAGATATTGAAAAGCTATCAGACGAGTCAACTGAGAAACATCGGGATTTTTGCCCACGGTGGCGCAGGTAAGACTTCGCTGGTGGAATCGATGCTGTTCAACACTGGAGCTATAAACAGATTAGGCAGAGTAGAAGACGGTACAACAACTTCAGACTACCACCCGGAAGAAATCAAGAAACAGGTTACCATTCACACCACACTGGTTCCCTGCGAGTGGAACGATACCAAACTTAATTTGCTGGATTCACCCGGTTTTTCCGATTTTATCGGTGACGTACAAGGTGTCCTCAGGGTAGTGGATAACGCCCTGTTTATGGTTTGTGCGGTTGCAGGCGTTGAGGTCCAGACCGAACTTATCTGGGATATGGCAAATGATGCCAAGCTTCCCAGGGTAGTCTTTATCAACAAGATGGATCGTGAAAATGCCAATTTTGAAAAGGTATTGGGAGAAATTGAAGAGCAGCTGCCGGGCAGCTTTATTCCGGTTCAAATCCCCATAGGGGCGGCGGAGACTTTCAGTGGGTATGTTGATGTGATTACCCAGAAGGCTTATGCCTACAAGGATAAGGGCGAGGTAAGCGAGATCCCGGTCCCTGACGATTTGGCAGATGCTCTGGAAATTTACCGGGAAAAGCTTGTGGAAAGCTCTGCTGAGATGGATGATGAGGCTTTGGAGAAGTACCTGAATGGCGACGAATTGTCTGAAACAGAGATAATGAACGGTCTGAAAGCAGCAATCAAGCAAGGAAAAGTTACACCGGTACTTTGTGGCTCAGCAACCAAAAACGTTGGTGTGAAACAATTAATGGACTTCATGGCAGAGTTCTATACAGCTCCGGAGGACAAATCTTCTGAACCTTTGTCAGCCCTTGTATTTAAAACACTTGTTGACCCATTTGTGGGCAAGATGAATTTCATCAGGGTATTTTCGGGCAGTTTGAAGGCAGATGTTCCTCTGTATAATGTAACCAAAGAAAAAGCTGAAAAAATAGGTCAGGTACTTTTTGTACGGGGCAAGCACCAGGAAAATACCACCCAGGTGCCGTGTGGTGATATCGCGGTTCTGGTTAAGCTGCAGGATACCAATACAAATGACAGCCTGGGTGTCAAGGAGAAGTCGGTTAAACTGGATCCTGTAGTATTCCCGGTGCCGACATTTACAGTGGCTATTGAGCCCAAGTCCAAAGGCGATGAGGATAAGCTGGGAAATGCTATCAGCAGGACCCTGGAAGAAGATCCGGCCCTCAGAGTGGAGAAAAATGTGGAAACACACCAGACACTGCTTACAGGTATGGGTGAGATGCACCTTGATATCACTCTGGATAAACTTAAGCGGAAGTTTGGGGTCGATATAATTACAAAGGATGTAAGAGTACCTTACCGGGAGACCATCAGAGGCACTGTCAAGGTTGAAGGCAAACATAAGAAACAGACCGGTGGTCATGGGCAATACGGTCACTGCTGGTTGAGAATTGAACCACTTGCAGAGGGTACTTTCGAGTTTGGTGAAGAGATATTTGGTGGCTCTGTTCCCAGGCAGTACATACCGGCGGTTGAAAAAGGCGTCAGGGAAGCTATGGCAGACGGTGTTCTTGCCGGCTATCCGGTTACCAATGTTAAAGTCGTGGTTTATGACGGATCCTACCATAATGTCGACTCCTCAGAAATGGCCTTCAAGATTGCCGGCGCCCAGGCATTTAAAAAAGGCGCGCAACAGGCTAAACCCACGCTGTTGGAACCGATTGCCGATGTTGAGGTCAGAGTCCCGGAAAACTATACCGGTGACATCATCAGTGACTTCAATACCAAACGCGGCCGCATTCAGGGCATGGAACCGGGTGATAAACTGACAACGGTAAAGGCCCAGGTCCCCATGTCTGAGATGTATCGTTATGCTATTGACCTGAAGTCAATGACCCAGGGACGGGGTTCATTTGCAATGGAATTCTCCCATTACGAGGAAGTTCCTGCGATGCTGGCAGATAAGATCGTGGAAAAAGCCAGGGCAGATAAGGAAGCGGCCGAAAAATAGAAAACATTTTTTTGAAAATAGGACCTGGGCCATGTACAATAGTACAAGGGTTCAGGTCTGTTTTTTTATTAGCCTGCCGGCCTTAAAGTTATTATTAAAAAAGACGATTAATATAGTGATATAGTATTTGTTTCATGACTTATAAAATGTAAATGGAGTTTTACACAACTCTTGAAAGGGGTTGGTAGGAATGAAACAAAACAAAGAAGATATTGTAATATTATTAGCTGTAATAGGAATTATCATTTTTATAATAGGTTTCGCTTATCTTATCCGTGAGTTTAGAACTTCACCCAAATCAGGTTCTGATAATTTTAACAATGTCCCCGGAACGTACAATGAACTGCCGGAGGAGCAGGTCAAAGAGAGCCAGGGCGAAGAGGCTCAGCAAAAGAGTGAAAAAACCCTTACCCCTGCAAAAGTAAGGCTGATCATTGATGCGATAATGGCAGCCGGGCTGTTAGGAGGATTATCCCTCATCATGAGGGGAAAGGTTAATTATATGCTAATAATTGGGGCAGTCGGGATTATTATAGTATTTATTGACCTGTACCTCAGAAAACTATTCGGATAGCGAGTACTATTATTGAATTGTTTTTAAGGAAATAATTCTTGTCTGAAGGAATTGATTGAGTGCAGGCAGAATATGTCTAGATTATTAGACGTTTTAGGTTTGCGTATGGGGACACAGATCACGACAGAATGTTCGGAATAGTTTATTATCATTGGGGGAGGGTGACAATTATGTGAAATATATACTTTTGCACAGATGGCGGCTTATTCCAACAAATTTGCCAATGTACTGAAAAAATACGGAATTGGTAAAACCGACCGGGTGGGTATTTTTATGTCCAGATGTCCGGAATTATATATGAGTTTCCTGGGAACTGTAAAAAGAGGAGCTATAGCGGTCCCTCTATTTGAGGCTTTTATGGAAGATGCGGTATTTGACAGGCTTAAAGACAGTGGGGCAAAAGCCATCATTACCACTCCAGAACTTAGGAACAGGATACCAGCCAATAAATTACCTGAACTGAAACACGTATTTGTCGTCGGTGGCTGTGGAACTCTGAAAAAGGGAGATATTCAGTGGCACAACGAGATGGCGGAGGCTTCAAGAGACTATGAGATCACCCGGGTAGCGCCGGAAGACCCCTATCTGCTCCTTTGTGCCTCAGGCGCGGAAGGTAAGCCCAGGGGGATACTGCATGCCCACAGGGGAGCGGTAGGCATCTATATCACTGCCAAATGGGTTCATGACCTTTGCCGGGATGACATCTATTGGTGCACAGCAGATCCGGGCTGGATTACCGGAATTGGGAAGGACGAAACAACCGCAGGGTTTTGAGGGAATGGGCTTTGGGACTTGACCTTAAATAGGCTTTTGGTATATCATAGAAATAACTGTTGCAATAAGAAAATTCAGAAAAATTGCAAATTTGTCCGGAGGTGCATGAGAATGGGTTCAAAAATGATTGCAGTCGCAGGAAAAGGCGGCACTGGTAAGACAACTTTTACGGCCCTGGTATTGCGGGAACTGGTGAATATGAAGAAAGCCGCCATCCTTGCCGTTGATGCTGATCCTAATGCGAATCTTAACGAGGCTCTGGGGTTGGATGTGGATACTACAATTTCTGAAGCAGTTGATTCTGTTAAGGCCGGTGACGTGCCTACAGGGATGACCAAGGAAGCATTTATCGAGTGGAAGCTCAGCCAGTCAATGATTGAAACCAAGTATGTTGACCTGCTGGTACTGGGTGTTCCTACCGGCCAGGGGTGTTATTGTTATCCAAATGATCTGCTGCGGCGGCATCTGGATAATCTGAGGGGTAACTATGACTATGTTGTCACTGATAATGAGGCAGGACTGGAGCATTTGAGCCGCCAGACAGTTCAGGATATTGATCACTTTTTTATTATAAGTGATGCTTCGGCGCGCAGCATCCGGTCTGCCGGCAGGGTAAAGCAGATTGTTGATACACTGCATACAAAGGTTCACAATATCTATCTGGTTGTGACAAAGGTTATGGAAACAGGCATAGATGACCTTATGGGGGAAATTGAAGCAACAGGTCTCAAAATGGTAGGGACTATTCCCTATGACCCCGAGGTCGCCGAATATGACTTGAAGGGTAAGGCTCTGTACGAACTGCCGGAGAACTCCAAGGCAGTCGTGGCTGTAAAGGATATTATAGCCAAAGCAGGTCTTTAAAAAACTAGTATTACGGGTAGTCAGCATTACGGATAATTAGTGGTTTGGGGTTGTCTCAATAAGAGGCAGCCCTTATTTATTATTAGTGAACTTGCTTTTGCCATGGATTGTCAGTTGGAATATAACAGCGGGGCGGGGATACAGGGAGAAGTACTTAGACAACTGCTTAAGAGAAGGTAAAACTAAATCTGTTACCGGGGGCGGGCTTTCCTCCCATTGCCCTTGCTCCCGGTTTTTTAACCTGATGGTGTGACCATCTGCCTTACCATTAGGAGGAGACATTAGTTCCGTTTGACAGTTCGAACAATTGGTAGTAAAATATATATAAGAGAAAAAATAGAAAATTCCAAAATTTACAGCTGTCACCTTAACCGGAATATATTTTTTAAATTAGATTGTGAAATTATTAACAATATCCTAACATTTGTAGGAGGAAGGAACAGGTAAATAGCTGGGAGGCTTTTTCTTGGTGTACGTACGGTAGAAACTCATTTGCGAAACGTTTTTTCCAAAATTGGGGTTAATTCCCGAACAGAAGCAATTTTGACTGCTTTAAGACAAGGAATAATTAAAAATGAACAACTGGATGGCGGGGAATAAAAGCTGGATTAACTGAGGTTCGCTGTTCTATGGAAAAGGAGATGTGTTGCCCGCCATGCAGAGGCTTCCCGTGTAGACATAAGTACCGAATTTGGCAGGGATACAGCATGGTTTGTGGTCAGGGACAACGGTATTGGGATTAGCGGTTTTCCAGAGGTGAAGGCAATCCTTCTCAGCAACCGTAAGCTTGGGTTGGCAGGGATGTTTGAGAGGGCAAAGCTGATCAATGCAGAAATTGTCCTGGAAACAGCTCCGGGGGAAGGGACTGTTATTTATATTTCTGTCCCGATAGCCGGAGAACCTGTTTGACAGCCTCTGGGCCATTTTATGGCTTCAGAGGTTTGTTTCTTTAGGGGGTGGTAGGAAGAGGTGAAGGGGACAACCAAATAGGAGGAGTGTTGCCTGTGTTGTTTACAAAGCGCGGGGCGCCTTGTAAGAAATGGGAGGAATAGGCAATGGGAAAACTTGATATTACCTCAGCAAAGGAGCAGAGAAGAATCGCTAAATGGAGTACTGTCATCTCTGCAGCAGTCTGTGTGGTAACATTCCTGCTGGGGCACAAAGCTCTTACAGTGGGAATATTTATTAGCTGCTTCCTAATGGTTCTGAATTATAAGGCCCTGAGCCTCGTTCCTTGGATTTACCAAAGATTTAAGTCCCCGATACGGGCAAAAGTGGTTACATTTATTTATTACTATCTGAGATTTTGGCTAATCATCATGGTTATGTTCTTTACTATACCCAGGGGAGGATATGATTTTGCCCTGGGGTTCCTGATAGGGTTTCTAATCCCTAAAGTTGCTATGGGCGCGATTTTAATCTATGGCGGCAGCCATGACTGGTGGCTGGAACGCAGTGGTCCGGCAGTGATACCGGAAAAGGGACTGACTGCTCTGGAAAAAGAATTGCTGGAAAAGAACCCATTTGAATTTAATATGGTGGATTTCGAATGGAAATCCCATAACAAAAAGAAATAACGGGTATACTATTTTTGCACATATATAAGAATATCAGCAATCTTTTTTAGGAGGCAGGTTTATGGTAACTCACAAGAAGAACCAAAAAGATACCGGAACACAAAAGAAAGATGCAGCAGGGGTAAAGCAAGACCGAACAGCAGAAACAGAAGAGAAACTTGACTATAAACTGCAGGTCCCTCCGGAATTTGTACCCACTGAACTGGGGTCGGCGGTTTTTGCCAGTGTTGCGGGAAGTCCTGCTGATGAAGAATTTCTGATTACAGAAAAAGACAGCAATGATGACATTGAAGATGGAGCCACAAATTCCCGTGAATAAAGGAGCATTTCCTTTTGTGCCCCGGAGGGCCTATTTTGAGAGAGCGGCCCTGGAGTACCCGCTGGGAAAAGAAATACTCAAAACTCTGGAAGAAATGGGAGTGGACATAAAAATGGCCGGGTCCCATAACAGGATAACCGGGATACCGGGAAAAACGCCCCGGGAAGCATATCAGGAGGGCAAGAATACTATGGTTGTGGGAGTCAGGAAAACTCTTGAGTTTCAGACCTGCAAGCCCTCGGCGCACTTTCAGCTGCCCCTGGCAACCAGCTGCCCCGGGATGTGCCAATATTGTTATTTGAACACGACACTTGGCAAAAAACCCTATATCAGGATCTATGTTAATATTGAAGAGATATTGGACAAGGCCAGAGAGTATATTACTTCCAGGCAGCCGGAGGTTACAGTTTTTGAGGGTGCGGCCACATCGGACCCGCTTCCCGTTGAGCCTTACACCGGGGCTCTGGCGAAGGCGATTAACTATTTTGGTGCCCAGGAAATGGGCAGGTTCAGGTTTGTTACCAAGTTTACCAATGTGGACAGCCTGCTGAAGCTTGAACATAAGGGCCATACCAGGTTTCGGTTCAGTATTAATACCCCCTCGGTTATTGAACGGTATGAGTTGAGGACCCCAAGGCTGCCCCAGCGCCTTGAAGCTGCCCGGAAGGTATATGAGGCGGGTTACCCGGCAGGGTTTATTGTGGCTCCGGTAATTGAGTATGAGGGCTGGCAGGAGGAATACCGGGCTGTGTTTTCCGAACTGAGGAAACACTTTGGTTCAGGGGAACAGCTTACCATTGAACTGATTACCCATCGTTTTACCCAGAGGGCCAAAAACAACATCATGAATATTTTCCCGGAGACGACTCTGCCAATGGGGGAAGAGAGCCGCAAATTCAAGTACGGCCAGTTTGGTTATGGTAAATATGTATATCCCCCTGAGAAAATGGCAGAAATAAAAACTTTCTTACACGACCTGGTGGCTCAAAGCATCCCCCAGGCAGAAGTTGAATATTTTGTATGATAATTAAGAGAGTGGCAGTTCATTTTGATATGAACTGCCACTCTCCTTATGATCATAAATTCTACTATAGAGTTTTTTAACTGTTGGCTTAGGAAATGACTGTAGCATATGGTGAGGTGCTGTACAAGATTTTCCTTGCACTGACGCCGTTATGAGTCTTGCTGCAAATCACCGGCAATAAGGCAGAGAGTCCCCGCATGTCCGAAGATGGCGAAGGCCGCCGGGAAGTTTTGGCTTGCCAAAACGAGAGGCGGCCATCTAGCAAGAAAAGCTCAACGAGCCATCGAGTTCGGGGACGCTGCCTTATTGCCGGGGGTGGCAGCTTAGACTCATAGGCGTCAGTGCGGAAAATCGGTACAGCACCTTACCATATACCTTTCACAGTCATTTCCGGAAGCCAACATTTATTTTTCCACTCCTGCAAAGGATTTTACGGATTTTTGTCGAAATATGGGAAAATATAGGACTAATATTCAGGGGGGGCCTTAATTGAAAAAAGGGAAAAGTATTTTTGCTAAAATGCTGCTTGCCATCATGGTTTTCAGTCTTGTATTACCCGGACCAACTGTGTTTGCGGCAACCAGACCCACCATAACGGTATCCACACCGGTTGACGAGGCGGTAGTCACCACAAACTCCGCAGCTGTATCAGGATATGTGACAAATACAACAATCCTGAGGATAAATGGCGTTAGTGTTTCCTTTGGAAGCAGCGGCTTTTTTTCGTATACTGTCCGCAACCTGTCAGAGGGTACAAATTCTATCAGGATTTCTGCCACCAGTTCTTCAGGATATACCTCAAATACATATCTTTCCGTACATTATGATCCTGATGCAGTCAGGCCTGTAATAAATATTTCCAGTCACGATGACAATGAACAGGTTTATGCGGCAAGCCAAAGTATTAGCGGGACCCTGACTGATGCCGATTCCCTTGACGTTAAGTTAAATTGGGATACGGACATAGTGCCTGTCTTAGATGGGAGCGGGGGTTTCACCGCAGATGTGACCCTTGTCCCCGGTGATAATGTGATTGTATTCACTGCCGGCAACTCCGGGCTCACAATCACCGAAACCCTGCATCTCACCTATACCAAGTCATCCCTTATTTCTGATGTCACTGTAAATGGGATTGATGTTAATGATTATATTACCGCAACTGCCGATACGGTTACCTTGGCAGGTACGGCCCCTGATGCTGATTTTGTAGACCTTGAGTTTAACGAAGAGGACGTTAATCCGAACTTTGACGGGAATTCTTTTAATGTTAATTTAAGCCTGGAGCCGGGAGCTAACCGGATTGCCATCACGGCAGAGGGGGCCGGGGCAAAGGAAACCAGGGATATTACCATATATTACGGTGAAGCGGGTCCCCAGGTCTATGACGTCTCACCGGAAGACAACAGTACTGTTTATACTACATCAGTAACAGTGAAGGGGACGGTTCGGGATGCGGCTTCCCTTACGGTTAACGGATACAGTACCTCCATAGCCTCAGATGGGACCTTTTCCCGCGCCGTAACACTTATCGCCAACCAGTCGAATGAGATCATCATAGCAGCAGCCTCTTCGGGTGGGGTTGTCACTACACATACCTTTGACGTCTACTGTGAGACGAATCCGGTAATTACCCTGGAGGAGCCTGATAATGGCGATGTATTCTATACAAACAGCCTGACGGTATCCGGAAAAGTTGTCAACACCAAATCCGGCGGACTGACTGTCAATGGAACGGTTGTTATATTTAATTCTTCAGGGACTTTCTCCAAAACCCTGACCCTGAAACCAGGATATAATACTATCAATGTTAAAGCGCTAAACTCTGCAGGTGTCGAGGCTGCTGAATCTGTTACTGTAGAATACCGTGGCGGACCCGGCCTAGTCAATCTTACTCCGGAACAGGGGGTAACTCATACGGTAAACAGCGATTCTGTGACTGTCACCGGAAAGGTTGTCAATACTCCTTCAGGGGGGTTAAAAATAAACGATTCTGCGGTTAGCTTTGACAGCAGCGGGAACTTTAAGAAGGCTATAGCTTTGTCTGCAGGCCTCAATGAAATCAAGATTACTGCCACTGACGGGTATTCTACTGCTGCGGCTACCATAAATATAAGTTATGAATCCGGGCCTGTTATTATAATTACCTCTCCTGACAATGGGGATGTAGTTGTCAGGGATATAGTAACTATTGAAGGCCGGGTATTCAACACCGAAAAGAACGGGCTGACAATTAATGATGAAACAGTTTCCTTTAGCAGCAGTGACGGCAGCTTTTCCGCCGACGTGGAGCTGACGGGAGTTGAGAATGAAATCGTTATCAATGCTTATAAAGGGGAACGAGCGGCAGTAAAAACCCTGTCCCTATACTACAGCGGAATACCGGGCATAACGGTATCCTCCCACAGTAACGGGGATACGGTGGATACGGCTGATATCATTATTGAGGGAACAGTTTTTCCCGCTGACAGCAGTGAAATCACTACATTTACCGTAAACGGCGTGGATACCAGGGGCAGGGTCACAGACGGCCGGTTCCGCTCCAGCCCGATAACCCTGGAATCGGGAGATAATGAGATAGAGTTAAGCCTTACAACTGCTGCGGCGGTCACCCCACAAGGTGAGAACATAACTCCCAGGACAACTTCCCGCAAAATCACACTGACATATAATGATGGGCCCTCCATTGCAATTGATTCTCCTCTTGAAGGGGCCACAATTTATTCCAACATGGTTACTATCAAGGGCAAATTGAAAAAGGCTGATTTCAATACCCTTGAAATTGACGGTGCGGAGACAGATGTCAGGTCTGACGGAAGCTTTTCCCGCAGTGTAACCCTGAAAGGCGGGAAGAATGAAATTGAACTGAGTGCAAGTTTCGGGGAAGCCTCAACCACCAAGACCCTGACGGTATATTATAATACCATAGCAAAAGAGGGCTCTGAGGTCAGGACAGAGGTTGCCGATGGTGATGAAATCAAGGCCTATGATGATTGGATAAAGATTAAACTGGATAAAGGTTCAGTAGGTTTCAATACAGAATCATTGCTGGAGGTGGAAGACCCGGGCGACCTGGAGGATGCACCTGACCAGTCAGCTTTCGTGGGGCCCCTGTTCCGCCTGCGCTGGTCGGGTGATGACCCTGTCAAGCCCTATCAAGTGACTCTGAAATATGATGATGTGGTTGGTGAAAAACAGGCTCACAAGATAACGGTGTTGTTTTATGACACAAAAGAGGATGAGTGGCAGATTCTCGGCGGGATTGTTGATGCCAAGAGCCGGACTGTCAGTATTGAGACCGATAGTGAGGGTTACTTTGGGGCAGCCATTTATTTCAGGACCTTTGATGATGTAACCTACCACTGGGCCCAAAGAGACATCGAATTCTTAACGGCGCGCGGAGCAATAACCGGGAGGACAGGGGACAGGTTCATGCCTGATGCCAGTGTTACCAGGGCGGAGTTTATCACATTTATGGTGCGGACACTGGGACTCCAGCAATACGAGCCTGAAGATGCTTCTTATAGTGATGTACGCCGGAGGCACTGGGCTTTCCCGTATATTGAGGCAGCCTTAAGGGCCGGGCTGGTTTCCGGTGTGTCTCATGACAGATTTGCGCCGGACAGGAACATATCCCGGGAGGAGGCTGCTGCGCTCCTGGCCCGCGCAGGCAACCTGAAGACACCCAAGGAGCAGGAACTTACCAAGATTTTCAGTGAGTTTAGCGATGCCGACAGGATTAGCCTTTGGGCGAGGGAAGATGTAGCTTCTGCAGTGAAGGCAAAACTTATGAAGGGATTTGCTGACAGCACCTTTTCTCCCGGCCAAAACACCACTAGGGCTCAGGCTGCTGCTATGATATCACGGCTTACAGAAGTAGTTAACAAGACCACCCGCTGATGAGACACTGATTAACTGTTATCTATGGGGCGCTGTCCTACAGGTTATCATAGCCTATGTATCTGGGGTTGCGGTCCAGATTGCTGTAAGTATGGCAGATGCCTTTATTGAGCTTTTTAATGATTTCCATTTTTTCGTCAAAGGGCATTTCGGTTGGCAGCAGGCAGAAACCACTTGCCTGGACCAGGGCATTCATCGAGTCCATAGTGAGGTCATAAAGGTGGGAACACCCTTGCTTTCCCCCGATTACTTCCTGGATAGACCTGCGGACACCTTTTTCCAGTCGTAGTCCTGTCAGTCCCTTCATCATGGTAGAGACCTCAAGACAGAGGTCAAAAGGGACGGTGATCATTTCTGCCCTGGCATCGATAATAGTTTTGGAATCATTATCAAATTCAATGATTGTTTTTATTTCATGAAAATTGTCTTTCATGTGTGCGGTTACTTCGAGAATATTTCCGCTGAGCCTATTTACTTCAATTGTCTTTTTGCGATTGAATAATGACACTGGATGTTCCTCCTTTGGATAGAAAAAATTACCGTAATGATATTATTTTAGGTTAAACCCGGTAAAAAAGCAACTTCCGGATGCACACGGGAATGATCTGCACTGATGAACGGGTTGCACTGGGGAGGATGAGAAGGTATAATTTTTATGTACTGTCATTACATACAATGAATTTCCGGAATCAAAAAGCATAACAGGAGTGATTACACTGGTACGCAGAATCGGTCGCGGAGTGCTATTATTTTTATTTTTAACGACTTGCCTCATATCTCCTGCCACGGCTGCTCAGCAGCAGGCAGCGATACCTCCCCAGGTATCCGGAAAAGCTGCCCTGCTTATGGACAGTAAAAGTGGAGAGATACTTTATACATATAATGCGGATGTTCAGCTGCCACCTGCCAGCACTACAAAGATACTTACAGGCATTATTGCCATTGAGCGGACCAAGCTTACTGATATCGTGACCGGCGGCAAGAACCCGACACTGGTGATACCTTCTGCTATCGGGCTTCATGAAGGCGAAACCATTACCATGGAAAATCTGCTTTATTCCCTCTTCGTAAAATCAGCCAATGATGCGGCAGTTGCGGTTGCAGAGCATATATCCGGTTCGGTTCCTGCATTTAGTGAGCTGATGAATAATAAGGCCAGGGAGCTTGGGGCTGTAAACTCCAATTTTGTTAACCCCCATGGTTTGCCGGACCCTGACCACTATTCAACTGCCTATGACCTGGCGGTAATTGCCAGGTATGCCATGCGGAACCCGCTATTTAGGGAGTTCGTGAGTACCAAGGTAAAGGTGATCCCGAGAAAAGATGATTCTGATGTCAAATGGCTGCAAAATTCTAACAAACTTTTGTGGCGTTACGAGGAGGCAACCGGGATAAAGACAGGGTACACTTCGGAGGCCAAGAACTGCCTGGTGGCTTCAGCAGCCAGGGGTAATCAGGAAATGATTGCAGTAGTCCTGGGGGAACCGGGGTCTGTCGTTTGGACTGATGCCGAGAACTTGCTGGAGTATGGATTCTCCGGGTATAATACCATCAGAGCCAAGGATGCCGGTACTTTAGTCAGAGAGGCAGCAGTCAGCAATGGAACCGGGGATGTGGTCCTGAAAACAGCAGAGGACTTTTATTATACGGTTCCCACGGGTGAAAGCGGTAGTGTAACTGAGAAGGTGGCAGTATCAGATGATATCAGGGCTCCTGTGAAAAAAGGCCAGGTTCTCGGTAAAATAACTTTTCATCTTTCAGAAAAAGAACTGGGTTCAGTAAATCTGGTGGCCGGAAATGAAGTTAAGCTAAAAGAGTTACCCCAAATAGCTCCTGTTAATCCTCTGTTGGCGGGGGGCCTGATGCTGGGCCTGTTTGTAGCATGGAATGTAACTAAGCAGAGAAGAAGACGTCAAAGGTTCAGAAGAAAGAACAGGACTTGGCATAGAAATTCTATCAGGTAACCGGAGGAACATAGAATGGTTGGAAAAATAAAAGGTGCGGTTATGGCTGAAGCGAAGAAAATATCAGTCGCTCTGGTAACATGGGGATTCGGTGTTGTAGCCATGATTGCCTATTGTGTATTGGTGTATTGGCTAAAACATAGTTTTGGCATCTATGTGAGTATGGCAGGAGCAATGGTGTTCCTGGCTTTTGCCTTTTTCTTTATTGATTTGTGGTGGAGGCTGTCTCACAAAAAGTATGAATGATCATTCCAGAGGTGTAATTGCCTGTAATCGCGGTTATAATATTAACTGCGGAGGTGTTGCTTATGGAAGAAAAGAGTGAACCCCTGTTAAAGGTTGTCCCGGGCGGTCATTTCGAGCTTGAGGTCCTTCATGACAGGGTAATAAGTCTCCTTGATACAAATGAAAAGCGTGGGATTAGGCAGTTGTTGCAAAAAAACAATGAGACCTGCAAGAAACTGATTTTCCCGTATATCAAATCCCGTGAGAACCAGGCTGCAGTAATGACTGCTCTTGCCGGGATATTGGAAGCCCATGCAAGGGAATGTTATACCATAGGTTATCTCGACTGTGAGCTGAATAACGGCAGAAAATAAGGCTGGCTTAGCCGTGGCCTGATTATGCACAAACCCGTATCTTACGGGTTTTTTGTTCGGCATATTAACAAAAATCAATCTAAAAAGCAGGAATTTCCAGTAATTTGTCGAACAAAATCGATATCAATATAGTTATCAATATGGTAGCCAAGGTAACTCGTCCTGGGAAGGGGATGTGTCTGTTGCGGATAGGTTTTGGTTTCAAACTTGTCATAGTATTTGTCCTGATGCTTTTCTGTATTTCCACAGGGATTGGGTTATATGCTCTCAATACAATGGATCAATATGGGAAATCGCTTTTGGAGGGCCGGCTTTTGGAGAATCTCAACCTTACCGGTGAGCTTGTTGAACGCACTTATCCCGGAGAATGGTGGAGTGAGGGAGGCGTACTGTTTAAGGGAGAAACAGAGATCAACTCTGAATCACTGTTAATGGACACAATAACTGAGCGTACAGGTAATGAGTTTCTGATATATCTGGGGGCTGAACTGGTGGCTGCCAACATTGAAGGGATAGCAGACCCGGAGGAATACCGGGTTGAACCTGAATTACTGTCTGACCTGCAGCAGAAAGGCCTGTCTTTTGTTAAACAGATCGAAATAGCCGGGACTAAAGAACTCACCGGAGTTATGCCGGTTACCGACCAGTCGGGTGATATTGCCGGATTCCTGGCTGTCAGGATTCCTCAGCAGGAGTCCACCGATCTTATGAACAGTATCCGGATGCGAATGATGTTTGGAGCCTACCTGGCTATGGTAGGAACAGGGATAATTTTTTATTTTCTGACCAGAATTATTTCCAGTCCTATTTCCACAATAGTTGAGGGAATGACCAGAGCTGAAAGAGGTGATCTCACGGCACGCCTTAACATTCATTCAAATGATGAATTTGCCTGCCTGGGAGATAATTTTAATAGTATGGTCACAAATATTGCCGGACTGATTGAAAAGATTCACTCAGTAGCCGAACATGTGGCCAATTCAGCTGACCTGCTTAATAACGGAGCTGCTGAATCATCTAAAACCACAGAACAGATTGCGGCAACTATTCACATGGTGGCAACAGGAACCGAGGACCAGGCAAAGAGTGTCGAGCAGACATCACAGGTCATCGGAGAGATGTCCAAGGGTATCCAGGATGTCGCCGGACATGCCCATGATGTGATGAATATTTCCGGGGAAGCCAGCACCACTGCCTGCAAGGGTGGCAGTTCCATACAGGATGCAGTTTCCCAGATGAAAAATATAAATACCACAGTGAATTCAACTGCCGCTACTGTTAGGTATTTAGGCAAGAAATCGAAGATGATAGGATACATAGTTGATGTAATTACAGGTATTGCCAAACAAACTAATCTGCTGGCATTAAATGCCGCAATTGAGGCTGCCAGGGCAGGTGAGCAGGGACGCGGTTTTGCCGTGGTTGCTGAGGAGGTACGTAAACTGGCGGAACAATCAGGCCATGCAGCTAAGGAGATTTCCGATCTGGTATTGGAAATTCAGGAAGAGACCGATAAGGCAGTGGCAGCGATGGAATCAGGTATCGTGGAGGTTGAAAGCGGTACCAGCATAGTAAATAAAGCCGGTGAGGCGTTTAATGATATTGTGAGTTCTATTAATAACGTAAACCGAAGAATCCTCGAGGTATCGGCAGCAGCCGAAGAAATGGCCGCAGGCGCTGGACAGGCTGTAGCTGCAATGCAAAATATCGCCAGCATCTCTGAAGAAACCGCTGCCAGCGCGGAGCAGGTAGCTGCGGCGGCAGAAGAGCAGACAGCCTCTATTGAGGAAGTGGCTGCATCGGCATCAGTTCTGGTGAACCTCTCAGAGGAATTAAAGAGAATGGTGGAAAACTTCAAAGTGTAAAAAAACGGGGCTGCCATTTGGCAGTCCCGTTTTTTAGAGAAGTTTTTTTCGTAATATTTCAGCGCCCCAACTGCAGTAGAACTCGGCGGTTGGCCCCAGTTTATCATGAGGGGAGGGGGGCACCTCCTCATCTGCCAGCAGGGTGACCAAGGCATTTATGAATTCGTAAATCATTGTGCCGTTTTTCCCTTCCTGTACTCTGCATTTATATTTTTCACAGTTTTCCGGGGTGATTACTGCTGCTTCCGCTTCTCGACCGTTATAACGTAACACTATGCGGTCACCTTCGATATGGCTGTCGATATCCAGACGGGCTGAAATTTTCATGAAGTAGGACGGGCTCAGCAGTACTCTTGGGTTTCTTCCGGCAATTCCCAGGACTTTTTCAAGGGCTTCAAGATGCATGGCAATTCTCCTTTCGATGTGTACTATATTAAAGTAACCCAAAACCCGGTAATTTACAATGTTTTTGTGTAACTTCGCCGGAAAAATATCGCTGTCCGGAACCATTTAATCCGGAACTATTTTCTGAACCAGCCTGGCAAAATATCGTGCAAACGGGAGCACCGCCAGTGAACTAAGCACATTGAATATGGTATGGGCATTGGCAATCTGGCGGGGGAGCGCTGCTGCCGTAGTTTCCACCAGATTTGCAAAAGGCAGGATAAACGGAATGACTGCAATGGCACCGATTACATTCAGCAGGACGTGTGCCGCTGCCACCTGTTTTGCCGCAGGAGGAGTCCCGATAGCGGCCAGGACTCCGGTGATGCAGGTTCCGATGTTGCTTCCCAGGATGATTGCTATTGATGTTGGCAGATCAACCAGGCCTTGGCGGGAAAGGGTAATTACAATCCCAGTGGTTGTTGCGCTGCTGTGGATCAGGGCTGTAAAGAATGTACCGGCAACTACACCAAAGAAGGCATTTGAACTTACCTGGGCAAGTAAGTCCACAAAGAGAGGGGAATTTTTCAAGGGTTCCAGGGCATCAGAGATGGTATTGATTCCGAGAAATATTATCCCGAATCCCGTAATTGACTGTCCCAGGCAGCGGAGGGATTTTTGCCGGGGAACAACTATCAGCAGCGCTCCCAGGCCGATAGCCGGCAGGGCAATGTCCTCAATCCTAAAGGATATAATTTGTGTGGTTATACATGTGCCCACATTTGTCCCCAGTATTATTCCCACTGCCTGGTAAAATGTCAGAATCCCGGCATTGACAAAACCGATGGTTATTACCGTTACCGCTGTACTGCTCTGGACAAGGGCTGTAATTACAGTGCCGGTGATAAAACCTACCAAGGGATTCCTCGTAAGTGTTTTCAGTGCTTCTTGCATTCTTCTGCGGGCGGCGCTTTCCAGGCCGTCCCGCATGAAGCGCATGCCAAATAAAAGCAGGGCTATTCCGGCAATAAATACAAGTAGAGACAGCATTTGGCTTCCTCCCAATCTAATTACCCAGAGGGTTTATGGGATCATTCACTCCCATTCTCAGTTTTATTAGAAACAAAAATACTTTATGACAATTTTAATTAGGTCATTAGAATGATAAGTCTGGTAAGAAAAAGGTGTTATTTTAAAAATAATGTTATTTTTGAAATAAATTGAAAATTAACATAATTGACCCCCGCAAATTTTGGGCATACAGCGTATTAATGGACAAAATACAAATTCTGGTGTATGATAGAAATAAGTAGTACACTAGATAGTAGTCATTTATGGGGGGGTATCATAGTGTTTCTTAAAAGACTGATTTCTGATTTTAAACCTCACAAGATTGGGTATAAAAAGGTATTGGGTGACCTTGAAGCAGACATTATGAAAATTGTCTGGAGGGCGAACAAGGCTACGGTAAGGGACGTGTATGAACAGCTGCGGCTGGAGCGGAGCCTTGCTTATACTACTGTAATGACAATTATGGGCCGGTTGGCCGAAAAAGGACTTCTTGACAAGGAGCCTGTGGGCAATGCATATGTTTATACCCCGACCATCAGTGAACCTGACTTTGTCAAAAGGGTTGTTACAGAGGTGCTCGACGGTCTGATGGAGGAGTTCTCTGAACCCGCCATTTCACACATGGTTGAACGGCTGGGTTCCGAAAATGAAACCAATATTAGCAGGCTAGAGGTAATCATTCAGGAGCGGAGGTTAAAGGGGGCAAAATAAACCATGACATACGATGTTTTTATTCATAAGTTTGTCCATCCCTTTATTGTATATGTCCTTATTGGTTCCCTGGTCAGCTATCTGCTAGCCCTTCTGATGGTACAGTTTGCAGTTATCCGAAATGCAAGGTCAAAGGCATTTCTGTATATACTTCCTTTCATAATTCCCCTGGCTGCATACATAGCATACAGGCCCTTTATTATTGACAGGTGCACGGTTTACGGGCATCCACTGGGTGTGTTTAATGACTGGCTCTGTTACTCAGCTGAAGTACTGGCTACCATTCTAACACCACTGTTTTTGGTAGTGGTGTTTTTGGCAGTTATCAAAGCATTTATCAGTATTGCCGCAGGTAAGAAGATAGCCAAAAGATATGGCTTTGCCCGGGCTGAAGAATACCCGGTACTTTTTAATATAATGGAAAAGCTGTGCCTTAAGGGTGACATTACAAAGCCTGGAATAATTGTTACACCGGATTCGTTTGCCCGGTCTTTTACAATGGGTTATAGGCTGCCGGTTATTGTAGTTTCAAAGGGATTATTGGACGTCCTTGATGCTGAGGAACTGGAAACAGTTGCGGCCCACGAACTGGGGCACATTGCCCGGGCGGATTCAGTGACGACTTGGGCCATGGTATTTTTAAGGGACCTCTTGTTTTTTACCCCGGTTATATTTTGGGTCTTCAGAGATTTTATTACTGAAAAAGAAAAAGCTGCAGATGATATGGTGGTCAGGCTGACCGGACGGCCGATGGCATTTGCCCAGGCTCTGATTAAGGTTTGGAGACTGTCACCCAAAAAATTTTTAGACAATATTGTTTTTGATAACTTTATGCCTCACCCTAACCTGTTAGGGCAGGCGGGGGTTATTGAATTCCGGGTTAGGCGAATGCTTGACCACGATCCCGGGAAATTTAAGGATTACCTGCCGGGTTATATTGCGGCCTTGATAATTTCCACAATAACCATGTTTACCCTGTTTTATGTCTGCTGACAGGAATTCTCTTGGTTGGAACTTATCAAATGGTTGATTTAGATAGGGGTAGATATGTTCCGGAAGGCGTGGATGCTGCTCGCCGGCGGAATAATCTGCTCCTATCTTTGTTGATAATCAAATGTTATTTTGAAAATGATTTCCTTGACCATGCTTATGTACGAACAAAAGCGTTTGTAGTATAATAAATCAAATACCCTATAAATACCGCCTGGAGGTGTCATCATGCTGCTGGAGGAGATTTTGCTGGCCAACAGCTTTTTTGTAAATGAATATCGTTATTTGCTAAAAAAATACAGCCATAAGCCGAGAAAGCATGTGGCCATATTTACGTGCATGGATACCAGGCTTGTGGAATTTCTTGAACCGGCTCTGGGCATCAGAAGAGGAGATGCCAAGATCATTAAAAATGCCGGAAACAGAATTCGCAAAGACTGTGATGATGCCATCAGGAGCCTGGCAGCAGCGGTTTATCTGCTAGGGGTGAGGGAGATACTTGTCATCGGACACCTCGATTGCGGTATGTCAAAGCTGGATACTGAATTACTTTCAGAAAGGATGAAGGAGTTCGGTATCTCTGAGGAAGAGATTGATAAGAATGATCTGGCAGCATGGCTGGGCGGGTTTTCTGATGTTGAAGAAAATGTTGTTGATGCTGTTACCAAGGTAAAATCTCACCACTTGATACCCCGGACTATCCCAGTGCACGGGCTGATTTTTTGTCCTGATAACGGGGAGTTGAAGGTGGTTGTCAACGGCTATGGACAGGCTGAAAAAGAGTAAATTGGAGGAACCTGAAAATGCTTCTGGAACTGTTTGTGACATCCTGGATAGTTGGTTTTTCGGGGGCCATGATGCCCGGTCCGCTGCTTACAGTAACGGTTAGTGAAACAACGAGGCGGGGGGCTAAGGCCGGGCCGCTCATCATGGTGGGGCATGCCCTCCTGGAGCTTGTCCTGGTTGCAGCCCTGATTCTGGGGCTGAAGTCTTTTTTAAACAACCAGTACTTTATTATAACCGTTAGTATTGTTGGAGGGTTGTTCCTTATCTGGATGGGATACGGGATGCTTAGGGATGTCCGGCAGGGGAATATCTCACTGGAACTTAAGAGTGGACAGGAGAAGGTCTTGATGGGACCGGTCTTGGCCGGAGTTCTGGTAAGCCTTTCCAACCCCTACTGGAGCATATGGTGGGCTACTATAGGTCTCGGTTACATAACAAGTGCCTGGGAATATGGCATAGCGGGGCTTTTTTTATTTTTTGCGGGACACATCCTGGCAGATTTCACCTGGTATGGGGTGGTTGCTGTTGCCATTGCCAGGGGGAAAAAAGTAATGTCTGACAGGTTATATCGCGGAATCATTGCCGTTTGCGGAGCATTTCTCATTGGCCTGGCACTCACCTTTATTCGGGACGGCATCGTCAGGATGACTGGCTTACAGTGAAGTTGAAAAAAGGAAAAACAAGAAAAAAGTCGAAGTAATTCCATGAGGTGGTACTCATGGAATGGTGGGCAGTTATATTTATTATGCTATTTGCACTTCTTTTACTGTCATTACTTACTTTGATACTGCCATGGAGCGCCTTGATTACTGTATCATCTTCGGGAGAGGCCGGACTCCGCCTAAAGCTCCTGAAGCGAGTTCTTCTCCTGACTGTCGTGACAAGTTTTGCAGGTGAAACTGAAGTGTGTATGGCGGGTCTCCGGTTCAGGCTTAGGAAACAGGAAGACAAGCACGAAGACAAAGAGGAAGACAAACAGGAAGACAAAAATAAATATGAAGATATTCCGGAACAGGATACTATTTCAGGAGCATCCTTGCCACGCAGGCTGAGCGCTGCGGTTGGAGCCTTGACGCCGGACACCTTTATTGTATTGTTGCGATATTTTCGGGGTATGATAGGTGATACCGACTCGCGGCTGGAAATATCAGGAGAACTTGGATTAGGCGACCCGGCGGCTACGGGCATTATATGCGGCATGGCCTATGGCTTATGCGGTGCCCGGGGGGTGGCCAAAGTTGATATCAGGCCAAATTTTTTTGAGCCTGTTGTCTCAGGCGAAGTTAAGCTGGCTGTTACAGCTGTGCCCATGTTTATTCTGCTGCGTACTCTGAGAACAGCATTTCATCCCGCAATAAGGAGAGTATGGATTGCCCTTGCTGCCCCGCCAAGGCAGGCGGCTGCCAGGGGCTTAAGTATCAAAGGAGGTGTTTGATTTGGACTTGAAACAGAACATGGATACCATTTTTTCACACCTAGAGAACATGTTCAAAGCAAAAACCGTAATTGGTGACCCGATTGTAATCGGAGAAGTTACTCTGGTACCTGTGGTTAATGTGACCTTCGGAATTGGTACCGGAGGCGGAGAAGGAAAAGATGCCAAAGACCAGGGGGGAGGGGGCGTCGGGGCCGGTACCGGAGCAAGGCTTACCCCCGCTGCGGTAATTGTCATTAAAGGAGACTCTGTGAGCATGCTCCCTATTTCAGGAAGGGGCAGTCTGGAAAATGTGGTTGCCATGGTTCCTGAAGTGTTGGACAAGCTGAAGAAGACGGTGCAGAAAGAAAATAATGAAAAGGAAGTAACCAAAAGGGTTGAGTAACCCTGTCCTTTTGTCGAGTTGATTCGATGCTTGAGCGACAAGGAAAGGAATTAGACGTCTTTATGTAGTACTATACATTGACTTGGTAAAAAAATCGAGTATGCTGTAAAAATTATATATTAATACTCGTAAGGTGGAGAAAAGTTCTTATTTCCCGCGATGTTTTTCGCGGGAAATTTTATTTCTTTCAAGTTAATATATAGGCAGTAACTAGATTATTTAACCTTGTTTCGGAAAGGAGGTGAAATTTCTTGTTTATAAAACTGAATATACTGCGGGTTTTCAGTATTTTAATGGTCCTTGTTTTCACTGTTTCCATAGGACTTGTTTTTCCTCTGGCTGTATTTGCAATGTCAGATGAGGGGGCAAATAGTTTTGGTGAGCAGGCAGCCCTGGAAGAGGTCCCTGGTGCAGAGGTGAAATCCGGGCTTGAAGAGAACCTCAAGCCTAACGTGACAACGGGACCTCAAGAAACCCCGGAACCCGATAAGACAGCCAATTCCGAAGATAGTATAACTTCTGCAGAACCAGAAAACTCTGAAGAGACGGCTTCAGTGGAACCCTTATGTGGGGATACTGCTGAGGGGGATGGCGGCAGCGGCGGTGGCTGCGGCGGAGATGAAGGCACTGACCATGGCAGCGGCGGTGGCTGCGGCGGCGGAGATGAAGGCACTGACCATGGCAGCGGCGGTGGCTGCAGCGAAGATGAAGGCACTGACCATGGCAGCGGCGGTGGCTGCGGCGGAGATGAAGGCACTGACCATGAGAGCGGCGGCTGTGGCTGCGGCGGAGATGAAGGCACTGACCATGAGAGCGGCGGCTGTGGTGGTGGTTCGGGCGGCTCCGGAGGCCAGGGAGGTCCAGGGAATGAGGATGCTGTGCCACCTAATAAGGGGCCGTTGAAGCTCAGCAATTTTACCTTGTCGGGTGAACGCGTTGTTTTCTGGGAGATGAGTCAACTGGCAGATCCTGCGGAATCTACAGTACTTAAAATTGTCCAGGGAAGTGAGGGTACAGCTTCCTATACTGTTGAGGCGCAAAAGGAGTGCCGGAAGAGGTTTCGGGGTGAGGTTACCGTTGAGGTTAAGCCTGAGCCGGGTGTAACTGCTGAACGTATCCGGCTAAAACTGTTTATAGGGGAAACGGTTATTTCCACAGTATACCTGAGTGAATCCCCAATTCATTTTGAAAAAGGTTTCACAGATTACGAGATTGACTTCGAGCTCGGACCTGAGGGGGCTAACCAACTACCCGAGAATATTAGTGCATCAATATTCTTTGACGGTTTGGACAAAGGGCCTCAGCCCAGGAAGAAATATATCAGCACAAGTGTCAGTGTGCCGGCCAACAGAGGGGATACAATCCTGACTGGAGAGCTCCGGCTTTCCGGGGAAGGCATTGAACTGTTGTGGTTACAGGTTGGCGGGCGCGATATGAGTATAGATACCTCAGCAGCTGTTGACGGGTATGTATATGCCGCAACGGTGCATAAGGAAATTTACAAGAACTCTGTTTTCAGGGTGGAAACCGGATTCAGGGGGATTTTAACGGGGAATTATTATCTCAGCCACATGGCCCGGTTTGATGAAAATGACCCGGACAATGCAGTTGTAAACGTACGCGTGTATGGAGCGGATTATTTACCTCCAAAAGCTGTTGAGGATATCTTTAGAATTCGTGGTCTTTCCACAAGGGTAATTGATGTGCTGGCAAATGATATTGATTACTATGGGGAAGGGCTTACTGTCACCCAGGCAGCTTATGAAGAGGTTACTGCAGGTACTGTAGACATAAGTGAAGATGGCAAGTCCCTGGTCTATACTCCGGGAGGATACGGCACTGATACCTTCACCTATACGGTCAGTGATAAAAACGGAGGTATCGATACTGTACAGGTAACTATTAATGTTTTGAGGCAGTCCTCAGGTTCGTCAGGAGGCGATAACAATACCGGTGATGAAGGTGTTAATGAAGGTGCTACTGACAACGCCACTGGAGGTCAGGGTGAGGATAACGGAACAGGCGGCTTGATAACAGTTCCGGATACTGCCGGACCGGCACCGGGAGCAGATTCTTCCGCGCAGAATGCTTTTGGGGCAGGAAATATGGGAGTAAGTGTTTCCCCAAGGTGTGTACCGGCAGGTGACCCGACAATAGCGGTGAGTATTGCGGGTGCTGTGCAGGTATATGCGAAGCTCCCTGACGGCAGGAAACTTGAGCTTGAAGAGGTGAAGCCGGGGTATTGGAAGAAGTCATTTCTGATACCTTTTGGCACACCTGACGGGTCGTACAGAATCAGGGTTATTGCTGTAGATTCAGCCGGAGTGGAGAGGGAGGCCAATTACGGGATAACAATTGACAACACCCTGCCCCTGATAAAGGTCAGCCAACAGGCACAGGATAATGGGACATACCTGCTGGAAGCAAAACCGATGTTTAATGCCCTTAGAATTTACTACGTATATGCCGGAGGAGAGCCTGTGCAGTTTATAGCAAAAGGCGGCATTTGGACAGCCGAAGTGCCTGATGTGAGCGGACAGGTAATCGGTGTGGATGAATCAGGTTATGTCGTAAGACTCGATGTTCCACTTGCTCAGCTTACAGTTGAAACTGCGGGGGCGGCACAGAGTGGTTTAGGATGGATAGGACCTGATTTGGCGTTTAGAAGCGCCGCGGTGAATGGAGAGGCTACCGGCAGCAGTACAGGCGCCGATAATACTGTACCGGCTGCTGTCATGCTGGGTTTGATGGGTGTGATACTTGGAGTGGTACTCGGGAAACGTTATGGGTACAATTAATATATAGCAAAGACAGGTAAAGGGCCGAAAGGCTCTTTTTTTTTGCCTGGAGCGGGGTGAAAAAAATTTACTATGCATTGTCGAAAACCAAAACAAAAAGCCTCAGAAAAATTATTAACTACGAATGTAGTGATATTTGCGAATTAACTGGACAAATGCGAAATGTTAGCAGATTCAGATGAAACGGGTTAGGACCGAGTAACAGGCAGGTGCATAAATAACCCCTTGATCAAACAAAAAGTGACATATCTTAGCATAACAAGGCGTAGAATTACTCGACACGTTTTTGAGGACAGAGCGGTTAACATATGTAAAAATAAAAAAGGATTATTTATATTATTTTTATTGGAAGTGAAGTTTACGATGGTTCGAATCATAAGTGAATCTGTTTTTTCCATCTGGACTAGGCTGTTCAATCATTACCATCATTCTGATGCAATTAAACTCCTTTATTCTTACCGCTACGGTTCACTGCTGATTACTTCTGCATTTTATCTTGTCCAAGGGTCATTAACTATAGTGCCATATAAACTGGCTGCTGTTGTTTCCCTGTATGTTGCCGCCAGACTAATCACCGATATGTATGTCCGGTATCTTTCATGTGCCGGTAAGCTCAGGGTAATCATTCTGTTAGAGACTCTGGTTATCACCCTGCTTCTGGTTCCCACGGGAGGTCTTGACAGCCCGTTTATGTGGTATGCTTTAAATCCTGTACTTGTTGCCGCAGGGTATCTCTCACCATGGTTCTGCTGGTTCAACCTCTTTTTTTACATGGTTACAGCCGGATGGGTATCAGTGGGTTTGTTTAATAAAGGCCAGGCTGTGGATTTATTGGTTGAATATTCATATCTGCTGCTGGTATTTATTTTGATAACGTTACTGGTATGGTTCCTTTCACAGTTCCTGCAACGTCTGGGCACGGCAAACAGAAAGCAGCAGGAGGCCCTGGAACATATCATGTCCTTATATCAGATTATTGAGACTTTTACCAATGAGGACCATTTGGAAACCTTTTTTCAGACATTTACCAATTATGCAGCAAAATTGTCGAAAGCACCCATGTCCTTTTTCTGGGTAAACACTGATAGGTTTAAAAACGGCCACATTTACACGAACACTGATACTGACAATGACTTAAAATGCTTTCTTTGCAGTGAATTGAGGGAAAGGAGTAAGGAAATTGGAGGCAGTGTTCCGGAATTAAATTTACAGCTTGCAGACCGCACATTTCATGCAATACCAGTCAAATCTTCCACTAAGTTATACGGTGTACTCGGTATAGAATCAGGGGGTCAGGGGCTTAATTCCGAAATTGTCTTTGAAAGACAGTTAGTTTTTCTTTCAGATTTAAGTGCAATTATCCTGGAACGTTTTTCTATGGAAGAGGCTAATGATAAATTGATGATTCTTGAGGAGCGCAACCGGATAGCCAATGAGATTCATGACAGTGTATCACAGCGTCTCTTTTCGATTAGATATGCCCTGTATCAATTAAAAAACAGCTGGGAGGATCTTGACCGGAACGAAATCCGGGAGCAGCTTGACAGGTTAGGCGGATCGGCAAACATTGCTATGCGTGAGCTCCGTCAATCGATCTATAGTATGAGTACCCGAAAATCAGGGGAAAAAATATTTTTCTCAGGTATTAAAACATATCTGAGTGACCTGGCTAACCTGAATGGAATCAATATAAGCATGAATTTAGCCGGGGATGAAGAACTACTGTCAGCCAGAATAAAAAAGTGCCTGTACAGAATTGTCTGTGAAGCAACAGGGAACGCATTAAAGCATGGAAAAAGCAGTATTATCAAGGTCTCACTTCAGGTTGATGCCAAGGTTACAGTACTTTTGGTGGAAGACAACGGGGCAGGTTTTGAACCGGCTCAGGCACGTACTGAGAATACCGGTTTGGGGCTTATTAATATGAAAAATATAGTCCAGTCTTTTGGCGGGAGGTTTATTTTGGACAGCAAAAGTGGCCGGGGAACTGCGATTAGGGTTGAAATTCCCGATATTCAATTTGTTTCACAAAAGCAGGGAGGGATTGCGTAATGGAATTAAAAATCGTGGTGGTTGACGACCACCCGCTGGTCCGGCAGGGACTCATCTCGGCTCTGCGCTGTGAATCGTCAATTGAAGTAATAGGGGAAGCCGAAAATGTGCGGCAGTCTATTGAAGTCTTGCGACGGATGCAGCCGGATATAGTAATCATAGACCTCAGGCTGGGTAATAGCTCAGGGTTGGAAATAATTGAAGAGGCAAGGAAAAAGCAACTCAGCTGCAAATTTATCATATTCACATCCTCAGGAAGTGAAAAGGATTTTTTATGTGCCGAGCAACTGGGGGTAAGCGGATATATTCTTAAGGAAGCCTTGCCAGAGGAAATTATTTATGCAATCAGGATTATCGGTCAGGGAAGAAAGTATTATGACCCCAGAATAGTGGAGATCAAAATGAAGGGCGAAACTGTATTGAACGAAGAGCTGACCCCAAGGGAAAGAGAGGTTTTGGCTGCACTCGGGAAGGGTTTGAGCAACCGTGATATTGCTTCCCGGATATATGTATCCGAAAATACGGTCAAGAAACATGTAAGCCAGATTCTGGCCAAACTGAACCTAGGAGACCGCACCCAAGCCGCCTTATATGCTTATTCCAGGGGGCTGGTGCGGGATTGTTTATAAAAGCATCTATTGAATAAAATCGATGGGGTGATGTTTAACAATGAGGAAGAGGAAAAAGAGACGTATTGTACAGCCATACATTATATTAATGGCATTCATCATACCATTGAATTTTATAGGAATCAGCTATGCATACTGGAACAATGGTTTGGATGTTAAAAGCTCCGTTTCTACCGGTATAATTGAGCCCTTGTTCTGTGATGACTATTCATTAGACATTATACAGGGGAACGGGGATTTAAATATAAGCATTGATGATAGAGCCACCATGATTGTCGAGGGAAGGGTATATGCTGATTTTAAGGCATTTATAAACTACTGCCTGAAAAATGAGGGGACTGTTCCGATAAAATATTCCGGGCAGCACAAGCCTGCCAATGATGGAATTATTCATCTGACACTGCCGTCTGGGCTGATTGAACCTGAGGGGTGCATTCCCAGTGGGGAGGGCAATCCAAAACTCTCTATACAGGCAGATGAAGAGGGTATGTGTGATTTTGAAATAGAAATGCCATTTCGACAGTGGAATATTGAACAGGATTCTTTTTTAAACACTTCGGTTAGTGATTAAACAGGTCTGTTATCTCGGGGGTATGAAGGTGAAAAAAATGTGGATTATTTTGGCAAGTTTTTCGGTGGCATTTGTTCTTATGTCTATGGGATACGGTTTTTGGGAGAAAACCTTGATTATCAGGGGTAATATTGAAGTTGTAAAGCCTGGTTTACCAGATACTCCGGTTAAAAGTGTAACCGGAATTCAAAGTGATTTGGTTATTACTGAGTCAACTGACTCAACAGTGGGGGAAGAAGTTTACTAAAAGAGTTAAACACATATAATATTCGGTATGCCAATACAACAATAAGTAGGATTCAAAAAAATGGAAGCATGGTGGATAGGCTATGTTACGGCAAAAATATTTACCTTCAGGCAAATCCCGGGTAAGATGCATCTTGTTGGCAGGGATGATTCTTGCCTGTTTTTTTCTGGACAATCCTTATGTGATGTCTCTTAATGACAGCCCTTATTTTAACCAGATCATTAAGTTTTCGATGTGGATGGGAGTTGCTCTGACAGTTTGGCTGTTTCCCCGAATACGCCCAAAAGGGAAACTCAGGCTGAACAGTTTTGTCAGTTTGTGGGCTTTCAACTTTGCTGTAATGTTTATAGCTGCCCTAATAGTTTCGGGGCTAATAGACGAGCTAGGCAGAAGTCCTTATGACCACTCATTAAAAGGGATCATCCTCAACACACTTGTAGTGGGTTCGGCATTAATAGGCAGAGAAATGGTGAGGAGCTACCTGGTAAACAGCCTTTCAGATGATGAGAATTATCTGGTGTTTATATCAGTGGCCTTTTTTATGACCCTGACCGCTTTTAGGGTTACCCGGTTTACCGGGCTGAATGATTACGAGAGTATAGTCAAGTTTATAGCCCAGTACCTGGCTCCTGAATTAGCAAAAAATTTGCTGGCTGTGTATCTGGCTTATCTGGGCGGGCCATTGCCTGCAATTATCTATATGGGAGTCCTTCAGGCCTTTCACTGGTTATCACCTATACTGCCAGATCTAAAGTGGATTACAACTGCCCTGGTAGGCATTCTTTGCCCCGTATTTTCCTTGATGGCTATGCAGAATCTATACTTAACGGAAACAAAATCGTTTCATAGAAAAGACAAAGAAGAAGAGGGGCCCGTAGGATGGATGATTACCAGTATAATTTCAATTGCAATTATATGGTTTTCTGTCGGTGTGTTTCCCATATATCCATCGGTAATTGCCACTGGAAGCATGAAACCAATGACTAAACCGGGTGATGTCATTCTGGCCAGGAAGGTAACAGATGTAAATAGTCTGCAGACCGGAGATGTAATCCAATTTAAAAGAGACGGTATCTCCATTTCCCATCGCATTATAGAGGTTGTTCAAGATAAGGAAAAAGGAGTGCCGGTTTTTCGCACCAAGGGTGACAATAATTCTGCAGCAGATACTGACCTTGTTGAACCTGAACAGGTAAAAGGGAAAATAATTAATGTCATCCCTAATGCCGGTTGGCCGTCACTTCTGATAAAGAGCCGCAGGGAAATTCCTCTTGAGGAGATTGAGTTTTAGATTACTAAAAAGGGCTGGGCCCTTTCTCTTTTTGCGGTTAAATGGATGGTTTATGGTACCAAAGTAGTATTATATAGCCTTATGGTAGCTATAGAGATTGCCGCATAGTATCATACAAAACTACCCGGTCCGGTGCTTAAATAAAGGAGAAGAGTAATTATAATAGTGGGTAGCAAGACAGATGAAAATCAAAGGCCGGCTGAAATTTTCGTCTGAAGTACCTTAAAATTTTAAAAAGTAAAAGGAGAGAAGAACATGAAAAAATCAAGATTTTTGGTTCTGGCCCTGGTTGTGGCCATAATGATGATGGGTGCTGGATATGCAGCGTGGACCGAGACAGTGACAATCAATAACAATGTCTGCACCGGTGAATTGGATGTTGATCTGGGAGCTGGTACAGTTGCAGTCTTTTCAGACACAGCCGGAACAACTGAACCTGCAGGTATCACCCGTACAGCTGAAGCAGTGCTAGATACCACTGATACTGAGAACAATACTGCTACTGTAACTGTAAATAACCTTTACCCCGGTGCACACGTAGATATTACTGTTCCGATTAGTAATGTTGGCACCATCCCGGCAAAAATTGACAACATTACCAATACCTTTGCTTCATCATGGGCAACATTAAGTGCTCCAACTGCTCCCACAGACCTGGCAGTAGGTGGTTCAGGCAGCATAGTTTATGAGCTGACTGTTGGGGATACTGCTCCTGAAAATGGCAGCCTTACATTTGATGTTGTTGCCATCTACAAGCAGTTTAACCAGTAATAACTGATAATATTTTTCTAAATGTTTAATTAATAAAGCAGGGCTGTTGAGCCCTGCTTTATTAAAAAGAAAATATTGGCACTAAAGAAAAAGGAGGGACATCTTTTGAATAAGACCAGAATAATTGCCTTCACACTGGTTCTTGGCCTTATGCTGATGGGGGCAGGATATGCCGCATGGAGTGAGACGGCAACAATTAACAATGCTGTGGGAACCGGTGAACTGAAGGTTGAATTTGTTGACGATTGTGATCATCCGCGTATGTTAGGAGCTCAGCATATGAATTACAGTATAACCCACGGTGCCAAGATTACTACTGTGGTAATGGGTAATATGTACCCGGGCGCAGTGGCTTATTATGAAACTCACATTGAAAACCTAGGATCCATACCGGCTGTGCTTAACAATGTTGATGTAGTTTTTTCGGCTGCCTCGACTGATGAAATAAAGGATAACGTAAGGGTTTGGGGTATGGCAGTTCAAGAAAGACCTGGCAGCACATTGCCGGTAGATTCCAGTTACATCGTAAATGTACCGTTAAGAGACCTGGAAGGAGCTTTGGAAACTGCTATGAATGGTTTTAATCTCCAACCTGGCGATTACATCTGTTTTGATGTTATAGATGATAATTTCAAACAAGAACTTGCAGAAAATATTCCGGCCTATGACCCGGATTCTGATAATTGCTTATTCTTCACTCTGCCAGCCTGTGGTGTGGGAAATGATGTGGAGATGAAATGTGCCCAATTTGACATTATTATAGATTTCAAACAGTTTAACCAGTAATGGGTAACTAAATAAAGCAGGGATCCCCTGCTTTATTTAGATTCCGGCTGGAAGTATCTGAAAATGGAAGGAGAGGTAAATATGTCAATCAAAAAGTTTAGCCGTATTTTTGTTTTGACTGTAATTTGTCTCCTGTTATTTGCTTCAGCCAGCTATGCATCAGTTTATGACTATAATATTAATTATGCAGTACAGTCAGGTGACAATGAGGTCACAGTCCAGATGCAGTGTGAATATTGCACCGGATGTAACCCCAATTACGAAAATCACCCGGACGGTCGCTATGCCACTGTATGGATTAAGAATTCGGCCGGGGTAGAACTGGCTCGTGAGAAAAAGGTCTTAAACCCTTCTAACTGGCCCCTCGGCGTTGTTCATGCCGAAAACTGGGTGTTCTCCGGTGTCAATTTGACTGCGGGAGAAACGATTATAATTGAAGGAGACACCTATTGCAGTTGGTGTGGACATTGGTATCCGCCCTCGATTACCATGACGGTGCGCAGTTCCAATACAGAAACTGTTTATACCGGAGACCTGCAAGGTGCTGCCGGCTCAACTGCAACAGTTAGTGCAAGTCTTGTAGATAATAATGACAACCCTCTGGCAGGCAAAATAGTTACCTTTACTTTTGAAGGTCTGCAGACTCAGGGTGTAACGGATACAAACGGGGTTGCTAGTTCTACTATTGCAATTCCTGATACAATGGCACCCGGAACATATGACCTGACTGCCCGTTTTTCCGGAGACCAGTCTTACGACCCTTCTTCTGATACGGTTGATTTTCAGGTTGGAACACTGATGAATAATGCTTCGGTTTTTGGGGTTGGTTTTATAGATTCTCCTCCTGGAGCTTTTATAGCTGAACCTAATCAGACAGGGATGGCCAGCTTTATGTTTGATATTAGTTACCAGTCATGTGGGAGTGTACCTGAAGGAACATTTTATTTTAATTTCGGAACTATGGATTTCCTCAGTATCGGTTACAATCAGCTGACAGTCAACGGGGATATGGCCGATTTTACCGGGACCGGAATATTGAATGGCAATGAAAATTATGAGTTCCTGGTTACTGCTGTTGACGGACAATTTAATAATGGGGCTCCACCCGATTTACTAAGAATCAAGATTTGGGAATCCAATACAGGTGACGTAGTTTATGACAGCCAGGCGGGAGATGATGACAGTGCAATTCCGGCAGCCCCGGTAAATGGCGGAGACATTACCCTCTTAGTGAATTAGATTAACTAGAGGTCAAGTTAAGAGGATCAAAAGCAAATTTTTCCAAGCTCTGCTTTTTGATTTGCCGCACTGTACTATTAATACCAGCAAACTGAGAGGATAAGTGCGTTAAGCAGTGTTGACAAAAATCCTGGTAAATCACAGTCGGGAGGGCCGGTATGAAAAAAGTTAAGATAACCGCAGTTTCATTGGTATTAGCGCTTGCTTTAATCGGGACCGGCTATGCGGCATGGAGTGAAACTGCGACTATCGCGAATACAGCTCAAACCGGGGAAATGCGGGTTGAATTTGTCCAG
Source organism: Thermincola carboxydiphila (assembly GCA_016841725.1). Classification (GTDB taxonomy): domain Bacteria; phylum Bacillota; class Thermincolia; order Thermincolales; family UBA2595; genus Phosphitispora. The sequence goes on along the minus strand of JAENYP010000001.1, from coordinate 556,257 downwards.
GAACAGACTGTTGGGAACAACTATCAGCTGCATAACATCTATCCAAATATTGACGGAAATGATACAAATAATGATACAGCAGATGATGCTTTCATCACTGCATTTAGCCATGGCCCGACACTGACAACTTTTACCATGTGCAACATGTATCCCGGTACTACAATTTGGTATGAGGCCAAAATTAAAAATCTTGGGACCATACCTGCAGCGCTTGATAATATAAGTGTTGACTTTCATCAAGGGGCGAGCGAAATCCTTAAAGATACAATTAAGGTTCGCGGACAGATGCAGCACTGGAGGAAAGACAGAAAGTTAGCTGCATATTCTTTACCCCTTTCAAGTGCTACCTTGTATGGTGACAAATATGTAGTCCTGGGTAGTACCAATGATGATGGGACCGGTTCCAGAACCGGTAACGGCAATGCCAATGGGAATAACCTGGTAACTCTGCGCGAACTGGAAGACTATGTTAATGCCTTGATACACGATAACAAACGGACTCTTGAACCCGGAGATTACTTCACCTTTGACATTGATGAGGAGTATAAAGAAGCCCTTTTAAACGAACCTGATCTGGAAGGGTTAACCTTTGATGCCGAATCACCAAACTGTTTATGGTTCACGCTGCCCAGGAATGCGGGTCCTGAAACTGAAAACCAGAGAGCGGTATTTGATATTCATTTCAAATTTAAACAGTTTAATGAGTAAAAGCTAATTGAATGTTAGCAAAGCAGAGTTTTTAACGCTCTGCTTTTTATTCGCTGCCGCTGTATTGTGCTATTAAATCCTACAAATCGACAGAAGTAGTCCGTTAACAGGAAATGTCTGAAATAGTATAATGAATTAGAATACTTAAATACTGACGCAAGGAGTATTGGGATGAAACTAAAGGTGAATAAGTATTTGAAAACGGGCTTAATTTGTTTTATCACTATTGTGATTGGAATAATCGGTTTCTTTCTTTTCCGGGAAGTCAGATATCCTCAGGTAGAGGAGAAGAAGTCTGCTCTATACAATTACAGCCAAAAGGCTGATGTGAATTACAGGGTCTTTTTTAGTCCCAATATCCTATACAATAGTGATAATCTGGGTGAGGGAAATATCTATATTTCTGAATACGCAAACCTTGTTAAAACCCATTTTAATTATGAATTTAAAGGTGATGCGGCGGCTGAACTAAAGGGCAGCTACGAAGTATTAGCCGTGGTGGAAGGGTATTTTAGTGATGAGGAAAAGAATATAACTGTCTGGAAAAAGGAATTCACCGTTTTACCAAAAACAAACTTCGCAGCTGCTGACAACAAGATATCCATAGTAAAAGACATCCCGGTAAATCTGAGGCAGTATAATGATTTTGCCAATAATGTTATCAAAGATTCGAAGGTAAATTCCCAGGTCAAGCTATCGGTGCTGATGAATATAAATCTTGATGCAAGTACAGAAAAGGGCCCCATAAAGGAAACACTGTCTCCGGGAATTATAATTCCTCTTAACACCAAGTATTTCGAAATACAGAAAAGTCAAACCGGGGAAAAACCGGGAAAAATTGAAGCAACCCAAAAGGTTCCTCTCCCTGTTGACCGGATGACAGTTGTTGTTTACAGCATATCTCTAGGTGTTTTGCTGCTGGCTCTGATTTATTTGGCCTTTTTCACAATAACTGTGGAAAAATCACCACTGATAAAGGCCCTTGAGAAGATATTTAAGAAACATGGCAGTCGTCTGGTCGCTTTAAACAGCGAAATCACTTCTGGAACCCCGAATTTGTTTAAGGTTAAATCCATTGATGACCTGGTTCGGGCAGCTGATGAAATAGGAAAACCCATTATCTACAGGTATAGTACAAATATCAGGGAAATTAACCGGTTTTATGTTTTCGATGATTCCATAACATTTATATTTGATGTAAAAGATATGTCATATCAATCCGAAAAGACGGACCGGTCTTCAAAATTATTTGACGGGGTATATAACAATCCCGAACAGCAGCAATGGGGAAATGCATCACTTGATAAAAGGGAATAGGATAATCAAATGCAGAGCTTTTTTTAAATGCTGCTTTATACTCTTGTGCCATAATAATTATACAATCGTGGTATTGGAATTTCCCCGTTAGCAAGCTGACATAAAGTCAAGTCTGAGTTACAATAAAAAATTATTATAGTGGGGGGGAGGACTTTGAAAAAGGTAGATGGAGCATTTGTTCGTAAATTAATTCGTACCATTATTTCTGTAATTATGTTAGGCTATATTTTTTACGGCGCGGAACAAATTACCTATGCCTTTATGGAAAATAGTACCCCCGATGTTCATATTACAATAAATGAAGATGGAGGAATCACATATAACGGTAATATTTTCGGAACCGATCTATGGTATCCCGGTAAGGAGGAGAGCGGGATTATCCGAATAACAAACCAGTTTAAACAGGTTGATATAAATAGTTTCGGCTTGAATGTTCTCCTTAATGGCTTTAAAGAGGGTTACGACAGGGATTTTGTCTATGAATCTCTTTTAAAGAACATGAAATTGTCTGTAGTGAAGGGGAAATTGTTCGTATTTGATGAAACCCTGGTAGATAACAAAACCTTTTCAGAGTTGCTCTGGGATAAGAACGATGACAGCAGTACGCGATTTGCACTGAATGAGTCAGGCCTGGCTATTCTTCCTAAGAATGAGTCATTGGATCTGAGATATAACTTATACATGGATGACCAATCTGGTGAGGAGCTTGAAAGCATAACTGCAGCTGTGGACTTTTTGATAAATATAGGGGACAGGTTGGAGTAGCTACTGCTAATCTGTAAGAAATAAAGAGACAAAGGTAAACAAGCACAGGGCATGGGTATCCTGTGCTTTTTTTTCTCATTATACAATAATTTGGCAAAGCCCTAAGTCTAATAAGATATAAAATTTGCTTATAAACATAATTAAAAAAGCAATAAACGTATTGTCGAATTCTCCCCGATTCTAATATTTCAAGAGAAATTTTAACAGAAGGCAACCGATATAAGGAGTTATCTTAACCTTAATTCGTTCTGGGATTGTATATGAAACGCATTAACTTATGTGTAGATTTCCGATATAAACCGAATAACGTGCTGAATTGTCGAAATAGTACGACATCTATTTATAGACATATTTATGTTTATTTAGTATGATTAGTAATTAGAGGGATAAAGTACAATTACATACAAAATATTAAAGAAAATACAAAATAAGGGGGATAAAGATGCGGGTTTCCCAAAGGTTTTCGACAGTCATACTATTGCTGGTTTTTCTAATGGCTTCAGCAGTACCGGTTTTTGCCGCAAACCCAAATTTTATTCTGATTTCCAATGAACTGACCGCAGACTTTACGGTGAGACAGGCCGGCAGCAGAGGAGGTGGCAGTGGATCTATTACTGTCCCGCCCACAGCTGGCCCACCGGAATGCCCTTTTACAGACATAAGTGGTCACTGGGCTGAAAACCAGATTGGTGAAGCATATACTAATGGGCTTGTCAAGGGAATCAGCCCAGTTGTTTTTGCTCCGGACAGGACTATTACCAGAGCTGAATTTACGGCATTGTTGGTACGAACGCTGAGCCTGGAAAATGTAAATAGTGTAGGTAAATACCAGGACGTTGAACCGGACAAATGGTACTCTGACATAATAAATATTGCTGCTAATGCCGGAATAGTGCAGGGTTACAGTTCCAGCACTTTTGGCCCCGATGATCTTATCACCAGGGAGCAAATGGCTATTATGGCTTTCCGGGCTATTAAATTCAAGGGGATGGGAAAACAATTAAATGCTGCTGAGATTGAACAATTGCTGGCAGGGTTCCTAGACCGGAGCTTAATTTCCCGGTGGGCGAAAAGCGAAGTTGCTGCCGCTCTGGACCTGGGAATTGTTACCGGAAGAACCAGCGCTGTCTTTGGTCCCGATGATAACGCTACCCGTGCCGAGGCAACGGTGGTTGTCAACAGAATATACAACCTGGTGCAGGGCACGAATGCAAAAAAATAATTGAGAAGGAGTAAAAATGCAATTTGATATATATCTGTTTATAGGAGGTGTAATGGGTTATACAAACACATATTTAACTGGGTTGAGTCAAAAAAAGCTAAGGAGGACTAATTTAAAATGAAAAAAAGATTTTCTTTGGTGGTAATTCTTGCCCTGGCAATGGTCATGCTGCTGGCAGGTACAGCTATGGCTGCCGCTCCCGCCGGGACAGTGGTTTCCAATGACCTGGAGGCAATAATAAGTGCATATAATGCTCCCACTATTGATGTAAATGATGATTTCTCACGTTTTTCCCAAGCCGGTACTTTTGATTATTTTAGTGTGAGCACCACTAAAGGGGATTACGGTGACAGAACGGTCAGAGTTAAGATTGAATGCGCAGAAGCCCCTGCAGATGACTTTGAACTATTTTATGAAGAGACTGCCCTTATCGAAAAACCGTATTTACCCCTTGATTTGGCATCCGGTGCGGCCTGGTTTGGCCCGGATTCCGGCTTCCCGCTGATAGACGGAACAAGCAATTTCCGGATGGAATGGAATACTCCCGGTACATATAGTTTTACACTGACCATTGTCGATGTGAACAGTGATGAAGAACTTGCTTCCGTCGAACAGCCGGTAACAATTACCGAAGCCAAAGCCATCAACATGTCGTGGACCATCGGTGGCAACACAGTAGACTCCGCAACCCCAATCAACGTTAAGCCCGGTACTACCTTTAATGCAGCTGTTACCTCTGCGCTGGCCGATGGTGTTACCTCAGTAGATAATACACTGTTTGTCATTGAAGTAACTAAAGACGGGTCGGCAGCTTCTGCTGGTGATTTTGAAATTACCGAAGTAAATGACAGTGAAGATACTGAGGGTATTAATAACACCTTTACTGTTGAAGCAATTGGGGATTCGGAGGTACTTCAGGGTTACTGGGGACCGGTAAAGGGATTTACATTCAATAGCGATACTACAAGCACATTTACCGCCAAGTTCAACAACACCGGTACATATAATGTTAAGATTTATGCTATTCAGGTAGGTTTAGAATAGCCGGAATAGTATTACACAATCTCTTGTTTGACGATTCGGGTTTAATAATCCCTTGTGGAGAGTGAATTCCCCCACAGGGGATTTCTTTCGCTAAATATCTCCACTTGTGGTTTTGCCAATCCAGGCAGGAATTTTACAGCTGCCTGTACAATTAATTACTGTACAATTACTTATTTGTTATTACATAAATGTACAGGAGGACCATATATGCACATTAATCCTGCTATCTTCCGTGAATACGACATCAGGGGTATTGCCGAAACAGAACTGACCCCGCCGGTGGTATATAAAATAGGACAAGCCTATGGCACCTTTGTCCTGGGCAAGGGAGTTGACAAGGTTCTGATTGGTGGTGATGTCCGCCTGTCAACACCGGTTATCCGGGAAGACCTGATCAGGGGGCTTGCCTCTGTGGGCCTGGATATCGTTGATATAGGCACAGTGACTTCCCCGATGTTTTACTTTGGGCTGCATCACCTGGATTTAGACGGGGGAATTATGATTACCGGCAGCCATAATCCCGGGGAGTTTAACGGGATGAAAATGGCGTGTGGCAAGTCAACCATTTATGGTGCAGACATTCAGCTGATTAAGAGGATTATTGAGGAAGACACTATTGCCGAATGCGAATGTAAAGGCACGGTTAGCAGAGCTGAGATCTCTGAAGTATACCTTGAAATGCTGTCTTCCAAAATCCAACTCGGCCCCCGCAGGCTGAAGGTGGTGGCAGATGCGGGCAACGGCGCTGCCAGCATGTATATCAAAAAATTCCTGAAATCTCTGGGGTGTGAGGTATTCCCCCTATTCTGTGAACCTGACGGAAATTTTCCCAATCACCACCCAGATCCGGTCAAGAGAGAAAACCTGACCAGCCTGGTGGCAGAAATAAAAAAACAGCAGGCCGATGTGGGGGTGGCTTATGACGGTGATGCCGACAGAATCGGTGTGGTTGATGATACCGGTGAGGTTATCTGGGGTGATAAGCTGATGGTGCTCTATTGGAGGGAGATTCTCCGGAAAAATCCCGGGCAGCAAGTCATTATAGAGGTTAAATGTTCTCAGGCCCTGGTGGACGAAATTGAGAAGCTGGGCGGCAAACCCTACTTTTACAAGACCGGCCATTCACTTATTAAGGCCAAGATGAAGGAACTTAATGCCCTGTTTACCGGGGAGATGTCAGGACACATGTTTTTTGCTGATGAGTACTACGGTTTTGATGATGCTTTTTATGCTACAGGACGGCTTTTGCGGATTCTGTCTCATGCTGATGAAAACCTGTCCGGCCTGCTGGCTGACCTGCCACAGTATTACAGCACCGCTGAGACCAGGATTGACTGCCCTGATCAGGTGAAGTTTGGCATCATAGAAAAAATAAGAGATCAGGCCCTCAGGGATTATGGTGCTATCACTGTTGACGGGGTCAGGATAATTTATCCCGATGGCTGGGGCCTGGTAAGAGCATCCAATACCCAGCCGGTCCTGGTGGCCAGGTGTGAGGCCAAGACACCGCAGGGTTTATCCTTTATCACAGGTGATTTAAAGGAAAGGATTCTTGGGGCTGGGCTTCAGGACTTCACATGGGAGTATTAGTCCAAGCCCTATTCAATATGTTTTGGGGGGGATTGTTTTGAAAAAGATTCGTAAGGCTATTATACCGGCAGCCGGGCTGGGGACACGGTTTCTGCCGGCAACCAAGGCCCAGCCCAAGGAAATGCTGCCAATAGTTGATAAACCCACAATCCAGTATATTGTGGAGGAAGCAGTGAACTCGGGAATAGAAGACATCCTGATAATTACGGGTCGCAATAAGCGGGCAATAGAGGACCACTTTGACCACACTCTTGAGCTTGAGTTTCTCCTGGAACAAAAGGGGAATACCAGGCTGCTTAACATGGTCCGGGATATTTCTGAAATGGTGGATATTCATTATGTCCGCCAGAAGTCCCCGCGCGGTTTGGGACACGCGGTGTATTGTGCCCGGAAGTTTATTGGTAATGAACCGTTTGCTGTCCTGCTGGGTGATGATGTAATTGTCAGTGAAAAGCCCTGCCTGAAACAGCTGATGGATGTATATGAAGAGAAAGGCGCCAGTGTCCTTGGGGTACAAAGGGTAGCTAAAGAGGAAGTGAATAAATACGGTATTATTGACCCCGAAGGGGATGACAGAACGCAGACAGTAAAAGTACACAGCCTGGTGGAAAAGCCTGCTGTGGAGACTTCGCCGTCCAACATTGCGGTCCTTGGCCGGTACATAATAGAACCCGAGATCTTTGAACTCCTGGAAAACACTGCTCCCGGAGCAGGTGATGAGATTCAGCTTACAGATGCCCTCAAGGTCTTGGCAGGACAAAAGCCGATGTATGCCCATGTATTCGAGGGAAGGCGCTATGATGTGGGTGATAAAATGGGCTTTCTGAAAGCTACTGTTGAATTTGCCCTGGCACGTCCTGACCTGGGGGGGCCGTTTGCGGCATATCTGAAGGAACTAGTGGGGGAGAGTGATTTTATGAAGGAGATTGCCGTTGGAAATCGGGAGTAGCCGCTGTATTTTCAACAAAATCTGACAAAAAATTGACACAACCATACAAAAACTTGACAAAATTAAACAATAACTCTTGCGCTATTTAGGATATGGGTGTATAATGAAGCTGTAAAAATTTAATAACTCATTCTGATAATGGCAAACCCATCGAGAGGTGGGGACGCAAAGCCACGGGTCTGGATAAGTCCAGATAGCCGGGTTACCGGGGAGTAATATTTAGGCAGTGTTTGATTTCATGGCCTGTTTCCGGAACCCGGAGACAGGTCTTAATTATTTATCCGATAGCTAACCGCCGCTAAGACTCCCACCTCGTCAAGTGGGAGATAAGCGGCGCTGAGCTCCTGGATAACGATTTCTAAGCAGCAGATGGAGTCCAAACTCCACCTGACGCCAAGAAATCTGTTGATAAAAGTGAATATTAACCAAAACTATATTGGGAAATGAAGAGTTTTTCCGGATAAGGAAATACCGTCACTCCCGATAAAGGCAAACCCATCGAGAGGTGGGGACGCAAAGCCACGGGTCTGGATACTCCAGATAGCCGGGTTACCGAAGGAGGTTTTGGCCGTGAAAGATTTCAGGCTGCTTAGAAGGATTCTGATAATCTTAACTGCTATTATTCTTATCACAACATTTGCTCCGGCTGCATTTGCCGGAGAGGCAAATATTAGATGGTTTACACCTTACACCGAAGGCAATTCGGTGACACTGGCCGGTGACAGCTTTGATACCTGGTTCAGTTTCCAGGGTACTGTTACCGAAAAATATACAGGAATAATTGTCAGGACTGTTCTCGGAGAGGATCAGGCATATTACTACTATCCGGCAGTTGGCAATACGGTTGCAGGGGCTGTGTACCTGAGGTTTGGCGAAGGTACCTACCGGGTGGATATCAATCTGGTAAAACCAAGTAACCCAGGCGTAATTGCTTATGATTCTCTGGCCAGAGTGCAGATTAAGAACACTGATAACGGTGACATGAGGTATCTGCTCCCTTCATGGGGGATTGAAAGCAGTAACCCGGTTATAACTAAAAAAGCGCGGCAGATAGTCGGACAGGCTGGGGATGACTATAGCAGGACCAAGGCCATTTTCGGGTGGGTCAGCAAAAATATGGTTTATGACATGGACAAGTTCCGCCGCGGTGAATTTTATGATAATGACGGTGCAGTAAAGGCCCTGCAGACCCAAAAGGGGCTGTGCCGGGACTACGCAAACCTGGTTACCGCAATGTGCCGGGCTGAAGGGATTGAAGCCCGGACCGTTATCGGAGAAGCCGGGACCGGGGGAACCTGGTACGGACACGCCTGGAACGAGGTCCGGATTGGTGACAGATGGGTTACCATGGATACCGTCTGGAAGGTATTTGACCAGGATGCAGGGGTTTTCGGAACCACCCATAAAAAAACCCAGGAAGTTTATTAAACATACCTCTAACCTCCTTTTTTCTAAGGGACCGCACACGATGCGGTCTTTTTTTCGCTTTCAGGCACGGGTTGCGGTAGGAAACCGGTGAAGTATATTATGGACTGTGATGAATACTTCACAGGCCGTAATTATTTAGGCACATAGAAAATTAAAACAATTATACTTGAAATATTTGTTAAGTCGGTATATAATTAGTTAATAAAAAGATTCAGGTTACTTACTTCAACTAAGTAAATATCATTATTCAGATAAGGGCAAACCCATTGAGAGGTGGGGGCGCAAAACCACGGGTCTGGGATAATATCCCTGACAGCCGGGTTACCGGAGAATAGCAGCGTGGTGATTTTGGACGGCAATGTGAGCCTGTTCCCGTTAACCCGGGGACAGGCTTGTATTTTTGTTATTTTACAGGCGTTTTTTACGCGCATTTTCTGCTTGTATTTTTGCAGGATTTCACCAGCTAATTAACATGATTTTACTTTTTTTACAGGTCTGTAGCTGTAAATGTCCTTAGTTTGACAATATAACAGCAAATAACTTCAAGGAAAGTAAAGGCTTTTTGAGAATACAGTTACAAAGAGAGAGTTGGTTTTTAAGTTTGCGAAATTGATGACATGTGTAGTTCTTTTTAAATAAGAGCTGCATATAATGACCATGTATTTATTTTGGGGGAGGAGAGGCTTAGATGAGTGTTACTGTGCCTGAATACGGGTTCCCGGCCAGTTACAACGAAAATTCTGTCATGCTTTTGGTAAGAGATCCAAACTGTATTTTTGCCTACTGGGAGATTTCCAGTGAACAGATGGACTTGGTAGCCGGAGAATTTGGACGACCCTGGGGGGAAATACCACTTACACTCAGGGTTTACGACTTGACCGGGCTTGGTCACGACCGGGATAAAGCCCACGGCAGTTATGACCTCACTGTCCATTCACTGGCGAACAACTACTATTTCACCGATGTTTTGGCAAACCATTCTTATTGTGTTGACCTGGGTGTTATTTCTCCTGATGGCAGGTTTGTCTGTCTGTTGAGATCCGATGTTACCCAGACACCGCGGGACAGCCTGGCCGACGGTTCGGGACTCGTGATGGCAGACCTGCTGGACCGGTTAAACGGAAAGAAATCCACAGAAGTGGCTGCAGATCAGGAAACTTTCAGCAGTGACGGTGTTTATATCAATTCTAATAATATTGACGGGGAGGGGGATTGAGATGCTAAGAGGCTATCTTACTCTTGTTTTGCACGCACACCTGCCGTACATACGGCATCCTGAAAAGGAGAATTACCTCGAAGAAAAGTGGTTCTTTGAGGCCCTTACTGAAACATATATACCGTTGATTAGAATTTTTGATGGTTTGTTAGATGATGGCGTGGATTTCAGGGTTACAGTATCCTTATCCCCGCCATTGATTTCGATGATGGCAGATGATTTGCTGCGGAAGCGCTACCTTATGCACCTCGATAAAATTATTGAACTTGCCGGCCGGGAGACCGAACGGACTGCGGGAACTGAATTTGAGGGCACTGCTCATATGTACCTGGAGAGGTTCCGGGAAATCAGAGATATTTTTGTGAACAGGTATGGTACTAACCTGCTTCAGGCCTTCCGAAAATTTCGGGAAAAGGGCTGTGTTGAACTTATCACAAGCTGTGCCACCCATGGTTTCCTCCCTTTGATGAAGAGAAAAGAGAGCATCAGGGCACAGGTTGCTGTGGCTGTGGATCTGTTTACCAGACATTTCGGCAGCCCGCCTAGAGGTATCTGGCTGCCTGAGTGCGGCTACACCCCTGGGATAGATGAAATCCTCAAGGCTTATGGGATACAGTTTTTCTTCACAGACACCCATGGTATCATGTTTGCAACTCCGAGCCCGGTACACGGTATATATGCACCGCTTTACACACCCGGAGGTGTTGCTGCCTTTGGGCGTGACCCGGAAACATCCAAACAGGTTTGGGATATGAACCAGGGTTATCCGGGTGATTATTGGTATCGCGAGTTTTACCGGGATATCGGTTATGATCTGGACATTGACTATGTCGGGCCATATGTGGGTGAGAACAACCTGCGCATAGATACCGGCATCAAGTATTACCGAATTACCGGAAAGACGGACCAGAAGGAGGTCTATAACTCTGCAGCCGCGGCGGAAAGGGCGGCAGAGCATGCCAGCAACTTTATGTTTAACAGGGAGAAACAGATGGAACACCTGGCCTCCAGAATGGACCGGCTGCCGATTGTCGTTTCAACTTATGATGCTGAGTTATTTGGCCACTGGTGGTATGAAGGGCCCGACTGGATCGATTTCCTGCTGCGGAAGCTGCATTATGACCAGGATACAGTAAAGATAATAACCCCCTGGGAATATCTGAACCTCTACCCGACAAATCAAGTGGCTTCACTACCTATGGCAAGCTGGGGACACAAGGGATATAACGAAGTCTGGCTTTCACCTCCCAATGACTGGATATACAGGCACCTGCATAAAGCAGAGACCCGCATGACTGAGATCGCCCAGGCTAACCCAGCTCCGGAAGGACTTAGGAAACGGGCTTTAAACCAGATGGCCCGGGAACTGCTCCTGGCCCAGAGTTCGGATTGGGCCTTCATAATGAAAATGAAGACAGCAGTAGGGTATGCCGAGAAGAGGACCAAGGACCATATTGCCAGGTTTAGCCGTCTCTATTGGGCTCTTACCAATAATGACCTTAATGAAGATGAAATCTCTGTTTTGGAGCATGCTGATAACATTTTTCCGGATATCGATTACCGGGTTTACCAGCCTGATACTCCAACAGTGGTGTCAATCACCAGGCGCGGACAGGGAACTGCTCGTAAGAACAGGAAAGTTTTAATGTTGTCCTGGGAATTCCCGCCAAAGACAGTTGGCGGTCTGGCCAGACACGTTTATGATCTCTCAAGGGCGCTGGCTGCCCAGGGTGAGGAAATACACGTGATAACTTGTTATGTGCCGGGAGCCCCTGATTATGAGAGGGTTGACGGAGTGCATGTTTACAGGGTTCAGCCCAGGCAGTGCGATACCGGGAATTTTCTCAGGTGGGTTGAATGCCTCAATATTGCCATGGTAGAGCGGGCCCACAGGCTGATCAGGGAACACGGCTTTGAACTCATTCATGCCCATGATTGGCTGGTAGCACAGGCGGCCAAGGATCTGAAGGACAGATACCGGATTCCCCTGGTTTCCACAATCCATGCCACCGAATATGGAAGAAACCGGGGTATCCATAATGACATCCAGCGGCACATAAATCAAATAGAGTGGCAGCTTACCTATGAGTCCTGGGAAGTTATCTGCTGCAGCAGATATATGGCCCGGGAGCTTGCCCAGGTATTTCAGCTTCCCGCTGAAAAGATCAGAGTAATTGCCAATGGGGTTGAAATCAAGAATGTTCAGCCAAGAGCGGTTGACCCGGGTTTTCGCAACAGATTTGCAGCGCCTTATGAAAAAATGGTATATTTCATCGGCCGGCTGGTAGCTGAAAAAGGGGTCCAGGTATTGATCAAAGCTGTCCCCCAAATACTGCGTCAGTTTCCTGATACCAAATTTGTCATTTCCGGCAAAGGGCCCTACCAGGATCACTTGGAAAATCTGGCTGCAAAGCTGGGGGTAAGAGAAAAGGTTTATTTCACCGGGTTTGCCAATGATGAAACCCGGAACCTGCTGTTTGCCGGATCTGATATTGCTGTTTTCCCCAGTTTATATGAACCCTTTGGAATAGTTGCCCTTGAGGCAATGGCCACCAGAGTGCCGGTAATTGTCAGTGAAACCGGAGGGCTGGCTGAGGTTATCGAACACGGGGCCGATGGTCTGAAGGTATCCCCGGGTGATGTGGACGGCCTTGCCGGCGCTGTTGTCAGTCTCCTGGGTGATCCGGCTCTGGCACATCGGATAAGCCAGGCGGCCTGGGATAAAGTTAATTCGACTTATAACTGGGGTGTGATAGCCGCTGAAACTATAAATGTATACAATGAGATTATATCTGAGGCGAAAAAGGTAGGTTATGCTGCCGGCTGAACGGAAAATTTGATAGGGAGGTTTGTCTGATGAAGGCTGTGATAATGGCAGGAGGCAAAGGGTCAAGACTCAGGCCGTTAACGTGCAACAGACCCAAGCCAATGGTACCGGTTTTAAATAAGCCGGTTATGGAGTATGCTGTGGAACTTCTGAAACGACACCATATCACCGATATCGCTGTGACCTTACAATACCTGCCTGAGATAATCAAAGACCACTTCGGGGATGGGTCAGACTTTGGGGTTAATCTGAGGTATTTTGAGGAAACAATTCCCCTGGGGACAGCCGGAAGTGTGAAAAATGCCGAAGCCTTTCTTAATGAAACTTTTCTTGTCATCAGTGGTGATGGGATTACTGATTATGACCTTACTGAAGCTGTTGAATTTCACCGGAAACAGGGCGGCATTGTTACCCTGGTGATGGCCAGGGTCAGGAACCCGCTTGAATATGGGGTGGTTATGTGTGACAATACAGCACGCATCACACGTTTCCTGGAAAAACCGAGCTGGGGAGAGGTTTTCAGTGACACTGTAAATACCGGCATATATGTAATTGAGCCGGAGATATTCAAATTTTTTGAGAAGGACTTTTTCTTTGATTTCAGTAAAGATCTTTTCCCACTGCTTATGTCCCGGGGAATGCCCATGTTTGGTTATGTGGCTGAGGGCTACTGGTCCGATATCGGGAGCCTGGAGCAGTACCGCCAGACCCAGTTTGACCTGATGGATGGTTTGCTCAAGGCAGAGATTCCAGGGAGAGAACTGGCCGAAGGTATCTGGGCAGGACAGGATACGGTCATGGAACCCGGTGTCAAATTTGCCGGAAGGCCTGTCTATATAGGGGATAACTGTAAAATTGAAGAAGGTGTCGAAATAGGGAGCTATACGGTGCTGGGTAACAACAACAGCATCAGGGCCGGGGCCTCCCTTAAACACACCGTGGCCTGGGACGGCAGCTTTATAGACCTTGGTGTTGAATTGCGGGGGGCGACAATATGCAGCCACAACAGGATAATGGCCGGGACGGCCATGTTTGAGGGGGTTGTTACCGGGGACAACAATTACTATGGCAAAAGAGTGATTGTGAAACCCCGGGTTAAAATTTGGCCTGATAAGGTGGTTGAGGATTATACTATCCTGACCGAGTCCCTCATCTGGGGCGAAGACCGCCGCAAGAGTTTTTTTTCCACTCATGGGGTGGCCGGACGGATAAATGTGGAGATATCCCCGGAAATGGTTGTCAGGCTGGCGGTTGCCCATGGTTCAACGATACCTCAGGGGTCTCATGTTGTGGTCAGCAGTGACTGTCACAGGCCATCAGAGGTTATCAAGAAAGCGTTTACGCCAGGGCTTCAGGCTGCCGGTATTAATGTATATGATGTGGGTGTGGCCACGACCCCGATTACCCGTTATGCAGTCAAGAGTCTGAGTGCAAAAGCAGGAATCCACATCCGGATGTTGTCTCCAAACGACAGCGGCAGGATTATCATAGAGTTCCTCGATGAAAAAGGCATCAACATCAGCAAGGATTTTGAACGTAAGATTGAGAATACATATATCCAGGAGGATTTCCGGAGAGCGGATATCAGGGATTTGGGAGAAGTCAAGTATATGCCGCAAATGGCGGAAGCTTACAGAGAGGGACTGCTGCGCAATATTGACAGAGATATGACCAAAAGATGCCGGGCCCGCCTGTTGGTGTCTTATGACTATAAGAACCTTGGCTGGTTTCTCCCTCCGCTGTTTGAGCAGCTCGGGTGCTCGATTACCACAGTAAATGCGCCTGATTACTCCTCGGAGGATATAGCGGCCATGGTCAGGGAGGGTAACCTGGATATGGGGGTAATGCTTAGCGGCAATGGTGATGATGTCAGCCTCGTTTCACCTTCGGGGGAAATTATCAGTGATGACAGGCTGATGGTCCTTTGGGCATATGTCTCTATGGCCCGGTGCGGTGAAGAGAAAATTGGAATTCCGGTTACGGCATCTTCTGCAATTGAAACCCTGGCTTCGGCAATGGGTAGAAAGGTTATCAGGACAAAAGCACATCCCCGGGCTTTGATGGAAGTATCCAGCGAAAGCCTGTTCCAGCCCTTTTATGACGGGACATTCATTTTCCTGAAGGTTCTGGAATACCTATTGGAAAAAGATACTGACCTGACACGGCTGTTACAGCTGCTGCCGGGGATCTATATTTACAGAAAAGAGGTGGAATGTCCCTGGTCGGAAAAAGGCACGGTTATGAGGCGGCTCATCGAAGATGCCGGAACAGGAAAAGTTGAATTGATTGACGGGATAAAAATATATGCCGACGAGGGCTGGACACTTGTCCTCCCTGATTGTGAGGAGCCTGTTTTCCGGATTGTCAGCGAGGCGGCGACAATTGATGCTGCCCAAAGACTTACCGATTACTATACCGGCAGAATAGAAAAGTACAGGTCGGCAGTTTAAAGGGGGATTCGTGTGCCCAGGCAGTTAGTAATAGGAAATGGCGGAATGTTGGTTAATTTTGATTCAGGATACAACATGAGGGACTTATATTACCCTTACGTTGGGCAGTGGAACCATATCCAGGGGAATAAAAACAGCCTCGGGGTGTGGGTGGAAAACAGTTTTTCCTGGTGTGATGAAACCTCCTGGAAGAGAAAACTCAGGTATATCAAAGAAACCCTGGTTACCTGTGTAACCATGGTAAATGAGGATCTGGGAATATCACTGCAAATTAATGATACTGTTCATTATAATGACAGCCTTTACCTGAGGAGGATGACTGTAAAAAATCTAGGTGACCATAGAAGAGAGGTCAGGGTCTTTTGTACCCATGATTTTTCCATAGATGAAACCGAGGTGGGGGATACCGCGGTATATGAACCTGAGATGGGAGTAGTTTATCACTACAAAAAAGGAAAGTACTTTATGGCTAACGGTTTTTCCGGTTCAGGCGGAATCTTTCAGTATGCTACCGGGACCAAGAGATTCAGGGGCGCTGAAGGGACCTGGAGGGATGCCGAGGATGGACACCTCCAGGGAAATCCCATCGCCCAGGGGTCGGTAGACAGTACTATTAGTTTTCGTGCCGACCTGGATGCGGGGGAAAGTGACGTCATTTACTACTGGATAGCGGTTGGCAAGAATTATCAGGAGGTCGGCAGGCTCAATGAATATGTGCAGAAGAGGGTCCCGGGGACCATTATGGAGTCGGTGGAGGCCTATTGGAGACAGTGGGTTAATAAGATAACCTATGATGACTTATCACTACCTGAGGATATTATGGGACTCTATAAAAGAAGCCTCCTGATAATACGTACCCAGGTTGACAGGCGCGGCGCCATTACGGCGGCAAATGACTCGGATATTATGCAGTATAACAGGGACCATTACAGTTACTGCTGGCCAAGGGATGGGGCCCTGGTATCTTTTTCGCTGATCAGGGCGGGTTACCCTGAAATGACTCAGGCCTTTTTCAAGTTTTGCGAGAATGCCCTAACCTCAGGAGGATTCCTGCTGCACAAGTACAACCCTGACGGTTCGGTCGGGTCAAGCTGGCATCCTTGGATTAATAACGGCAAATCCCAGCTCCCCATTCAGGAGGATGAGACAGCCCTTGTCCTTTTTGCTCTGTGGGAGTATTACAGGCATACCAAGGATATAGAATTTGTCCTGCAGCTTTACAGATCCCTGATTCGTCCGGCAGGAAACTTCATGGTGAAGTTTATGCGGGAGGAATATAATCTCCCTTATGAAAGTTATGACCTGTGGGAGGAAAGACGCGGTATTTTTACCTTTACCGCATCAGCGGTTTATGGCGGGTTAATGGCGGCAGCCAATTTTGCCAGGCTTTTTGCCGATCACCAGTCCGCCGAACTTTTTACCGGAGCGGCTGAAAGGGTGAAACAGGGGATTCTGGAGCACCTTTACGACCAATCCCTGAACAGGTTTATCCGTGGTGTCTATGTCAGGGACGACGGGATCCTGGAAAAGGACCTCACACTTGAAAGCAGTATGTACGGGGTCGCCAAGTTCGGTGTTCTTCCTCCGGATGATAAAAGGGTTGCTGCCACAATGAAGGCAATAGAAGCAGGTCTCTGGGTGAAGACCGATATCGGTGGGATAGCGCGCTACACCAATGATTATTATTTCCAGAAATCCAGTGATATTGCCAAAGTTCCGGGGAATCCCTGGTTTATCTGTACTTTATGGTTAATTGAATGGTATGTGATGTGTGCCGGTTCAGTTGAGGAACTGAACAAACCTCTGGAAATGCTGCAGTGGGTGACACGAAATGCTATGCCCAGCGGTATCCTGCCCGAACAGATACACCCATATACGGGTGAGCCGCTGTCTGTGGCGCCCCTGACCTGGTCACATTCGTCATATGTGCTTACGGTAAGGAATCTGATTGAAAGCATGACGGAACTTACCTGTCCGCGGGTATGCTTGCTGCCGTGAGGAGCTATCTGATGAGGTTCAGCTGATACAGCCCCAGCTTGACATATTCGGTTACCACCAACTTGGCCATGCGCAGTTGATCAGTTCCGGAGGCGCTGTAGAATTCGCTGTCAGGGACAGGGGCGGAAATGACGGTTATGCCTTTGTCTGTAAACATCGTCTTGGCCCGTCGGGAATGGTACGGGGAAGTTACCAGAACCACTGATTGCAGCTTTTTTTCCATAAGAATTTTCTTTACAAACAGGGTATTCTGCCAGGTGGATTCCGAGCTGTCTTCAATAATGATTTCCTTTTCAGAAAAACCGTCACTCACTGCCATTTCTGCCATTTCGCAGGCTTCAGAGGGGTTACCCCAGAGGTTTCCCCCGGAAAAGATGACATACTTGCCATATCCCTGTTGAAACAGGTCTACACCATGACGGTAACGCTCCAGGGTACTTTTGCCCAGCTTCCCCTTGGCTTCCCACCCGCCGCCCAGAACCACGACAGCATCAGCCTGGCGCAGCGGGTCACTTATTACCAGCGGACCGGCCAGGAACTGCACAAGGGGAGTATAGAAAAATGCTACTACCAGCATGACGGCGCTGATACCGATTACCTTAAGTCTTGTCAATCGCTTCACCCCCCGGTGAAATCTCAGGTAATGGATATTTTCCACATTATTTAAAAGAACTCCTGCTGTATTTTTTTTTGCGTAATTCACAAACTAATATTGAGGTGAAGCAATTTGGAAATTGGCTGTCCGCTCTGTAATGGATTGATAGATTTTTCGCAGCCCTGTGCTGTCTGTGGCAGCGGTATGGAAGATTCAGGCATGCTTGAGGATTACTACGGACCATACAGTCCTTATGGAAATATTGAATTCTATGAGCCGGATGAAGAACTGCAGACGACCGGTGTGGCTGCCTGTGTCCACCTGTTTGCCTGTCCGAAATGTGGTTATGATAAAAGAATCAGCTTTCCGGAAGTCACATTATAGTATTGTACTTTTACCGGCTGCCGTTTTATAATAAGAAAAGGAGCTGCGAAATGTGACGAAAAAGGTGAGGTAAATGGGTTATCTGTTGTTTGTTATCCCTGCAGTGGTTATATTGTTTGAATATACTGCCATAAATATGGCACTGGTATATGCAAGGTTTGCCGTGGAAATGGACCGGCCTGTTGTGGAACTGTTTGGCGGGATTCTGAAAATCGGCGGGAACCTGGCATATGATGCAGTGCCCAATTCTGTGGTGGTCCTTCATCTCCTGGCCCTGCTGCTGAGTGTGACATACCTGGTTTATTTTTTTATATTCTGCCTGCCGCGAAAAGAAAGTGGGATTCATATTTCCCCCCAGGAGGAATAGCCTCTGGGGGAGTTTTTTTAAGAGAATGGTTATGATGCACCGGTTTGGGAGGTAAATAATGCTTAAGGCCAGATTTCTGGAGAGGGAAAACAGGTTTACCGCCCTTGTTGAGCTCGACGGCAAACAGGTTAAAGCCCATGTCGCCAATTCGGGGAGACTGAGGGAACTGTTTCGGCCCGGAAATGAGGTATACCTAATAAAAAGGGATGGGTCACACAGGGCAACCAAATATGATTTGGTCCTGGTGAGGTATGAGGACCAACTGGTATCAGTGGATGCCCGGGTTCCCAATAAGGTGGTGGCAGATGCCGTTGCCGCCGGGCAATTGGCTGACTTCAGCCAATTTACTGTTGCCCGCCGGGAGGTCAGATATGGTAACAGCAGGCTGGACCTGCTCCTGGAAGATGAAAGGAATAACAAGTGTTTTGTGGAGGTTAAATCTGTAACCCTGGTTGAAAATGGCACGGCCATGTTTCCTGATGCTCCCACACTGCGGGGGGCGCGGCACCTGGAGGAACTGGCCGCAGCAGTCGGGGAAGGGTATCATGCTGCTGTAATTTTCCTGATTCAGAGAGATGATGCCCTGGTATTTACTCCCAATGACCGGACTGATCCCGATTTTGGGCAAAAGCTAAGGGCCGCCGCCGGGAAGGGCGTCGGAGTTTACGCGTACAGGTGCAGGGTAACCCCTGAACTGATAGTAATTACAGAAAAAGTGCCGGTGAAATTAGCTGACATTTAAGCGGAATTTATTGACTTAAGTGGACTGTGTTAACAAATCAGCTCTGGGACTGCGAGAGAATGGGGGGGCAGGGATGGAGAGAAAAAAACTGCTGCTAAAGGGGCGGCTTATTACACCTGAAGGGATTTCACCGGAAAATTGTCTGCTGGAAACGGATGGCGGTATTATCAGTAATATCGCGGAGATGGGGGCGCTGTTTCCGGGCAGCAGTCATATTATGCATAATTTTGGGCCGTGTTATATATGTCCGGGCTTCATTGATATCCATGTACATGGTTCCGGCGGGGCTGACGTCATGGACGGCTTGCCGGAATCATTTGAGAAGATGGCTGAATGGCTGGCCAAGGGCGGTACAACCGGCTTCCTGGCGACAACCATGTCGGCGCCCAGGGAAACGCTGGCCGGCGCTGTCAGAAAAGCCGCTGCCTTTAGAATTGGGAGGTTTAGGGGGGCAAGAGTGCTCGGTGTGCACCTGGAAGGACCGTTTCTAAACCCGGAAAAAAAGGGGGCCCAGAAGGAAGAATACCTCCGACTGCCCTCGATTGCTGAGCTTAAGGAATATATTGAAGCCGGCAGGGGGGCTGTCAAAATGATAACCCTGGCTCCCGAGCTTCCAGGGTCCACAGAGGTTATCAAGTATGCCCGGTCTAATGGGCTGGTGGTATCTCTGGGCCATTCCGGAGCATCCATTACCCGGGTTGCAGAGGCCTGCGATATGGGGCTGACCCATGTCTCCCATGCATTTAACGCAATGACGGGGTTTCACCATCGGGAACCCGGGACGACAGGGGCCATTATGAGTATGAAACGGCTTACAGTTGATGTGATTGCTGACGGACATCATGTCCACCCCAGCATCATAAAAATACTCATCAGGGCCAAGGGTATTCAAAACACCATTGCCATCACTGACTGCATCAGCGGCGGGGGGATGGGTGACGGGATATATACACTTGGCGGACAAAGGGTTACTGTCAGGGATGGGGCGACATTTTTGGATGATGGGACAATAGCGGGAAGTACCATCAGTATGGCAGCTGCCGTAAAGGTGCTGGTGGAGCAGGTGGGCCTGGATCTTGGGGAGGCGGTGCAGATGGTTTCTGCCAATCCGGCGCGTCTCCTGGGGCTTGATACAAAAGGAGCCCTGGTGACCGGAAATGATGCTGATATTGTTGTTCTGGACCACGAGTTTAGGGTGTTAATGACAATTGTGGAGGGAGAAATCGTTTTCAGGCGCTGATTGCTAGGGGTGGCGAGTTAGCAGGTTGCTGAAAAGAATTACAAAGAAGGCTGTTGCCGATGTAATTACACAGAACAGGACGGCACAGGATGCCGCATCTTTGGCGATTTTCACCTTGGGGTGGTACTTCCCCTGTACCTGCAGGTCAAGGGTTACCTCAATGGCCGTATTAAGGACTTCGGCCACCAGGGTCATCATTACAGTAAAAAAAACAAATATGGACTCAAAAGCGCTGAAGCCTATCAGTGGACAGATTATCAGGGCAAGTACCGCAATGCCCAGCAGAAGACGGGTATTTTTTTCTTCCCGGACAAGGTAAACCAACCCGTCAAAAGCATAACCTCCTGCACGCAGCAGTCGCTTAATCTCGTTCATTGAACTCCCCTCCAGACTCAAATTACAATACTGATTAGAATACCCTAATATTAATTCTAATATTGTATAATAAATTCCTTTATTATAGGTTATTGATTTTCACGCTGATCACGTATAACATTAGAATAACTAATTTCTTTCGGCTGCCGGCGCTGCTGCCGGCGCGGATCTCAAAAAACAGGAGGACTTAAGATGAACTTTAAACCGGAATGTATGGCAACAGGGATAGGGAGTGTTCCACATACCGACCCTGACGAGGCCGTGAGATTTATTTTGTCCTATTTCCCGGAGGCGCCTAACTGGCCCCAGGTTCCGGCCAGGGGGACAGAGGAGGGATTTATTAACCAGTTTACAGCGCCACTGATTGAATTGGGAATTGTTGTTGAAAAGAACGGAAAACAGTATTTTGATACCCAGCAGGAACAGTGGGGTGAAAAGCTGGCCAGGTTTTACGAGATGTATATGGCTGCTATCGAAGGGGACAACGCAGCTCTGGATTTCTTTAAGTTTCCTGAGGTATCGGCATCAGGTTATTATGCCTTTATCAGACACCTTGAGAAAAACGGAACCGGAAACGCCCGGTATCTCAAAGGCCAGATCAGCGGCCCGCTAGCCCTGGGGCTGGCGATGACTGATCAGGACAGGCGCGCCATTTATTATAACTCCCAAGGCCGGGATGTCCTGATCAAGACCCTGGAGCTGCAGGGGCTGAACCAGGCAAAAGCCTTGGGACAGTTTGGTCTGCCGGTACTGCTGTTTGTGGATGACCCGGGACTGTATGCTTCAGGTCAATCGACATTCATAACCCTGAAGAGGGAAGAAATCATTATCGAGCTGAACAGCATTTATGAAACCATCAAGGGCGCCGGGGCGCTGGCAGGCACCCATTCCTGTGCAGGGATGGACTGGTCCATCCTGTTTGAATCAAATGTTGATATTATCAGCTTTGATGCCTTTGAATACTTTTCTACTGTCGTCAGTTACATGGATGAGATGAAAACATATCTCAACAGGGGCGGCTCCCTGGCCTGGGGAATTGTTCCCACTTCTGCTGAAAATGTCTCTGCACTGACTGTAGAATCACTGGAGAAGCTTTGGAAGGAACGTGTCCGGTACCTGGCGGAAAAAGGTATCGACAGGCAGCTTATTTATGACCGGGCCCTGATTACCCCAACCTGTGGAACGGGTACTTTGGATATGGATACAGCTATACGTGTACATGAACTTACCAGGGAACTGGCCGGAAGAATCAGCCTGTGAAATTTCGCACTTTTTTTAAAAGACAAGAGAGGAAATTTACTTTTCTTTGCGAATAGAAATATTAATAGGATATCGCAACACAAAGTCAAGGGTCAAAGCAGAACCCACGACAGATGTAATTTAATGCTGAGCTTGTGCTTTGACCCGCACAGGTTTTTTGTTTAATTAACTGAAAATGAGCTTGGAATGCCGTGCGAAACAGTGTTCGTGGGCAGCCAACTCTACTGACGAATGGCGCAAACTTTTCACACAGGGGAGAGGTTTTCACAGTCGGCAAGAGGGTTGGTTTTTTTTCTGAAAAAGAAAGGGTATGATTTCAGTGGAAAACACCTCCTATGATAAGTTAAGGGGAAATGATATCAAGGAATTTATCGGGGTCAGTTTTGGCAGATACATTAAAACTCATTTTGGAAAAGGGCCTGACAAGGTGAAGGTAGTTATTGACGGCAGTACAATTATGGTTGAATTGTATGGTTTACTGAATCGCGCCGAAAGGGAAGTAATCAGGCTCCATGAAGTGGAGAAAACCATAAAGAAGCACCGGAGCCTTATATTGGAAGGACTTTGCCAAAAAATT
The DNA here is from genome assembly GCA_016841725.1 of Thermincola carboxydiphila. Taxonomy (GTDB): domain Bacteria; phylum Bacillota; class Thermincolia; order Thermincolales; family UBA2595; genus Phosphitispora. The sequence goes on along the minus strand of JAENYP010000001.1, from coordinate 533,203 downwards.
GATCCAATTGAGGAATGGCTGGGAATCCCTGTTGAAGAAATGTTTTTTAATTTCATTCCTTGTGAAGATAAGTGCTATCTGGTCATTGAGACGAAAAGTAAAATAAAACTTAATGGTACAATTGCCATTCATAAAAATGAGGGGGGTGATATGTATGTCTGAAATGATGTCTTTTGGTATTGTAATGGGGATCGGGGGAGCATTTCTGTTTACTGCGGCAATAGTATTTGCCTTTGTTTTGATGCTGAATTCGAAGCTGGGAAAAGGGTTGTTTTAGGTATGTGTGTTGCAGGTTGTGGAAACAGATGGTAATATATACTAGAAGAGCTCAGGTTCCGGTAAACTGGGAATGAGCTTTTTTTTTATCCCTCAGGAGCGTTTTACGAATTCAAAAACGATGCCTGGAGGAATAATAAGGTGTGAGGATGAATAGAGGTTCACAAAGGAGGAATGGCTTTGAAAAACCGCTGCCTGCGCATTACCTGCTGCCTGCTAATGATTATTATTGGTTTTCTGCTGCGGACTGGGCTGGGTTCGGCTGACACACCGGGAAAAGAAATTGTTTTTATTCCTGTTAAAGGGCAGATTGAGCCCGGGCTGGCCGGCTTTGTGGAACGGAGTATCGCCAGGGCTGAAAACAGCGGTGCAGGGAAGGTTGTCCTTGAAATTGACACACCGGGTGGAGTAATTACAGCAGCACAGTCAATCAAAAAAGCAGTATTCTCTGCAAAGATACCAACTGCTGCATTTGTGACCGGTCAGGCCAAGTCTGCAGGGGTATTGATATCGCTTGCCGGGGAAAAAATATACATGATGCCGGGGACAAGCATCGGAGCAGCTGAACCGGCTCCCAACACCCCCAAAATCCTGGGGTCATGGATTTCCGACCTGGAAGCGGCTGCCTCTGCACGCGGACGCAGTACCGTGATAGTACGCGGTATGGCTGACCGGGAATTGGTAATTAAAGACCTCAAAAAGGCAGGTGAGATCCTTTCCCTTTCAGCTGATAAAGCGGTTCAACTGGGTCTTGCCGATAGAGTGGTCAGGAACCGCAATGCTCTGGTGGCTGACCTGGAAGAAGATGATGGGGTTGCTTACCGGCCTGTTGAATACAAACCGGGGTTTGGGGAAACCCTGGCGTGGTGGACGGTTAACCCCTTTATCAGTCCCATTTTGCTGCTGATAGGTTTTGCCGGTTTAATCACAGAAGCATTTGCCCCTGGTTTCGGAGTTCCCGGAGTAATTGGCCTTATTTCCCTGGGAGTCTACTTTGCAGGCCATATGATGGCAGGGGTGGCAGGGTGGCTGGCGGTTTTTGTTTTTGCCATAGGGATAACCGCCATCCTGCTGGAGATTTTCGTCATTCCGGGGTTTGGGGCAGCCGGCCTGCTGGGACTTGGACTGGTTGTCTGGAGTGTGTTCCTGGCTTCAACTAGCCCGCTGCAGGCTGTGATTTCTCTCACTGTGGCTCTGGCTGGAAGCATAGTTATGCTGTATGTATTCATTAAAGTTCTGGGCCGCCGCGGAATGTGGGACAGGCTGGTCCTGGGGACGAAGCTGAATACCGCCACTGGTTATATTACTCCCAAAAAGGGAATGGAAAAATACCAGGGCATGGAGGGAATGGCTGTTACTACACTGAGACCTTCGGGGACCGCCGAGTTTGCCGGTGACCGGGTGGATGTGGTTAGTGAGGGCGGCTTTATCCCGGCGGGAGCCCCTATCAGGGTAATCCTGGTTGAAGGCAGCCGGGTTGTGGTAAGGAAGCTTTAAAATAATGTAGGGAGGTAATAAAATGGATATTGCTGCGTTGATACCTTTGTTTCTATTAGCTGTTGGTCTTATCGCTGTATCTATCATTCTGAGTTTTATACCTGTGGGGCTGTGGATTTCCGCACTGGCCGCAGGGGTCAAAATTGGCATAATTACATTGGTAGGGATGCGCCTGAGAAGGGTTCCCCCGGCCCGGATTGTCAATCCCCTGATTAAGGCAGACAAGGCAGGTTTGGTGGTTACGGCTAACCAGCTGGAGGCTCATTACCTTGCCGGGGGAAATGTGGACAGGGTTGTTGATGCCCTGATTGCGGCTGAAAGGGCCAATATCCCCCTTGCCTTTGAAAGGGCGGCGGCTATTGATCTTGCCGGGAGGAATGTCCTGGAAGCCGTCCAGATGAGTGTTAATCCCAAGGTTATCGAAACACCGCTGATATCTGCAGTAGCCAAGGATGGAATTGAGGTCAAGGCTATTGCCAGGGTCACCGTGAGGGCTAATATTGACAGGCTGGTGGGCGGCGCCGGGGAGGAGACCATTATTGCCCGTGTTGGTGAAGGTGTCGTCACCACGGTTGGTTCGGCTGACCACCACAAGGCAGTCCTGGAAAACCCGGACATGATTTCACAGACTGTGTTAGGCAAAGGCCTTGATGCCGGGACTGCTTTTGAGATACTCTCCATTGATATTGCCGATGTTGATGTCGGTCGGAACATAGGTGCTCAACTCCAGACCGATCAGGCAGAAGCCGATAAACAGATTGCCCAGGCCAAGGCTGAGGAACGCCGGGCCATGGCAGTTGCCAGAGAACAGGAAATGAAGGCCTCTGTCCAGGAGATGAGGGCCAAAGTTGTGGAAGCGGAAGCCCAGGTGCCTGAAGCCATGGCTGAGGCATTGAAAAACGGTAGGATGGGAGTCATGGATTACTATAACATGCAAAATATTCTGGCCGATACCCAGATGAGGGATGCTATAAGCAAAACCGGTCCTAAAGCAGACGGCTCGGAAGGCGATCGCGGTAAACGGAAGGATAGGTAGCACGTAATTAGTGATTTAGCACAACTGAACCGGGAAGGTTTCCGGCAATAGTTGTACCGGGAGGGTTTATATTGGATTTATTCTGGATAATTATTTTTATCGGATATTTCCTGTTCAGGATCCTGGGGAAAAAACTGCCTGAGATGATGGAGGATTTCCCCGGTGGATGGCAGCTGCCGGGAACCCAACAGGATACTGATGAGCAGGAGATTAATGGAGCGGGAGCGGAGGCCGGCCGGCCCAAAGGCGCTGCTGCGAACAAGGGTTTAGAACGCGGCCAACCGTATAGGGAAGGCGGGTCACGGGCAGCAGACCAGCGCCGGGAAGGCATACCTCAGGCAATTGACCAGCCTGAAGACCGGCCGGCGGCTATTGATTTTCGGGATGTGGTCAATGGGATTATTATGAGTGAGGTTCTGCAACCACCACTGGCACTGAGAAAAAAGAGGTAGTCTAAACTGCCTGCCACCTCATATATATTACCGGAGGTGGTTTTTGTGAAGAGAGCGCTGATTATTCTGGGGAAAAGAAAACTGATTTGGACAGTGGTTATGGTTTTGGGGGTGATGTGCCCGCTCCTGGCAGCAAGTTATTACCTCCCGGCAGCTGATGTTGCGGGGAATGCGGCCAAAATGCTGACTTACAGCTCTGAGGCTGAGGGGCTAAGGTTTGATTATCCCCAGGACTGGGTCCTCAGGACAGAAAAGGATTATTCCGGCGGCGAGATACTTGAAAATGTGACTTTTGTTAGCCCAGACAAGAAAGCCCACGGCTTCGCACAGGTAATGAAGCTTTCCTGCCCTGTCCCGGAATACGTACTGGAATCACAGAAGAGTATGGATCCGGGTTATGATTCGCTGAATTTCAGGCAGGAAATGAAAGGCAGCAAACAGGGTTTTGTGCTCAGTTACAGCCGGGGTAGCGGAGAAGCGCGTCTGAATGCCACGGAATACTTCTTCCAGAAGGGGGAAAAGGTATACAGATTCAGCTTTTTTTACCCGGAAACCCAGCAAGAACAGTATACCAGGCTGATTGATGAAATGGTGGAAAGTCTGACGATTAAAAGTGTTGAATAATGGAGTAATATGATATAATAAACAATATCCTGGTTTTAAGGCCGGCTGTGGCGTCAGGTTGTTAATCAAAAACCCTGCCCCCGGCCCGTAGTACTTTACAAAAAGGAGCGGGCACGTTTTGCACAAGATTGCACAGATAAGGGACGAGCTATCACAGACCGTACTTGAAAGGGCCGGGTTGATTGACGGTTTGTTCATGGGTATGCTGACCGGTCAGCATGTGTTGTTTATCGGACCGCCGGGGACTGCCAAGAGTATGCTTGTCAATGAATTTGGCGGGCGGCTTGATGGAGGCAGGCATTTTTCCTACCTGATGACAAAATTTACCAAACCTGATGAAATTATCGGGTCTGTTTCCCTGAGGGGTCTGGAAAACGATGAATATAAACGGGTGCTGACCGGCAAAATAGCTGACTCTCATTTTGTTTTTCTGGATGAAATTTTTAATTCCAACAGCAGTTGTGCAAATACAATTCTCACCATCCTTAATGAGAGGCGCTATCATAACGGGACAGACGTAGTTGAGGTGCCCCTGATAATGATGGTAGGGGCTACCAATCAACTACCGTCAGAGACGGGCGACGAACTGCAGGCTTTTTATGATAGGTTCCTGTTCCGTTTTGAACTCGATTATATCAGGGATATAGAAAACCTGCGCAGGCTTTTTACCTTGCCCGATACCGGACAATTTACCCGGTACACCCTCGGGGAATTGAGACAATGGCAGTCCGCGGTCAGGGAGGTTGAGGTTTCCGAAGACATTGTCAATAAGGTCATCAGTCTGGTGATTAAGCTGAGAGAGGCCGGTGTGGCTGTCTCAGACAGGCGGTTCCGTGAGAGCCGCAAGGTTCTGCAGGCACATGCCTGGTTGTATGGGCGCAGTGGAGTTGAATTGGACGACCTCGGGGTCCTGGGGGATATATTCTGGATTCAGCCTGAGGATAAAAAGGTGTTCCGCGAGGTCCTGTTTACAGTGAAAATGACTGTTGAATCCCAGGCTGCAGAACTGTTAACAGAAGCCCGGCAGATCAGGGACCGGTTCAGGTCGCTGGATGACCGGGCCCGGAGACAGATCCTTGGCGGAGAAATGAATACCCGGCTGGCTGAAATTACAGACCGGCTGAGAGAACTCACGGAGCTTGCCGGTATCCCCGGGTCTGTTCTGCGGGATGCCGCCGCCGGGGTCGAGGAGATACATGCGGAGATTATCAGGGCATGTCTTGACATGGATGCCGAGATGGTGTAGGTGATATTATGGCTTTAACAAGAAATGCTGTTGTTATAAATACATCTGTCAAAGGGATTTATGAATGGCTGGGGCGGCACTCCGGGGAATTGGGAAGACTGCTGGCTAGTGGGGAACGGTCTGTCAGCCTGTTCCCTTTTCTTGTTGAGGATATTTTTTATGCTCTCTACCAGGATTCCCCGAGGCTGCATTCCATCAATGAAATTTCCACAGGGGCGAGGTTGAACCGCCTGGTACTGGAGCAGCTTATGAAAAGCCGGGAATTCAAAAATGCCAGGGCTTTTACCAGGGGTAACCTACCGGCTTCAGGGATTACAGCCATGTATTTTGCAGAATTGGTCCTTGCCGGGTTGCCCCCGGAAATAGCGGATACAGCCAACGAGATTTTTGTCAGTGAAGAGGAACTTGAGGAGGCCCTTTTAAACAGGGAGGTATCTTCCAAAATAGCCCGGATTGCAGAGGAGTACACCAGGGAAGATATCAGGCTGGTATATGAGAACACTGCCCGGGAGTGGCAGGACAAGTCGGAAGAAAACCAAAAAAAGCTCAGGAACCTGGCAGCGAGGCTCAGTATGCTCTGGAATACCTCGGGCAGCAAACGCACTGCCGTCTCGGGGAACAGTGATACAAAGGGTGAAAAGAGAGCCCGGTTTGAGACGGGAAATGAAGGCCTGGGTGACAATAAAGGGGTTTGGACCAGGGGTGATTTGGGTAATCACCTGAAGCTGGTAGAGACGTATTATAATTCTCCCAAGCTAAAAAGGCTTGCTGACAGGGTTGGCCGCCTCAGAGAGGTCAGGGAGCAGCGGATCGGGCGCTCAGGGCTGGAGGATATTTCTGAGGTGAGGGGCATAGATTATGGTAATGACCTTTCCATGGTTATTCCTGAGGAGTGGCTGGACTATTTTGACCCATTTAAAAAAAACCTCTTCAGGAAGAAGTATGCTGATGAAACCCTCTGCCTTTATGACCTGAAGGCAAAACGTCCCCGGGGAAGGGGCAGCATGATAATCTGCCTGGATAATTCGGGTTCCATGCAGGGTCCTAAGGAGGAAACCAGCAAGGCTATTGCCATTGCCCTGATGGAAATTGCGGTTTCTCAGAAGAGGGATTTTGTGGTCATTATGTTTGGCGGTCCTGATGATGACCTTAGGGTTTTTGATATCCCACGAGGGCGCTGCACACCGGAACAGCTTGTGGAAATAGGGGAACATTTTCTTTGTTCGGCAGGGACCGATTTTGAAAAACCGCTTAATGAGGCGCTCCGTTACCTGGAAAAGGATAAATACCCCGGGGCGGATATTGTCTTTATTACTGACGGGGTATGCAGTGTCAGCAGGGAGTTCCTGGCCGGGTTTGCAGCTGCCAAAAAGGCCCGGCGGTTCAGGACGGTAGTTGTTATGGTGAACTATGGGAATGTTTCCAAGTCTCCTGTTGAGAATTTTTGTGATGAACTATTGGTTAGCAAGGACCTAAAAGGCATCGATGTTGCCGGGGAATTGTTCGGCCAGATGCAGGGAGGGTAGATCTGATGCCGGTTGATTATCATATCCATACAAAAATGTGCGGCCATGCCTCAGGTGAAATGGAGGAGTATGTTGCCGCCGCTCAGCAGAAGGGACTTAAGGAAATAGGCTTTGCCGACCATATCCCCATGTATTTTCTGCCTGCCGGGGAGAGGGACTCTTCCATTGCCATGAAGGAAGAGGAACTGGATGCTTATGTGAGGCGGGTCCGGGAAATGCAGGAAAAGTATTATCCTTTTCCCATAAAGCTTGGCATTGAAGCGGATTTCGTGCCCGGTATGGAAAAAGAACTGATGGCAGTGCTGAAAAGGCATGATTTTGATTATATATTGGGATCAATACACTATCTCGATAGCTGGGGTTTTGATAATCCCAGGCACAGGGAGGAATATGACAAGTGGGACCTGTATGAGCTGTACCGGGTGTATTTTGCCGCTGTAAAGAAAGCGGCGGCCAGTGGTATTTTTGACAGTATAGCCCATCCTGACCTGATAAAGAAATTTGGGTTCCGGCCCGATAAAGATATTTTAGGAATCTATGAGGATACAGTGCAGGAAATAGCTGCTGCCGGGGTATGTGTGGAAATAAATACCGCCGGATTGAGAGTACCGGCCGGGGAAATTTATCCCCATATCGACTTTCTGAAGCTTTGCTGCAAATACAGGATACCTGTTACTCTGGGTTCTGATGCCCATCTGCCGCAGCAAGTGGGAATGGGCTTCAGGGAAGCTGTTGCAGTTTTAAAGAGTACCGGTTATAGTAAGGTGGTTACTTTTACGGGAAGAAACAAAAATTACTATCAGATTTAATTCTTGTTGATGGTGCTAAAAGGGGTTTAATGTGATATACTATTTATTGGGTTTTCTGGTTTTTTTGCTGGTCAGAAACCGAACCCCAAGGTTAATGAAAGGATGATTTTTAGTGGATTTGATTTCTCATGGCTTGATGGGTACAATGATGGCCGGGCTCGGGCTTAACCAAAAATTCGGTCTTGCCGGTACAGTGACCATGATGATTGCCAATATTGCCCCAGACCTGGATATTGTGGCAGGCCTGAAGGGACCAAAGACATTTTATAAATATCACCGTGAAATAACTCATTCCCTGCTTGGCGCAGCCGTACTATGGGCGCTGATTTCAGGAGGAATTTACTTTTTTACTCCGCTGGACAGTTTTGCTGCCATTTTCATCATGGTTGGCGCGGGACTGGCGGGGCACCTGGTAATGGACTCGTTTACACCGTGGGGGCTGCCGCTTTTTTACCCGTTTTCATCCAAGAAGTATGGTTTTGACCTGATTTGGTTCTTTGACCCGGTGATGATAACCTCGATGGTTGGCAGTGTATACCTGGCATACCATTTTCCGGGCCATGAAAAGATGTTTTTTATGCTAGGCTTTGCACTGATTGCTTCTTATCTGCTGCTCCGGGTATTTCAAAAGCGCAGGGCCCGGAGAATGGCTGCAGGGGAAATGGGTCCCCGGTTCAAGGATGCCGAGGTCTATGTGCTGCCTTCTGCCATCAGCCCTTTTAAGTGGGATGTTATTTATAAGGCCAGGAGCCAGTACCTTTATGTGAGTGTCGATACCAGAAAAGAAGAGATTCTGGCTGCCCGGGAGTTTGTTTCCGCCTCATATCACAGGTGTATCAAGCAGTCGTGTGATTCGGAACTGGTGGATATTTTCCTGAAAAGAGCGCGGTTTCCCTTTTACAACTTTAATAGGATTGATGGCGGGTACAGGGTGGAATGGTGTGATGCCCAACTGCTTAACCTGGGCGGGGTGCACGGTGTCACTGTTTACCTGAGTGAATGTGGCACAGTTACCGGTGAAAAGCTGCAGGTGAAGAAACCGGTGCGCCGCCGCAGGAGAAAAATTGAAGATTTCCTTCAGGAGGAAGCTTCATAGAAGGACTGCATTTTTTAAATATTTTGATTGTCACATAAAAAATTTTTAATTGGTTATTCTATAAATAAAAATGAACCCAACGTAAATATGGGTTCTTTTTTATTTGGTCAGGAACTTGATTTGTCGGTTATTTACTGCTTGCGTTTGTTTTTAGGTAACAAAAGATGAATAATGTTACATTAAAAATAATTTCTATAAATATTAATACGATATAAAACAACTAATTCCTGCTATTTAATAACATATTTCTACATTTTGTTTGTTTTTTTGACATCAATGCCTTAATTTCCATAGTTTGGTTTTAGATAACAACTTTGTAAGTATACTGGTATATATTTGTTGGGTATTCATTTAGCCAAATTGGACAATGGAAAATAATTCGTCTTTTTGATCCTGACTGATACCTATATACCTTAATGTTACTCTTGGGGAAGAGTGGTTAAATATATCCATAATCAGACCAATGTTAAATTTTGATGCTTTATAGGTATGATAACCCCATGTTTTACGCATTGAATGGGTTCCGAAATTTTCAATTTGCAATTTATTGGCAGCCTCTTTTAATATTCTATAAGCTTGTATCCGAGTGATATATCCACCTTTTTTACTGGCAAATATATATTCTTTTTTTTGCAGTTCCGGATGCAGACTAATATATGATTTTAAGGCCTTTTTCAGGGAATCATTTAGTTTAATTTTTTTCTCTTTAAGTGTTTTTCGCTCTCGGATCACCAGGTATTGCTTAAAAGTACCTTTTTCATCAAAAATATCACTGTATTTTAAGATGATGATATCACTAATTCGCAAACCTGTATTAACCCCAACCAAAAAAAGCAAATAATCTCTCATGGTACGTTTCTTAAGGTAATTAATAACTGCCTTAATTTTTTTTGTGTCTCGGATTGGTTCAACTGTCACTATCACTACCTCCATTTAATGTAATATTTTTCACTTTATATTCTATAAAACAATACAAATAAAGACAATGGTGCCATAAAGAGACAAAAACCTTGGTGTATTTAAGGTTGAGAATTTTGTCTAATGTAACATTATTCATCTTTTGTTACATTAGAAAAAAGTTTTATTCAAAAAAGCAAAATTTATCGAAAAGATTGCGCAAAAGCTAAGTCCAGGACGGTTGCATGTCCTGTTTATATATATTTAATTAAGTTCTGGCAGGCCTTTTTTGCACATCAGTTTACAATTACCTGACTGGAATTTACAAAAAACATACGAGGGAAGTGATAGGTATTGAAAAATCTTACTATTAAACAAAGGTTGCTTCTATTAATTACGCTAGGCAGTATTATTCCGTTAATTGTACTGGGGCTTGTTATTACCTCAAAGGTTCAAAAACAGCTTGAACTGGAAGCCAATACCAAGCTTGAAGCGGTAAGGAGCATTAAAGCCGGCCAAATCGAAGTTTATTTTGCAGAACGATTAGGAGACACAAGGGTGCTGGCAGGCTTCAGTGAAACTGTCAGCGCTCTGGAAGCTTTTCAACTTGCTTTTTCTTCAGAAAGCTTAACAGGCCTAAGTTATCAAACAGCATCAGCTGCTTATGAGACGACGTTTGAAAACTATATCCAGGAATATGGTTACTATGACCTATTTCTAATAGATAAGTCCGGCAATGTCGTCTTCACTGTGAGCAAAGAGAAAGACCTGGGAACCAATTTAATATCTGGCCCCTACAAAGACAGCATCCTTGCAGAGGCTTTTCAGAAAGCAATAAAAGGAGAACGCATTTTAACAGACTTTAAACGTTATGCTGGGTCAGATAATGAACCGGCAAGTTTTCTTGCTGCTCCTATAAAAAAAGGGAACCAGATAATTGGCGTTCTGGCTTTGCAGGTTTCTATCGAAAAGGTTGATTCTGTAATGCAGGAAAGAACGGGTTTGGGCGAAACCGGCGAAACATATCTAATTGGAAATGATAAATTGATGCGTTCTAATTCTCGCTTTTCTGAGAATAGTACTATCTTGGAACAGGAAATAGATACTCAGGCTGTATCAAAAATCCTTTCGGGCGAAACCGGCGTTAACGCCATCAAAGATTACAGGGGTATATCAGTTTTCAGTGCATTTCAACCTTTAGACATACCGGGAATGACATGGGGTATTATTGCAGAAATCGATGAGTCTGAAGCCCTGGCAACTGCTAATAGCTTAAAGATATGGCTCAGCGTGGCCTTTTTTGCAGTAATATTATTTACGGTAATACTGGGACTGGGAATATCCCGCTCAATCCAAAAACCGCTGGGAATGGCCATTGCCCAGCTAAAAGACATGGCTGAAGGAGAAGGTGACCTAACCGCAAGGTTATTACTCAATACCAAAGACGAGTTGGGTGAAATGGCTAATTGGCTTAACCAGTTCGTATCAAAAATTCAATCGATAATGGCTGAAGTCAATAAAACTTCACAGACTGTAGCGGCAACCGGTGGCGAGCTGTCATCAAATGCACAAGAAGCAACCAAAGCTACCCAGCAGGTAGCGCAGACTATTGAACTGGTGGCTAAGGGCTCTACTGACCAGGCAAAAAGTGTCACTGATATCGTTCAGATAATGGATCAGGTTGCACTGTCCATTACGCAAATAGCTGCAGGGGCTGGGGAACAGAGTAAAAATGTCGTTGATACCACTAATTTGGTAAACGATATGGTAAATAGAATTGAAGCCATGGCCCAAGGTATGGAGAACGTTAAAAAGGCGGCTGAAGATAACGGGGTTGTGGCAGAAAACGGCGGAAAATCGGTGGAGAAAACCGTTAATGGCATGTTAAAAGTTAAAGATGCCGTATTTGAAACCGCTCAGAGAATTCAGGATTTGGGGGTCCAATCCCAAAAAATAGGTGAAATAATCCAAGTCATTGATGATATAGCAGAGCAGACCAATTTGCTTGCCTTAAATGCTGCAATTGAAGCAGCGCGTGCTGGTGAACACGGCAAAGGATTTGCCGTGGTGGCAGATGAGGTGCGTAAACTGGCTGAGAGGTCAGGTAAAGCGACCAAGGAAATCGCTGAATTGATCACCAATATCCAAAGAGGCACAAAGGTAGCTGTTGACTCAATGCAGGTAGGCACCAGGGAAGTAGAATCAGGTGTGGAACTGGCTCAGGATGCCGGACAATCTTTGAAAGAAATTGTTCAAGGCGTTAATACCGCCGGTGAGCAGGTACATAAGATTATGGAGATTATTAACGAAATTTTGACTGGCAGTGAAGAAGTGTCAAAAGCAGTAAATAATGTGGCGGCTATCACTGAAGAAAACTCAGCCGCAACTGAAGAAATGTCAGCATCCGCAGAAGAAGTTAATTCCTCGATGCAAAATATTGCTTCTATTTCCGAGGAAAACGCTTCGGGCGCCGAGGAAGTTTCAGCCTCTACCGAAGAATTGACAGCTTCCATTGAAGAAATATCTTCTTCGAGTGAACAATTGGCAAGAATGGCTCAGGAACTGCAGAACATGGTTGCTCGGTTCAAAATTTAGAGGAGGTGAGAGACGGTGAATGAAGCTAACACATTTGATGAAAGACAATATGTGATTTTTAATCTCGGAGCAGAAATATTTGGTTTAGATATAAACAAAGTTAAAGAGATTATAGTATATCTGGAGCCTACACATATGCCCGGAAGATCAGATGTTATTGAAGGAATAATTAACTTAAGGGGACATATTATACCCATTTTAAGACTAAGAAAGAAATTCAATTTACCTGAGGCAGAGAATACCAGAAGTACGAGGATAATCGTTGTAGAAGCCGGGGACAATACTGTGGGTATTGTAGTAGACGGTGTTACCGAGGTGGTCATGATTTCTGGCAGTGTAATTGAAAAAGCATCCTCTCTTCTAACTTCCTCCATAGACGAAAATTATATTACCGGTGTTGCAAAAATGGAATCGGGATTGATTATAATCCTTGACCTAGAAAAGCTTATTGGCCGGGAAATAGCTGAGGCTGTATAATACTTACCAGCTAAGTTTTAATCATAACGCCAAGGAGAGGCAGATATATTCCTACACGACGGCAACGATTCAGTCGACAATCCACTCCCGCTTACGCGGATTGTGGGTCGACTGACATCAGACTCGTCGTTCCGGGAAATATCTGCCTCTCCTCATATTTATGGTCAATTTGAGCAGCTGCCAACATCAGACTCGTCGTTCCGGAAAATATCTGCCAAATAACCGCAAAATGGGGGTGTTAATCATCAGTAAAGGTAAACAATCCATCGATGGTTGTATTTAAAGTTTGGGCTATATCGTGTGCAAGCTTCAATGAAGGATTGTATTTTCCCTTTTCTAAGTGGATTACTGTTTCTCTGCGTACTCCCACTGCTTTGGCCAGATCTTCCTGAGTCATATTTATTTTAGCCCGAAACTCTTTAATTTTAGTTTCTAGTGCCATTAATCATTGATCACCTGTCTCTCATAGACTCTTAAGGATATTACAAAATTAAGATATTTCCCAAATCCAAAAAAACTAAAAAAGCCGAAGAATCCAATCAGTCCCCAATTACCCGTAACCAGACTCAATAAACCTATCAAAGTGCTTTTGCCACAATCGCAATAACGGGGGAACTTCTATTTTAAATTTTTCTTATAAAAACGAAAACACAACCAATAGAGGTTGTTGTTAAGGTTAAACACAATATGTTGTGCGAAAGTGAGCCTTTGTCAGTAAAACCAAGAAAAACGGGGATATTCATTGAAAATAATTTTTCTAAAAACCCTAAAGTTTAGGAGGAGTTTTATCGATTATGGAGAATAACAGTGGTATAAAGTGGGGATAAGTGGGGGAAAGTGTTCCGAGAACCCGCTTATGTGGAGGCAGGTGATCAGGCCGATGTTTGTGGGGGAGTATCAACATACCGTAGATACAAAGGGGAGACTGATTATCCCCCAGAAGTTCAGGGATGGGCTTGGCGAAAAGTTTATCGCCACAAAAGGTCTGGATAACTGCCTGTTTGTTTACCCCATGGAAGCCTGGCAGCAGATTGAACAAAAATTCAAAACGATTCCATCAACCAGTAAGGATGCCAGGGCCTTTGCCAGACTGTTTTTCTCAGGAGCCACTGAATGTGAACTGGACAAACAGGGCAGGATATTACTCCCGGCAAATCTCAGGGAACACGCCGCCTTGGAAAAGGATGCGGTGGTATTGGGAGTTTCCACCAAGGTAGAAATCTGGAGCAGGGAAAACTGGAATAAATACAGCAGTGAAGCTGAGCCAACTTATGAGGAAATTGCAGAGAAAATCGTTGAGTTTGACCTCGGTATTTAATTAAAAAGAATGTAAAAATGTTTAGAAGGTGAAGGCGGGATGAATTTCCACCATGTTCCTGTAATGTTGGATGAAGTTATGACGTACCTGGATCTTAAGCAGGGTGGAACATATGTAGATTGCACACTGGGTGGAGGCGGGCATACCACAGAGATAATAAAAAAAATCCAACCCGGTGGCCGGGTCATTGGCATTGACCAGGACCCCAATGCTTTGGAAGCTGCACGTAAAAGGCTCGATAGTTTTGGCAGCAGTATTGTTTATGTTCACAGCAATTACTACAGATTAAAGGAAATCTTCGCAGAACTGAACCTGGGTGAAGCAGATGGGGTCCTTTTTGACCTCGGAGTGTCATCACACCAACTTGATGAGGGAGAGCGCGGCTTCAGCTATATGCAGGATGCGCCCCTGGACATGAGGATGAATCCCGGTGATCTGTTGACAGCAGAACAAATTGTCAATGAAAAGACTGAAGACGAGTTGACCGGGATAATCAGAGACTATGGGGAAGAGAATTGGGCCAGAAGGATTGCCCGGTTTATTGTTGACTACCGGGAGAAACGTCCCATACATACCACGGGGGAGCTTGTGGAAATCATCAAAAAGGCTGTCCCGGCAGGAGCCCGAAGGGAAGGCCCGCATCCGGCAAAACGTACTTTCCAGGCATTAAGGATTGCTGTTAATGATGAACTAAATAGGTTCAGGAAGGCTCTGTATGAGGCTGTCGATATCCTCAGGCCCGGAGGACGGGTTTGTGTGATATCATTTCATTCTCTTGAGGACAGAATTGCCAAAGAGGTTTTCCGGGAAATGGCAAAATCCTGTGTCTGTCCTCCTGGGTTACCTGTCTGCATGTGCAATAAAAAACAGCAGGTCAGAGTCCTTACCGGAAAGCCTGTATTGCCTACTCCGGAAGAGCTTAAAGTCAACCCGCGTGCCCGAAGCTCCAAACTCAGAGCAGCTGAAAAGCGCCGAGTTCTAAACAACGGGGAGGATGAATAAGTTTGTTAGTAGCTAAAGAAAGCTTTGACTACCGGAACCTTCCGCAGGAACAGCATCATAACCGGACCATGGTCAGGAAGGTCCGCAGGGTAAGGGCAAAAACAAAGTTTGTTTACTGTGTTATTGCAGTGGTCACTCTTTGCCTTGCATTTTTGCTTGTTTCCCGGAATGCGGAGATTGCCTCGGCAGGCTACGATATCATAGCTCTGAGAACACAGCTCCAGGAACTGGATACCCAAAACCAGATTCTGCAGCGTAAAATTGATGAAATGAAATCCCTTGAAAACATAGAGTATATGGCGACTGTCAGGCTGGGGATGGAAAAACCCGAGCTGGCAGAAGGAGTTGAATTTGTCCCCGTCGAATATTCTAAAGCCGGCTCAAAGGGCACGATAGGGATTGCTTCTGCTGCTGAGATTCCGGAAGAACCGGTGGAGGAAGAACAGCAGAAAAGAAATTCCCTGGTTCAGGCCCTGGCCAGTCTGATCAACGGATGACCGGGGATTCACCGGGCGGAGTTGAAGCAACCAATAGAAAACAGAGGGGTTGACTTCAGTGCAGGCCACAAGCATAGTTATTAGAAAACGAGTCACCAGACTTTTTATAATTGTTGGTGTTGTTCTTTGTTTATTAATTGGCAGGCTGGCGTGGATACAGTTCGTCCGTGGCGAGGAACTCAAGGAAAAAGCCAAACTGAACCGGATGGACGACATCCCCATCCCGGCTGAGCGCGGGGCTATATATGACAGAAACGGTGAAGAGCTGGTGGTTAGCATCAGCTCCGATTCTGTTTGTGCCTTCCCACCCCTTGTGAAGGACGGTGATCCGGAGAAAACAGCCAGGGAAGTTGCCCGTGTTCTAGGTATGAAATATGAAACGGTATATAAAAGGATTACCAATAATACCAACTTTGAATATATTAAAAGAAGGGTTGATCCGGAAATAACCCAGGAACTTAAAGAACTGGACCTGCCCGGAATCGATATCATCGAGGAAAGCAAGCGCTCCTACAGCAAAGGGAAACTTGCTTCTCATATCCTTGGCTTTGTGGGTTATGACAACAAAGGGCTTGACGGCCTGGAAGTCAAGATGGATGAATACCTGTCAGGCACTCAGGGGCGCATTGTAATTGAGAAGGATGCCAGGGGCAGGCAGATTCCCCAGGCCCTGCATGAGCGGATTCCTCCCATCCCGGGGAATAACGTCTGGCTCACCCTGGATGAAACCATACAGTATTTTGTGGAACGGGAACTGGATAACATTGTGACCCAGTACGAACCGAAAAGCGCTGTTATCATTGTGATGAATCCAGAGACCGGCGCTATCCTGGGTATGGGCTCAAGGCCTGATTATGACCCCGCAGATTATGGCAAGTACCCTGAACAGAATCGGAGAAATATGGCTATTCAGCTAAATTACGAACCTGGTTCCACCTTCAAGATCATTACTTCCGCCGCTGCCCTTGAGGAAGGGACTGTAAAGCTTGATGACAGATTTTATGACCCCGGGTATGCAACAGTAGGTGACCGCCGGATAAAGTGCTGGAAATATCCCCAGGCACATGGCGCCCAGTCGTTTGAGGAAGTGGTCATGAATTCATGTAACACCGGTTTTGTGGAAGTGGGGCTGGAACTTGGCGGGGAAAGGTTTTACCGCTATATTAACGCCTTTGGATTCGGGCAGAAGACCGGGATTAACCTCAGCGGGGAAGGTAAAGGGATTCTGATTCCGCAGAAGGACATCAAACCTGTCAATATTGCAACTATTGCTATGGGCCAGTCCATATCCGTGACCCCGCTCCAGCTTATCACAGCAATATCAGCCGTAGCCAATGACGGTATCCTGATGAAACCCAGGATAATCGAAAAAATAACTGACGGCAAGGGAAATGTGGTTGAAGAGTATACACCTGAGCCTGTCAGGCAGGTGGTATCCAAAGAAACTGCCAGGCAGCTGTCACTGATACTTGAGAAGGTAGTTAATTCAGGTACGGGTAAAAATGCCTATCTTGAAGGCTACCGGGTGGCCGGGAAGACAGGGACGGCGCAGAAGGCAGGCCCCGGAGGCTATGTCCAGGGCAAGTATGTGGCTTCATTTGCCGGATTTGCTCCGGCTGATGACCCCAAGATTGCCCTGCTGGTTCTCGTCGATGAACCAAAACCCGGTATGTACTACGGCGGGCAGCTGGCAGCGCCGGTATTCAAAAATATTTCCAAAGACACCCTGCGCTATCTCAATATAACACCTGAACTCAGTGAGGAAGAAATTGAAAACCGGGAGGAACAGGCTCAGGTACTTGTTCCTGATGTTGTCAACACAGCTCTGGAAGATGCCCAGGTTATCCTCCGGGAAGCAGGACTTAAGGCCAGGATAGAGGGTGAGGGGTCGTGGATTAATAACCAGCAGCCCAAAGCCGGGGCCAAGATTCCGGCAGGGTCAGAAGTAATTATTTATCTGGGGCAGCGCGGGGGAAACATTCCGGAAGGTCAGGAGCGTACTGTACCTGATTTGACCGGTATGACCATGAGAGAAGCGGGCCAGCTTCTGGGAAGTCTGGGCTTGCAGTTAAACCCTGAGGGAACAGGGGTTGTAGTGGAACAGAAGCTGCCTCCGGGAACCAAGCTGAAGTCAGGGGCAGAAGTTACTGTTGTTTTCTCTCCGCCTGTCTGGGAACCATCTCCGTAAAAAAATTGTTTCCGCCCAACAGTTGAACCTGGGAAAGGTTTTGATTTTTTAACGGGATTAGATGTTTGGCAACATCCAATCCCGCTGCATATTTATGGATAAATTGGTGTTTTGCTGCCAATAATAATTAATACATGATACTAGGTCGGAGGTTGCCATGAAAAGTCTGCGTGATTTGATAACTGAGCTGGATGTTGCCGAAACAAGGGGGAGCCTTGATACAATGCTGTCCGGTCTAAGCTATGACTCCAGGAAGGTGAAACCGGGCTGCGGGTTTGTGTGTGTGGAAGGCTTCAAAACTGATGGACACAAGTATGTCCCGTCCGCCCTGGAGCAAGGCGCTGCTGCTGTAATAGCCCAAAGGCCTGTGGAAGTCCCTGGGGGGATACCCCTCGTCATCGTGCGGGATACGCGAAAGGCTCTGGCATTAATGAGCGCTGCTATGGCTGATTACCCTTCCCGTAAACTTACTATGGTTGGGGTGACGGGAACAAATGGCAAGACCACCACGACATATCTCATAGAACGGATATTTGGGGAGGAAGGCTATAAGGTTGGCCTTATCGGGACAATTATTAATAAAATAGGTGAAAAGCTACTTCCGGTTACCAATACCACTCCCGAATCCCTTGACCTCCAACTGCTTTTGAAAGAGATGGTGGACAGCGGGGTTACCCATGCCGTAATGGAAGTATCGTCCCATGCGCTGGAACTTGGCCGCATAGAGGGTGTTGAATTTGATAATGCCGTTTTTACAAATATTACTCAGGACCACCTGGATTTTCACGGGAATATGGAAAACTACCTGGAAGCCAAGAAAAAGCTGTTTACAGGTCTGGGCAGGAATGTGGGGAAACAAGCGCCCAAATATGGTATTATAAATGTGGATGACCCCAGCGCCCGAAGCGTCATAGAGGCCGCCAAGGGAAGGGTTTTGACTTATGGAGTCAAAAATGACTGTGATATCAAGGCATTTAATATTAATTTAAGGGCAGACCGGGCCGCATTTGATGTGGCAACCCCAAAAGGGGACCTGTATCTGGAAATCCATCTGCCAGGGATGTTTAATGTGTATAACTCACTGGCTGCCCTGTCAGTAGGAATTTGCCAGGGTATCGGGCTTGATTCGATAAAAGCTGCCCTGGAGTCGGTCAAAGGTGTCCCGGGGCGCATGGAAAAGGTTTCCGAGGGGCAGGACTTTACCGTACTGGTTGACTATGCCCATACTCCTGACGGGTTGGAAAACATCATCAGGGCTGCCCGGGAGTTCGCCGGGGGACGGGTCATCACGGTATTTGGCTGTGGAGGTGACCGGGACAGGACGAAGCGACCGGTTATGGGAGAAATATCGGCACGGCTCAGTGATTATTCAATCCTGACCTCAGATAATCCCAGAACAGAAGAACCGCTTTTTATCATCTCCCAGATAGAAGAGGGAGTCAGGAGAATGGCTGACAGGTCAAAATACTCTATAATCCCTGACCGCAGGGAGGCTATCGGCAGTGCGGTCAGGATGGCTGCAGCCGGAGATGTGATCCTTATTGCCGGGAAAGGCCATGAAACATACCAGATAGTCAATGACAAGGTTAGCCATTTTGATGACCGTGAAGTTGCGAGGGAGATGTTACCAAAAAATGTATAAATTCACTGCGGGAGAAATTGCCGGGGCAGTATCGGGGGAAATATTGCAGGGTGACCCCGGTGTGGTCTTTGACCGGGTGTCCACTGATACCAGGCAGCTTAATGAGGGAGACCTCCTTATTGCATTAGTGGGAGAACGTTTTGATGCCCATGATTTTATTGACAGGGCTGCAGCTCAAAAAGCTGCAGGACTTATTATCAGCCGGCAGGTTGATACCGGATCCTGGCCGGGACCGGTGATCCTGGTCAGGGATACCCTTAAGGCGCTGCAGGACCTGGCGGCACACAACAGGAGTAAATTTGCCGGCCTGGTGATAGGGGTTACCGGAAGCAACGGGAAAACCACCACAAAGGACCTGATTGCTTGTGTTCTGGAACAGAGATATACCGTTCTGAAGACCGAGGGGAACCTGAATAACCATATTGGACTGCCCCTGACGCTGCTTAAACTGGATAACAGTTTTGGCGCTGTTGTTTTGGAGATGGGCATGAGGGGACTCCGCGAAATTGACCTCCTGGCCGGAATTGCTAAACCTGATGGCGCAGTAATTACTAATATAGGGGAAACACACCTGGAAAGGCTCGGTTCTCTTGCCAATATAGCCAGGGCTAAGGGTGAGATCCTTGACCACATTGATCCTGAGGGGTTTGCCATACTCAATGGGGATGACCGCCTGGTCCGCGGTCAGGCAGCGAGATGCCGGGGCCGGGTGGTGTTTTATGGCACAGGTGGAGATGTGCAGCTTACGGCAAAGGACATCCGAAGTCCGGAAGGCAGAAGCATAAGCTTTACAGCCCTGACTTCAGAAGGTAAAATCGACCTGGATCTTCCTATTCCCGGCAGGCACAATGTCCTTAATGCCTTGGCTGCTGTAGGAGTGAGTCTGGAGGCCGGGGTTTCTCTGGGAGAAATAAAGAAGGGACTTGGGGATGCCAGGCTCACTTCCATGAGACTGGGGATTATCGATGGCAAAAGGGCCACTGTTATTGATGACACTTATAATGCCAATCCTGCGTCTGTTAAGGCTGCTCTGGAAATTCTTGCCGATGTGGGCAGAGGGAAAAGGAAAATAGCCATCCTCGGAGACATGTATGAGCTGGGAACACGGGCTTTTGACGGGCACCGGGAGGTTGGTGAAGCAACTGCGGACAGGCAGGTGGATGTGTTGGTTACTGTCGGCAGTCTGGCCCGGGAAATAGCGCTGGGGGCAACCCTGACGGAAAACCCCCCTGCAGAGGTTATTAGTTTTAATGCCACCGGAGAGGCCGCAGAAATTCTCGAAAAGGTGGTCCGGGCCGGTGATGTGGTTCTGGTTAAGGGTTCGCGCGGAGTTAAGATGGAGAGTATTGTGGAGTACCTCCTGCAGATGACATAATACATTCCGGGGGGAGAATTTGTTGGAAGAGATAATCTACGGTTTTGGTTTGGCTTTAATAATCAGTCTCCTGACGGGACCGCTTTTGATACCTGTACTGTATAAGATGAAGTTTGGGCAGTATATAAGGGATGACGGTCCCAAAAGGCATCTGCAGAAGGCGGGCACACCCACCATGGGGGGAGCGCTGTTTTTAGCCGGAGCTGTAACGGGCACATTGATATTTGCCCCGAAAACAGGGCCTGTGTTCCTGGTCCTGGGGGCTACCCTGGCTTATGGACTCATAGGATTTATTGATGATTATATCAAGGTAGTCTTGAGGCGGTCACTGGGACTGCGAGCACGTGAAAAGCTGTCGGGACAGCTGGGGGTCGCCATTACCGTGTCAGTGGTGGCTGTTTTCCTCCTCGGCAGGGGTACAGAGCTGGTTATTCCTTTTTCGGGGTATCGCTTTGATATCGGTCCTGTTTTGTACATAATATTCACATCACTGGTCGTGATTCCGGGGACGGTTAATGCGGTCAACATCACGGACGGTCTTGACGGACTGGCTGCCGGTTCGGTGACGATATCAACCCTTGCATTTACCTTGGCTGCAATTATGATGGAACTCCAGGGAGTGGCCGTATTCGGGGCGGCGCTGGTGGGCGGCTGCCTGGGCTTTTTGAAATACAACATCCACCCGGCCCGTGTTTTTATGGGCGATACCGGTTCCCTTGCCCTGGGAGGGGCTCTGGCGTCAATGGCTGTAGTTACCCGGACAGAGTTGTTTATTCCACTTATCGGATTCCTGTACTTTGCTGAAATATTATCAGTAATCATACAGGTTATATCTTTTAAGACGACCAGGAAAAGGGTTTTCCTGATGAGCCCGCTGCACCACCATTTTGAACTGAAGGGATGGCCGGAGCAGAAAGTTGTCCGGGTGTTTTGGCTGGCTGCCCTGATTGGGGCGGCTTTGGGACTGTTGGGAATGCATAATATCGGTTAATAGAGAAAACCAAGTCTGTGAGATTGGGGCATAACGAGAGTAGGGAGCAAAATGGAGAGTTCCAGGGAGAAACAGAAAACAAAATGGGGAACAACTAACTGGGAAAACATAAAGGTACTGGTGGTGGGGATAGCCCGGAGCGGTCTGGCTGCTGCCGGCTTCCTGGCCGGAAAGGGAGCCCGCGTGGTACTTACTGATAAAAAGACCAGGGAGGACCTGAAGGACGTTCTTGACCAGGTGCCGGAGAATGTTGGTATTATTACCGGTGCGTATCCCGAGTTCGTTTCCGGTGACTATGACTTTTTGGTTGTCAGTCCGGGAGTACCTTTGAGTATCCCACCGATTAAGCGTGCTGTTAACCTGGGTATTCCGGTATACAGTGAGCTGGAGCTGGCCTCCTGGTTTGCCGCATCTCCCATTGTTGCCATTACCGGAACCAATGGGAAGACAACTACAACATCACTTGCCGGATATATTTTCAGGAATGCCGGCAGGCGTGTTTGTGTTGGAGGCAATATAGGCCTGCCCCTGGTGCTGGAAGTGGAAAAGTATGGCCCTGAAGACATTATTGTGGCCGAGGTGTCCAGTTTTCAGCTGGAGTGTATTGCAGAGTTCCGGCCCAAGGTGGCTGTTATGCTTAATTTTACGCCTGACCACCTGGACAGGCACGGGACGATGGAAAACTATACCGGCGCTAAGGCCAGGATATATGAGAATCAAGACAAGACTGATTTTACGGTACTTAATTATGACGACCCCGGAGTGGCCGCATTAAGTGACCGGACTCCGGGAAAAGTAATATTTTTCAGCCGGAGGCATAAGGTAGAAGAAGGAATATTTGTTGAGGACGGGCAAATAGTGGCATTGTTTGGCGGAAAAACCGAACCGGTCTGCCCGGTTGGGGAAGTGTTTATCAGGGGAGCCCATAACCTGGAAAATGCCCTGGCTGCAGCCGCGGCCGCCTATGTAATGGGCGTTCCGGCAGAAGTTATCGGCATGACCCTGAAAAGCTTCCGGGGAGTGGCGCACCGGCTGGAACCTGTTGCTGAGTTTGCCGGGATCAGGTTTATCAATGATTCCAAGGGAACTAATCCCGATGCCTCAATAAAGGCCCTCGAAGCTTATGATGAACCAATCATACTCCTGGCCGGCGGGAGGAATAAGGGCAGCGATTTCAGCGAGTTTGCCCGGAAAGTTAAGGAAAAGGTGCGCAGCCTGATAGTCCTTGGAGAATGCAGGGACGAATTGCGTAAAGCCGTTATGGAGACTGGTTTTACCCAAATCCTTGAGGCCGGGAGTTTTGATGAGGCTGTCAGGATGGCTGCGGCAGAAGCCAGGTCCGGGGAAATAGTGCTTTTGTCACCGGCTTGTGCCAGCTGGGATATGTTCAGGAACTTCGAGGAGCGGGGAGAACGATTTAAGGAGATTGTACTCAGCTTAAGGAGGTAATACTCTTTGTATCCTCGGAAAAAGTCGCCTGATATTCTGTTATTTGGGGCTGTTGTGCTGCTGCTGGGCATCGGTGTGGTCATGGTGTACAGCGCCAGTCAGGTTACCGCTTATGAAAGACTTGATGACACCTTTTATTACCTGAAAAGACAGGTGCTTTGGGCTCTGATAGGGATTACCGCAATGGTTTCGGTGATGAAAATCGATTACTGGAAATACAAGAAATGGGCAGTTCCGCTGTTGATAATGGCGTTTGTCCTTCTGATTGCAGTAGTGATGCCCGGTATCGGGAAGAGTGTCAAGGGCGCACAGCGCTGGCTGGGAGTCGGGTCCATGAGAATTCAGCCTTCAGAAGTAATCAAGCTTTCGCTGGTGATTTTCATGTCATACGGCCTGGCCAAAAACAGCAGCCGGCTCAAGAAGTTTACCTCAGGAATGCTTCCATACCTGGCAATCCTGGCCCTGGCCTGTCTGTTGATTTTGCTGCAGCCTGACCTGGGAACGGCTGTGTCTCTTGCCGGGACTGTATATATAATGCTGTTTGCCGCAGGGGCGAGGGGTAAACACCTGTTTTACCTGGCCATGGCAGGGCTGGCGGCGGTTGGCCTGGCCATTATCCTGGAACCATACCGGATGAGCCGGTTCCTGGCCTTCCTGGACCCCTGGGCAGACCCGCGGGGAACAGGGTTTCATATCATCCAGTCACTGTATGCGCTTGGTTCCGGCGGGTTGTTTGGTCTTGGCCTGGGACAGAGCCACCAGAAGTTTTTTTATCTCCCTGAGCAGCATACAGATTTTATATTTGCAGTTCTGGGTGAGGAACTGGGGTTTTTTGGCGGAGCCTTTGTAATTATGCTTTTCCTGGTTTTTGTTTGGCGGGGTTTTAAGGTTGCCCTGAGTACCCAGGACCCCTTTGCCAGCTTGTTGGCAGTAGGGCTGACATCAATGATTGCCCTTCAGGCCATTATAAATATTGGGGTAGTTACCGGGTCCCTGCCGATTACCGGGATACCACTGCCACTGATAAGTTTTGGCGGCTCATCTCTTGTCTTTACACTGATAGGTGTGGGGATTCTTTTAAATATTTCACGTTATATCTCTTCGCGATAGTATTCCCGTCAAATGGGGAGGAGAGGCAGTGCGGATAATTCTTACCGGCGGCGGCACAGGGGGGCATATTTATCCCGCCCTGGCCATTGCCAGAGGTGTAAAAGAAAACAACCCGGAGGCAGAAGTGCTGTTTTTGGGGACTGCCAAAGGGTTGGAGGCAGATATTGTACCGCGTGAGGGGTTTGATTTTGAAGTAATTGCAGCTGAAGCCCTGAGGCGGAAAGTATCTTTGCGGGTATTTATGACTATTTTTAGCACTATAAAGGGTTTTTTCGACACTTTACGAATTTTGAAGAGGTTTAAACCAACAGTTGTAGTGGGAACCGGAGGGTATGTTTGTGCTCCTGTTATCAGTGCGGCGGTAATGCTCAAAATACCGACCCTCATTCATGAACAGAATGCATATCCCGGGATAACCAACAAGCTGTTGTCAGGTTTGGTCACCAAAGTTGCGGCTACATTTCCCGAATCCAGGAAGTATTTCAGTTCCAAGGCTGATATCAAAGTCACCGGACTTCCGGTAAGGCCGGAGATTATAATGGCAGAACGGGAAGCTGGCGTCAAGGCCCTGAGCCTTGACAGGAACAGGTTTACTGTCCTGATTCTGGGCGGCAGCCGCGGAGCCCGGAGCATTAACAAGGCATCACCCGATGTGGCTGCAAAGGTTTGTGGACAGCAAGGCATGCAGATGGTGCTGGTGACCGGTCAAACCGGATATGAGGAGACTTTAGGTGATTTCAGGGACAGGGGAATAGACCTCGCCGGGTGTGGGAATGTTACTGTCACCCCTTATTTGTACAATATTGATGAGGCTCTTGCAGTTGCAGACCTGGTGATATGCCGGGCCGGGGCTACTTCAATTGCCGAGATTACGGTCAGGGGGCTGCCGGCGGTTTTGATTCCTTATCCATACGCCTCTGGCAACCACCAGGAATATAATGCTGAAGCCCTGGTCAAAAAAGGGGCAGCAGTGATGATCCCGGACAGGAACCTTACCGGTAAAGTCTTGTGGGATACCATATATAATTTGTTCACAGACAGACAGGTACTTGCCGGAATGGCTGAAAAGTCGCGCAGCCTGGGTAAGCCCGGGGCGCTGAAACATATCCTGCAGATTATAAAGGACATCAATGGGTATTAATTTTCCGGAAACCTTAATAAAGATTTTTTTCTTTTTGGTTAGGGGTGGACAGGCTCCGTCCGCTTCCTGGCACATTAAAAATTTACACTGCATAATATGAGATAGGTATAACAGGGAGGAGTGACAGTTGTTGGAAACCGGACACGGGAATGTTCATTTCATCGGAATAGGCGGTTCGGGAATGAGCGGAATTGCCACGATTTTATTGCAGCAGGGATACCATGTAAGCGGGTCAGACCTGAAACAGGGGGACCCCACTTCCCGGTTAGTAAATATGGGCGCCCGGGTTTGCTTCGGACATGACAGTGCGAATATTGGACAGGACACTGACCTGGTGGTGGTTTCTTCTGCTATCAGGGAAAACAACCCCGAGCTGCAGGAGGCACGAAAGCGGGGTATCGTAGTTGTCAAAAGAGGAGAAATGCTAGCCCGGCTGATGGCCGGGAAAAAAGGAATTGCCATTGCCGGAGCTCACGGAAAAACAACCACCAGTTCCATGGTAGCCTTGGTATTTGAAAGGAACGGCCTGGAACCGACAATTGTAGTCGGTGGGGATATAAGCGAAATCGGGGGCAATGCCAAACTGGGAGCAGGAGAATACCTTGTTGCAGAGGCGGATGAAAGTGATGGTTCATTTTTGCTATTGTCTCCGTTTGTTGAGGTGATTACAAATATTGAGGATGACCATATGGACTACTATGGGAGCCGGGAAGCCATCAAAAAAGCTTTTGACGATTTTTTAGAAAAAGTTCCTCCTGATGGATATCTGATTGTATGTGCCGATGATCCAGACCTTGCGGAAATGGCGGCCACAAAAGATAAAAGGCTGCTAACTTACGGTATCGAAAACCCGGCGATGTATTCGGCCAGAGATATACGGACCAGGGGTATAAACACATATGCGGAAATTTTTTTCGAGGACGACAGGCTGGGACTTCTGGAACTTAATGTACCCGGTCTGCATAATATAAATAATGCCATGGCGGCAATTGCAGTTGGCCGGACTGCCGGCCTTGATTTTGAGGCAGTTGCGGGAGCGCTGAAAAATTTTAAGGGACCGCACCGGAGATTTGAGTTATTGGGAGAAGTTGATGGTATCATGGTTGTTGACGATTATGCCCACCATCCAACGGAGGTGAAAGCAACTCTAAGGGCGGCTAAACAGACAGAATCCAATCGTGTCATAGGTGTTTTTCAACCACACAGGTATTCCAGGACAGGGCTGCTTTACAGGGAGTTTGGTGAAGCATTTCCTGATGCGGACATGATTATAATAAGTGAGATTTATGCAGCCGGAGAAACGCCTGTTCCAGGTGTTACCGCTGATTTAATAGTTAATGCAGTAAGTGAACATGAGAACAGGAACGTGCATTATTTCAGGACATTGGAAGAAATTACTGATTTCTTATACCGGACAGCTGAGCCTGGAGACCTCATCTTAACTATGGGGGCAGGCAATATCCGGACAGCCGGAATACAATTGGTGGAAAGGCTTAAGGAGAGGTAAGGGATGGAACTTTGGGAAATTGAGCAGTGTCTGGGTAAAGCGGTTAAAGGGGAAGTTATCAGCCGCGAAAGCATGAAGAATCATACTTCCTGGCGGGTTGGCGGTCCGGCAGACATTATGGTGCTGCCTTCCTCTGCCGAAGACATCAGGATATGCCGGCAGTTTGCCACTGAACAGGGCCTGCCGCTGACAGTGATGGGGAACGGTTCCAATATGCTTGTCAAAGACAAGGGTATCAGGGGGATTGTACTCAAGATTTCCCGCGGATTTAACCAAGTTGAGGTTAAGGGTACAGTGATTACAGCTGAAGCGGGGGCGTTTGTCCCAACTTTGTCCGTAAGGGCTGCCCGGGCAGGCTTGACCGGAATGGAATTTGCAGTCGGCATTCCGGCCTCCGTGGGGGGCGCTGTGAGCATGAATGCAGGAGCCCACGGTAAGAGTATGGCTGATGTTGTCAGTGGGATTGCTGCACTGACAGGTGATGGGAATACTGTTTTTTTGGGTAAAGAAGATGTTGGTTTTTCATACAGAAAGAGCGGCATCCCTGATAAAGGTCTGGTGATCCTGACTGCAGATTTTGACCTGAAACCGGGAGAACCGGAGGAGATAATGGCTGCAAACAAAATCAACCTGGAGAAACGAAGGCGCTCACAGCCCCTGGAGTTTCCTACTGCGGGCAGCGTTTTCGCTAATCCCCCCGGGCAGTGGGCGGGGTGGCTCATCGAAAATGCCGGGTGTAAGGGAATGAGAATCGGTGATGCCCTGGTTTCAGACAAACACGCTAATTTCATTGTGAATTTGGGCATGGCTAAGGCAGAGGATATATTAGAGCTGATAACCCGGATAAAGAACCTTGTCATGCAAAAGTACCATGTTGAGCTTGAACTGGAGGTTCGGGTTGTGGGTGAATAACCTGAATCTGGAGGTGAACAAGTGGAGAAGTTTATTGTTATTGGAGGTAAACGTCTAAAGGGGAATGTAAGGGTAAGCGGCGCCAAGAATGCCATCCTTCCTATTCTGGCAGCCAGTCTGCTCACCAAGGGTGTAAGTATTATCCATGAAGTTCCGGCCCTCCTAGATGTCCAGGTGATGAAAGAGGTGCTGACATATCTTGGAGCCCGGATAAAGTGTGATGGCAGCACAGTCACCGTTGATGGCAGCAAAGTAGGGAGTCTGGAAATCTCAGAAGACCTGATGCGTAAGATGAGAGCCTCAAATCTGGTCATGGGTCCTCTTCTGGGGAGGTTTGGCAGGGTTAAGGCTGCCTACCCCGGTGGGTGTGCCATCGGTTCACGCCCCATGGACCTGCATCTTAAGGGTTTTGCTGCCATGGGAGCATCGATAACGGAAAAGCATGGCTATATCATAGCCGAGACAGATTGTCTGCAGGGCACTGAGCTGCATTTGGATTTTCCCAGTGTGGGGGCTACTGAAAACCTGATGATGGCGGCCACACAGGCCAGAGGGCAGACCATTATCCGAAATGCCGCCAAAGAACCCGAACTGGTGGATTTGCAGAATTTTCTTAATAGTCTTGGAGCCAGGATTAGGGGTGCCGGAACCGACCTGATTAAAATAGAAGGACCTACCGAGCTGGGTTCTGCCAGCCATACGGTTATTCCCGACCGCGTGGAGGCAGGGACTTACATGGTTGCGGCTGCGATAACCGGTGGAGACATCATTATTCTGAATGTTATTCCCGAGCATGTGGAAGCAGTGATAGCCAAACTCAGGGAGGCAGGAGTAACAGTGGAGGTGGGTGAGGACAATATAAGGGTTGCGGGACCGCCCAGGCTGAAACCGGTTGACCTGAAAACCCTGCCATATCCCGGTTTCCCCACAGATATGCAGGCCCAGATGATGGTGCTGATGACTGTAGCCGATGGTACCGGAGTGGTTTCTGAAGCTGTCTTTGAAAACAGGTACAAACATGTTGATGAACTGCGACGGATGGGCGCTGATATTAAAATAGAGGGCAGGGTGGCTATAGTCAAGGGGATACCCCGACCGAGCGGTACCTTTGTAGAGGCCACCGACCTAAGGGCCGGAGCTGCCCTGGTGTTGGCAGGATTAATCGCCGAAGATGCCACTGTAATAGAAAATGTCTGGCATATAGACAGAGGCTATGAAAATCTGGAACGCAAACTGAGTTCCCTGGGAGCAAGGATTATGAGGGTAAACGGTATCTGATGGAATGCAGCTTAGGCTGCTTTTTTTGGTTCATTGGGGGACAAGTTTTTTAACAACCTGATATATTTTTACTGTGTATTTTGGTATAATAAAAAGCAGAGGTGATAGGGATGCCAAGTCTTTACTCAACGAGTCACTCTCACAAAAAAAACGGACGGTGGCATATTTTACAGAGCCTTTTTTTTATTTTCATCTGCTGTCTGGCGGTCTTCTTTTTTCTTCAATCTTCATTTTTCCAGGTGAAAGAAATTGCTGTTAGGGGAAATAAGGGGTTTAGCGCTGCCGAAGTGGTGTCCCTGAGCGGATTATCCGCCGGTGTCAACATATTTAAGGCCAATTTAAAGCAGGCAGAGAGCAAGGTTGCCATGCACCCTGTGATACAAAGTGTACTGATTTCCAGGGATTTTCCGGCAGCGATTATTATTGAGATAAAAGAACGCCAACAGGCGGCTTTGGTTTACAGTGAGGACAGCTTTGCGGTAATCAGCAGCGATGGTTACTGCCTGGCAAAGGAAAGTAGTCTGGGGCGAACAAATCTGCCCATTATCACTGGGGCCGAGATCGGTTCGCCGGCTCCGGGACACAAGGTGCCGGGAGAAAAACTGGCGGCGGCTCTTGATTACCTCCAGGCTATGCCGGTTAATCTGAGAGCAGCAGTTTCTGAGCTGAATGTAACTGATCTGAACAATATCCGCATGTACACCATGGATAAAGCTGAAGTCAGGTTCGGGGATACGGAACGGATACCGGAAAAAATCAATCTGTACCAGGAGGTTATCAGGCAAAAATATGCTAATAAGATTCAGTATATTGACATAAGTTATAAGGGTAGTCCAGTGATAAAATTCACCGGGAAGCAGGAGAAACAGTAACATTTATAGAAAAATTAGCCATTTGAAAGGTAAGGGATGCAGCATTGAAAAGAGGACAGATCTCAATAGCCATTGTACTCCTTTTTCTGGGAATGATGATTGCCATGCAGGTACGGGCGACCCAGCAGGCTCAACAGAATGTGCCGACTGCGCGGGTACAGGAACTTACCACCAGGCTCAAAGAAGTCAAGGAAGAACGGGATTCCCTTGTCATTGAAGTTGACGACCTCCGGACCAAACTTAATCAGGTAAGCGCCGGGGGCAGCGCCAACCAGGCCATCAGGGATGAATTGATAAAGGCCAGGATGGAGGCCGGAGTCCTGCCCGTTAAAGGTAAGGGTGTTGAGGTGACCATGAATGACAGCCCGAAAGAACTACAACCCGGAGAAGACCCCAACCTGTATATTCTTCACGAGGAGGATCTCCTCAAGGTGGTCAATGAATTACGTGCCGGCGGAGCTGAGGCTATGTCCATAAACGGTCAGAGAATCCTGGCAACTTCTGAAATCAGGTGTGCCGGTAACACTATCTTGGTGAACACGAAAAAAGTAGTGCCCCCGATCACCATTCTGGCAACCGGAAATCCGGATACCCTCAAAAGTGGGCTTGAAATTAAAGGCGGTATATTTGAGCAGCTAAAATACTGGGGTCTGGTGGCAACGGTAGCGAAAAGTGATGATATTACCATTCCGGGTTTTCCGGGACCGGTGACTTTTAACTATACCAGTGCGGTGGAAGACAGCGGCAGTTAGATTGATATGTTTCTGCCCGTAAGGCTGATTTTATTTGACAGAGGCGGATGAACGCCTGAAAGAGGGTTGATTTAGAGTGTGGTTACCTTTATTAGGCTTGATAATCGGAATTGTAATAGGCATTCAGGCGCCTTCTCTGCCTCAGGCTTATGCCCAGTATATGTCGGTAGCGGTACTGGCTGCACTGGACTCAGTCTTTGGGGGAATCAGGGCCGGGATGGAAAAGAAGTTTGATGATACTATCTTTATAACGGGCTTTTTTAGCAATACCCTGCTGGCTGCCGGACTTGCCTATATCGGGGAAAGAATCGGGGTAGCGCTGTACACCGCAGCTATATTTGCCTTTGGGGTCAGGATCTTCCAAAACCTTGCAATTATAAGGAGGCACATTTTAAAAAAGTAGAAAAAATTGAATTTCAAAAAGAGGGAATTTAAGTTCCATGTGGAATTTTACCATTTAAAGTTATATTAGTTAATGCCAAAAAACTTATATAACTAATACTAAAATTCATGGATTTATTTCTATTTTAGGGACTTGAAAAATGTATGGGGTTCATATACTTTAAAGGGGAGTAGAGCTTCAAAGGAGGTCAAAATTTTAATGCTTGAATTTGAAATCGATATGGACCAGTTTGCCAATATAAAAGTCATCGGCGTTGGCGGCGGCGGAGGAAATGCGGTCAACAGGATGATTACGGCAGGGCTGAAGGGTGTGGAGTTTATTACAGTAAATACTGATGCCCAGGCCCTGTATATGTCAGAAGCTCAGCACAAGATGCAGATTGGAGCCAAACTGACAAAGGGACTCGGAGCCGGAGCCAATCCCGAGATTGGACAAAAGGCCGCCGAGGAGAGCAGGGAAGAGTTAGCCAAGGCCCTTAACGGAGCCGATATGGTATTTGTTACAGCAGGTATGGGTGGCGGCACCGGGACCGGGGCTGCTCCTATAGTGGCTGAAGTGGCTAAAGAAATAGGCGCTCTTACTGTTGGGGTGGTGACCAAGCCCTTCACCTTTGAGGGAAGAAAGCGCCTGACACAGGCTGAAGGTGGTATTTCCAACTTAAAGAACAAGGTCGACACCTTGATTACAATTCCGAATGACAGGCTGCTCCAGGTAATCGACAAACACACTTCTATAGTGGAAGCATTCAGGATAGCAGATGACGTCCTTCGCCAGGGTGTCCAGGGCATATCTGACCTGATTGCGGTACCTGGACTCATCAATCTTGATTTTGCCGATGTCAAGACAATTATGACTGAAACAGGGTCAGCCTTAATGGGAATTGGTATTGCTTCAGGTGAGAAAAGAGCCTCAGAGGCAGCTGAGTCAGCTATTTCCAGCCCGCTTTTGGAAACCTCAATCGAAGGGGCCAGGGGTGTGCTGCTGAACATCACCGGCGGTTCCGGTCTGGCGCTCTTTGAAGTTAATGAGGCTGCCGAAATTATAGCCCAGGCTGCTGATCCCGAAGCAAATATTATCTTTGGCGCGGTAATTGACGAAACGATGGAAGATGAAGTCAGGGTAACCGTTATAGCTACGGGTTTTGACCAGAAGTTTAACCGCAAGGAAATTAATTCCGAACTGGACATAAAACCATTTGCGACTGATGACCTCGATATTCCGGCATTTTTGCGCAGGAAATAAGAGGCACAGGAGGTAGGTTTCTTGAATTGTCATGAGTGTAGATACCTGATGTTCGACCTTATCGATGATAAGCTGTCAGAGGACCTCAGGCAAGAGATGGAAAGTCACCTGGATGAATGTCCTTCGTGTGCCCAGAAATACGATAAAATGAAGGCCAGGGACGAGGAAAAAGAAAAAGAAGAAAAGGCTTCAGGCCTTTTCTGGTATTTGTTAATGCCCTCCGGGGGCTTTAAAAGGTTTTTCTTTGTTGGAGCTATTTTCACGTTCATTTTGGTTATGGCGCTCATTTCAGTTCAGCTAAATAAACCACTGTTCAATTTTTTTTAGTAATACAAAACTGCCGGCTTAGTATAAGCCGGCAGTCAGCTTATTGACAAACTCCATATTTTTTGAGTATTAAATTGTAATATGGACAGGGGTAGATGAATTCCTCCGGCGGGGCCCCCAATCCGTTACCGAACCCCGGCCTTTCAGAAAGGCCGGGGCTTCGACGGATCGGGGGGACCCCCAGACATCTCCGCCGGCAGCAGCTCCCGCTTCGCGGGTCGCTGGCCGGACGGACGACAGACTCCGCCTTCCGGAACACATCTACCCCTGTCTTATGACATTTTTATAGTTTGAAAAAATTGACTTTGTTAACAGGCTGTGCCGGCTTATCATATGCCGGCAGCTTTTTTCTAGTGGCTCTCAGTCCGTATTAAAAGAGGCAGTTGCTTATTCATGTGAACTAAAGTTTAAGTAGTGGCAGATGTGTTCCGGAAGGATGAGACTGACGTCAGCCGGCCTTAAACATATTAGCATTTTTTGCTCTATGGATAGCTCCTGGGAATGACCGCGGCATATGGTTAGGTATTGTATAAGATTTTCCTGGCACTGCCGCCGTTATGAGTCTGGCTGCAAATCACCGGCAACAAGGCAGGGAGTCCCCGCATGCCCGAAGATGGCGAAAGGCTGCCGGGAAGTTTTGGCAGTTTTTCGGTGTATGGGTGCATTTCCGTGACTAATAGGGGCAGTTCATATTTGGACTTTGGTTTAAGAAGTGGCAGATGTGTTCCGGAGGGATGAGTCTGACGTCAGCCGGCCCACCATGGCAGCTCTTAGCGCTTCAGCGCTTAGAGATGGCGGTACCCTTGGGGTAGAGCGCTCCGCGCGAGTGGTTAGCCGGCTGAGTTGTAGCCATCCCGGAGGAATATATCTGCCGCTTCTTACGTTAAAGTCAAAAATAAGCAGCCCCCATTAGATTACGGACGGCTCCCATACTGCGAAAAATGTACTCTCACCTGCAGAAAAAGGCGAGAGGTTTTTTTATATCTGAGCATCTATTGACAAATTTCTATATATAAGCATTGTATAATGAATAGGAATGCTGCCACTTGAAAACGGTAGCGATGCTAAGTCTTTTTAATCATATACCCTTAAGGACTAACATATAATGATACTATGAAATTACATAATATGGTGGTGGCGAAATGGAGGTCCAAACGGTAGTATACGTCTACCCGGACATTGCCTTTGCTGTCAGTTTTCTAATGAACGGACTTATACTGTGGGGGACAGCCAGGTTCAGTAAGTTCACCGCCCGATGGCCGAGAATAGCTGCCGGAGCCTTAACCGGGGCCCTGTATTCGGGTGCCGCAGCCTTTCCGCAAATGGGGATACTGCATTCCCTGTGGTTGAAAACAGCGTTCTCGCTATTCATGTTTGCCGTGGTATTCGCACCTCTCAGTCTGAAAAGGTTTCTTTCTACCCTGACGGTCTTCTATATTATCTCGTTTTCTCTCGGGGGTTTGTTTCTGGGAGTCCTGTATTCCTTCAGAACAAGTCCGTATTATACCCAGATTACTGACATTTCCCGCCTGGTGGCTGGTTATTTTTTGCCCGGATTAGTGGTGACAGTGGTTTTGTACCTGCTGCTGACCCGGTTTGCCGGGAGAATTATCCAGACCAGGATGGCTCGGGATCTGTTCAGGGTATCTATGAAAGTAATGTTCGGTGATTCTGAGGTCACAGTCGATGCCCTGATTGATACGGGAAACCAGCTGCAAGACCCCTTAAGCAGGATTCCTGTGGTAGTGGTCGAGTACAGTGTACTCAAGAACCTGTTTCCTGCTGAAGTTCGGAAAGCCTTCGAAAACAGCAGCGACCCTGATTTGATGCTGCTGCTGAGTTCCCTGTCTACTACTCCATGGGTTACCAGGTTCAGGGTCATCCCATTCTGTTCCCTGGGCGAAGAACACGGCATGCTGATAGGATTCCGCCCGGACCGGGTTGAGGTGTGGGACGGGACTGAGCCGGTCAGTGTCAGAAATGTAATAGTGGGAGTATATCACCGTCAGCTTAGTCCTGAGGGGTCCTATAAGGCGCTTCTGCATCCGGAGGTGCTTGACAGGATAACAGCCTGAATAAAGAGGAGGTTTGGGTGATTTGAACAGGTTTATGCGGTTTAAATGGCTGGTAAGATTGAAACTACTCAGGTTGTTTTTAAAACTAGGGTTAAAGTCAGAGGTTCACTATGTCGGCAGCAGTGAAGCTTTGCCGCCTCCCTTGTCTATTGATGAGGAATCATTCCTTATTTCAAGGCTGGAATCGGGTGATAAGACAGTAAAGAGTGTTCTTATTGAACGCAATCTCAGGCTCGTGGTGTACATAGCGAGGAAGTTTGAGAATACGGGTATCGGAATAGAGGATTTAGTTTCCATTGGTACTATTGGCCTGATAAAAGCTGTTAACACCTTTGACCCGGAGAAAAAGATTAAACTGGCTACCTATGCTTCACGGTGTATTGAGAATGAGATACTGATGTATCTCAGGAGAAACAGTAAAACAAGGTCTGAAGTTTCCTTTGACGAACCTCTGAATATCGACTGGGACGGTAATGAGCTGTTATTATCAGATGTCCTGGGTACTGAGAATGATATTATTTATAAATGCCTGGAAGAAGAAGTCGATAAGAAGCTGCTAAATCTGGCGCTGCACAAGCTCAATGGGCGGGAGCGCAGGATTATGGAACTCCGTTTTGGCCTGGCTGACGGGATGGAAAAGACCCAAAAAGAGGTCGCCGATATGCTGGGAATCTCCCAGTCTTACATATCCCGGCTGGAAAAAAGGATTCTTAAAAGACTGCGTAAAGAAATCCACCGGATGGAGTAGCAGGAAAAAGCAAACATAATGTAGAAAACAAAGATAATCTGTGCACAGAAAACAGAGGTATTGGCTTAGATTATAGACAGGGATGATTGAATGAGCAAGGCAAGCTTTTTTGAAGGCGCAAAGAAGTCTGTTCCCATAATGGTTGGTTACATGCCCCTTGGCCTGGCGTTTGGTGTAATTGCCAGGGAAAAGGGGCTTACTGTTATTCAGACGGCTTTAATGTCACTAACTTCATTTACAGGTTCCGGCCAGTTTATTGCAGTCGGTTTGCTCGGTGCCGGTGTCGGCATTCCGGCAATACTGCTGACCAATTTCCTGGTCAACCTTAGATACCTGCTTTTCAGTGCTTCTATGGCACCTGTTGTCAGGAAGCTGCCAAGTCTGGTACAGGCAGTTCTGGCCTTCGGGATTACTGATGAGACATTTGCAGTAAACATGGCTGAATTTGACCGTAAAGAGGCAGACCGGGATTTCATGCTGGGGGTCAATATCTTTTCTCACCTGTCATGGACAGTAAATTCCGCACTTGGCGCTGCCGTTGGCAACCTGATTCCCAATATTGACCGCTTTGGGGTGAATTTTGCCCTGCCTGCAATGTTTATTGCCCTGCTTGTATGGCAGGTTAAAGACCGCAATACTCTTTGGGTTGCAGTGATTTCGGGTCTGGTCTCCACAGTTTTGACCATGTTTACCAGAAACAGTGCCAATATTATTGGTGCCACAGTAATTGCAGCAACGATTGGGGTGATTCTGTGCCGGAACAGACAAAAATCTACCTATTGATACTGGGGCTCTGGATGGTGAATTACCTCCCCAGGATGTTCCCTATGGTCATTTTAAGTAAGCTGAAGATACCGGAGCCCGTTATCTGGTGGCTGGGTTTCGTCCCGGCAGCTGTCCTGGCGGCAATAATGGCGCCGGCAATCTTAATGCCTGAAAGCGGGCTGTCAATAAGTTTTGCCAACAGTTACCTTGTGGCAGCAGTTCCGGCTTTCGGAGTTGCCATCAAGACACGGAGCCTTGTGTGGACTCTATTGGTGGGTATGGCGGTAATGGCGCTGGTGCAGGTATAGATAGCAGCGTGCCTTTTAGAGGTCAGCCGCTTATCAATACAGAGTGGTAATCAAGGATAAGTTTCATACTGATACCAAGAATTATCAGCAGGCCGAAGTAAAGACCGGCAAAGGCTGCCCTGGTGGCTAAAGGGGTATTATAGTATTCGTGATTGGGTGATTTCCACTGGCGGTATATCTGTGTTAAACCCAGTATGAGGAGCAGGAAGAGTATCGGGTTGAAAAACTTGAAGGCTGCGACTACGACAAGAGGAACCCCGACCAGCCACATTTTCGGGGAAATAGCTGACACTATGCGCCCCCCGTCAAGTGGGTGGAATGGTATCAGGTTAAATAGGTTTATCATGAACCCTGAATATGCCAGAGCCAGCCAGAAATCCTGGCCGGAGACAGGGTACATGGCAGCACATAGGAAAGCCCCGGCACTACCCACGAGTGGTCCCCCCATAGCTACCTTGGCTTCGGTGACGGCATCAGCCGGATGGTCTTTCATGGCAATAAAGGCTCCCAAAAAGGGGATGAATACAGGGGCGGAAACATTGAGGCCAACGAATTTGGCGGTAATAAAATGCCCCATTTCATGAACGAAGATCAACAGTACGAACCCAACGGCAAAAACCCAGCCATAGAAGTTGGCATAGACCCAGACCATAAGAAGCATGGAGCCGAAAGTAGTCAGGAACTTGCCCAGTTTCAGGAAAACCAGGAGGTATTTTAATTTTCCCAGAATCAGGAATATAATAAATTTAAACTTACTCAGGAGCAGCAGCAAAGCACCAAGAAGGGCCCAGATACCCTTCTTTTTTTTTGACTTTTGTAAAGTGCCGTTTTCCCCGTGGCCGGTGAACTCATTTTCCAACTCTAAAACCTGCCTTATAGTGAGTATAGCTAT
Organism: Thermincola carboxydiphila; assembly: GCA_016841725.1. GTDB lineage: Bacteria > Bacillota > Thermincolia > Thermincolales > UBA2595 > Phosphitispora. The sequence goes on along the minus strand of JAENYP010000001.1, from coordinate 495,878 downwards.
CGTTGATTAAAGTTTTCTACATCACAACCGGTGGACCCTCTTTTCCGGTAACATTAGTTTGCCGAGTGACACGAAGGTTGATGTGTATAAACCTATTTTTTTTGGGCAATAATCCTAATGAACTGTGAACCTGAAACCGGAAAGGGTGTCATGCTGATGATGATAAACAAAGTGGAAATTTGTGGAGTTAATACATCGAAACTACCAGTATTGACCAGCAGTGAAATGCGGGAGTTGTTCGTTATAATGCAGGCCGGTGAGAAAAGTGCGCGCTCCAAGCTGATTAACGGCAACTTAAGGCTGGTGCTCAGTGTGATTCAGCGATTCACCAACAGGGGTGAATATGTTGATGACCTGTTTCAGGTAGGATGTATCGGACTTATGAAGGCAATTGATAACTTTGACCTGGGTCAGAATGTTAAGTTTTCGACTTATGCCGTCCCCATGATTATCGGTGAGATAAGGCGCTATTTGAGAGATAACAACCCTATTCGGGTTTCCCGCTCACTTAGGGATGTTGCCTATAAGGCGCTGCAGGTCAGGGACAGTCTGGTTAACCGGTATTCCAGGGAGCCTTCAATAAATGAAATAGCCGGTGAACTCAAGATGCCCAGGGAGGAAGTTGTTTTTGCCCTGGACGCCATTCAGGAACCTATCTCATTATTTGAACCTATTTATCATGACGGGGGTGACCCCATATTTGTAATGGACCAGATCAGTGACGAGAAAAATCAGGACGGGAACTGGCTTGAGGGTATTTCCGTAAGGGAGGCCATGCGTAAACTCAGTGACCGGGAAAAACTGATTCTCTCACTCAGATTTTTTGAAGGGAAGACTCAGATGGAGGTAGCCGATGAAATAGGTATTTCGCAGGCCCAGGTCTCCCGCCTGGAGAAAGCCGCCCTGAAACACATGAGAAAACACATGTGAAAGATTAAAATAAGGTAATTTGTGAGAAGATATATGTAAAAAGAATAATATGCAGAACAGATTCAGAGAGAGAGATAGGAAGACGGGAGGAATAATTTATGCGGAGCAAACTTATAAAGATAGGCGCTGTATCAGTAACGGTAATAGCAATTGTCGTAGTGGCTGTAATGCTGACTTTGGCTGTAAGCGGCACCGAAATTACAGCCCGGGCAGATACCGGAAAAAACCTGACAGCGGCAGGCGAGCCAGTTGGCAATCCTGATGCCGGTGTCTGTGTTGAGGCATATAACCAGTATAATCTTATCAGGTTTCACGTAATCGCCAATAGTGACAGTGACCGTGACCAGGCGTTGAAAAGGAAAGTCAGAGACCTCATTGTAAAGGAGATGACCTCTGAATTCAGTAAGGCCAAAAACCTTGATGAGGCCAGAAAAATTACCAAAGTGCACCTTGAAGATATCGGGTCAATAGCTGCGGAGGAAGTCAAGGCGTGGGGAGAGGACTACCCTGTCAGTGTTCAGCTGGGCAATTTTGATTTTCCGGTGAAGACATACGGAGAGCTGACTCTCCCGGCCGGAAACTATGAAGCGGTAAGGGTTGTTATCGGACAGGGACAGGGGGCAAACTGGTGGTGTGTGCTTTTTCCGCCGTTATGCTTTGTAGACGTGTCCAGGTCAATGGGGGCTCCGGAACCTGAGGCTGGTTTTTCCGGCTCTGAAGCGGCCACCGTATCGGCAGTTTACGAACCGGGATTTATGGAAGCTGAAAAGGATTTTGCATATGAACTAGACTTTGTGGAACATGAAAACGAAAAGGATAATTTTAAAAACATAAAAGTAAGGTTTAAAATTATTGAACTGTTTGGTGGAATATTTAATTAGAAGCCAAAAGTTGCCTGCACATTCTGACAACCTCCCTCATATAATATGAATGAGGAGGTGGAAGACTGAAATGGTCAAAATCTCGGATTTGAGAATGCGGGAAGTTATCAATGTCTTAAATGGAAAGAAACTCGGACTTATAAAAGACATTGAGATTGACCTTGAAGCGGGCCGCATAAGGTCAGTTGTATTACCCGGCAGCGGAAGGGTTTTTAGTTTTATGGGCAGGAGTGATGATGTGGTAATACCCTGGCATAAAATCAAGAAACTCGGGCTGGATGTCATCCTTGTTGAGCTATCTGACTATGCAGACACAACTCATAATGCAGTTTACTAAAAGAAAAATGACTGCCTTATTTATATAAGGGGGCCATTTTTTTTGCTGTTAAATACATTTTATTTTTCGAATATTTAAACTTTCTGTTTTGGGAGGAATTTCCTTGACTCACTAGATATAGTGCCCTATAATAAAAATGTGCCCAACATGTTGTGGGTTTTGTAATAATTCTGAAAATTTCAGGTGATTATATGAAATGTCCTTTTTGCGGATTCACGGAGAGTAAGGTTCTGGATTCCCGGCCGGCAGATGACGGTAACGCCATCAGGAGAAGACGGGAATGTGCTGACTGTGTTCGAAGGTTTACAACTTATGAAAAAATTGATGAGATTCCGCTTATTGTTGTTAAAAAAGATGGTAGAAGGGAAGTGTTTGACAGGACCAAAATTCTTGGCGGAATCATTAAAGCCGGTGAAAAAAGGTCAATCTCGATGCAGCAGATGGAACAAATCGTTAATGATATTGAGAAGGAAATCAGGAACAAAATGGACACTGAGGTGGGGTCTGAACAAATAGGGGAATTCGTGATGGACAGGCTTAGGAAACTGGATGAAGTCGCCTATGTAAGGTTTGCCTCAGTTTACCGGCAATTTCAGGATATTAACAGCTTTATTGATGAACTGGAGAAATTACTAAAAAGAAAGGCCAAGTAAGAAATAAGGCCTAGTGGCAATTTAAATAAAAAAATCACCAAAACAGCATAGGGGAGGATTACTTAATGATTCTTGAAAAAGAGAGTTTGACCACAACCAATCTGACGGAACTGCGCTCAGTCCGGACCGGTGGCTTTGCAGCTATCAGAAAAAGAGACGGAAGACTGGCAGAATTCCATGAGAGCAAAATCACCGATGCTATCTTTAAGGCAGCACAGTCCGTAGGCGGAGAGGACCGGACCCTGGCTATGGAGCTGACTTTGGAAGTGCTCAGGCAGCTACGGCAAAAATTTAATGATAACATATTTTCTGTTGAAGACGTTCAGGACTGGGTGGAAAAGGTTCTAATTGAGAAGGGTCACGCCAGGACAGCTAAGGCGTACATCCTATACCGGGCCAGCAGGACCCGGATCAGGGATGCCAAGTCGGAATTAATGGATGCAGTTGAAGAAATACTTGTAGAAACAAACAGGGAAAATGCTAATGTCAGCAACTCCCCATCGGCTAAAATGCTTCAGATAGCAAGTGCGGCCAGCAAGAGGTATTACCTCTCAAGGCTTATCCCCGAAGACCAGGCATATGCCCATACAAATGGAGATATTCATATCCATGACCTCGATTTCTATGGGAAAACCTTAACCTGTGTCCAGATTCCCCTGGGCAAAATTCTAAACCAGGGATTTGATAACGGGCATGGTTATATCCGGCCTCCTAAGAGACCTGCATCAGCCACTGCCCTGGCAGCGATAATCCTCCAGAGTTCACAGAATGATATGCACGGTGGACAGGCATTTCCCTTCTTTGATACTGATCTTGCCCAGTTTGTCCGGGATGCTGATGAAAACGAGACTTACCAGGCAATGGAGGCCTTCATTTACAATCTTAACAGTATGCATTCAAGGGCCGGTGCTCAGGTGCCCTTTTCCAGCCTCAATATCGGCACAGATACTTCACCGGAAGCCCGCAAGGTGGTCAGAAACCTGCTCCTGGCATATGAGAAAGGACTAGGCAGGGGTGAGAACCCTATTTTCCCCAATATCATATTCAGGGTTAAGGAAGGTATCAACTTTAATGAAGAAGATCCCAACTATGACCTCTTTAAGCTGGCAATCAGAGTTGCCTCAAGAAGACTTAACCCTACCTTCAGTTTTATGGATTCGTCATTTAACAAGCAGTATGGTACAGAAGTCAGCTATATGGGATGCCGCACCAGGGTTATTGGAAACATAAACGGCCCCGAGATATCTGAAGGCCGCGGCAACCTGTCCTTTACTACGATTAATCTCCCCAGAATTGCTATTAAATCAGGGACCAATATAGATAAGTTCTATAAGGAGCTTGATAAAGTGCTTGACCTGTCGATAAAGCAGCTTTACCACAGGTTTACCGTTCAGGCCCGGCTTAAGGTTAAAGACATGCCATTCCTCATGGGACAGGGACTTTACATCAATTCCGAGGAACTGAAACCCAATGATCTTATTGAGGAAGTTATCAAGCAGGGGACATTATCAGTAGGCTTTATAGGGCTTGCGGAGACCCTCAAGGCTCTGATGGGCAAACATCACGGCGAATCTGCCGATGCTAATGAACTTGGATTGCAGATTGTTGAATTTATGTATAACAAGATGAATGAGGCTACTCAGGAGTACAAGCTTAATTACACCCTGCTGGCTACTCCGGCAGAAGGCCTTTCAGGCAGGTTTATCCGCATTGACCGCAGGGAGTACGGAGAGATTCCGGGTGTTACTGATGGTGAGTATTACAGTAATTCCTTCCATATTCCGGTAGGTCATAAGATGAGTATCTTTGATAAAATTTCTATTGAAGGGACGTATCACAAATATTGTAATGCGGGTCACATCACCTATGTGGAGTTCCCGTCACCTCCGATACACAATCTTGAAGCAATTGAAACGGTTTTAAGGCACATGAAAGATTCAGACATAGGTTATGCCGGCATTAACTTCCCTGTGGATTACTGTATGAGCTGTAATTATACAGGTGTTATTAATAAAGATGACTGTCCCATGTGCGGTTCCATTGATATTAAACGTGTCCGCCGGATTACAGGCTATTTGAGTACTGTGGAAAGATTCAATGATGCCAAACAGGCCGAACTTCGCGACCGGGTATGCCACAGCCTGCTTGAAAGGGAGTAATGGTTTAATATGGAGTTGAACATGAAGTTGAAGAGGAGGTACTTTTCATGTCAAGGCCTTCGTGGCATCAATATTTTATGGAAATAGCCGAACTGGTTGCTACCAGGTCAACCTGTCTCAGGCGAAAAGTAGGCGCTGTTGCGGTGAAGAACAGGAAGATTGTCTGTACCGGTTATAATGGCGCTCCATCAGGTGTGTCCCACTGTGATAAGAGAGGCTGCCTGAGGGAGGAACTGCAAATACCTTCCGGTGAAAGGCATGAGTTATGCTGGGCGGTTCACGCTGAGGCCAATGTGGTGGCACAGGCAGCTCTGCATGGTGATATCCTGGAAGGGGCCACCGTGTATGTTACTATTCAGCCGTGTGTCTCATGTGTAAAGCTGCTGATCAGCGCCGGGGTGGATAAAGTCATTTACAAGGGTGATTATCCTGATGAACTGGCCCAAAGGGTTGCTGATGAAGCGCTTATTGATTTGGTTAGGTATAAGGAGTAGCTTATGAAGATAAGAATTGCGGGTGTCATTGGGGAATCAGTGGTAGATGGGCCGGGAATCAGAACTGTGGTTTTTGCCCAGGGATGCCCAAGGGTTTGTAAAGGATGCCATAACCCGGAAACCCTTGACCCGGCAGGCGGCCAGGATATGGAAGATACCGAGATTCTCAGGCTGATAGAAAAAACAAAACTGGTAAAAGGGGTTACCTTTTCGGGAGGGGAGCCTTTTATGCAGGCAGGGGCTTTTGCCCGGCTTGGGAAAAAGGTTCGGGAAAAGGGCCTTGATATAATGACATACACAGGGTATACATGGGAAGAACTGCTTGAAATTGGCCAAGAGGACCCTGCGGCAAGGGAGCTTCTTGAAATTTCAGATTATTTGGTGGATGGTCCTTTCATGGAATCCAAGAAGGACTTGACTCTGGCATTTAGGGGTTCGGCGAACCAGAGAATAATTAATGTCAGGGAGTCTCTGCAAAAAGGTGACGTTGTCAATGCTGTCTTTGCCTAAAAGTTATTCCCCGGGTTTTGAGATGCCTCTGTTTCTTTGTTAGAGAAGCAGGGCATTTTTTTTTGGCATGGAATCTGTCAAGGTATTTAACATAAAATTAACATTGAATAAAAAGGAATATGAAGAACTCAGTCGAAACACATATATTTGGGTCTTAACATAATTTTAATGAATGTTAACATAATTTTAACACGGGACTATTGCATTGATTTTGGGCTATCAGGATACGATTATCCGGGAAATAAATAAAAAGGAGACAGGAACTATGTTTAGTAGATTTAAACCGGCTGATGCCAAGTTCTTCGAACTCTTTGAAGAAGCGGCCACTATTCTGCATCAGGGCGCAGTGCTGCTCCAGGATATGATGGCTAAACATGAAACAATGGATGAAAGGCTGAATGAACTCATAGCTGTGGAACAAAAAGGGGACAGGGTTACCGACGAGATTATTGATAAGCTTAATGAGACTTTTATGACCCCTTTTGACAGGGAGGATATCTACAGTCTGGCGCGGGAACTTGATGAGATTCTGGATTCAGTGTGCAGTACTGTTGAAAAGATGGTAATCTACGAAGCCGGGAAGCCTGATAAGAAGTTCCGGGAAATGGTTGATGTTTTTGTGCAGGCTACTGAAAAGGTTAAGGATGCCGTTTCATTATTGAAGAAAATGAAGTCAAACACAGTACAGATTATGGATATCTGTTATGATATTAAAAAATTCGAATCAGAGGGTGACAAGATATATCGTTTTGGGGTTGCTGACCTGTTTAAAAACAGTAGTGATGCCATTATGGTGATAAAATGGAAAGAGGTTTTTGAACAGTTGGAGACAGCCCTGGACAGGTGTGAAAAGATTGCCAAATTGATTCGTGGGGTTGTGGTCAAGTATGCCTGATTTGCTGCTTATAGCAATTGTCATCATGCTGGCTCTGGTCTTTGATTTTATTAATGGATTTCATGACACAGCCAATGCTATTGCAACTTCTGTATCAACCCGGGTACTCACTCCGGGCAAAGCCATATTTATGGCTGCAGTCCTTAACTTTGTAGGCGCCCTTGTCAGTACAAAGGTAGCTCATACCATCGGAAGTGGTATTGTCAGCCCTCATTTGATCAATAATAAGGTCTTGATAGCCGGTTTGACGGGAGCGATAATATGGAACCTGTTTACCTGGTATTACGGGCTGCCCAGCAGTTCTTCCCATGCATTAATCGGAGGTGTGGCCGGAGCCGTAGTGGCCAGCAAGGGCTTTGCAGTGCTTAATGCTACAGCGCTGCTGGAAACAATATTTGTGCCTCTCATTGCATCACCTATCATTGGCTTTTTTATTGCCCTTATTGTAATGCGCCTGATATTTTTCCTGGTGGGTAATGTTGCCCCCAGTATAGTAAACAAGTACTTTTCCAAGCTGCAGATTTTATCAGCCGCCTTTATGGCTTTCAGCCATGGCTCCAATGATGCCCAGAAATCCATGGGGATAATTACTGCAGCCCTGGTATCTGCGGGGATTCTTAAAGAGTTCCATGTCGAATTATGGGTGGTTATAGCTTGTGCCACCGCAATGGCTCTGGGTACATCTATTGGCGGGTGGCGAATTATAAAAACCATGGGTTCCAGGATTATCAAGCTGGAACCGGTTCACGGATTTGCTGCCGAAACATCAGCGGCGCTGGTCATCATAGGAGCTTCTTTATTCGGTAAGCCTGTTAGCACAACTCATGTCATCTCTTCGTCAATAATGGGTGTGGGGGCGACCAAACGCATGTCTGCGGTGCGCTGGACCGTAGCCCGGAACATTGTGAATGCCTGGGTTTTGACAGCTCCTTTATCGGCGCTGGTTGCGGCAATTGTATTTTTCCTGATTGACCTGGTTTAATATCCTTAGTCACCTAATAGAAAATATTGGCATAAAAATAAACGGCTGGAATACTCCCAGCCAGATTGGATAAGCCCCATACTCTACAGTATGGGGCTTGCTGGTGAAATTGGATAATTTTTCACCCTTATCCCTGAGGGTATAATCCTTTATACTTAAGGCACCGGACTTGTCCGGATAAAGGAAAGGGGGTATAGAGTGAAAAAAACTGTTTTAAGAAACTCGATTATTGTGGTTGTTACCATGCTTCTGATTGTCTTAACAGCTGGTTTTGCCGGTGCTTCTGATACATACACGGTCCAGAAGGGCGATTCCCTGTATCTTATTGCCAAGAGGCACGGAATCACGGTTCCGGCGCTTAAATCAGCAAACGGATTGACAAGTGATTGGATTTATCCAGGCCAGAGGCTTGTCATTTCCGGGAAAAGTTCATCAGGTTCAGGGTACACAGTTACCGGGGGAGACACCCTTTACTTGATTTCCAAACGTTTCGGTGTCTCTGTAGATGAAATAAAAAGGGCCAATGGCCTATCTACCAATACAATTTATCCGGGACAGGTTCTGAGCATTCCCGGCACATCTTCCCGGGCTACCCAAACAGTGTCCAGAAGTTTTTCCAGAAGTGACCTTAACCTGCTTGCCCAGACGGTTCATGCAGAGGCCAGGGGGGAGACCTATGAGGGCCAGGTTGCTGTTGCAGCTGTTGTCCTAAACCGGGTGAAGCACCCTGATTTCCCCAATACCATACCTGGAGTCATCTATCAGCCTGGTGCGTTTACTGCAGTGAATGATGGGCAAATTAACCTGGCTGCTGATGAAACAGCATATAAAGCTATGCAGGATGCCGTAAATGGGTGGGACCCCTCTTATGGGGCGATCTATTATTGGAACCCGGCTACAGCCCAGAGTAAATGGGTATGGTCCCGGACAATTATAAGACAGATTGGAAGCCATATTTTTGCAAAATAGTTTGTTTCAAAACCGGTAATAGTTCACGCGATGGTGAACTGTTACCGGTTTTATTTTAATTATAAAGGGAAAATATTTCAGCCGGATTAAGAAATGTTACAGAAATGTTAAGATTTTTCATGGTAATAAAACAAAACCCTCCCACTGACCCCAGATTATACTTGGTGAAAGCAGTCACATGCTGCGTTATAATGTACTTAGTCCAATGAAGCCTTTCCCGGGTGCCTCATTTTGTTGTTCCTGTGGAAAGGTTTCTTATGGTAAAAACTGATTGCAACAGAAAGGAGGGTATTATGCGAAATCGAAGCTGGGGTATTCCCGGTTTCCTGGTGCTGATTATGCTCCTTTTGGTTTCTTTCCCTGGAATGGCGTTGGCTGAAGATGCTGCGCAGCCGGGAGCAGGAATTCATGCGGGACCTGCGGTGATAGAACACTATGAACCTGTAGTGGAACAGCCTGTAGAGGAACCTGTAGTAGAGCAGCCTGCAGAGGAACCTGTAGTAGAGCAGCCTGCAGAGGAACCTGTAGT
>JAENYP010000001.1:0-486439 GCA_016841725.1 Thermincola carboxydiphila | reverse complement strand
TAGAGCAGCCTGTAGAGGAACCTGTAGTAGAGCAGCCTGCAGAGGAACCTGTAGTGGAACAGCCGGATTCAGATGCCGGATATGTGGTACAACCGGGGGATACTCTTGAAAAGATCAGTAAAAAGACCGGTGTTCCGGTGGAGCGGCTCAAACAGGTCAATGGTCTGGAGGTAGCAAATGATACAGTAGCGCAGCCTGTAAAGGCCGGAGATGATGAGGTTACCGGTGTAGACGAACCGGGTCAGCAGGAAGCAGCTGAACCTTCGTTAAAGTATACTGTCAGAGAAGGGGAATCCTTGTGGCTGATTGGCCGGAGCCTTGGAGTGCCATATCAGGAAATAATGAAAGCCAATCAGTTGACAGACCACTTAATTTATCCGGCCCAGGAACTGATTATTCCCGGGGTGGATTCCTCTAAAGGAGTCTTTGAATACCGCATAAAGAAGGGGGATACCCTTTATTTTATCGGACTTGCCTTTGGGGTAAGCTATGAAGATATAATGTCCCTGAATGGAATTGAGGATATCTGGATATATCCGGACCAGATTCTTAAGATACCTGACACGAATAGGAGCACACTTTACAGGGTAAGGGAAGGCGATACCCTGAAGGATGTAGCCGGAAAGTTTAAAGTCAGTACAGGGGACATTACCGGACATCAGATTTCAGCTGACAGTCTTTTCGAAGGCCAACTCCTGGTGATTCCCAAGTCTCCCAATGTGAGCAGGAGTTCCCATACAACCATGTCTGCCATTGATGCTGCGGCGGATGACCTTGAGCTAATCGCCAGAGCAATATATGGTGAGGCAAGGGGAGAGACCTATGAGGGTATGGTTGCTGTCGGAGCGGTTATCCTGAATCGGCTGGAGCACAAGGATTTTCCTGATAGTGTCAGGAGCATAATCTTCCAGGCGGGAGCATTTACTGCTGTTGAAGACGGGCAGATTAACCTTGAGCCAGATGCCCAGGCATATAAAGCAGCCAGGGAAGCGATGGATGGAGACGACCCATCGATGGGAGCGCTGTATTACTGGAATCCTGATGAGGCTACAAGTAAATGGATCTGGACCAGACCTATCATTAAACAGATTGGGAACCATGTTTTTGCGAAGTAAGTTGTAAGGGCTGTCTTAGGGCAGCCCTTCAGATTGGGCTGGCCGGACGGACGACAGACACCGCCTTCAGGAACACATCTGCCCCTGTCTCATAATATTTGTCCGGTCAAAAAGATGACTTTGCCGACATCCTGGGGCTGCCTTTAAGGCGGCCCTTAGCTTAAAATAAATGGCGCTGAAATGTTAATCAAATGAATAAAGGAATAAGATTCGCTGTAAAGAATAACTTACACTTAGTATTTAATACAGGGAGAGGATGTAAGTTGGGACAGGGATTTATTCAAAAGGCTTATGGGAATATAGTAATGTTGGAGATTCCGTCTTTTAACAAAACCGGTTTGGTGAGGCACGGATTCAGCACCCGAATTGGCGGAGCAGGCAAAAAGCCCTATGACACTTTGAATCTTGCCTGTCATGTGGGAGATTATCCCGAGACGGTTATCCATAACAGGCGGGCAGTATGCCGGGCCCTTGAGACCGAAATAGAACAGATGGTTACCGCACAGCAGGTTCACGGGTCTGTTATCCGGGTAGTTGGTCAGGAGCATGCCGGAGCAGGGGCATTTACTTATGATACCGCGCTGCCTGACACAGATGGGCTGGTTACCAATGTACCCGGATTGCTTTTGGCTACCTTTTATGCCGATTGTGTACCACTATTTATTTTTGATCCGGTGAAGCAGGTGATTGCCTCTGTACATGCCGGATGGAAGGGAACTCTGTCCGGAATTGGCGCAGAAGCTCTGAGGAAAATGTCACAGGTTTTCGGCAGCAGTCCCGGGGATTGTCTGGCAGGCATTGCACCATCTATAGGCAGGTGCTGTTATGAAGTGGATGAAATGGTTTCTGGACCGTTCAGGCGGCAATATGGGTGGTGGGAGGATGTGATGACACCCTGTGCCGGCGGAAAGGTCAGACTGGACCTGCCGGGAGCAAACAGGAACATATTGGTTCAGGCAGGGATTAGGCCTGATAATGTTGAAATATCTCAAATATGCACCTCCTGTAGTCAAGACATTCTGTTTTCATACAGGGGAAGCCAGGGAGTGACCGGAAGAATGGGTGCATTTATAATGCTTAGGCCGCAATCGGCAACCAAAAAGGGAGAATGATTTTTATGGGTAAACCCAGAATTCTTGTAGTTGATGATGAGAGTCATATCGTTGAACTTGTCAGGTTTAACCTGGAGAAAGAAGGATATAATGTCATCAGCGCTCAGGATGGACTGAAGGCATACAAAATGGCCGCTGAATATAAACCGGACTTGATAGTCCTGGATGTAATGCTCCCTGAGATGGACGGGTTCGAAGTCTGCCGGCTGATACAAAAGGATAGTCAAATGTCAGAAATCCCGATTATTATGCTTACGGCCCGGAGTGAAGAGATTGACAAGGTTTTGGGGCTGGAAATTGGGGCAGATGACTATATTACCAAACCCTTCAGCCCAAGGGAATTAATCGCAAGGGTAAAGGCCCGGCTTAGACGTATCACTGCGAGGCAGCATAATTCCGAAATAACGGGACCGGTTATCCGCATTAATGGTCTGATTATAGACCCTGATCGTTTTGAAGTGATTATTGATGGGACAAGGCTTGAGCTTACCCCGAAGGAATTTGAGCTGCTGCGGATTCTGGCTAAAAACAGGGGCAGGGTGTTATCACGTGAGTTTTTGCTGGAAAATATCTGGGGATATGAATATATTGGCGATTCCCGGACTGTTGATGTCCATATCAGACATCTCAGGCAAAAGCTTGAAGCTGATTCGGCAAATCCCGGGTTCATTGAAACTGTTCGTGGAGTAGGATATAAGTTTAAGGAGACAAGCTGAAAATGTTTAAAAGCATCAAATGGCGGTTGACTGCAATCTTTTTCAGTGTTACGGCAGTATTTCTCTTCCTCTTGGGCTTTTACCTTATGAATGCAATGGAGCAGTATTTGTATGACAGAACTCAGGAAAAGCTGGTGTCATACGCCAAACTCTTAGCTGACAATCTAAAAGATGATTTTGCACGCGGGGTGGGACCGGAGTATTTTGATGCCTATGCTCATGACGCACAAAAAGATATCAGCGCCAGGGTTACTGTTATAGATGCCAAAGGACAGGTTCTGGGGGATTCAGTAGCTGATAAGGATTCTATGGTCAATCACTACAAACGGCCTGAGATTCAGAAGGCCCTTAATAAAGAAACCGGAAAAGCTATCAGGTATAGTTCGAGTACAGGTAAACGGATGATTTACTTTGCTGTTCCGATAAATAAGGATTATGATATTTACGGTGTGGTCCGGGTTGCTGTGCCCTGGACTGAGATTGAAGCGGGACAAAAGCAAATCAGGTGGAGTATCGGTACGGCAATTTTTGTGGCCCTTGTATTGACTGTAGTTGTTGTTTCATCATTTACCTCAACCCTGGTCGTCCCACTGCAGGAGATGACATGGGTGGCTAAGGAAATGGCTGACGGCAAGCTGGATTTAAATGTTAATATAAAGGCGAAGGATGAAATCGGCGCTCTGGGAAGCGGATTTAACTATATGGCGCAGCGTCTCAGGGACACGATCAGCCAGATTACTGAAGAAAGAAACAAGGTAAGCGCTATCCTTACCAGTATGAATGATGGGGTTATCGCTATTGACAGGAAGGGCAATATCCTTTTGATAAACCCGGCCATAGAACGGATGTTTCACATAAAATATGAAAACAGCCTGGGGAAAAGTGTCATTGAAGTAGTACGCAACTTTGACCTGGAAAGGCTTCTCCACCTGGCGCTGTCCAGCAGTGAGCCGATTACCCGGGAACTTCAGGTATTTACGCCTGAGCCCAAAACCTTCCGGGTAAGCACGGCCCCTCTTACCAATGAAACCGGTGTTGTCGGTGTTGTCGCTGTAATGCGAGACATAACGGCTTTTCGTGAAGTGGAGCGGATGAAAACAGACTTTGTGGCTAATGTATCCCATGAATTACGAACCCCTCTCACTTCCATAAAAGGCTTTGTGGAGACCCTACTGGACGGGGCACTGCAGGAACCGGAAACAGCCAGGCATTTCCTGGAAATTATTAATGATGAAGCAGACAGGCTTAACAGGTTAATCGGAGATTTGTTAAGCCTGTCCAGGATTGAAGCCAAACAGGGCGAAATCCATAAAACCTTCGTTGACCTGGAAAAACTGATTTCCAATGTGGTATCTGTACTTTCGCCCCAGGCTAATGAAAAAAGCCTTACCCTTAATATCGACATAAAGAAGCCACTACCAACATTACAGGTTGACAGTGACCTGATTGGACAGCTTATGATTAACCTTGTGGATAATGCCATTAAATACACCCCTAAGGGTGGCCGTATTGATATCACGGCTTTCAGAGTGAAGAACGGGATTAAGGTGGCTGTTAAAGATACCGGTATCGGTATTCCGTGGGATAGTATTCCACGCCTGTTTGAACGTTTTTACCGGGTTGATAAGGCCAGATCGCGGGAAATGGGCGGGACCGGGCTTGGCCTGGCAATAGTAAAACACATTCTGGAAGTCCATGGCGGAACCATAGATGTGGACAGCAGGGTAGGCCGGGGCAGTAATTTCACAATTTTTCTGCCGAGTGATGGCCGGTAGTGGGATTGGCCGATAAAGAAAAAGAATAGCTGGCTGCTTGTTGCCGTGTTATTATTGTTCAGTACGCCAGGCGTTTGCTTATTTGAAAGTGAGGAAGAATACTTTCCTTTATTAGAGACAAAAATTTGGAAATTACTAAAATCATCCCTGCCAGTTACCGGTTGGAAACATATGACTTAATGGTCGCTTTCAGCATCATTAAGTTTTATTTTTTTTCTCCTTGACCACATTTCGCACTATTCCAAGACTCCAGCTAACGGCTTCAGACTGAAATAATCTAAAGCTTGATTGACATTGTGTATATCATAAATCTTTTTCTCCAGACAGAACCGGATTACCAAATCAAATGTATCACTTTCCGATAATGAGTAACCGGCAGCCGTTAAAAGTTCATTAGCTTCCTTTTTATTTAACTCAAGGGCGATGGCAAGAGCGATAGTGGAATTTTTACCGGGTCGGTAATCAGGGTTAGATCTTATTTTAGAAAAATGTCTCCGGTCAAGTCCGGCCTTTTTATAAATGTCTGAATCACTGGCGCCTGTTTTATCGATAAAGCCGAACAACACCTGGTTAAATGTTGGTTTACGGGTTTTTTTAATATAATCGTCCAATTCGTTTTGTTGTATGCGAGGTTCCAGACATTTGGGAGAAGTTTATCTTCCTTGGCGCTAACATTGATGCTGCAAAAGAAGCGGATAGCATTGGAATCAGTATGGATAATGCATATAATTTTGAAGCTTCAAAGGCCGGTGTTAAGAATATGTACTGCATGGCATGTGAGGCCGTATCAGAAAAAAGGCATAATAAAAATGAAAGGGTTATTCCTTGTAAACCCTTTTGAAAAGAAAGCCTATGGTTTAATCCCGTTCTAATTTCGCCTGTGAATTAGGGAGTGGCAGATGTGTTCCGGAACGACGAGTCCCTTAACAGTTGGCTTTGGAAATAACCGAGGAATAGGGCGATGTGTTGTACAAGATTTTCCTTGCACTGCCGCCGTTTATGAGTCTTACTGCAATTACCGGCAACAAGCCAGGGAGTCCCCGCATGTCCGAAGATGGCGAAGACTGCCGGGAAGTTTTGGCTTGCCAAAATGAGAGGCGGTCTTCTAATGAAAAATACCCATTGGGCCATCAAGTTCGGGGACGCTGGCTTGTTGCCGTGGGAAGCAGTTTAGACTCATAGGCGGCAGTGCGGAAAATCGGTACACCACATCGCCATGTTTCATTCCCGGTTATTTCCGAAAGCCTACTTTCAGATTTTGAACTTGCTGATAGAGAGTTCCAGAGCTTGGGCAAGTTTTTCGAGGTTTCCTGATGCTCCGGCAATTTCAGTTGAGGTATTCACCATTTCCCGGGTGGAAGTAGATACCTTTTCTGAGAGATGTGCTGTTGTATCTACACTTGCAGCAATGTTACTGACAACTGAGAGGGCCTGATCACTTCCGGCTGCCATTTCTTCAGCCGAAGCTGAATTCTCCTGGGCGATGGCGGCCAGACTCTCGATGGAGGAAACAACCTGTTCGCTATTGACTGCAATATGTTCTGCGGCTTGGGAAATATGCTGCATAAATTCATTGGCTGCATGAATGTGCTCAGCAATTTCCTTTAAAGCAAGGTCGGCATTTTTGCTCAGTTCAGTACCATTTTCAACTTCCCGGATGCCTTCTTCCATTGCTTTAACCGAACGTCCGGTTCCGTTCTGGATACCTTTTACAAGTTCAGCTATTTCCCTGGCTGCTTTGCCTGAGCGCTCAGCCAGTTTTCTCACCTCATCAGCCACAACCGCAAAGCCTTTGCCATATTCTCCGGCCCTGGCTGCCTCGATGGCGGCATTCAGCGCCAGAAGGTTGGTCTGGTCAGCAATTTCATCAATTACCATAATTATCTCACCGATTTTTTCGGAATTCCCGGCCAGTTCCCGGAGTTTGCCCGCTGTTTCAAAAACCTTGGCTTTAATGCGATCCATACCGTCCATTGTTTCTCCCACAGTTGTCATGCCTCTGTTGGCAACATCAGCAGTCTTGTTTGCTGTTTCCGTAATGTTTTTGGTGTTTGTGGCCAGCTGCTGGATGGCACCGGCCATGTCGTTGACCAGTGAAGAGGTATTGTTTATATTCCCTGCCTGTTCCTGTGCCCCGGAAGCTATCTGGGAAACAGCGAGATTCAGTTGTTCGATGGTGTGGGTGGTTTCGGTAACATCTTCAGCCTGTTGACTGTTTTTCTCTGCAAGCTGTTCTATGGTAGCGGCAACATTTTCGGTAAAATCAGCCGTTTGGGAAGCATGACCGGATAACTGACTGCTTGCCAGAATAATTTGCTTGCCGGCATTTTTTACTTCAGATATCAGTACTTTGACGTTCTGGAGCATGGTATTTACCGAGTCGGCCAGGACCCCGGTTTCATCAGAGGACTTGACCTTTATCTCACCGGTAAAGTCTCCGGCGGCAATCTGGTTCATACTGTCAACAAGTGATTTTATCGGTCCGGTAACGGTTCTTCCGAATGCCAGGGCGCCGCCAATTCCGCAAAGAGTAAGTACAACTGACAAACCGATGGCATAATTACGCGAACTCGCGATCTGAACCTGGGCAGTGGTGTTTGATAAGCCTATTCTTAATAAACCCCAGCGTTCCAAATCTGAAGTGACGGGAATTGCGATATGATAAATCTTATCACCGGTGGGCTGGTTTTCTGCTACATATGCCGGTTCATTGATGGGCAGAACCATCTTGGTTATCTTGTCATCTAAAACCTTACCCTTATCATTGGGGTTGCTGTGGACAAAAATTTTACCGTTTTTATCAATAAGCATTAGGTAGCTGATGTCTTTATTTTTCTTGGTTACGGCCAGAAACCCCTCCTCAATGGTATAAAATTCGTTATGCTGAATATTATTGACTGCTACCCCGTAAAAAGCCGAACCGATGCTCATTCCTTTGCTGAGGATTTCTCTGTTAATCATATTTGTCTCCCTGTTGATGACAACAGATGCAAAGATGACTGTGGTAACTATCACAAGAATAGCTGCAAATATTGTCATTTTAAGGCCTAGACCCCATCTTCGACGGGTTTTCATTTCCATTCACCTCCCAGATAATTGTTCTTTCAAGGTAATCTGCACTGATTAAGGGTTGGGGCCTGAAACAGTGGGGTAACCGGGTGCCCCTGTGAACGGCGTAAGAGCCAGGACATTAGTGTCAGAAGTCCAGCCCATCATACCGAATTTCATGGCATAGGCTTCATACCCCAGCTGATTGAGGAACATTGTTGCATAACTAGCGGTATGGCCTGTATAACAGATAACGACAATTTTTTTGTCTGGCGGCAGTTTTTTCAGGCTTTCTTCTTTGGCAAGCTGGGCAAAAGGTATGTTTACAGCGCCGGGGACATGACCTTTGGCATAGTCTTCAGGTTTACGTATGCTGAGAAGGAAATATCCGGGGTCTTTGTTAACCATAGCATTGTTATAAACGTCTTCCACCGAGATGGTTGGAGCCCTGCCTGTTGTCAGGTATGCTTCTGTACGGGCTGCAATGATTGCTGCGGCATCCTCTAACCCGGTGCTGAATGCAGGAAGGTCATTGATGGGTTCGGCGGCATTAATTTTTGTTTCTACCGGATAGTCTGCAGCTTTGGTGAAAGGATTTTGGGCGAGAATGCTGCTGTCAGTGGTCCAGCCCATCATACTGAATTTCATGGCATAGGCTTCATAGCCGAGCTGATTCAGGAACATGGCTGCCTGGCTGGCAGTATGTCCTGTATAGCAGACTACGACAATCTTCTTGTTTTTATCAAGTTTATCGAGATTTTCTTTTTTATAAATCTGCCCGAACTGTACATTAAGTGCCCCCTGAAGGTGTCCCAGGGCGTAGTGTTCCGGCTTGCGGATACTCACAATTTGATAGCCGGAATCTTTTCCCAGGATAACATTATTGTAGACGTCTTCGACAGAAATGGTCGGCGCCTTTCCTGTATTAAGGTAATTGTTGGTTACTGCAATTATTTGGGCAGCTTCACCGGACCCGGCATTTTCACCGTCTTTAGGGGCTGTGGTTTCGGCTGAGTCCAATTCGTCCGCAATGTACCTGAGGACCAGCTCGTCATCATCACTGCTGCACCCTGTCAGGGTAACCATCATGACTAATATAAGACTAACTATTGTCAAAAGCCACAAAGGTTTTTTTCGGTTAAACATAAACTTCCCCCCTTTATTAGTTTTTTATCACTCTGCATGTTTAACTTGATATATGTAAATAATAACGGTTTGGGTTTAAAACCCAAATATAGATACAAATTTCGACATGTAACCATCTATTTCCTCTTTTTTTTGAGCAAATGACCATTAAAAAGTTAAAAAATTGACCATAAAAAAAACAATGCCATCAGCCCTTAGAAAACATCACGTTTCCCGCTGCTGACAACATCTTTTAATTTGAATTCAATAATTGCTGCTTAAAATGTGGGGTTTTTAACCATATTAATAAAATTCAGTACAAGTTTTAACTGGTCTTCATCTAAAGTGCATATTGAACCTATAACGGCCTGAATTTTGGGATCCTGCAGCATGTTCCTTAGTGTTGGGCTGATTCCGGCCATTACTCCGTCAATTTCCTGTTGGTCCATTATCAGGTAGCAGACAGATATATTCAGGGCATCTGCCAGTTTGTTGACCGTCTTCAGGGACGCGTTTACCTTGCCGAGTTCCAATTGAGCCACCAGTCCTGGGGAAACCCCTGCTTTTTGTGCCAAATCCTTTTGGGATAAGCTCTTTAATTTCCTTATATACTGAAGTTTAGTCGGAAGACTGCTGGTTTTCTGGCTGTTTACCAGCATGCTGACAGGTATATCAAAAAACTGAGACAGGGATCTGATGGTTTCTACAGAGGGGCAGACAGTACCACGTTCAATTTCACTCAGGTAAGTGAACGACAGGCCCGTAAAATCACCCATCTCCTTGAGGGTAAGTTTACGGTCTTCTCTCAGCGCTCTTAGCTTATCTCCCAGGGCAAGTTCTTCTACAGCAGCAGATTCGTTTGATTTTAGCTTCTTCATATAATGTCCCACCGTTCCAACAAGACATAATTTTATAATGCTCATTTAAAATTATAAGGGTATTTTGCGATAATTTCAACTTTAATTAGTATTTGTGGAGCAAATATTGCCTAATATGTTAAAATAACGCGAAAAAAGGGAATCTATTATTTATCACGAACTATTATCTAAATCATTTATTGGGGGTGACTTTTCATGAGGCTTGCTGTTATTTCCGATATCCACGGTAACCTGGAGGCTCTTAAAAAGGTATTGGCTGACATTGAAAAAAGAGGGGTGGATACCATTTGCTGTGCCGGGGATATTGTCGGTTATGGACCGTTTCCCAATGAGGTTATCCAATTGCTTCGGGAAAGAAAAATTCCCAGTGTAATGGGAAATTATGATGACACAATTGGCAACTCCAGGCTGGTATGCGGGTGTGATTACAAGGATGAGGAAGCTGCCCTAATAGGCGCCTTCTCAGTTCAGTGGACCTCAGAAAATGTCACTGCAGAGAATAAACTTTATTTAAAGCAGCTGCCCTTTGGGATTGACATGGGGACTGAAAACGCCGGCATCAGGATTGTACATGGAAGCCCGCGGAAGTTGAACGAATACCTCTATGAGAGCCTTTCGGATAAGGAGGTCAACAGTGTCCTTATGGAATGTACTGCAGATATCCTTGTATGCGGCCATACACATATTCCGTTCACCAGACCGGCAGGTGGGAAGCTGCTGGTAAATGCCGGGAGTGTCGGAAAACCCAAACATGGAGACCCCAGGGCCTCATATACTGTAATTGAAGTAAACGGCAACAGCAGGGCTGAAATTATCTTTGTGGAATATGATGCCGCATCCACTGCCAAGGCAATGGCGGAGAGGGGTATGCCAGAGGGACTGATCGATATTATCAGGACCGGAAAGGCCTGACACCTGCTGCAGTGTTTTAACACAAACTTAACAATCTAATAACATTTTACTAAAGATTGTATGATATAGTAAACTCGGCTTTTAATTAATTTGCCCTGTGCAGGTTTTGATGGGAGGAAGCGCTTAGTATGCCTTCAAAAATCATGGTAAGAGACCTGGAACTTTATTATGGTGAATTCCATGCATTAAAGAAAGTTAATATGGACATCCAGGAAAACATGGTTACAGCTTTAATAGGCCCCTCGGGATGTGGAAAATCCACTTTTCTGCGTACCTTAAACCGGATGAATGACCTTATTAACAATGTCCGTATTGAGGGAGAGGTTGAATTGGATGGGGCTGACATTTTTGGCTCCGAAATTGATGTGGTTAATTTACGTAAAAGGATTGGCATGGTTTTTCAGAGGCCAAACCCCTTCCCCATGTCAATTTATGATAATGTGGCCTACGGACCGAGGATTCACGGCCTGAAAGATAAAAAGAGGCTTGATGAAATAGTGGAAAAAAGTCTTAAGGACTCTGCCCTGTGGGATGAGGTCAGTGACAGACTGAAAAAACCCGCCCTGGGACTGTCGGGCGGCCAGCAGCAGAGGCTCTGTATCGCCCGTCTTTTGGCAGTCGAACCGGAAGTTCTGCTGATGGATGAGCCGTCCTCTGCCCTTGACCCTATTTCCACACTTAAGATAGAGGAATTAATGGCTGAGCTTAAGAAGAAATATACTATTATAATTGTTACCCACAATATGCAGCAGGCTGCAAGGGTTTCGGATTATACAGCCTTTTTCCTGACCGGGGATATGGTTGAATTTGGGGTTACCGAAAATATTTTTACAACACCGGTAGATAAGCGGACAGAGGATTATATTACCGGCCGGTTTGGTTAAAATATTATTGGAAAACTGCGGGAATTGCTGTAGAATATTTATTACAAAACATAAAGAAGGGGGAGTCAACTTATGAGTTCTCCACGCCAATCATTCGACCGGGCCCTTGAAGAATTACAGCAGGAAATCCTGCGGATGGGCAGCCTCGTAGAACGGGCGATTTACAATGCCGTTCATTCCCTGGCAGTACAGGATGTAAACCTTGCTGACAGTGTTATTAAGGGCGACAAAATAATTGACCAGATGGAACTTGAAATAGAGCAAGAGTGTCTCAAACTTATTGCCACACAGCAGCCAATGGCTAAGGACCTGCGAAAAATCAGCACCGGTTTTAAAATCATTACAGATCTTGAGAGAATGGCAGACCATGCCAAAGATATTGCCAAAGTCACCAAAACGCTTGCCGGACAGCCTCTGATTAAACCACTGGTGGATATACCCAGGATGGCGGCCCTGACCCAGCAGATGGTAAAGGATGGGCTGGATGCTTATGTTAAAGGTGATGTCGAGCTGGCGAGCACACTTAATGAAAAGGACGATGAAGTAGATCATATATATTCGCAGATTTTCAGGGAGCTGCTGACATATATGATGGAAGACCCCAAGACTATTACCCAGGCAACTTACCTTCTGTTTGTAGGGAGGTATATCGAGAGAATTGCAGACCATGCCACAAATATTGGGGAACGGGTGATATATCTGGTTACCGGGGAACGTCCCGACTTAAATGATTAAATGATGCCTTCGATTATAATATGAATAAGGGTAGAGGTGTTCCTGACGGCGAAGCCCGCTTGAGGAATACATCTACCCCTTTTTGATTTTTGCTGCATACATGTGCCCAAATTTTCTGCAATAGCAGGAGTTATTGTGCCAAATGTAGAATATATTTCCTGTTATAGGCTTGAACCGGGGAAGGACGATAATTTATGCAGACAGCGAAGAACGAGGCAGAAGTAAGGGTTCGAGTTCGCAGAAATCCAGGCAGAGCGCTGCGCAAGTTAGTATTGATATTTATATCGGTATATCTCATTTATTTAACGTACAATTTCGTTCATGACCTCGTAGTGGCCCGCCTGGCCAAAGTTGAGATGGTCAGCAGGGGTATTGTGCAGGCAGCTGTTCCGGTACAGGGAATTCTCGTCAGGGACGAGATACCGGTAACTGCGCCCAAGGCAGGCTTGTTGAAGGTGATTGTCCCGGGAGGGGAGCGTGTCCGGGTGGGTCAGGTAGTGGCTCAGGTGGTGGCCGTATCACTGGACAGCCATTCAGGGGAAAAGGTACATAATATTACAGCGCCCCGGGCCGGTATAGTCAGCTATCATCTGGATGGCCTGGAAGAAGTTTATTCAAGGAAGAACATTGATGAATTGGATTTGGAAAAAGTCCAAACACTACAGGCAGAGGTGAAACAGGTTCTGCCGGGGAACCAGGTTGAGGCAGGGAAACCGGTATTTAAAATAGTCAACAACCTGGAACCCCTGTTTGTTATTACAGATGTCTCTGATAAAGTAAAGTTAGCGGATATGGAAAAAGGCAGTACTGTTTTGCTTTCTTTAGGTTCTGATGAAAAAGATGTTTCCCGTGCTGTGCTGTCTGAAAAGAATTTCGGAGGCAGTTCCGACAGGCTGCTGCTAAGCTTGAGCAGTTATGCCAATAACATGATAGCTCCAAGAACCGTTGAGTTTAAAGTAATAACCGAGAGGTATGAGGGATTCTTCATACCTGACGGAGCCATCGTCCGCAAGGAAGGACAGGATGGGATTTTTACAGTTTACAAGGAGCGGGTAAGGTGGAAAGGTATTGAAATCCAGGGCAGGATCGGTGACAAAGTAGTGATTAATGGTGTCACAGCAGACCTGAAAGTAGTCCTTAATCCCCAATATGTTAAAGAGGGATTTCAGATAAAGCTGCCCTAAATACCGGTATATACCGACGTTCCCGGGTTACTACAAGGGTGGTGCGCTTTTTTGGATGTTAATTTAAGCTTAAATATTAATCATGTTTTAGGTGATATCAGGCAGGCTGCAGCGAGATCCGGACGGGATGCTGCAGAAATTGGGATAGTGGCTGTAACCAAAACAGTGCCGGCGGAAAATGTCAGGGAAGCGGTATCTGCCGGGCTGCGTATTTTGGGAGAAAACAGGGTTCAGGAGCTTATTGCTAAGTACCCGCTTGTAGAGGGGGCGGAATGGCATCTTATTGGACACCTGCAGCGAAACAAGGTAAAATATATTACTGACAAGGTTTCCTTGATTCATTCCCTTGACAGTGCTGCCCTGGCAGAAGAAATTGACAGGCGGATGAACTCAATGGGCAGAATAATGGATGTGCTGGTTCAGGTTAATATTGCCGAGGACCCCAAAAAACACGGTATCAAAGCTAACCAGGTTATTGATTTTGTTGAAGCTGCAGCGCAGCTTCAGGGAATCAGGATTAAAGGGCTGATGACTATAGGCCCCTATGTTTCAGATCCTGGAGAAATCAGGCCGGTGTTCCGTGAACTGAGGAAACTTGCAGAGAATGTGAAAAAAATGGACCTTCCGGGTGTGGATATGCGGCACCTTTCAATGGGAATGTCCAATGATTATATAGTTGCCATTGAGGAAGGGGCGACCCTTGTCCGGATTGGCAGCGCAATTTTTGGCACAAGAAAATAAGAAGGCGGTTATCAAAACGAAAAGGGGGAAGTCGGAATGAGCAGGATTATGGACAAGGTTCTCGGGTTTATGGGCTTTGAAGAAGAGGAAGTGGAAATCCTCGAAGATGAGGAAACCATGGTTGCTGAAGATGACCCATCGGCAAAGAAAAAGAAAAACAGCAATATTTTTAGTCTTCATACCCAGAAGAACATCAAGGTAGTCGTTTGTGAACCCAAAGTCTTCGAAGACTGCCAGAACATTGCTGATAACCTGAAGACCAGAAGGCCTGTTATAGTTAACCTGGAAGAAGCTGATAAGGAACTGGCGAAAAGGGTTGTTGATTTTATCAGTGGGACTACATATGCCCTGAATGGAAGTACCCAGAAAGTGGGGAATGGGATATTCCTGTTTGTTCCCAGCAACATGGATATTGCCAGTGAAGCAAAGAACGCCGAAAAGGAAAAAGACAAGGAAAAGGGCCTGTTCACCTGGGTTCGCTAACGGGAGGCCGTGATTATGTCTGTTAAAAAGAATATTGGTTTTATCGGAGCTGGAGCAATGGCTGAGGCCCTTATCAAAAGCCTCTTGGGAAGGCAGTTTGCAAATGCATCAAATATATGGGCGAGTGACGTGAATTGTGAGCGGGGCCGGTATTTAACTGATACTTACGGAATAAACTATGTACTGGACAACCGGGATCTGGTGGCTAAGACAGATGTGGTTATCCATGCAGTGAAGCCTTTTATTATGGGCCGTGTTTTATCCGGGATAGCATCCGGTGTGCCTGTAGGACAATTGCATGTCTCTGTGGCAGCCGGGATTTCCCTTGAGTTTCTGGAAGGCCTTCTGCCTGACGGCACACCTGTGGTCAGAGTTATGCCAAATACGCCATGTCTGATAGGTGAGGGCGCTTCGGCATATACCCCCGGGTCTTCTGTTAACACAGAGCAGGAGGAACTGATTAAAAATATACTGGAATGTACCGGATTGGCAGTACGGGTGCCGGAAAACCTTATGAATGCTGTTACGGGTCTTAGTGGGAGCGGACCGGCATATGTTTTTCTTGTTATTGAAGCCCTTGTTGACGGCGCTGTAAGGGCAGGTCTGCCCCGCGATGTAGCTGCATCCCTGGCCGTTCAGACCCTTATTGGGGCTGCCGGAATGGTCAGAGATACCGGAAAGCATCCTGCCGTACTTAAAGACATGGTTACCACACCGGGTGGGACCACTATTGCCGGGCTTCATGTCTTGGAAAAAGCAGGAGTCAGAGCAGCTCTGATGGATGCTATTATGGCTGCGGCTGAACGAGCCGGAGAACTGGGCAAAGATTAACAGAGCTATCTGACAAATAAACCGGTCCGGACCGGGCAAGCTGGGAGGTTCTTTTTTTGATATGGTTGGTTGTTGATGTAATGTTTGATGTTATCAGGTGGTTGATTATTGCACGGATTATTTTGTCTTTTATACCGATGTTCACCAGAATAGACCCTTATCATCCGTTAATCCGGTTTGTCATGGAAATAACGGAGCCCTTGATGGCTCCTTTCCGCAAACTGATTCCACCTGTCGGGGGTCTTGATTTATCACCGATTGTGCTGTTCCTGGTCCTGGAATTTGCGCGTACCCTGGTGAAACAGCTTATTTTCATGCTCTTTTATTGATATACTTAGTTCAGAGAATTGACAGTTAACAGGAAAGAGATACTTGAGCGCACAAACCCTGAGGACCGAATAGTTATTGCGCGGGTATTGGATAAAATACAATCTGCCATAAAGTTTGCCGGCGTCGAGGTCACAGATTTCTATGACCCGCACCGGCAAAAACTGCTTTCACAGGTTTTAGCCTTAGAACCGGGGATTTCTTTTATATGGGCCGGAGGCTATGAGGAAGCTGAAAGGCGCAGAGCTGTGATTTGTCCCGATTATATGGAAGCAAGCACACAGGATGACAGGCTGAGACTGTTATCAATTACCGGAAATATCAAGTTCCGGGACCTTGCACACCGGGATTTTCTGGGGGCAATCCTCGGACTTGGTATAAAAAGGGAAAAAATCGGGGACATATTAGTATATGAGGGTGGCTCTCAGGTCATTGCAGACAGTGATATCATTGAATACATTGCCGTGAACCTGATAAAGGTTAACCGTTTGGGAGTTGAGGCCCAAATTGTTCCCCGGGAGCAGTTAAAGCTGCCGGAAGAACAGGCGAAGGAGATCTTTGCCACAGTCTCTTCCCTGAGACTCGATGCGGTAGCCGCGGCAGGTTATGGAGTCTCCAGAAGCAAAATGGCTGATGAGATCAGGGCAGAAAAGGTCCGGGTCAACTGGGTTGCTATTTCTGATTGTGCTTACCTGGTACAGGAAGGTGACCGGATTTCCATCACGGGAAGAGGCAGGATGGAAATAGACCGGGTTAAGGGTGAGACCAGGAAGGGCAGAATTGCCCTGATTATAAAGAGGTATTTTTAGGAACTTTTTTGGTAGATTTTATCACATTACAGAGGATTTTATTTCCTATAAGTAGAAGTATCTTTTAATACCTTGCATAAAAGGTTTTGGGAGGTGCTGGATTTGACATTGACCCCTTTGGATGTCCATAACAAAGAGTTTCGCAAGGCTTTTCGCGGTTATGATGAAGAAGAGGTTGACGAATTTCTCGATCGGGTTGTCAAAGAATATGAAGTCCTGTTCAAGGAAAATGCCGGGTTAAAAGAGGCGCTGCAAGCAAAGGATTCAGATATAGGCACTTACCGGGAACTGGAACAGACACTTCAGAAAACCCTGGTTATCGCCCAGCAGACTTCGGATGAGATGAAAAACGGCGCCCGCAGGGAAGCAGATGCCGTTATTCAGGAAGCGCGTCTTAAGGCAGAACAGATTATTGCCGCTGCTGAGGAACAGGTTAAGACTATCATCAGGGACTATGAGGATATCAGGAAAGAAGCCCAGGTATTCAGGGTCAGGTTCCGTTCTTTTCTCAGGAGCCAGCTGGAACTCATAGGAGAAGAGGAAGATGTAAGGTTTGACCAGACTTTTTTTAATGAAGCGGCAGTGGGGGAAGCAGAAGTGACCGGGACGTCTAAAAAGGCTGATTTTAAAATAGGTAATTCCGCCTGACAGGGAGGCGCTGTCTTGGATATTCAGGAACATTCGGATGGGACGGCTGTTAAGGTCAAGATACAACCAAGGGCTTCCAGAAACCGGATTGCCGGTGAGTTGGGTAATATGCTTAAAGTAACCCTTACTGCACCTCCGGTGGATGGGGCAGCGAATGCTGCGTGTATTGAGTTTTTTGCATCATTGTTGAAAATTCCCAAAAAGCAGGTGGAAATATTATCAGGTCACACCGGGAGGACAAAACTGATTAAGTTTTACGGGGTGACCAGGGATGAGTTGCAGCGTGTTTTGGGTGCCGGAGATTAGGTGTTCCGTTGTTATGTCTGAAAGTTGACTAAGCCGCATGTATTGGATATAATAATATAATAATTGTTTCAGGAATAAAATTAATGACCATGAAGGAACGAGTAGGCATTAAGTCAGGGTCAGCGAGTCCGGGAAGGTGTGAGCCGGATGCTGTAACAGTGCCGAAAATCACTCCGGAGTTGTGCAGCCGAAAGTTGAGTAAGCCGTACCGGTGCAGCCGTTATCCTGCAGGCAAATAAGAGCCGTACTGGCAATGCAGTGTGTACCTGCCAGTTATAACGGAATTTAGGGTGGTACCGCGGGAAATTTACTCCCGTCCCTATGGGACGGGGTTTTTTTTATGCCTGAAAGCTGTGAATTGAGGAGGAATAGTTAAATGGATTACAGCAAGACACTGAACCTGCCGCAGACCGATTTCCCCATGAGGGGGAACCTTCCGGAGCGGGAGCCGGAGATACTTGATTTCTGGGAAAAGCAGGATATTTACAGGAAGGTCCAGGAAA
This sequence comes from Thermincola carboxydiphila, assembly GCA_016841725.1. Taxonomy (GTDB): domain Bacteria; phylum Bacillota; class Thermincolia; order Thermincolales; family UBA2595; genus Phosphitispora. Next base: position 468,307 of record JAENYP010000001.1, on the reverse strand, counting down.
AAAATGAAGGCAAGCCCAAGTTTATCCTGCATGATGGGCCTCCATATGCTAATGGCAATATTCATCTGGGACATACCTTAAACAAGGTGCTAAAAGACATTATTGTTAAGTATAAATCAATGAACGGGTTTGATGCACCCTATGTTCCCGGATGGGATACCCATGGGCTCCCCATTGAGCAGCAGGCTATTAAGGCCCTGGGGATTAACCGCCATGAAGCCGGGCTTGTAGAATTCAGGAAGAAATGTCAGGAATATGCCCTTAAATATGTCGGCATCCAGAGGGAGCAGTTCAAGCGCCTGGGAGTCAGGGGTGACTGGGAAAATCCTTACCTGACCCTGCAGCCCCATTTTGAGGCTAAGCAAATCGAAGTATTTGGTGAAATGGCCAAACGCGGCTATATCTACAAGGGGCTGAAGCCTGTATACTGGTGTGCTTCCTGTGAAACGGCCCTGGCTGAAGCAGAAGTTGAATATGGTGACAAGAAATCTGCTTCTATATATGTTAAGTTCCCGGTGCAGGAGGGCAAGGGCGTTATAGGTGAAGAGAACACCTTTGTGGTTATCTGGACAACAACACCGTGGACACTGCCGGCTAATGTCGCCATCTGCCTGCACCCTGATTTTGACTATGTGCTGGCGGAAACGGGTGAAGACGGAGAAAAACTCGTTGTGGCTGAGGGGTTATTGGAACAGTTCATGGCAGATGTCGGAATTGAAAAATATGCAGTAAAACAAAACTTTAAGGGCTCCGACCTCGAAGGAATCAGCTGCAGACACCCGTTCATGGAACGGGAATCCCTGCTTATTCTGGGTGACCATGTTACTCTGGAACAGGGTACCGGTTGTGTTCATACAGCTCCGGGACATGGTGTTGAGGACTTTGAGGTAGGTAAGAAATACAATCTCCCTGTTATTTCACCACTTGACAACAGGGGTGTGTTTACCTCTGAAGGCGGTTTTGTTGAAGGCAAAACTACTGATGAGGCCAACAAGAGCGTTGTTGTCAAACTGGAGGAAATCGGGGCCCTGATGAAAATGTCATGGATCAAACACCAGTACCCGCACTGCTGGCGCTGTAAGAATCCGATTCTTTTCAGGGCGACTGAGCAGTGGTTTGCTTCAATTGACGGTTTCCGGAAACGGGCGCTCGAAGAAATTGACAGGGTAAGGTGGGTTCCGTCATGGGGTCGTGACCGGATTTATAATATGATTGCTGACCGTGGGGACTGGTGTATTTCCAGGCAGAGGACATGGGGGGTACCTATTCCCATCTTCTATTGTGAGGATTGCGGAAAAGAGGTTATCAATGACAGGACTATTGATCATATTAAGGAACTGGTGAAGGAAAACGGCTCTGATGTCTGGTTTGCCAGGGAAGCCAAGGACCTTATGCCTCCGGGCGTAACCTGTCCGGCTTGTGGCAGCGGCAGGTTCCGTAAGGAAACAGATATTATGGATGTATGGTTTGATTCTGGCTCCAGCCACTGGGCGGTGCTTACTCAGCCCCAGTATTGGCCTGACCTGACCTGGCCTGCCGACCTTTACCTGGAAGGCAGTGATCAGCACAGGGGATGGTTCAATTCATCACTCTGTACTTCAGTTGCCAATACCGGAAAGGCACCTTACGGGACAGTCCTGACCCATGGGTTCCTGGTTGATGAACAGGGGCGGAAAATGTCCAAGTCACAGGGGAATGCTACCGATCCCCTTGAAGTGATTCAGCAAATGGGGGCCGATATTCTCAGGCTGTGGGTATCCTCGGCTGACTATAAGGCAGATGTGGCTGTGTCCAAGGGAATCCTGAAACAGATGTCAGAGGCATACCGCAAAATCAGGAATACAGCACGATACCTTTTGGGGAACCTCTATGATTTTGACCCCGAGTATGACAGGGCAGCCTATGATGAGCTGACGGAGCTTGACAGGTGGGCCCTGCTAAAGCTTCACAAGCTGAGCAAGCGGGTTTCGAATGCTTATGACAACTATGAGTTCCATGTTGTTTATCATGCGGTACACAATTTCTGTGCCGTTGATATGAGCGCATTCTATCTGGATATTGCCAAAGACAGGGTATATACTTCTTTGCCGGATTCCATGGAGCGCCGCGCTGCCCAGACCGTCATGTATGAGATTATAACGTCCCTGGTCAGGATTATTGCTCCTGTACTGGCATTTACGTCAGAAGAACTGTGGCGTTATATTCCGCGGTCTGCCGGTGACCCCGGCAGTGTTCAGCTGGCTGAAATGCCCCAGGTCAGGGAAGACTATATTGATGAAGAGCTCGAGGCCAAGTGGGAGAAAATAATCAAGGCCCGGAATGAAATTGCCAAGGCGCTGGAGCAGGCGCGCCGGGATAAGGTTATCGGCCATTCCATGGATGCTTCTGTGACCGTATATGCCGGTGAGGAGCTTCACACGTTCCTCGAACCGGCAGCAGACCAACTGGCGTCAATCCTGATTGTTTCCAGAGCAGAGCTGGAAAATATCGATAATGCTCCCGGAGATGTATTTGTTTCTGAGGAAATGCCGGGACTTAAAGTGAAAGTGGCCCAGGCTGCGGGGGGCAAGTGTGAACGCTGTTGGACATACAGTGAAAAGGTTGGTAAGGATTCAGTTTATACGACCCTGTGTGGGAAATGCCTGGACGTAGTAAGACAGGTGTAAATGGCTTAGCGTTAAGCCCGTTAATGTCATGCATATTGTCTTCATCACGGCAGGAATCTGCTGATAAGGTGTCGAAATTAAATATTTGGAATAATTGTATACTGGCTCCATATGCTATATGAGTCACAAATTAAACTAAGGGGGGAATAAAGGTGTCGGAATTCAAATGTGCAAACTGTGAGCTTTGTGGTAAGGAAATGGATGCTGATTTGACATGTTCCATCATTCTCAATGACGAGAACAAGAAGGAAAAGGCATGCTGGTGTGTGTGCAAAGACTGTATGGCTAAGTTTAACGAAAATATCAGGGATTATTATAAAGCCTTAATCGATGATAAGCCTCAAAAGTAAAAAAAAGACAGAAGTAGCAGGCATATTCCCGGGGGACGGTACTACTGTAACCCCTAGGAGTATCCCTGCCTTTTTTTCTTCTAAGGCTTTGTTAAACAATCATTTATAAGTGAATTAGAATCACAACAAGCACAAGAACAAGTTTTTTATATTGGGCGTAACACCTTCCCTGGGTTGGCTCCGGAAATGGCTGCGGCATATGGTGAGCTGTTGTACAAGATTTCTCCGGCGGCATTGCGGAAAATCGGTGCAACAGCTCACTATATGCCATTCGCAGCCTTTTCCGGAGCTTACTACTGTGGAGGCTTACGCCCGCGCTTAAGACGCGCTTCCGAGTATTCCTCAAGATTGTTCAGCTTCCGCTGTTTCATTTTCCGGGTCATATATCCCCCAATCTGCCCTGATTCGGCGGCGCTTAGCCCTGCCCAGCCAATCTCCTTGACTTTATCCCATAGGCCAAGTTCTTTCGCTGTTTCAATTTTAAACTTATCCACAGGAGTCAGAGGCTTTTTTTTCTTCCTGCTTTTTTTCTTCCCTGTTGTTTTTTTGTTCTGTTCAACTGCCAAAACTACCGACCTCCTGTGGAAAGTATGGTCAAATATTTGGTTTTTCATAAGTTTTACTGATTTTTTTTTAGATTTATTGTATGATATTATATAGGGAAATTCAGATTATTTTCTAAAAGCGGAGGATTTTATGAGAGTCTTGGTTAGGGATGTAATGTCCAAGGGAGTACTGAAACTAAGAAAAGATCAAACTATTAAAGAGGTCAACCAGTTATTTCTGGACAGGGTTATTGACGGTGCGCCTGTGGTTGATAATGACGGGAAGGTTGTCGGGGTTTTTACCAAGACACACCTCATGAGGGCAATTGGCAAGCCGTTGGATACTCCGATAGAGTGGCTCATGAACAAGAATGTTATTTCAATCGGGGAGACTATGCCGGTGGAAGAAGCTATGAATATTCCGGTTGGAAGGCTTCCTGTTGTGGATAAAGCGGGCAAGATGGTGGGATGGCTGACCCGTACCGACCTGGCGTCAGCATTTATGGATCATTACAAAAAGTCAATTGAAGGTCTTTCAAAGATAATTGACCTGGCTGTTTATGGCATATTAGCCATTAACCCGGAAGGAAAAATAAATGTCTTTAACAGGAAGGCAGAGGAATTATGGGGCATAAATGCTGAAAACATTATCGGCCAGCCTGTTGGAGAACTGTTTCCTGCTCTGGGTATGGAAACTATCCTTAGGAAACGTGAACCGAGAAGCGGCACTATTATTGTAGATGAAATTCTCTATAAAATTGAAATGAACCCCATTATGGTGGATGGAGAATTAAGGGGAGCTGTTTCCCGGTTCAGCAGGGTCGAGGAATAATAGGCGGCCTAATGACATTGTGGGCAGGAAGAGGTATGAATATGAGCAGCATAGATGATGGCATAGATGAAGGCTTAAATGAGGGATTGAGTGCCAAGGAGAAGCAAAGGTATCACCGGCAGCTTATTATGAGTGAAATAGGTGAAGCCGGACAGCTTATGCTGAAGGGTGGCAAAGTGCTGGTGGTAGGGACCGGGGGCCTGGGGTCACCGGTGCTTTATTATCTTACTGCAGCAGGTATAGGGACCATCGGGTTCACCGACTATGATTCAGTTGACCTGAGCAACCTGCAGCGGCAGGTACTGCACAGAACCCCTGACTTGGGGAAGCCCAAGGCCGTTTCCGCCTTTGAAAAGTTATCGGCACTAAACCCTGAAATCAGGCTTGTGCCTGCCGGTGAAAGGGTCGACAGGGAGAATGCCGGGCACCTTATATCAGGGTATGATGTTGTTGTAGACTGTACAGATAATTTTCCAGCCAGATACATTCTCAATGAGGCCTGTATAAAGTCCGGCAAGCCGTTTGTTCATGGCGGTATACTTGGCTTTTTCGGACAGGCCATGACCATCGTTCCGGGAAAAGGTCCCTGTTTCCAGTGCGTTTTTCGTGAACCGCCTCCCCCGGAAGCTATGCCACATCCGCCCGGAGTACTCGGCGCTGTGGCTGGGACAATCGGGACTATCCAGGCAGCAGAGGTTATCAAGCTGCTGACAGGCCGGGGGAGACTGTTGACCGGCAGGCTGCTTATGTATGATGCCCTGGAGGTATCCTTCAGAGAGGTTGAGGTTAAGCCTGACTCAGATTGCCAGGTTTGCGGGAAAAATTAATCTACTCTAAAAGTTAAGGGTACGATTTCGCCATGAAGTCGCCCCCTTTTTTCAACTTATTGGCTTTCTACATCATCAGGATTATCATTTTTAACAATGGTGAAACCATTACCTGTTTGCTCTGTCATCCTGTCATCGGGATTGTCCAGGACCGTTAGGGTGTTTTCAATCTGTTCCCCTTTGTCATATATCTTTTTATGCTGTGTCTGGGGAATTTTTTTATCATCTTCCACTTTCATCATTATACTCCTCCTTTTGTTTTCTCTATTTTCGGTGTTCCGGGAAATGACCGTAGAATATAGTGCGGAAAATCGGTACAATTCTCACCTAATTCGCCCTACGGTCATTTCCCGAAAACACCTCACTAGGAAACAAGTATCTTCCCGATGATTGTCACATAATCACCGTCTTCTATCACGGCAGCATTTGCTTCATCGGTATCAACATGCATCTCGGTAATAAAGCTCCTATCCACTCTTACCAGAACTTCAGTGAAAATTATGTCCCTTTCGCCATCTACCAGCACCTGTACCCGGTCGCCGTTTTTGAGTTTCAGTTTCGCGGCATCATCAGGACTCATGTGAATATGAGTTGCTGCCAGGATTACCCCTTCCTTCAGGGTAACTGCCCCATAGGGACCCACCAGGACTATGCCTGGCGTTCCTGCAATATTGCCTGAGTCCCTGACCGGTGGTTCCATCCCCAGGTGGTAGCCGTCTGTTCCGGAAATCTCTACCTGGGTTTTATCTCTTATGGGGCCAAGGATTCGGATACCTTCTATGACCCCCTTGGGGCCCACCACCGTTAGGGTTTCCTTGGCAGCATACTGCCCCGGCTGGGCCAGGTCACGGTACTTGGTCAGATTATAACCGGGACCGTAGAGCAGTTCCAGGTCTTTTTGAGAAATATGAATATGTCGTCCGGAAATTCTTACTTTTACATCAGTGTTTGAAGATTCCAGAGGTTCCACATGGGGTGGGGCATCCTCAAGGTTAACCGGTGGTTTCTCAAGGAAAAAGAAATCACTGTCATTTTCAAACAATAGGCAGCCTCCTTCCCAGGTGCATTCTTTAATAGCAAAATTATGAATCAGTGTTTTTTATCTGTTCTATTTTGCCCAATCTCTGAATATATATTTAGTTTAGTCAAACTGGCTTTTCCAGCATTCACCTGTTATAATGTTATTATTATATTTAAAAAAGATTTCTAACAAGGAGTTGAGACCGGTGCAGGAATATAAAATATCCGGCAGTGAAGGAGCACGAAGCAGGGTTATCATCACAGTACTGGGTAAGGACAAAGTGGGAATTATTGCAGGGGTATCGGTGGTATTGGCTGAAAACAATGTCAACATTTTAGATATCAGCCAGACGATACTTCAGGACATATTTACAATGGTCATGGTTTGTGATATTACTAACTGTGAAGTTGAATTCGGGACGTTGAAAGACAGGTTGGAGGAAAAAGGCCGGGAAATCGGTCTGCAGATACAGGTGCAGCATGAGGATGTATTCCAGTTTATGCACAGGATTTAAGACACAAGGCGGGAGGGAAGCGTTTTGCTTAGTTTTCAGGAGATATTGGAAACTGTCCGTATGGTACAGCAGGAACATCTTGATATCAGGACAATTACCATGGGGATAAGTTTAAGGGACTGTGCCGACAGTGACCACAAAGTCGTGGGGCGCAAGATATATGATAAAATTACCAGGCTGGCCGGCAATCTGGTGGCCACAGGTGAGGAGATTGAGCGGGAATACGGGATACCTATTGTGAATAAGAGGATTTCCGTTACGCCTGTATCAATTTTTGCCGAGAGCAGTGCAACAGATGATTATGTTTATTTTGCCAGGATTCTTGATAAGGCCTCGGCCGAGGTGGGAGTTAACTTTATCGGCGGATTCTCGGCGCTGGTACACAAGGGCTGCACATCTGGTGACAGCAAACTTATCAGGGCAATTCCCGAAGCCCTGGCAACAACAGAGAGGGTCTGTTCCTCTGTTAATGTGGCCACAACCAAGGCAGGCATCAATATGGATGCCGTTTACGGGATGGGCAGGGTAATCAAAAAGGCATCAGAGCTGACCGCTGATAAGGACGGACTGGCCTGTGCCAAGCTGGTGGTCTTTGCCAATGTGCCCGAGGATAACCCCTTTATGGCCGGGGCTTTTCACGGTGTGGGGGAACCAGAGTGTGTTATTAATGTCGGTGTAAGCGGACCGGGTGTTGTCAAGCAGACTGTGGAAAAGCTGGACGGGGCTGATTTCGGAACCCTGGCAGAAATGATAAAAAAGACTGCTTTTAAGGTTACCAGAATGGGTGAGCTTGTCGGACGGGCAGCTTCTGAAAAGCTGGGAGTAACCTTTGGTATCGTAGACTTGTCCCTGGCGCCTACTCCGGCTGTTGGGGACAGTGTGGCCGAAATACTTGAAGCCATGGGACTGGAACGCTGCGGAACTCATGGCACTACTGCTGCCTTGGCTCTGTTAAATGATGCCGTCAAGAAAGGCGGGGCTATGGCTTCATCTTATGTGGGTGGTTTGAGCGGCGCTTTTATACCGGTCAGTGAGGATGCCGGGATGATTAGGGCTGTTGAGGATGGGGCCCTTAGCCTGGAAAAGCTTGAGGCAATGACCTGTGTATGTTCTGTCGGACTTGATATGGTTGCCGTTCCGGGGGATACCAGCGCTGAAACCATTGCGGCCATTATTGCCGATGAGGCGGCAATAGGTGTTATTAATCAAAAAACGACTGCAGTCAGGATTATTCCGGCTCCTGGCAAGGGAGTAGGAGATTATGTAGAATTTGGCGGCCTCCTGGGGCGGGCGCCTATTATGCCTGTGAATAAATATAGTTCGGTTGAGTTTGTTAAAAGAGGGGGCAGGATTCCGGCGCCGATACACAGCCTGCGGAACTAAAGGCACGTATGTAAAAAAGGGGCGTACAGTACGCCCCTTTTTTAACAATCTACAAGGTTTGAATGAGCCTCATTATTCTTCACCGTTTTCCTCGAAGTCGCCATCAATACAGTCACTGCCCCCACCACCTGGCCCTAGCTGCTGGAACGATAATGCCACCTGGCTGTCACCGTTTTCGGCAGGCGGGGCATTCAGGAAGGTATCTTCAGTAAAGCGTAATGTCGGGTTAAGGGCAGGATTTATTACAGATAAACGAAAACACAGGGTATCTCCGGAATGAAGCCTGTGGTCCGGTGTACTGGGGTTTTCATCTACCAGGTACTGGAACAGGCCGCAGCCGCCGCTGTTATGGTCAAAACCATTGGGCGGGGGACCGGAACTGTCAAAAAAACTCCAGTCACCGGCAACCGGCGAACCGCCGGCCGGGATATAGGTCACCAGTGAAATCGCCAGCTGTGTCTGTGTAGAATCAAAGGTTGCCAGATTAAATAGAAGCTGGTCAATTAACGGGTCTGGATTGGCTGCGCTTGTTGGAGTGGTATTGGTGAGACAAAAATCGGCAAAGGTCCCATCATCCGCAATATCTATATCTATCTCAGCTGATAACAACAATCCGGTTGCGGGTCCGAGTTCTGCTATCGTTACATTAATATCAGACAATTTGTTTCACTCCTTTTATGTGAGGTCAGTTTATTCCATTATATGCAGATAAGGTTTAAATGTTCTTTAATAGGTCTGGAATTTATGTAAACTTTTAAAAGGCTCATTAAAAATAAATTTTCCTCCTCCTTAGGTGGGGGATGATAGATGGAGGTGCTGGTATTGGTACATCCTATTGTCAAACTTGTATATACCCTAATAATCCTGGCCTTGCTGTATTATGTTTCCCCGCACTTTGTACCGTTTCTGGTAGCCCTTGTGCTTGCCGTTCTGTTTGAGCCGGTTGTGTCAAAACTGCACTTAATGTTAAAGGGGAAACGGATTATAGCTGTAACGGTAAATTACCTTGGGGTTATTGTCCTTGTGGGTGGATTGGCAGTTTTGGGTTTTACCAAGATAATAATTCAATTTACAGCTCTTCTCAGGCAGATGCCCGAATATGCCGAGAGGCTGGGCAGGAGTCTTGAGTCCATTGTGCTTGAGGCCCAGGAATTCTTCGAGGATGTGCCTGTCGAGATAATCCAGAGTATCCGGACAACTATTGGAGAGGCGGTTAACCTGGGAAATCAGATAAGTACCGGCACCGGGTTCCTGGTTGGTACAGCCAAAGCCATCCCTGACATCTTTGTTGTATTAATTGTGACCCTGGTCAGTTTTTATCTCTTCAGCCTGCAGCTGCCCGAACTCAGGGAAAGCCTGTTGAGGCTCTTTAGTGACAGGGCCAGAGACAAAGTCAGCATGATTCTGGATGATGTCAACAGGGCAATAGTTGGTTTTGTCCGGGCTCAGCTGATTATCAGTCTGATTACATACCTTTTTATAGTTGCGGGACTCCTGGTTTTGGATGTCAAGTATGCCCTGGTCCTGGCCCTGCTTATTGTTTTGGTAGACATTCTGCCTATCCTGGGAACAGGATTTATGATGCTTCCCTGGGCTGCATTTCTTTTAATGACCGGAGACAGTTTCACGGCAGTGGGGATTATTGTACTCTATCTGCTTATCATAGTCCTCAGACGGATTATCGAGCCCAAAATTCTGGGACAGAACATAGGTTTAAGTCCACTGACCACAGTAATCAGCATGTATGTAGGTTTTAAGGTTGTTGGACTGGGGGGGATATTTCTGGGCCCTACTGTCTGCATAGTTGTCAAAGCCATGAGAAAGGCCGGTTTTTTTCAACATAAATTTGATTTTTAGCAGAGGATTGCTTTATACAAACGGGATAATTCACTACCCGCCCTCTGCCAGTTAAAATATGACTCCACTGCCTGGCGGCCGTTAATACCAAAGTTTTGGGCCAGCCGGTCATTTTTTAGCAGATTAACAACCGGTTCAATATAAGAGGCCGGTTCTTTTTCATTTGGGACAAGATATCCCGTTTCACCGTCTTTCACGATTTCCGGAATTCCTCCCCGGCCAGATGCGACCACAGGGACACCTGAAGCCATAGCTTCAACATTCACCAGTCCGAACGGTTCATCCCACTGGGAAGGGCAGACAAAGACATCTGCCATGGCAAAACAAAGGGGCAGCTCGGCTTGGCTGACATAATTGGTGAATCGTATATTTCCGGAAATAGCGCCGGCAATCCGGCGCAGTTCTTTTATATAAGGTGATGCCTTCCTGTTTGCATACCAGCTGCCGCCGACAACTACGAGACAGCATCGGGGATATTCCTTTAATATGTGTTCCATGGAGCGAATGAGAACATCAGGCCCCTTTTGAGGGATTAACCTTCCGGCAATAAGGACTACTTTGTAGTCTTCCGGAATCTTTAAGGTGTTTTTTAGCTTCTGTACTTTTTTACTGATACCGGCTTCCCAGCGGGGTCTAAACTGGCTGGGGTCGGTTCCCAGGTGAACAGAACTGACCCTGTCTGCAGTAATAGGAAACATTTCCTTCAGGCGGTTTTTCATAAAAGCACTGTAAACCAGGATTTTTTCACATTGCTGAAATATCTTCAATACTCCTCCCGGTCTAATGAGCTGTGGATCTATATGAATCAGGGAATGGAGGCTGCAGATGAACTTGCTTTTCGGACTGCCCGCCTTGGTTTTTGGAATGAACAAAGGCCGGTTTTCCACCTGGATAACAGGGTATTTTGCTGCAATTACCCTGGCACGAATTTGCCGGAAATACTCGGGGCCGCTAGGAAATCTGTGGTAGCGTAACCTGCCGAGGTTTTCCTGCAGGGGCTGTGACCGGTGTGTGCGGCTAAATATGTCAATATCAATCTCAGCAGATGTGTTATCTGCCATCTGTTGTATCACTGTTTCCACAGACCCTCCCAGAACGGGCGGGACCGGGAGAAGACCTGGGGATATTATGGCAACTGACAAAAGAAACCTCTCCCTTCAGAATATCTTTGCTAACCAGATAACCTGGCTAAACATCTTTTTACTATATGGATATTGGAAAACTGGATTTATGTTCCCTGTTTTGGCAGACAGGAAACTAAAAATTAAAAATATGACCTATTGGTTAGGGGCCCAACATTTACTAGTCTGACAATTCGCAAAATTTGAAGGAATCCGGAAGGACATGTCGAAAAGTAATGTGACGGGGGACTGAACTGTAGTGGAAATTCTGGAGGGAGGAAAACATGAAGAAACTCAAGATCCTGGTTGCTGACAGTCATGAAGTTTTCCGGCTCGGTATCAGTTTCATTCTTAAACGTGTGGAAGATTTTGAAGTTATCGGTGAGGCCGCGGTATGTACGGATGTAATGAAAAAGATGGATCAATATAATCCTGATATCCTGGTAATGGATTCCCGCCTTAATGATGGTTGTGCGGTTGAAGTGTGTAAAAGGGTCAATGTAAAATACCCTGAAACAAAGACCATTATGTTAATCTCCCCTTCTGATGAAGACAGCATTTTTGAGGCCATTTCGGCAGGCGCTATCGGCTTGCTGCCCAAACAGATGAAAGGTGAAGAACTTATCAGGGCAATCAGAATGGTACATGAAGGGAAATCTATGCTGGACCCGTCAATTACTTCAAAGGTGATAGACAGGGTAAAGAACAGTTTTTCTGCTCCCGAGAAAAAGGATGTACTGTTAAATCCGCAGGAAAGACGGATCCTGGCTTTGATTGCTGATGGGAAAACCAATAAGGAAATTGCCCAGATATTGATGTTAAGCAACAATACCATTAAAAACTATGTCAGTGGTATTCTTAGCAAGCTAAATTTCAGCAACAGGGCAGAAGCTGCTGCCTATGCCGTCAAAAATAACCTGACCAAACCATATTCCAAGGCCGCTCGCGAAAGCAGCGGCAGTTAATACCAATTTGTTATCATACTCAGCTTAATGAAAAACTTCATATTTTTTGAGCTTTACAATTGTAATATGGACAGGGGTAGACGTCTCAACCGGTTGCCCAAACCCGCTGAAAGCGGGGTTTGGACCGGTTGACGACAGACTCCGCCTGCCGGAACACATCTACCCCTGTCTTCATAACAATTAGAAGGCTCAAGAAAAAAGACAGCCCTCTACTTTAGCCATCCTGGCTAAGTAGAGGGCTGCATTATATTTGTTAGTGTGAAAATAAAGGATGTCACCGTGACCACAGGCACTATGTATAAAAGGACATGTGCTTTTTCACTGTGTACAGGGCCATTTAGGTATAAATAATCAGTAAGTTCTGACTGTGCAATTACAGGACTTCTGGCACATGTTTGAACCATGGAGTTGTGATAACATTGTGTTTGACCGGGAACGGAACGCTCCGAAGGCTCATGGATAAAGGCTACATAGCAACCAATATTAGTCCTATAGCCCAATCATTAACCAGGCCTGGAGGTCCGCCATGAAAGAAAAAATACTCAAATTCACAATCATCGCTATGGGTGTCTCCTTATTTGCGATTATAGCATTTATCGGAGTGACCTATGCAACTTCAACTCCGAAGTTTTGTGCAACCTGTCACATAATGAAACCTGAGGTGGCTACATGGGAAGCATCATCCCACAGCCAGGTAGACTGCGTTACCTGTCATGTTGATCCGGGGATGACCAATGCCCTTAAGCATAAAGTTGAAGCTACTAAAGAGCTGTACAATTATGTAACCAAGAATTATGAACTGCCAATCCGAATGACAGAAGAGATTCCTGATGACCGCTGCCTGCAGTGTCATTCGACAGACAGACAGGTGTCACCTTCATATCCGGGGCTGTATATACCCCATGAAAGGCACAATGAAAAAGGTGTTGCCTGTGTCAAATGCCACCAGGGGGTGGCCCACGGAAATATTGCCTCCAGGGGAATGACCATGGGAGGGGATTTTAGTGAGTGGGACAAGGCAGCCGGGACCAAGGTGATGGACCCGCAATTTACCCTGCCGGAAATGGAGCTGTGTATGGACTGCCATGGCCGGCGTGGGGTCACAGTGGCTTGTGAAGCCTGCCACAGCGGCAATATGATGCCTGATACCCACAGGGAGAAATCATTTAAACTAAATCACGGGCAGCAGGCGAAAAAGGATATCAATTATTGTGATACCTGTCACTCATATATTAAGGCGCCGGGAGTAACCTCAAATCAGATGCCTGACGAAGAGGATCCGGTAGCCCGTTACCTGGCAAGCATGCAGACAGGTTCTGATTCTGATTATACCGATTATGCCAAAACCAACGAATACTGTGTTGATTGTCATAAAAAGCGGCCTGTGACCCATGATGACAACTGGCCCTTCGAACATGGCAAGAGGGCGGAACAGGATGAACAGAAATGCCTGGTCTGCCACAGTCCCAGAAGGGATATCAAAGGAACCACCCAAAAGGCTGCCTGTTCTTCATGCCACCCCAGTATCCATAAAAACCGTCCCTGGCGTGTGTCTCATCCTATAGAGATTCCGCCCAGATATGCGGTCCTGGAACCCCGGTGCTTTCAATGTCATGTAAAGGATACATGTTCCGGATGCCACCGGACTAAGGATGTTGACAGCAAAAAGCTGTCAAAGCCAAAGATAACAGTTACACCAGTACAATAAGGGGGAATTGACTGATGAGTTCTGCAGCACCTGAAGCCGGGAAGATAAGGATTAATTCACCTGAAAAGACATTTACTCTTTTACAGGCTATCGCTGTTATTCTGGTATCGGCAACCGTATTCGCAGCCTCAGGTTTTCTGGTGGGTAAGACTTTTTTCTGGAAGTCGGTGGAACAAACCCGTGTGGAACAGCAGCTGGCATTTTACAAGTCCCAGGTTGACGCTGAACCGAAAAAGCCTGAAATGAGGGTTAACTATGGTTATACCCTGTTCCTTAAAGGTGAAAACAATGAAGCCCTGCAGCAGTTCCGGATTGCTGCCGACCTGGACAAGAAGTATGCTGCTCCTTACTACAATATGGGATTGGTTTATAAGGACATGGATAAGTATGATGAGGCGCTGGAAGCATTTTCCCAGGCTGCCAAGCTGTCACCGAGGGATTACAAGCCCTTCATGATGATGGGTGTGGTATATAACCTCCAGGGTAATTACAAGTCGGCGATTACTGCTCTCAACAGGGCAAATGATGAGAATCCGGGCTCAGCAGATGTTATTTACCAGATAGGCGTCTCCGCTGAGAAAACAGGGGATGAAGCAGGGGCTAAGGAGCTTTACCAAAGAGCCTTAGACTACGATCCTAAGTTCCAGGAAGCCAAGGATGCTCTGGCCAGGCTTAAGTAAAAATAAACCGTAAGAGAGGTGAAGACCGGCTGAATTTGAGGCCGGGGGCATATGGCAGAAGTTGCGGGAAAAACAGGTATTATTATCAAGAGAAAGTACGTTTACTGGATTGTGCAGTTAATGTTTGTAATCGCACTGACAGGTTTTCTATACAGTTACCTTACCAATAAGGATGTTTTCAATGGATTGCAGAATTTTGCCAATACTCCTTCAGGTGAGCCGTCTTTTGTAAGACTGATTTACGGCAAGTTCGGGGGCGGTGAGTTTGATAAACCAATGGCGGTTACCGTAGCCAATGAACAGATTTATATAGCTGACACAAATAACAAGAGGGTCCAGATTTTTGATTATGAAGGAAATCCCATCAAGACCTTTGGCGAAGCAGGTTCTGAACCCGGACAATTCCAGTTCCCGTACGGGTTGGCAGGAGACAGCAAAGGTAATGTATATGTTGCTGATCTTTATAACGGGTCAGTATCCAGGTTTGATAAGGATGGTAATTTCAAGGGCCTGTTTGCCGAGAAGAGCGCCTCGGAAGGTGTTTTTCAGATGCCTGCCGGGATAGCGATTAAAAATGACAAGGTTTATGTAACTGATGTCAAGCTTCATACAGTGAAGGTCTTTGACTTAAACGGTAAATTAATTACAGAGTACGGCAAGAAAGGTACTAAATCCGGTGAGTTGAATGCTCCCAATGCAGTAGCCGTGGATGACGCCGGAAATGTGTATATTACTGATACCGGAAACCAGAGACTCCAGGTCTTTGATAAGGACGGGAAATACAAGAAGACAGTTAATGGTTCCAAGGATGGCAAGGGCCAGTCTGTGTTTGTTAATCCAAGGGGTATCGGAGTCGACTCCCAGGGGAATTTATATGCCGTCAGCAACCTGACTCACAGGATTTACGGTTTTGACAAAGAGGGTAAACAGGTATTCTCCATCGGTGGATACGGTGAAGGTGAAAAACAGTTCTCCCTGCCCAATGGCATGTTTGTTGACGACAGGGGCCGGATATATGTGACAGACACCACCAATCAGAGGGTAGCCGTTTTCCAGACACAGTAATCCATTAATCAGCAATCCATCAATCATTAATCCATCAATCATTAATCCATCAATCATTAATCCATCATTATGGTATCAAGTGGTTTTCCACTGATCAATCACCTGAGATTGCTGAAGAAAGGAGGTGAAACTATGAAAAGTATGGTGAAATATTCTAAACTATCCGCAGAGATTAAAGGAGGAAACAAAGTGAAAAAGTTCAGTTTAGTAATGGCGTTAGCGCTGGCCTTAATGCTGACACTCGGAGTAAGTGTTGCACTTGCCGCACCAGGAGATTATGATCCTGACACAACTTCTGACAAGTACAATACTCCTCTGACTTCCGGCGGTGGTCATGTAGATTCAACCACCGTTACACCCGGGCTGGTAAACGCTAACCAAACAGGTAAAAATGTAGATGTAAATGATGGAACCAGTTTCAGTGATGTTATCAAAAACGTTGAAGGGCACGCGACACACGGTGAGTACGCCAATGACACCAACTCCTGTGCTTCCTGCCACCAGACTCACACCGCTTCAGGCAGGGACCTGTTGTTCAAAAACGGTGTTTATAACACCTGTACAGCATGCCATGACGGTACATTAGGCTTCTATAACGTATTCCAGGGTTCCAATGCCGGTACCTTCGGCGGTGACCCTGACAAGGCAGTAGGTAATGCTTCAGTTCACATGGCTACCGGTGTAATGACCACAAGTGCAGCACCAGGTGGTAACAGAACCAGCACTGATGTAAACACCTGGGGTAAGGAATTTACCTGTGCAAGCTGCCACGCTCCGCACGGTTCCTACAGTGACAGGCTTCTCCATTACAACCCCAATAACATGGGTGCAACTGCTCCTACAGATGCAGATGGCAACCCGACCGGTGGTAAAAAGATTGTAAATGCTACCCTGGCTTTAGATTCAGCAACCGGACATTATACAGCAGCAGATGCTGATGGAAATGCTATTACAGAACCATGGCTCTATGGCTACACATATGGAAAGCCCAAGGCTTACTGGTCACAGATCCGTGTCCTGTATGACAGTGACGGAGACGGAACCGCAGAATGGAACCACAAGGTTCAGGGTGACCCGACCAAATCTTACAATGATGTCCTTGAAGTTCACTACAATGAAGGCTATTTCACAGATCCAAGCGGCGTACTGCCGGCTGACCTGGGTCAGGTTCAGATGGATGTAGCTCCTGCCACAGTTGTTAAGGTAGGCGTGAACCAGATTGCTACCGCTCCCAACAATGTACCTGTAAACGAAGTTACAACTTACGTGTCAGGTGTTAACGCATTCTGTGCTGCCTGCCACACTGACTACAATGCTAACAGCGCCGCAGAAGAAACAGGTACCTTCAGTTCGGCATTCCGTCACAAGATCAGCCAAGGCCTCAAGTCTGACATGATCGGTGAAGGTACTAGCATGGTATGTCTGACCTGTCACTTCGCTCACGGTACTGATGCTGCAATTATGCTGGATGCTCAGAATCAGCCTGTAACTTCACCTGACGTAAACGCATCCTCAGCTCTGAAGCGTTACACCAACATGGCTGTATGCTGGAAGTGTCACAGTGATTCCAAGGCTGAAACCTTCAAGAATACTCAGTATTTCTGGGATCAAAAAGCAGCAGGAACAAACCCGACTATCTAACAATTGAATAATCAGGAATCAGTTTCGGAAACACTCTGAGATTATCGGGGGGCTTAATAAGCCCTCCTTTTTTTGTGTAGAATACTTTCTGGAACAATACCTGTTTAGGAAGGTCTTCGGGAAAATTTGTGGAAAAGATTCTATAAAGGTTAATAGTGCAAATATAATTTATAATAAATAAATGTGTTTAATTAAAACATACTGGGCAAATTATTACTAACCTGCGGGGGTGGTTGCGCTGGCGGAAAAGAAACAAAACGGGGACGAAACTTATCTGGCCCGTAAAATCGACGAACTCGGGACGGCAATGGAGAAAATGAAGCTTGCGGAATATGTTGACCTGCTGAACCGTCCCGGGAGGTTGTTCTATATTAACTTTTTTGCCGGGGTGGCCCGGGGGCTGGGAATGGCGGTAGGCTTTACCCTCCTTGGTGCACTGGTTGTTTACAGCCTGCAGAGACTGCAGGTCCTTAACCTGCCTGTCATCGGGGAGTTCATTGCCGATATAGTTAAAATTGTACAAAACAACCTTAAGCTTCAGTAAAATAAGGAGGGACAGGTGTGACCAAAGATGTTATCGAAGCAATCCTGGAGAGACGCAGTACCAGGAGATTTAAGAATGAACAGGTTCCCAGGGCGACGATAGGCAGGATAATTGATGCCGCCAGATGGGCTCCCAGTGCTGGTAATGTCCAGCCATGGGAATTTTACGTGATATATAACGAAAAGAAAAAATACGAGCTTGCTTCGGCAGCGGCAAACCAGCGTTTTATAGGTGAAGCCCCGGTGGTGATAGTTGTGTGTACTGTTCCCGAGATGGCGGCCGCCCGTTACCGGGAACGGGGCCGCAACTTGTATGTAATCCAGGATACTGCGGCTGCCGTGCAAAACATACTGCTGGCTGCCGAAGGTTACGGACTTGGGACCTGCTGGGTCGGTTCCTTTGATGAGACCATTGTTATGGAAGCCATGGATATCCCCCGGGGCAAAATTCCGGTTGCTATTGTGCCTGTCGGTTATGCTGCAGAGACAAACGAGTCACCGGCACGCAGGCCGGTTGATGAAATTGTCAGGATAATTGAGTAGCCAGACAAGCAGCAGTTATGACACAACTCAGGAGGCAGACATGGACAGGAAACTGATGGAGCAGTTCAGACAGAGACTGGTACAGGAGAGGCAGGAAATTAGAGAACGGATAACTCACATGGAGGAAGGGGCCCTGGAGGTTCCTATCCAGGATTCGATCAGTGAACTTTCAATGTATGACAATCACCCGGCGGACCTGGGAACAGAGACCTTTGAGCGCAGCAAGGACATAGCCCTCAGGGAAGCCGCCCAAATACACTTGGCCAAAATCGAAGATGCCCTGACAAAGATTAAAGAAGACGCTTACGGAAAGTGTGATACCTGTGGTACTGAGATTCCTCTGGAGCGGTTAGAAGCTATGCCGGCCACGACTATGTGCATTAAATGTAAAGAGAAGGGGGAACAACTGCCAGACCGGCATCCGAGGCCGATTGAAGAGGATGTGATTGTACCCCCGTTTGGCGGGTTGACACATGATAACTCCCAGTTCGAACTGGGTGATGCCGAGGATGAAATAATGTTTGACGGTGAGGATACCTGGCAGTCAGTGGCCAGATTCGGTACCTCGGAGACTCCCCAGGATATCAGTGTCCACGGGGTCACCGACTTTGACCACATGTATATTGATGCCGATGAAAATGTAGGCACTGTCGAGCGGGTTGAACAAATTCCGTACGAGAAGAATGTTGACGGGATGATTTATCAGGACTTTGACGGTGAAGATGATGAAACCATCCACAGCAGGGAAAAGAAGGGGACACAGAATATTTCCCACCTGTGAATCAAAGGGGGTTGCCCATGCTGTAACTGCAGTCGGGTAATCCTTGTTTTCTGTCAACCAATGATGTGTAGTTATCCCTTGGCTTCGTAATCTTGAATCTGGCTGGTACGTATGATAAAATGAAGCAGCAAATAAATATGGGAACAGAGACTGACTAAAACTGACGGAGGTATCAGCCATTGCGGTACATATTAATTGCCCTGGGACTCCTGGCTGCAGATCAGTTTTCCAAGTGGTTTGTTATGAACAGGCTGACCCAAAGTGAATCCATACCTGTTATTGAACCGGTGTTTTACATAACTTTTGTAATGAATCCGGGAGCAGCTTTTGGTATGCTGCCTTATAAGACGGTATTTTTTGTGACTGTCACGGTAATTGTGCTGCTTGGGATTATTCTTTTTGCATGGCGGATTCCGGGAAGAAAGGTTCTCCTGAAAACCGGGCTTGCGGTTCAGGTAGGCGGTGCGGTTGGGAACCTTATAGACCGCCTGAGATTTGGCCAGGTAGTCGATTTTTTTGATTTCAGGGTCTGGCCGGTATTTAACATTGCTGATATCGGAATAGTCATCGGTGTCGGAATACTTTTTATAGAACTTATGAGAAATGATATGGGAAAACAGAAACAGGAGCCGATATGAAAATGAATGGAAACAAAGGAACAGAAGAAATACCGGAAATATCAGAAGAATTCAGGGAATGGGATGATGCGCCTGAAGAACTAAGCGGCGCCAGGCAGGAACTGGAACAAAGTGTCACCGGGGAGGAACAAGGACTGCGGCTTGATGTTTTTATTGCGGGTCTTGACCCCGATTTTTCACGCACCAGAGCGCAGAAACTGGTTGAAACAGGTGCCGTTACTGTAAACGGAGGTGTGGCTAAATCAAACTATAAGGTCAGGGAGGGGGACCGGGTCTTTGTGAAAATCCCAGTTCCTGAGCCGCAGGAGGTTGTGGCCGAAAACATACCTCTGGATATAGTATATGAAGACAGTGACCTGCTGGTGGTCAATAAGCCCCAGGGGATGGTTGTTCATCCGGCGGCGGGTAATTCTTCGGGGACACTTGTAAATGCTCTTCTGTATCACTGTGATGACCTCTCGGGTATCAATGGGGTAATCAGGCCCGGTATTGTCCATAGAATTGATAAAGATACCTCAGGGCTGCTGGTTGTGGCCAAAAATGATCATGCCCATTTGAGCCTGGCCGAACAGCTCAAGGAACACTCTGTTTCCAGAAAATATATTGCCTTGGTCAACGGTGTTGTAAGGGAGCCTGGGGGCATTGTGGATGCCCCTCTGGGGCGTGACCCCAGAGACCGCAAGAAAATGGCGGTGGTTACCAGAAACTCCAAAAATGCTGTAACAAAGTATCGTGTTTTGGAGCGTTTTGAACATTATACCTTAGTTGAATGTCATTTGGAGACAGGCCGGACACACCAGATAAGGGTACACATGGCTTACCTGGGACATCCGGTGGCCGGAGACACTGTTTACGGACCCAAAAAGGATGCCCTGGGCCTTAAGGGCCAGGCGCTGCACGCTTTGCTTCTGGGCTTCAGGCATCCGGTAACCGGGCAATTTATGGAGTTCCAGGCAGATATTCCGCCATATTTTCAGGAGCTTATTGCAGGGCTGAAAGTTCAGCAAAAGTAAGCCGGCCACCCGGAGCCTAAGGCTGCTAAATCGGCGGCCCTACTGCCGCTTGACAATTAAGTAATTTAATGGTAAAATATAAGAGCAAATTTAAGGTGAAGTAAATTCAGGGAGTAAGTATGGTTCGAGCAGCAATACGCCGGGGCTTCTGAACGGGTGTGGATTGTTGTAAGGGTCATGTTGATGTTATGTAAGCTATCAAACCGAAACCTGAATGGAAAAATCTGAATTGGGGAGCTGGGGCCTTCTTTTAGTTCCGGTCACATCGACCGGGGCTGGGGATAAATCAGGCATTTGGTTTAGGGTGAGTCAGGCGATGACGAAACCCGGGCACTCTAACTCTCTTTCGACATTAGCGAAAGAGAGTTAGAGTGCCCGGGTTTTTTATTTTCAAACCGAAACCTATACAAAATATAAGGAGGAATGTAATGTTAGCTAATTATAAAAAGTTTGAAAAGTGGAAGGAAGTTGAACCAGAGCAGTGGAATGACTGGAAGTGGCAGTTATCCAACAGGCTCACCTGTGTTGAAGACCTGCAGGGAATAGTGAATCTTACACCAGAGGAGGAGACAGGGATAGCGGAATGCCTGCAGTCCCTGCGCATGGCGGTCACTCCGTATTATGCCGCCCTGATGAACCGTGAAGACCCTTCCTGCCCCATCCGAAAACAGGCTATCCCCACTGCTTTGGAGTTAAAGCACACCCAGTATGATATGGAAGATCCCCTGTTTGAAGAAGGGGATTCGCCGGTTCCGGGAATTACCCACAGGTATCCCGACAGGGTGCTTTTCCTGGTCACCGACCAGTGCTCCATGTACTGCAGACACTGTACCAGAAGACGTTTTGCGGGCCAGTCGGACAAGGCGCTACCCAAGAAATACTTAGACAGGGCAATCAACTATATCAGGAATAATCCCGGCATCAGAGATGTGCTTATTTCCGGGGGTGATGCGCTGGTAATCCCAGATGAAACTGTGGAATACATTCTTGGAAGCCTTAAGCTCATCAAGCATATTGAGATGATCAGGATAGGGACACGCACCCCTGTCGTGCTGCCTCAGAGAATTACTGAAGACCTCTGTAGGATTATCAAGAAATACCATCCCGTTTGGATTAATACTCATTTTAACCACCCGCGGGAAATAACCGCTGAAGCCAGAAATGCCTGCAACAGGCTGAATGAAGCCGGGGTACCCCTGGGGAACCAGAGTGTGCTGCTGCGCGGAATCAACGACTGCCCAAATGTTATGAAAAAACTGCTTCAGAAACTGCTGACAATCAGGGTAAGGCCATACTACCTGTACCAGTGCGATATGGCGCAGGGGATTGAACATTTCCGTACTCCTGTATCCAGGGGGATAGAAATAATGGAGACCTTGAGGGGACACACTACTGGGTTGGCAGTACCGACTTATGTTATTGACGCACCTGGCGGAGGGGGGAAAATCCCGGTTGGGCCGCAGTATGTTGTTTCCCATTCAACAAACAAAATTATTCTCAGGAATTATGAGGGTGTTCTCTGCTCCTACCGCGAACCTGATGACAAGACCGCTGCCTGTATGGAGTGCGGGGAGTGTAAAAGTATCAGGATAAAATCAAGGGAGGGGGTAGCCAAACTGTTTGGTGAACAAAGCATAAGCCTTACTCCTAAAGGCAACTCAAGGGAGAAAAGACGGGAGAACTATGGTGGGACGGTATCATGATTGAAGAAAAAGGCATCTTTGACAGGGAAACCAGTTTAGTAAAAATGAACACAGATGAGTTTGCTGTGGAGGCTGTTAATGACTGCCGCAGCAGGCGGATACGCGTGGTGGATTATCAGGCTTGTGATATTGGGGCCCTGGCAAATTACATTGAAATTCTTGGCAGTAAGTCCCAGGCGGGGAAAATAATTGTCTATTCACATAGGAATGATTGGCAGAAGTTTCTGTCTCTCGGCTATAGGCTTGAAGGTGTGATGAACACTTATTTCAGAGGTGATCCTGTCTATTTAATCAGCCGGTTTCTGTGTTCTGACAGGTTTGGCAGTGAACATTTAGTTAATGAAGACCTCATTCTGAAAAGAATTCTCCAGAGAAAACGAAGCTGTGTCGGAGCGGATAAGAGCAGTAATTGCAAAAATTATTCTATCCGAATTCTTAAAGATGATGATATAAATACGGTTATGGATATTTTTAGAGATGTTTTTGTAACCTATCCCAGTCCTGTCGAGGAACGCCGGTATTTTGAAGAACTCACCGGGCGGGAAGGGAATATCATGCTAATAGCTGAATATAAAAGTGAAATTGCCGGAATAATTTCCGCCGACATAGATAATAGGCACCTGAGCGCTGAACTTACAGATTGTGTTACCCTCCCGGAACACAGGGGCAGGGGAGTCATGGCAATGCTTATTGACCACCTGGAGCAAAAACTGGCCCAAAGAAAGCTAATCTGCCTGTATAGTCTTACCAGGGCAGGAATCCCTCCCATTAATGCAGTGATGTACAAGAAGGGGTACACGTACGGGGGCAGGCTGATAAACAATTGTGATATTGGCGGCAGGTATGAAAATATGAATATCTGGGAAAAAAGTATAAAATAAGTAAGCTCTCGGAAATGGCCCTGCTATATGGTGAGGCATTGTACCAATTTTCCGCACTGCCGCCTATGAGTCTAGCTGCCACCCCCTGGCAACAAGGCAGCGTCCCCGAACTCGATGGCTCATTGGGCTTTTTTCAGAAGATGGCCGCCTCTCGTTTTGGCAGGCCAAAACTTCCCGGCGGCCTTCGCCATCTTCGGACATGCGGGGGACTCCCTGCCTTGTTGCCAGTGCTTTGCAGCAAGATTCATAACGGCGTCAGTACTAGGAAAATCTTGTACAATGCCTCACCATATAGCAGGGCCATTTCCGAGAGCTACTTATAAAAAAAAGCCCGAGGCGCAAAGCCTTGAGCACAAAGGAAAAAATGGAGCAGCTGAGTCAGGCTGCTCCTTTTTGGTAGAGACGTTGGGGCTTATCTCCACAAACTTAATTATAATTTTAAGGGTAAATCCAGTTGGAACAACTTCCACCTAATACTACGTTAGAAAAACAGATTTTCGGGGGGCGGGGGCCTAAAATGCACAAAATTTCCTGTTAAGGATTGAAGTCAGGCTATACAAAATTGTATAATGGTGTTGGTATTAACAAAATAGAACCGGGAGGGGAATATATGCACAAAATGAAAAAGATGATGGTAATGCTGTTCCTGATTTTGACCCTTGGCTTACTGGCGGCGCCTGTTTCGGCAATGGTCGATTATTATGACTTCTACAAAGTGGTTAAACTCACTGTCGGGGAAAACCTGTCACATATCAATGACCGTCCCTACTACTCTGACCAGGCTCCTTACATAGATTCGGAAAGGACCCTTGTTCCCCTGCGTTTTATTGCTGAAGCTCTGGATGCATATGTTGACTGGCTGCCATCTACCAGGACAGTTCTTATTGAAACTGATTCCGGAACCGTTATCAAGGTTGCCATAGGAAGCAAAACGGCCTATGTCGATAATAAACCCCAGGCATTGGACGTTCCTGCCGTGATAAAGGGAGACCGTACTTTTGTCCCGCTCAGATTCGTGGGAGAAGCCATGGGCGCAAATGTGGACTGGGATGCAGCAGCCCGCAGAATTACAGTTATCAATGTAGATACCTCAGACTGGGAAGAATATATTGAGCCTGTAACAGGCAGTTCTGTTCTGTTCCCCGAGGGGGACTGGGAATCTGTCTCAGAAGGAAGTGCCCTGATTATTGAGAGTCCTGAGGAAACAGAATTTGAGCTGACTTATGACAACAGGGACCTGGCAACTATCATGAAATTGAAGAAAGAACTGCTGCTGTCCGAAGGCTGGACCCTGGAAAGTGAAACAAACACCTCTCTGAGAATGACCAAGGCGAATATTTATGTGAGTTCACTTCCCTATACCTACATTTTTTCGGCCCGGAAAGCAGGCAGCGGTAACATGGTTTACAGTGTTGAAACCAATTCTGAAGCCATGGAACAGGATCTGGCAGTAGTCGACAAAATTATTGCCACACTGGTAATTAAAAGTTGACTTTCTATTACCCATCTGGTACACTAAATAAAAATATCTCCTTTAAATTAGTCCGAGAGGCTAGTAAGGGAACATAGTAGTTATTTATTTTGGGGAAACTATGCCTGCTTGCGTCTCAGTGAGCAGGCTTTTTAATGTGCTGTTTTTTTGTAGTTAGATGTGCTAATTAAGTGTAGATTTGCCGGTTTTCTAAAATTCAACCGGACAGGTGGTGATAAAATGCTCAGTGAAAAAGCGGTAATTCTCGATGCTGATGGAATCCGCAGGGCTCTTACCAGGATAGCCCATGAGATTATTGAGAGGAATAAGGGTGTGGAAGAAGTTGCCTTGATTGGTATCCGCAGGCGCGGTGTTCCCCTTGCGGAACGCCTGGCTAAAAGGATAAAGCAAATTGAGGGCAAGGATATCCCGATAGGGGTTTTGGATATTACCCTTTACCGGGATGACCTGACAACAATCACTCAACAGCCGGTAATTCACCGGACAGATATTTCCTTTGCAGTCGATAACAAGACACTGGTGCTTGTTGATGATGTGTTATTTACCGGAAGGACGGTAAGGGCGGCCCTGGACGCGATTATTGACCTGGGAAGGCCCAATTCCATCCAAATGGCGGTGCTCGTTGACAGAGGTCACCGGGAGCTGCCGATAAGGGCAGATTATGTTGGTAAAAATGTTCCCACTTCAAAGAAAGAAATCATTTCGGTATATCTTACTGAATTGGATAATGATGATAAAGTAGTTATTGAAGAGGATACCGGATAACCCTTTAAACTGGTCCTGTGAGGCCAATAAGGGCAGGTAGACGTTTTGCGTATTTACCTCCTTATTGGCTTGTCGTGAGCCGGTAAGGAGTTTTTTGTTTCCCGGGCGTTACGAGTAAGCTCTGGAAATGACCGGGGCGCATATGGTGGCGGCTCCGCCATCCGTGGCTCCGGTCCGTGACTTCGCTCAGCGGAGACTTCGGTAAGATTCCTCACAACGCCTGTGCAAGGAAAAACTTGTGCAACACCTCACCATAAGCGACGGTCATTTCCAGAGCAACTCGTAAAGGGGAAGCCAAAAATGCCAAAGTGCAAAGCGGTGCCTATGGAGCCCGAATGCGATTATTTAAGGATTTAATGATATAAAAGGAGGGACAGCGATGGGGCTGAACCGGAAAGACCTTTTGGGGATAAGGGAACTGTCGGTTGAAGAAATCGAACTTATCCTGGAAACGGCTGAACCAATGAAGGATATTATTGGCAGGCAGATTAAGAAGGTGCCGACTCTCAGGGGAAAAGTCGTAATTAACCTTTTCTATGAACCCAGCACGAGGACCAGGACATCTTTTGAACTTGCCGGGAAGTATATGAGTGCCGACACTATCAACATCAGTACCTCAACAAGCAGTGTGGTCAAGGGTGAGACCCTGAAGGATACCGGGAAAACCCTTGAAGTAATGGGGGCAGATGTAGTCATTATCAGGCATTCCGCTTCGGGCGCTCCCCATATCCTGGCAAAACACCTGTCGGCATCTGTGATCAATGCCGGTGACGGTTTTCATGAACACCCGACCCAGGCGCTCCTGGACATGTTTACAATAAAGGAGAAAAAGGGCAGGCTTGCGGGGCTTAAAGTGGCTATCGTAGGTGATATTATGTTCAGCAGGGTTGCCAGGTCAAATATTTGGGGACTTACCAAGATGGGGGCCGAAGTGCGGGTAATAGCTCCGGCTACGCTGCTGCCGCCTGGTATTGAGAAGCTGGGTGTGACACCTTATACCTCCATTGAAGAGGGACTGTGTGATGTGGATGTGGTGATGGTGCTCCGGATGCAGCTGGAGAGACAGCAGAAGGGATTATTCCCCACCATCAGGGAGTATTCCCGACTGTACGGAGTAACTGCGGAGAGAGTCAGGCTGGCATGTCCTGATGCCCTGGTGATGCATCCAGGCCCCATGAACAGGGGAATTGAGATTGCTCCTGATGTTGCCGACGGTGTCCAGGCCGTTATAAATGAGCAGGTCACCAACGGAGTTGCCGTGAGGATGGCTCTGCTGTATCTGCTGACAGGAGGAGGTAACCCCCATGAAGCTGTTAATTAAGGGAGGAAAAGTAATCGACCCGGTTAACGGAATTTCCCGGATTGCTGATGTTCTGGTGGATAATGGGAAAATCAGCGCAGTGGACAAGCACATTGGTACTGACGGGGCGGAAGTGGTTGAAGCAGCCGGTAAGCTGGTGATGCCTGGGTTTATTGACATGCATGTCCATTTGCGGGAACCCGGTCTGGAGGCCAAAGAAACTATTGCCACCGGAACCAGGGCTGCGGCCATGGGAGGTTTCACCGGTGTGGCCTGTATGCCTAATACAAATCCGGTTATTGATAACCAGGCTCTGGTGGAATTCATCAAATCCAGGGCTGCCGGCGAAGGTGCGGTAAATGTTTATCCCATAGGAGCTATCACCAAGGGCTCTAAAGGTGAGGAGCTTGCCGAGATAGGTGATATGAAGCTGGTCGGGGCTGTGGCTATATCTGATGACGGCAGGCCCCTGATGAATGCCCAGGTAATGAGGCTGGCCATGAAGTATGCGGCTATGTTTGGGATGCCGGTTATTTCTCACTGTGAGGACCTGAACCTTGTCGCAGATGGGGTTATGCATGAAGGCTACTTTGCCACGGTTTACGGTCTTAAGGGAATCACCAGGCTGGCTGAGGAGGCTATGGCAGCCAGGGATATCATGCTGGCAGAACTGACAGGTGCCTGGCTCCATATTGCCCATATCAGTACTGCAGGCTCGGTTGAACTGGTCAGGATGGCCAAAAAGAAGGGGATTCGGGTTACTGCAGAGGCCACCCCGCACCATTTCAGCCTGACTGATGAGATTGTGGGCAGCTTTGATACAGCTACCAAGGTTAACCCGCCACTGCGCAGTGAAGCCGATGTGCAAGCCGTAAAAGAAGGTCTCCGGGACGGGACCATAGATGTAATTGCAACAGACCATGCTCCCCATACGGTTGAGGAAAAGGATGTGGAGTACAATTATGCGCCCTTTGGCATAGTGGGACTGGAGACTGCTGTGGGCCTGGCCTTCAGCGGCCTGGTCAGACCGGGGGTTCTGAGCCCGGAAGAACTGGTAATGAAAATGAGTGTTAACCCGGCACGTATTCTGGGGCTGGAAGGCAAGGGACACTTGGGAATCGGTGCAGATGCCGATATTACACTGGTTGACCCGGAACTGAAAGAGACTGTGGATGTTAACAGGTTTGCCTCCAAGGCAAAGAACTCGCCATTTGACGGATGGGAACTTATTGGCATACCTACAGCAGCTATAGTCGGGGGACAGCTTGTGATGCATAAACGGAAACTTATGGTATAATCGATTCCACAAAATCACTTTACGGTTACCTCAGGGTTGTTGAACCCATTCATATAAAATACTTCGGGGGGATTGGCTATGAAGGCAGCACTGGTCCTTGAGGACGGGACGGTTTTTGAGGGTAAGGGGTTTGGCGCGGAAACCCGGAATTTTGGTGAGATAGTGTTTAATACCAGTATGACAGGTTATCAGGAGATTCTGACCGACCCTTCATACTGTGGACAAATTGTTACCATGACTTATCCTCTGATTGGAAATTACGGGATAAATCCTGAAGATTTTGAGTCCAGGAAACCCTTTGTCCTGGGTTTTGTGGTCAGGGAGTTTTGTGAGCTTCCCAGCAACTGGAGGTCTGAAAAGACTGTTGCCGAATACCTTACGGAAAACGGTATCCCCGGTATATCTGAAATAGACACCCGGGCGCTTGCCAGGCGGCTGAGGAACCACGGGACAATGGGAGCGGTAATTGCCACCGGTGACAGTATTGATGTGGCGGAAATGAAGCAACGGGTTATCGGGCATCCGGACCTGATGGGTTCTGACCATGTTCTTAAAGTAACTGTCAAAGAAGGTTATACAATGCCAAATGACGGTTACCGTGTGGTCCTCATGGACTTTGGGGCCAAACTGAATATTGCCAGGTCACTCCATGACCTGGGCTGTGAGGTTATTGTTGTACCTGCCACCACAACTGCCAATGAAGTCCTGGCCCTTAACCCTGATGGCATTATGCTGTCCAACGGGCCTGGGGATCCGGAAAATGTACCTTTTGCCATTGATACAGTCAGGAAGCTGATCGGTAAAATACCCATGTTCGGTATCTGCCTGGGCCACCAGGTGATTGCCCTGGCCCTCGGAGGCAGGACCTATAAGCTGAAGTTTGGGCATAGGGGGGCTAACCATCCGGTAAAGGATCTGGCTACCGGAAAGGTGCACATTACCTCACAGAACCACGGCTTTGCCGTGGCCGCGGATTCAGTCTCCAAGAATGAGGTTGAGGTATCCCACATTAACCTTAATGACGATACGGTGGAAGGCCTGAAGCACAAATCCCTTCCGGTGTTTTCAGTCCAGTACCATCCTGAGGCCGCACCGGGACCGTGGGATTCCGAATACCTGTTTGGCCAGTTTATGCAGCTCATTAAGCAGGAGAGGAGATAGAACTATGCCCATTAGAGAAGGAATTAAAAAAGTAATGGTTATCGGTTCAGGGCCAATTATTATCGGCCAGGCGGCTGAGTTTGACTATGCCGGGACTCAGGCCTGTCAGGCCCTGCGGGAAGAAGGCAGGGAAGTGGTGCTGGTAAACAGCAACCCGGCTACCATTATGACAGATGCAAATATTGCTGACAGGGTATATATTGAACCCCTCACACCTGAGTTTGTGGCCAGGATTATCAGGAAAGAAAAGCCTGATGGGCTGCTCCCTACCCTTGGTGGGCAGGTGGGCCTGAACATTGCGGTTGAACTTGCGGAACAGGGTGTTCTTGCAGAGGAAGGGGTAGTGCTCCTGGGTACTCCCCTGGAAACTATCAAGAAGGCAGAAGACCGTGAGCTGTTTAAGGCCATGATGCAGGAAATCGGGGAACCGATTCCCGACAGTACTATTGTGGATAATGTTGATGATGCGGTGGCTTTTGCTGAAGAAACCGGTTACCCGCTAATCGTACGTCCCGCCTATACCCTCGGGGGTACCGGGGGCGGAATTGCCAATGATGTTGAAGAACTCAGAGCCATTGCTACAAAAGGGCTGAAGCTCAG
Source organism: Thermincola carboxydiphila (assembly GCA_016841725.1). Lineage (GTDB taxonomy): Bacteria > Bacillota > Thermincolia > Thermincolales > UBA2595 > Phosphitispora. Next base: position 438,415 of record JAENYP010000001.1, on the reverse strand, counting down.
CATGATCAAGCAGTGCCTGATTGAACGCAGTGTGGCCGGTTGGAAAGAAATAGAATATGAGGTTATCAGGGACAGCAATGATAACTGTATTACTATCTGTAATATGGAAAATGTTGATGCAGTTGGGATTCATACCGGGGACAGTATCGTTGTGGCCCCATCCCAGACCCTGGCCGATAAAGAATACCAGATGTTAAGGACGGCATCATTGAAGATAATCAGGGCCCTGGGTATTGAGGGTGGCTGTAATGTCCAGCTTGCTTTAAATCCCAACAGCTTTGAATATGTAATTATTGAAGTGAACCCCAGGGTATCCAGGTCCAGCGCCCTGGCTTCCAAAGCCACGGGATTTCCGATTGCCAAGGTAGCTTCAAAAATTGCCATAGGATTCACTCTTGATGAAATCCGCAATGCAGTTACCGGAAAGACTTATGCCGCCTTTGAGCCTGCCCTTGACTACATTGTTGTCAAGATACCACGCTGGCCTTTTGATAAGTTTGCTTTAGCCGACCGCTATCTGGGGACCCAGATGAAGGCAACCGGTGAGGTTATGGCAATTGACCGGACCTTTGAGGCAGGTCTGATGAAAGCCATCCGTTCACTGGAAATTGGAGTCTTCGGCCTTTCCCTGAAGGGGATAGACAGGATGCCACAGGAAGCGCTGGAGAAAAAGATTAGAATTGCTGATGATGAGAGGATTTTTGCCGTGGCGGAGGGTTTACGCCGTGGCATGAGTATTGAGTCTCTGAACGAAATTTCAAAAATAGATATCTGGTTCCTGGAAAAAATAAAGAACATTGTCGATTTTGAGACTGAACTCACTGAGGGCGTTAAGGCCAGGGGAAGCAGTTTCCTGACCGCAGATGTGATGAAAAGGGCAAAGCGCCTGGGTATTCCCGACATATATATATCTCAGCTGACAGGTCTGGATGAACAGGAGATTCGGGAGGTCAGGAAGAATTATGGATTACAGCCGGTTTATAAAATGGTAGACACCTGTGCCGCAGAGTTTGAGGCTGTAACGCCATACTATTATTCGACATATGAGGAGGAAAACGAGGCCATTCCTACCGAACGCCGCAAGGCTGTTGTCCTGGGGTCTGGGCCCATCCGTATCGGCCAGGGCATTGAGTTTGACTACTGTTCTGTCCATTCGGTCTGGTCCCTGAGGGAAGAGGGTATCGAAACCATTATCATCAATAACAACCCTGAGACTGTGAGTACTGATTTTGATACCTCTGACCGGCTCTATTTCGAACCACTCATTCCGGAGGATGTCTTAAATATCATTGAACTGGAAAAACCGGAGGGTGTAGTTGTCCAGTTTGGCGGGCAGACTGCCATCAACCTTGCGGAGCCTCTGGCAGAAGCGGGGATAAAGATACTAGGCACACCTGTTAAATATATCGATATGGCCGAAGACCGTGACAAGTTCGACCATTTGCTGATGGAGCTTGATATTCCCAAACCTCCGGGCAGGACGGCCACATCGGTGGAAGGCGCCCAGGAGATTGCAGAAGAAATAGGTTTTCCCGTCCTGGTACGGCCGTCATATGTACTGGGAGGACGGGCCATGGAAATAGTCTATAACCAGGATGAACTTCTGGAGTATATGACCTCAGCGGTTAATGTGTCACCGAGGCACCCGGTACTTGTCGACAAGTATATGATAGGCAAGGAAATTGAGGTAGATGCCATATCAGACGGAGAAGATGTATTGATCCCGGGGATTATGGAGCATATCGAGAGAGCCGGGGTCCACTCCGGAGACAGTATCGCTGTTTACCCTGCAAGAAGCCTGAACAGGAAGCAGGCTGCCGACCTGGTTGATTATACTACCAGACTGGCAAGAGCGCTTCATGTCAAAGGGCTCATCAATATCCAGTATGTACTCCATGATGAACAGTTGTATGTCATTGAGGTTAACCCGCGGTCCAGCCGGACAGTGCCCTACCTTAGCAAAATAACCGGTGTGCCGATGGTAAATGTGGCCACCAAAATGATCCTTGGCAAAACCCTGAAGGAATTGGGTTATCAAAACGGGCTGTACCCCGCCCCTGACTATATAGCTGTTAAGGCCCCGGTATTCTCTTTTGCCAAACTGCTCCAGGTAGACACATCCCTCGGGCCGGAGATGAAATCAACCGGAGAGGTGATGGGGTTTGATACCGACTTCTCCATGGCCATGTACAAGGCCCTGGCAGCAGCCGGACTGGATATCCCCAGGGAGGGTACTATTCTGGCAACAGTTGCTGATAAGGACAAGGATGAAGTAATACCCATCCTGAAGGGGTTTGTTGACCTGGGTTTCAGGCTGGTGGCTACCTGTGGCACGGCTAAAGTCATCAGTGAAGCCGGCCTGCCTGTGGACAGGGTAAACAAGATAAGAGAAGGTTCCCCCAATATTATTGACATTATCAGACAGGGTAAAATCGATCTGGTGATTAATACCCTTACCAGGGGTAAAATGCCGGAGCGGGACGGCTTCCGCATAAGAAGGGCGGCAGTTGAACATGCTATTCCATGCCTGACTTCACTTGATACCACAACTGTTATCCTTAGTGTGCTGCAGTCACTGGAGCAGGGGAAAGATTTTACTGTGATTCCACTGCAGGAGTATCTGAGTTAAGGGGTTCTGGCCTCTGGGGTGGCTGGTGGTAATAACCACTGGCCACTGCTGCATAACAGATTGTCTCGGACTTTCAGGGGAAGATAGGTGCTTGCTGTTGCTGATATTCTGGTATAGTATTATTCTGATTACGGTAATAATAATTTTGTTTTTTGTATGGTACAGGGAACGGTATGCCTTAAAGGTAAAGAAGTACAGTATCTGCCTGGCAAACCTGCCTGAAGGTCTTGCCGGATTCACTGTGCTTCACCTCAGTGACCTGCACGGAAAACGGTTTGGGAAAGCGCAGCAAAAACTGCTGTACCTTATCAGACAACAGCAGTTTGATATGATTGCCATTACCGGTGACCTGGTAAATAAATTCAACCCTGACTTTGGTCCGGCAGTGGAACTCATTGAACAGCTGCCGGACAAGCAGGTATATTTTGTTCCCGGCAATCACGAGTGGACCACAGGTTTTCGGCAGAGGGAAAAGCTTGTGCAACTGGGAGTCCGGATATTGGATAACAAGGCTGAAAGGATCGGAAAAGATGAAGGTTACCTCTGGGTACTGGGTGTAGATGACCCGCATACCGGAAGGGACAGGCTTGATGAGGCCTTAAAGGCAGCCGGGGAAGAGCCGGGAGCATCGCCGGCGCCGCGGGTATTGCTGGCCCATTCGCCCAATATCTTCCCTGAGGCAGCTGCCGCAAAGGTTGATGTGGTGCTGGCCGGGCACACTCACGGGGGACAGGTGAGGTTCCCGCTGGTTGGCGCTGTTTTTACGCCTGGCCAGGGGTTATTCCCCCGATGGAATTATGGCAGGTACCAATCAGGCCCTTCCACGATGATAATCAACCCGGGACTCGGGGAGAGCGATCTGCCCATAAGATTAAATATTAAACCGGAAATTGTGCTGGTTACTCTGCTGCCTGCTGACAGAAACCAGGAGCGGAAAATCATTTACGGAAGGGGATGTTGATTTGAAGCTGCCGGAATTTAAGTTAGAAAGGTTTTTTGCCAAATACGAGTTCAGTGTGCGTTTTCTGTTGAGTGCATCTGACTGTGAGAGCCTGACCATGGCTGAACTGCTGGCAATGGCCGATGCTCACAGCTTACGGTTGTGGAAAAACCTGGGTCTTGGATATACGGAATCAGCGGGGCATCCTGATCTGCGCGAAGCTATAGCAAGACTTTACCCGGGCATCTCTGCTGATGATATCCTGACAGCCGCTCCGGAAGAGGGGATTTTTATTGCCTTGAACACCCTTCTGGATAAGGGTGACCATGTGATTGTGATTCACCCCGCTTACCAGTCCCTTTATGAGATCCCGGAATCCCTGGGCTGCACGGTGACCCGGTGGGGCCTTCAACCCGGAGGCGGTTCATGGCATCTGGACCTTGATGCCCTGGAAAAGGATTTCCGGCCGGAAACCCGGCTAATTATTGTTAATTTCCCGCACAATCCTACCGGTTATCTGCCCACAAGGGCAGAATATGACCGGATTATTGCATTGGCACGCAGTAGAGGGATATACATATTTTCCGATGAGATGTACCGGTTATTGGAGTTTGACATTACCGGGCGCCTTGATGCAGTGGCTGCCCGTTATGAAAAAGGGATTACCCTGTCAGGACTCTCCAAGGCTTTCGGGGTTCCCGGACTAAGAACAGGCTGGCTGGCAACCCGTGACCGGGCGCTTCTGAAAAGGTTTGCCTCTTTCAAGGATTATACTACCATCTGTGGCAGTGCACCCTCAGAGGTCCTGGCCATTATGGCGCTGGAGGCAAAAGATAAGATCATTGCCAGGAATATGGAGATCATTAGTAGAAATAAGGCTGTTGCGGAAGAGTTTTTTACCAGGTATCCGGACCTGTTTACCTGGATACCACCTATGGGAGGTTCAGTGGCCTTCCCACTGCTGGAGCGGCGCATGCCGGCAGAGGGGTTTTGTGAAGAAATTGTCCGCAGCAAAAATGTCATGATACTTCCCGGGTCGGTTTTTGATTTCGGCGGCAACCACTTCAGGGTGGGCCTGGGGAGACGGGATTTCCACGCAGCCCTTGGCCTGGTCGCTGATTACGTGGCAGGCCGTTGACTACCAATATGTGAGGTGAGTTCACAAGCATGTCTTATTCTGGTTTAGGTGAAGTTGTTGTCAATACGAAAGTTGGGCCGGAGCATTTTCTTATGAGGGTATATGTCCCTCAATTAACAAAACTGGCCAAGCCCGGGCAGTTTGTCCATGTCCGCTGCAGCAGCGGTCTGGACCCGCTGCTGAGAAGGCCCATCAGCCTTCATGGGATTGATTATGGCAAAGGAACCATAAGTCTTCTTTACCAGGTCGTTGGCACAGGGACCCGCCTGCTGGCGGAGATGGCCCCCGGTGACGAGATAGATGTTATGGGGCCTCTGGGAAAAGGGTTTACTGTACCTGATGGGATTAAAAAGGCGCTGGTAGTGGGTGGAGGTATCGGGGTGGCTCCCTTGTTTCCCCTCATCCACAGCCTGAAACATTATGGAATTCAACAGACTGTACTGCTGGGAGCACGGTCTGCAGATTTTATCATCGGAAGGGAACAGTTGGAGTTACTTGGTGTAAAAGTGAAGATAGCTACAGATGACGGCAGTCTTGGTTACAAAGGTTTTGTCACCCGGCTGGCTGAAGATGAAATATCTGGCGGCACACCTGATTATTTCTTTGCCTGCGGCCCCAATCCCATGCTTAAAGGGCTGATCAGCCTGACCAAAGGGTTTGGGCTCAGCGGTCAGGTTTCCCTGGAGGAATATATGGGCTGCGGAGTGGGCGCTTGTCTGGCCTGTGTGTGTAAAAGCAAAGCTGCTGCCGGCAGGGAGCCGGATGATTCAGCAGAGGGCTTTGAGTATAAAAAGGTATGTGTAGATGGCCCGGTTTTTGAGGCGAGTGAGGTGATTCTGGATGACTAAACCGGCAGATAATCTGACAGATAAACCGGCAGATAATCTGACAGATAACCCGGCAGATAACCTTGCTGTTAAACCTGCTGTTAAACCTGCTGTTAACCTGGGTGTTAACCTGGGTGGGCTGCAGATGAAAAACCCGGTAACAACAGCTTCCGGTACCTTTGGATTTGGTCCGGAATATGCGCCATATGTTGACCTTAACAGGCTTGGCGCTATTACTGTAAAAGGCACTACCCTGGAACCCCGGAAGGGCAACCCGACCCCCAGGATTGCCGAGACCCCTGCCGGCATCCTTAACTGTATAGGCCTGCAGAACCCCGGGGTGGATCACTTTATCGCGGAAGACCTGCCATATCTCAGGAATTACGATACACCGGTCATTGTTAATATTGCCGGTAATTCACTGGATGATTATGCAGAGGTTACCCGGCGGCTGTCCGGGGCCCAGGGCGTATCTGCCCTGGAGGTCAATATTTCCTGCCCCAATGTGAAGCAGGGCGGGATGGTTTTTGGTACTGACTGTCTTATGGCTGCAGAGGTAATCCGGGTGGTCAGGGAAAACACCAAACTTCCCCTGATTGCCAAGCTGTCACCCAATGTGACAGACATAGTCGAAATAGCCGGGAGAGTTGCCGAAGCGGGGGCAGATGCCCTGGCTTTGATCAATACCCTGCTGGGCATGAAAATAGATATCAGAACCAGGAAACCCTTTCTCGGAAATACCATGGGCGGACTGTCAGGTCCGGCAATCAGGCCGGTGGCTGTCCGTATGGTCTGGCAGACAGCCCGTGCAGTCAGGCTGCCCATACTGGGAATGGGTGGCATCATGAATGCAGAGGATGCCATCGAATTCATTCTGGCGGGGGCCGCTGCGGTAGCCGTAGGGACCGCCAACTTTGTTAACCCCGGGGCAGCCATGGACATCATTGCAGGAATCGAACAATATATGAAAGACAATGGGGTAACAGATGTAAATGACCTGGTGGGGGCTGCCTGGAAATAATTTGGAGGTGTACGATATGTCTGCAAAAGACAGGCTGATTATAGCTCTGGATGTTGATACTGTAAAAGAGGCTGAAAAACTTGTGGCAATGCTCCAGGACCATGTCGGGGTATTCAAGATTGGGATGCAGTTGTTTAACAGTGCAGGGCCGGAGGTTGTCAGGAGAATTCACAGCCTTGGCGGCAGGGTCTTTCTGGACCTGAAGCTGCATGATATTCCTAATACGGTGGGAAAGGCAGGGGCTGTGCTGACCCGGATGAAAGTATTTATGTATAATGTACATATAGCCGGGGGCTCAGAAATGATGCAAAAGGCCGTAGAGTTTACCGCAGCGGAGAGCGCTAAATCAGGTGACCCCAAGCCGCTGGTAATCGGGGTCACCGTTTTGACCAGCATTAATCAGGATATCCTGAACGATGAAATGGGCGTTTCCGGAACCGTGGCCGCCCAGGTTGTCCGCTGGGCCAGGCTGGCACAGGGTTCAGGACTGAACGGCGTAGTCGCTTCTCCCAAAGAAATAACCGCTATCAGGGAAGCCTGCGGTCCGGATTTTGTGATTATTACTCCGGGAGTGCGTCCTGTGTGGGCAGCCGTGAATGACCAGAAACGGGTAATGACACCGGCAGAGGCAGTTAAGGCAGGCGCCAGTTATCTGGTGGTTGGCAGGCCGATAACAGGGGCTGCTGACCCAGTGGAGGCAGCTAAAAGAATTGTTGATGAAATGGAGGAGGGTTTGAATTGTTAACAAAGGAACAGGCTATCGAAATTTTCACCAAATCAAAGGCTCTTCTTACGGGACACTTCCGGTTGACTTCAGGAAGGCACAGCAGCCAGTATATGCAGTGTGCCCAGGTCCTGCAGTACCCTGAATATGCGTCTCAGCTGTGCCGTGACCTTGCCGAAAGGTTTGCGGGCATGAAGGTGGATACGGTTATCGGCCCCGCCCTTGGAGGAATTATTGTAGCCTATGAAGTTGGCAGGGCTATGGGGGTCAGGACAATATTTACTGAAAGGGAACAGGGAGTAATGGCCCTGAGACGGGGATTTATCATTGAACCCGGTGAAAAAGTACTGGTTGTGGAGGATGTAGTCACCACCGGGGGCTCTGTTAAAGAGGTAATTGAGGTAGTTCGTCAAAAAGGCGGCGAGGTTGCCGGAGTTGGTGTCCTGGTTGACCGCAGCAATGGCAAGGTGGACTTTGGCGTCAAAACCGCAGCCGTACTCTCCATGGAAATACAATCATATGACCCCGGGGACTGTCCTTTATGCAGAGAAGGTCTGCCCGTGGTAAAACCGGGCAGCAGACAGGTATAAGAGAAAAGCCGTTAAATGAAGAACCCGTTACATGGAACACCGTGTGAGGGGTCTTTTTTTTCCGCTGGATGTCCGACTGCCATTAGTAAAAATAAGGCGATTATAGAGGGAAAATAGGAATATTTGTAGAAAAAAGTAGAGATATTCTCGAGGGGGGAGGTGTAAAATGTGTCTACACGAAAAAAGGTATTAATCGGACTTTCAACTTTTTTGCCGTTTATTCTCCTGGTTGTAATCTTTGGGAAACTCATTATGTTTGCCGTCCAAAACCCGGAAGGAGAACCTCCGCTGGACCTTATTATAGGTTTGATAGGTGTTTATGTTTTAATTATTATTACTTTTATGATAAATATAATCGTATATGTGGGCCACATGGTCAGAAACCCCAAGCTGGGGAATACGGAAAAAACCGTTTGGCTGTGCCTGATGTTTTTCTTTAATGTGATTGTAATGGCAGTCTACTATTTTATGCATATTATAACTCAGGGGAAAAGTGCAGAAGAACATATAAAGGAGTGACGAAATGGAAGATTTATTCTCGTTAATAATTTCTGTTGGAATTTATGCTTATATGTCATATGCTCTGCAGACTTTGGCCAATAAAACCAATACTGAGAATGGATGGCTTGCCTGGATTCCCATTGCCAATATTTATCTGATGTGTAAGATTGCCGGTAAACCCGGGTGGTGGCTTTTATTATTTTTAATCCCACTGGTCAATATTGTTATTACGGTCCTGGTTTGGATGGAAATTGCCAAGGCTCGCGGCAAGGAAGGCTGGCTGGGTATTTTGATGCTTATTCCTGTTGTAAACTTTATTATTCCCGGTTACCTTGCTTTTAATGATTAATAGGCAGAAATTATGGCACCAACTGTCTGCTGATAAAATGCAGTGAGTCAGCCTTGCAACGGCTGACTCACTGCATTTTTTTAACGTATAGGAAAGTATAAATTTTTTATTATGGTTTTGGTTCCACAAAGACCGTTTTCTGACTGTCATAAATGACCATCCCAGGTTTGGCGCTTTTGGGTTTGCGGACATTTTTCCGCAAAGTATAATCCACCGGTACCTTTGATGATTCCCGCGCCCGGGAATAGTATGCAGCCACCTCTGCAGCCCTTTCGATAACATGGTCCGGAACTACTCCGGCAGTTTGGTGGTTTCTGACAACAATATGGGAACCCGGGATATCCTTAACGTGCAGCCAGAGGTCGTCCGGCTGGGCCAACTTCATGGTCAGGTAGTCGTTTTGCCGGTTGTTGCGGCCTACCAGTATTTCGAATCCTTCTGCTGTTTTAATTTTCATTGGTTCCGGTTTGGAAGCCTGTGTTTCTTGTTTTTTAGCGTTTTTGGAACCGGTTTTTTCCGGTTTAAGGTAACCTTCTTTGATAAGTTCTGCTCTTATTTCCTTAAGCTCAGTCATGTTTTCAGCGTGCTCGGCGGCGGTGACGACAGATTCCAGATAATCCAGTTCAGCTCCGGTTTCCAGAAGATAGTTCCGGGCTATTATGCCTGCCTGGCGGGCTTTAGTGTATTTCTTAAAATACAGCTGGGCATTTTTGGTCACAGAAAAACGGGGGTCCAGAGGAATCAGGACTGTTTTCCCCTCCGGGTCATAATAATTCTCCAGTTCAACAGTATCGGCACGCTCCGGTATCCGGAACAAATTTGCGGTAATTAGTTCACCGAAAATCTTCAGTTTTTCGGCATCAGCGGCTTTCTCCAGGTTCAGGGTGTGTATGGCATGCTTTTTCCCGGCTTTCTTAATTTCATTTTTCAATGTTTTCAGCAGGTTGGCTGCCTCCTGCCGGAATTGTTCCCGGCGCTCCTTTACCGAATAGAATTCATCAATAACTTCACTGATGCCTCCCTGTTTGCAGCAGGCTTCAGGAAGATGGGTCAGGCTCACTGCCGAGAAGGCAGCCGGAGTGTTATCCTTATAGCAGACTACCGGCTTAAACTCACCTGACCTGAGTTGTTCCTGAATTGTTTTAAACACGTTCCAGAGCAGGTTCAGCTCGAGTTCACCGAGAGACTGGCTGCCGACAGCGGGTTCAAGCCCGGCCCGGGCAACAATTTCTCTGCAGGTCTGCGGGCTGAGCCCGTCAAAGCTGTTAAGCAGCATTTTCTCAACAGGCAGGTCCTGGGATGGGTCCCACAGTCTTGAGCGGAATATGTCTTCAGATACAATAGACGGGTCCTGTTTTTCTGATTCCGGTGGGGGTACATACTGCCTGCCGGGCAGTACCTCACGGTGCCTGCTGGTGGCATATGAATAACGGCCGATTCCGTCAAGGATAGTGTTGGTACTGGGATTAACCAGGATAACATTACTGTGTTTTCCCATAACCTCACATATCAGTGTTTTTTCCGCCAGGATACCCAGTTCGTCTGTTGCCTCTACCCGTATTTTCAGGATTCTTTCCAGACCGGGCTGGTCAATGCCGGCGATTTTTCCCCCTTCAAGGTGTTTCCTCAGGACCATGCAAAACAGGGGAGGGGTTAGGGGATTCTCCCTCACGGTTTTTGTAACATGTATCCGGGCCTTGCCGGCATCTGCCGATATCAGGAGCCGGTGCTTGGTGCGGTCCTTATGAATTACCAGGAGTATTTCCCTGGCCAGGGGCTGGTATATTTTCTCAATCCGGCCGCCAATAACGGTTCTATTGAGTTCTTCCCGGACAGCGGCCATTACCAGTCCGTCAAAAGCCATCAGATCACCCCTCTTTTTTAGAATAGTATGAAGTACTTTCGGCCATTATAGTATAACACTCTATTGAAAAACCAGTCAATTCGCTTGCCGTAAACAGCTATATATTGTATACAATTGTGTGAGGTGTTGCAAAACGGAAAAAGTTGTTATAAGATATAAAAATAGAAATACTGGCTCTGATGCTTGGTGCAAGCCAAGCCTTTTTGGTAGAAGGGGGTGGAAGAAATGAAGTTTACCAAGATGCAGGGACTGGGTAACGATTTTGTCCTGGTCAATTCTTTGGAACATGAATTATCAGGGGATTTGGGTGAATTATCGAGGAAAGTTTGTGATAGACATTTCGGTATCGGAGCTGACGGCCTGGTACTAATTATTCCCTCCCGGGAAGCCGATATCCGGATGCAGATATTTAATCCCGACGGCAGTGAGCCTGAAATGTGCGGAAATGCAATAAGGTGTTTTGCCAGGTATATTTATGAACATAATATTGTCAGGAAAAAGGTACTTACAGTGGAGACCCTTGCCGGCATAATCATCCCCGAATTGGTCATGGATGGTGAAAGGGTGACCTCGGTTAAGGTAGATATGGGTGAACCCCGCCTGGAAAGGGGGTTAATCCCCATGGAGGGCGCTGCAGGCAGGGTAGTTGATGAACCTGTAGCGGTAGATGAAGAGAAATACAGGGTAACGTGTGTATCAATGGGAAATCCCCATTGCATTACTTTTGTCAGTGACGTAAATAAGGTGCCCCTGTCACAGGTTGGTCCGGCCCTGGAAAGTCACCCGGTTTTCCCCAGGAAGACAAATGTTGAATTTGTACACGTAATTAACAGGCAGGAGGTTAATATGCGTGTCTGGGAACGGGGAGCCGGGGAGACCCTGGCTTGCGGTACAGGAGCTTGTGCTACCGGGGTAGCGTGTGTTTTAAACAGTCTCACGGACAGGAAGGTAACGGTTCACCTGGCAGGGGGTGACCTTGTTATAGAGTGGGCAAATAATAACCACGTTTATATGACCGGCCCGGCTGAATACGTATTTACCGGAGAATATTAAGGCAGACAGACCGGCTGCTGCCCATAAATATAAGGAGGTTTTTATTAAGTGGAAGAGGCAAAAAGAATCAAACAGTTACCACCATACCTGTTTGCCCGTATTGAAAAGACTATTGAAAAGGCAAAGTCCGAAGGGGTAGATGTTATCAGCCTGGGTATCGGGGATCCCGACCGGCCTACTCCCGGACATATTATTGACAAGCTTTGTGAACAGGCACATAACCCGGAGAATCACCGCTACCCGTCCTCGGTGGGAATGCTTAAATATCGTGAGGCAGTGGCACAATACTATAAGGAAAGATTCGGGGTGGGCCTTGACCCTAAGAGCGAAGTGGTTACCCTGATAGGTTCAAAAGAAGGTATTGCCCATATTTCATTATGTTACCTGGACCCGGGAGATGTTGCCCTGATTCCTGACCCCGGCTACCCGGTATATGGTATTGGAGCGCTGCTGGCAGGGGCAGAGTCGTATACAATGCCTCTAAAGGCCGAAAACGGTTTCCTGCCTGACCTGGATGCAATTCCGGTAAATATTGCCCAAAGGGCAAAACTGATGTTTGTCAATTACCCCAATAATCCTACCGGGGCAATTGCCAATGATGATTTTTACAAGAAGTTAATCGAATTTGCCCGGAAATATGATATAATTATATGTCATGATGCGGCTTATCAGGAAATTGCCTTTGACGGATACAGACCGCCCAGCTTTTTAGAGTATCCCGGAGCCAAGGATGTGGGTATTGAGTTTGGCTCACTTTCAAAATCCTTTAACATGACCGGATGGCGGATTGCCTGGGCTGTTGGCAATCCCAGCGTTGTTGAGGCTCTTGGCAGGATCAAATCAAATGTGGATTCAGGGGCCTTCCAGGCAGTACAGTATGCCGGGATAGCTGCCCTGTCAGGTCCACAGGATTGTCCGGCTGAAATGAGCGAGATATATAAGGAACGGGCTAAAATTGTCATTGACGGCTTGAACAGCATGGGTTGGAACCTTGAGATGCCAAAGGCAACCATTTATGTATGGGTGCCTGTGCCCAAGGGATATACCTCAATTTCTTTTGCTGAGATGGTGTTTGAAAAGACCGGGGTGGTAATAACCCCAGGCAATGGCTATGGTGAATATGGAGAAGGTTTCTTCCGGATTGCCCTGACAGTGGAAAAGGAGCGTATGGAAGAAGCCATTGAACGTTTCAAGAAGAGTATAGGACCATTAGAATTTTAAGAAGAATATTGGACTATTAGAATTTAAAAGAATATAGGACTATTGGAATTTTAAAGAATATAGGACCACCGGGGTTTAAAAAAACTACCATAACATCGATGAGGCTGTCCCAAAGTGTGTAAATGGGGGCAGCCTTTCTTTCCGCCTGGGAAAACCGGGGCAGGCAGTGGATTTGTATGTGGAGTTATACATAATGTTGCAGGAAAAAGCGGTAGAATGTAGAAATATAGGAATTGCCGGAGGAGATATTGTGATTTTTCAATATTTAAAAAGGAATTTTTCATATTAAGTAGAACTATAATTTTTGTGCAGGTTCTGGAAATAATGAGCAATAAAAGAACATAACGATAAAACACAAAATATTACATAAAACAGTACATAATAAGACAAAAAGGGGTTGAATTAAAACAGATATGGTGAAGAGTATGACCGGCTACGGCAGGGGCGAGAACGAAACTCAGGAAAAGGCTTTTACGGTGGAAATCAAGTCCGTAAACCACCGGTTTTGTGAAGTTGTAGTAAGAATGCCCAAGTATTATATAGCCCTGGAGGACCGTATCAGAAAATTAATTCAGGAATATGTCTCCAGGGGCAGGCTGGATGTTTTTATAAATGTCAGCGATCGGGGCAGGGGAAATAAATCAATTCAAGTTGACAAAGACCTGGCAATGGCTTATTATAGTGCATTGGAGGAATTAGGGGGAACCCTGGGGATCTCGGGGAAACCCGGAATAATTGATATAGCCAGACTTCCGGATGTGATTATAACCGAAGATGTTCAGGAGGATCTCGACATTATCTGGCCGGTACTGCAAAAGGCGGTTGAGGAAGCCGTGGAGAAGATTGTGGAAATGCGTTCAACCGAAGGCAGCAGGCTTAGAGAAGACCTGCTCATGCGCACCGGCAGGCTGGAGGAGTACACTGAAACAATAACCGGGAGAGCTCCGGCAGTTGTCTCCGAGTACCGCGAAAAACTGAAGACAAGGCTAAAGGAATTAGATGCAGAGGTTGATATTGATGAAGCCAGACTGGCCTCTGAGCTTGCTGTTTTTGCCGACCGCAGCAACATATCTGAGGAACTGGTGAGGCTCAGAAGCCATTTCGAGGAACTTCGGACAACAATGTCACAGAACGAACCTGCCGGCAGAAAACTTGATTTTCTGGTCCAGGAACTTAACCGGGAGTTCAATACAATTGGCTCCAAGGCCAATGATGTTAACATAACCTCCATGGTAATCAAAGCAAAGAGTGAAGTGGAGAAAATAAGAGAACAGGTGCAGAATATAGAATAACTGTGAGTAATACATACTTTTTCGAGTAAAAGGAGGTTTGTCGGGGAAAATATTATCAAGTACCCGCAGAAAACAGGTTTTTACTAATTACCATTTGAGGAGGAAGATTTCATGGATATCAAATTAATTAATATCGGTTTTGGCAATATCGTTTCTGCCAATAGGATTATTGCAATTGTCAGCCCTGAATCGGCGCCGATAAAAAGGATTATAACCGAAGCCCGGGATCGCGGCATGCTGATTGATGCGACATATGGACGGAGAACCAGGGCTGTTATTATTACTGACAGTGACCATGTCATTCTTTCGGCGGTTCAGCCGGAAACAGTTGCTCACCGTCTGTCAAACAAGGATAATTCGCACCAGGAAGACCCGACAGACTAAATTTAATAGAGGGGAATGGTGGTATGACAGTACCGGGTTTGCTTATTGTGATTTCAGGTCCGTCGGGTACAGGGAAAGGGACTATTTGCAAGTCCCTCTTAAAGCGGAGACCTGATATATTTCTTTCGGTTTCTGCCACTACCAGACTACCTAGAGTCGGCGAAACAGATGGAAAGGAATATCACTTTAAGGACAAAACAGATTTTGAAGCAATGCTGGCCCGGGACGAGTTTCTGGAATGGGCGCCTGTATATGATAATTATTACGGGACTCCCAAAGCTCCGGTTGACGCCGCTTTAGCTCAGGGCAGGGATGTCTTGCTGGAAATTGACATTAAGGGTGCCCTTAAGGTAAAGCAAAAAGCTCCGGAAGGTATATATATTTTTGTGGTTCCACCGTCCATGGAAGCACTCAGAGCGCGGATAACAGGCAGAGGCACAGATTCAATGGAAGTTATCAGCAAAAGACTGGGCAAGTCCATGGAGGAATTATCTTTTCTGCATGAATATAATTATGTAGTGGTAAATAATGTGTTAGAAGAAGCG
This sequence comes from Thermincola carboxydiphila, assembly GCA_016841725.1. Classification (GTDB taxonomy): domain Bacteria; phylum Bacillota; class Thermincolia; order Thermincolales; family UBA2595; genus Phosphitispora. The sequence goes on along the minus strand of JAENYP010000001.1, from coordinate 423,337 downwards.
GTGGATAAGGTGGAGAGTATAATTGTTGCCGAAAACAGCCGTACCCACCGGTACCGGATTCAGCGCAATGCCGACCCGGAGGCGCCGCTCCTGGTAGAGGAAGAGGGCGTTAACAGGTGATGCCGTTACGGGTAAGACCTTAACCGCCTGCGGCGAATAGCCGGATAAGCCTTTTTAACAGAAAAAGCCAGCCGGACCGGACTGGAATAAAGAATTGGTGAGGGGGTAAAAAATGAAGCAGCCTTCTTTGGATGATTTGATGAAACATGTAGATAGTAAGTATACTTTGGTTGTCGCAGCAGCGAAAAGGGCCAGGGAAATTACCGAAGGGATGCCCAAACTTGTTGAATCCGATTCTTATAAACCTGTTTCTGTAGCTCTTGAGGAAATTTCTGAAAACCTGATTCAGTATGAGAGAACTAAAGCCGGGATTAAGTAAGCTCCCGTCCGGAAAAGTTGGTGAAGGCTGATGTTGACAGGAAAGTGCATAGTTATTGGGATAACCGGGGGAATAGCGGCCTATAAGACTCCCGACCTTGTCAGCAGGCTTGTTAAGGCAGGTGCAGATGTTCATGTGGTTATGACTGAAGCTGCCGCAAGGTTTATCATGCCGCTGACCTTGCAGACGATATCCCGCAATCTGGTGACTACCGGTATGTTTGAATCACCCGAAAACTGGGAAGTGAAACATATCTCCCTTGCTGACAGGGCCGACCTGTTGGCAGTTGTGCCGGCAACAGCAAATATTATCGGCAAGGTCAGCGCCGGTATAGCTGATGACATCTTGTCTACAGTAATCATGGCAACAAAGGCTCCGGTTCTTTTTGTACCGGCCATGAATGTACATATGTATGAAAATCCCGTTTTTCAGAGTAATATCAGTAAGCTGGCATCTTATGGATACCGGTTTCTCGAGCCAGACAGGGGACGTCTTGCCTGTGGCTATGAGGGCAAAGGAAGGCTTCCCGGTGTGGATATTATTTTTGAGGAAATTGCCGGTCTGGTTAAAAAAACCGGCGATTATTCAGGGAAAACACTATTGATAACAGCCGGGCCTACCAGGGAATACCTAGACCCGGTCAGGTTTCTTTCCAACGGCAGCACCGGGAAAATGGGATATGCCATTGCCGGGGCGGCTCGCAGCAGAGGAGCCAGGGTAATACTTGTATCAGGACCGGTGAATATTCCGGTACCAAAGGGTGTGGAGCACATTCCTGTATTGAGCGCCAGAGACATGTTTGCGGCTGTTCAGAAGCATTATCAGGAGGCCGACATTGTCGTCAAGGCTGCTGCAGTGGCAGATTACAGCCCTAAAGAAAGCTTGGCCAACAAGATGAAGAAGGGTCCGGGTGACCTGGCGGTAGTTTTTGAAAGGACACCTGATATCCTGCAGTATCTCGGAGAAAACAAGAGTAAACAGGTCTTGGTGGGGTTTGCTGCAGAAACTGATAACCTGGTGGAAAATGCCGTCAAGAAGATTAAAGCTAAAAATCTTGATTTAATAGTTGCCAATGACATTACTCAACCAGGGGCCGGTTTTGGCACAGATACCAATATTGTTAAATTAATCTACAGAGACGGGCATATGGAGCAAATTGATAAAACGGTAAAAGAGGAACTTGCCCACCTGATTTTGGACAGGCTTACAGCTGTGCTTTAAAAACATCAGGGCAAATCCTTGAATATAAAGGAAAAGACATTTCCAAAGGAAAAGACTTTTCCGCAAGACTTAAAATTACTGAAGGAGGGACTATTTTTGGCAAAAAGACTTTTTACATCTGAATCAGTAACTGAAGGCCATCCTGATAAGATAGCCGATCAGATTTCTGATGCAGTACTTGATGCAATTATTGAGCAGGACCCTATGGCCAGAGTTGCCTGTGAAACCGCTGTAACCACCGGTCTGGTCCTGGTAATGGGGGAAATTACCACTAAATGTTACGTGGATATCACCAAAGTTGTCAGGGAAACTGTCAGGGAGATTGGATATACCAGAGCCAAATACGGTTTTGATTGTGATACCTGTGCGGTGATTACTTCTATTGATGAACAGTCACCTGATATAGCGATGGGAGTGGACAAGGCTCTGGAGGCAAAATCCGGTGAAATGTCAGACACTGAGATTGAAGCAATCGGCGCCGGCGACCAGGGGATGATGTTTGGCTATGCTTCCAACGAAACCCCGGAACTGATGCCCTTACCCATCTCGCTGGCTCAAAAACTCACCAGAAGACTGTCAGATGTCAGGAAAGAGAGGGAACTCACTTTTCTCAGGCCTGACGGCAAGAGTCAGGTGACTATCGAGTATGAGGGCGATACCCCCAAAAGAGTCGATACTGTAATTATCTCTACCCAGCATAAACCTGATGTTTCCATGGATACAATCAGGGAAGGCATCATCGAAAAAGTAATCAAACCGGTGATTCCGGTCGAATTAATGGATGAGAAAACCAGGATTCTGGTCAATCCCACCGGGAGGTTCGCAGTCGGCGGGCCACAGGGGGATGCAGGGGTTACCGGCAGGAAAATAATTGTCGATACATATGGCGGGATGGCGCGTCATGGCGGCGGAGCCTTTTCCGGCAAAGACCCCACAAAAGTTGACCGGTCGGCAGCATATGCCGCCCGTTATGTGGCCAAGAATATCGTTGCCGCCGGCCTAGCCGGGCGCTGTGAGGTCCAATTGGCTTACGCCATTGGGGTAGCCCAGCCGGTATCCATAATGGTGGAAACCTTCGGAACCGGCAAGCTGGAAGAGGAAAAACTGGTTGAATTGGTCAGAAAACACTTTGACCTGAGACCGGCAGGCATTATCAGGGATCTTGACCTGAGAAGACCTATTTACAGGCAGATTGCTGCATTTGGACATTTTGGCAGGACTGATGTTGACCTGAAATGGGAGAAAACCGATAAGGCAGAAGCTCTCCGGAAAGATGCCGGAATTTAAATATTGCGGCCCAAAAGGCACAGAAGTGGGTGTCCCATAAAAATGGGGCACCTTTTTGCGTGCAATGAAAGACAAAAAGGAGCAAATCAAATTGTGACACTGGTGGAAAAAGAAGGGATTTAAGGGATTTTTGGAGAAGCAGTGATTATTATTGAAGGCGGAAGTTTTATTTATGGCGGCTATATGTGGCATAAACGAAAGCTTTGGGCGTAAATGCGGGAGTTAGATGAAATTGTGCTATCGGAGTATTCTTTGGGGTCAAAAAAGATAGATAAATTATATTGGAAGGTGGTCGTTTAATGAACGCATCCGAAACAAAACTACAGCCAATTATTGAGGGGACAAAACAATATGTTGTTCCTCTTTTTCAGCGTTCCTATAGTTGGGATAAAAAGGAATGGGAAATTTTGTGGAATGATCTTGTAGAATTGAGTGAAACTGAAAATCCCCGGGATCATTTTATAGGTTCAATAGTCACTATGCCCACTACCTCAGTACCGGAGGGTGTTGCAAAGTATTTGCTGATTGACGGACAACAGCGACTTTCAACTATTTTTATATTACTTACCTTACTGAGAGATCAGTTGTATAAATCTGAACAGAAAGAATTAGCTGAAGAGATTAACAATACTTTATTGGTAAACCCATATAAAAAAGATGCAGACCACTATAAGCTCTTACCAACCCAAGTAGACCGTTCTTCTTTTAAGAAGTTAATAGACTCAGAACCTATTTTAGCTGAAGACAGGGTCACAGAGGCATACAAATATTTTGAAAGAAAAGTAAAACAGAGCAATTTTGATTGCAAAATGCTGCAAAAAGTCATTTCAAGTTATTTATCGGTTGTAAGTATTGTTCTTGACCCTGAAGACAATCCTCACTTAGTATTTGAAAGCCTTAATGCAAAAGGAAGGCCGTTGACACAGTCCGATTTGATTCGAAACTATTTCTTTATGCGGATTCATATCGATGAACAAGATAAGGTTTACCAAGATTTTTGGAGACCTATGCAGGAAGGTTTAGGTGATGACTTAACTGAGTTTATTCGCCATTATTTAATGAGAAGTGGCACAAAAGTTAAGCAGAGTGATGTGTATCTATCACTTAAGGAATTAGTTAGTCAGGAAGATGCATTAGTTCATTTAAAGAACCTTGCTAAATTTGCGGATTATTATAAAAAACTTGTTAGCCCAGAAAATGAGGTCAATAAAGATGTAAGAAAGGTATTGGAGCGAATCAATAGACTAGAGGTAACTACAACATATCCATTTTTACTTAATTGTTACGATGATTATGCTCAAAACAAAATATCAGATTATGAATTTATAGCCGTTCTAAAAGTAATAGAAAACTTTATGATTCGTAGATTTGTCTGCAATGTTCCAACAAACCAACTCAATAAAATATTTCCGCCTCTTTACAATTCAGTTGACAACAAAGAGACAGGAAGTTTTTGTGAAAGATTAAAAGGAGTGCTTCAGTTTAAAGGTTATCCTAAGGATTCTGAGTTTAGCGCTAGATTGCAGGACTCAAATTTATATGGAAGTGGTGATAGGGCCAGGAAAACTAAATTAATTTTGGAGACAATAGAGGAGGCCTATAATCATAAGGAACAAGTACCATTTAATGAGTTAACAATTGAACATGTTATGCCTCAGACACTAACTGAGTGGTGGCAAGACCATTTAGGAGATGACTGGGGAATAATACATGACCTACATTTACATACCCTTGGAAACTTAACATTGACAGCATATAACCCCGAATTATCAAACGACGATTTTGATAATAAAAGGACTCGCTTTTCAGAAAGCCATCTTGAGCTAAACAAATATTTTTCGGACAAGCTTTCCTGGGAAAAGGAAGACATTTTAAACAGATCTATTTCTCTTGCTGATATTGTTTTGACTGTTTGGCCGTATTTTGGTGATAAAAATTATGAACAAAATGGACATGCAAATGTTACGGGAACGACACCTAGAGCTTTATGGATTCTTGGACAGGAATTTTCAGCCAATTCTTGGCGTGATGTACTAGAGCACACCATGAACACAATTGCAGAATTAGAGCCAGATAAGTTTGAACACTTAATTCAACAGTTTCCGCGTTTTATTGGACGGGACAAAAAGAAATTCCGCGCAATTCGAGGACTTAAAAATGGAGCATTCATAGAAATCAATTTGTCAGCACAGGTAATCCAAAAATTTTGTTTTCAAGCTATTGAGTCGATAGAATTGACAGCTGATGAATGGCAAGTCGAGACTATTGCATAGGAACATAATTAAAGATGTTCATTGCCGGGATGGGCACAACATCATCTAACATTTTAGGGATTTATGATATTCCCGGCACACAAAAATAGAAGGCCACGGCGTATTAGCAGTGCCGAAGCCTACAATAAAAAGCATGATCTTACGGGAATATCATAAATCTCGTGTTGTACTGAACCGACTGCAGCAGTTACTATGGGAATTCAATCTTTCCCATACCCCCGGAAAACTGCATTGACTGCCCAAAATACAGCGAATTTTGTGTGAGGTTTAGTCTAAAATGCTGAAAATGCAGGCAAAGGGGCATAGTGACCCCCTCCCCAAACTGGGTCACAGGAAAATATTCAGCTACACCACAAGTCACGTACCACCGAAAGAACTACTGACAACACCGGCAAAAACCATAATCCCGCCGCATTGGGGGCAAACATTAACATGCTTGACAACCTCTGGCACCTTAGGCCTAGTACCAGCAAGCATAATGCACAGGGCCAACTTAGTACCCGTATTCCGGCTGGATAAAATGCCGTAATGCCTAATGCGGGTAAAACCGGACGGAAGCACATGAAGCAAAAACCGTCGAGTAAACTCCGTAGCATCAAGAGCCATCAGCTTTACCCGGTTGTTATCCCGGTAATCCTTCCACCTAAAGGAAACAGTCGCTCCGTCAAAGCTAATAATTCTGGAATTAGAAATAGCCACCCGGTGAGTATAGCGGCCCAGATAACTAACCACATGCCAGGGTGACCTAAAAGGTTTTTTGCAGTAGACAACCCAGTCTTTTTGGTATAAACTGCTAATAAAATTAAGGAAATTAGTTCCCAGAGCAAAGTCATTGGCATCATTAAAAAACTTGATATCACCGTTACGCCAGGCCGCTTTCAGATGAGACAGAAACTTGCCCCTGAACTTACGAGAGAGCACCTTAACGGGGATAAAGAACTTTTTTCTAGAGGTAATAAACCTGCGGCCATCAAGGGAAAGGCCGCCACCGGGCACCATACAGTGGACATGGGGATGAAAAGAAAGATTTTGCCCCCAGGTATGCAAAACAGCCGTAACCCCGGTCTGGGCACCGAGGAATTTAGGGTTTTTAGCAAGCTCAACAATAGTATCGCCGGCAGCTTTCACCAGGATAGAATACAAGAGCTTCTGGTTTTGCAGCATAACAGCTTTAAGCTCGTGGGGCAGAGTGAACACCACATGGAAATAACCAACAGGCAGTAGCTTTGCCAACTGGGCGGAAACCCATTCCTGCTGCTTAGAACCCTGACACTTAGGACAATGCCTGTTCCGGCAAGAATTATATGAAACATGAACATTATCACAACAAGAACAACGGTCAACATGAGACCCAATATTACCGGTCCGGCAATTCTTAATAGCAAAAAAAGCTTTCCGCTGATTAGGAGAAAATCTATCAGGTATGACCGAATCAAAAATATCCTGAACCTCAGCCAAGGGACTCACCGCCGTCCAAAGGGCTTTTGACGGAAGAAATCCGTTTAGTGGAGAGATGCAGATAAATACAAGTAGTCCTGATATCAGAATGACCCAAAATAACCTGAATAGTTCTCAAGTCGGTATTGTTTTCCAGAAGATGAGTAGCAAAGCTGTGACGAAGCGAGTGAATAGAAACAGGCTTATCAATACCCGCCTTCTCTTTGGCAACCTTAAACACCCGCTGAATATTTCTCACCGCAACCGGTTTCCCTGGAATCAAGCCGGGAAAAAGCAGATCCACCGGCTGATACACCTTCCAATACCGGCGGAGCAAAAGTAGGTTTTCATTACCCAGGACAGAAAAGCGATCCTTACCACCCTTGCCGCAACGGACTTTGAGCAACATATTTTTAGAGTCAACATCAAAAACGGACAGATTCAGGACCTCACTAATCCGTAGACCGGCAGAATAGGCCGTGGCAAGAATAGTCTTATGCTTAAGATTGGACACCTGATTGAGGATAGCGACCACTTCATCTGTGGAGAGGGTGTAGGGAAGCTTCTTAAATCTTTTGGGCCGGACAATCACAGCGTCAGACCAGTTGCGCTTTAAGACGCAGTTAAACATAACCTTGAATGCATTACAGGCAATATTGATATTACTGTAGCTGATGCCGCATTTAACCCGGTGATGAAGGAACTGCTTGATTTCATCCGGTTGGACCTGGTCCAGGGGCTTGTTAAGGTGGGCTTCAAGAAGACGGATGTGGCTAAGGTAGTGTTTTTTGGTGCTGGTGGAATAGCCACGAAGTTCCATCTCAAAAATCATTTGTTCGTGGTAATTTGGCAAAAGGCATCATTCCTTCCTATGACTTGATAGGAAAGATGATACCACAAATCGGCTACCACGCGCCACCGCGCAGCGGTTTAGTGCAACATTTTAGGGATTTATGATATTCCCGGCACACAAAAATAGAAGGCCACGGCGTATTAGCAGTGCCGAAGCCTACAATAAAAAGCATGATCTTACGGGAATATCATAAATCTCGTATCGAGCGGACACTGTGCGAGCCGTTCCATGTCAACTTTCAGGTATATGGCAGTGGAGTTCGTGTCAAGATGGCCAATGATGTCAGAGATGACTGGAAGAGGAGTCTCCTTCTCTAGAAGCACGCTTGCCATGGTATGGCGAAGGCTGTGCATACCCCGGCGTTTCTTAAGCCTGGGGATGTGGGCCCTCTCCATATATGACAGTATTAGTTGCTCCAGATGGTCTCCCTCTGAAAAAGGAAGGAACGGTGCCATATGCCGTACGAATACACAGTCTGAATCCACTTTCGGCCGACCGTATTTCAGATAATCAATGACGGCCCAGCCAACATCCGGTACGAGTGGCAGTTCCATCGGCTGCCGGGTTTTTGACTGTATAAAGCAGAGCTTCTTCTCCGTCCAATGAAAGTCCCCCATGCGCAGGTTCTTGATGTCCTTGCAGCGTAGTCCCAGACGGCAGGCAATCAGTATGATTGCATAGTCACGCTTTCCTTTAGGATTTGCGCGGTCTATGGCTCCGATGAGCTTTGTCAGCTCCTCTTTAGTCCATACGGATGGGATGGATGTCTGCTTTCTGGCCCTGACCATGGGCATCTTTGATGCAAAATCGGTACTTACGATGCCTTCCCCAAGCAGGAATCTGAAGAAGGCACGCAGAGAGCAGATGTTCTGCTCGACCGTCTTGTACGAGAAACCGGATAGTGTGAGGATGTAGGCATTTATTGTATCCATGCTTATGCCCGAAAAATCATGCATCCCCTGAGCTACAAGGTAGTCCATGAAATAGCCGGATTGTTTGGTATAGTGCCCTACTGTAGATTTTGAATAATCCTTTGTTGAGACACAGTAATCCTCAAACCGTTTGCTTGTCTCAATGAAATATGGATCAGTCAGCAGTTTCCGGTGTTTCAGGTATCTTCGTAAAACCGCATGGTGGAGCTGGAAGTCGCCAACCATCCGTATGACACGGAGTTCTTGGGTTTGTGCTTGGTTCAGTGTTCGCGAGAAATCATCCTGCGTAATGCCGAAGTATTCCAGTACGAAATCAATGCCGAGCTGTTCAGTGTAGTACTCCTGTCCTTTCTTGTCCGCAAAGTCTTTAAGCTTCCGCCAGCGATTGCGATAAAAGGTCATGCTGCCTTTTGTGTAACCGAGGCGGAGTAGTTCCTGTTCCAAATCCTGGAGCAGTTTGTGAAGCTTCTGTGGTTTCATAAGCAGTACCTCCTGATAGATATTTGAGAAAAATCTCAAATCTATCATCGGAGACTATGCAAAGTAATTCAACTGGAAATGCCCAAATATCAACGTTTTTTGCATACCTCTTTGCATAGTTACTTGCTTTGCATAGGGAGGAATCATCAGTCCCATACTGGCAAACATATACCTGCACAATGCCTTAGACATCTGGTTCGAAAAAGTAGTAAAACCAAGGTGTCAGGGCGAAGCATATATGTGCAGGTACGCAGATGATTTCACCTGCGCATTCAGATACAAGAGGGATGCCGAACGTTTTTATCGGGTATTGGGAAAAAGGCTGAACAAATTTGGCTTAGAACTAGCCGCAGAAAAGACCAACATTATCAGTTTCTCCAGATTCCGCAAAGCAGAAAACACCAGTTTCGATTTCCTGGGCTTTGAATTCAGGTGGCAGGTGTCCCACCGTGGAAAAGATATTATCAAAAAAAGGACTTCACGAAGCAAGATGAGGAAATCACTGGCAAGTGTCAGGCAATGGTGCAAGGAAAACAGGAACAAACGCCTGCCAAACCTCTTAAGTATGCTAAATGCCAAACTTCGTGGATACTACAACTACTATGGAGTTATAGGCAATTACGCTAGCCTGAACGAATACTACTATATAACCAAGAAAACACTCTACAAATGGCTGAACCGGAGGAGTCAGCGGCGAAGTTTTAACCTCTGCCAGTTTAGACGATTTCTCAGACGCTACAGAATTGAGGTTCCCAGAATAAGGGAAAACCCTAATACCCAGTTAGAACTTGACTTTAGTTTTGTCTGACTTACGGAGGCGAATATTCCTGAAGAGCCCGGTGCGATAATTCCGCACGCCGGGAATCTGTGCGGGGGGCGTCGGGCAACCGGCGTTTCTACCGTGACGGCGAAAAGTTCGACTATCCGGGGTCAATTAAAAAAAGGTAGCAAAGTGGCTACCTCGAAGTCTAACTCATGTATTTCTTTATCGCATCCCAGAAGTTTTCTCTAGTTCCGGCCATGATAACCACAACTACTTCGCCTTTGTCGTTTTCAGCAAGATAATAAGCTATTTCGTAGTTAACACCATTATGATAAACGTCATAACCCCAAATTCCAGCTAAGTCACCGACCTTACGTTCACCTATCTCCGGATTATTTCGTATTTCATTTATTGCAGTTTCATATTTTTGCTTTAACTGCTTGTTTTTTAGCTTTTTGAAGTACTTCGTGGCAGGACCTAAAAAGAGAATAGGTAGCATGTTAATCCTCCTGGTTCGAAAAGATTTCATTCATTTGAATGTCACCAGAACCTTTAAGGGTTTTTGCTACTGACTCAGCTTCTTCAATCATTTTCTTAATTGCAGGCCTTATCTTTATTCTAGTATTTCGAAATTCTTCAAGAAGTTGATTTCCTTGATAGCCCTTTGCAATAAGTTCTTTGAGGATATCTTCAGCAAATTCGGTTTCCTGCCGAACAGGACGAATGATTATTTCTGACTTAGTCATGATGCATTCCACTTCGTCACCTATATTAAGTTTTTCAAAGAATTTCTGGGGGATAGTAATCTGTCTTTTATTTGAAACGCTAATTCTTTTTGAATCCATGATATTGGTCTTCCTGGAAGCTATAATTTTTTCTGACATTTAATGTGCCTCCTTATACAAGAAAATACATAATTCTTGGTATCTTTGTTTCTTTGATATTAGTATACCATATTAGAAGGACATTTAAAATATTAAATTGGGGTAGGTCGAACTCATCGCCTAAACCAGCTAGTAAACGTCAAGAGTTTTTAAAAAAAACTTTTTGCCCTTTTAAAAAGGCATAGCAAAGCAAGCCTACCAATGGTAGACTTAAGAAAAGCAGTAACCGTGTAGATTCTAGGTTAGTTTAAAGGGTTCGTTTTTCCGTCACATACCATAGATAATTCTTAGCAGTTTGTTAGCTGTAGCAACCAAGGCTGCCATTTTAGGTTTACCCGCACTTACTTTTTTCAGATAATAGTTTTGCAATAGAGGATTTACAGGTCCCTTTTTGGTAGTGCGTATTGCGGCTTTTGCTGCTTGAAACAATGCCTTACGCAGGTAAGCAGACCCACGTTTTGATATTTTGTTTCTTGATGACATCTTCAATTTCTGTTCAGGATAACGGCAGCAGTGATTTCTCCAACACCGGGGATAGTTCTCAACAAAGAATAAACAGATATCTCCTTGGCCGCTGCAACAATTTGAGCCCGTATGTCAGCCAACTGAGCTTTGTGTGTCATGAGTATGCCAATGTACTCACGGAGAACACGTATGTTGGACTGTTGGGAGACTTTGTAGGGCAAACTTGCCCTGGCGGCGGCCAGTAATTTATTATAAATATTTTCCACCCATCCTTTTCGCTGATACTCTGCTTTAAGTAATGCTAAAACATCTTCTTTAGCGGCTGCTAAAACACTTTCAGGAGTAGGAAAGGCAGCCAGCAGGTGCAGAGAAGAATCCCCGCAAAGTGTAGAGAAAACATTTGAGTAATAAGGGAAAAGCAGATCTAAAACGCTATGGAATCTTAACTGTGACTCAATATATAGCGAATTGATTCCATCATAGTGCCGACATAAAACTCTTAATGGCGTTTTTGCTGATGAGTCTGGATAGGGTTTAAAACGATAACGGAATATCCAGCCTCCTGCAGGATAGAGCTAATAGGCTTTGAGTAATTTCCTGTAGACTCCAGGATAACCTGAGGTCTTTCACCAGTAAGGCATTCCATATTTTTGAGACGGTCAATGAGCAGTGAAATACCTTGCGGGGTGTGAGGAACAGATACTGGTTTCTTAAAGGGTTCATGCATGGAAAGATCATGTTGCGACATAGCTGCTTCCTTTCGAAACATCCAAACTTAAAACAGGCTTGTACATATAAAACCTCCTTTTTACTCCAGGACCCTGTCCGGGCATTCTCCACAGGTTCGCGATGTAATCCGGGATTAAATCCCAACCAGCTCAGACATGGTATGAATGCCGTTAGAGCGAGTGGACACTTTAGGCGACGGGGTCTAAAGCCCCAACAACGAGCACGTCCTAAACCCTGGTTTTACTCCAGTGTAAAGGACCGGAATAAAATAAAAAAGGCCATACCAGTCTGAACTGGTTATGACCGTATTATACGAACAACGGGCTAAATGGGCTCCGCTGCGGTGCAGTCTGTAACCTTATTTACCTAGTTGGTGAAAGTCCAACCATGATAATTTCCCGTTTGGTCATGTAGTTATATCCAACTCACACTTTGAGGCGACTCGGTGGGGGCAAGCTTGGAAGTAAAAGTCTCCTCCGCTTTCGTAACCGGAAGTGGGATTGGCACAGGAGGCAAGCAAGTTCCGGGGCCGTAGCATAAAGCGAATACTGCAGCGTCGTTAAGCCGTGCCTGCGTGAAGCCGGTTGCAGGGAATCGAGGATGCTGAATCACTCGTAGGCGGATGAGGGCGTAATAAGCATAGACGATGGTGACAACATAACACTATCAGAGCCAAGGCCCTAGGGAATAAAGAATTCAGGCCAGCCACTTATAGGCGAAGGAGGAAAAAATGAAAATATTAATTATACTAGGCCATCCACAGAAAGATAGCTTTAATCATGCTATTACTGAGACAGCTGTTGAGACTTTAATAAATAATGGCCATGAGGTCATCGTTCATGATTTATATGATGAAGGGTTTGACCCCATCCTTCCTTATGAAGAAATACCCAATGGGGCAGAGGTAGACCCGGCAGTTAAGCAGCACTGCCAGGAAATTTCCGAGGCAGAAGGCATTTTAATAGTTCATCCCAACTGGTGGGGACAACCACCTGCTATTCTAAAAGGATGGGTAGATCGTGTTATTAGGCCAGGGGTAGCTTATGAGTTTGAGGAAGGTGATGGTGGAGAAGGCGTCCCAATTGGCTTACTTAAAGCTCATACAGCAATGGTATTCAATACATCTAATACTCCAAAGGAGAGAGAAATAAGTGTTTTTGGTGATCCCTTAGACAGGTTGTGGGGAGATTGTATTTTTCATTTTTGTGGAGTCAGGAACTTCTACAGAAGAATGTTCGAAGTTGTTGTGACAAGTACTCTTGAACAGAGAAAAGACTGGCTTGACGAAGTGCGTGAAGCTGTTAATAGATATTTTCCCGGTCGGGTCTAACACATCGCCTAACATTTTAACTGTGTTTCTGCAGGCTGAACCTTGCACCATCTCCTCAAGAATTGTTTTTCTTTTGATTCTAAAGGGAAAATGGTAAAATGAACGAATTTTTTATGTAGAAAACAAATTCATTTTTGCAAAAACAAAAAAGCGTACCGATTGGCACTTTCATTCAGGATAAATCTTATTCTTTATTTGGTACTCCTAATGCTCTAAAGATAATAGCTCCCATACAAAATCCTGTTAAAGCAGATATTGTTAAAAATACACCAACGAGTACTGTGAGAATAAGCCAATAGGAACTTACCAGTTGGCTGAGTGTGACGCTTACTAACACTAACAATCCTGAAACCAACCGAATTATGGAACCTTTACCGTTACTTGCGTACATAGTTATTGCCTCCTCTTAAAGATAATGAACAGCAGGTATAGTATATTTTATCAATGATTTCGACAAGAATTAGAGATAACCTTTATTAATTAGAATTTCTTGAATCAGACTTAAAAAACAACGCACCTTGTCTCTGATGAATGCAAAATCGGACTTATATTTTTACCACTTTTCATTTTTTCTATAGTATTTTATAAATTCAATTAGCTAAGGAATCGTTATCACCGGTATGGCAGATGTTAAAGAACAATGTTGAGGTTACAACTGAGTGTAAAATCATCCAACAGAAGGGGTAAAAAATGCCTGAAGAACCATGTGCCTCAGGGGAGACGTTTGGTTATTCAGGCTACGTATTCACAGCATTTGTTTATTTGAAGTTACTTGGTAAACTGGGTGTTATTGCATTTTGGACATGTGGGAATTTCTTCAGTTTTAGTTAATTTTACCGGTTCTTTACAAGAGAGACAGTAGTAGGTTCCTTGTCCTGGTCTTTCACCTGCTGCATATGCCATTTTTTATAACCTTCCCTCAAAATAATTTACTCATTCGCCACATCGTATCATATAAGGAAGGCATATACAATAAATATTTTATATTCCCAGGCCACGAACCTTAGCGTTAACTGTGGTTTACTCTTTTTCGAGTCGCTGGAAGACATAATGGGGGGATAGTAAATGAGAAATAAAATCAAATTAACCAAGGAAAAGCGGGAAGATATGATAGCATCAATTAAAACATATTTTTTAAAGGAAAGAGACGAGGAACTTGGAGACTTGGCATCGGGATTTGTGTTGGACTTTATCATAGAAAAGCTGGCCCCCGAGTTTTACAATCAGGGTGTCCAGGATTCATATGCCTACATGAATGAGAAAATTGAAGATTTATTAGAAATACAGAAGTGCTGCATATGAACCGTCAAACCACTTCTGGGAAGACTGCGGCTTTATGAAGATTACCGATTATCCTGATTTTGTCATCGGGATTGATTCCATGGCTAAATGACAGAAAAAAATTTCTGAAAATGCAGGAAATATTAAGGCTCTTGTCGTAAAAAATAAACTAAAGCGGGTGGAGGCGATAGGCAGAATGGATTTTAGGCTTAAAATATGGCTTGAAAAGGATAACCAGCCAGTTTTCGGCAGGGGGTTGCTCTGCCTGTTGACCCTCATCAGACAGCATGGTTCCATCAAGAGGGCTGCCGAAGACCTCGGGATGTCTTACCGTCAGGCATGGGGCAATATCAAAAAAGCCGAAAGCCGCCTTGGGCTCAAATTACTGATTAAACATGTGGGAGGTGAATCAGGAGGAGGAGCACAGCTTACAAATGAAGCCCGGCAGCTGGTGCTCAAATACGAGAACTTTATGCATGATGCCGAGGATGCTGTTAAGAGTGTTTATGCCAGGCATTTTAACGAGTAATTTTTTTGCGGGCGTTATGCTCAAAGGAGCATAACGCATTCAGAAGCATAGTGCATTAGGGAGCAAAAAGCTTCTGAATATTACTTGCGGTTTTACTTAATCTAAATTAGGAGGTTCGACAATGTTCACAAAAAACAGGTTATGGGTTATAATGTTGATTGTCTTGATGGTGATGTTATCAGCATCCGGATGTACCCGTGCTAATCAGGAGGTCATACTGGCCACAACTACCAGTACAACTGACAGTGGACTGCTGGATGTACTTAAGCCGGAGTTTGACAAACAGACCGGTTATGACCTGACAATAGTTTCTGTAGGCAGCGGAGCAGCCATTGCCATGGGTGAAAAAGGGGAGGCTGATGCCCTGCTGGTACACTCTCCCAAAGATGAACAGAGGATTGAGGATGCCGGAGTTGCGGTCAGCAGGCAGATTGTAATGCATAATGATTTTGTGCTGGTTGGTCCTGCTGATGACCCGGCAGGAATCAAGGATAAGCCTGTGGCAGAAGCATTTAAGGCCATTGCCGAAAAACAGGCCCTGTTTCTCTCCAGGGGAGATGAGTCAGGGACCCATAAAAAAGAGCTTGGAATCTGGGAAAAAGCCGGAATAACACCTGCCGGTGAATGGTATCAGGAAACTGGGACCGGGATGGGCGCTACCCTTAATGTTGCTGCTGAAAAGAAGGGATACACCCTTACTGACCGCGCCACATACCTGGCTCTGCAGGAAAATATGGACCTTCAGATTCTTCTGGAAGGTGATCAGGAACTGCTCAACATCTACCATGTAATGCAGGTAAATCCTGAGAAGTTTGCAAAGGTCAATGCCAAGGGCGGCAAAGCATTTGTTGACTTTATGGTAGCCCCCGAAACTCAGGAGATAATAAAGACCTTTGGCGCTGATAAATACGGCCAGCCGCTGTTTTTCCCTGATGCCGGGAAAGAGGAATAAACCGGACATATAGTGGCCAACCACCGGCATAATATCTGACAAACGGAGTGTAGCCAATGGAATCAGTCTGGAAGGGCATCCAGGAGGCTGTCAGGCTTTTGCTGACAGGAGACCCGGAAGTTCTTAGAATTACCTTACTTACGCTAAAAGTATCAGGGACAGCTACTCTAATCAGCCTGGTCATGGGGATACCACTTGGGGCCTTCCTGGCCCTGGGCAGGTTTCCCGGCCGCAGGTTCCTGATGTCTCTGGTTAATACGGGAATGGGGATGCCGCCTGTGGTTGCCGGCCTTTGGGTGACATTATTTATGTGGCGGAATGGTCCGCTGGGGTTCTTCCACCTGATGTATACTCCTGCGGCAATGATCATTGCCCAGTCGGTAATAGCTGCTCCCATTATTACAGGCATTTCTGCAGCCGCCTTCCAACAGGTTAACGGGAGGCTCAGGCTCCAGATACTGGCCCTGGGAGCCTCGAAACTGCAGACGGGACTGCTTCTGCTGCGCGAAGTCAGACTGCCCCTGATGGCTGCTGTTATGGCGGGATTCGGAGGGGTTATTTCTGAAGTAGGGGCTTCGACCATGGTTGGGGGTAATGTCCTGGGGCGGACCAGAGTGCTGACAACTGCAACGGTAATGGAGGTTTCCAAAGGTAACTATGATATCGCTATAGCCTTGAGTGTTATTTTAATGGTCCTGGCCTATGGAGTGACCTTGACCCTGACAATCTTGCAGCAACGGGGGAACCGCACATGACAGAACCACAGATGACTGACATGGTTCTAAGAGCCCGAGGGCTGTCTGTAATCAGAGGTAAAAAACAGCTTCTCCGGATACCTGAGTTTTCTGCTGCCGCCGGCGAGTTCTTGGCAATTACGGGCCCCAACGGAGCGGGAAAGAGTACCCTGCTTAAGGCCCTGGGGTTTCTGGAACCGGTTTCTGCAGGAGAGATTTTCTTTAAAGGCAGACCGGTCAAGACAGCACGGGATGTCCTTGCTGCCAGGAGAAGGATGGCCATGGTTTTCCAGGACCCACTGCTTCTTTCAGGCAAAGTTATGTACAATGTGGCTGTTGGGCTAAAGTTGAGAGGGATAGCAAAGGATAAACGCCTGAAACTTGCGGCGCACTGGCTGGAGAAGCTGAAGATCGCCCACCTGGGCAAGCGAAATGCACATACCCTGTCAGGTGGTGAGGCCCAAAGGGTCAGTCTGGCCAGAGCTTTGGCTCTGGAACCTGATGTATTGTTTCTGGATGAGCCCTTTACTTACCTTGACCTGCCCACCAGGGCGGCCCTGGTCAGTGAATTGAAAGAAATTCTTGCCGAAACAGGCACAACCGCAGTTATGGTGACCCATGATCTCAATGAAATTCCTTTTCTGGCAGACCGTCTGCTTGTGATGATGGAAGGGGAGATTGCCCAGACGGGGCCGGTAAACCGGGTATTGTCGTATCCCGGGAATATTTGTGTTGCCGAGTTCCTCGGAGTGAGCAACATATGGCCCGGCAGGATTAACGGGGGTGAACCTGGGCGGTACACGGTAACACCTGCTGCAGATAAGGGCACAGTTTTGGAGGTATGTACCGGCTGGGACGGAGGCTATTCCCGCGATAGAGATGTGTCGGTGTGCATCAGACCCGAATACCTTACAGTTACCACTGATAAGGACAAACATGTTCCGGGAACTAATCGGTTAGAGGGGATAATCGTAGAGGTCTACCCCTATGGATACAGTTACAGGCTCAAAATAGAGGCAGGTACCGGAAGGGACCTAAAACTTGTTGCCCTGGTGCCGGCGGCTCATTTTTTAAAGCCTCCCAAACTGGGTGAGGCAGCCGGGGTCTACATTCCGCCGGAAAAAATTCATATGATACAGGATTAATACCGGGTCAGCAGTGGGTTAATACCGGATTAGGGTTTGATCAATACAGGCGCTTCCCGATTGGCAGGGGAAGCGCCTGTTTTTTGGTGCGGCTTTGAGAACACCTTCAGGTTTATCTTTACATAGAGTAAAGTGAAAACATATTTCCGGGAGGGAAGTTAGATGATTACAAATTGGTGGCCCCTTACTGATACAGGAGCGGCTGTCGCCTATATCAAAGGGGGCCCGCTGGCGCCAGACATTAATGGTATTGTTATATTCAGGAATGTGCCTGGCGGAACCCTTGTATCGGCAGATATTGCAGGGCTGCCGCCGTACCGTCCTGCTGAAGGTGAGAGGGACCCGGTAGGGCCTCATGGGTTTCATATACATGAAAGGGGAAATTGCCAAATCGGAGACCCCAATGACCCGTTCCAGGCGGCAGGAGAGCATTGGAATCCGGATAACCAGCCTCATGGAAATCACGCGGGAGATTTCCCGGTACTGTTTTCTAACGGGGGCTGTGCCATGATGACCTTCTTTACCGGCAGGTTCAGGGTTAGGGATGTTATAGGCAAGGCTGTTATAATTCATCAAAACCCTGATGATTACCGGACCCAGCCGGCCGGTGATGCCGGGAAGCGGCTGGCATGCGGGGTGATTGGGTCTGTTTGAAAGCAAGGAAGAGGCAGATGATTCCTCAGGGAATATCTGCCTCTTCGAAGTTTTATGCCAGATTATTAATTATTTAGCCAGGCGTCAACCTTATCGGAATTGTTCTCTACCCATTCTTTGGCTGCATCTGCAGGTTCCATACCGCTTTGGACTTTAACCATGACTGCCGCCATATCGGCAGGTTCCCAGCTGAACTTGTCGAGGAAGTTATATACTTCCGGCATATCGTCGTTCAGGCCCTGGCGGACCAGGGTGTGGATTTCTTCTTCACCGCCATAGATTCCTTTGGGGTCATCGAGATATTTGAGCTCCCACTTGGCAAATTTCCAGTGGGGAGTCCACCCGGTGACCACAACCCAATCCTCTGCATTCACGGCTTTCTCCAGTGAAGCTGCCATTGCCGCACTGCTGCTGTCCTGGAGCTCCAGGTCAAGGCCGTAATCGGTAATGGCTTGTTCTGTAGCCTGCATAATTCCGGCTCCGGGCTCAATACCGACGATGCGTCCCTCGAACTTATCTTTTGCTCCATTCAGTTCTTCGATAGAATTAATTGTCACATATTCAGGAACTACCAGGCCAATTTTTGCTCCCGTGAGATTGGCGCCCAGGTCTTCTACCTTATCGCCTACTTCTTCCATATAGGCTTTGTGGGTCCCTGGCAGCCAGGCTGCAACCATACCGTCAAAACTGCCTTCTGCTACTCCCTGGAACATGACCCCGGCATCAACTGGGGTTATCTTTGTTTCATAACCAAGCTTGTCCTCCAGAATGGCCTGTACTACATGGGTACTGGCAATTTCGGAATCCCATTCAACATATCCCAGTTCTACCTGGCCCTTGGTATCAGGCTCGGTGCTCTGTTCACCGGGCGCTTTTTCATCATTTCCTGTACATCCTGCCAGAGATACCAGAAGCAGGATTGAGAGTACAGCTGTTAAAATACGAAATTTCTTCGACATTCATTCAACCTCCTAAGTATTTTTTTTATTTCTTTTCCCCAGGCTTTGGGTAATCCGGTCCAGGATGATGGCAAGGATTACTACTCCGAGACCGCTTTCAAAGCCCATCCCCACTTTAAGCCTTGAAATGGCTCGCAGTACCAGTCCACCCAGTCCGCCGGCGCCAATCATGGCTGCGATGACTACCATTGAGAGTGCCAGCATTATAGATTGGTTTATTCCAGCCATAATAGTAGGCATAGCCATCGGCAGCTGGACTTTGAACAATTTCTGACGCGGTGTGGAGCCAAAGGCTTCAGCGGCTTCTATTAGTTCCTCGGGGACCTGCCTGATGCCTAGACTGGTAAGCCTGATGGTTGGGGGCATGGAAAAAATAACAGTTGCAAATGTGGCCGAGACAACGCCGATATCCAGAAGCATTATTGCCGGGATAAGGTAAACAAAAGCGGGCATTGTCTGCATAAAGTCCAGAAGGGGTGTGATTATATTGTTTGCCATTTTGTTCCTGGCAGTCAGTATGCCAAGCGGCATCCCGAATAAAAATGAAATAGAGGTCGCCACAGTAACCAGTGACAGGGTTTCCATGGTGGCGCCCCATAAACCCAGATTAAATATCAGGCTGAGCCCGAGAAGGGTAAAAAGTGCAATTCGCCGGCCGGACAGAAACCAGGCCAAGCCTGCAAAAGCCAGTATCAAAAGGGGTGATGGAATAAAAAGGAGCAGGTCCACCATCCCGTCAATAACTGTGTCGATACCTTCAGTTAAGTTATCAAAAAAGGTCTCCAGGTTGTCCCTGAGAAAAAAGATAAAACCTTCAACCCAACTGCCTATGGGGATTTTAGTCTGCATAATATCGGTAACAGGTTTGAAAATATCAGACATCTGCTGTACCCCCTTTACCCATCTGGCCGGCAAGTCCTGCCAGAACCGAACCGCGTATAATAATACCCTTCAACTTATTATCTTCATCCAAAACGGCCAGGGGCAGTTTTGATTCGGCTATAGTGGGGAGCAGATCGGTTACCGGGGTATCATTGCTCACTCTGGGTACAGCAGTCAGCAGAATGGAGTCCAGGGTTTTTTCCCCTTTTTCGGCTGCAGCCAGGGCTTCCTCTGCCAGCACAACACCTTTTAAGGTGCCTTCCTTATCAACCACAAAAATGCTGGAGAGTCCGTTTTCCTTCATCCTTCTAAGAGCAACACGAGGGCCGTCTTTAAGCATCAGCAGTGGTAAAGGTGCCTTCATTACATCTGAAGCAGTGAGAACTTTACTCCTGTCAACATCCTCCACAAATTTTTCCACATACTCGTTGGCAGGATTGGTCAGGATTTCTTCAGGTGTACCTATTTGAACAACTTCCCCGTCCTTCATCAGCGCTATCCGGTCCCCGATTTTTAGGGCTTCATCAAGGTCATGGGTAATAAAGATAATGGTTTTGTTCATCTTCTTCTGCAGGTCCAGAAGTTCGTCCTGCATTTCTTTTCTTATCAATGGGTCCAGGGCGCTGAAGGCCTCGTCCATCAGCAGTATATCAGGGTTTGAAGCCAGTGCTCTGGCCAGGCCGACCCGCTGCTGCATGCCTCCGCTTAACTGGTCAGGCATGTTGTTTTCCCAGCCTTTCAGGCCAACAAGCTCCAGAGCTTCCTGGGCCTTTTTTTCCCGTTCAGCTGTATCAAATTCCTGGATTTCCAGGCCATAAGCAGCATTTTCCAGCACAGTCCGGTGTGGGAAAAGAGCAAACCGCTGGAAGACCATGCCGAGTTTCTTTCTGCGGATTTCCCTGAGGGCATTCTTGTCCATTGTGGTAATATCCTCACCGTCGATAAACACTTTGCCGCCGGTGGGTTCGATAAGCCTGTTCAGGCAACGGATGAGGGTGGATTTCCCGCTTCCGGAAAGCCCCATAACAACAAATGTTTCACCTTCATCCACTGAAAAACTTACATTATTAATCCCTATTGCCTGTTTTGTTTTGGTGAGGATCTCTTCTTTGGATTTCCCTTCTTCCAGGTACTTCAGGGCTTTTTCGGGATGGTCCCCGAATATTTTGAACAGCTTTTCTATGACTACTTTGGGCAAATTATACCACCATCTTTTCGGGTTATATTTCCAAACGACCGCCAACCTAATTGTATTATAGTAAGTTGTCGGATGTCAACCATTGATTGGAGTGTTCGTTTGAGCGAGTTTATCCGTATCAGGAAGCACAACTCTTCCATTTATTATGTTTTTATCTAAAGAAAATGATGCGTTATTAATAAAACAGACCCCCACTATGTGTGGAGGTCCTTATTCTGCAGGCTGGCCAAAACCAGCAATGTTTTTATGGTATTTTCAATTTCTTCTTCAAGCTGTTGTCTTTCCCGAAAAAGTTGTCCTAATTTGGTTTCGATATCAGAGACAACATTGCCGAGGTTTTTCCCTTCCAGATATCTGGCCGCATTCTCCTGTGAATTGACTATAATTCCTTTACTGGGAATGCTCCTGACAATATCGTATCCTTCCAGGAGTGAAATGGCTTTTCGGATGGTTTCCGGAGATACCTGGTACTTTCCGGCTAAAAGAGACCTGCCTCTAAGATTGCTTCCTTCAGCATAAATTCCTTCAGTGATTGCCTGGGCCAGGTCGACGGCAATAATCTCATATCTGGCGACACCCGGTTTGCGGGACATATTAATCCTTCCTCCAACTCTTATAATAAATTTTCTAAAAAATGAAGTCTCTGAACACCTAATTAGATTTTACAGAACTGAGAGCCATATTGTCAACAAACAGAAGCGGGAAAAGATGCGGACCCGGTTTAGTTCTTTAACATAAAAAGCACATCTGCTATAATATAGATATTATGGTATCATAGCCAAAGTATAATTAACGGAGGATTTATGACAAGCAAACCTTTTGCAGAAGTAATTGTGGATATTTCCGCCAGAAAACTTGACCGGGTTTTTTATTACAGCATACCTCCGGAAATCAATGTGCCCCTGAGAGAGGGCGCAAGGGTCGTGGTGCCGTTTAGCGGCAGGACTGTGGAAGGTTATATTGTTGGTTTTTCTGATGTGTCGGAGGTTTCCGGCATAAAATATATAAGTGAGGTTCTTGACCCCGAGACCTGGCTGCCTGCTGACTTGATGGCCCTTGCCGGCTGGATGGCTGACAGGTACATGTGTTCCACTGTTGCCGCGATAAAGTCACTTATGCCTTCCGGTGCCAGGACGACCGGACAGACATTTTATGTTCCGGCAGACTCCCCTGAGGTGGTTCCTGCGGCTCTGCTGGCCGGCCTGGAAAGGGAAGTATATGACTATGTCTGCCGCAGGGGTAAAGTTCCCCAAAAAGAAATGTTCAGCAGGTTTGGAGGCCAGGAACTGGAGACGGTTCTTAGGGAGCTTGGGGGCAGGGGCCTGATAGAGGTTGTCAGGGCAATTAAACCCAGGCTGAAACCGCGTCAGATCCAGGTAGTGGAATTGGCGTTAAACCGTGAGGAATGCGAAAGAGTAATTAAAGATATTGAGGGCAAAGCGCCAAAACAGAGTGCAGTACTAAGAACAGTTTACGAGCACGGAAGCCTGCCGGCTGCCGAACTCTCCCGTTTGGCCGGAACAACACCGGCAACGGTTAGAGAACTGATCAGGAAGGGGTATCTGGCGGCAGAAACTGTTGAAATAAGACGGGACCCCTATGCATCACGGTCATTTGCAGAAACAGAACCACTAAAGCCGACCCCTGAACAGGGAAAAACGCTGCAGAGACTGAGGAAAGCCATAACCGGCAGTAAATTCGAAACATTTCTGCTGCACGGGGTTACCGGCAGCGGAAAAACCGAAGTATACCTGCAGGCTATAGATTACTGTATTAAATCAGGAAAACAGGCCATCGTACTTGTTCCGGAAATTTCCCTGACTCCCCAGATGGTGGAACGGTTCAAGGGGCGCTTCGGTAACCTGGTTGCTGTTTTGCACAGCCGTCTCTCAGCGGGGGAGCGCTATGATGAGTGGAGGCAGATTAAAACAGGAAGGGTTCGGGTTGTTGTAGGGGCCAGGTCGGCGGTTTTTGCCCCCTTTGCTAATTTAGGCCTGATAATTATTGACGAAGAACATGAAACATCATATAAGCAGGAAGACAGTCCCAAGTATCATGCCAGGGAAGTTGCCATTGCCAGGGGCAGGCTGACTAACTGTATTGTTGTGCTGGGCAGTGCGACACCGTCCCTGGAATCTTACTCCAGGGCCCTGGCCGGAAGGTACAGCCTGCTGACCATCGAAAACCGGGTCAGCGGACAGGCGCTGCCGGAGGTTACTGTTATTGACCTGCGGGAAGAAATAAAAGAGGGCCACAGGAGTATTTTCAGCAGGGAACTTATTGGACGTATCAGGGATGTTTTGGATCGCAAAGAACAGGCTATTCTCTTCCTTAACAGGAGAGGTTATGCGACCTTTATTGTCTGCAGGGAATGCGGACTGGTTATGAAATGCCCCAGATGCAGCATCACACTTACACTGCACGCAGGTGAACAGGCACTGAGGTGTCATTACTGTGACTTCCGGAGGAAGGCCCCGGAAGTATGCCCTGACTGTGCCAGTACCAGCATAAGGCAATTTGGGGTCGGAACCCAGAAGGTGGAAAGTGAGATTGCCAGATGGTTTCCTGATGCCCGGGTGGCCAGGATGGATATGGATACCACAACAGGAAAGGGTTCCCATGAGAAAATTCTAAACAGGTTCCGGGATGGCAGCATTGATATTCTGGTAGGGACCCAGATGATTGCAAAAGGCCTCGATTTCCCCGGGGTGACCCTGGTAGGTGTGATTACCGCAGATACATCCCTGAATCTGCCTGATTTCAGGGCTGCGGAAAGAACATTCCAACTCCTTACCCAGGTGGCCGGCAGGGCCGGGCGCGGCAAGAGACCGGGTGAAGTCGTTGTACAGACATATACCCCGGAACATTATAGTGTGGTATATGCAAAAAACCATGATTACAGGGATTTTTTCCGGGAAGAATTAAAATTAAGGGAAATTCTTGAGTATCCGCCCTACTGCTCACTTGTACGCATACTTATTTCCGGAAAGACTGAAAATAACGTTATCCAGGGCAGTGAGGTGATAGCAGCAAAACTGTCACAGGAGCTTGGCCGGTTCAACCTCGGGATAACACAGCCTCTGCTGGGGCCGGCACCTGCCCCTTTGAGCAAACTGCGTAACCGGTACAGGTGGCAGATTTGCATCAGGGGAACTCCCGGAAGCCTGCTGCGTAAGGTTATCCGGGAAGCATTGGAATCGCAGCAGGATGACCCAATGTTGGCCGTACTGAAGATCAGTGTTGATGTTGACCCTCTGGGCATGATGTAACATGTTGCTTATACATAAGGAGGTAGAGCGATGGCGGTATATAGAATTGTGGAGATAGGTGAGCCGGTATTAAGGGAGAAAGCACGTCCGGTACCCAAGATAACACCTAATGTGATTAAACTGCTGGAGAATATGGCAAGTACCATGTATGAAGCCAGGGGTGTCGGGCTGGCAGCTCCTCAGGTTGGTGTATCCAAAAGGATTGTAGTGGTGGATGCGGGTGATGGTCTTATTGAGCTGATAAATCCGGAAGTTATCAGGCAAGAGGGCATGGACACAGAATTTGAGGGTTGTCTCAGTATTCCCGGGATCAGCGGAGAAGTGCAGCGGGCAGCAAGAGTTACAGTCAGGGCACTGGACAGGGAAGGCCGGGAAAGGGAATATGAGGGTGAGGGGCTTTTAGCCCGTGCCTTCCAACATGAGATAGACCACCTGGAAGGGATTCTGTTTGTTGACAAAGCACAGAATATCAAGAAAACCTAATACAATTCCAACTCCCGACAGGTTTAATGCCGGAAGCGAATTAAAGTGAGGTAATCAGCATGCGAATAGTATTCATGGGGACACCGGACTTTGCTGTCCCGTGTCTGAAGGCGCTAAAGGATTCGGGCCATGAAATTATAACAGTGGTGACCCAGCCGGATAGGCCTAAGGGCAGGGGACACAGGCTTACCCCCCCTCCTGTAAAAAAGGCTGCCCTGGAAGCCGGTTTAAGGGTTTGGCAGCCGGAAAAAATTAAAACACCGGAATGTGTTGCCGGGTTGAGGCAGTTGTCACCTGATATTATTGTGGTTGTGGCATTTGGACAGCTGCTTTCCAAAGAAATACTTGAAATTCCCCGGTATGGGTGTATTAATGTCCATGCTTCACTGCTGCCAAAATATCGCGGGGCTGCGCCTATTCACTGGGCAGTGATTAATGGTGAAAGTGAGACCGGGGTCACGATAATGCAGATGGATGTGGGACTTGATACCGGTGATATGATTCTGATGGGAAAGGTTCCGGTTGCGCCTGAGGACACCACGGGAACGGTCCATGATAAACTGGCGGAAATGGGGGCAGAATTGCTGGCAGAGGCAATAAACCGGATAGAATCAGGGAAGGCTGAGAGGGTTCCGCAGGATAATACCTCTTCCAGCTATGCACCGCTGTTGACAAAAGAAATTGAAAAGATTGACTGGACCAGGAGTTCTGTTGAGATATTCAATCTGGTCAGGGGCCTGAATCCCTGGCCCGGAGCCTATACCCTGCTCGGGGATAAGATCCTTAAAGTCTGGGGAACCCAGGCCTGTACAATTGACAGGATTCCGGGTCCCATACCTGAATTTTCCGGACATCAGCCCGGGGAAGTACTTGGAATTATACCTGAAGTCGGGTTTGCGGTGGCTACCGGCAATGGCTGCCTGGCAGTAACCGACCTGCAGCTGCAGGGAAACCGGAGGATGAAGGCAGCGGATTTTGTCCACGGGCACAATGTCACCAAGGGCTTATTCCTGGACTAGATACTACTGAGTAGGAGGTTGGCGAATGTTTCCTTTTTTATTCTTTGAGCCTACGATGCTTATTCTGATACCGGGACTGATACTGGCAATGTATGCCCAGTTTAAGGTCAAGAGTACTTTTGCCCGGTATCTGAGGGTTAGGGCCGCTTCCGGTTATACCGGGGCCCAGGTTGCCAAAAAACTGCTGGAAGAGGCCCGTATCCATGACGTCACTATTGAACAGACAGGCGGCCACCTTTCAGATCATTATGACCCCAGGAAGAAAGTTCTCAGGCTGAGTCAGGAGGTTTATAACGGATCATCACTGGCCTCCCTTGGTGTGGCTGCCCATGAAACAGGCCATGCCATGCAGCATCACAATGGCTACCTGCCCCTGAACATCAGGGCGAATCTGGTTCCGGTGGCCCAGCTTGGTTCCACCATGGCTTTCCCGGTATTTTTTATCGGGCTTATTTTTCAGACCGGATGGCTGTTAACTGCAGGAATATACCTGTTTACTGCAGTGGTCCTGTTTCAGATAGTCACCCTGCCGGTGGAGTTCAATGCCAGCAGCCGCGCCCTCGCAGGCCTGGAACGGGGAGGATACATCTCTGCCGGAGAGGCGGGAGGGGCCAAAAAGGTCCTCAATGCCGCTGCCCTTACTTATGTGGCTGCAGTGCTTATGAGCCTGCTGCAGCTGGTGCGGCTGCTCCTGTTATCCGGCATGTTTGGACGCCGGGACGATTAAGGCAGGGTGCAAGGACAAATCGCTGCAGGGTGCAAGAACAAATCAATCCAGGAAACAGTGACAGGACGTAAGCAGAAGGGAAGATCAGTTTGAAAAAGAAATCAGCCCGCAGTATGGCTCTGGAAGTATTATATGCAGTTGACAATGATGGGGCATATTCAAATATTGCCCTTAACGGCATCCTTGAAAGATACCAGCCGGAAAAGACTGACCGGGGCTTTATTACCGAACTTGTTTATGGAACTTTGAGGCACCTGGGGACTATTGACTGGGTGCTGGGCAGGTTTCTGAAAAAGCCTTTGGAAACGCTTCCGGCATGGATAAGGAATATACTGCGCATGGGTGTCTACCAGATACTCTATCTGGAAAAGGTTCCCGATTCGGCAGCCTGTAATGAATCAACCAACCTGGCCAAGAACTATGGGCATCCCGGAACCGTCAAACTGGTTAACGGGGTTCTCCGGAATGTGGCCCGAAGCAGGGACAACCTGGAATTTCCTGATATTGTCCGGGACCCTGTCAAGGGGATTGCAGTCAGGTATTCCCATCCCGAATGGCTTGTGGGCAGGTGGGTAGATGAGTTTGGCGCTGCCGGGGCTGAGGAACTCTGCCGGGCCAATAATGAGATTCCTCCAAATGCAGTGCGCACCAACACCCTGAAAACCACCAGGGAGGAACTGCAGAAATTACTGAAAACAGAAGGGGTGCAGGCAACACCCGGGGATTATGCGGCAGAAACCCTGATTATTGAGGGATTCCGCTCTGTAGGCAGTCTGGCCGCTCACAGGTCAGGGCTGTTCATGGTTCAGGATGAGAGCTCAACTCTGGTAGGGCATACCTTAAGCCCTGAACCGGGAAGCCTGGTGATTGATGCCTGCAGCGCTCCCGGGGGGAAATCGGCTCACCTGGCCCAGTTAATGGATGACAAAGGGCAGATTATTAGTGTTGATGTCCATCCTCACAAAATAAAGCTTATTGAGGAAAACGCCGCCCGGCTGGGGATAACCATTATTAATCCTGTGGTGCACGATGCCACAGACCTTGACAGCCGGTTTGCCGGGGAAGCTGACTATATTCTCGTGGATGCTCCCTGCTCGGGACTGGGGGTCCTCAGGCGGCGCCCCGAAATCAGGTGGAGGAAGGAACCGGGGCAGATTACCCAGCTACATGACCTGCAGGTGAAAATTCTGCAGAGTTCAGCCAGATGCCTGAAACCGGGTGGTGTCCTGGTTTACAGTACCTGTACCATCACACCTGAGGAGAACATCAATACAGTGAGGGAATTTCTCGATACCCATGGTCAATTTCAGCTGGAAAGCCTGGCAGATTTTCTGCCTGCAGTTTTAAGCAATATTAAGGGCACTGACACCATGGAACTGGGATATGTCCAGTTTTTACCGCATATCCATGGTACTGACGGGTTTTTTATCAGCCGCATGAGAAAGCAGAAGTGACAGCCGGTGATTACGATGAACGATAACAAAACTATAAACCTGTTGGATCTGAGTATCGAGGAGACCGGGGAACTGGTGGCCGGGCTTGGTGAACCCAGGTATAGGGCTGCCCAGATATACAAATGGGTTCATCAGAAGGGAGTCAGCCGGTTTGAGGAGATGACCGACCTTTCTCTGGAGTTAAGGGAGAAGCTGCAATCTTTAGCGACTCCGGGGAACCTTGAAGTCCTTGCCAGGCAGGAGTCTAAGGATGGGACAGTAAAATTTCTCTTTGGACTTCGCGATAGCGAGTCTGTGGAGAGTGTCCTTTTACCACATGACTATGGTAACAGTGTTTGTGTTTCCACCCAGGTGGGCTGCCGGATGGGGTGCGGTTTCTGTGCCTCAACAATGGGAGGTTTGGTAAGAAACCTGACCCCGGGGGAGATCTATGCTCAGGTTACCGGCATTCAGAATGATACCGGTGAAAGGATAAGCAGCATAGTAATTATGGGTTCAGGTGAACCAATGGATAACCTGGACCATGTGCTGAAATTTATTACCATGGTCACTGCAGCCTCAGGGCTCCATATCGGGGCCAGGCATATCACCTTATCAACCTGTGGAGTGGTTCCCGGAATCAGGAAGCTTGCGGCCTTTGACCTGCAGATTACCCTGTCTGTTTCCCTGCATGCTCCCAATGACCTGTTGCGTGATACGATGATGCCTGTCAACAGGAAATACCCTGTCAGGGAGCTTATGGAAGCCTGTCGGGAATATATCTCGGTGACTAACCGCAGGGTAACCTTTGAATATGCCCTCATTCAGGGGGTAAATGATTCTGCCGGTCAGGCAGAGGAACTGGTCAGGCTCCTCCGGGGCAT
Source organism: Thermincola carboxydiphila (assembly GCA_016841725.1). GTDB lineage: Bacteria > Bacillota > Thermincolia > Thermincolales > UBA2595 > Phosphitispora. The sequence goes on along the minus strand of JAENYP010000001.1, from coordinate 394,095 downwards.
GCTCTGTCATGTAAACCTGATCCCCTTAAACAGGGTGGATGAACGTGACTACCGGCAGTCAGACCGGGAAAGGGTGCAAAAATTCAGGCAGATTCTTGAGGGAGCAGGCATACCGGCTACTGTCCGCCGGGAAAAAGGGGCAGACATTGATGCCGCCTGCGGCCAGCTCCGACGCCGGGCGGTTAAAGAATGGAGGTGGCCTAATGGGTTTCTTCAATAAGCTGGAGAAAATTTCAGAAAAATACATAGAGGGCTTTTTTAAAACCAAGTTTGCTGACCATATCCAGCCTGCTGAGATTGCCAAGCTCATCATGAGGGAAATGCGGGACCATAAAAATGTCAGTATTTCCAAGGTTTATGTGCCCAATGAATTTAAGGTGCTTTTGGGGGATGAGGACTGGAAAACCGTTGCCCCCGTAAGACAGGCCCTGGCCAGTGAGCTGCGGGAATTTGCGCAGCAGAAGGTGCAGAGCAGGGACTATAATATAGTAGGCGAAATCACAGTCACCTTTGAACTTGATAAAAGCCTGCAGCTTGGGAATATAGCTGTTCACAGCTCTTTTTCCGAGGAAGTGCCCGGAACTTCCCCAAAAGCGCCGCCTGTGCCTGCAGGAATCGTGGAGGAGCAGCCTGGTAAGTTTTCTGACTTGACTATTATAGTTGATAAAAGTAAGTTTTATGAACCGGCTCCAGCGGGGAGGGGGCAGGACACCCTTACCGGGAAGGCTGCCGTGACAGCGCGGCCCAGGGCTTTGCTGGAACAAAAAGCCGGCACCCGGGAGCATAGGAAATTCCCTCTCAGTGAGCAGGGAGTTATCATGGGGAGGCGGAGAACCAGTGATATCCCACTTGAAGACTCCAATATATCCAGGGTTCATGCATCTATTGACTACCTGGAGGGGAGCTTTTTCATTACCGACCTGGGAAGCACCAATGGCACTTTCGTAAATGGGATCCGCATCAGCAAGAAGAAACTGGCAGACGGGGACCGCATCAGGATGGGGACAACATTCCTTGAATTCAGGCTGGTGTAATTTATGAAGGCTATTCTTTTGATAATCAAATTTGCTACTTTGGCAATTATATATCTTTTTTTATTGAGAGTATTTTATTTTATAGTGACTGACCTGCGGCACCGGGGGAATAGGGTCTTTGGTCAGGCCGAAGCCTCCCGGACATCCAGCGGGGCGGAACTGGTAGTTACCGGCAGCAATGACCCGTCTCTGAAACAGGGTGAGGTTATTTACCTGGACAGGCAAACCCATCTGGGCAGGGGCAGCCATAATAATATAAAGCTGACAAGCTCATTTGCATCTCATAATCATGCCAGGATTATTTTTCAGGATGATGGATTTTTTTTGGAGGATTTAAACAGCATAAATGGAACATATATTAATGGTGTACGAGTCAATGAATCAGTTCCTCTGGTGCATGGTGATACAATAGCTATTGCGGGGGTAACCTTTAAGTTTGTGAGGTGGGAGTATGAAGTGGAGTAAGCTGTCCCATGTCGGATTGGTAAGAAAGAATAATGAAGATAACTGCTGTGTCTGTGATGACCTGCAGCTGCTGGCAGTGGCTGACGGCATGGGGGGGCACAAGGCAGGTGAGGTGGCCAGTAACCTGGCTCTTGATGCTATCTCAGGATATCTGCGGAAAAACAGCGCTATCCTGGAGGAGGACCCGGCCGAGGCTCTGCAAATGGCTTTCAGGCATGCTAATACGACAGTATATGAATATGCTCAGAAAGACAGGGAAAATTTCCGCGGTATGGGGACAACCGTTACCGCAGCCCTGATTAGGGGTGAAAAAATATATATTGCCCATGTAGGGGATTCCCGTGCTTATCTGGTACGGGGTTCTGTAATTAAACTCCTGACCAGTGACCATTCACTGGTCAATGAACTGCTGATGAACGGCAGCCTGACCGAAGAGGAGGCTGAAAACCATCCCCAGAAGAACGTGCTGACAAGGGCAATCGGTACGGCTGCATCTGTGGAAGTGGATATAGTTAAAGAAAATGTCATCAAAGACGATATTATCCTTTTGTGTACCGACGGTTTGTCCAATATGGTCAACCTTGAAGAGATAGGGCAGATGGCCGGTGAGGGGGAAACCCTGGGAGCAAGCGCCAGGCATTTTATTGACAAGGCCCTGGACAGGGGCGGAGATGATAATATTACAGTAGTACTTTACCAGGCAGAGTAGCCGGGGGATTGATATGATGGCTTACGGAATACGTGAAAATGAGCGTTCATTGTTTATATATGTTATCCTATTTCTCTGGCTGGGATTGCTCGGCCTTTTCGGAGCTGAAAACGGTACTTTTGCGGCAGCAGGCTTTAAACAGCCGCTCCTGTTTGGGGCAATAGTAAGTTTCGGGTTGATCGCGGTCCATTTATTGCTGGAAAAATGGAGATTCCGGGGTGACCAGTTTCTGTTTCCACTGACCTCAATGCTGAGTGCAGCTGGACTGGTGATGATACTGAGGCTGGAGCCGGATTATGCCATGCGCCAGTCCATTTGGTTATTTGCAGGCCTGGCTGCTTTTCTGGCTACGGTCAGGCTGCTGCAAAACTATAAAAGACTTGAGGATTATAAATATATTTATATATTTACAGCGCTTATTCTGCTGCTGGCCACAATACTGTTTGGGGTGGAAGCCGGAGGTGCGCGAAGCTGGATAGACCTTGGTATCGCAAGGTTTCAGACTTCGGAAATCGTTAAGATTATCCTGGTTATTTTCCTGGCCAGTTACCTTGAGGAAAAGAGAGAGGTTCTTACTGAGGGGACCAGGAACCTCTGGGGCATTCCTGTCCCCGGTGTACAGTACATCGGCCCGCTCCTGGTTATGTGGGGTTTGTCCCTGGTGCTGCTGATTTTTCAGAAGGACCTGGGAACAGCGCTGATTTTCTTCGGGACATTTCTGGTTATGATTTATATATCAACGGGAAGGTGGTCTTACATTTTATTTGGCAGCTTTCTCTTTGGACTGGGAGCAACATTGTGCTATTTCTTTTTCAGTCATGTCAGGGTCAGGGTTGCGATATGGCTGAATCCCTGGGCCGATATGGAAGGCAAGGGATATCAGATAATCCAGTCACTGTTTGCCCTCGGCTCTGGGGGAACATATGGGACCGGGATCGGTCTGGGGCAGCCAAACCTGATACCGGCAGTCCATACAGATTTTGTTTTTTCTGCCTGGAGTGAGGAGACAGGGCTGGCAGGGGCAATCGCAATACTTATAATCTATTGCTTCATAATATACCGGGGCTTTCGCATTTCGCTGGCTGCGCATACAGGTTTTGGGGCGCTGCTGGCTGCAGGATTGACATCACTGCTGGCTGTTCAGACTCTGGTTATTGTGGGTGGAGTAACCAAACTGCTGCCCCTGACGGGGGTGACCCTTCCCTTTGTCAGTTACGGCGGAAGTTCCCTGGTTTCCAGCTATATAATGCTTGGGCTGCTGATGAGGATATCAGCTGAAGGATAGAAAAAAGAGGACTGAAATTAATGATGAACCGGAATATAGTGGTAGTTGCCGGACTCATAATGGCGGCGTTTTTTATAAATATTGTTTATATGACATACTTACAGGTATTTCGCAGTGATGAACTGCTTAATCACCCACGCAACAGGAGGCTCCAGATACTTGAAGAAAAGATACTCAGGGGAAAGATCAGTGACAGCCGGGACAGGGTACTGGCTGAAACCATTATATCGGGAGAGTCCGGAAAGCGTGTCTATCCGTATGGGGAGATAACAGGAAATGTGACCGGTTACCTCTCACGCAAACTGGGTCGCTGGGGGCTGGAAGCAGTTTATAACCAAGAACTGCTAGGCCTTGATAGCGGTCTGGCCGGTGATGGTTCCTGGGCTTTGAATATGCTTGATACAGGTAAACCCGGAAATGACATTGTACTCAGCCTGGACGCCGAACTGCAGAAAACAGCTTATGACATGCTGGGGAACCGGAAAGGGGCAGTTGTGGCCCTTGAACCCGGTACCGGAAGGATATTGGTGATGGTGAGCAAACCGGGTTTTGACCCGGGGCAGATAGAGAGTCAATGGGAAAGCCTGAGGATACATCCGGACAGCCCTTTACTGAACCGGGCCGCTCAGGGTCTCTATCCACCGGGGTCAACTATGAAGGTGGTAACAGCAGCAGGAATTCTTGCTGAACAGCCGGATACGGTCAGCCGGACCTTTGAGGCGCCTGGGTATATTGAGGTGGAGGGGCGGCGGATTGAAGACCGTCAGGCAAAGGGCAAACTAAGCCTGGCAGAAGCTATGGCTCGCTCCAGCAACTACGTTTTTGCTTCCCTTGGTATGGAACTGGGTGCCGCTAAATTTGTGGCAGCAGCATACAGTTTTGGAATCGGTAAGGAACTGCCATTGGAAACAACAGCGGCTCAGAGCCGGATTCCGGAACCGGGGGAAATGTCTGAACTGGAGCTGGCAGAGACTGCTATCGGCCAGGGACGCCTCCTGGTGACTCCGTTAAATATGGCAGTAGTGGCTGCTGCAGTTGCAAATGGCGGCAAGGTCATGAAACCAAGCCTGGTTGACGAGGTCAGGGGTCCCGGGGGAGGGGTTATCAGGTCTTTTAAGGCAGAGCAGATATTAACCCCTGTGTCTGCAGAAACAGCAGGTATAATCAGGGAACTCATGGTTGCGGCTGTAGCCAATGGGACAGGGAGGGCAGCATCCATTCCGGGGGTTCAGGTTGCCGGGAAGACCGGGTCAGCTGAAAACCCCCACGGCAGCGCCCATGCCTGGTTTATCGGATTTGCCCCCGCTGAAAACTCTGAGGTGGCCGTGGCGGTTATCGTGGAGAACGGTGGCGCCGGTGGCACAGAGGCAGCGCCGATAGCCAGGGAAATTATGAAAAAGGTAATCAGACAGTGAGGTGAGAGCCGTGATTGGAAATTTACTGGGCAAGAGGTATGAAATAGTGTCCCGTCTCGGCGGCGGGGGAATGGCGGTGGTTTACAAAGCGCGGGACACTTTATTAAACCGCCGGGTAACAGTTAAGGTATTGCGTTCTGAATTCACCAGTGATGAGGAGTTTGTCTCCCGGTTTCGCAGGGAGGCCCAGGCTGTAGCCAAACTATCTCACCCCAATATTGTGAGTGTTTATGATGTCGGCCAGGAAGGTGATACTCACTATATAGTAATGGAATATATCGAGGGCCGTAATCTGAAGGAAATCATCAGGGAGCAGGGGAAGCTGTCCGTAGACCAGGCAGTAGACATAACCAGGCAGATCTGTGACGGCCTGCAGGATGCCCATGAAAACGGTATTGTGCACCGGGATGTGAAGCCACACAATATCCTGGTTATGGATAATGGCAGGGTAAAGGTTACTGACTTCGGGATAGCACAGATGATGAGTTCGGTAACTGTGACCGATTCTTCAACGATAGTGGGGTCAGTCCATTACTTTTCTCCCGAGCAGGCCAAGGGAGAAACAACAGGAGCCAAATCAGACATTTATTCTGTTGGAGTGGTCCTGTATGAAATGCTTACCGGGAAGGTTCCTTTTGAAGGGGAGACCCCGATAGCAGTTGCCCTGAAGCACATTAAGTCCGAACCTTTGCCTCCGGGCAGGCTGAACCCCGATATCACACCTGAACTGGAACGGATAATTCTGAAGGCCATGAACAAAGATATTACCATGCGTTACCTGAACGCCGGTGATATGGCCAGGGACCTGAAGAGAATTATCAGCGGAGAAACCGGCGGAGAAACCAGGGTGATGGATGCCGATGAATTCGCCACCAGGGTTATGAGCGGACCGGTGGTCATCACCGGTGACAAAAAGGATGATGAAGCCAAGAATTTCCGCCGGAAAAAGAAGAAAAGGGTACGTCCTTTCGCCACCATACTGGTTGTCGCTCTGCTGGGCCTGCTGGCAGGGGTAGGATACATCTGGGTCAGTGACTTCATTAATGTACCTGAAGTGGTGGTGCCTGATGTGGAAAACATTCCTTATGAAGAGGCGGGAGAAAAACTGGATGCCCTTAACCTAACCCCTAAAACCAGGATGGAATTTGACCCTGAAGTGGAGTCTGGCTATGTTATCAGTCAGAACCCACCGGCAGAAACAAAGGTTAAAGAAGAGACCATAGTGGAATTGATTGTCAGTAAGGGCGCTGAATTTTTAACAGTACCTAATGTTGTTCGTAAAGAAAAGACTGCAGCTGAGATAGAGTTGACCAATGCCGGTTTTGAAGTCACTTCTTCCGAGGAATTTGATGATGAGGCGGAAGCAGGGACAGTCATTGAACAGACCCCGGCCGGAGACACCGAAGCCAGGGAGGGAAGTTCTGTCAAGCTGGTGATCAGCAAAGGGCCTGAACCAAGACCTGTTGCAGTTCCTGATATTACCGGTATTTCTCTGAAGGATGCCAGGGCTAAGCTTGCAGAGGCAGAGTTAAACCTGAGTTCTGATATTACCCAGGAGGAAAGCAGGGAATTTATATCTGGATATGTTGTCAGACAGGACCCTCTGCCCGGGACAGAAGTCCAGGAGGGCGATGCCGTGAAAATAGTATTAAGTACGGGACCGGGACCCAAGGAAAAGACAGTCCGGGTTGAAGGAGCAATGCCAACTGACGGCTTAACTCACCAACTGAAAATTGTTGTTTCAGATGTGGTGGGTGAACGGGTGGCTTATGGACCTGTAGAATATAACTCCGGGGAACCGTTTTCCCAGCTGGTGGCTTATTACGAGAGAGGCACTATCAAGGTATTTATTGATGATTTCCAGGCGCCATACGAGGAACTTCCGGTAAATTAGAAGGAGGACTTTATGCAGCAGGGCACTGTAATCAGGGCGTATAGCGGGTTTTACTATGTTGAAATCGACAAAGAGGTCTGGGAATGCCGCTTAAGGGGCAAGTTCAGGCTGTTAAAGCAAACTGTGCTTCCCGGAGACCGGGTTAAGGTCCGGGAAGGGGGCGAAAAAACCGGGGTGATTGAAGAAATCCTGCCCCGGAGTACTGTGTTGGACAGGCCCCAGGTGGCCAATGTTGATCAGGTGGTAATAGTATTGGCCTGTGCTGACCCAGACCCCCAGACTGATTTGCTGGACCGCTTGCTGGTTCAGGCTGAAGCCGCCGGACTCTTGCCAATAATTTGTTTTAATAAAACAGACCTTGTTGATAAGGCGGTTGTTGATTCACTCATAAGGATATATATTGATGCCGGATATAAAGTACTGCCAACCAGTACGAAGGCAGAAGCGGGGATTGCAGAATTAAGGAACTGCCTAAAAGGACATCTGACAGTTTTTGCCGGGCCGTCAGGGGCCGGCAAATCTTCATTGTTAAATGCGGTTTACCCCGGCTTTGGGCTGAAAACCGGCCAGGTAAGCAGGAAAATCGGCCGCGGGCGGCATACTACGCGCTATGCCGAACTGCTGGAACTGGAACCGGAGTCACTGGTTGTGGACAGTCCGGGGTTTAGCAGCTTATACATGCCTGAGATGGACAGTAAAAACCTGGGTGAAATGTTCCCTGAATTCCTGCCATATATTGAACATTGCAGGTTTAACGGCTGCCTCCACAGGGCTGAGCCGGACTGTGCCGTGAAAGAGGCCTTACACCAGGGCAAAATAAGTCCTGAGAGATATCAACATTACCTGATTTTCCTGGAGGAGTTGGACTCACGGGAAAAAAGATATTAGATAAAGCTATTAGATGCAGATATTAGATGCAGAACATACAGGCAGAGACAACTTATATGGAAGGGGAGATTTGGGAATGGTGAAACTGGCGCCTTCAATCCTGTCTGCAGATTTTGCCTGTCTTGCTGACCAGGTGAGGCTGGTGGAAGAGGCAGGAGTAGATTATTTACACATTGATGTGATGGATGGGCATTTTGTGCCTAATATAACCATCGGCCCACTGGTGGTCGAAGCCCTGAGACCAAAAAGCGGACTCGTGTTTGATGTCCATCTGATGATTGAGGAGCCTGACCGGTATATCGAACAATTTGTAAAAGCAGGGGCTGACCTGATCAGTGTGCATGCAGAAACCTGTCCCCACCTGCACCGGTCGATACAGAATATTAAATCATATGGCATCAGGGCAGCAGTGGCGCTGAATCCGGCCACACCGCTGAATATGCTGGAATATGTGCTGGAAGAGCTGGACATGGTCCTCCTGATGACAGTGAACCCGGGGTTTGGCGGGCAGAAATTTATTTCTGCGGCGCTGCCCAAAATAACGGCTTTGCGTGACCGGATAACAGGGCTTGGTCTGAACACGGAAATTCAGGTTGACGGCGGTGTTGTCCCGGGGAATGCCGGGGAGATAGTAAAGGCCGGGGCCAATGTACTGGTTGCCGGTTCGGCGGTTTTCGGCGCGGGTGACATTGCCGGAGCGGTAAGGGACCTGAGAACGGCTGCCGGGAAAAGGTGATTTGTCTATGAGAAAAATGGGACTGGTTTATGACCCCATTTACCTGGAACACGATACCGGCTCACACCCGGAAAATTTCCGCAGACTGGAATACATCCTGGAAGCCCTTGATGATTACGGAATAAGGGATAAAATGGTTGAAATCGGGCCTCAAACGGCATCTGTTGATCAGGCAGCCATGTTTCACGGACCTGCATATATAGAGAAGGTGGCTGCTTTTGCCCGGCAGGGTGGGGGGTATCTGGACCCCGACACAGTTGTTTCATCAAATTCCTGCGAAGCGGCACTAATGGCTGCCGGAGGCGTTATTACTGCTGTTGACAGTGTTATTGGGGGCGCGGTTGATTCGGCTTTTGCCCTGGTGCGCCCTCCGGGGCATCATGCCAAGGCTGACAGGTCAATGGGTTTCTGCCTGTTCAATAATGTTGTCATCGGGGCCATGCATGCCATGAATACACATGGCATAGAACGAATTCTTATTGTGGACTGGGATGTCCACCACGGCAACGGTACAGCTGAGGCCTTTTACAGCGACCCGGCTGTCCTTTATTTTTCCACCCACCAGCAGGGGATATTCCCCAACACGGGATTTGCCTCAGAAACAGGTTCCGGGGCCGGGGAAGGCTATACGATAAATGTGCCCCTGAACAGGTGGACAGGTGACAGCGGTCAGTATATTGCTTTTACCCAGATTCTGGAACCGGTGGCCCGGCAGTTTAAGCCACAGCTGGTCATGGTTTCGGCAGGTTTTGATGCCCATTATGCAGACCCCCTGGCGGGTCTGGAAATGACCTGCCGCGGGTATGCTCAAATGGCAGAAATTGTTAAGCGAATAGCTGAAGCGGAGTGTGGCGGCAGAATCGTGGCTGCCCTCGAGGGAGGGTATAACCTGGATGTAGTGGGCCATGCGGTCTCAGCAGTTGTAAACGTTTTTGGTGAATATGGGGTGGAGGCCGCCGAACCGGGGGGGGCGGAACGCCGCTTTGAGAAGCCTGTGATGAGAATACCCATTGATGAGGCCATAAAAATACAAAAGAAGTATTGGAAGCTTTAAAAGAAGAATTGGACACTTGAAAAAAGAAGAACTGTATAGTTGAAAAAAGAAAAATTGACATGGATTTTGCAGGAAAAACCGGAAATATATCGAAATTTAAAACATCTGAGGGTGTTTTTTTTTTGGCTTTCTTGAGAAGTATGATGACAGATTGGAGAGGGTATTGTGATAAAAGGCAGAAGCAGACTAATTTCCATGTTGACAATAATTGCACTTGTCATCAGTTTGGTTCCCGCAGCAGCGGTTACTGCTGATGTGAAAAAACCAAAACCGGGAAAGGGTTCTGTTGGGGACCGCCGGGCTTACGCTGCCGATGAGGTAATAGTGAAATTTAAGCCGGGTACAGACAGTGTTAACATCAGGTCATTAAAAACCCAGGCTGCGGTCAGGAGTGTAAAAAAACATTCCCTGACTGGGAGTGAACTGGTCAAAGTAACAGATGGTTCCAGGGTTGAAGATGTTATCAGGCAGTTGGAAGAAGACCCGAATGTCCTTTATGCCCAGCCTAACTACCTCTATTATCCCAGGGCGATAAATGTAAATGACCCCTGGTTTGAGGAGTTATGGGGCTTGCATAATACAGGGCAAAAGGTCGGAGATACTTACGGGGTTGTTGATATTGACATGGATGTCCCTGAGGCCTGGGATCTGACCACGGGAGATTCCGAGATTGTTGTGGCAGTGATTGACACAGGAGTGGATATTAACCACCCGGATATAGCTGACAATATCTGGACCAACCCCGGGGAAATACCGGGTGACGGGATAGACAACGACGGTAACGGGTATGTGGATGATGTGAATGGCTGGGATTTTTATAATGGAGACAATACGGTTTTTGATTCTAATGACCAGGACTACCACGGTACCCATGTTGCCGGCACCATAGCTGCTGTGGCCAATAACAGCACCGGGGTTGCCGGGGTAGCTCCAAATGTGAAGATAATGCCTTTGAAGTTTATCGGGCCGGAAGGGGGTTCGACCTCTGATGCGATTGCTGCTATTGAATATGCGGCAGATATGGGGGTTAAAGTGTCCAATAACTCGTGGGGAAGGGCGGTGGACTCGCTCGAGATTGACTTTGCACTGCAGAATGCAATTAACAGCTCAGGTCAGGTTTTTGTTGCTGCTGCCGGTAATGAAGGAAGAGATAATGATGTAACTGCGGATTCGCCCTCCGGACTTGACAGCGCTAACATTATTGCTGTTGCTGCTGTTGATAATCAGGGCGGATTAGCAAGTTTCTCTAATTATGGCGCCACAAAGGTTGATGTGGGTGCACCAGGTGTTGATATATTAAGCTTGAAGCCTGTATATCCCAGAATGGGGGCCGCTTTGCAGATCAATGACCTGAATTTTAACTACAAGGCGGTTCATTTTGGATTTGGCTTGGAGGAATTAAGTTTGGAGACTCAAAGAACTGCGGTGCTGGAACGAGCGCTGAGTTTTCTTGATACAACTGTTGATACCCCGATTCTTTTGGTTGATGATGACGATAATGCAGAAAGTGACTTTGCTCCCATATACCAAACTGCCTTGGCATCTTATAATAATGTTACATCCCATGACATTTTAGCTGCCGGTTCGGCCCCGGATCTGGCAACAATGACCGGCAAAACGGTAATCTGGTTTAGTGGTGCTAATTATAATGTTTCACCGGCAAATTTCTCCGATTTATATCTTTTTCTTGAAAATGGGGGCAGGCTGCTGTTAATAGGCAGGGACATTGCCTATGGTATTGAGGATGACCCATTGTTCACTGTTTATATGGAAGAAAAGGTATTCAGCGATTTTTCTCCCAGTAACGACTTTGTCGATGTTATAGATGGAACCACCTATTCATTGAGCCCCAGCAGTGACCGGGATACCTTGATTCCCAACGGCAATTCATCTCAGATGTTCAACTGGGAAGCCACTCCTGACAGTGATGCATATGAGTACCTTGACGGTACTTCCATGGCAGCGCCCCATGTGGCAGGCGCCGCCGCACTGGTACTGAGTGTGAACCCCAACCTGACACCTGGGGAGGTAAACGATATATTAATGAATACGGGAGATTACCTGCCTTCATTAGACGGGACAACGTTTAAGAAGAAAATGGTTAATGTCTATAGTGCGGTATATGAGGCTGATACTGTAGCCCCGGGAGCGCCGTTAGTTAACCCTATTGATGATAATGATACGGCCATAACGGGAACTGCAGAGCCAAACAGTACGGTGACTGTTTATAATAATGCTGATTCCAGCTTTATTGCCTCGGCATCGGCGGTAGCCAATGGGGACTTCAGTATTACTGTTGCCCAACAGGAGCCGGGAACAGTTCTGAAAGTCACTGCAACCGATTTTAAGGGCAATATAAGTGCAGCATACCTGGTTACCGTAACAGACGGTACACCACCTGCAGCCCCGGTTATTTCCGCGCTTATTGAGAATAGTTTTGTGAACAGCGCCAATGTGAGCAACTTTACCTTCAGCGGCACTGCGGAAGCCGGAGCACAAGTAAAGCTGTACAATAATAGCAGTGAACTGATTGACAGCACGACCGCAGCAGGCGATGGTACATGGACCCTGACCCTGGACCTGAGCGGCCTTGTCGAAGGTTCACTGAGTATTACGGCAACGGCAACCGATACTGCTGGGAATGTGAGCAGTGCAAGTTCAGCCATAACACTGGTAAAGGATACGGTTAATCCCACCTTTACGATGACAGCAGTTCCTGATCCGGCGCCGGCAGGAGATATGACCGTAACTGTTGCAGCCGATGAAGCCCTGCAGGGTACGCCTGTGGTGACAATTGACGGCAATACAGTAACAATAACTCCTACCAGTGCAGCAAATGAGTGGATGGTTGCCTATCTGATTACAATAGAAAACGGAACAATTAATATTACCGTAAATGGAACAGACCTGGCCGGTAATGCCGGGAGCGGCAGTGACAGCTTTACGGCAGATACTATTGTACCTGAAAAGCCATATATTAACAGCCCGGTGTCCGGTGCCTTCGGCTACAGCAGCAGTATTACCGTATCCGGATATGCCTATGAACCGAATCTTGGAATTAAGATATATAAGGATAATGTGCTCGTTGTAACCGGGACCACAGTAGGTACAGTAACAGGCAGTGTCTATAATTTCAGTGTAGCAGCAAACCTGGGGTCAACCGGAACCTTCCTAATTTCGGCAAAGGCTTTTGATGGTGCCGGCAACAATAGTGCCGGGTCAAACACTGTTTCTTATACCGTATACAGTTCCGGCGGAGGCGGAGGTGGCGGCGTAGCCCCTGCTGCCAATGACGATACCGTAGAAGAGCAGGTAGACCCTGATGAACAAACCTCTGTGGAACTGGGAGATGATGTTACTGTTGAAATCCCTTCAGGGGCATTTGCCGAAAAAATTATCCTGGTTTTGACCAATATTAAAGAATCAGATAAAGATTATGACCAACTGGTTCATGACGAAAATGATAACCTCGTGATCGGCAGTGAGATAATTGACATATCGGCCAAAGACGGCCAACAGCCGTCAAAAGGCATCACGGTTACCCTGAGATATGACACCGGCAAGGTTGCTGATGTTAAAAAACTTGGCGTGTACTACTATAATGAAACCAAAGGCAAATGGGAATTTGTCGGTGGTAAGGTTAATGAAGCAGATGGCACAATTACGGTGGTGCTCAAGCATTTCAGCAAATATGCGGTTATGGAATATAACAGGACATTTGCAGACATTGCCGGTCACTGGGCGAAAACAGACATAGAGATAATGGCTGCAAGACACATTGCCAACGGGGTGGACGAGGATAGTTTTGCTCCTGAAGCAGACATCTCGAGAGCCGAGTTTGCCGCACTGCTGGTCAGAAGTCTCGGTTTAGAACAACTGGACAGCAGCGGGCGGTTCCGTGATGTAGCTTCCGGTACATGGTACGCGGGATACGTAGAGGCTGCTTACAGTGCAGGGATTGTTGCCGGCTTAAGTGACAGCCGCTTTGCCCCGGATGCGAACATCACCAGGGAACAGATGGCTGTTATGATGGCAAGGGCATACAAGTTTTCTGCAGCCAGAGAGTTGGAAGCAGAAAACCCGGTATCTTTTGCAGATGCCGGTGAAATTTCAGCATGGGCTGCACAGGGTGTGGACCAGGCCAGTTCAGCAGGAATTATCAACGGTATAACTGAAGATACTTTTGCACCGGATAAAAAAGCCAGCAGAGCCCAGGGGATTGTAATGCTGAAGCGCCTGCTGGAAAAACTGGAAGTGATCTAGTGAGTTGAAAAAATGACTACACTTTTGGTCAGAGTGGCTGGAATTTCTTCCGGCCATTTTTTTCCTGCCAATATGCACCAACATATTCCATTAATTCCGAATATATGCTATAATTAAATTAACCAACGAACACATGTTTGTCCAGTGTTTAAATATCACCTGGGTGTTATAATAAAAATAGGAGGAGAGAAGGATGACTGATAGACAACTGCTGGAACTTTTGGTGGACAAAGTAACCGGCCTTGAAACCGGGATGGATTGTATGAAAACAAATATAAGCGGCCTAAAGACTGAGATGGCAGAAGTAAGGAGTGACATAGGTGGCCTGAAGACCGAGATGACAGAAGTGAAGATGGATTTAGTGGGAGTAAAGACAGAGACAAGCGGACTAAAGGAAACTGTTAACAGAATAGCGAAGAGGCAGGAGGCGATATTTGAGCAAACGGCAGGCCTTTTAGAGTTTCGGATGGAAATGATTTCTTCGGTAAGGGAATTAAAGGAGAATCAGAGATCCATATTTGAAGTACTGGGAGAGCATGAGGTTCAAATCCGGAATCTGAAAAGGTGTGTTTGTGAATAACTATTGTTACTGTTGCGTACGGCGCTAGTGTAAACTTATAGAAGGTATCCTGGGTATGACTATCATCTGATTGAATTTCACTGAAGATAATGCTATAAAGAAGTATAATATAAGCAGAAAAAGTGTTATTCTGAAGGAGGTTTGCCGTATAGTAACCTACAAGGGATATATTTGCACAGGGGAATTTGATGAGGCGATTAAAAAGGTTGGTCAGCGTGACTATACCGAAATAGGCAAAGTTTTGCGCGCTGCAACGGAACGCAGTATGAGAGTGCTAAAGTATGCTGTTGCCAAGAAGAAGGGCCGTTCCAACGTCAAATGAAGTTGCTGGTGATAGTTGCCGGACCTAATGGTTCCGGCAAATCTGCTTTAATTAGCGAAGTCTGCAATTCGCCTGTAACTGTAAAGGTTTATGTTCTTAAATATTATGCAAAGAGACTGAAAAGAAAAAGCGACTGAAAATGTGAATGGACTGAATGTGTGCATTTCTCTTGACACCTCTCAAAAAACTGAATATAATTGTTTCTAACGACAAAAATATACAGTAAACCTTCAGGGACAGGTGAAATTCCTTACCGGCGGTGATTCTCAGAGAGATAGCCCGCGAGCCTTATGGGGTTGACCCGGTGTGATTCCGGGGCCGACAGTTAAAGTCTGGATGGGAGAAGGACTGCAGTTGCATGATTACTGTGTTATTGTGCTGCTTATTAACCCTGAAGTGTCTATCTTCAGGGTTTTTTGCCGTAAATTTGCGTATTTACATTAATCATCAACTTTGCATTAACTATCGAAATGAAAGGACGAAAAAGACCATGCATGAGCAGCATATGTGTTTGGCACTGCAGCTTGCTAAAAGGGCTGTCGGCAGGACTAGCCCGAATCCCCTTGTGGGGGCCGTAATTGTCAAGGATGGCCAGATCGTTGGGCAAGGTTACCACGAAAAAGCAGGAACCCCTCATGCAGAAATTCATGCCCTAAGGGAGGCAGGTGAAAATGCCCGGGAGGGGATATTATATGTTACCCTGGAACCGTGTTCACATTATGGCAGGACTCCCCCCTGCAGTGAAGCTGTTATTAATGCCGGAATTCGTGAAGTCTATGTGGCCATGGAGGACCCTAACCCGTTGGTGGCCGGGCGCGGTATCAAACAGATGGTGAATGCCGGTATCAGGGTTCATGTTGGTCTCTTGGAACAGGAAGCTAAAAGGACTAATGAAATTTTTATTAAATATATCACCACAGGAAAGCCTTTTGTTTTGTTAAAGACAGCCATTACTCTTGACGGCAGGATAGCAACCCGGACCGGGCATTCAAAATGGGTGACGGCAGAACCGGCCCGTGCCATGGTGCACCGGCTGAGGAACCAATTTGATGGTATCCTGGTCGGGGTCAATACGGTGATTGCCGATAATCCTGCCCTTACCTGCCGGCTTGCCGGAGGAGGGCGCGACCCGGTAAGAATTATCCTGGACAGCAGGGCCAGGACACCGGCCGGTTCCAGAGTGTTGATCCAGGACTCAGATGCGCCGACATTTGTGGTTGTAACTGATAAGGCATCTATTGCCGGGATAAAGTCACTGGCTTTAGTGGGAGCCAAGCTGGTAAGGACTGCCGCAGATGTGCAGGGGCGGGTGGACCTGCATGACCTGGTTGAAAAACTTGGAGAAATGGAGATTACCGGGCTGCTGGTAGAGGGAGGAGCCGAAGTGGCTGCTTCATTTTTAGAAGCCGGTCTGGTAGATAAGATGTTAACCTTTATTGCTCCCAAAATAGTTGGCGGTAAAGAGGCGCCGGGGTCTGTGGGCGGTGCGGGGATTGAAACCATGGACCGGGCTGTACACTTGAAACGTGTTAACTCGGGATGCATCGGGGAAGACTTTTTTATAGAAGGGTATCCGGTCTATGAAAATGGGCGGTAACATTAACTCTGTTTAAAGAGGTGAAAACTATGTTCACCGGTATAATTGAAGAAATGGGAAAAATGAAAAAAATTCAGCATGGCACAGATTCAGCCAGGTTGACTCTTGAAGCGTCTGAAGTACTTAAGGATGTCAGGCTGGGAGACAGTATTGCTGTTAACGGCATCTGTCTGACGGTTGTTCATTTTAACGAGCGTTTTTTTGATGTTGACGTAATGGCAGAGACTCTGCGTAAGACTAACCTGGAAGGTCTGAAACCGGGAGACCGGGTTAACCTGGAACGTGCCCTCAGGGTCGGGGACCGTCTTGGGGGGCATATAGTCAGCGGACACATTGACGGGGTAGGTGTGATTACCCGTCAGAAGAGAGAAGACATCGCGGTATTAACTGAAATCAGGGCTCCGGCAGAGGTGATGAAATATGTTGTCAAAAAGGGCTCGGTTTCCATTGACGGAATCAGTCTGACGGTGGTTGACTGTACAGGGGATAGTTTTCAGGTCTCTCTCATCCCACACACTGCGTCGCTGACAACTCTGGGCTACAAAAAAACCGGGGACAGGGTCAATCTGGAAGCAGATATAATCGGGAAATATGTGGAACGACTTTTGGGATTGAATACAGGCGAAGCCGGAACACCTGCAGTCAGCAGCCGGAGCAGCCTTACCATGGATTACCTGGCTGAAAACGGGTTCCTATAGAGAAAGGAGAATAAGCATGAATTTTAATACGATTGAAGAGGCGCTTTTTGATTTTAAACAGGGCAGGATGATTATAGTTGTAGATGATGAAGACAGAGAAAATGAAGGTGACCTCCTGATGGCGGCAGAGAAGGTTACTCCTGAAGCCATTAATTTTATGGCTACACACGGGCGGGGGTTGATCTGTACTCCGATGACGGCGGAACGGTGTGACGAGCTGGATCTTGCGGCCATGGTGACCAACAATACTGATTCCCACGAAACGGCATTTACGGTGTCTGTTGATGCAAAAGGAAAAACAACAACCGGTATTTCAGCCTATGAACGGGCCATTACAATCAAAGTAATGATGGATCCTGAGACGAAACCGGCTGATCTTTCCAGACCGGGACATGTTTTTCCCCTGAGGGCTAAAAGCGGCGGAGTGCTCAGGCGGGCAGGCCATACCGAAGCAGCTGTAGACCTTGCCCGGATGGCAGGGATGTATCCGGCAGGGGTTATCTGTGAAATTATGAAGGAAGACGGCACCATGGCACGCGTTCCTGAATTAATGGAATTTGCCGCAAAGCATGATCTCAAAATTATTACCATTGCCAACCTGATAAACTATCGCAGGCGCACAGAGCAACTGGTGGAGCGGGTCGGAGAGGCCAAGCTGCCGACCAGATATGGCGAATTTACCGTGGTTGCTTTTAACAGTGTCCTTGATGGTAAGGAACACCTTGCATTGGTCAAGGGGGATGTAACTACAGACGAGCCGGTCCTTGTCAGGGTGCATTCCGAATGCCTGACGGGAGATGTTTTTGGATCCGCCAGGTGTGACTGTGGGGATCAGTTGGGGCATGCGATGAGAATGATTGAACAGGAAGGCCGCGGGGTACTGCTCTATATGCGCCAGGAAGGCCGCGGCATTGGACTTGCCAATAAAATTAAGGCATATCACCTTCAGGACCTGGGCAAGGACACGGTTGAAGCCAATGAACTGCTGGGTTTTCCGGCAGATTTAAGGGATTACGGGATTGGGGCCCAGATACTGACCGGACTCGGAATCAAAAAAATAAGGCTTCTGACCAACAATCCCAGGAAGATAGCCGGTATTGAGGGGTATGGCCTTGAGGTGGTTAAGCGGGTTCCAATTGAGATAACTCCGTGTGAATCTAATGAGTTTTACCTGAGTACCAAGAGGGAAAAGCTGGGACACATGCTTTCAATAAAGAACCATAATTAAATAATCATTACTGATATAGGGAGGAATGAAACGTGAACAAAATCTTTGAAGGAAAATTATTGGCCAAAGACTATAAGTTTGGCCTGGTTGTCGGCAGGTTCAATGAATTTATTACCAATAAGCTGCTTGGGGGCGCCCTTGATGCCTTAAACCGGCACGGTGCCGAAGAGGCAAATATTGAAACAGCTTGGGTTCCCGGGGCATTTGAAATTCCCCTGGTGGCCCAGGCGATGGCCCGGTCAGGTAAGTATGATGCCGTCATCTGTCTGGGAGCGGTCATCAGGGGAGGTACACCGCACTTTGATTATGTATGTGCCGAAGTATCCAAGGGGGTAGCCAAGGTTGCCCTGGATACAGGGGTGCCAGCCATATTTGGAATTATTACAGCAGATACAATTGAACAGGCTATCGAACGTGCGGGCACAAAGGCAGGCAATAAGGGCTGGGATGCTGCCATTACCGGTATTGAAATGGCCAGTCTGCTTAGAAATATAGGGGGTAGCAAGGCTTGAAACTAGTAAGGTTTTTATGCAACGGAGAAGCAAGGTATGGGGTTCTCGAAAATGATAATATGATAAGGGAAATATCAGGAAGTATTTACGATGACTTTACTTCTGGCAGCAAAACCTTTAAATTGGGGGCCGGTACTTACGCATTGGAAGAAGTAATGCTGCTGGCTCCCTGTGAGCCTTCCAAAGTTGTGTGTGTTGGGCTGAATTACCGGGCCCACATCGATGAATTCACAAGAGACATTGATGGCGTGCCTGAGGAACCGGTACTTTTCATTAAGCCTTCTACAGCTGTTATCGGGCCGGGGGAAACTATTATTTACCCCGGGGTCAGTTCACAGGTTGACTATGAAGCAGAGCTTGCAGTTGTGATCGGTAAGAAATGCCGCCATGCCGAACCGGAAGAGGTCAGGAATTTTATCCTGGGATATACCTGTGGCAATGATGTGACGGCACGGGACCTGCAGCGAAAAGACGGGCAATGGACCAGGGGAAAGGGGTTTGACACCTTTATGCCCCTGGGTCCGTGGATTGAAACCGATCATTCAGGAGATAGTAATAGGGTGAGGTCATATGTGAACGGGGAATTGAAACAGGATTCAGATACAAGTAAGATGATATTTCCTGTGCCCGCATTGGTAAGCTTTATCTCCCATATAATGACTCTGCTGCCGGGAGATGTAGTGATGACAGGCACTCCCGAGGGGGTAGGCCCAATGAAGCCAGGTGATATCGTAGAGGTGGTGCTGGAGGGGATTGGATGTCTGCAAAACAGGGTGGAGAAGTATCGTGAACCCTTGGCGACAAAGGGCTGAGAGTAGGGTAAACCCTGATAAAATTTTTGTTGACAAACCACATAAATGTGCTAAAATTGAATTTGACTGGAATTTAGAGTGTAATTTAAAAAGATTAGTGGGGTGTTAAATTCCAAAAATGAACTGAAAAAGGGGGCAAAGATTGAAGATGACATTAAACGCTTTGGGAAGGCATGTTCTGGCTGAAATTTATGGATGCAGCTTCAATGTTCTTAATGATGTCAGCAAAGTTGAGGAAATGATGGTAAATGCAGCATTGGAAGCTGGCGCTGAGGTTCGCGAGGTGGTATTCCATAAATTTAGCCCCCAGGGTGTTAGTGGAGTAGTAGTTATTTCCGAATCACATCTGGCAATTCATACATGGCCTGAGCTTGGTTATGCCGCAGTTGATGTGTTCACCTGTGGAGATAAGGTGAACCCATGGGATGCCTGCAATTTCCTGGCAATTAATTTTGGGGCAGAATCAGTAGACGCTAAAGAAACACAACGTGGAATCCTTTATAAAACTCCCGAAAAAGAGGCCGTAAATCTTTAGGAGGGATATTTATTTGTACTGAGACGTATGTCAAAGGCTAGCGAGAACCTTACTTTTGCCGGCAGGTAAAGAGTAGGGTTTTCGCTTTTATGTTTATATATATGTGCATGTAGGGGAAAATGCCCCCTGACTTCGTTACGCGGATGACCGTAATCCTCTGCGTACGTCCAGTACGCTTGTGGTTACGGTCATCCGTGCGCCTTGTCAGAGGGCATTTTCCCACCTCCGGGGTCGGATGAATGCTAAAAAGAAAAAACACATTTTTTTATATGCATGTAGGGGAAAATGGGCGCTGGCGTCGTTGCGCGCCTTCACTGCGCGGCTGGCCGGAGTTGTGGGCAGTCGACAAAGCGGGGCGGAATGTGCAGCAATTTGGAATATATACGGGTAATTACAGTTTTTTGTCTTTTAAAAGAGGAATTATTCTGACAATGTAGAATAATTCTAAAGTATGAATTTAGGATAAGCGAGGGATAGGGATGAGTAAGATGAACGTTACACAGACACTGGATAGAAACAAAGAATTCCTTCGGGAACTTAAGGAAGAGAGCGGACAGGACCCGGGTCAGTGCTTTCAATGCATGAAGTGTACAGGGGGCTGCCCCTTCCAGTTTACTATGGATTACCCGCCCAGCCAGATTATGAGGATGCTTCAGGACGGCATGGTTGATGAAGTGCTGAAAAGCTTTACGGTACAGACATGTGCTACGTGTGCCACATGTACCACCCGCTGTCCTAGAGATATTGATATCGCAAAATTGATGGATACATTGAGGGTCATTGCATATCATAGAGGAATTGTCGGTAAAGGCAAGAACATGCATGTATTCCATACAACATTTATGAACTCTATTAAGAGCCACGGAAGGTTATACGAAGTGGGTCTGGCTCTTGGGCTTAACTTGGGAACGGGTAATCTTTTTCAGGATACCGACCTTGGATTGCCGATGTTCCTGAGGGGCAAGCTTTCCCTTCTGCCCCATAATATAAAAGGCAGAGACGAAATGAAGAAACTTTATGATTATGCGAAAAAGATCGGAGAGTGATTTTAGGTGAAAGTAGCTTATTATCCGGGTTGCGGCCTGAACGGTTCATCAAAGGAATTAGATATATCTTTTAGAGCAATTAGCGGTCCCCTGGGAATTGACGTTGTTGAAGTACCTGACTGGAACTGCTGTGGCGGATCATCAGCCCATAGTACCAGCCATTTTCTCTCATTTGCACTCCCGGCCAGAAATGTAGTTAATGCGGAGACTACAGGGTGTGAAGAATTTACGGCCCCATGTCCGGCCTGTTATGTAAGGCATTTTTTGGCTCAACGGGATATGAACGAAAACCCGGAAATGAAACAGCACCTGGAGAATGCCCTGGAAAAGAAAATTGATAAGAGTGATATGAAAATTAAAAACGTCATCGAAATTTTCATGGATAAGATTGATTCCTCAGTGGTCAAAAAACCTCTTAAGGGTTTAAGAGTGGTGAATTATTATGGGTGTGCCCTGGTAAAACCCCCGAAAACCTTTGGCTTCTTTGATGACCCCGAAAATCCCCAATCTCTTGATGAAATAATGAGAACTCTTGGCGCTGAAGTAATTGACTGGCCTTATAAGACTGAATGCTGCGGGGCATCACTCTGTTTTACCAATCAGGATGCCACCTGGAAAGCCAGCAGGGATATCCTTCAGATGGCCAAGGATTCCGGAGCCCAGGCCGTAGTTGCCGCATGTACGATGTGCCAGATGAACCTGGATATGCGCCAATCACAGATTAACAAGAAATATAAGACAAACTTCAATATCCCGACACTGTTCTTTACCCAGCTGATTGGTCTGGCGATGGGAATTTCTGCTGACAAGCTAGCCCTTGACAAAGTATATGTTGATCCCAAACCATTGCTCAATTCACTTAACCTGCTATAATATATAATCAGTTTCCTAGGGAGTATTCGCTGCCAAAAAGCGGGTACTCCTTTTTGCGTTCCATATCTTTTTTGGTTCACCTAATTATGAAGGATTTCAATTTGATAATGAGCAAACCGCATTTCAAACCCTCAAAACCGCATTTTAACCCCCAAAGACCGCATTTCATTCCAAATGGACAGGAAAATATGGGCAATATGGAGAAGAATTGGAAACAATGTCAAAAAACCCAAACCACTCTATGAAAACAGAATAGATTCAAATTTCCCGAAAAAGGCAAACCCGTTGAAAGGCGGGGGCGCAAAGCCACGGGTCTAAGGGTGGGGGTTACCCCTGCCACGACAGCCGGGCTGCCGAAGCAGAATTTGAAATATTACCTTACACTAAAGGACATCTATCTTATCGGGTAGGTGTTTTTTGTACTTCAGAAAAGTATATCTTTTCCACATTTGTGGAAAAGGCTAAGGAATGAAGTATAAAAAGGCGCGCGTATCGGGAACTGAAAGATGCGCGCCTTTTTAATGTCTACAAAGGAGGAATGGTAAATGCGGAAAATCATTGGAAAGCAATGGTGGATTAAGGTCTTGGCCGTGGCGCTGGCGATTGCCCTGAATATGGGGGCTCTGGACGGTATTGTCAACGGCATACTGGCGGGGCTTAATGCAACAGCCCGGGTTAACAGCACCCAGCCGGCATATGCTGATCCGGGAGATGGTTCTTTCAGCCCGACTGTATTTGATCCTAATCACGATGAGACCAGCACTCTGACCTTCAGGTTTGACTATGACCACAATGTCCGTATCGACCTGCTGAAGGGCGGACAGGTTATCAAAACCCTGGATGATGAAGCCTTCTACCGGGGGGACTATACGAGCCCGGAAAGTAAAATGGCCGGGCAGGAGTCAAGAGATATAACTAACCATTACACCTGGGACGGTAAAGATAATAATGGGGAGCCAATGGATGATGGAATGTATTCCATTAAGATGACCCCACTTGATGAGTGGTCGGAATATCCGTTAATTGCCGATGTAAGGGTGAGGAACATCCCACATACTCCGGTGATAAGAAAACCGCCTGGTAAGCACCCGGTATCCGGGAGAAGTCATTAAATACCAATATGATGAGCAGGGCAACCTTACCGTCATGGAAGAAACTTATGGCACCACAACTTATGATTATAACCTGCTGGGTTACCTGCTTGCCGTAACAAACCCCGACGGCAAAACGGTGGAGTATGAATACAATAACACCGGTCAGAGGTCTAAGATCACTTATCCTGACGGCAGGGAAGTGAAATACCTGTATGATAAACTGAACCGGCTGCAGGAGGTTATCGACTGGGACGGTGGCAGCACAAAATACGCTTATGACGCGGTTGGCCGCCGGGTCCTGACCCAGCTGCCCAATGGAGCTACAATAAATTACGGCTATGATGAGGCCAGCAACCTGCTTGCTCTAACCAATAGCGCCGCCTCTGGC
Organism: Thermincola carboxydiphila; assembly: GCA_016841725.1. Taxonomy (GTDB): domain Bacteria; phylum Bacillota; class Thermincolia; order Thermincolales; family UBA2595; genus Phosphitispora. Next base: position 370,667 of record JAENYP010000001.1, on the reverse strand, counting down.
AAGCTCTTGTCACAGTTTGAATATACCTATGACAGGGCCGGCAATCGGACAAGTCTGACTGAGACTTATGGGGACGAGGGCGGCACAACATATTACGAATATGACCCGGTTTACCAGCTGGAAAAAGTAATTAACTCCAGCGGCCATGAGATTGAATATACCTATGATCCGGTCGGCAACAGGACCGAAATGGTGCGCAAAGAAGGAGAAGCTTTTACCAGGACGAAATACAGTTATAACAGCGCCAACGAGTTGCTAAGCCTGGTTAAGGAATCTGATGAAGACAGTGATGATGAAGGGCTGACTACTTTTAAATATGACGGTAATGGCAGCTTAATCAATATGCTGCAGCCCGGCGAACGCTCCACCGATTACTTCTATGACCCGGCTAACCGCCTTATTGAAGTGGATTTGCCCCAGGACAAGCTCGTTATATATGACTATGATGGTGCCGGGAACAGGACCCTGAAGATGACAACCAAGAGCCCTGTAAAGGAAATTTTTAATGAAGGGCTTAAAAATAACCAAAAAGAAAAAGAGAAAGAAAAAAAGAAAGAAAAGATCCCGCCCGGACAGAGCAAAGCCAAGAAGCAGGAGTCTGAACTCATGTATATGCTTCTTGCCAAGGGTGGTAATGGCGAGGGCAAAGGAAACAGCGGCGGCAATTCTGGCGGTAATTCGGGTGGCAGCAGCAATAACGGCAATGGCGGTAAAAGCGATAACGGCAAGGGTAATGATAAAGATAAATCCAATAACGGCAAAGGGCCAGACCAGGACAAAGATAATACCGGCAAAGGCCAGGATAAAGACAAAACCAACAACGGAAAAGGCTACACCGGCAAGGGCAAATTTGAAAACAAGGGTAAACATTTAGGCTGGTACAAAAACGGTAAATTTGCCGAACTGCTGGAACTTGGCCTGAACCCTCAGCTGCTTGAAAGTACATATTATCTCAATGATGCTGTAAATTTAGCTCCACAAGTTCTGATGACATTTGATGATGAGGATAATTATCAGGCTGCCTATGCATACGGCTTAGAGCGCATCAAGGTAGAAGCATTAGATGATACAAGGCCGGAAACCCAGGACCCGCTGTACTATCTTTACGATGGCCTGGGCAGTGTGCGCCAGATGATTCGTCCCAATGGCGCGATACGGGACCACTATAACTATGATGAATATGGTGTGCCTGCCCCAGGAGCGAAGCTGTCCGAGGATGGCCGAAACGTAAACCATAATGCGTTCGGCTATACCGGGGAGTTGTGGGATGAAGAAGGTGACCTGTTGTACCTGAGGAGCAGGTACTATGCGCCAAAGCTGGGGCGGTTTATGACCAGGGATGTATTCCCCGGATATATGGCTAATCCGTTAAGTATGCATAAGTATGCTTATGTGGAGAATAATCCGGTGAATTATGTGGATCCGTTGGGATTTAGTAAGAAGGAAGCGGGTAATGGAGTTGTATATGGGCCGCCGAATCCGAAAGATCTTATACAGGGAATAGATAATGATGATGTCAGTCAAGAGGAATATGAAAAAGCAAAAGATGCACTTTGGGATGCGGTATATGAGCAATATCCATTAGCAAGAATAAGGTTTTCAAAGAAAGATATGATTGAAGATGTCATAAAAGAATATAAAGATGAAATAAATGAAGCTGGAGGCAAATATGGAGTAAAGCCAGAAATAATTGCAGGAATAATTGTAAAAGAACAAATTACACAGTCTGTCCCCGATGAAATTGGTTTGATTGATACAATTATTAGAGGTAAACAACACTCGACAGGACTTGGTGCTGTTTTCCCTTCAACGGCTAAAGAAGCATGGTATGATGTTGATATTGCAGGTGCATACATCTATAAAATATATGGAACCGATGCGGAAATTGAATTGCGTTTGGCTGTAGATAATGAAGCAAGCATTAATACAATAGCAGTTGTTCTAAATTATTATACAAAGCAAAAATTTGATCCGGAAGATGTATCTGATCTTACAATGAACCAGTGGAAACAAGTAGTAGGAAGATACAATGCAAGTGATGACAATCCAGAGGCTCAAAAGGAATACTCGGATTATGTTTATGACTATCTTGATCCACTAAAAACTATGCTAAAATAAGGGGAGATGTGTTTTGAAAAATAAAGCTTTAATAACTGCTTTAGTTTTGATAGCATTGATTGTTAGTATTATATACTACTTTAAAAGTGGAGGAGAAATAATAAACGAAGATATTCCCGCTAATAAATTAGGTGCAAAAGAAATGGTAGAGATAGTAAAGCCTTACGTTGATAAATATTGGAATGATAGAAGTTATCAGGTAGGGAAAATAAGTATGACATTAGATAAAAACCTCGAAGGTAGAATAGAGATATGGTTCAAAGATAATAAAAAAGACAGGAATGGAGTTCCTAACATTATTACTGTTGATATTGATACTAAGGAAAACAAGATTTTGAAGATAATAGACCAAGAAAGGGATTCCAAGATTGTTCCTGGTAATTTAAATATATCAGCTTGGAGTATTGATAGTGGAGATGCTATTAGACTTGCAAAAAAGGCTTTTGATAACGAACCTGACTTTATTGTTGTTTATGTATCTGGGAATGACCTTTTCCGCGATGGAATGGAAACATGGGATGTGACATTATTTAATGAAAGAACTAAAAAATCATATTACGTAAAAATCGATGTGTATACGGGAGAAGTTTATAGAAAAGAGGTTAAATAGATAGTTTGACTTTAAAGCCTTGAATAGAAGTTATTCATGTTCTATACAAGGCTTTTTATTTAGGTGCTAACCGCCTTATTGAAGTGGATTTGCCCCAGGACAAGCTCGTTATATATGACTATGATGGTGCCGGGAACAAGACCCTGAAGATGACAACCAAGAGCCCTGTAAAGGAAATTATTAATGAAGGGCTGAAAAATAACCAGGAAGAAAAGCTAAAGAATAACCAAGAAGAAAAAGAGAAAGAACAAAAAAAAGAAAATATCCCGCCCGGACAGAACAAAGCCAAGAAGCAGGAGTCTGAACTCACGTATATGCTTCTTGCCAAGGGTGGTAATGGCGAGGGCAAAGGAAACAGCGGCGGCAATTCTGGCGGTAATTCGGGTGGCAGCAGCAATAACGGCAATGGCGGTAAAAGCGATAACGGCAAGGGTAATGATAAAGATAAATCCAATAACGGCAAAGGGCCAGACCAGGACAAAGATAATACCGGCAAAGGCCAGGATAAAGACAAAACCAACAACGGAAAAGGCTACACCGGCAAGGGCAAATTTGAAAACAAGGGTAAACATTTAGGCTGGTACAAAAACGGTAAATTTGCCGAACTGCTGGAACTTGGCCTGAACCCTCAGCTGCTTGAAAGTACATATTATCTCAATGATGCTGTAAATTTAGCTCCACAAGTTCTGATGACATTTGATGATGAGGATAATTATCAGGCTGCCTATGCATACGGCTTAGAGCGCATCAAGGTAGAAGCATTAGATGATACAAGGCCGGAAACCCAGGACCCGCTGTACTATCTTTACGATGGCCTGGGCAGTGTGCGCCAGATGATTCGTCCCAATGGCGCGATACGGGACCACTATAACTATGATGAATATGGTGTGCCTGCCCCAGGAGCGAAGCTGTCCGAGGATGGCCGAAACGTAAACCATAATGCGTTCGGCTATACCGGGGAGTTGTGGGATGAAGAAGGTGACCTGTTGTACCTGAGGAGCAGGTACTATGCGCCAAAGCTGGGGCGGTTTATGACCAGGGATGTATTCCCTGGATATATGGCTAATCCGTTGAGTATGCATAAGTATGCTTATGTGGAGAATAACCCGGTGAATTGGGTGGATCCGTTGGGATTTAGTAAGAAGGAATCCAATCAGGGAATCAGTGAATATGAACTTAGAGATAATTTAGAAAAATTGGTTTCTAAACACCTGAATTTTGTTGAATATAACAAAAACATAGGATTTTATTCGGTATAAGCTTAGAGATGATGATGAAGAAAATATTTTTTATGCCGGGTTAGTATTAGAATTAAAAGCTGAAAACTTAAAAATTAATTTAGAAAAAGCTACAGACAATCAATTAGAGCAAGTTCTTACTAAATATAACGGTGCAACCGAATATGGCAGAGAAACGATAGAATATTTGCTTTTGTTTAGGCAATTTAACGATTAAAGGAGAGCGGGGTGTTAATGTGCTTAGAATCGCTTTGCGAGCCACGATTATAACCTTAATGGTTTGTATTGGAGCATATGTGTTCATTGGGGCACTTCAGGAAAAACCACCGGAACATCCTTTGGACTTCCAGGATATCACAGAGAGGCCAGTTAACAAACCGCTTAATTCAGTTGAAGATGGGTTGCCATATGCAATTAATCGCGCACATGAATGGCGGAAAGATGCAGTCTTAACCGACATAGAGATAATTTCTGTTGGAAAGAACGAAATAGAAGGAAATAAAGGAAAGGCAAATTACTGGTTTCAACTCATGTGTCAATGAATCTAATCCAGGGGGCATAATTATAATTTCGGTTAATTTAAATAGCAATATTATTGAACTTGTTGAAGCTTACCATGATGACGATTATTATAAGACCAAAAAAATTAAAGAGTTAAAGTTAAAGAACTTAGCGTTTGCTGATATAAAACAATTATATGATACTGCCATCAATGAAATTGGCAAGGACAATATTTTTCAGTATCAACAGCCTTTTGCCAGAATGCAAATTAATTCAGATTACGCGGTTTTTAACGTCAGTCCTTCAATGGAAAAGCAATACCCAATTAAGTACCGCGTAAAAATTGATGTAAAGAGCGGTAAAGTCCTGGGAAAAGAGGTGTAAGGAGAGGGATGTTATGGATGAAAATAAATTAGAGGAAAAGAGTACAGATGAATATAGTTTACCAGAACGTCCAAAATTTGGTGACAGGTTCTTTGCTGCAATTGTGGACAATATCATTGTAAATATTCCGCTGAGGGTGAAGTAACGGGCAACTGCATCAAAACTCGTTGCCCATACTATGTCCACTTATAAAAATGACTGTGGCAAAGGCAACAACCCCGGATTTGTCTCAGGGACAGAACAAAGCCAAAAAGCAGGAGCCTGAACTCATGTATATGCTTCTTGCCAAGGGTGGTAATGGCGAGGGCAAAGAAAACGACAAAGAAAACGGTGGCGGCAGTGATTCGGGTGGCAATAGCGGCAATAACAAGGAGTTGCATATACAAAAGATGGAAAAGCGCCTGATTGGGGGATGGTTGAACTTTTAGAACCTATAGGAAGTGGTTGGTATTATTTTAAAGGACATTAAGATTCTTCCTGCAAAAATGCAGGAAAAAAGAGGCTATCTGTCAAAACATTGAACAATAACCCTAATCATAGAAAGGGGAATGAGGCCTTGTTCTCATTACGCATTGATGATGTAAAAACTGGGATGACCCTGGCTGAACCGGTATTTAACATGAATGGCACTAAGCTGCTGGGTGAGGATTCCGTCCTGACTGAAAAGATGATTCTTAGGCTCAGGAATGCGGGAGCCAAACGTCTTTGGGTAACTGATGACAGTTTTTCTTTTCTCCAGGAATTCGGACCCCAGAAAATTGTCGGAGAAACAGTTAAAGAACTGGAAAAAGCAAAATCCCAAATTGTCGAGGGAAAGGCCTTTGATATACAGGTCATTAACGAAGTGTCTCATGAACTGGTAGAGCAAATTATTATTAATGAATTGCCTTTTGCGGAAATGGTTCGGATGAAGTCCACCGAAACAAGCGTTTTTGAACATATGGCAGATGTCAGCCTGCTATCCGTTATTACCGCCAAGTCTATGGGTATGGACAAGCTTGACATGCGGTTTCTCTGTTTTGCCGCACTGGTCCATGATGTAGGCAAGCTTATGATACCGGGTGAGATTTTGGGGAAACCGGATAAGCTTAATGATACCGAGATGCGTGTGGTCAAAAAACACCCCCTGATAGGTTTTGATGTATTGAGCGGTATTGATGGTATCAACAAGCATGCCCCGGTAGTAGCCCTGCAGCACCATGAGCGTCTTGACGGCAGCGGCTATCCTAATGGGATAAAGGGTAACCAGATACATCTATACAGTAGAATTGTGGCCATTGCTGATATATATACAGCGCTGATCAGGGAAAAGGTATACCGCCCCAGACTTCCTGTTTATGAGGCCGGAGAGATTCTGTGGTCACAGGCAGACGGTGGGCTTGACCGCAGCCTGACATCAAACTTCCTGAGGAATGTGGTCGCCTTCCCGCTGCGAAGCATGGTGAAACTAAATAATGGCCTTGTCGGCAAAGTTGTTTACCAGAATAGTGATTTTCCGACCCGGCCGATAGTATCGGTTGACGGGGAGATGATTGACCTTGCTGAGGCCCCCACGGTTTTTGTGGCTGAAGTAGTTGCTTATGAGCATGATTAAATATACTTTCTCGAATATTCTGACCTTTTTTTGTGAAATCTTAGTTTAGGGGGAGGATTTGTTTTCAGGGTAACGAATATATAGAGGGTTAAACTTTATTTATCTATTAATACTTTATGCAATTTGTTTAGCATAAGGGGGTACATTGATGGCAGCCGAATTCCTGGAATCGATTCTGGATGATTTAAAATCGGTAGACGAGAAAGTGGCAAAAGCCTTTAAGATAAAACCCGGGAATTTGAGCAAATTTGCCCATGTTGAAACAGAGTCGGTGCAAAAATATTTGCATCCGGCCCTGGTTTTGTTTTCCGGCAGGCTTTTGGGTTATACTGGGTCCAGGCTGGTCAGCCTTGCTGCAGTGATTCAGTTAATATACCTGGCCTCAGCTGTCCAGTTTCGGGTTCCTGACAACTGCGTGAGGAATCCGGTTGAGGAAGACCTCAAAGATGGGGCGCAGCTGCCGGTGTTGGCCGGAGATTATCTTTATGGCCGGTTCTTTGTGGAACTTTGTGCCGGGGAGATTCTGCAATTCCTTAATCCCCTGGCTTCCGTTATAGCCGATATGAATTATGGCGCCTTACAGAGAAGAAAGCATCAGGGCCTTCAAGCGACAGATATGAAGATGGCCCTATTTGTGATTGAAAAAGAAAGTGCGGCCCTGACTGAAGGAGCGGCTAGGATGGCAGGCGCGCTTGCTGCAGTTTCGGGTGAAGCAATGGCCAGCATTTCAGGAATAGGATTTAACCTGGGAATGGGCTATGGTATCATGGAAAGGAACCTGGGTACGGAATTGGCTGTGCCATACTTTGAAGCTGCCGGCAAATTACTGCAGCGATTTCCGGCGGGAGAAGCAAGAGATGGCCTTGCAGGCCTGGTCAATGAGTTAAAGAATGGTCAGCTTGCTGTACCGCTAAGGAAGACAGGGCAGTGTGGAGAATTTAAAAACACACCGCCAGGTGGGCTGGAAATCCCCGAGGGTTACCGGGATAGGGAGCAATATGTCCACTCGGTGTTTTCGTCTATTGCTCATAAATATGATACCATGAACACGTTCCTGAGTTTTAACCGGGATAAATTTTGGAGAAAATTCACTGTTGAGAAAGCCGGAATAAGGCTGGGTGACCACGTTCTGGATGTCTGCTGCGGTACAGGAATGATATCAGTTGAATTGGCCAAAAAAGCAGGGCCTTCCGGAAGAGTGACCGGCCTTGACTTCTGTGGTGAAATGCTTGATATTGCAAAAACCAACCTGAAAGGCATGCAGGGGATAAATAATATCGAATACATCCAGGGAAATGCCATGGAAATGCCTTTTCCTGACAATACCTTCGATTGTGCCACAATTGGTTTCGGGCTCCGGAATGTTCCGGACCTAAAAAAAACCCTGAGGGAAATAATTCGTGTCATTAAGCCCGGAGGGCGCGTTGTCTGCCTTGAATTCAGCAAACCTACCGTTCCTTTTTTTAAGCAGTTATATAATTTTTATTTTAACAGGTGTGTACCGTTCCTTGGCAGACTGGGAGCGGGTATTGAAGGCCCTTACAGATATCTCCACAATTCGTGGCAGGTTTTTCCCCACCAGAAGGAACTGAAGGATGAATTTACCCGTCAGGGGCTGGAGAACGTAAACTACTATGAGCTGACCGGGGGAGTTGTATCGGTACATGTGGGGGTTAAACCTGTATCTGTTATCTCTAATGTAGCAGCAGCTAAGGAGTAGCTGGAGAGAGGTGGTCTGATTGAATATGGCATTTGCCCGGGTGCGCCATTTTGCTGAAATGATAAAATTTGAACATACTGTGTTTGCCCTGCCATTTGCTTTTATGGGAGCCTTCCTGGCCAAAAGGAATTTTCCCACAGGGTACGAATTGCTTTGGATAACTCTGGCCATGGTAGGTGCCAGGACGGCCGCCATGGCTTTAAACCGGTTGATTGACCGTCATATAGATGCCAGAAATCCCCGAACTGCCGGAAGGCATCTTCCCAAAGGCATTCTTTCGGTTGCCGAGGTCTGGGTTTATGTGGCCCTGTCATGGGGCCTGCTTCTGGTTGCAGCGTGGCAGCTTAACCCGCTTAACCTGCCGGTTCCCCTTACGGTCAAGCTGATGCCCATAGCTGTCATGGTATTAAGTCTCTATTCTTATACCAAACGATTTACCTGGGCGTGTCACCTTGTTTTGGGACTGTCTCTGGGTCTTGCTCCTGTAGGAAGCTGGGTTGGAGTTACGGGCAGAGTGGAGCTTCCTGCAGTAATCCTGGGATTCGTGGTAGTTGCCTGGGTAGCTGGTTTTGACATTATTTATTCATGTCAGGACTACGAATTTGACCGGAAGGAAGGAATTCATTCGATTCCGGCAGTTTTTGGCCTTAGATGGGCTCTGGTGTTTTCCGGCCTGCTGCATGTATTGACAATAGTACTTCTGGTATGGGATGGACTGCTTCTGGGTATGGGTTATTTCTACTGGCTTGGAATAATTTTGGCGGCAGGTATTCTGATCTATGAACATTCACTGGTTAGTCCAACTGACTTATCTAAGCTTGATGCCGCTTTTTTTAATATGAATGGCATACTTAGTGTAATGCTGTTCGTTTTTACTTTTGCCGATATTATATTTGGGCTCAAAATATTGCTGTAGCCTGTTAGCAAAACTGGAGGGAATGTGATTGGGTTCATATATAATAGCTGTTACCGGAGCCAGTGGCGCCATCTATGCGCGAAATATGCTCCAGGCCTTACTTAAGCTGAACCAGGAGGTCAGCCTGACAATAACCGGACCGGGTTTCAGGGTCCTCCGTGAAGAACTTTCGTGGGACCTTCCTGAGCCCGGAGACCCTGGCATGGCCAGGGAAATCGGGGGTTATCTAGGCTTGAACGGGGATGCCCCGCTGAGGTATTTTGATTATAGGGATATTGGGGCCGAGATTGCCAGCGGGTCAGCCCGAAATGATGGTATGATAATCATTCCATGTACTGTTTCTACCCTCTCCGGGATAGCTTGCGGGGCTTCGGAAAACCTGGTGGAAAGGGCTGCCGATATTATGCTGAAGGAGAAACGGCAGTTGGTGGTGGTTCCCAGGGAAACCCCGTTCAACCAGATACACCTTAAAAACATGCTGGAACTTGCCTGCATGGGTGTCCATATCGTGCCGGCAGCTCCGGCATTTTACCATAAGCCTGAGACAATCGAAGACCTGGTTAACTTCGTTGTTGGCAGGGTCCTGGATTTACTTAAGATAGAACATCACCTTTTCAAAAGATGGCAGGGTAGTTAGCCGCTAAGGGGGATAGTAATGAAACTGCTGAGTGAAAGTAAACTGCTGAGCGAAAGTAAACTGTTGGACATAATTGAAAAAGTAAATAATGGTGCCAGGCTTAGTTTTGAAGACGGAGTTAGGTTGATGAGCTCCAATGAACTGCTTGTTATAGGGTATATGGCAGATATGGTGAGAAAAAGGAAAAACGGGGACTATGCTTATTTTATTGTAAACCGCCATATCAATCACACCAATGTCTGTGACAACCTGTGCAAGTTGTGTGCCTTTGGGAAGAAGCCTGATGACCCGGAGGCCTATACCATGAGCCTTGATGAGATAGAGAGAAAAGCTGTCGAAGTGAGGGACAAGGGCATCTCTGAGCTGCACATTGTCGGCGGGCTTAACCCTAAGCTTAGACTGCAGTACTTTGAGGAGATGCTGCGCCGGATCAGGCGGGTATTACCCGGCATAATCATCCAGGGCTTTACTGCTGTCGAGCTGGACTATTTTGCCAAAACCGAAAACCTATCGATAGAGGAAGTCATCCGCCGTCTTATGGATGCAGGGCTGGATTCACTTCCCGGGGGTGGGGCGGAGGTATTTGCTCAAAGGGTCAGGGACAAAATATGTGACAAAAAAATCAGTGGCGCCAGATGGCTGGAGGTGCACGAAGCTGCCCATAAGGCGGGTATGCTGACAAATGCCACAATGTTGTATGGACATATAGAAACTGTGGAAGAACGCATAGACCATTTGATTAAACTGCGTGAACTTCAGGATCGGAGCGGTGGCTTTCTGGCTTTTATCCCTCTGGCATTTCATCCGAAAAATACCGCCCTGGAGGGGACGAAGCTTAGCCGGACGACAGGGTATGATGACCTTAAAGTGCTGGCAGTATCCAGACTGATGCTGGACAACTTTGACCATATCAAGGCCTATTGGATTATGATAGGGCCTAAACTGGCCCAGGTCTCACTGGCATTTGGAGTTGATGATATAGATGGTACAGTAGTTGAGGAACAGATTACTCATGCCGCAGGAGCTGACAGCGGACAGTCCCTTACCAAAAAGGAACTGGTGGGGATGATTAAGGCAGCGGGAAGGATTCCCGCTGAACGGGATACCCTCTATAAAATAATTGAGGAGGGCTTTTAAATTGAGCGAAATCCGGCTGGGTTATATTGATTATATAAATTGTCTGCCTGTATACTATGCTATTGAACAGGGACAGGTCCCTATTGCTGCTAAAATGGTCAAGGGACCGCCGACCAAAATGAATAAAATGTTTATTGACGGCAAACTGGATATTACCCCAATCTCATCTATTGAGTTTGCCAGACACAGCGAAAAGGCCGTGATTCTTCCGGAAGTCTCCATCAGCGCTGACGGAGCGGTTGAGAGCATTCTCCTTTTCAGTAAGGTCCCGGTAACGGAATTGGACGGACTGAAAGTCAGTCTGCCGACATCGTCAGCAACTTCAGTGGCGCTGCTAAAAATACTGTTTGAACATTATTACCATGAGGAGGTTCAGTATTCTCTGGAGGATCCGGACCTGAAGCAGATGCTGAAGGAATCGGATGCTGCTCTCCTGATAGGGGATGATGCCCTTTTAGCCGGAGAGGCTGTCAGAAAGCAGGGCGGTGAGTCCTTACATATTACGGACCTGGGTTCAGCATGGAAGGAATTTACCGGACACCAAATGACTTTTGCCTTATGGGTGATTAACCGGAATTTCGTTGAGGCACATCCGGAAGAGGTAGCAAACATCAGTAATGCATTTATCAAAGCTAAGGAGTATGGTTTTGCCAATATTCCTGCTTTGGTTGATAAGGCACACCAAAAGACCGGCCTGCCCCTGAAGGTCTTAAAAAGGTACTTTGAAACTATCAAGTACAGTTTTGGTGAGGAAGAGCAAAAGGCGCTCCTGACGTTTTATGATTATGCATATAAAAGCGGGCTGATCGAAGAACGGGTTAAGTTAAATATCTGGGGTGAAGAAATTGGGTAAATCTATAGCAGGAATTCTTCAAAATGCTGTTGCCGGTAAGAGGCTGGAACTTGAAGAGGGTGTTGCCCTTCTCAAATCAGATGAAATAATCCTGCTGGGGCTGGCTGCTTCATCTGTCACCAAAAGGCTTCATCCGGAGCCGGTGGTCACCTTTGTTATTGACAGAAATATTAACTATACAAATATATGCACTACCGGGTGCAGGTTTTGTGCATTTTACCGTTCTGCAGGGGACCCCGATGCATATGTTTTGAGTTATGATGAAATTTATGATAAAATCAGGGAAACTGTTGCCTGCGGCGGAACCCAGATACTCATGCAGGGCGGGCTTCATCCGGAACTGCCGTTTACGTACTACCTGGACATGCTGCATGGCATTAAAGAAAGGTTTGATATTGACATTCACTCTTTTTCACCACCGGAGATAGCCCATTTCTCCAAAATTACCGGGCTTCCGGTGCGTGAAGTTCTGGTCAGGCTGCGTGAGGCAGGGTTGGCTTCAATCCCTGGCGGTGGAGCTGAAATTCTGGACAATAGGGTCAGAAAATATATTAGTCCAGATAAAATTTCCTGGGAAGAATGGATGAATGTAATGATAACTGCTCATGAACTGGGCATGAAGTCCACCGCCACAATGATGTTCGGCAGTGTGGAGACACTTGAGGAGCGTGTCATGCACCTGGTCCGGGTCAGGGATGCCCAGGACCGTACAGGTGGGTTTAGGGCATTTATCCCATGGAGTTTTCAGCCTCTGAACACCAGGCTTGGCGGTAAAACAGCAACCGGTGTGGATTACCTGAAAACTCTGGCCGTATCCAGGCTGATGCTTGATAATGTGCCCAATATCCAGGCTTCATGGGTAACCCAGGGGGCCAAGATGGCCCAGGTTTCCTTAAACTTTGGGGCCAACGACTTTGGCGGCACCATGCTGGAAGAAAACGTTGTCAGGGCGGCCGGGGTCAGCAACCGGGTTCCTATGGATGAGATTATACACAGCATCAGGGATGCAGGCTATACCCCCGCACAACGAAATACGGGGTATGATATTTTAAAATATTATTAAAGACATCTTGGGAAATGGAGGGATAATTATGGTCTTCGGTTTTGGGATGCTTGGTGCAAAAGAATTAATTCTGATTTTGGTCATTGTATTGGTAATTTTTGGCCCTAAAAAACTGCCTGATATTGGGCGCTCCTTTGGGGAAATGCTTTCTAATTTCAGAAAGGGCTCCAAGGAGGAAACAGATGAAGCAAAAAACCCGGATGATTCAAATACAGATAAAACGGAAAAGTAAACGGGCTAGAGGTGATTTTGCTTGAGTGATAAACCGATGTCTATTTTGGACCACCTTGAGGCGCTAAGGAGGGTTTTCATTGTAAGTTTTGTTTCCGTCATCCCAGGCGCGGTATTAGGGTGGATGATACGGGAGCAAATACTGGCCCTGCTGGTGGCGCCGGTTAAAAGGCTGAATTATGACCTTGTATTTATAACTGCTACAGAGGCTTTAACAGCTTACCTGAAGATTTCAGTTGTGGCAGGCATTATTTTTGCTTCACCGGTGATTGCCTACCAGTTTTGGAAATTTGTGCTTCCTGCCCTGCATACCCACGAGAAACGCTACCTGATTTTATTTATACCGGTTTCGGTGCTGCTGTTTGTGGGTGGGATTGCATTTGCCTATTATTCCGTTTTTTCCTATGCCGTAAAATTTCTCCTCAGCTTTGGCGGAGAAGGCCTGGCTCCCATGCTTTCTTTAAGCAAATACCTTTCATTTACCATTTGGTTTTTGCTGCCCTTTGGGGTCATATTTGAAATGCCCCTGGTTATCGTTGCCATGGCCAGAATGGGAGTAGTCACTCCCGGGTTTCTGGCATCAAAGCGGAAGTTTGCCGTACTGGCTGTGTTCGCCATCGCGGCTGTGGTTACCCCAACTACTGATATGATAACCCAGGGCATAATGGGTGGAGCTATGTATCTGTTATATGAGATAAGCATATGGCTTGCTTACCTGGTGCGGCCCGGCAGGAAACAGAAAGCAGCCCTGCCTGAGGCTGAAGCCGCCCCAGATGTAGATGACGGCAATGATGACGGCAATGATGACGGCAATGATGACGGCAATGTGGAAAAAATATACCGTGATATAGTGGACCGCGGTGACAGCAGGGATTCGGAGGACCGTAAATGAAGCACTTCATAATTGGTACTGCCGGACATGTTGACCATGGTAAGACCAGGCTTATAAAGGCCCTCACGGGTCAGGAAACAGACCGTCTGAAGGAGGAAAAAGAACGCGGAATTTCTATTGAGTTGGGTTTCGCGCCCTTTCAACTCCCCAGCGGAGTTTTGGCCGGTGTGGTCGATGTACCCGGACATGAAAGGTTTATTAAAAATATGCTGGCCGGAGTCGGCGGGATGGATCTGGTAATCCTGGTAGTGGCTGCTGATGAAGGGATAATGCCCCAGACCAGGGAACACCTTGATATTATTGATCTGCTTCAGGTTCAGAAAGGTATCATCGTAATTACTAAAAAAGACCTGGTTGATGAGGAATGGCTGGACCTTGTCCAGGAGGAAGTAAGGGAACTGGTGAAGGAGACAGTGATGGAAGATGCTCCTGTTGTGCCGGTATCCTCGGTTACCGGAGAAGGTATCAGGGAACTCATTGCGTTAATCGACAGGACAGCGGAAAATCTCCGGGAACGTCCTGCTGCCGGATATTTCAGGATGCCTGTTGACAGGGTATTTTCCAAGACCGGTTTTGGCACAGTGGTTACCGGGACTTTGCTTTCGGGAAGATTGCGGCTTGGCGATGTGGTGGAAATTCTGCCTGATATGGAAGAAGCCAGGGTGAGGACACTTCAGGTCCATGGCAGTAAGGTCGAAGAAGCGCTGGCGGGTCAGCGGGTTGCCGTAAACCTGGCCGGTACAGAACGTGAAAACATAACCCGGGGGAGTGTAATCGCCGCTCCGGGGATGCTTAACTCCTCACACCGCCTTGATGTGCAGCTTAAACTCATTTCAGGCATCAAAAAACCCCTGGCTAACAGAGCCAGAGTCAGGGTACATATAGGGACTTCAGAAATTCTGGCCAGGGTTATCCTCCTGGAAAAGGATGAACTGGAGCCTGGCGAATCAGGATTTATCCAACTGGAATGTGAGGACGCCATTGTGGCTGCTCGGGATGATTTGCTGGTAATCAGGTCATATTCTCCAATGACCACCATTGGAGGGGGGAAGGTTATTGATTCGGCTCCCCCCAAACGGAAGCGGTTTCACGCGGAAACTATTGAGATTCTGCGCACCAAGGCAAAAGGGACTCCGGAAGAACTTCTGCACCAGTTTATGCTGTCCTCCGGGCAGGCTGCATATTTACGAGATGACCTGGAGCGCGGCGGAGGATTTGATGAGGCCACAACGGCAGAGGCCATAAACAAGCTGATATCCCAGGGTCTTTTAAGGCAATTTACCTCAGAAAACAAGATTTATTATATGTTGGATTCTTCTTACAGCCAAAAAGCTGACGAGATTGCAGCAGCACTGGGAAAATATCACGCTGTTTATCCCCTGAGGCCGGGGATCTCAAAGGAAGAAATCAGGAGCAGGTACTTTCCGGGAATGAGTAACAAGCTTTTCAGTGCCCTGATGGACATTTATCAGGCAGATGAGGTAATCGGCATTACAGGTGAAAACATAGCTAAAAAGGGTTTTCAGCCTGAACCCCAGGGTGAACAGGTTCAGTTGTTCCGCAAAATTGAGGCAGACTATCTTTCTGCAGGTTTCCAGACACCGGGGTGGGAAGATATTAAATCCAGGCACAGGCTGGTCCCGGCAGAAAGTGAAGAAATACTGAGTTACTTCCTCAACAAAAAGGTTCTGGTTAAGCTTGAAGATAATGTATTAATACATAGGACGAATCTTGACAAGGCCAGGGAACTTCTGGTAGGTTTTCTTGAGGAGAAAGGGGAAATAACTCTTGGAGAAGCCCGGGACCTGTTGAATACGTCCCGGAAGTTTGCACTGCCGGTGATGGGTTATTTTGATAAGGAGAAAATCACCAGGCGCATTGATGATAAAAGAGTCCTCTATTAATCAAGGTAAATATTGAAATAGTGTAATTTTAAGGGCCCGCTGTAACGGCGGCCCCTTTTTTTATGGAATTTTAATAATAAAAATAATAAATTTGTTGCCATAAGATGTAATATTTGAGAAGGAAAATGGCAAAATGTGTCGAAATATATACATAAAAGTGCCAATAGAGTCTAATAACGCGGACAGGGGGTGTATTCCTGTCTTTTGTTGTTTGGATTATTATTTTGTTGAAGATTAGTATTAGTCAAAAACATACTGAACTAGGTGAACTAATTTGGCTGCATATTAAGATTCCCGCATTCCGGGAAATTAACATGAATACTGCAAGGGAGGTGAAGCGGCAATATTGGCCTTGATTACTCCAAGGCAAAGTTATCGAAGGGAGGAATTACTATGAAGTGTTCACGAAGAGGTTTTCTGAAACTGTCCGGAGCGACGGGCCTGGGCCTGGTCTTTGGAGAATTGGGGTTTGACCTGGAACCTGTGGCTGCAAAGGTTATGGATTTTAAGATAAAGTCTGCCCGGATAGTACCTACTATTTGTCCTTACTGCAGTTGTGGGTGTGGGATCTTATGTTATGTTGAAAATGGTAAGGTGATTAATACCGAAGGTGACCCGGACCACCCCATTAACCGGGGTTCTCTTTGCAGCAAAGGGTCATCACTATACCAGATAGCCAATAATGAACGAAGGCTGGGCAAGCCTCTTTACAGGGCTCCCGGAAGCAGTAAGTGGGAGACCAGGGAATGGGACTGGGTTATGGACCGGATAGCTGAAAAAGTTAAACAGACCCGGGACAATACTTTTATCAGCAGTCAAAAAGTCAAAGATCCCCAGACAGGAGGCGACCTTGAGGTCACCGTTAACCGCACAGAGGGTATTGCCTGTCTGGGAGGCGCCGCCCTAGACAATGAAGAGTGCTATTTGCTGACAAAAACCATGCGTTCCATGGGCCTGGTCTATCTTGAACACCAGGCACGTATCTGACACTCCTCTACGGTTGCCGGTCTGGCACCTTCATTTGGCAGAGGAGCGATGACTAATCACTATATCGACCTGAAAAATACTGACTGTGCCCTGATTATTGGGAGCAATGCAGCTGAGAATCATCCCATGTCCTTTAAGTGGCTGACCAAGGCCAGAGAAGAGCGCGGAGCCAGGATTATCAGTGTCGATCCCAGGTTTACCCGTACTTCAGCCAAAGCTGATATTTATGCCCCGATCAGGTCAGGTACAGATATAGCTTTTATTGGCGGAATGATTAACTATATTCTGAGAAACAGGATGTTTAATGAAGCTTATGTAAGGAAATATACCAATGCCGCCTTTATCATTGACGACCGGTATGATTTTAAAGACGGAATCTTCAGCGGTTATGACAGTAAAAGCCGCAAATACAGCTCAGACACATGGAAATACAAGACGGATTCTGCAGGACAACCCCTCAAAGATGAGACCCTGCAGCATCCCAGGACTGTTTTCCAGCTGCTGAAAAAACACTATTCGCGCTATGATATTGATACTGTGTGCAGGATAACGGGAACTCCCAAAGGTGTTTATATGGAAATCGCCGATACCTATGCTGCCACCGGCGCCCGCGGCAAAGCCGGCACTATTTTGTATGCCATGGGGGCCACCCAGCATACCGTGGGTTCGCAGAATATAAGGTCTTATGCCATGCTGCAGCTGCTGTTGGGTAATATCGGTGTTCCCGGTGGAGGCATTAATGCACTCAGGGGAGAAGCAAACGTCCAGGGATCCACAGACATGGCGCTCCTGTTTCACCTTATCCCGGGCTATCTTAACCTTCCGTCAGCTGCGCCTCAGTATGCTACTCTTGCCTCATATCTTGAGACAGAGACCCCGAAAACAGGCTACTGGTCCAATAAACCAAAATTTATGGTCAGCCTGTTGAAGGCTTTTTGGGGCCCCAATGCTACTAAAGATAATGAATTTGCTTATCAATACCTGCCCAAGATTGACCCCCAGGTTAATTATTCGCATATTTCAGTTTTTGAGGCCCTTTATGAAGAGAAAATCAAGGGAATGTTCTGTTTTGGGCAGAATCCTGTGGTTGGCGGTCCCAATGCCAACAAAGAAGCAAAGGCTTTGGGAAATCTGGAATGGTTGGTCTGTGTTGACCTTTGGGAGACAGAGACCTCGACCTTCTGGACCGAGAAAGCAGGCGCCCGCCCTGCTGATATTAAGACAGAGGTATTTTTGCTCCCTGCCGCCTCTTCCGTTGAAAAAGAGGGGACAGTTTCCAACAGCGGAAGGTGGATTCAGTGGCGTTGGAAGGCAATTGAGCCGGTTAATGATGCCAAATCTGACGGCTGGATTATAAACAGCCTTTTCAAGAGAGTTAAAAAACTTTATGAAAATGAGAGCAGCCCTGCTGCCGCCCCCATCAAACACCTTTTATGGGATTATGGTGACAGTGATGAACCTGATATCGATAAGGTAGCCAGGGAAATCAACGGATACAATGTCTTCACCGGGAAACAGGTGCCCGGTTTTGCTAAACTGTCAGATGATGGCTCTACCTGCAGCGGAAACTGGGTTTTCTGCGGGATGTACCCCGAAGCAGGGAAGAACCTTTCGCAGAGACGTGACAACACAGATGAAGGCGGTTTGGGGAACTGCCTGAACTGGTCTTATAGCTGGCCGGCCAATCGCAGAATTTTGTACAACCGCTGTTCAGCAGACTATGAAGGAAGGCCCTGGTCTGATGACTCCAAGTTAATTTGGTGGGACCCCGCCAAAGGTGATATCCTCAAAGGTGAAAAAGGAAAGTGGGTGGGACTGGATGTCCCTGACTTCAATGCCGTCCTCGCGCCTGCAGAACCCGGAGGGACCAATCCCTTTATTATGCTTCCGGAGACAGTGGGGGGGCTGTTTACCACTAAAATGAAGGAAGGGCCTTTTCCTGAACACTATGAACCATGGGAGAGCCCAGTAAATAACTCGCTGTCCGGCGTCCAGCTTAACCCGGTGGTTAAGGTGCCGAAGACAGCCATGAATGAACAGGGGTCACCTGACAGGTTCCCGATTATCGGCACAACTTATCGTGTTTCAGAGCACTGGCAGGCCGGACAGATGACCAGGAACCTCCCCTGGCTGGCAGAACTGTTCCCTGATATGTTTGTGGAGATGAGTGAATCCCTTGCCAAAGCCAGGGGGATCAAAAACGGGGATAAGGTTGTGATATCCTGTGCCAGGGGGGAAATTACTACATATGCCCTGGTCACCAAGCGTTTTAAACCTCTCCTAATTAACGGGAAACAGGTTGAGGAGGTAGGACTGCCGTGGCACTTTGGCTACCAGGGAATTGCAACAGGAGAAATCGCCAATAAGCTGACTCCGCATATCGGTGACGGCAACACGATGATTCCTGAATATAAGGCGTTTCTGGTTGATGTAAGGAGGGCGGTATAAATGGCAGAACTTGCGATGTGTGTAGATGTTTCCAAATGTACGGGCTGCCGCGGCTGTCAGGTAGCCTGCAAGCAGTGGAACGGGCTGCCTGCAGTTAAGACAGGCTTTTCCGGCAGTTATGAGAACCCGCCCCGGATTGGCGGAGATACCTGGACAAGGGTACGGTTTATTGAAAAGGAAGACAGTGGCAAAATGAGATTCCTCTTCAGAAAAGAACAGTGTATGCACTGCACTGAGGCCAGCTGTCAGGCAGTATGTGCTGCCGGGGCCATCCAGAAGACTGACAGGGGAATGGTAGTTTTTAATGATGACCGCTGTGTTGGCTGTAAAAACTGTGTCGTTGCCTGTCCTTTCCGTGCCATAGGCTTATCTGAAGAAACGGGCAGCAGCAGGAAGTGCCGGTTCTGTTATGAGAGGATTGAGAACGGAATGGAACCGGCATGTGCCAAGGCATGCCCCACTGGAGCCATCAGTTTCGGCGACCGGGGCAAGATGCTTACCCAGGCAAAGCAGAGGGTATCTGATCTGCGCGGCTTAGGAGTTAATGCCCGGGTCTATGGTGAGAATGAGCTGGGCGGTCTGCATGTGATTTACGTCCTGGATGATGAACCGGAAATTTACGGGCTGCCGGCAAATCCCCGGGCTGCCACTGCAGGACTGTTTGACAACTGGCTGCATGCACTGGCCGGAGTAGGGGTGGTTGCCTTTGCCCCATTCTGGTTAATCTTCCGGGAGCGCGGGAAAGCGCCTGATAAGTCAGCTGGAACGGAGGTGGATGGTAATGCATGAAATCGCATGGCCGGTAATTATAGCTATATATTTGTTTGTGGCCGGTGATGGAGTAGCGGCATTTTATACGGGTATTCTGGCAAACACCTTTAGTAAGGGGAAATATGAGAGAATCGCCAAGATAGGGGCATACATCGGAGTGCCACTGATAATTATGGGTCTTCTGCTGCTGATTATTGACCTGGGAAGGCCGCTCAGTTTCTGGCACTTTGTATTGGGAGAAAATTTCCTGCCCCTGTTCCGACTGAGTTCCACCATGTCTCTCGGAACCTGGCTGCTGACGGCATTTACCATATTTGGCGGTGGGTATGTCCTTACCTGGCTGGCTGAAGAGGATTTTACCAGGGGATGGCCAGTTTTGAAATATTTTACGTCCCGGCCGGGACTGCGGAAAACACTGGGCTATTTAGCTCTGCCCTTTGCTGTTTTAATTGCCTGCTACACCGGGGTCTTGCTGGCAAGTACTGCGGCGCCTATGTGGAACGGTACCCCTTATTTGGGCCTCCTTTTTCTATTGTCGGCGACCTCTGCCGGTCTTTCCAGCATTATTTTGATACTGGCAGCCACAAAATCAGACCGAAGCCTTATTTATACCTTTTCCAAGGCTGACGCCCTTGTTGATATTCTTGAGCTGATAGTTTTTGTAATGCTAATGATAAGGTTGAGTTCATCTGCGCCCGAATCAGCCGCCCTGTTGCTCAATGGCGAATTCAGCACACTTTTCTGGCTGGGCATAGTGGCTTTCGGACTGGTAGTGCCCCTTGTCATGGAAATATATGAACTGGCTTCAAGTAAGAAAAATGTAATCAATACTGTTGTGCCTGTGTTATCGGCAGTCCTTATCCTGGTAGGCAGTTTTCTTACCAGGGTGGTAATTCTGTATGCCGGTCAGGCAAACTTCTGATAGGGGTGGTGTTTTTGCAGGGTTATATTGAGAAGGCAGGAATCCCTCATGAGCTGCTGGACTTTTACGGGGAATTAAGAGCGATTCAGGAAAGTTATGTTGAAAAATGCAGTCTTAGCCTGAAAGCATCCGGAACTGCGGGCAGCTCCGGGGCAGCAGTTTCTAAAGTTTCGCTGCTTCAGCAAATTCAGCCTGTTTTTGATACCGGACTGTTTATCAGAGTGTTTCATGATATTACCGGTATGATTGCCCGACACCGACCCGGGCTGGAGGGGCTGGCAGCAATTGAGAGGATACCTGGCCCTTTGCTGAGTCAGTTTTTTGCTGAGGCTGTTAACCGCAGTGATAATAGAAGCTTTGATGAAACCCTCAGTGAAAGTATTTATGGAAAAAGGCTGTCTGCTACCCCGGATATTAATCCCGGTCTGTTGAAATTCATCTTCACCAACTCAATTAAACCCTTCCTGAAGGCTTTTGTCTGCAGTTTTGAAGCGGGGCAGGTTACGGCAGCGGAAAACCATCCGGTCTGTCCCGTTTGTGGCGGCAGCCCTGATTTGGGAAGGGCTGCAAAACATGATGGGCAGAGGTATTTACACTGTTCCTTATGTGGACATGAATGGCTCTGCAAGAGGTTGAAGTGCCCTTATTGCCTCAATGAAGACCATAATTTACTGTCAGTAATTATTGTTGATGATATTCCCGGCTGCCGGATTGATGTCTGTGAAGCTTGCGGGAGTTACCTCAAGGTGATATTGGATGAAACGGGAGGGATGCCTGAATTATCGGAAATGGCTGATATTGAGACTGTTTTCCTGGATGTTGTGGCAACCCGGAGAGGATATAAAGCTAATGGCGGCAGGTCGTACGCACTGGAGCCATAAAAATTTTTTGGTATTTGCAGGAAAACGGGAATTATTGGCGAAATTATTTCATAATTAAGACAATTCAGGGGGTGCCGGCATTGTTAAAACCGGATACAATAAGAGATAATGCCCAAAAAATAATGGTTATCGAAGACAATTGTATCACACTTTGCCAGCTCCGGGATTACCTGGGTGAACAGGGATACTGTGTCATACCGTGCAAGCGCTGCGATGATGCCATGACATTGCTGGAAGAAGTAACCCCCGACCTGATAATTCTCGATATAATTATGCCTGATGTAGATGGTTATGAATTATGTAAATGGCTCAAGTCCCATTCCCGCCTTAAAATGATCCCGATAGTTTTTCTAACTGCAAAGACAAGCCTTGAAGATAAGCTGGAGGGTTTTCAGACCGGCGGTGATGATTACATTACCAAGCCCTTTGCCGAAGAAGAACTGCTGGCCAGGATACAGGCAATTTTAAACCGGGTAAATAGTTACTATAGTATTTCCATGAGAGACGAACTAACCGGCGCTTATAACAGGAGATACCTTAAGGAGCGTATGGACGAAGAGTTTTACCGGGTCAAGAGGACCGGCAGACCGTTTTCCATAGTGGTTTTGGATATTGACCTTTTCAAGAATATCAATGATATTTACGGGCATTATGCTGGGGATTCGGTTCTGGTGGAGTTTGTCAGGTTTTTGCAGACAAGGCTCAGGAAATCAGACCTGGTAGCCAGGCTGGGAGGAGACGAGTTTTTGGTCCTGCTGCCTGACACCACCTCCGGAAGAGCCTATTTTTTGGTAGAACGTTTAAGACAGGCTTTGGAGGAGATCCGGTTTCACCATAACAAAGACGGTATTGCAGCCGAAAATCAGGTTACCATAAGTGCAGGAATTGCCTGCTGTCCCGAACATGGGGAGTCAGCAGAAATTCTCTTCACTCTGGCTGACAGGGCTTTGTATGATGCTAAAAAGTCGGGAAGAAATGCCACCAGAATAGCTGAAAGAGTGAATGAAGGGGTTGCCTATAAGTAAAAGGGTAATCTGGAGTTGACCAAGTAGCGAAGGAAGTGTCCCAAAGGAAGATTCTTATGGGCGCTTCCTTTATTTTTTTGTGAGCGGGGTTTGCATAGAGACAGACTTAGTGGCAAAAATAACTGTGGAAGACTATGCCGTTGAGTGGCCTTAAATAGCTCAAGGAGGGAAAGTGTTGGGTGTTGAGGTTAGTTTAAAGTATGGGGAAGAATGGATAAAAGCTTTAATTCCCGATGTCTGGAGTTTGACAGAGGTCAAGCCAAACCAGCTTCCGGAAGTGGCGGACCTGGAGCAGGAGGTTATTAACTGTATTCGGTCCCCGAAGGGCTGCAGCCCACTTAAGTTGATGGTGGAAGGAATGGAGCAAATCGCTATTATTATTAGTGACCATACGAGGCCCCTGCCTTCAGGAGATCTGCTTCCAATCCTGTGTAATGAACTGGAACGGGCAGGGATAAAAAGTGACAAAATTACAGTTGTCATTGGAGGAGGAAACCACAGACCTGCCACAGAAGCTGAAAAGAAACACTTGATGGGGCCCCTGTATGGAAAGCTGAAATGTATCCACAGCACTGAAGCCGGCTACAGGGTGCTGGGGGTCACTACAAGAGGAACTCCCGTGGAAGTCAGCGTTCCCGTGGCAGCTGCAGATATGGTGATAAGCCTGGGTAATATCGAGCTGCACCAGCTGGCCGGTTATTCCGGCGGGGTAAAAAGTATAGCCATTGGAACTGCCAGTAAACGTGCCATCGAACACAATCACAGGCTCACCTGCCTGCAGGAGAATGCAGTTGGTGTCCTTGACGGGAACCTGGTAAGAGATGATATGGAGGAGTTCGCCCGCTATACAAAGCTCAGGTTCATTATAAATGTTGTTCTCAATGAAGGTAAAGAGGTTACCTCAGTTGTTGCCGGTGACCCTGTTGCGGCTCACCGTGCCGGGTGTTCTTTTGCGAAGCGCATGTATGCGGCTGAGGTTGATCACCCTGCCGACATAGTCATTGTTTCACCGGGCGGCAGTCCCAGGGATAATGCGGTATACCAGGCTCAAAAGGCTGTCGGTAATGCCTTGAAAGTGGCCGCCAAAGGAGGCATTATTATTGTAACGGCAAGGTGCCCTGAAGGCTTTGGCGACCCTGTTTTTGAACAGTGGCTAAAAGAAGCGGCGGGTTTGGCGGAATTGGAAGAGAGAACCCATAAAGAGTTTGTACTCGGGGGTCATAAGGCTGCATTGATTTTAAAAGCGGTAAAGCAGTGCCGGGTCTTTTGGGTTTCAGAAATGGAACCGGATGATGTGGCCAGGCTTTTTTTTACGCCTTTCAATTCGCTGCAGGCTGCGGTTGATGCAGCAGCCACAGAAATGGGAGCACAGACCCGGGCTGTCATTATGCCATGGGGAGGGTTGACCTTCCCTAAAGTAAATGAAGATGGTGAAAGACATTGGCGCCGGGACAGGTAGGAATATATCTGTCCCTCTCTTTTTGCTAAAAAATATGGAAAAACGTGAAACAAATCGGGCTGGTCTGAATATAGTTTAATGTGTAGATATCTGAAGATTAGGGGGGCCTTAATTTGCTTGATGACCAATTGGGTAAACTCCTGCAGCAGGCGCAGAAATTACAGTCCGATATGGCCAAGGTTCAGGAAGAATTAAAAAATATGAGGGTGGAAGCCGTAGTTGATGCAGGTACAATAAAGGTAATTGCCAATGGCCGGCAGGAAATTGTTGACATTGTGGTTGATTCTGCAATCATACACCCTGCCAATGCGCAGGTTCTACAGGAACTCCTGGTCAGTGCCGTAAACCTGGCTATGGAAAAGTCCCGCAAACTTGCCGGGCAGGAAATGAACAGGGTAACTGGCGGGATAAATATCCCTAATATCCCCGGATTTTTTTAGCAGATAGGATTGTTCTAAGATTACCGGTAAAAAGTTCCGCTAAAAACCGGGAAATTACTGAGAAGGAGGTCATGGTTTGGAAGACATAACTGCATTGTTGGGGTCCAGGGAGAACGAAAAAGACCTTATCGACAAGCTTATTAGTTTGCTTGACAGGCAGACAGACCACAAAATAAGCCCAAATGTCCTGCTGGGTATTCTGGGACTGTTTAATGTTCTCACTATTATGAGTGTAGTCCGGGAAGCCCCAGGCAGCAGTGTTAGGCAGGTAACGGGTCCGGAGAAAAATAACGGGAACTCTCAGGCTCAGGCTCAGACTCTGAATGATACATTGGGAAGTTTAATGAACAGCCAGGGAGGCGGGCAGCCGGATTTAATGGGTTTATTAGGAAATCTGGCTGCAAAGAAGAAAATAAATCCCGGCCTGCTGCTTTCACTTTTCAGCATGTTAAATCAGGGAAGCGCCGAAGCAAATCAAAATCTGCCTCCAGAAGCTAACCCCGGCCCGGCGCCGGCATCACAATCTGCAGCTGCAGCCGGTACATCCGCTGCACCGGTGCTGTCAAAGGAAAATTCCAAAACCGGGGATAGCGAAAGTGTGGAGAGTGACCCCAAGACTGAAAAAAAAACTCCTGATAATGAGCAAAACAGCGGACCGGGATTTGAACGGAAAAGAGGGATTGGCTATCGGCCTTGAATTATTCTTGTTAATATTACTATTAAATATAATTATAAAGTAGGATGCCCGGCGGGCATTCTCTTTTTTTAACAACGTAAAAAAGGAATCAGGAAATTTTTGTCGAAATATTGTCAAAAAATTAAAATATTCTTTAAGGCAGGGGCACCTGCCTTTTATAATATTATTAAGAGAGCACAATGGGGTGTAATAATGAGTGTTATTGTTACAATTTCTGAAAAGTGCCAAACCTGCTATTCATGTGTGCGGAACTGCCCGGCTAAGGCAATAAAGGTAGAGGACGGGCAGGCCAAAATTGTTGAGGAACGGTGTGTCAGCTGCGGCAACTGTGTGCGGGTATGTGCTCAGAAAGCAAAAAAAATCGACACCAAAGATATTGATATGGTCAGGATGTTTCTGAAAACCCGGAATACCGTGGCCATGCTGGCTCCCTCTTTTCCGGCAGCTTTTCCTGGTATTGAGATTGAGGAATTGTTTTCAGCATTATACAAACTGGGGTTCAGCTCAATTGAGGAAGTGACCCAGGGGATAGAGCTCACAGTCCCCAAGTATCGGCAGTACCTTAGCGAAAACTGGGGGACTGTTATTGCTTCATATTGTCCCGCTGTGGTAGGGCTTATCGAGAGGCATTACCCAAACCTGATACCCATGCTGGCACCCATAGATTCGGCTGTAATGGCAACAGCCAAACTGGTAAGAATGAAACAGAAAAAGGTGGAAGTAGTCTTCATCGGACCGTGTGTTGCCAAAAAGGAGGAATCCCGGAGTGATGAAAGGAACCTGGTTAATGCGGTACTGACATTCCGTGAGTTGAAATGCCTTTTCCGTGAGAAGGGCATTGAATTGGAAGAAAAAAAGGTCTGCCTTACAGAGTTCGGGGAGTTTCTGCCCAGCCTGTTTCCTGTTTCCGGAGGACTCCTGAAAAACCTTGGCCTGAATGGCGAGATTGTTCCTGAACTGTCTGTGGTGGAAGGAAAAGACGACTGTGTGGAGGTTATTCAAAACCTGAGTCAGGGTAAAATAGCGCCCAGGTTTCTGGATATCCTTTATTGCAAGGGATGTGTCGATGGCCCTGAGATAGATACAGATGTGGACTTTTTTACCCGCAAGGAACTGGTGCTGCGGCATGCCAAGGCTGCCTGTTCATATTTCAAAAAAGGTATGCCTGAAATAGAATTAAGCCGAAAGTTTTCGGACCGCTCAGTTCCTCTGCAGTATCCCTCGGAAAACGAAATCCGGGAGATCCTTAAACATACATACAAGACTGCTCCCGAGGATGAATTGAACTGCGGGTCATGTGGCTACAATACCTGTCGTGATAAGGCTGTTGCCGTGTACCAGGGGCTGGCGGAAATCGACATGTGTCTTCCATACCTGCTCAATAAGTCACGCGGTGAAATCGAGTATTACAGGGACCGGCTTAACTTTCCCAAAGCAACCAGATATATACTTGATGCTATTATCGGAGAAAGCCCGGTTATCAGCAGCCTGAAGCGATTGATCGAAAAAGCGGCGGCAAGTGACTCAACTGTGCTGATACAGGGTGAAAGCGGTGTCGGTAAGGAGATAGTGGCACAGGCTATCCATAATATCAGTTCCCGCAGCAAAAGCCCCTTTGTTCCCATAAACTGTGCAGCCGTACCGGAGATGCTCCTGGAATCCGAGTTATTCGGCTATGAAGAGGGGGCCTTTACCGGAGCCAGGAAGGGTGGCAAGCCCGGAAAGTTTGAGCTTGCTGATGGCGGGACCATACTTCTTGACGAGATAGGGGACCTTCCCCTCAATATGCAGGCAAAGCTGCTGAGGGTGGTCCAGGAAAGAGAGTTTGAAAGGGTGGGGGGGACCCGGGTAATTAAATTTGATGTAAGGGTTATTGCAGCAACCAATAAAGACCTGCGGAAACTTACTGCAGAAGGCAAATTCCGAATTGACCTGTTTTACAGGCTAAATGTGCTGCCACTTTATGTTTCGTCTCTGCGGGAAAGAAAACATGACATCCCTCTTCTGATAGGTCATTTTATTGAGAAGATATCCAGAGAGAAAAACATCTCTCCTAAGATAATTTCCGAAGAGGCTATGGAACTGCTGCTGAAATACGGTTGGCCGGGTAATGTCAGGGAACTGGAAAACATTACGGAACGTGCCCTCTTTCTTACAGAGGGAACCGTGGTTCGTCCCGAATCCCTCCCGCCACAAATACAAGTGCTGGGCAAGGACGGGACAACCAATGAATTCAGACCAATGAAAGACGCTGTAAAAGAAGTGGAACGTCGTTTAGTATTAGAGGCCCTGCACAGGACAAATAATAATAAGGTCATGGCAGCAAGGCTGTTGGGCATTACCAGGGTGACCCTGTATCAGAAAATGAAGGAATATGATATTAGGATGGCTGAATAAGGTCACCAGGGGAGTGATGTTTAACATAGTTTTTTTGACCCAAAAAACTACGAGTGTAAGTTCTGGTTAACATGTAAAGAAATTATACAATGACAGTAGAAGATGCCTGCATACTGGTGTGGGATGAAAACGCATGTACAGTAATTAAACAAAATGGGGTTGATTAACCCCATTTTTCTTTGGCATAAATCTTGCATTACAACTGTAGTAATAGTAAATATTGTTTTAAAATGCAGGGGGGTGTATTAGAAAGTTATGTTTGAACTGGGTAAGGTTTTCCGTAAGGAGTTTACCAGGAGAGATTTCCTCAAGTACAGTTCAAGTCTGGCAGTTTTTATGGGGCTATCCGAATTATATGTACCCCAGATAGCAAATGCCCTGGAATCAGTGGTGTCCCGGAAGACACCCGTGATATGGCTGCATGGAGCTGAATGTACCGGCTGTACAGTATCTTTTGCCAATTCACATTATCCTTCTGTTGCGGAACTTGTGCTGGACACATTGTCGGTTAAATACCACGAGACCCTGATGGCAGCCAGCGGACATGTGGCTGAAAAGGCTCTGGACGATGCCGTCAGGGACTTTAGCGGCAAATATGTAATGATTGTCGAGGGTGCAATTCCTACAAAGGACGGTGGGATTTACTGCAAAATTGGAGGCAAACCTTTTGTAGATATTGTGCAGAAGGTGGCCAAGGGAGCTGCATATAATGTTGCTTTGGGCACTTGTGCTTCCTATGGGGGGATACCGGGTTCGGGACCGAATCCTACCGGCGCTAAAGGCTTAAAGGATGTTATCGGGGGCACGGTTGTGAATATTCCCGGCTGTCCTGCCCACCCTGACTGGCTGGTGGGCACAATAGTGAACATCCTGCTGTTTGGCAAGGTTCCTGACCTTGACAGTAAAGGCAGGCCAACAATGTTTTACGGTAAAGTCATTCATGAGAACTGCCCGCGGCGCGGCGGCTACGAGCAGGGCCGGTTTATCAAAAATTTCGGGAGTGAACTCCCGGACATTGAAGGTTGCCTGGGAGCAAAAGGCTGCCGCGGCCCGGTCACGTCAGCAGACTGTCCCCACAGGCTGTGGAATTCGGGCACTAATTTCTGTATTGCTGCCGGGGCGCCGTGTGCCGGGTGTGTGGAACCGGAATTCCCGCAAACACCGTTATATGAAGCGGTGCCAGAGGTTGCCCGGACTATTGAGGCTGCGGAAAATGATGACAAGCAGGCAGCAATCGGTACCTTCGGGGCCAGCCTCGGAGGAGCTGTTGTGGGAGCTGCAGCTGCAGCCGGGGGAATGTATCTAGCCAAGGAAAAATCCAGGCAGCAGGCTGCTAAGGCAGAGGAGGTGTAACAATTGGCACAGACTGTAGTCATAGACCCCATAACCAGGATAGAAGGTCACCTTCGCATTGAGGTTGAGATAGAGGGTGGCAAAGTAATCGATGCCAGGGCTGCGGGAACCTTGTGGCGCGGGTTTGAAGTAATTCTGCAGGGGAGGGACCCCAGAGATGCCGGAGTACTTACCCAGCGCATCTGTGGAGTATGTCCCGCGGAGCATGCCCTTGCTTCGGTGCAAAACCTGGATTTGGCTTTTGGGGCTGAGGTACCTGATAATGGCCGGATAATCCGCAACCTGGTTTCCGGAAGCAATTTTGTGGCCTCACATATCCTGCACTTTTATCATCTGGCAGCTCTCGATTACCTGGATATTATGGCAGTTGCCGGGTATAACGGAATGGATGCCAATCTTCTCAGGGTCAAGGAAAAAATTGTAGGTTTGGTAAAATCGGGGGATACTTCGCCACTCACTCCACGGTATGAGCCTGACCAGTTTTGTGTTAGTGATCCGGAAATAGTAACAACAGCAGTGCACCATTATATTCAGGCCCTGGAGATGAGGAAAAAGGCACAGGAGATGCTGGCAATTTTCGGTGGCAAAATGCCTCACCACGCCACATTTGTTGCCGGAGGAGTTACCATAGAACCCACTCCTGACCGGATTGCTTCATTCAGGAGCCGGCTCTTGGAACTTATCGATTTTGTTAATAATGTTTATCTGAAGGATGTGCTTTTATTTGGTACAGGCCCCCTGAAACCCATCCATGACGCCAAGATTGGATTTGGGTGCGGCAATTTCCTTGCCTATGGCAACTTCGACCTGGGCAAGTCAGGTGACTATACTAACCGCTTCTTAAAATCAGGCGCAATTTTCGGGGGTGATATTGCCAACGTAAATCCCCTGGACCCTGATAAGATTGCCGAATATGTCAGGTATTCCTGGTACTCCGATAATACAACCGGTAAACACCCGGCAGAGGGTGAAACCAGCCCTGAACCGGATAAAACAGGGGCCTATTCGTGGCTTAAAGCCCCGAGATATGACGGCAATCCCATGGAAGTCGGCCCATTGGCCCGGATGCTGGTTACTCAGGACAAGGGCTTTATGGACCTGGTTACCAAAATCGGAGCCTGGCCTTCGGCTGTGGCCCGCCATGCGGCGCGTGCCTGGGAATGTAAGATGGTTGCCGAGAGTATGCTCAGGTGGCTTGAGGAATTGAAGCCTGGCCAGCCGGTATGTGATGAAAAACCTGTTCCCCAGAGCGGTCGCGGGATGGGTCTGGTAGAAGCCGCCAGGGGAGCTTTGGGGCATTTTGTGGAAATAGAAAACGGCAAATCCAAACGTTACCAATGTGTAGTTCCCACTACCTGGAACTGTTCCCCAAGGGATGATAAGGGAATCAGGGGACCTGTCGAGGAGGCTTTGATAGGAGCGCCTGTTCCTGACCCTAACAATCCGATTAATGTTGTCCGGATAGTCAGGTCATTTGACCCCTGCCTCGCATGTGCCGTACACCTGATTAGGCCTGATACAAACGAAATCCGTGAATTCAGGGTTATATGAACAGGGTTACGGTAATGGGGGTCGGTAATGACCTGCTTAGTGATGAAGGCATCGGGGTCCATGTTATCAAGGCTATGGAGGGACAGCAGCTTCCGGATGGTGTCATTATTGTTAACGGGTGGGTGGCTGGTATTGACCTGCTTCAGGAAATTCGGAATACCGAGCGGCTGATAATTATTGATGCCATTGATGCCGGTGACCGGCCTGGCACTGTATACCGTTTCAGAGCAGAGGAGGTTGAGGTGTTGATTGATCAACATAAAACCTCCCTGCATCAGGTCGATCTTTTTGAGACCCTTAAGCTGGCCAAATTCCTGGGTAGTTATCCGGAAACGGTTATTATCGGAATTCAGCCCCGGGATATTGTCTGGGGCACTGAACCCAGCCCGCTGCTTGCCGCTATGATACCTCAGATAGTTGATGTGGTAATAGACGAAATCCGGACCTTCAGAAGTTAAGGACTGACTGTGAAGGGAGTGAAATGTATGGGTATTAACCGGAGGACCTTTTTAAAGATATCCGGTTTGATTGCGGCCGGGTCTGTGGCCGGTGGTCTTATTCCGGTGGGTACAGGCCGCGCCGCCGGCAGTGAACTGACCGGCCTGGAAGGGCAGGGTATGCTTAATGATATCACCAAATGCATCGGCTGTCTGAGCTGTGCTATTGCCTGTAAAAAGGAAAATGAACTGCCTGATGCGCTGGAGTATTCCCCTGTTACTGACGGAGACAACTGGACTACAGTTAAATTTTCGAAAAGGGGGGCCGGTGAAGCCGAGGCCCCTGTGAATGTTAAGGTTCAGTGTATGCACTGCGGCAATCCCAGCTGTGTTTCGGTGTGTCCGACCGGGGCGGCTTATAAACGTGATGACGGTCTGGTGGTAATTGACCGGGAGACCTGTATCGGGTGTAAGTATTGTGTCATGAGCTGCCCCTTTAAGATTCCCGGACTATCTGAGGAAACAGGGACGGTGCGTAAATGTACCTTCTGTGAGGGCAGGGTGAAAGAGGGCCGGATAACGGCTTGTGCTGAAGCCTGCCCGGCGGGTGCAATCCAGTTTGGCAGGCTTGATGAACTGCTGGAAAAGGCTGAAGGGAGAGTGGCTGACCTCAGATCCAACGGTTTTCCCAATGCAGCCCTGTATGGCAATGCTGAACTGGGCGGACTCAGGGTACTTTACCTGCTGCCTGATACACCGGGTGCCTGCGGGCTGCCGGACAACCCCCGGCAGGCTAATGGGGATTCAATCCTGAAATGGCTTACGGGACTTGCTATGGGAGGATTTCTGGTGGCTTCTCCCATCAGGAAAATGTTCAGTGACAGCCCTGTGGGTGAAGGGGAGGGGTCTGGATCAAGAGAGGGGGATAACGGGAATGCCTGAAGGAATTAACTGGGGACTTCCGGTAGCCATTTATCTATTTATTGGGGGAATGGCTGCGGCTGCCTATTATATCGGCGTTATTGCCGATATTGCCGGAAAGGGCAGGTACAGGGATATCGCCCGGCTGGGCTCATATTCTGTATTTATACCTATCTGTATCGGCCTTATTATGCTGCTTCTGGATCTTGGCAAGCCATTAAGTTTCTGGCACCTGATTTTTCAGATAGGGCCTCTCCATAATGGACTGGTTTTCAAAGCAGGGTCGGCGATGTCTCTTGGTGTGTGGTTATTAGGCGCTTTTGTTATAATCTGCGGGGTCTTGTACCCGTTGATGTGGCTGGCAGAAGAGAAAACCTGCCGGAACCTGCCGCTGGTATCCGGTCTTGCCGGAAAGGAAAAGCTGAGACGGAATATCGGTCTGCTGGGTATGCCCTTTGCTGTTTTGGTAGCTGCATATACCGGGGTGCTGCTGGCAGCCACATCGGTACCGGTTTGGGCAGACACCCCTCTGCTGCCGGCGCTTTTTGTGCTGTCAGCCACTTCTACCGGAATTGCAGCCATCATTATTCTGCTGGGACTGACAGGCAGTCATGACCATGGTATTCTGGCACGCCTTGAAAAAGGGGACAGTTTTATTATAAAGATTGAGTTATTAGTTGTAGTTCTGACATTTTTCATATTACTGTTTCTTCCGGACACCTCGGGACTGGTAAGAAATGTAATGTTTGGCAGTTATGCAGTTTTCTTCTGGCTGGGCGTTATCGTAGTGGGACTATTGCTGCCCCTCAGTATTCAGCGGTACAGCCTGCGCACGTACAGCGCCAATACAAATGGACTGGCTGTAATGTCAGCTATCCTGGTATTGTGTGGCGGTTTTTTTCTCAGATATGTCATCCTGCTTGCAGTGTGAGAAACACTTAAGCCATTTGGACATCCAAATGGCTTTTTTAGTTTGATGCGGAACGTATTATCTCTTTGCTCATAATATGTAATAGATATTTTAAAAATAAATTAGCAGGAGGCAGAGGATATGAGTTACGTTCCCATTGACCCCAATATTGTCCCGCTGCTGCAGGGATTTAGACCTTACCTTGGGGAAAAAGGCCAGGTTGTCACCGACGGTCTGGTGAGCCTGTTCGACGTTGTTACCAGCAATTCCGGACAGGAAGCGGTAAAAACCATGAGCAGGGCTTTCGCATCCTTTGGAGGTGAAGGAAAAACAATTACTTTGAAAACCGCCACAGGCAACCTCACCCTGTCACTTAACCTGGTTTTTGTACTGTTCCTTATTTTAATCCTTCTCATCCTTTCGGGGAACCTTCTGGCCTTGAGCCACGATGTTGATGACAATGCTGAAAGCCCTGAGGAATATGCTGCTGATTCGGGGGATTCGGAAGGTACTCTGGTATAAGATTGTCCGGCATGAAAGTAAAAATGCTCGTCACTTTACCCTGGGTATCCAGTTTTTGCATCAGAAAGGGTGATGATTTTGCGAACAATACCCGCTCTCAAATTATGTGAAATAATGGAGGGCAGCCTGGTCAGGGGGGATGCCAACCTGCCCCTGAAGGGGATTATGTCCAGGTGCTTGTCAGTAAAGCCGGGCTTAATCTATTTTGATATTGTAGGTGGTAAGCCAGGCAATGAGAATATACTTGAAGCTATTAGCAGGGGAGCATCAGGTATCGTGGTTTCCAGGCATAAAAAGACTTTGCCTTTTGAAGACCCGGATATTCCGGTCATAGCTGTGCCAAAAGTTGGGGAGGCCTTTTGGAAGGCCGTAAAGTACTATCGTGATCTGCATGATATTCCCATTGTCGGGGTGACCGGAACATCGGGAAAGACGACCACCAAGGAAATGTTAGCATCAATATTCCGGCTTAGGTGGAAGACCCTGAAAACGACAGGTAATCTGAACCTGCCCCATTATGTCCCGCCTCATATTATGCGCCTTAATTATGGTTATGAGGCTGCTGTTTTTGAAATCGGGATGAACAGGCCTGGGCATATCAGCAAACAGTCACGGGTTATTCAGCCTCGGGTTGGCATTATTACTCATATAGGTGAAGGGCACGTTGAGCACTTAGGCAGTTTTGAGAACGTCATCAAGGAGAAAGCGGGGATTATCGAAGGGATACCGGATGACGGATTCCTGTTGTTAAATGCCGATGACCCCAATACAGAGAAAATAGACTATTCGGGATTTAAAGGCAAGGTTCTTTTTTATGGGCAGAAAAACAAGGCCAATTTTAATGCGGGTAACATAACCTTTGATAAGAGGGGAACATCTTTTACAGCAAGAATACATGGACAGGAACACGGGTTTTTTATTCCGACTTTTGGGGAGCATAATGTGAGCAATGCATTGGCGGCAATAGCAGCCGCCAGTCTTCTTGATTTCGATGTTAATATGATTAGAAAAGGCCTTGCCAAGTACAGGAAACCGGCCATGAGACTTCAGTTGCTAAGAGGGATCAGAAACAGTACTCTGATAAACGATACTTATAACGCCAATCCCGGTTCAATGATGGCAGGTTTGGAGGTCCTGTCAGCGCTGTCTCACGGAGAAACAGGTATTGCTGTACTTGGCAATATGCTGGAACAGGGAAAATATGCTGTGGAAAACCACCGCAAAGTCGGGAAAAAGGCAGCGGAATTAAAGATAGACTGGCTTGTTACGGTAGGCAGGCTGGCGAAACAGATTGCTGCAGGGGCAGCTTTAAACTCTGACCGGATGAAGATATGGTCATTCCTGCTTAAAAAACAGGCAGTCGAATTTCTCAGGGAAACTATTCCTGACAGCAGTGTGGTTCTGGTAAAGGGCTCCCGGGGGGCTTATATGGAAACAGTCGTTAGAGGATTAAAAAATGAGAGCTGTATTTCCACCCTCCGGAACACATCTACTCCTGTCTTATAACATGTTTATAGTTCAAAATTGTTAACTTTGTCAACAGTCTGAGTGGCAGAAATTTATCTGCCACTTTCTTTAATTTCATGGGCTAAAAAGAAAGGGTGCCCCATCAATTATGAGACACTCCTCTTTTTTCTTTCTAAAAGAAGGGACCAAAAAACGGGAAAACGAACGGCAGCAGCAGCAGCCACCATGGGAAATTTCTGCGGTGCCGGCGGCGATAATCAGGATTGCAGCCATTATATCCGGCATAATAACCTGCATACATTCCCGGATACAATTCAGGATAGTAGTCCGGATACATTCCGGGATAACCACCGGGATACATTTCCGGATAACCACCGGGATACATTTCCGGATAACCACCGGCATACATTTCGGGATAACCACCGGGGAAATCAGCATAAGCTCCTGCAACTGCACCGGGCACATGAGTCCCGGGGCAAGCCCCGTAAACGCCAGGGTCAGCCATATAGCCGGCCGCCGGCATCATAAAATTGTAGTTATAATTGACCTGTGGGTTACAACGATGTCTGCCCATCAACTCAACCTCCTTTCTGTTTCTGTAAAGCCCTGTATCAATACATTATATGAGAAAGCCAGGCAGGAGGTTACATTATGGATTATTTACGTCAAGGCGCCGGAAGCAATCCCCAGGATTTACGCATATCAGATGTTTCGTCCCAGTGGCCGCCTGATTTGATGAGGTCCACAATAGGGGTCAGGTAAACAGAGTATTTGCTGAAGAGCTGCGTTTTTCTGAGGTCTTCCAGGATTTCATAAAAAATGTCATAAAAGTAGTATTTTTTGCTCTGGTAAAATGCCTTTTGCAGCTCGATGTCAGTGAAGTAATCCCTGGTCAGTGACCGGTACTCTGTGGCCACAATTTTTGCCAGGCACAGGCAGCCCCTGGCTATCTCCGGTGAGACCAGCCAACTGCCGGGGGTCCGGTATTCAAAGCCGCCATGGGGTTTAGGGCGGATACTTCCCAGCCAGCCATACTGCCGGCGGCGTCTCGACGACCTGCCGGGGTCTTCCATAAGCATCAGGGGTATTGCCAGGTAATTATCGAGAGCCCGCAGCAGGCGGCAGTTAATACTAATATTGCTGAAGTGTATATGACCTCCTATCTGGTAGTTGTCAAAGGGGAGACTGCCGGCGAGCCATTCAATATCCGGGGGAATCAGGGATACTGCCATTCCCAGGATGTCCCTTATTTTTTTGGTTAGCCTGAGAGGGCACTGATCCGGAGTAGGTCTGACCTCAGCCAGGGGAAAAAGTCTGCCTTCTCTGTTTTCACTTCTTTCATCAAATCCCAGAGGTCCCTCCATTTTAAGAAAGTCTGAAGGATAAACAATTCTGCCGGTTTCCTGGCCCCTTAACATAAACTCAGGGTCAGCGCCCAGAAGGATACCATTTTCCTTAAGGCTGTCAGACCCTGTTTCAGGTCTTTCAATATCAGCAGTAAACCTTTTGGCATGCTCAGAAAAAAGATTTATTGCTTTTAACGGAAGAACAGGGACCGGGGTAATATCCAGGATGACCGGGCGGCCTCTTATGTCAATGGCTGCATGTACCATGCCGAAATCCAGTCCCAAAATATAGATGGCCCGCTGGGCCAACAGGCAGGCTTTTACAGTATCCCGGTCCAGGTCGGGAGGGATTTGTTCATATACCCATGAGGGTGTTATGCGGCTGTGCGGGGCGCTGGTTTTTACAGCCACTTTTTTGGTGACCCAAAAGCTGTTAAGGTCAAAGAAATAGATATTGTATTTTTTAATGGTATTAACATGCTCCACAAAGAAATCGGCCCCTGATGTCAGGGCCTTGTCAAAAGTCTGAATTACCGCTTCAGTAACGCCCCCTGAGGTCTGGTTATTCCACTTACCCACCAGAGGATAAGGTGAGTCCGGTCCGGGCGCAATAAAGCGGGGACGC
This sequence comes from Thermincola carboxydiphila, assembly GCA_016841725.1. GTDB lineage: Bacteria > Bacillota > Thermincolia > Thermincolales > UBA2595 > Phosphitispora. The sequence continues at coordinate 333,710 of JAENYP010000001.1, read as the reverse complement.
CTGATTCTGTTCAATTTGAGTATCCCGAATACCTTTTCCTTATCCAGAGAATTTTTCAAAGGCTGTTTTCTGTTGAGGACAGCCCGGGAAACATTATCAGGTCCTTCGGGATTTCCCCAGCGAAGGAGGACACTACAGCCCGTTACCGGGCCGGTCGTTAGGATACAGCTGCTAAATGCTTGCAGCAGTTCTGGCTGAGTCAGGCGCTTATCGTAAAGAAAGGCCAGCCTCATCGTATCACCTTCCTTTGGGAGTGCCGGCAGTATTTGCTGTCAGACGCGGTTTTACATATGATCAAGAAAACGGACATATTGGATCAGGCGAACCAGTGATTTTGCCCGCAGCAGTTTTTCATCAAACCGGAACGGCTTGGAATTGGCCTCGAAAAACCAGACTTTGCCTTTTACATCAATCCCAATGTCCATTTCCAGTTCACCAAAAGATTGCCTATAGGCATATTCGATAATCCTGGGAAACAAGAACACAATTTTTTTCAGTTCTTTTTGAACTTTTTTATAGGAAAAGCCATGATTTTGAGCTGCTTCCCTGATAACTGAATCTGCATGAAATCTGCTTCCCCCGTATAAAATATGGGTGGTGATACTTCCTTCCCCGGCAATGCGCGCAGCTGTCCCCGTTTTTCGCCATTTTCCGTTGCGGTCTTTCTGTACCAGGAGGCGCAGGTCAAAAGGCCGGTTTCTGAAGCATGCCAGGGGTATTGCCTGCTGCACCAGATATCCGGACTCCTCCCCGGTTTCCGGCAATTCGCGCAAAATGTCCCGGCAATCACGCATAATACCTTCCCGAGGCGCTTGGGCAAGGGTCTGGTGGACAAAGCGGAACATTTTTGTTCCAGTCATGTTAATTTTAAAAATATCGTTGCCAAGGCTGCTGGCTTTAGGCTTAAGGTATACCGAAAGATAGCGTGACATCATGTCAGACAGTATGGCCGGATCCTTTAGCTGATGAGTTTCCGGGAGAAAGGCCCTGGTTTTATCATTATTAAATAGTATTCTGTGTGTCTGCCATTTATCCAGAAAAAATGGGTTGAAAAATCTGGAACCGTATTTCCGCTTTAAGGTATCAAGAATTGGTATGATATCTTCTCTGTTCTCAAGAGTCCTGTTGGGTATCCGGTTATAAATTACGCTGGGAAGAGGGCATATCTGACGTTCCCATTCTCCCGGGTTTGCTTTAGAGTTAAACCGGTAACCCCATACGGCTTTTTTAGACCAGTCAATTTCAAAAGGATTAAATACAAAGGCGGCACATCTCATTTCATTGGCAACTTCAAGGATTTCCGTAAAGGACTCGTTTTGGCCTCCGACGAAAGGGGTTGTGCCGGGCCGCGAAATAGTAAGAATGCCAAGAAGCGGACCAATTTCCAATGGCATTACCCTCCTTTGGTCTGAGACGGGTTTAGTGAATGACCATAAAACCCGGCCAGTAATTTTGCGAATTCCAGCGGGCGCATCAGGGACCGCTCGATGACTTTATATGACCCGCTTTTTGATACCAGGGTGCGGAAAGGTTTGGCATTTATTTCTATAAGCCATACTCTACCATTGCGGTCTATACCCAGGTCAAGTCCCAACTCTCCCCAAGTCATCCCTGAGGCTGTTTCCAGAGCAGCGGGAAGTTTTTTTACTGCCTGGCGGATATCTTCACCAATTCCTTCACCTGCCAGGAAGTCGGCCTGAAAAACCTCCTTGAGGACAGTTGTTATGGATTCCGGGTTTCCGCCGTCACTGAGGTTAGAGAGAAAACTTTCCGGGGCGGCCTTACGGACGTAAATTTTTGTCCGCCGCCAGTTTCCCCACCTGTCTTTTTGAGCCAGTACGCGTATATCAAAAGGGCAGCCTTCATATTTGGCCAGGTGAAGGTCTTTTTGCACTATATAGTCTTTGCTGCCCATAACCGGGGCAAGGGCAGCCAAAAGTTCTGCGAAACCGGCTGCCGAACCGGAAACGGTCTGCTTATCCCTGGTACGGTACATGAATTGGTATTGATCCTGACCGTGCTGCCGGATATTTATTATTCTTCGCCCCAGGCTGCCTGAGGATGGTTTTAAAAACACGGAATGATATTTTTCCAGGTATTCGCGTATGTCTTCAGGACTATAAACGGGTTTGGTCGGCGGCAGATAGGGCGCCACTTCCGGAATATTCTGCAGGAGTGCATGGGTTTCCCATTTGTCAAGAAATTTTGGGTTAAAATAAGGTAACTGTGACTGCAGCATCAGCCAGGATTTGGCCTCCTGAATCTCAGGCCTGGATTCGATCGACCTGGTTGGAATACGGTCATAAACAGTGTCAGGCAGGGGCAGGGTAAGGGGCTTCCAGGCCTTATTTCCGGAAATTGGCTTCAAATCAGGAATATATCCCGTTACCAAGCGTTTTTTCCAGTCTATGTCTTCAGGACAGAAGACGAAAATAAGGCCTGATATATTTTCTGCCGATTCTGCCAGTGCGGCCAAAACCTGCTCGTAACTTCCGAATTCTGTTTCTGTATCAGGAAGGTGGCTGCGAACTGTGAATAGTCCAATTATCGGACCGGCACACAATAATGCTTCAGCGGGGTAAAATTTAAGGGTAATGGCAGAGCCCGGGGGAATTTGGCAGCAGCGGCCGAGGGCCGGAGAAATAAAGATAATAGGTTCGCTGCACTCGGTTGAGCAGCGGACTGTGCTCACTACTGCCGTGTTCCGCAAGGCACCTGTCTTAAAACTAATCTTAGCATCTGATTGAATTCCCAAAAATTTTGAGGTCTCGGGGGAAAGATAGACATAATTATCCTGTTCTCCCATAAGCCCTCCCCATCTGGCTTTCATTAGCCTGAAACCTGTTTTGGCGGCCGGGGCTCTCAATTGGAGTCCCTCTCCTCCCTGTGTGTAAACCCTGCCATATATGCTGCAAAGTCCATGGGAAGCTTGATAGCGTTTTGTTTCAGGTATAGCTGATCTTTGGGAAACACTTTATATGAAGGCTTGGAGTTAATTTCTATAATCCAGACTTTACCACTGGAATCAATGCCTATGTCGAGACCTATTTCGGCAAAGATACCCAGGGTTTTTTCCAGGGTTTCTGCTGCAGTCAGGCTTATTGAAAGTGTGGATAAATATGCTTCACTACCGATCCACTCCTGTGTGGTTATATCACGCCATAGTTTCTCTACATTGGTGGCTTCGCCTCCGGCGGCGACATTTGGAAAAATATTGCCCTCTGATGCTACCCGGGCCACCATAGCCGTATTAACCCAGCTTCCTGTACCGTTTTTTTGCATCAGGACTCTGATGTCAAATACCCGGTCATTATAGCTGACTAAGTCCAGGCCCTGCTGCATTACATAGGGTTTTTTGTTGATGAAATCAGTAATTTCAATGTCCATAGGGTGAATATCCGCCCAGATGCCTTTGATATTCTTTTTCCTGTTTCGGTATTGATAACCGTATCCCTCCGGCAGGAGTGATATTTTCATGATTCCTTTTCCCAGACTACCGTGCACAGGTTTGAGATACACTGTTTTATATATATTAATGAAATTCCTCAGTGATTCCGGACTTTCAAATTTTCCCGTTTGAGGCAGGTGTTCCCGCAGAAAACTGTTTTGGGACAACACCAGGTGGGTTTCCCACTTGTTAAGGAATTTGGGGTTGAAACAAACTGTTTCCTTATTATGTGCCAGAAATGATGTAATCTGTTTGGTGAGTTTTTTTCGTTCAAAAGAGCGGAACAGGATTCTATCATAAACGATGTCAGGCAGGGAGAAGGTGTGCACCTTCCAGATGACTGCTCCATCCTGTTCCTGATGCAGGTATAGTCCTTTAATCTCTCCTGTATCCCTGCTGACTCCCTTGGGATTAAATACAAAGGCCATGCTGCCTGTTTCCAGACCATATGTCAGAAAGCGCTGCAGCAGTTTGCCCTGTGAGGAATAGGGCGGGGCACTGTATCTGCCGCCCTGACTGGTAAGAATCCCAATCAATGGACCGATCCGGACCTGAGAAGGGCCTTCACTTTTGAGCCTTAAACCATTTACCGGAGGAAGATTCAGGCTTTTTAGAGTTCCCATAGAAATTTGTCTTCCGCCGGGAATAAGTTTCACCCTGGCTTCTGTTGTCAACGATCCTGCTTTTATCGTGATGGTATCACGGGGTTCTATATCAAGTGACCCCAGGTCACCGGGGTCCAGATATATTACCTGAGAGGTTTCATCTCTGATGTTTAATTTTATGAAGGCCATTGGCTCTGTTCCTCCTCTTGATATTTCTCTGCCTGAGAGGCAAATCCCGAAAGATAATACGCATATTCCATTGGCCGGGAGATAGCCTGGGTAACGATGCCGTCTGCACCGATACGCCTGAAAACACTCCTGCCCGGGATGGCATTACATTCAATAACCCAAACCTTGCCTGCTTCATCAACTCCCAGGTCAACTGCTATTTCACCAAATAAGGGATTCCCCTCTTTTGAGATTAAGCCGGCTATAAGGAAGCTCAGTTTCCTGATATCATGAAAGACTCTTTGTGCCTGCCGGGGGTTGGGGAAAACGGTCTGCAAAACTTCAGTAATTTTCTCAGCATGCCCGCCGGCGTGAATGTTGCTGATGAGGTTTCCCGGGGCAGCGACTCTGGCGGCAATTCCGGTGCGCAGCCATTCCCCATGCCGGTTTTTTTGCATCAGGACCCTGATATCAAAGGGGTTCCCGTGTATTTTGGCCAGCCTGATTCCCTGTTGGATAACATACCTGCGGCCTTTGATCAGATTATCCAGAGTGGTATTCAATTGAGAGAAATCTGGGATGTCGACTGTTTTCAGATGACGGAATTTCCGGTAAGCAGCCATATATCCGGAATCTCTTTTTTGGAGTACAATAATACCTTTTCCTGAGCTTCCGCCGCTGGGTTTCAGATAAACTGTATCATAGCGGGCAGCTAGTTTGGCGATGTCTGCTGCTGTTGTGTACAGCATCGTTTCCGGCAGGTGCCGGTAAATTTCTTCATGGCCTGAAAGAAAGTTGTGAGTTTTCCATTTTCCGAAAAAGGCTGGGTTAAAAAGTTTTGTCCGGGGGTGTTTTCTAAAAAATCTCCGGACCTCTGCCGCCATGCTGCGTTTTTCTCCTTTCGGGAATAATCCCCGGTCATAAATGACATCGGGGAATGGAAACATTACCTGCTTCCATAGCTGCATTCCCTTAGTACTGTCTTCCGGTATTGAACCATGAATGGTCTCATTCTCCCAGTCAATGTCACCGGGAGAAAAGGCGAAACAGACAGCATTGATACTATTAGCGCAATTAATCAATTTACGGAAAAAAGATGTCTGTTCTCCAAAAGGTTTTAGTGTTTTGCCATACCGGTGGGCCAGAATTCCGATAACAGGTCCCAGGCGCCATGTGCCGGAGGAAGTATCTGGCAGGAGTTCCAATTTTAACGGGAGCGGAAGCAGCATTTCCCGGCTGGTTCCGGAGTCAATTTTCACTGATGGCAAATTATCCCGGTGGATACCCCTGAACTTGACAACCAAAGAATGATTACCTGTAAGGAGCCTGATTTCTTCATTCAAATTGCACCGGATATGTGGGAAGAGATCTTCAGAAACAGTTAGGCTGCCCTCAGAAAGAGAAGGCGAACAGGTAAGGTTTATGGTGAATATCTTCGGCAAAATTTTTCCGCCTCTTTTCAGGTTGTAGATAGTGTTAAAAAGTGAGTTACTATATATAGTATGTTAACAGTTACAGTGGTGCTATTTCCCCAAAAAAAAAGCGTCGTTCGACTTTAGAACTATGACGCTTTTCTAATTATTTTAGTAGTCGTAATCGTCATCATCCTCTGGAAGATCTTCATCGTATTTTAAATCAAAATAAAAGTTTTTTATTGGACTTACAGCGCTATTTTCCGAAGTCTGGGGAGCTGTCAGCTCCCGGCCCCTTACTGTTTCGCTGCTGCCTGCTGCCTGAGGTAAAACACCTACCTTTACCTTTGTTAGTCCGAGAACTTCTGCTGTCATTAGTTGTTCAATTTCAACCCTGATAACTGTTTTTTCCCCGATATTTTTCACATAAGCCTTGCGGCAGCGCGGTTTCTCGATGATTTTTGCGGAAGCCTGCCGGTTGGAAATAATCTTTTTGCCGAATTTATTTACAGGTATAAATTCAATAAACGTAACGGTGGTCTTTGCGGCACAGGTTTCCTGGTCATATGCATACCAGACATGGACGTCATAGTGGCCCTTAACCTGGATGGCTTCGCCCTGGAAGGGTTTATCTACAAATGCTGCTTCATCTATTGCCGAATTTGAGACGAAGTTCCCTAATACCTGTATGGTTTTATGCCTTACCGGTATTTCCAGGTCAATGGACCTCTGGTATTTGTAGGCACCTTTTCCGCAAACCGCTTTCGTGATAATTTCCCGCACAACGGGGCGGTCGGTGGTCATTTACCAATCCTCCCTTCAAGAAGTGTTCTGCTATTCGGTTTCGGAGTACACCTGGACATAGACCTTTGTTTCCCCGATGATTTCAGCATAAATGCTGAGTTCAACCTCTACCTGGACCTGACTTGCCTCACTGATAATAGTTTTATGACATTTAGGTGACTTGACAAGCACGGCCCTGGCATCAACCTGACCAATGATATTTTCACTGATAACACTGATGGGAATTACCTCGGTAAATTTAACGGTTTCTTTGGCTACATCTGTTGTTTGATCATCATTGTAGGCATACCAAACATTAATATCAAATGTCCCGCTGACACGGACACTTTTGCTGCCATCTCCTGATATCTCCGTGACCAGTGGTTCGGTGAGTTTAAGCCTGGTTACAGAAGATCCCAGGATGCTTGACGGGATGCGTCCAACCGGGATGGCCAGGATCTCTGTATACCGGAAATCTTGTTGTCCTGTCCCGCAGATAGCCTTGGTAATAATCTCCCTGAAAGAAGTGTCTGTAGGAGCAGCCATTTCCTGCTCCAGTTTGCCGCCAACATCGGCCATTAACAATCCCCTCCTGTACAAAATTTATAAATTGAATTTATTTATGTGATTGGGAAGCATGGGTCCCCCTTATGACATCAGCTCCCTTCGCAGGCCACTTAATACTAATGTATACTATGATACTGACTTGTATATGGTGACACACCTTTGACTCTTTTTTTGACATAATCGGGACATCTCTTCATATGTATTTGTATGTGAGTGTAGTCCGGCGGAGTTATTCCGGATGCATTGCTGCAGCGGTTATCCGGGGAGGTATACCGGTTGAGGGTCATAGGTTTTCGTACCGGCAGGTCCGGTAAAAAAATGTTCCTGATTATTGTGGTCTTTTGTTTATTTATATTCTTTCTTGGCCGTGGTGTGCACAATTGGATAAGCCAAATTATTTCTGCTGAATTAAGTTCCGCTTCATTTAAGGGGAAAATAACTATATCTGATGACAACACCCTTGCAGAACTGGACAGGCAAATTGCGAAGGCCGTGATTACCGGAGACCCGGGGCAGGTGAAAGGTAAGGATAACCGGGACAGAACCGGGAAGGGCTATCAGCTTGTGGTCAAAAGAAGAAACGGGACCCAGACTTTTTTGTTTGAAAAGCCAGGGGATATATACGAACCTGAAACCGGCAGAAGATACCTCCTGAGGGATAGAGGCGCATGCCTGGAGGCAGCAGTTAATGAGGTCGATGGGAAAAGCCCCTATGGTGAATTCCTGACTTGGACAGAGGTTAACGGGATTTTTCGTAAATTTGACAAGGCCAGGGTTACCGACCTGGAGACAGGGGAATCATTTGTGGTGCAGCGCAGGGCCGGGAGTCAGCATGCCGATGTACAGCCACTGACAGCAGAGGACAGCGGTATCATGAAAAAAATTTACGGGGGCGCGTGGAGTTGGAGAAGAAGGGCTGTTGTTGTCACAATAAGGGGGTATAAGATAGCGGCATCTATGAATGGAATGCCTCACGGCGCCGGCGCCATAGGCGGAAATGATTTTAACGGGCATTTCTGTATCCACTTCCGGGACAGCAAGCTTCATAATAATAAGGTCAACCTGGCACACCAAGTGATGGTCTGGAAGGCAGCAGGCAGGTTTGATGAAATGCTGGCAGGGGCCGGAGCCGGACAGGTGCTCAGGGTAATGCTCACTGCAGTAGAACAGGCTGATTATAACCTGGGCAAAAGGCTCGTCAAGTATGAAACCGGGGCGCGGGAAAGGGAACTTGACACTGTTTTTAGCAGGATAAGCTGGTTTGCTGTGGGGGAGGTCTCCGAACCATCCGGGGAAAACGGGACGGTGTTTACGGTAAAAGCTTCTTACGGGCTTAAAGACGGTACCCAGGTGAAAAACAGGGAGATAAAATATCAGCTGGTAAAAGTATCCGGGCCTTTTCCTTGGCAGGTACGGGGAACCAGTGTTACGGAGATGCTGCGGGAGGCTGAAACGGATAATGGTTAGCCATATCCAGGACCTTTTGTAATGACAAAACAGTCCGGGTGTGCTAGAATAAGTAAGAAACAGGACAAAACACCACGAACTGCCACCGTATGGATTGGAGTGGGATAATGTGTTACTTACGGTTGAAAAAATGGAAGGCTCCTGGGTTATTATTGAGTGGGGCAAAGATACCTTTAGAATTCCCAAGTTTCTCGTTCCCGGCGGTGTCAAAGAGGGTGACCAGATTAAGATTGCAGTCAGCCTTCCCACCGATTCAGCACGTCTGAGGCTGGACAAAGGCAGGCAGGTTATCACAGAAGACCCGGCTGAATAATATCAGTCGGACAGAATATTTCAGAAAGCGGCCTTGGGGGTTTGGATGCATGAATAAACTCTGCCGGTTGTGCCTCAGGGAATGTAAACAGGAAAAATCAGTCATTATTGTTGAATGCAAGCGTTACTGCCCGGCACCTGTACAGGTGGAATTCAAGTTTAAGTCTCAAAAGAGGAAGGACAGGAAGTGAAGCATTTTATACCGTGAAAACCGCGTTTCAGACCCTGAAAAAGGCATTTCATGCCATCCCGGCAGGACAATACGGGAAAAATGAAGAATCAAAAGAAAGCTGCATAGTGAGTTAACAAACAGGACCTGTCATAATAGATAGGTTTTTTTATTTTCATTGAAATTTTTAAAAAGGTCATGGAACCTTTTTTGGTTATGACCATCCTTAATTGAAGGAGAGAAAAACTTATGAACCTTCGTGAGTTATTTAAGACCAGTCCTGGCAAAGATTCCAAGCAGCAATTCTTCCATGTATTATTTGAAGACTATTACGAAAAAATCTATAAAACTATTCTATTGATTACCGGAGATGAAGAAATCAGTAAAGACATGACTCAGGAAACCTTCCTGAAAGTGTGGACCAATATTTACCAGTTAAGAGACCCGGCTAAATTTCAGGCTTGGTTGTCAGTTATAGCAACAAACAAAGCGAAAGAAGGATTAAGGAAGGTTATAAGAGATAAAGGACGGACTATAACTGTAGAAAATATTGAAACGGTGGCCCTTTTGGAAAATGGTTTTTGGCAGAAAAGTTTTTTATTACCGGAACGGGCTTTAGAGAAAAAGGAAATTGCCGAAAAAGTTTTTGAAGCCATAAATCAAATGGATGAAATATATAAAGACGTAATTATTTTGAAATATTTCTGGGGACATTCCGAAACAGAAATGGCTGAATCATTGAAAATAAAGAACGGAACGGTCAAATCGAGGTTGCACAGGGCGAAAGTTCAAATTCGCGCCATGTTGGAGGAATATCTTTCTGAAGACAAAGAAGTTGAGGTGAAAAAGGTTGAAAAAGGGTAATATAGATTTGGATAATATTATCAAGAAAAGCATACAGGCTAAAGCAGATGAAATAAAGGTTCCACCCAAAGAGGAAGTCTGGTCGGAAATCATGATAAAGTTAGCCAGTGAAAAGGAAAAGACCAGGAAAAGAAAACTGAGATATAAAATTGCCATAGCTTCCATTGCATTTATTTTGTCAATGGGTATGACTCCATGGCTGTTTCCGAACCATGATGCCACCGCTGTTGGCAAGCGGTTGGTCCGGATATTTCAAAGTGTTTTTGGAGGAGAAACAAGGGTTGAGCATATATCCAGAGAAGTAAGTCCGCCCTCCAACGAGCAGGCTCCCCCTGAGGGCGAAGTAACTATTGAAACCGTACAATCTCCTCAGCCGGCGGTGTTTGAAAGTATTGCCAAAGCACGGGAAGAGGTGCCTTTTGTTTTCAAGGTTCCCGGGTACATGCCGGAAGGATATAAACTCGAAAGGGTAATTTACTCGGGTTGTAAAGAAGAAACCGGTGAAGTGACCTTACATTACAAGCTAAGTAATAGCGAAATTCTTATAATTGAGAAAAAATTGCCCGGAGATTTTGCTATTTCTGAAAACATTAAAACAGGGGACGCGGCAGTTCATGAACTGGACATCAATGGACAAAAGGGCACACTCACTTCCTTTACAAACGGTCATAAAGAACTGCAGTATTATTTATCAGGCTTCTCCCTTAGAATAAGCGGACAAATAGACGAATGGGAAATTGTCAAAATTGCCAAATCAATGCAATAAGAAAGAAGCAGGCGCCTTTTGGACCTGCTTCTTTCTTATTGTTTAGTTTACGTAAATATAGGACGAAGTGCTATAAGTTATTTCCGAAGCAGAGGCATTCGCTGCAGTATGAACTGCCCAGGTTCTGTAATAATAACCTCTGCTGACGGCGATGTTTTTAGAAGCGCTTATATAATTGGTATTGCTTGCTGAACCGGCAACCCCAATAACGTCTTCCCAGCGGCTGCCTGTCCATTTTTGCAAATAGGCTGTAACCTTAACAGAATCTTCAACAGAATAGGTTTGTGTGTAACCATAAATATCAACAGTTCCGTTGCCAAGGTTGGATATACTGCAACCCCACTTCATAATTAATCCACCATTGGTTGATACTTGATCAGGGTCAATTTCCGAGGAATCAAAACTTCCATACATTGGATCTGATGACATTATGCCTTGAGTAGGCGCTTTTGTTTGACGGCCCGGGTCGGCTGATGCGGGGATGCAGAAAAAGGTAATTGCCAAACTGACTAATAATAAAACAATAACAAGCTTTCGCATTATATCACCTCCCTCTATAAATTAAGATTTTCTCACTAATGCTCCTTGTATTTAGGTCTTCGTAATAATAAGATGATTCAGTCAGCAAAAGGTTCCAAAATATATCATTTTTTATGGGAACCTTTTGCTTATAGAATCATCTTTAATTATAGAGGCGAAAAGGAGGCCAAAGGAGGTGGGAAATGCATAATTAATTTCACAAGGTAATAACATTTTTTCTTATTCGCAGTTACTCCTGTCAATTATCAATGTTTCAACATCATCGTTTGCTGCCCATGAAAAAATCTCAAGTTCGTACCTGGCGGGCAACATAGGGGAGGAAGCCAATCTGGTGGGTGTCAAAGTACTGGATGAGACCGGCAGCGGCCCGATCAGTGACGTGATTGCCGGAATTCAGTGGGTCGTAGAGAACAAGGATGCATATAGTGTAAAGGTTGTTAACCTGTCTGTTGGCGCTCCGGCAACAGAATCTTATACTACTGCCCCATTAAGCCAGGCAGTTGAGGCAGCCTGGAATTCAGGATTGGTAGTAGTGGCAGCTGCAGGAAACAACGGGCCGGAAGCAGGGACAATAAACACACCGGGAATCAATCCCAATATAATTACCGTGGGAGCAGCAGATGACAGGGGAACAATTGATGCGGAGGATGATGTTATTGCCGAATTTTCCAGCCGTGAGCCAACCATTGATGGGTTAACCAAACCTGATTTGGTTGTTCCGGGGGTAAGTATAACGTCTCTGGCTGCAGACACGTCATATTTACCCAAAAAGAATAGTGGTCTGGCAGGTAAACCTAAGGCAGCCTCGCAAGCAGAATCCCTGGGAAAACCTCCGCAAACCACTATATCTGATTATTATTTTACCGCGTCGGGGACATCTATGGCAACCCCAATGGTGAGTGGAACAGCCGCCCTGTTGTTGGAGCAAAATCCTGATTGGACAGCTGATGAGGTGAAGCAGCAGATGTTGCAGTGTGCTGTGGATTTAGGATTTGAGGCTAACGCACAAGGGGCGGGGGAAGTAAAAGTATGGTAAGAGAATAATGAGAATGAATAAGGGTAGTTTTTTATCAGTTATCAATTATTAGGAGAAAAAAATAACAAGTTATTAAAAAAAAGGAGCTGGTTTTTGAATGAAAAAATTTGTTAATTTTATTCTGATTATTGTTTTGGTGTTAACGTCGGCAGGAGCTGTTTATGCCAATCAAGGCCAAAAGAGTGAACCCGGAGGGAAAATAGTATACCAAGCTAAAGAAATAAAGGATTTAGATACATTATTTAAACGCGCAAAAGACAATATTACAGACTTAGAAACCGGAAAATATGAAGCAAAACCAATAGCAAAACTAAAAAATAAATTAACAGGAAACGAAAAAAATGTAGAGACATACACAACGACACAATTATTGAAAAAGGAAATATTAGATAATGGAAAAGAACGAAAATCATATGCAACTACCGGTTTTGCAGAAGTCACCATTAGTGTTATAAAAAGTAGAACTGACGATGGCGTGGAAGACATACAAGATTCTGTTAGGGCATATTCTACAATTTATTGGGAAGAAGAAGATAATGGCGTTCAACTTCAATCCGCTACGGGCGGTTGGCAATTTACAAATAACGGCAATACATCTATGTCAGATCTTAAAGTGGTATTAGGGCAAGCCGGGTTCACAATTTACGGTCCTTATGAACAATACTATAGTAGTACTTACTCCGTTTCGTCAACTTGGACCAAATATGCTTCTTCAAGCTGGGACCCAGTTGTAGACAATGCTTTTGACTACGTAGGAGCTACTCAACAAGCTAAGATTTCTGAGATATATCCAGGAGACGATGAGTGGTATTTCATATTTGTAAATCAAATAAATGATACGCAAAGTAGGACAGAGACTTATCCGGAGATATAGGAAATATAATAGAAAATTTAAGAATCATCTATCGGTGAATTTTTTCAGTTAAAACATAGTTCTTCATGGTAAGTTTGGATAATTTTTTTTGCAAGAAGTTTCACATGACTTCTTGCAGTTACGAAAAAATTGCCAATACATAAGACTCTAAAGAGGTTATTAATAGAAAATACAACACATCCATTAGTTTTAGCGGGTAATTAAATACAGCAGTTAATAAATACTCAATTTACTCCTGAAACCACTTAAAAACAGATTACATGTTAGTGCTGAGTATTTCGGCAACGTAATGCCAGGTTATCGGAACAACTGAACCGTCTTTACGGTTAAAATGGACCACTATATAGGAACACAAGGTCACACCGTAAACTGACTTGCTCTGGGGTTAAACTTGACATGGGACCCCACTAGATGTGCTCCAGAGGTGAGGCTCTGAGGAAGATTGTATATGGGGAAAGCCCCACCCCTATACTTAAGAGTAACACATCCGTCCCCATGTCAAGTTGTAATTTAGGGTCTATAAGATATCGCTGAAGAAAAATGGTGGTATACTTGTTTGTGAACCTGGTTTATTTTGTCCGTGATGTTGGTCCTATTGTGCTGACAAAGTGGCACTATTGAGCCGAAATATTCAAGTACAGTTGTTTTTTTATAGACAGAGACGAAAAAGAATCTCTGGTATAGTCAAATAGTTACTATGCAGTTTGATTTTTAGTTTGGAAGTTATTATTGTTCCACAAACAAAGCAGGAAAATAAAATCAGTAATTGAAATAAATGGAGAAGCTGTTTTTGGAGACGTGCATTAACATAGTGAATAAGATGTTTTATAACTTGGTTCTCCTATGGCAAACTCATGAAAAAATGAACAGTAAGTTTTTTGAAATGTGATGATATGAAGAACTCCTTACAATATTTATAAGACATGTTCATTAATTGAACTTGATGCACATATAAAAAGTGGAAGGAGGAATTTTATGAGTAAACTTAAGAAAATAATAATTTGCCTTTTAGGTTTATGGCTAATAGTTACAGCTTACATCTATGTTAAGGATGTTATTACTGTTAAAACAATGAGTGTTGACGGCTGGAACTTTAGTAAGGAAAACCCTGTTCAAATAAAGGAAATAAGGCTTATAAACAAAAGACCTGGTAGAATTGGTATAAAAGGGGGCTTTTATTACGCAGTAGCCGTTGTTAAAAAAATTCCTGGAGAGAAGCTAAAGAATTTTCTTATTAAAACATTGCATTTTTATAAGGCACCCTGCCAAAAATATGAAGGCGGTTGGGAATTAGAAATATCCGGAGTATATCTAAAGAAACAATCTTTTCAAGATGATTTTCTTGATCCAGAGATGTTTAGGAATAAAGAGAGTGTTAAAATTTATACAGATGGTGAACAGTTATCTCCTCATGGTTTACAGGTGGAAGAGGGAAGTAATCTGGCTTACTTCACTGTTATGACCTCAAAGGTGAATCCTAAAGTCAGTTCAATTAAAATTGATATAGATATGGGAGAAAAGCATTATACAAAGGTGTTTTCTGCAAAATTCAACACCAAAACTTTCGGATTCTTCTCACAAAGACCTTCTGAATTTGACAGCTTTTCTGTCCGCAAAGTGATTTCAGACGAATTACAGAGGGTAAAGCAAGGACAAAAATCAGGAACAGTGGAATACAAGTCCCATGATTTAAAAGATAGATTGTTGTGGATTAGAGAAAATAAAGATTTAATAAGGTATGTGGACTTAGGTTATCTTGAAAATTACAAAAACAATAAAAATGTCTTTACTGTAGCCTTGAAAACGGTAAAAGAAAGAACAAAAAATAAATTCACCGGAGAACAAAGGTTTTACTTAATTTGGGATAATAACAAGTGGGTAATTGTTGATGTTACTCCTTATAAAAGGCTATAGGATTAACCCCTTAAGATTGGACCGCAAAACCGTGTCCTAATATGATAATAGCATAAGTTCGATCTTCCTCCAGATAGTACTTTCAGTTAAAAAGAACTTTACTGTGGCTTCTCTGCCGCAAGACAATTTTAATGCATCTACAGGAGATTTAGTATGTTAATTGGAACCCATTCCGCCAGCCGCTGCGGTCCGATAACCACAGGCTCTAGATATCTTAGAGCCTTTTCTTTTTGAAGGGACAAGACCCTTTGGGTTCCTGTGCCTCGGCCTCCGGCACCGGGTCTCCGGCGGGGTTCAGATATCCGGGCATTCCCGCCGCAAGACGATTACCGAACTCAATGGTATAACTTTGCTGCCAAACGGGCGGTAATAGAATTGCTCCATGGTTTTGCGAACCGTGCCGTTTACGCCTGCCCTCATATGACGGCGGCACCGTTCGCTTACTGACCCATACCCGATATGCCGGACACAGCCAAGTTAGGATAAAATATAGCTGTAAGTGTAAATGAAAAACAAACATAAAAAAACCGCGCTGCCGCGGTTTTTACTGTTTACCAAGGTAAGGTGAACAGCGTTTTCACCATATTTTTTAAAATAAAGCCTTCAACACGAAGAATTTTTTTAAATAACCTTAAATACCTTTTCATAAGTCTCCCCCCCAAGTTAATTATATCACAAGCAGAATGAGAAAAATGTCGAAATAAAGAGACTAAAAGAAATAAATCACAATCTCTTTCTATATTATGCGGTACATACTAAAAGAAGGAATTTATACTTCGGTGTTTAACTTAAATTGGAGAAAGATGCGCCGGAGGGAGTCACAGTCGGAGGTAAAAAATGAAACTTATTGAGGCCAGGGGATTGACCAAAGAATTTCGGATATTCAGTAGAAGTGAAGGTGTCATGGGTGCCTTCCGGGACCTGTTTCACCGTAAATACCGGGTACTCCGGGCTGTAGATGAAATTGATTTTGCCGTTGACCGGGGGGAGATGGTGGGATATATCGGGGCCAATGGCGCCGGAAAATCAACTACCATCAAGATGCTCACCGGGATACTTGTGCCTACTGCGGGCACTGTCACCGTCAATGGTTATGTTCCCCATAAGCAAAGGGAGTCATACACCAAGGGCATCGGGGTGGTTTTCGGACAGCGCAGCCAGCTTTGGTGGGATATTGCTGTTATTGAGTCTTTTAAACTGCTGCGGCGGATATATGATGTGCCCAGAGCGGACTTTAACCGCAGATTGCAGCAATTTGACGATATCCTGGGCTTAAGCAGTTTTCTCAATCTTCCTGTCAGAAAGCTCAGCCTGGGTCAGCGGATGAGGTGTGACCTGGCAGCAGCCCTGCTGCACAACCCGGCTATTTTGTTTCTGGATGAACCTACAATTGGCTTGGATGTATTGGCGAAATCCAAAATCAGGGAATTCCTGAAGGAAATAAATAATGAATTTAAGACGACAGTTATCCTTACTACCCATGACTTGGGGGATATTGAGGCCCTCTGTCCAAGGGTGGCTATCATTGATCAGGGCAAAATGCTTTATGACGGTTTGGTTGACAACCTTTTTTCCCAGTGGGGCCAGGATAAGCTTGAGGACATCGTGAAGAGAATCTACATGGGGCAAAAACCGGAACCGGGCTTAGCGGGGGGAGGCGTCAGCCTTGTTTAACCGCCTGCTGCTATACCTTGAACTGGTCCGGATGGAGTTTGTCAATAACCTTGCCTACAGATCGTTTTACTTCACCGGAATCCTTAATTATTCTATCCAGATAGGGGCATACTTTTTTCTATGGGATGCTGTGTATGTGGGAAACAGGGTTATCGGAGGTCTTGACAGAGAGGCTATGATAACATATGTTATTATTGCCTGGGTAGTGCGTTCATTTTACTTCAGCAATCTGGACCGCAGGGTGGGTACGGATATCAGGGATGGGAAAATCGCCCTGGAGCTTATCCGGCCTTACAGCTACCAGATGGTCAAATATGCCCGGTCCTTTGGTGAAGCGGCATTCAGGATGTTCTTCTTTGCTTTTCCGGCCGGCGCTGCTATTTATCTGATCAGGCCTTTTACTCTTCCTGTCGGATGGGACAGTGTGGCCATGTTTGTGGCGGCTGTTCTGGGAGCCTTTGTAATCAATGCCCAAATTAGTATGATTGCAGGGTTTGCAGTTTTCTTTACCAAAAGCCCCACCGGGGTGTATAAGGCCAAACGCGTCATCATGGACCTCTTATCAGGGCTTTTACTGCCAATCAGTTTTTATCCCGGCTGGGCCAGGGAAATTATTCAGCTGCTTCCCTTCCAAGCGGTGAGCTATCTGCCTAACATGATTTATCTCGGTAAAATCAGGGGTGCGGCTGCCTTTGAAGTTCTGCTCCTGCAGGTATTCTGGATAGCTGTGCTCGGCTTTTTGGCCCACCTGTTCTGGCGTTTTGCTGTCAAACATGTCGTTATCCAGGGAGGTTGATACTGTGAACATGCATCAGTACCGCCCATCCGGACCGTTGGCCAGGTATCTGACAATATTTATGCATTATCTGGCCCAGTATGCGAAAATAAAAATGGCCTATAGGTGGGATTTCTTTGTACATATATTTACTGAGTTCCTGCAGCAATCGGTAAGCCTGATTTTCATTCTGATAATATTTTCTAAGGTTCCTGCCATTCAAGGCTGGACCAGGGACCAGGTATTGTTCATCTATGGTTTCTTCCTGGTGCCTTTTGGTATTTACAGCGGCTTTTTTAACCACCTCTTTGACGTGCCGGAAAAGTATGTCCTCCAGGGAGAGTTTGACCGGATACTTCTAAGGCCAATAAATGCCTGGTATCAGGTGGTTGTCGAGACTATGAAGCCTGAGCTGCTGGTAAGTATGATTGTCGGTATCATTATAATGATATATTCGGGGAGCAACATGAACCTTGTTCCCGTATGGTGGGATATACCCCTGGCGGTGATACTGGTTATTGGGGCGGCCCTGGTTTATGCGGGGGTTTATACCTTCCTGGCCAGTCTGGGGTTCTGGAGTGAAGGGAACCTTGGTCTGATGCCAATGGTTTACAACCTGTCACAATACGGCAGGTATCCGATGACCATCTACCGCGGACCGGTGCGGTTTATGCTGACCTGGATACTTCCTTTTGCCTTTGTCGGTTTTTACCCGGCAACCATATTAATGCACAGGTATGAGTACTTGGGATATGCACTCCTGACCCCGGTTGTCGGGATTGTCTGCTTTGTTATAGCATACCGTGTCTGGGCAGCCGGAATCAGGAGATATCGGGGGACAGGAAGCTGATAAACCGCCGCCAGAGGTGCATAATATATAATTGAAGCAAAATGTGTCGATCAAAATAGGGAGATCAAAATATGGCAATGATCTTATGGAAGGTGGGGAGAAGACTTTGGCCCTGGTCTTTTACATTTTGATTGCTGCAGCCGTGGGAACCGCTGCCAGCATTCAGGTAATTCTCAACAGCAATCTCAATAAAACCGCAAACCTTTCCCTGACTGTCCTGGTAGTAAATACCATAGCTATGGTCAGTTCCCTGGTCATTTATCTCCTTTTCAGCAGGCAGAGCTTGACAGTCCTCAGAGATGCCGAATGGTACGCCTTCCTGGGCGGGGTGCTGGGTCTGGTAATTGTTATGGGCAGTACCTTCCTGATCCCCAAACTGGGTGTTTCAATTACTACAAGCATTATCATTGTGGCCCAGCTAAGCTTTGCCATGATCGCTGACCACTACGGCCTGGCAGGGGTGCGGCATATCCCCGTAGAACCTGTCAGGATAGCTGCCCTAATGCTGATGGTATCCGGTGTGTATCTGTTTTTTAAATAAGTGGGATAAAAAAAGGGGGGATTAGTAATGCCAAAAGCCGGAAGGAAAATGCCCGAACCATGGCTGAAGTGGCTTCGGGATGAAGTCGCTCTCTGGAAAAATGAAGGAATAATCGAAGATAGCCAGGCCCGGGCTATTATGCTCAGGTACCCACAGACCGGTGAAGAGACGGCTCGCGGCAGCAGGCTGGTAACTCTTCTGTCAGTGATGGGGGCGCTGCTGCTGGGGGTGGGGGTGATCCTCTTCTTCGCCGCCAACTGGCAGGTGATGCCCAAATGGCTCAAGGTAGGGATAGTCCTGGGAAGTATCCTGATTGCTTATGGAACGGGATATTGGCTTGCTTTTGAAAAAGGAAATTACCCTCGTGTGGGCAGAGCGCTTATTTTCCTGGGAACCGTACTCTATGGGTCCGGGATATGGCTGATAGCCCAGATATTTCATATTAATGCCCACTATCCCAATGGGGTGCTGTTCTAGGTGTTAGGAATAATTCCTGTTGTCCTGGTATGCCGTTCCCTGTCAGTCCTGGTGGAGGCATCACTGCTGCTGACACTGTGGACATTACTGGAACAGACCGGGTTTCAGCACAGCAACCTGTTATATCTGCCCCTCTTTATCCTGGTCATGGCGGTTGCCTACAAAGTGGAGTCCCAGCTTGCTGTAGGGATTACCCTCCCGGGACTGGCGGTATGGCTTGGAATAGCAGGAATCCTGTCCATGAGGGAGACGGAAGCATTTTTTTTCACACTGTTCCTGACCGCTATGCTGGGAATTTTGATCTACATAACCGGTAATGTACATGGGATCCGGGATGAACTTGTCCACATGAAACTTCCTTATCAGCTCACTGGTCTTCCGGTTTTCTTTATTTCATTGTACCTTCTCAGTTTCCGGGTCCTGGCAGACGCTTCTGACAATATTTTTCAGGAGGGCATTTCCTACCCGCCATTTTTCCTGGCAGCGCTGCTGACTATTATTGCCGGTATTGCTGCCGGCGGGATATATGTGCATACCAAAAGCCGCCACAACAAGAGGATTATCAGAGAAAACATTTTTTTGATTATGGCCGCGGTGCTGCTGCCGGTGATTATGGTTTTAGCAGGGATGATAGGCGAAGGCGCCTTTGTGGCAGCAGTAAATATCCTGCTGTTTGCCTGTATCATTGCTGTTGTTGTGATTGGTTACTCCAACCGGGAACCGGAATGGATTAATATTGGGATAGTATTTTTTGTCCTTGATGTGATTGCCAGGTATTTTGACTTCTTTTGGGATATGCTGCCCAAATCTCTGTTTTTTATGGCCGGCGGGGCGCTGTTGCTCATCGGGGGGACTCTCCTGGAACGCAACAGGAGAAAAGTTATTCATGGAATGAAGGTGAACAGCTATGAGGCATAGGAAAAAGTTTGTTTTTGCGGTTGCTCTCCAAATTGCCATATTGCTCGTAATGATGGGGATGAAATGGTCTACCGCGGCTTTTGGGACTAAAATTCTCCTTGAAACTGCTCCTGTTGACCCATGGGATATGTTCCGTGGGGACTATGTGATCCTGAGTTATGAGATTTCCGAGTTGGACCTGTCTCAGGTCCCTGTCGATAAAAATGATTTTCATCAAAATGAAACGGTCTATGTACAGTTGAAAAAGCAGGGCAAATACTGGACTGCTGCGTCCATTTCACACCGGAGACCGGATGACGGCAGTCTGGCGATTAAGGGTAAGGTTCGGTTGTATATGGAACCACAGGATACCCGGAAACTCGAAGGCAGCCGGGAAAACAAGGAACTCCTGATACTTGATTACGGGATCGAGAGCTTTTTTGTCCCCCAGCACCAGGGCAAGGAAATAGAACAGGAGCGCCGGTCACTGGAGGTGGAAGCCAGTGTTGACCGCTGGGGAAATTCAGCTCTGGTCAGGCTGCTGATAGACGGACAGGAAGTTGAATTCCAGTAGAATATGGGTGAGCTGCAGCACGATTTATTTATAGTGTATTGGAGGTAAAACTGTGGAAAAGTTCAGGCAGATTGTCGTGGATGCCGGTAAGGAAATGTTCAAGAGGAGCCTTACTGTGGCTACCTGGGGCAACATTAGCGTAAGGGACCCGGAGAGTGAATACATTGTGATAACTCCAAGCGGGATGGATTATGAAGCCTGTGTTCCTGATGATATGGTGGTGTTTGATAAAGATGGCAGAGTGGTGGCCGGTGAACGCAGGCCTTCTATTGAAAAGGATCTGCATATAAGAATTTATCAGCACCGTCCTGATGTCAATGCCATTATACATACTCATCCCGTTTATTCTACGGTATTTGCCGTAACCAGGCAGGGTATTCCGGCGATAACCGAGGAGTTTGCCCAGGTTGTAGGATATACTGTGAAGTGTGCTGAGTATGCCATGCCCGGGACAAAGGAACTGGCAGAAAATGCCGTCAGGGCGTTGGGTAAGGAAAGGGCTGTACTTCTGGCCAGCCATGGCGCTGTTTGTGTCGGGCCTGATATGGAGACGGCTTTTAAGATATCTGATGTCCTGGAAAAGACTGCTCAAATACTCATCCTAAGCAGAACTATCGGTACACCCAGGATTATCTCTAAGCAGGATGTCAAGGTGATGCAGGACTTCTTAAAGACCGGATACGGGCAGCGTTAAGGATGATATAACCAACAGTGAGGAAAAGCGCCTCACTGTTTTTTATTTGGTTCAAATTACCAAGAGGAAAAAGCACGAAAAATGTCGAAAAAATTACCAAACCCCGCCAATTATGAGGAGGTGCTGGGAGGATAACCAAAATAATCAAAATGAAGGTCTCAGATAATAAGGAGGTAATTAATGACTGCTGATAAAAATGTGCTCCGTGTTATCCTTCTTGTTACCACGGTTACCGTATCCCTGTTTCTGTCGGCATTTCCGGCAGCGGCAGCGGTAAACCCGGAAAGTAATTATTACCGGGTTCAGCCGGGAGATTCACTGTGGCTGATTGGATTAAAGTATCAGACAACCCCCGGAGCCCTCATGGAAATCAATAATCTGACTTCGACCGAGATATATCCGGGCCAGCAGCTAAGGATTACCGGCACTGCGGACTCTCCCGGTGACGTTCCGGAAGCCGTCCGGTATACTGTACAGCCCGGTGACAGCCTTTATCTCATCGGACTGAAGTTGGGCACAAATGCCGCTGCCATAATTCAGGCCAATGGGCTTGAATCAACTGAAATCTATCCCGGCCAACTCCTGGCCATACCCGGGCAGCAGCAAAGGCAGCATATTGTCAAAGCCGGAGATACCCTATATCTGATTGCCAAAAGGTATGACACATCCATTGATGCCCTGGTGAGGGTAAACAGCTTGAAAACCACGGAGTTATGGCCCGGACAGGCTCTCCTGCTTCCTGGCAGTGAAACCGGGACTACACAGCCGGATACGGATAATGGGGGCGGCAGCGATGGCGGTACAGCACCTGTGCCTGTAGGGGGACGGTGGAGTCCTGTTCCTGAAGGTGTGAGCCTTTACCATGTCAGGTCAGGTGAAACCCTCTGGGAGCTGGCACAGCGGTTTAATACCACTCAGCCTGCCATTAAAACAACAAACCATCTGCATACAGACCTTTTCCAGGTAAACCAGCCACTGTTCATACCTGTGAACAGCAGTAGTCCGGTTAGTGTACCATATCCGGAAGCGACGCAAAAAGCGGGATATGGCATGCTTTACGATTGGGAGTATGTGTCATGGATATTGGATACTAAAAACACCGCGGTATTGAAAGACCTGGTGACGGGAAAAAGCTTTACGGCCAGGCGCCTTGGCGGCTCGAACCATGCCGATATGGAACCTCTGACTGCAGCAGATACGCGCATTATGAAGGAGATATTTGGGGGTTCATGGAGCTGGAACCGGCGGGCAGTGCTGGTTTCCGTAGACGGAAAGGTGATCGCCGGGTCAATGGCAGGGATGCCTCATGACATTCAGACCCTATCTGAAAATGGTTTCCCGGGACATTTTGACCTTCACTTCCTGAACAGCAGGAAACACAGTACCAACACTATTGACCCGGAACACCAGGCAATGGTGCAAAAGGCGGCGGGAAATTAGGATATGTTCAGGATAATCAGGGCAGACTGAACCAATTTACAGATAATAGATATACGAAAATTATGATGCGGGGATTGTCTCCTAAGGGACGGTCCCCGGATGCTTTTTTGGAGCAGGTTCAGTTGTGGATGAAAGCTGACTGTGTACCCGCCAAGTGCAGTCAGTTATGCTAAAATAGCTCTTTGGAAGTTTATATTTTCGTGATATAATAGGAGAAAACACTAATCCTACAGATGTAGTAAAACGCAGATTTCTTTGGGCAGGCTTCAACCTTTTATTTAGTTGGGTCAACAAAGACCAATTAATTTTTCTGGAGGTAGACTAATGACCACTGATAAGGCTTTTTACCACAATCTTATGAAAAACTTGTTCACCGATGTTTGTGAAGTAAAGTATTTTGATGGAGAAGTCAAAAAATATGGCCAGGGAGAGGCCCGGTTTCGAATTGAACTTAATGAGCCAATTGCCAAATCACAGTTAATCAGTGACCCATCCCTTGCCTTTGGCGAAGCGTATATGAAGGGAAAAATCGAAATTGTAGGAAGTGTCCAAAAGGTTATTGAATCAATTTATAAAAACACCGATAGCTTTCTATCTCAGAAAAAGCCTTACGCCAAATTAGCTAAAATGTTTTCCAACAGTATACGTAAAGCCAAAGCTGATGTAAAGTATCACTACGATATTGGTAACGACTTCTATAGGTTGTGGTTAGATGAGACTATGACCTATTCCTGTGGATATTTCAAATCTCCCGAGGACAGCTTGCTCCGGGCTCAAAAGAATAAAGTTGATCATATTCTGCGTAAACTCAATTTACAAAAAGGACAAACCTTACTTGACATTGGCTGCGGTTGGGGGGAACTTATTCTTGCTGCAGCTAAAACCTTTGGAGTTAAATCACTGGGAATTACCCTTAGTTCAGAGCAATACTGCCCAGTTCAGGAAAAAATCGAGGCAGAAAAATTACAGGATTTGGTGGAAGTTCAACAAATCGACTACCGGGAATTAAGGGATAGGACTTTTGACCGGGTAGTAAGTGTCGGAATGCTTGAGCATGTGGGGAAGGAACACCTCAAAGACTATTTTTCCTCAGTGGAATCACTGCTAAATGTAAACGGAGTATCCCTCCTGCATTGTATTACCAGCTACCAGGAAGGGCAGACAAATAGCTGGATGAATAAATACATTTTCCCGGGTGGTTATATTCCGGCTATTCACGAACTGGTTTCTCTGATGGCCTCCAACAAGTTTTATCTCATCGATCTGGAGAGCCTGCGGGAACACTATACCCGGACTTTGGAACACTGGGCCCGGAATTTTGAGAATGCCCTTCCGGAAATAAGGAAAACAAAAGATGAGACCTTTATCCGGATGTGGCGGCTTTATCTAAACTCTTGTGCAGCTTCATTTCATACCGGCAATATTGATGTTCATCAGTTTCTGTTCACCAGGGGTGTTAATAATTCACTGCCTTTAACCAGAAAGTATATGTATGAATGTGATAACAATCAGCCTTGAGAAATCAAGGCTATTTTACTGCTTTATTCCCAGGTCTTTGTATCAGTATTGTTAGCAGCAGTCTTTTGTAGTAATATAGTATAGGATATGGAAAAGTGAATTAATACTATAGTTCCAAGAATTTGTGCAGGAGCAATTTTCCAGAAGGAGTAACGAGATGTCAAAAAACAGAGCGCTGCCGTTTGCGGCAATTACCTTTGTAATGATTGTTTGGGGGCTGTCTTTTCTCAGCATCAAGGTGTCTGTGGCTGTCCTGGGTCCTATGACCCTGGCCCTGAGCAGGTTTCTCATAGCATCTATAATGCTTCTGGCAATCCTGAAAATCAAGGAGCCGGATGCAAAACTTAACCGGGCGGACCTTCCCCTGATGGCTTTTTCCGGGGTAATCGGGATTACCCTGTACTTTTTCTTTGAGAATAACGGTGTGAGACTTTCCACTGCTTCCACGGCTTCGATAATAATAGCAACGATACCGGTACTGGCGGTGCTGGCAGACTTTATTTTCTGCGGCAGCAGGATCACCTGGCCAAAGGCCTTGGGAGTGGTACTGTCTTTTTTGGGAATTTACCTGATTTTCAGAGACCGGGGAGAGTTAAGTTTTTCATCAGAATACTTTTTAGGCAACCTTTCCATGCTGGGAGCTGCTGCTGCCTGGGTGGCATACAACCTGTTGACCCGGCCTATGGCAAAACGCTACTCTAATCTTGCTATAACTACATACCAAACACTTTTCGGGACCCTTGCCATTGTTCCCTTTGTTTTTTTTGAATCAAATAAATGGGCTTCGGTTAACTGGGTTGTTGCCGGTAATGTCCTGTTCCTCGGGGTTTTCTGTTCAGCCATTGGCTATTATTTTTATGTATATGCCATGGGGGAAATCGGAGTAGGCATGGCCTCTCTTTTTATTAACCTGATTCCGGTGGTTACCGTAATTGCCAGTTATTTTATTATCGGTGAAAAGATAACCCCCACCCAGCTTGCGGGCGGAGGCCTTGTTGTATTTGCTGTTTATCTGGCTGATATAGGAACATGGTTTAAAAAGGGGTTCCGGGTGATCCTTTCAGGCATCAGCAGAGATGCCGCATAAGTACTGCACAAGTACTGCACAAGATTGCACAAGTACTGCGTAAGTGCGCTGTCATTCGTCATGCTTTGAGAGTATCTTCAATGATTTCTTTCTTGTTTTCTCTCTGGCCGCCCAATTCTGATGCCAGCATCCCAGTCAGGATGGCTGCCGCTCCCAGTCCCTGCCTGGGAGTGAATGTTTCTCCCCCGATAAGATATGCAAATAAAGCCGCAAATACCGGTTCCATGGTAAAGATAACCGCGGTGTGAGAAGGGGAGGTATATTTCTGAGTCCAGGTTTGCAGAAAAAAGGCCAGTGCAGTGGCAAAAACAGCTGTAATCAGGATTGCATTCCATACCTGGGTGTTAAAGCTGCCCATAGTTGGGGTGGCTTCTTTAAATATGGCAGCTATGAAGCTGGCAAGGGCAACAGTGGCTATTTGTACCGTGGCCAGGATAAAAGAGTCATTGTCAGGAGAAAATTTGCCCACCACCAGAATATGCAGGGCATATGAAACGGCACAGAAGAGGACCAGAATGTCACCATAGTTAAACTGCAGGCTTTCGTTGATTGTTAACAGCCCCAGACCGGCAGCTGCACATAATATTCCAAACATTGATATCATACCGGGGGTTTTTTTGGTGAGCAGGGTATAAAAAACGGGGACCAGCACTACTGTAAGCCCGGTTATAAACCCCGCATTGGATGCCGTGGTATATTTCAGGCCAAAGGTCTGAAAGGCGTAGCCGGCAAAGAGAAAAAGCCCGATTAAGATCCCCTTAATCAATGCGGGCAGAGTTAATCTGACAAGGCGCCTGTTGGTAACGGCAAGCATGATGATTGTGGCAATGGCAAACCTTATGGCCAGGAAATAGAATGGTTCGATGTGTTTGATCGCTTCTTTAACTGAAACAAAAGTGGCCCCCCACACGAGGGCGACAAAGACAAGGGCCAGGTCTGCCATTATTTGCACTTTTCTGCTTCCCATTGATGTACCTCCTGAAGAATACGTTTCCTAAAGAATATGCTTCCTGAATTGCGCCTATAAAAATAATTCTCACATATTGGAATCCCAGTGTCAAGGATATAATCCACGAAAAACAATAATTGTTATAATACGCGACCTTTTATACTGACAGTTAAAAATGTTCTGCAAATAAAATGTGATTTTTAGCAGGATTTTTGTTAGTTTAAGCGAAATACAGTTTGAAAAAGAAATTCGCTCCATATGCAAATGGAAAAGGAAAAAGGAGGACGATGATGAAAAAGATTCTCAAGTTAGTTACCCTTAGTATCCTTATTTTAGGTCTTGTTTTTGCTGTCGGATGTGGCGGTGAAAAGGCTGCCACAGATGAGGGTGCAGTGTACAAAGTTGGCACTGATGCTGCATATGCCCCTTTTGAATCAGTAGCTCCGAGCGGGGAAATTGAAGGTTTTGACATTGATATCATGAAGGCTGTTGCGGCTGCTGAAGGTTTCGAGGTTGAGTTTATTAATACCGCCTGGGAAGGGATTTTCTCCTCCCTTAACGGTAAGAATGATATTGTTATTTCTGCTGTGACAATCACAGATGACCGTAAAAAGGAAATGGATTTTTCCGAACCGTATTTTGAGTCCACCAACTACATTGCTGTACCTCAGGATTCTGCAATTGCCGCCATGGAAGACCTGAAGGGCAAAGTTGTATCCGTACAGGAAGGGACCACCGGGGACGAAGCCCTTACTGAGTTCCTGGGCAAGGATTACAAAGATATCAAGAGGTTTAAAGGTACTCCCGAAGCCTTCCTGGAGCTTAGAAACAAAAAAGCCGATGCTGCTGTTGCAGATTCCGGGGTTGTGGGCAACTACGTGAAAAACAACCCTGATGCCAATTTGAAGATAGTTAAAGATGAGAATTTCCCCAAAGAGTTCTATGGTATTGCAGTTACCAAAGGTAATGCCGAACTGCTGGCAAAAGTCAACAGCGGTCTGCAAAAGATTAAAGACAACGGTGAATATGATAAAGTATACAGCAAGTGGTTCAGTGAATAAATAATTCATCAGGTCTATGAAAATATAACAACATAGTTGTTTAGCCCGGCGTGATGCCTTTGAGGCATTGCGCCTTTTCATGGATATGCTACTGAAATTCTAGAAAGGTGATTTTTCTAAATATGATTACTTTTGGACTTATCAGATGGGATATAATTTCAGATTACATGCCGATGCTGGTGAAAATCGGTGTCAAGACCACCTTTGAACTAACTGTTGTTGCCGTAAGTGTTGGGACTCTGCTTGGTCTTATTCTAAGCTTAATGCGCCTTTCCCATTTCAGGTTGTTTTCCCTGGTTTCAAAAGTATATATTGACTTTTTCCGCGGTACTCCTCTGTTGGTCCAAATATTGTTTATCCATTTTGCCGTACTTCCTACCATAGGGAGCTTTCCCAATATAGTTAGTGGTTTTGTGGCCTTAAGTCTTAACAGCGGGGCCTATATCGCAGAAATATTCCGGGCCGGTATCCAGTCAATTGACAGGGGACAGATGGAGGCTGCAAGGTCACTGGGGATGTCATATCCACAGGCAATGAGATATATTATTATACCCCAGGCTATTAAAAGAGTGCTTCCGGCCCTGGGAAATGAATTTATTGCTATGCTTAAGGATTCATCCCTGGTTTCTGTTATTGCCGTTCAGGAACTGGCCATGACCGGGTCCCTGGTTAACGGAAGAACAGCAAGACCGTTTGAAGCCTATGGTCCGGTAGCGATTATGTACCTGATACTGACAATGATTCTATCACAATTTGTAGCTTATCTGGAAAGGAGGTTTGGCAAGAGTGATATACGTGCGTAACCTCCATAAACGTTTCGATAAGCTTGAAGTTCTGCGGGGGATAGATTGTCATATAAAGCCCAAGGAAGTTGTTGTTGTAATTGGACCCAGCGGTTCCGGAAAGAGTACCTTTCTTCGGTGTATAAATCTTTTGGAAATGCCTACAGATGGTGAAATAGTTGTAGACGGCTTTAATATGACAGATAAGGATACCAATATTAATAAAGTGCGGGAAGAGGTAGGCATGGTATTTCAGCATTTCAACCTGTTTCCCCACATGACTGCCCTGGAAAATGTAGCCCTGGCCCTTGAAAAAGTCCGCAAGATGCCTGTAGCCCAGGCTGAGTCCGTGGCTGCCGAAATGCTCGATAAGGTAGGCCTTAGTGATAAGGCCGGCAATTATCCCGGCCAGCTTTCAGGGGGGCAGCAGCAGAGGGTAGCCATTGGAAGGGCTCTGGCCATGAGGCCGAAAGTGATGTTGTTTGATGAGCCCACATCAGCCCTGGACCCGGAAATGGTCGGAGAAGTTCTGGCAGTCATGAAGGAACTTGCCAGGGAAGGAATGACCATGGTTGTGGTATCACATGAAATGGGCTTTGCCAAAGAGGTCGGTGACAGGGTTCTTTTTATGGATGAGGGGATTATTATTGAAGAGGGAACCCCTGAAGAGGTATTCGGCAGCCCCAAGCATGAGCGGACCCAGTCTTTCCTCAGCAAAATCCTGATTTAAATGAATTTGGGTATTTGAAAGTTTATTGAATAATTTTTTTAACCAAATCCACTCCAAAAGTCAGTGGATTTGTTTTTGTGTTGATTGACAGTGGTTTCCTCATATGGTAAAATCGAATCAGACCGACTAGTCGGTCGGAATTTGCTTCCAGGGGGATGATGTTTCTTGAATCTTACTAAAATCGCTATTAAGCGGCCTGCCATGATGTCTATGATAATCATGGTTTTTGTGGTCTTGGGACTTTATACATATAACAAGATGGGGGTTGAACTGTTTCCTGCTGTTAACCTGCCATATGTGGCAGTTGTGACAACTTATCCCGGAGCAGGGGCAGAGGAGATAGAGACACAGGTGGTCAAACCGCTGGAGGATGAACTGGCTTCCCTCAGCAGGCTGAAACGAATTAATTCACAGGCTTCTGAGGGCTTTACTTTTACGGTACTGGAATTTGAAATGACAGCAGATGCTGACCAGGCTGCCCTTGATGTTCAGAAAAAGATAGACATGCTTAAGGGGCGCCTGCCTGAGGATGCCTCTGACCCGATTGTTTACAAACAGGACATGAACGACCAGCCTGTGCTCATTATGGCCCTGCAGAGCCATCGCCCGCTTTATGAGACCAAGGAATTGGCAGAGGACTTGATTAAGGACCGCTTGCAGCGGATTGAAGGGGTTGCAGATGTTTCTGTTGTCGGCGGGCAGCAGCGTGAGGTAACGGTTGCTGTTGACAGGACCAAACTCCAAGGTTATGGCTTATCCCTCAACCAGATTATTGGCAGGCTCAGGGCCGAAAATATGAACCAGCCCAGTGGCCGGCTGGACCGTCCGGAAGCGGAATATAATGTCCGGGTGCTTGGTGAATTTAAAAATATTGAAGACATCCGAAATCTTGACATTCCCCTATCCGGGGGAGGTTCAGTTCCTCTAAGTGCGGTTGCTGCTGTTACAGACGGATTTCAGGAAGTTCGTGAGTACAGCCGGGTTAACGGTATCAGCGCTGTTTCCCTGATGGTGTTCAAGCAGAGTGATGCTTCCATAGTGGAAGTCGGGGAACGGGTTAAAGAAGAGATAGAGCTGGTACAGCAGGACCTGCCTGAAGATGTGGAAATAATGGTCTCACGCGATACATCTAATTTTATCAGGATATCCCTTGATGATACCAGAAATTCAATTATTGAAGGCATAATTACTGTTGCCCTGGCCCTTTACCTGTTCCTGAGAGAATGGCGTTCCACTGTTATTGTTGCCCTGGCCATCCCCACATCTCTGCTGGCTGCTCTGATGATGATGTATTTTGCCGGATTTACCTTTAATATGCTGTCACTGATGGGCCTTGCCCTGTGTATCGGTATCCTGGTAGATGATTCTATAGTTGTCCTCGAAAACATCCACAGGCATCTCAAAATGGGTAAGGAGCCTGCCCAGGCCGCTCTGGACGGAAGGATGGAGATAGGGATGGCTGCAGTGGCCATAACCCTCTCAGATATAGTTGTCTTTACCCCGATTGCTTTTATGCAAGGGATGGTGGGTCAGTTTTTCCGCCAGTTCGGCCTGACGGTGGTGTTTGCCGCTATTTTTTCCTTGTTTGTGTCCTTCACCCTGACTCCCATGATGGCAGCCAGGCTTTTCAAGAAGGAAAACAGCAGCAATAAACCGAGTGAATTGGAAGACGTTACGGGTGAGAACGGAGACCTGACCAGTTCAGGCAGGAAATCGATGCTGAGATGGCTGTGGAAAAGGACGGCGCCTCTGGGTAAAGGGATGAAACAAAAATACATTTCCCTTCTGGAATGGTCCCTCAGGCGCAGGTGGACTGTACTGGGTATCGCTGCAGCGCTGTTTTGTGCCAGCCTTTTACTTCCGGGTCTTAATATTATCGGAGCTGAACAGATGCCCAAGATTGACCAGGGAGAGATGACCGTTAACCTGGAGATGCCTATTGGAACCCCCATCGGGAAAACCGATGATGCGTTACTGGATATTGAGGAATACCTCAAAACCATTGATGAAATAAAATACTATCATACTACCCTCGGTTCGACAGGAGGGATGAGTTCCTCTTCAGGCTCCCACCTGGGGCGTGTGGGTATCCAGCTTCATGACAAAAAAGAACGGGAACGTTCGGTTTGGGAGATCAGTGACCAGATACGAAAATGGGGGGAAGGTTTTGTTCAGGGCAAGGTGTCAGTCAGTGAGGCAGACTCGATGGGTCCTCCGGGAGGAGATATCCAGATAGAAGTAACCGGACCGGGCACCCAACAGCTGATTGCCATATCAGAAGAGGTTAAGAGGGTTATCTCAGAAATTGAAGGGACCAGAGATGTGGATACGGACTGGCGACTTGGCCAGCCGGAGATTCAGGTGGAAATTGACCGCAAAAAGGCGGCTTCAATAGGCCTTTCTGTTGATGAAGTATCACGTGCGGTACGGGCAGCCCTGACAGGTGATGTGGCCGGTAAGTTCCGCGAAGGTAATGATGAGACAGATATTGTGGTAAAAATGGCCGGCCTCAGCAAAGCTGATATTGACCATGTCAGGAACCTGCCCCTAAACACCATGGACGGTTCAATTGTGCTGCTGCAGCAGGTTGCCGACATTGGTCCCGGAAGCGGGCCGACACAGATTAACCGGATTGACCGGCAGAGGGCCATAACTGTTGGCGGAAGCCTGCGCGAAAAATCTCAGAATGACTTCCTCAAAGAGGCTACTGAAAAACTGGAGGGAATAAAACTGCCCCAGGGATACAGGGTCAATTTTGCCGGTCAGGCCCAGGGGATGCAGGAAACCTTTGCTGACCTTATTTCGGCGCTGGTATTATCCATTGTATTGGTCTATATGGTTCTGGTGATGCTTTATGAATCCTTTATGACCCCATTCATAAGAATGATGGCCCTGCCCCTGGGGGTGGTGGGGGCGTTTCTGGCCCTGGCCTTGACGGGAAATACCCTAAACCTGTTTTCCATGATTGGCCTGATTATGATGGACGGCCTGGTGGCCAAGAACGGCACACTCCTGATCGACTACACCCATACTGTAATGGAACGCGGTGTACCACTAAGAGAGGCGCTGCTGGAAGCAGGGAAAACCAGGCTGCGGCCGATTATAATGACCACCACCACCATGATAGTCGGTATGCTGCCAACTGCTCTGGCGCTGGGGGAAGGCGCTGAGACAAGGTCCGGAATGGCATGGGTTCTGATTGGCGGGCTGCTGACCTCAACATTATTTACACTAATTATTATTCCGGTAATTTATACCCTTATGGATGACTTTAAAAAATTCCTGAAAAGAAAATTCAAGAAATCCACTTTGAAAACCTCCACAGGCGAAACTCTGTAGAACAGAAGGAGATAACACCGGGGAAATATGAAAGGGGAATGATTCCGTGGTTACATACGGGGCATTCCCTATTTGTTTTTATTAAGGAAATTACCGTTTTGCAGGGTTGTGGATAATTTCCTTAATAATGGGGGTTATAGGGGGTATGCCCCCTATTCTCCGGGGGTAACAGGAGCGAAGCGACGTCATAGGGGGCTGGCCCCCTTTGAACAAGAAAATTGACATCGAAGATAAATTTGACGAAGTCAATTTTCTTGTATTTGCAAGGAAAAGCAGAGGCAATTAAAGGAAATTTCAATAATTTGTCGAAAAAAATAATTAGAAGGTATTATGAATCCGGGGTGAAAGATTTGAAATCCTGGCTTAAAGGTTTGAATAAGGAAATACTTGCATTGACTCTCAGTGTGGCTCTTGGGGCATCATTTGTTTTAGGTGTATGTGCCCTGTTGGTATTTTACCAGCAATCCAAGGAACAGGTGCTGGATAGGAACAGAGAAATTGCCGGATATATTTCTAATGAGATAAATGTCCGCATGTCACGCGCTTTGAATGCCGGCGCTTTATTAGCCATGGACCCGGCTGTCAGTGAAATGGACCCTGCCGTTCTGCAGCAGGAAATGCGGCGTTTGTTTCCGGTTGCCGGGATTTTTGACGGACTGGCCCTCACGGACAGCAAAGGGGAAATAGTGGCTTTTGTTCCTGACCAACCGGGAATAATCGGATTGGACCTGTCACAGCGCAGTTGGGTTAGAGAGGTCCTCACGAGCGGCCAACAGTTTATTTCTGAACCGTATATAGCTGCAACCGGCAATGAGGTGGTTGTAACCGCCACTCCGGTTAAAGATAAGACCGGCAAAGTTATCGGTGTTATCGGGGGTAGTATGGACCTGAAGAAAAGCACCAAGTTTTCCACTATTATCAGCAGCAGGTCATATAATCCCGAAATGGTTATCCAGATAATCGACCACAAAGGGATGTTCATTTATAATACGGATAAGCAGCTTATTATGAAAAGAGCCGAACCAAGTATCGTTACAGAGGCCCTTTTTGAAGGCCAGGCCGGCGCTTGTGCTCTGGAAATCGGTGATGAACCGTATCTGATAGGGTATGCTCCTGTAGAGAAACTCGGGTGGGGAGTAATTGTCAGCTATCCTTCAAAAGCAGCCTTCCGGTCAGCAATTTATCTGAGAAACCTGATTGCAATTGTTACCGTGCTGCTGAGTATATTAATTTTTTGCATCGTTTACCGGGAATCGAAAGCTATTACGAAGCCTCTGGAGAAGCTAATGGAAGGTGTCAAGAGAGTTGCTGACGGTGACTACCATTTTAATGTAAATGTCTCCTCAAATAATGAGATAGGTATATTGGCAGATTCCTTTAATGCAATGGTGGAACGGATCAAGGATATGAGGGAGGACATTCTGGAAAAACAGGAAAAGCTGGAAAAGGCCAATATCGAACTGCAGATTATGGCGATAACCGATGGTCTTACGAAACTGTATAATCACAGGTACTTCCAGGACTGCCTGGGGAAAGCTGTCTCCCTTGCCCAACAGGAAGTGAAGTCGATAACCCTGATGATTCTTGATATTGATTATTTCAAATATTATAATGACCTCTTTGGACACCAGGCAGGTGACAAACTGCTTGAGGAACTGGCCCAGCTTTTAATCCGGGAACTGGGACCCAATGATATGGTCGCCAGGTACGGTGGAGAGGAATTTACGGTTATATTATATGATTCCGATAACAGGAACGGCATTCTGGCAGCGGAAAAGATCAGGGCTGCAGTGGAAGCATTCCCTTTTCCGGGGCGGGAGCAGCAGCCTGATGGGAAAGTGACTGTATCGATTGGTGTGGCCTCATTCCCCGAAAACGCAAAAAGCAAGGAAGAACTTGTCAGGCTGGCTGATGAGGCCCTGTACAAGGCCAAGTGTTGTTCAAGGAACAAGGTCGAACTTTATTTCTCGGTACTTGATGACCTGAAGCATGACCTGAATAAGTCAGAGGCCGAACTGGTCAATTCCATAAAAATGCTGGTAAGGATTATAAATGCCAAGGACAAGTATACTTACGGTCATTCGGAACGGGTTGGCAGGTACGCTGTCTCCATTGCTGAGGCAATTGGACTGACAACTGAAGAAGTGAAGACAATTAGGATGGGAGCATTCCTGCATGATGTGGGGAAAATTGAAATTAGCAGGAGTATCCTGATGAAGAAGGGACCATTGACCGAGGAGGAATTTGAAACTATCAGGCAGCACCCCTTCTGGGGAGCGGGGATTATCAAGGCTGTGGAATCACTTCATCCCACACTGCCCCTAATCAAATACCACCATGAACGTTTTGACGGCACCGGGTATCCGCTTGGCCTGAAGGAGAAGCAGATACCTTTGC
Organism: Thermincola carboxydiphila; assembly: GCA_016841725.1. Classification (GTDB taxonomy): domain Bacteria; phylum Bacillota; class Thermincolia; order Thermincolales; family UBA2595; genus Phosphitispora. Next base: position 299,000 of record JAENYP010000001.1, on the reverse strand, counting down.
AAGCCCGGATAATGGCTGTTGCCGACAGCTTTGATGCCATGACCAGCAACAGGCCATACACGAAAAGTAAAAATCTTGATGAAGCCATAGAAGAACTCAGGAAATGTTCAGGCACACAATTTGACCCGGATGTGGTTGAAGTCTTTTTGAGTATTCTTCTGGCAGAAAAAGTCAAGGTGGGCTGAGTCACAGTTTGATAAATCTGGTAAGTCTGCTGATTACTTTTTTGATGAAATTGTACCAGGCATAACTGTATACCAGTGAGAATGAAGCATAGAACGGAAGCGCCACCAGAATCGTGCTTTGTTCCAGGGAATAGCCGAATGCCGGAAATCCGAGGACATAAGTGATAAACAGCAGTCCGGCCGTAACTGCAGCGGCGCCGGCTAAGATGGCGCCAGACCGTTTTACGGAGTAATGAAGGCCTGTACCGGCAGCGAGTCCCAGAGGTGCCATAATAAGAGCAAAGGCCGGTAACCCGACGGGACGGATGACCAGTGTCAGCCATCCGGAGATAACGGCACATGCCAAACCTCCACTTGGACTGATATATGCCGCCAGGGCTATGGGCAGGGTGCTGAAAAAACTAAGCATATTCCCCGGGCCTGGAAACAGGGCTGCCGAAACCTGAAGCAATCCGGTAAGTGAGGCCAGAAGGGAGTAACGGACCAAATCGGTAACAGAAACATTTTTATTTTTCAACAGATATACCTCCATATATGTAGTTAGTATATGTATATACAAAAAAACGGAGCAATTTGCCAAGAGACAGCAAATTGTTCCGTTATTACCAGTATCGGTATGTAGTGAAAATAAAAAAATAATTTGGCGGGAACGTGTGGGAATCGAACCCACCACGGACAGGATCGCTGCCCGTCAACTGGTTTTGAAGACCAGGCGAGCCACCAGGCCCACTCCGCTCCCGCAAGTAGATTTTATTATAACATAACGATAATAACAAAGCAAACAGAGAATTGATGGTAATATCAGTTTACTTTTGGAGAAGTTTGTGAGATAATATGTTTGAAAGAACTTGTCTCTATTGTTAATGCAATTAGTTTTTGCGGGCAATATAATTTTTAGTGTCTTGCTGGGGGTGGCTTGGTGTTCGGCCTAGGTTTTCAGGAGTTGGCATTAATACTTGTTATTGCTCTTGTCATATTCGGCCCCCGCAAACTGCCGGAAGTAGGGCGGGCAATGGGTAGGGCGTTAAACGAGTTCAGAAGCGCTTCTAAGGATATCCAGAAGGAAATCGATGAAGCGGTGAAAGAACCTGACAATAAATAATCAGTTTTGGAGCAGGATGAATCTGCTCCTTTTTTGGATACATTAAAAGGAATAATAACTTGGTTGTATTTTTTTAAAAAAACCTTTTTGTCTAACAGTTTTTACAACCGGCAGGAATTTTCCGTGATATATCGAATATATTGCAATTGAGTAATTTAGATGAGTGATTTAGACAAATTTTTTCCCGAAAAAGCTTTATGATGAGCTTTTATTATAACAAGAAGGTGGAATTAGCGAGCGGGTGGAACAATGAAGGGGTTTGGGTTTTTTAATATAATAAAAGACGAACTAGATATTGTGGAAAAAGAATTGCAAAAGGTTGTCAGAACTAATGACCCGCTGCTTACGGAAACATCTGCTCATCTGCTTAATGCGGGAGGCAAGCGGTTAAGACCCGCCTTTGCCCTGGTTGCCGGCAAAACATGTGCCAGGCCTTCTGATAAACTGATCCCTCTGGCCACCGCACTGGAGCTTATCCATATGGCCAGTCTGGTACATGATGATGTGATAGATGATTCCTATACCAGACGAGGTATACCTACTGTCAAGGCAAGCTGGGGAGACCAGGTATCTATTTATACCGGAACATATCTTTTCGCCCAGTCCCTTGTCCTGATTGCCAGGTGCGAACATCCTGTTATCAGTAGAATCCTGGCAGACATCAGCGCTATGATGTGTGAAGGCGAGATTCAGCAGATTGTGACAACTTTTGATTCGCAACAGACGGTGAAAGATTATTTTTTCCGAATCAAGAGGAAGACGGCTTTACTTATTTCGGCCAGTTGTGAACTGGGAGCAATTGCGTGTGAGGCCCCTATGTATCATGTAAGAGCCCTGAAACGCTATGGTCATTACCTTGGTATGGCTTTCCAGATCACTGATGATATCCTAGATTTCACTGCCAGTGCGCAGGAATTGGGTAAACCTGTCGGGAATGATTTAAGACAAGGTATAGTAACCTTGCCGGCTATTTATGCACTTCTTTGGTCGGATGAGCGAACCAGGCTGGCGGAAATTATTCAGAAAAAGGTTAAAAAGGAGGGTGAAGTCCTAGAGGCTATTAAGATTATCAAGGAATGCGGAGCCATTGAGAAAGCTATCGAACTATCAGACCGCTATCTTTCCAAAGCAAAAAAACAGCTAGAGTACCTACCTGCTGGCAGAGCAACCAACAGTTTGAGAACTATTGCAGATTTTATTGGTAAAAGAAGGTTCTGAAAAAAGAAAAAATCGCCAACAAAAGGCCAGACATTTGTTTTGTATGAATTTACCTACTAATCAAAAAATTCCAAACAAAAGAAGGGTTTTGTTATTTTGCGTAGAATAGGTTCACAGACAAGAATCCGGAGTAATGCTGGCTCTAATAAGATTCTTAATTTTTTTTGGATGGAATGTGATTTGTAGTGCAAGAAATCTAACGGTTGAGGGAGGCTGGTTTAAGATGGGTATAAGAGATAAGTTTAAGTTTGACCTGTCAAAAACTGAAGATAAGCTAAAATTATTTATTCTGGTTAGTGGTACGTTGTTATTCCTGCTGGTGGCTGTAGTAGGCGGAATTTCACTGACCATGTCGCCTGACTTTTGCAAACTTTGTCATAATGCCATGCAGCCGGAGTATGTGACCTGGCAGTATTCTTCCCACAGCAATATAGCATGTGTGGACTGTCATATGGAACCGGGAGTCATTAACATCGTGAAGGAAAAAATTGTGGCCACCGGACACCTCTATGATTACATTACTGCCGCGTATGAAGAAGAACTGCCTATCAAAATGAAGCATGAACTTCCCAGTCACTTGTGCGAACAGTGCCACTCAGTTGAAACCAGGGCTTTTACCCTGTCAGGAGACCTTAAGGACCCTCATGAATATCATGAAAAGGTCGGCGTTGGCTGTGTCAAGTGTCACTCGGGTGTTGCCCATGGTAATATTGCCGGAAGGTCTGCTACCGCAGAAGGTGAACTTGCTGCCTGGAGCGATAAGGAAGGTAAGGAAAACATGGCGATGGAGTTTGTAAGGCCTGATATGGACACCTGTGTTGCCTGCCATATCAACCCTGCCAAATATGGGGTTGAAGGAATAGAGAGTGTTACCTGGGATTGCGGTGCCTGCCATGAGGACATATTTACCCCGAATTCACACAAAGAAGCCACCTGGACCAGGAATCATGGTCTGGATGCAGGCGGACAGCTTAAGGATTGTGTAAGCTGCCATGCCATGGGTGTGGAGCCGACATTTGCCGCTGACGGTGTGAAAAATAATGTTATCAAAGCAGGGGCTACTGCAAAAGATTTTGCGTGGATCACTGAGTTCTGTATTAACTGCCATAGTCAAAAGCCAGATGACCACAAGGATAAGTCGCAGTGGATGCCAAACCATAAGGAAGCTGTTGCCGGCAAAGGCATGAATAACTGTACCGCATGCCACAGTATTCAAAAGCCCAAGGCAGGAGAAACTTTGCCTTCACCTGCTAAGGAAGTTGCCTGCAACAACTGTCACTGGTTTAAGTAAAGGCAATACTCTTAATGGAAGTATGATCCGGGGTCCCGGGCAGGCTTAACGGGAGTCTTCAGTGGGGGATGGGGATGTTTAAAAGGCTCAAGCTTAATATGGAAATAAAAGAAGATCGTTTAAAGGCCTTTGTCCTTGTAAGCGGAGTTATAACCATACTGCTTGTTTTTACAGCCGGAGCTGTCAGCATGACAATGAGCCCTGAATTTTGCTCCAAGTGTCATGTAATGACACCTGAATATGTTACCTGGCAAGCATCCTCACATGCCCGTATTTCATGCACTAACTGTCATATTAAGCCGGGAATCGGTAATCTTCTGATTAATAATTTATCGGCAACAAAAGAACTTTATCTTTATTTTACCGGCACATATGACCGCCCGGTTAAGATGAATCATATGCTTGAGGATCAAATCTGTACCGCCTGTCATTCTATGAAAAGGGAATTTACCCCGTCTGGGGACTTGATTATTCCGCATGATAAACATGCCGCAAAAAATGTATTGTGTGTTCAGTGCCATGATGGGGTGGCCCATGGTACCATTGCCGCCAGGAAGGTTACCGAAGACGGCAGGTATGAGGCATGGACCGTGGAAGCAGGCAGGACACAGATGACCAGAGAGTTTACCGAGCCGAAAATGAACAGATGCCTGGCATGTCATATGGAACCGGCCAAATTTGGGATAAAAGACGTTAAGAGTGTAACACAGGCCTGTGAGGCCTGTCATACTCAAATCAGCATGCCGGCTGACCACAAGGTTGCAAAGTTTGACTCAAACCACAGTATACTGGTGGAAAATGAAGGGCTGGATTACTGTAACAAGTGCCACTCTTATTCACTGGAGGCTAAGGATATTCCGGCGGATGATCCTGTTGCCAGGTATGCCAGGGGCAATGTCTTCTGTTATGACTGTCACCAGAAAAGGCCGGCAGGGCATACCGGGGACTGGCGGATGATCCATAAACAGGATGTTACCAATGGAGACGTATCGGGGTGCCTGGTTTGCCACAATAATGCCAAACCGAAATCTGAGGACAAGGCAGTACCTACGTATTGTGCCAAATGTCACAGCAAACAGGATACGGGTACAGATCCGGCGGGAGGGGACCAACCTGACGGTCAGGGGGAACCCGCTGAACCCGGTAAAGTCCAGTTTGAAAAATATCACCCGGGGGGATGGCGCACTTACCATCCGACTGTTGTCAAAGAAAAAGGTGCCAGCAACGAAGGCTGCTGGAACTGTCATGATACCACACACTGTTCAAGATGCCATACCAACAGCTTATAGAACCTAATTTCAAGGGCAAATTAACAGGAATTATTCAGGGACATGTGTAAAAGCAGGGGAACTTAGTTCTCCTGCTTTTACCGGGTCTTTTTTGACTGGGTGATTAACCCTGGTTATGAAAAATTTGCCTTGGTGATGCCTCTGTGGCTAACCGACCTAGATTAGTAAAGGTAATTTTCAGAATAATCAGTCGAAGGACAGCTTTAAAGAACAGATAATATTAGTTAATTATTGGTATTATGACAATATATGGTTCCTAAAGAAAAAATTCTTAACACCCAGAAGGAAAGTTGGCATGTTGTGTCGTACTCTATTAGTTAGAACCTCAATGATTAAATGAGATGATTTTCTCTAATCTTATCAGTCTATTTTGACGATATATACATAGAGAGTAAATAATGGTATTGACATAACCTGGCGAGGAATCCCCAAAGAATACCAATCGATATATCAGGACTCACATATTTGTCATGGTCCAAGAACGGCGAAAGGAGCCGGTTCAGTATGGAACGCAACAGGATATTGGTATTCGGTTTGCTGTTGGTGATGGTTGTTGGTATATTAATATCCCTGCCTGCCGTTCGCCAACAAATCAGCGAGTTTTTACAATCCTTCCAGACAGTTCCTGCCGATACAGGGCCAAAACTGGCTGACAGAGAATCTGATAAAGAGGTTTGTGGCATCTGCCATTCAGATAAAAGCAGAGACTTTAACAAGCAGTTTCAGCACGCGCCCTTTGTCAAGTGGTACTGCAAAGACTGCCATGCACCGCATAATGTGGGTTCAGGGAAACACGAGTTTGTGGTTGATATTGACCAGCTTTGTACCACTTGTCACTTTAACAGGCTTGATGAAACCACCTATATTTACCAGCACAAGCCATACCAGCTGGGACACTGTACAGATTGCCATGACCCACATGCATCCGATTACCGGTATTTGTTGCGGACATCACCTACTACTTTATGTACAGCCTGCCATAAACTGGATTTGGTTTATGATTTCCCAGTCAAACATAAACCTTACGAAATAGGTGCCTGTTCCGACTGCCATGTCCCCCATGCATCAAAAAACAGGGGTATGACCAGGCTGCCTGGTAAGGACTTATGCTTTACCTGTCACTATGACAGGCAAAATGAACTGCTGCTGCCTGTCCAGCATAAGCCCTATGCGACCGGTGACTGTGTTAACTGCCACGGCGCTCATGCGACCCCGGGTGAGAAACTGACACTGGTGGCGGGAAACGGACTCTGCTTAAGCTGCCATTATGGCTTAAACGATAAAATACAGGCAGGTGCGAAAAACGGGTATATCCATACCCCGGTGAAAGAAAAGTGTACCAACTGTCATGTTCCTCACGCATCGGCAAAACCGGCCCTGCTTCCCGAAACCAGGACAGAACTGTGTTACCTGTGCCACTCATCCATGAGGCCTGAATTTGCAAAAGCCTCCCACCATCCGGTGGGCAACGGTCTCCTGGACTGTGACGGGTGTCATGACCCGCATGTGGGACCAGGACCCAACCTGGTAAGGAAAGCCGGGAACGATTTATGCTATATGTGCCATCTTGGACTCGAGAGTACCTATGAAAAGCTCCAGCATGCTACCAAAGCCGAAGGGAAAGGAGGCTTGGGAGCCTGTACCAACTGTCACGTACCCCACGGGTCAGAGTATAAACCCCTGCTGATAGATAAGCAGGAACCGATGTGCAACAGCTGCCATACGGAAATAGGCAAGGCCAGGATTAACCACCCCTTTGGGGATAAATATACCGATCCCTGGCGCGGAGGCACACTCCATTGCACCAGTTGTCATGGGCCGCATGGGACAGAGAATGAGCAGTTTACGTTGCTTTCTGATGATGAATTGTGTTTGAAGTGTCATGGGGAGAGGCGGAAGGATAATGAGAAGTACTATAGTGTTCATAAGGTTATTAAACCCAAAAACGAACCCAAGGAAAAGACGATAGATACCGAAGTACCACCCCGGAGTACAAACAGAACACAGGTTATCAACAAGAAAGCAGGAACTTAATAATTTATAGTGGCCCCATAACTGACAAGTATCTTTTACTATAAAAAGTCGGCAGGAGGACAAGAAATGGAGCAGAACAATTCCGAAATATCCTTAAGAACGGCCGTCCTGGTTTTAGTTGGTGTAATCGTAATTGTAAGTGCAGTAGGAATTTTTCTGGGTAACGCAATTTTCTGGAAGCCGGTTGATTCCAGGTCATTTGCTGAAGTCCGCTTTAACGATATAGAAAAAGCTTACCGAGCTAACCCGAAATCAAGAAACGCTGCGATAGCCTATGCTTTGTCGCTTGCAGAGAAAGGTGATAAAAAGTCTCCGGAAAAAATCTATCAGGATTTGGTAAAACAATATCCTAAAGATAATGCGGTATTATTCAATTACGCCAGTTATAAAGAACAAGTCGGAGACATAGAATCAGCAAAGGAAATGTATGCCAAGGTTCTGAAAACCTCCCCGTATTTTATTCAGGCAAATGTACATTACGGTATACTGCTCCGTAATGACAAACAGTACGAAGAAGCTGTGCAGAAGTTTAACAATGCGCTGCTCATAAGTCCCGGAGCGGCCGATATATTGGTGGAACGAGCCAAGACTTATATAGCGATGAAGAATAATGAAAAAGCCAGTGAGGACCTTAACAGGGCGCTCAGTTTTGTTCCCAATTATGAAGAAGCAAAAACACTATTGGAAGGATTAAAATCAAAATGAACATGCAAACAGGCAGAAAAAAAATATCCAAAGCCATCTTGCTGAATCTAATTCTGGGAACCACACTGGTGCTGGTCTGCATCTTTGGGTATTTTTATTTAAGAAAAACCAGCCCTGTGGATGTATTTCGTGCCACTGTGCCGGTTGATATTCCTGAGTATGAATATGTATTTGCAGTTTATGGGGGCGCCAAGAATTTTAACAATCCATACGAAGTCCTTGTGTTCAATAACCTGATTTACGTTTCCGACACCGATAATGGTAGAATAGCTGTTTATGATAAAACAGGGGACCATGTAAGGGATATTGCCAGCAAGGAGATCCAGTCACCCTCGGGGATGTTCTGGGATGGGACCAGGCTGTATGTTGCCGACCCCATCTCAGGCAAGGTCTTTATGCTGAACCCCGAAGGTCAGATCCTGGATACTCTGGAACTTGATGGGATCCTGGTTGCGGATGTAGCAGTTGACAATGGATTTTTGTACCTTTTAAATAATAAGGACCAGACCGTTGAGAAATATGAACTGGCTACCAAGAAAAAGGTGAAGAGCTTTGGCGGGTATGGCAGTGACCCGGGAAAACTGTATTATCCGTACGATTTAACAGTCAGGGATGGCCAGATTTATGTTGCCGACTCCATGAATAACAGGATAAATATCTATGATCCTGAAGGTGAATTGGTCAGAACACTGCCCAAAAAAAATGAAGAAACCGGTGAAGGCGCTCTGTTTGTCCCCCGGGGCCTGGCATTTGATAAAGCCGGCAGGCTCTATACAGTTGAGGGCATGGCGCACCGGGTCAGTATCATGAACACAGAAGGCGAAACAGTTACCCGGATAACCAGGAGTGAAACTATTGAGGACCAGGAGCAGGAAATTTATCTGCCGACAGATGTCACTCTTGATGATGCCGGCAGAATGTATGTACTGGAACACGCTTTTAAACGTGTATTGGTATATAAACCGAGATAAACATTGAAAGGAGGTGAAAATGATGAAAAAGTTAGCTTTAACTTTGGTAATGGCGGTGATAATGGTTGCTGCTGTTGCCTCAACTGCTATGGCGGTTGAACCATATTATCATGGTGACTTTGCCGACAACTCACTGGGTTGCGCCAAGTGCCATGTCACCCACGCCGGTCAGGCTGCGGCCCTGTTGATTTCGGGACCAACCCAGACGGATTTTTGCTACTACTGCCATAACAGCCTTTCCAAGAGTCCTTATGATGCTAAAAACGGGATGATTGCAACACCAGCAGCAGGCGGTTTTATGCCTTCAGTTGCCGGTGGTTTCTACAAGACCTTTGATTTCGACAACCATAATTATGCTTCGCATGCCTATACCCTGACGGATTATGTCTACAGTACATCTGTCCACGGGGTGGAGACTTATGACGGAGATGTTTGGGATGAAACTTCAATCATCCCTGGTGGTACCACTACCTTAACCGGCGACTTCCGCTGCGGTTCCTGCCATGACCCCCACAAGGGCGGCAATTACGCAACCAGTACCATTATGCCGCGTCTGCTGAGGCTTGACCTGCCAAAACTGGTCCAGGAGGCTACCGACAACGGTGGTGTTGGTGAATCAGTTTATGACCATCGGGACTGGACCTTTGGCAGTATCGGAGCATCTGATACGACCGGATTTAAGACTCAGGTTGTAACCGGTTATGGGGACAATGTCGGTATCTGGTGTGCCGGCTGTCATGACCTGTTCAACCAGATGGATGCTGATGCCGGTCAGGTTGCTGTTGATGATGCCGGCACAAGTGTCGCCGACAAGTACATGCACCGGATGAACTTCACTCTTGACAACCCGACGGATGTGACTCACCAGTCTCTGGAGAAGGTGGCTCTTTCAGTTAATGACAAGCTGGTCTGTCTGACCTGCCACAGGGCTCACGGTACAGGTTCATCCACCAGTGATACCGTATGGACCCGTGCATCAGCAAGTTACGAGTTAAGTGATGGCTCAACAGATGACGAGTCTGACTCCAGTGTCCTCCTTAGGGAAACTAACAGGGATGTATGCTATGACTGCCATGGGGCAGCAGAGTTCAACAAACCAAGTGATCAGAGTTAATTAAGTTAAATTTGTAGATATCGGAAATGGTGCCCGGTGGCAGCGCCGGGCACTGTTTTCACCTTTAAAAGACTACGAAAAGTAATACTTCAATAACCGATTATAATACTTACGGGATTACTAGTTTATCGTTAAAGATTACTATAAACTTAGAAAAAATTTGTTGCTAATACAATTAACATAGAAATATTTACACATGTTGACGTGTAATGTGTTGAGCCTTGTCACTTAATTGAAGGGGGAATTTGGATGAAAAAGAAAATTACATATGCCATTCCCTTCCTGGTTTTATTGGTTATCATGTTGTTTACCGGGAATCAGCAGGCATTTGCAGGGTTAGAGGATTGCCAAAAGTGTCATGGCACAGTTATCAGCGACTTTGCTGTAGCGCCTCCTGCTCCTGCAGATACCTGTAAAGCTTGTCATGAAGGTTTTTTGATTAATGAAGATCATCCTTACCCCAGTTGGACAGCAGTTTATGTTCCCAATGCCGGATATTTTAAAAATTCAGGAAGTATTGCCACAGGAGTTCCGAAAATTCATAGCTACCATAATGGAAAAAACACTCCTGCCAACTCAGGATGGTGCCGTAACTGCCATGTTGCTGCAGACTGCGAAAGCTGCCATAAGGCTGTAACCCATAAAACACATGGAAGCATACCTGTGGATAGTTTGAAGAAATATACGGTGTCCACTGGCACTGGGTACAGCTTGAAGCCGATTTCGTGTTCTACTGAAACCTGTCATGGTTTTTATAGCACCGGTGTCGTAATTAACAGGACTGATGGGGAGCAGCTTTGTATAAACTGCCACAGTACTGATAAAACTGGTCATACTCCGGAACGCCTGGAACCTTTTCATAACTCGGCTAACCAAACCTTAAGGCTAGGGATCACTGAGAATGTTATTTCATGTGAAGGCTGCCATACCGGAAACTTGGCGGTAGAACATAAACTGGTTGCTCAGGAATTAAGTCAGCCTGAAGATACAGAATGCGGCTACTGCCACATGGCATCTGCCAAACTGCCTGTTCAGGATGCCGTTCAGGTGATTAAAACTGTAAATAGCGGGCTGACTGATATAACAATGAAAAATGCGAACCGGAGCTGTAGAGTGTGCCATTTTAATGTAGCTGTACTCCCAGAACGGCCCGCAGAACACCTGACGTATCATAAGGCTGTCTTAAGTGACAATCTGGATATATCCGCCGGGGCCCACTCGGATTGCAATACCTGTCACGCCAGAACTAATTTGCTGACAAAGATAGAAGACCTTGCAAGGTTACCTATTACTGAGAGAAAGTACGACTGTTTTACCTGTCACAATCAGGAAACTGGTCTTGCTCCGGAACACACTGCCAGGCTTGACGGAGAGTATATGGGGTTGCTGGACGTTCACCCAGGCTGCGCGACCTGTCATACTCCGGGGACAAATGCCGCTGCCAAGGTCGAGACAATAGCTTTGCAGGTTAATAATGGCAGTGACTATTCCTGTACCGAATGCCATTTTGGGGCTTCATTGGATGCCGGACATACAGGAGAAATTGACAGCAACTGTACAAAGGTGTGTCACAAACCAGTTTTAACTGAGGAACACCTTAACAACAGTATTACTCAGGCGGGAAATGCCGATAATCCCTTAAACTGTGTGACCTGTCATCAGAGCCCAAATGAAACGGTGAAGACAGCAGTAGTGACGGGCAATACCGATTGCATTGCCTGCCATGATGTAGCCCATAACTTTAATCTGGTACAGAAGATACCTGCAGACATTCCACTATACGCCGGGTATCAGTGGTCATTGCCGCAACCTGCCGATATATGGTCAGGCGAGGAATGGATGCCGACCGGATACGAGGGTGGTAAACTGCTTATTTCCAACAGGTTAATAGTGAGCAGGGAAACGGTTTGGAATTATTATCAGAAACAGATGGCTGCAAACGGATGGACACTGCCTGCATTGGAACTGAACGAAGATAGCTTTAAGGCCCAGTTTAAAAAGGACCGGAGAAATGCCACTGTGTTCTTTTATGGTGGTGAAAACCATCTGACCTCTCCAGTTTTACCCGACGGCTATAGGTTAGAGATTTTGTACAAGTAAATAAAATATACGGATTTGTCTCAAATTGATCTTAAGTCGGTACGCTATTGAAGTACCGGCTTAAATTTTGTTCCTGATTTGATACTATTGAAATTTGATGACATCTAGTGGTATAATAAGATGGAAAAAAAACCAAAAATAGGAGCCAATAAATGGACAAAGGTTAAACCTGTTTTGTTTGGCTCACGATTATAATATAGAGGCTAATTAAATTTGCTGCCAGTAAAGGTGAGCAATTTTTGTTGTCTTTAATTGATAAATCAAATGATTGTTTTCACTTGTAACAAGTGAGAGGAGGTGAATAGAAACGGGTATTAGTTGAATCAAAAATTGCTAGAAAGGAGGTAACGATTCTGAAAAAATTAATTTTACTAATTTTCACCTTAATTGTTGTCATCTGTTTTTCATTTATGAACAGTGCCAGTGCGGAGACGGACCTGACAGACTGTACCAAGTGTCACGGTACAGTGGTAAGTGATTTCACTTTGGCATCACCTGCCCCAGCTGATACCTGTAAAGTTTGTCATGAGGGGTTTTTGGTTAATGAAGACCACCCGTACCCCAAATGGACGGCAGTATATGTTCCCAATGCCGGCTATTTCAGAAGCACTGCCAGCCTTCTGGTAGGCCCTCCTGACATTCACAATTACCACAATGGTAAGAATACCCCGGCAAATACCGGTTATTGCGGTAATTGCCACAGGGCTGCTACCTGTGAAGCCTGTCATAAGCCTGTGGCTCACCAACAGCACGGCAGTACCCAAATCACAGATTATAAAACTTATACTGTAGCTACGGGAATCAGTTGGGGGCCGGAAGAACTAACCTGTTCTGCCTCGAAATGTCATGGCTATTATGATTCCGGGATTGTGCCTTCGGGTCCGACAGATACTACCAACCTTTGCCTCGGCTGCCATATTACAGACAAGACAGGACATACCGCAGCACAGTTGACGTCATTTCACAACACCACTTTACCTGACGAATTATCATTTACCTTACAACTGACCGGTATATATCCGGTAGATTGTTCAGGATGTCATAACAGTACTCTTGATGTTGAACACGCAAATCAGGATAAAGACTGTATGGCCTGTCACAAATCCACCAATCCGGCCGTACTTAATGTAATCGATACTGCCGACAACATTGCAGCCAACCGCTCCTGTGACAAGTGTCACTTTAATGCCGGAGTTATTCCAGTACCCGAAGAGCATCCACTTTTCCACATTGCCACAGAAAGCAACAATCTGCGGGTTGACGGGGCACCGCACGATTCCTGCAATACCTGTCATCAGAGGCAGGAAATTCTTCCTGACATTGCTGAACTTGCGGGCAGTTCAGTTAAAAACTATTCATGCCTTGACTGCCACAACGGTGACGGCACCACCGGTTCCAATCCCAAGGCTCCGGTTCACAGCGCGGATTACAGTGGTCAGCAGATGGCTGTTATGGATGTACATACGAGTTGTGCATCATGTCATACTCCGGGCACTGCATTTGCCGCAGTGATTAACACAATCATTGCCGATGGCCGCAGTGACAGATATTCCTGTACAGAATGCCATACTGACTTATCATCAGGCCACCAGGCCGCTTTTGAAGGGGTTCAATATGAAGATACAACCGCCTTCCACCTGAAATGTACAGACTGCCACAACGAGGCCTATAAGAGTCTTATTGCTGATCTGAAGGAAGATGTAAAAGACGGTAACGGTTACGACTGTTCGGCTTGTCACCTGGAAGACCATGAAAAAGGCACATCACCATATTATCCTGTTCACCAGGCTGATGGAGAACAGATTGTAGGCTACCATCCATTGTCCTGTGAAACCTGCCATGGAGTGGTTGATGGTCAATACCGGATTGATATTGACCCCATTAGGGCCAATGTCCCTGTCCCAGGTTATTCATGTTCCGCATGTCATGGGGATATTGCCACAATGCATCAAAGCACCACAGATTTGTCAATGACAGACCTTATTGCTGCAGATAAGCCGGTTGACTGTTCCTGGTGCCATACATCCACCAATGAGACCTATGCTTTAAATAACCTCATAGGGGTTCATGTGGAGCCAAATATCACTTTAAACCAGGAATATACCTGTGGTGTGTGCCACGACCCGGATGCACCGGTAGGAGATCAAATCAGCACCGGTTTGACAGCCTGTGAAGCATGTCATAATGATGTTTCCGCACCTGCAAAACACCCGGAAACCCAATACTCTCCGGAGCATGAGGTGGATTTGTTCCCGGTATTTATGCCTGAATACAGCCCTGACTGCAGTACCTGTCATGCCGACTCCTTAATAGACATCCATTCAGCTGTCACTGTTGGATGTGGTGCCTGCCATACTGATGAGCGATTTAAACCTGCAGTGGTAGGTCTTGATGTATCCTGTGAAGGCTGTCATGACGCCTCAGTCAATGCTGAAATGGATATGGCGGAAACTCATAAACCTTTCCATGACGCTGATACCGCGCTTTATCCGGATACCGCTTTCTGTCTTAACTGTCACCAGACAGATGATTCAGCTGCAGGGCAGAATCTCCTTGCCGTGCATAAGAAACGCAGCAGTTCTACAGTGACCTGTGACTCCTGTCACGGGACAACAGCCAGGGATTCGGTAAAAGGGGCAATTGCCTCGGGTGATGTAAGCTGCCAGGGCTGTCATGGGGAAGGAGACCACACCCATAACGTAGTTGTTTACGAGGAACCTGAGGAAGTAAACTGTGCTGCCTGCCACGCTGCTGATTCTGCCAGTGGCGATACGGAATTGGCTGAACTTCATAACGCGTATGATAAAGACTGCGCCGCATGCCATACTGAGCCGTTTTATGGTGAAGTCATTGCCAGGGACGGAGAGCTTGATATGCTTGTAAACGGATCAACTTCCATTTATTGCAGTGACTGCCACAACGGTGATACGGCAGATGGCTACCCGGTAACCCGGGATGCTGCTCACCTGCCTGAACACAAGGCTGTCCAGGATATCGAGCAGGAGAACCTTGATTGCAGCGTGTGTCATACCTTTAACATTACAGCCGGTACAGAATATGTTTTCACCGGTCAGGGATCTGCTGTCCATGAGGGTGGCTGCAATACCTGTCACGGTAATACAGGTATTCAGGAGATTATTAATCCCATGGTTGGTGAGAGTAATACTTACAGCTGTACCTTATGCCACAACGGGTCTGATGCCAAAACACACCTGAAACTGCACCAGGTTATTAATAGTGAAGGTTGTATCAATTGTCACGGCAATGGCGCTAATGATGTTGTTTTGGCACATAACGGAAACTGTGTCGTCTGCCATACAGCCAATCCTGCTATAGCCATTACCACAGCGGTCATCGAGCAGAATCTCAGTTCCAACACAACTGTAAAAGAATATAGCTGCACAAGCTGCCACCAATCTGTTTCCCACCAGCGGGGCGGCGAAGGGTCTGGTTCCCAGAAGCGAAACGGAAGATAAACTGGTATTTTGCAAGGAAGACCAATAAGTTCATAAAGCTGTGCCGGTCACAGGCACAGCTTTGAACAGGCAAAAACTCCTAAGGAAAGTAATACTAATATTACCGGTAATAACTGGCTGCCTGATATAGAAGGATAATGGAAAGAGATGTCGAAATATACAACTCGGTAAGATTTCTCCACTGAATAAAAGTTTTAATTTGAATTATCGGCTGTGCCCTCTAAGGCACAGCTTTAAATAAAAGGAGCTTTTGTCTATGTCACTGAATATCCTTCTGGTAACACCTCCATACCATACCGGCATAATTGAAGTTACCGGAAAATGGCCGCCGCTAAGCCTTGTATACCTGGCAGGTCACCTGAGGGCAGGCGGTTTCCAGGTTACTATATATGATGCCATGTCCCTGGACCATGATATCAATGAAGTCAGAAAGGTTATCTCAGAGGAGAACCCGGATCTGGTTATGATCGGAAGTTTTACATCAAGCATTAATGCCGCTGTTGAGGTTCTGAAGGCCGCAAAGGAAATTAACCCGGGTATGGTAACCTGTCTCGGCGGTATTCACGCCACCTTCTGCAGCCGCGAATTACTAAAGGAAATGCCCGGAGTCATCGATTATATAGTAAGGGGTGAGGGAGAGCAGACCGTTGTGGAACTGGCACAGGCCATTAATCATGGGGTTACACCCAACCATGTCAGAGGACTGGCCTGGTTTGCCAATGGTTCTGTCAGGATGACCCCCGAGCGGGAATTTACTCCTGATCTGGACAGCCTTATCCCGGCATGGGACTTGCTGGACTGGGACTTGTATAAATATAATGTAACCGGAAGACGGCTGGCTCTGGTGGGGTTGTCACGGGGATGCCCGCATAGCTGCAGTTTTTGCTCCCAGCACCTGTTCTGGAAGGGTTCCTACCGCACCAGGACACCTGAGAACTTTGTCGCAGAACTGGAGAGCCTGCACAGGGATTATGGCATCGGTATGTTTATGATGGCTGATGAATTTGCTACCTGTGAGCGGGAGGTTTGGGAAAAGGTACTGGACCTGCTTATTTCTAAAGGGCTTGATATCCATGTCAGTCTGGAGACAAGGGCAGATGCGGTTATCAGGGACAGTGACATCCTGCACAAATATAGAAAGGCAGGGATTGTCCATATATATGTGGGTGTGGAAACAGTACATCAGAAAACCCTGGATGATTTCGGAAAAGGGCTGACGGTTGATATATCCCGCAGGGCCATTGACCTTTTAAACCGGCATGATATTATTACCGAATGTTCTTTTATTATAGGGAATCCCGATGATACTGAAGAGGATATTGAAAAAACCCTGCAGACAGCGCTGGACTATGCACCTGACCTGGCACATTTTTTGCTGCTGACCCCGTGGCCTTATACCAAAATGTATGACCAGGTAAGGGAATACATAGTTGAAAACGATTACTCCAAATACCATTTTGTTTATCCGGTGATAAAGCCAGCACAAATGGAAATACCACGCTTATGGTCAGCATTGATTAACTGCTTCCGGGTGTTTTACCTTAATAAGGTGCAGCAGTTGGTATTGATGGAAGACGGTTTTAAGAAGGACTATATGTTGAAATCGGTTCGAATCATGCATACTCACTTTTTTGTCAGTAATTTCGGGAAAAACACGATATCACTGCCTGCTGAAATGGGCAATATTATAGATTCCATAATTGGGATGAGTAAGAAGGAGGACGGCCAGATGGTTAATGAGCAAGAAGCTGCCAGACTATCAGGGGAGCTTGATGCCGATATAGTTGAATTTATTGAAGAGGGCCTGAATTACCATGGTGAAGAAAAATTTAACTTCTTAGCGCTAAGGGAATTCAGGATTCAGTTTATGGCCGGTTCCGTTTACCGGGAGTATTGTAAGAAACAGGAGCGTACTCCGGATACTGTGGGACATTGGTCTGAGATACCTGCGATTCCCACCTCTGCCTTCAAAGAGCATGTAATTACCTCATTTCCCTTAAAGGATGCCGAACTGGCTTTATTGACCAGTGGGACCACCGATCCGGGTATGAGGGGGAAAATTTACCGCGATAAAGGCAGCCTGGATATGATTTTGCAGGCTAATAAGATGATTACCAAATCCCTTTTGTTTCCTGATACTGACCGGATGCGGATTCTGCTCCTGGTTCCCTCCCCAAAGGTGGTGCCGGCAATGGCCATGGCCTTCGGATTGGAGCAAATGAAAAATGAGTTTGGGACCGAAGACAGTATGTATTTTATTACCCCTAACGGTTTTGAGACCGAAGCCTTGATTGAGGCCTTACGTGAGGCTGAGAAAAATGGCACACCTGTTGCTATAGTTGGAGCGACCTCCGGATTTGTGCATTTCTTTAACAACTGTATTGAAAAAGGAATTAGCTTTAGGCTCCCGGAAGGAAGCAGGATTTGTGACGGCGGAGGTTACCAGGCCACTTTTGGCGATTGTTCCCGGGATGATTTCTATGCCAGGTGTCAGGAGTACCTGGGGGTATCCCCCAAAATGTGTATAAATACCCTGGGGATGAGTGAAAGTGGGACAAACTATTTTGATAATACTATCAGGAACTTTTTCAATGGTTTTGTGGAAAAGGAACGTTACAAGGTTGCCCCTCCCTGGACCAGGACTGTTGTGGTCGGCCCCAGGACCGGGCAGCGGCTGCCCCAAGGGGAAATAGGGCTGATCCGGCATTATGATCTGACTAACCGGGCTACGGTACTGGCTGTGCAAACCGACAATATTGGCTATGAGACAGATGGCGGGTTTGAGATAATCGGTAGGGCACAGGGTAATCTTCTGGGCTTTGGCCTTGAGCCGACCAGTGTTAAGGACTGGATACTGGCAGGCCACCGGCGGGGCCATGACTCAGCCGGGGCATATCCTACAACAGGTATCGGCCACCCAGCCATCGGTCATGGTCACCCAGCTGCCGGAGATGGACATCCCGGCCAGGGGTGTTCGGCTGCAACTGCCGAGATGCTGGCATCGGCCCATGGAGCGCCATGCTCCACAGTTGCCGACGGGATGATGAAGAGTAAAGAAGAGGTTAAATAACTATCTGCAGCTTTTTAGGGCAGCAAAATATAACCTCGGTAATATTTGAGAAAGTTAAGAAAATTGCAAAATATTAGCATAGAATTATTAACTGCAGCAGGAAATTACCGAATAAATGTTGAAAATATAAATAATTGCTCTTGAAAATTATTGCTGTGAAGGGATTATGATGTGAGATTGCTACACCGCCTTAATTCATTATTAAATCACAGAATCAATTTTAAAATAAATTTTAACAAAAGGATAAGCCGCAGTAAAGCCCTTGTTCTGGTTGCCATCCTTGTTGTAATTATGGTGCTTTTCGGATTTTACATTGGGGAGCGGTGGTTTTGGGTTAAAGACCAAAGCCTTTTTGAGTACCGCATCGAATCATTAAAGGGCCAGCTTGCCGAAAACCCAGAACCCAACAGTATTCGGGCTGAACTGGCAATGACCTATTACCTGGACGGGCAGGCGGATAAGGGCGAAACTGTTCTGCGTCAGGTGTTGGCAGATGAACCGGAAAATGATACTGCAGTTTTGTACCTGGGGCTGATTCTTTCAGAACAGAAAAATTACCGGGAATCCATAGAATTTCTGACCAGATATCTGGAGAAAAATCAGGGGCTTGAAACCAGAATTGCCCTGTTATATCAGGGGCGGAACTATCTGGAAACCGGTGACCACAGTCTTGCCGCGTCTACTCTCAGGAAGGCTGTTGAGAGGGATCCGGCAAATCCCGTTGCCTATTATTACCTGGGGCAGGCTTATGAAAAGCTGAATGACAGGCAAAATGCCATTAATGCATATGAGAGGGCATTGGCCATCAATAAAGACTATACAGATGCTGAGTTGGCATTGAAGAAGGTGGTGCGCCGGTGAAGAAGCAGATTGACGGAGATTTTGCCGGTAAATCAGAGGACTGTGGCAAGAACCGCCTTAAGAGACGGAAAACCATAACCCTGAAAACCCTGCTGCTGTTAATTGTATTCACTTCCATTATAATTTCCGCAGTTTTTGGGTGTTTGTATTACCTCGGACAAAAACCCGCTGAAAGTGTTTTGCCGGTTATAAACAAAAAACCGCCAGAGTTTCGGTTCAGTATTTACGAGGGCCGTAACAGGTTTTCTCATCCCATAGCAGTTGCTGTGGACAGGACAAGTATCTATGTAAGCAATAACAGAAATCATACAGTTGAAATAGTCGGCCCAAACGGAAAGCCCAAAGGAGTTATTGGGAGTGTCGGTAATTTACCCGGAGATTTAAAGTTCCCTTATGGGATTGGCATTTTACCGGATGGCAGCATCCTAATTGCCGAGACAGGCAATTACAGAGTACAGGAGTATAGTCCTGAGGGGAAATTCGTGAGAACTTTTCTGGGACCGGGCAATAAAGCCGGGGTCCAAAAACCCGGTCCGGTCTGTGTTGACAGCCGGGGACAAATCTATGTTGGGGATCTGTCGGGAAACCAGGTAGTAAAGTTCGACAGGGATGCCAGGGTTTTGGAAAAATTCAGGAATATTTCGTACCCGCACGGAATAGCAGTTGATGTGGAAAGAACTAAACTCTATGTCAGTGATTCCGGAGCATCAGTTGTGAAGGTTTATGAACTTGAAGGAGAGCCTGGAGGAGAGTTGGAAAAAGAGGCGGCAATAGGTACGGTAAGAGAACCACAGCGGGTCATTGACTCAATTGCGCCCGGAAACCGTTTCAGTATGGTTAGGGGAGTTGCTGTTGATGGAAATGGTCGCCTGTATGTGGTTGATACCATAAGCAGCATGGTCAGGGTATTTGACAAAAATGGCGGATATTTATTCAGTTTTGGCAGGCAGGGCTCAGGTGATGGAGAATTTGTTTATCCTACGGGAGTTTATGTTGATGATTCAGGGAGTATTTATATAGCTGACTGGGGCAATAACCGCGTTCAGGTGTGGGGGTACTGAATGGGAACTGCTACGGGGGATGTCTGGCATGAAAGTTAAGGTTAAATATTTATTAATTTCCATAATAGCGCTAGGGGTCATGGCATTTTTTGCCGGAACCGGCGCTGCTGAGGATGGGCCATATGTATATATCAGGTATTTCAATAACGGGACCGGTGTGGATACTTATGTCTACTGGAATGATTCTGATGCTAATGGAGGCCCTTATGATTTTGCCTGGGCAGATGATGTGCTGTCCAGTGGTGATGACCTGGATTGGCAGACCGGTACGCCTGATAATGCCGGAACAGCGAATGCGGTCTTTAAGCTTGCGGTAACCAAATACGCGAATTATTTTTTCAAGGTCAGTAATGGGACCAGAGTTACAATTGCACGTGCTTTCCCGGTAGATTTTAACAACAGTACCAATTCTGAAAGATACCAGAACGATTATGCTCACGGTAACTTTGGCCCCGGCACAAGTATGTGTGCGGCGTGTCACACCACCCATGCCGCCCTGGGCGCATACCTGTTAAAACAGGCAACATATTACGAACTCTGTCTGTTGTGTCATGGAAACAGCAGTTCTCAGAGCAAATATGATGTGGAAACCGGCAGGGTTTACATGGGTCCGGAAACGGGATGGGTTGATTCCCTGGCCGGTCCCATAGGAAGCGGGGTAACCGGCATCACCTCCAAACATAATGTGGATGATACTACTGATGTTATGACTACTGTATATGGAAGCGACCCGGGCAGATTCCTGACCTTTACGTGTGTTTCGTGCCATAAGGGTCATGGGGGGAAAAACGATAATTACCGCCTGCTGAAGAAAACAATTTATCCTGCAGATGAGGAATGGAATCCCCAGGAAGTCGATTTCAGGGCATATGCAGTTGTCAGGGATGTGACAGTTGGTGAGGAAGTCTATTTTATTTCCGGAAATACCGAATTCTGCGCCGCCTGTCACCTTGACTATGACGAAGGTTCAGCTCATTATCCCGGCGGTGTTTATAACAGTGGATACAAACACCCGACGACAGTTGGTACAACCGTTTATTCCGTTGAAGCTAAAGGCCTCTGGCCTGCTGCAGGGGATTATCTGCCGCTGCAGGCAGACCCCGGGGCAGGCACCACTGACAAGAGAAATGCCGTGGTTTGCGAGACGTGCCACTTTGCACATGGTACCTACAAAACATTTAATGTATATCTGCCTGACACAGGTGAAACGATATCGAGTCAAAAAATGCTCAGACTGGATAATTATGGAGTATGCCAGTCCTGCCATAAGAAGTAGGACTGTTAACCCGTATTGGATCAGGATAGTATGGTAACAGATTTCGACACAAAAATAACTTTAGTTGTGTTATAATTGATACGATATTATAAGTATAGGAGTTAGCCATTTGTTTCCGAAAGGCTGGTAGTGATTTTGTTAAAAGTGATTTATACCCCGTCAGTATTTTTTATAATGTACTTAGTAGTCGCAACTTATGTTGCGGCTGTTTTTTTTCGCCTACTAAGAATGGTAATAAATTGAATATTATACGTAATATTACAAGAAATAGTAGTAAGAGCTTTAAGGTTTTTTTGGATAGGGGGGAGAAGTAGATGCGGAAAAAAATAATTATCGGTATAGGCCTGATCCTGGTAATTGCGGCAGTTGCCGGTTACCAGGTAATTGGAGCCGGGGCGGCACAGGTAACTATAGATATACTAAACGGTGAGGGGGATTTTGAAGACCTCGATCCTTCAAACCACTACAATAGCTGGCTGCGTGATTTTGACAGCGGGGATACAGTTTGGAGTTATGCCCAGGACAGCAGTACCTTCAAGTCAGGCACGTATTCTGCCGGGCAGTCCAGCAGCATTACATCAGGATATGGGGTTACGGCACGGACATTAAACGGCGGGTACAGGTATTCTTTTACCACACCGGATGTGGCTGATTTTACAGCAACCCTGAGCCTGTACTATAACAAGCTGATAAGTATTATTCCGGGTTCATCCGGGACAACCAATGTCAGCAAGTGTGACCTCAAGTGGCAGGTTATGAACTCTACGGGCACAACTGTGATCAATTACGGTGCGGTGATTGATTCAGCCACTGTCAGTGTTCCCTGGGGGGGGACCCCTTACTCGGCTGATGTCACCGGGCTGGAGCCAAATACCACATACCAGCTCCGCCTGATTGTTGATGCCCAGCATCAGGCTCAGAGATACGGTACTTCCAGTATTGCCGTTAACTGGGATGATGTGGTTTTAAATGCTGTCTATACAGATAGTGCTCCCACAGTAAGTATCTCTTCACCTGCTGATCTGAGCAGCCAAAAAGGCACGATAACACTAGCGGCATCCGGCAGTGACGATTTTGGAGTCACCCTGGTTGATTTTGAGTATGCTGACAACCCTGCATTTACAGGGGCCACAACTCTGTCAGGGGCCACACTTGCTTCCGGAACCGTTAAAAACGGTGTTTGGGGGATAAACTGGGATACTACGGGCCTTAACGGGACCTATTATGTCAGGGCCAGGGCTGCTGATGGGGTTAATGCTGCAGTAATCTCCGGAAGTTACTTTACTTATTATATAGATAATACGGCGCCGGATACGGCCGCAGTGACTTCACCTGTTGATTCGGCCCGTATCAGGGGCGTCCTTGACCTTAAAGCCACAGCCACAGATAATATGAAGGTCAGTTCGGTTGTTTTTGAGTGGGCAGACAATACCGCATTCAGCGGAGCGGCTACAGTCACCGGAGCAGAACTGACCCTGGGGACGGTTACTGACGGTACATGGACCGCTGCTTCTTTTGATACATCCTCAATGGGTGACGGGACACGCTATATCAGGGCAGTGGTTACCGATGCCGCAGGCACCTGTATGACGGGCAGCTATATTACCGTTATCGTTGATAATACAGCGCCAACCCTGAGCCTGGAGTATTATTCCAATAGCGCCCTGACCGAGCCGCTGCCGGTTTCCGGCGGCATTCCCGCGGCTAAAGCCGGTACGGTATATGTAAGGCTGAGTGCAGATGAGTCGCTGAGTTCTGCCGGCGGGGCTAATCAGATCAGTATTGATGCGATAGGAATAAACAATGATATTTCCAATGCCAACTTTACCTGGGATGAAATAACGGGCACCTGGGTTTATCCCTGGACAGTTTCTGCCGGCAGTGATGGGAACACCATTGCCATTACCGTGAAGGGAACAGATCTGGCCGGGAATGAGACTACAGGGGCTCCGGAGAGCGGGGAGGTTGTCAGGATTGATACAACAGAGCCGGTCCTGGGCCTGGAGTATTACTCAGATGCCGGTTTGACAACCCCTCTGCCGCTTTCCGGCGGGAAACCCGTTGTCAAGGCCGGAACCACCTATATCAAGCTTGTTACCAATGAGTTTCTAAGCATGGCGTCTGGTGTGAATACAGTCTCCATTGATGCACCGGGAACGGCAAATGATATCGCCAGTAAAGCATTTGCCTGGGATGCCGCCACCGGTGCCTGGAAATATGAATGGGAAGTCAGTATTGCTGATGACGGGGATACAGCGGCAATCTCAGTTACAGGCCAGGACGTGGCCGGGAACACTTATTCCGGTGTACCTTACTCAGGGGCTACGGTAACCTTAAGGACCGTTCCGGCTCCGGAAAATTTAGAGATAACGGCTGCACCCACTTCCGTGCCTTATGATAATGTTTCCACAGCAGCTGTTACTGCACTGCTTACCGACCAGTATGGCAATGTGATGGCAGGGAAGACAGTTGATTTTTCCACTGACTTAGGGACATTTGTGTCGACCGGAACCTCTACAGCTACTGCTGAAACAGATGTTACGGGTACTGCCACAGCAGACCTGAAGTCCGGGACCTCCGGAATTGCAACAGTGACCGGAACAGTTAACGGGACAACAGTGACCGGGTCTGCACAGGTAACCTTTTATCCACCGGCACAGACCATTGCTATGACGGTTCTGCCTGATAACATTCCGGCCAACAATACCACGAACTCCACAGTTACTGCAGAAGTGAATGATGCCGGTGGTATCCCGCTTCCTGACGGGACCCTGATTACTTTTGAGATTACTGCAGGAACAGGAACCTTCAGTGATGGCACGGTAAGCAAACAAGCGCCCATTACGGGAGGCCTCGGACGGGCTTCAGTCCAGGTGAAATCAGGAACGGTGGGTACGGTTACGGTACGTGTATTCCTGGATGGTTCCAATAATACTGCAGATATTCATTTTGTTGCCCAGGAGGTCAGTTCTGCGGAGGTTTCGCCGGTTCCATCTGTCATTGATGCTGATGGCACTGATGCAGCGGCGATAACGGCTGTATTTTTCGACCAGTACGGTGTGCCCATGCAAAGCCCGTTAAGTGTCACTTTCGCTACAACCCTTGGGGACTTGTCCTCATCTACTGCTGTTACCGACTCGTCAGGTGAGGCAGTTGTGTCCCTGACCTCGGTTTCGGCAGGTGAGGCCAAGGTAAAGGTTACCTACAGCCCTAATGGGGTCAGCGCTTTTGTAGAAGTGACCCTGCGGGTGCCGGACAATATCCCGCCGGCCCTGATTAAGGCTGAAGCCACCAGTAAACAGCTCATTTACCTTACTTTCAGTGAGCCGGTCAGTTTTGATCCTGACCCGCCGGTTAACTGGGCTATTTATAAATATGTTTCCGGTGAAGAATTCACTGTAGCTTACCAAGCGCCTGAGCTTATTGATGCCGACCGCAGGATAGCCAGGGTCGCTCTGGCTGAAGGGGTGGACCAGGACCCGGGCAA
The DNA here is from genome assembly GCA_016841725.1 of Thermincola carboxydiphila. Lineage (GTDB taxonomy): Bacteria > Bacillota > Thermincolia > Thermincolales > UBA2595 > Phosphitispora. The sequence continues at coordinate 273,760 of JAENYP010000001.1, read as the reverse complement.
TCAATATCCCAATCCGGAGCGCTACAAGGTAATGGTCAACGGGGTCTATGACCTCAGGGAGAATGTTATCGATACAGTCTATAATTATGCTTATTGGGACAGCTATACCCCCCATGGTAAGTACTCCAAAGTCAATGCCACCGACCTGAATAATACCATGCTGTGCGGTCAGTGCCACAGCGCCCACAGCGCTGTCGGGACCAGGCTGGTCAACGGGTCAACCATCCAGCAGGTCTGTTTCATCTGCCATGGGACAGGAGGTATCAGTGTCTACAAGGTCCAGGAGGAATTTACCGGCCGTACCGCAGATGGTTCCACAATGTCATATACCCTGCACAGGTCACTGGATGATGCCGGGTACAATTTCCTCTACTGTACTGACTGCCATAACCCTCATGGGGATAAACGCCCCGGGACAAACAATATCTACCCCAAACTGCTGCGGGTTGCCGATGTTGCCGGGACGGTGTATACACAGGGCAATGGAGTCTGCCTGGGATGTCACGGCGACGGTGCCGGGGGCAAGGCGCTGGGGACTTCAGTGAGTATGGCGGTTTACTGGGATGAGATTGGAGGGAGCCATGCCTGGGGTATGGGTGTTGACGGCAGCCCCCTGCCGGGATTCCAGCCAATCCCGCACTATTCCGAGTCTTATACGGACATGAGCCCTGATTCCCGGACAGATGTAACCTGTGTCAACTGCCACGAACGGCACGGTTCCCAGTACCGCAGCCTGATTGATAATTCGCTGGCGGGTAATGACAGGGAGGACCTGTGCTTCAAATGCCATAACAATTTCACCCCAAACACCATGAGTGGTGAGGATATCCAGGCAAAGTTCGGCCTGACCAGTACCCACGAAATAAATGATCCCCTGAATACAGGCCTGACCTGCAGCAGCTGCCACGGGCCCCATAGTATCGCCGGGAGGCCGTTTGCAGAGTCAGGGAGTGCAGCGCCTGCGGCAATTTCAGACCCGGAAAACACCAAACAGAACTGGTACAGGTCAGATACTCAGGACATGGCCGGCTACTGCAACAAGTGCCATAATGTTCCTGATTCCGGGGGGATTCCGCTGTATAGTGAGCCGTTGACGGCAGTGACCTCAGCTAACAAGATAAGGCCGTTTACCATCAATTACGGTTCCCTGAGTATAAGCAACTTTGGTTATAGCTGGAACAAAAAAGAATACTTTGACATTACCAGCAGCACCAAGGCCGGGCATTACAACCCGACCAGGAGTTCCGCTCTGGACCCGGTAATGTGTGATAACTGTCATGACCCTCATGGGTCGGAATATGTCAGATTGTCCAAATATGATGAGGATACTTCCGGAGGACCGTCATCTGACGGGATGTGCTTACGCTGTCATGGCGATATAGCCGGCAGCCCGGGAGATGATGTCAGCAGGCTTGATGTGTGGTCCAATGGGTTTGAGCAACCCAGTAAGCACCCTATCTTTTCAAGTACCGGGATCCACGTTGACATAGAAAACCTCGGCACTGCAGCGCGCCATGTTGAGTGTGTGGACTGCCATGACCCCCATGCTGCCAGGGAGGATTCTGCTGATAACCTGTCAGGACCCCTGTTGAATGTTTCCGGTGTTACCCGCTCAGGCAGCAGTTTAACAGAAGTAAACCCGGCGGCTGAGGACTGGGAGATATGCTACAAGTGCCATTCTGACTATTGGGGCAATCTTGATGGGAGCCGTGACATTGCCGCCGAGTTTTACCGGACGGCCACAACCGGGAGCACCAGTGGGGTATATTCATTCCACTTCGTGGAATTAACCTCTAACCCCAATGCAAGCGCTAATGTTTCTCTTCACTTGGTTGCAGGTGCAGTTGACCATGAGGGTAATTCCTGGACAAATACCAGCAAAATGTACTGTACCGACTGCCACGGGACACCTTCAGGGGCCAGGGGGCCCCACGGTTCGCCGAACCCCGGGCTTCTCAAGGGGAGCTATGATACTTCTATTGAAACAAGGGCAGACCTGCCTTCTGACTTTATCTGTTTCCGGTGTCATGATGAGACATGGTACAAGACCGGACATGTGGACCGTAACCCGGCCCATGTAACAGCCTCCTGCAAAAAGTGCCATGGAATCAAGGTCCATGGGGCCAACAGGGCACATATCATCAGGACAAATAACCCTGCTGACGAAAGTTATGACCCCGAGTCAGTGATCGACAGCGCTGTTCCGCACCCTGATGAGCTGGTCTGGCAGAATTGTACATCTTCAGACCCGGCGTGTACCAGCAAGCATTAAAGATTAGCAGCGGAGGGTGACAGACATGACAAAACCGGCAGCAGACAGGGAAACGGCAGGCAACAAAGCCATGGCTGACAACATAGATGTGGTTCTTGTCAGAAAGCTGGCAGGATTACCGGCAAGCCCTGTGCTGACCCTTGCGCTCCTGGCGGTTCTGCTTGTCTTCCTGTATTTGGGGACAACGGATATGTTCAAGGGCACTTCAGAAACCGGCAGCCTTAGTTCTGAGATATTTTTTTCCCCACTGTTCTTAGCAGTGGTTCTCATATTTGAGATTAACCTTATCAGTTGTACCGTCAGGCAGTTGAAAAAGGCGGTCACCCCGCACATGAAGGCCTCGGTTTTATTCCACACGGGTTTGATTATTATAGTTTCGGGGGCCCTGATTCAACTTGCCTTTGGCTTTACCGGATATGTCCGCATCACCGAAGGAGCTGTCATTGAGAACCGCCCGAACCAGTACTATATTGCCAGAGAGGGAGTTTTTCACCTGCAGGAATCAGGAAAATCAGAACTGTTTCTGCAAAAGACAGATATCCCGCCTGGTAATGCCCCAGAAGAGATCAGGGGGTTGCTTGCTCTGGTCAGGAACGGGGATGTTGTCGCCAAAGAGTGGGTTGGTAAGGGGGATTCCCTGTCCCATAAACGGATGGATATTGCCTTTAACCGGATGGGATATTATCTTATGCTTGATTTTTCTGACACCATGGGTAAAACGTCTGTTTATCCCCTGCTCCTGCAGAGTATGGAGACACCCGGCGGCAGCGCATACAGCGGCAGCAGGACAATTTCCGGAACAGATTACGTGATTTCGGTTAAGTCGCAGCATGTTCCCGAATTTGAAATTACCGTGGCTAAAACCGGTTCGGGGGGGCAGGCGGAAACTGTCTATCAGGGCAGGGCTGCAGTGGGGGATACAGTATCACTGGAGCGGTACAACATCACTCTGAGTCACCTTACTCCATGGATGATATTCCGCACCAGGTACGAATATGGTTTTTACATCATCTATGCCGGTATGCTTATTGCCACAGCCGGGATGTTTATCCTCTACGGGAGGCGGGAGCTGTGAGAAAAGTTAAATTATTTGCTGTATGGGCGGCGGCACTCTTAATTCTGGCAATGCTGACTTTCAGTATGGTGAGCGGGTGCAGCCGGACTGAGGCTAAGGATGACGGCCAGATCAGAAATACTGTTATCAAATACAATGAAATCCTGCCCCTGGCTTATGCAGGGGAGACGGCGATATTGAAAAGTGTGGCTACTGAGCGGGAGATGCAAAGAGTGGAGCTGTTTAAGGTTCAGTTGGCTGAAGAAAATAAGGTAATCAGGGTAAATCCGGTCTCCCTGGAGGTTAATGAAATCGAACGGAATCCCTCTGGGGAGGTGTCTGTAAAAGCTCTGGAAATATGGGAGTACCGCTATCTGGACAGAGCTGCTCTTAAACCGCTGGGCCAATGGAGCAAAATCAGATATAAGGCCGTTTACCTTCTTGTAAGCAGTGACAAAGGATGGCTGGTTGACAGTATTGATTTTGAGGAAGAACTGGTGAATTGAAATGAATGATGGGGCTGACATTTTACTCCTGACAGCAGCAGGGTTTCACTGGGCGGCAGTAGTGATTTATGCTGCCGCCACAGTATTGTTTTTTCTGGGGTTTGCCTTTAAAAGAGATGGGTGGTCAAAAACGGGGGTTATTCTGATAATCTGCGGCACTGTTGTCCATACAGCTGCCCTGGGAGTCAGGTGGGCTGCTGCCGGGCATGGGCCGTTTATGAAAAAATATGAGATTCTGTCATCATATGTCCTGATAGCCATGTACATGTATCTGGGAGTCCTGAGGAAGCGTCCCGGCTTAAGGACAGCGGGGATTTTTGTGATGCCTGTGTCCCTGATAATTATGGGTCTGGCCCTGACTTCATCATCAGCGGTTGTGGAAATGCCGGCCAGCTTTAATTATGTCTGGATTGTGCTGCATGTCCTGTTTGCCCAGGCCTCTTACGGTTCCGGTCTGATTGGAGCAGGGCTGGCGCTGCTGTACCTGTTGAAAGAAAAGGCTCAGAACAGAGGGGCTGTGACAGGAGTGTACCGGAACATGCCCTCACTGGAAAACATGGACAGGCTGAGCTACAGGTTTCATGGGTTTGCCTTCCTGGCTGTCGGTGTCATGACTGCCTCAGGAGCCGTTTGGGCCAACTATGCCTGGGGGCGGTACTGGGGCTGGGACCCGGTAGAGAACTGGTCACTTATCTCATGGCTCCTGTACGGGATTTACCTTCATTTAAGAAGAGTCCACGGGTGGGCCGGGAAAAGGGCGGCCTGGTTTTCCTTTGCCGCATTTCTGGCCCTGGTTTTCATCCTGGCCGGAATAGGCTGGGTATACCAGTCTGTTCATGCGCCGTATTTTATATAAGCAGGCCGGAGGATTTCGACAGCATTTCCTTTTGCCAGCATGGCTGATCACTGGTATAATTAAGTTGAATAAAAACTGTCTCAAGTGGATTTTATAATCCATTTTCTCCTGAGGAGATGTTATTATGTTATTGTCACCGAAGAAAAAAAGAGAATATTTCCTTGGATGGCGCAAAAGAGAAGATGCCAGAAAGCAGCTGCTTGGAAAGAGAAAAACAGAGGCTTTAAAAAAAGCCCGGGCTGCTGCAAAATTTCTCAAAGAGAAATATGGAGTACAGGTATATCTTTTTGGTTCTCTTGCCTGGGGTGGGTTTTGGGAGAAGTCGGATATTGACCTGGCATTGGAAGGGCTGGATGATCCAAAACAATACCTGAAGGTCTTTGGTGAAGCATGGGAAGTGGTATCACCTTTTGAACTTGACCTGGTGATGTTTCAGGATATTGATGATGATTTTCGTAACGAGATCAGGAGCAGGGGAGTGGCCTTATGACAGGGACTGTATTGGTTGGGCTACATTCTGAAACATTCTTCCCACACAGGTATAAAAATCATGCAGCAGTGATGAAAAAGCCCTCTTCCTTTCCGAATCATTCTCTGCAGCACCCCGTTCCAGCATTTCGACAAGCTCTTTCTTAAGCATTTCAAGATTTTTTAATTCTTTTCTTATCCGTGCCGTAAAGGTATAGATGAATATGTGCCGGATGGGGATAACTGGCATAAATCATTACTTGAACAAATGACATTAACATTAGATGAGAGAAGACCTCCTGTGATTAGCGAAAAGTTAGGCGGCAAATTGATGGAATACCTTGCTTTCAGGCATCTGGTCCGCAATATATACGGATTCCAACTGGAATGGGCAAAGATGGACTATCTGGCTAAAGACTTGCCGGAAGTGGTTGATTGGTTAAAGGGTGAAGTGGACAGTTTCTTGAAAAATATTGAAGATATATTGAAGATATGACGATTAGAAATGAAAACGTAAATGATAAGGACCCATGAACACCGCTTAATGAGTTAGGCGGTGTTTTGTTATTACAGGGATTTCTCTGGATAAATTAGGCCCACAGACACTTTCCTGGCAGCTTAGGCAGAGTTTAACTCAAGTTCCCGAAATTTTCAGACAACTTCCCGGGGGACTGGGCAGGAATTATGTTCACATTCTAGAAAGTAGAACACAGCTCCTATTATATGTTTACAACTGTTTAAGCATAAGAAAAGTTTCTCAAACTAAAGACTTCAGCCTCCAATATTACCTCGGGAGATGATGCAGAAATGCGGGCAGCAAGAGTGGCGGCATCTATTGCCTCCTTATGCCTGGTGACCGGGTTAATCGTTTATGGCGGAGTTTTTTTATGGCCCGGCCTGGCCGGTTCCAATCCGCTTTTAACTGAACTGGGGATTACCGGGGACGAGGACAAACAGGTGCCTGAATACCTTTATTCCATCGGCAGCGAAAAAGACGGTCCGGTGAGGCCAAATGCAGTTGCTGTCGACGGGAAGGACCGGGTGTATATAACTGATGCCGGGACAGCCAAGGTTTTTGTTTATTCGGCCAAAGGCAGGAAGATATCCGAGTGGGGGCAGGGCCGCGGTCAGGCGGATTTCAGCTTCCCCAACGGCCTTGTTGTTGCAGGAGACGGAAGTCTTATAATCGCCGATTCTGTGCAGAAAAACATCCGGGTTTTCAGTCCGGAAGGCCGGTATATCAAGACAATAATGGATAACACCGCAGGTATTAAGCCGGGTTCCCTGACCAGGGGCATTGACGGGGTTATTTATGTCTCCGACCTGATGAACAACCGGGTGCTGGCTGTTGATGAAAATGGCCGGAATCTTAAGGAAGTTTCCGATACCCGGGAGCCATTAAGTTATCCCCAGGGTACGGCAGTTGACAAGGAAGGCAGGATTTGGGTCGCAGACAGTGGTAATTTCTCGGTCGCTATTTTTGACCATCAGGGTACTATCATCAAAAAAATAACCGGAGGCGGGGAACCGGAAACCCCATTTTCGATGGTTCGCGGCATCGCTGTGGATAAAGTGGGGAAGGTTTACATTTCTGATACCATCTCACACCATATCAGGGTATTTGATTCCACCGGAAGGCAGGTTTCCATTTTTCCCGGGACAGGAGAAGGTGAAGGGATGCTGGTTTTCCCTGCCGGGATTTTTGTCCACGATGATGGCAGCCTGTATGTTGTCGACCGCGGCACCGGTGATATCAAGGTCTTTTCACTCAATTAGAATCCATCCTTTATTTGGTTATATTAATCGGTTCAGGAGTTGATGATATATGAAGAAACCAGAGCTGGATATCAGGACCTTTGGCCGTTTTATTAAAAAGAAAACAATAATTGCCGTGGTTTCAACAGCGCTGGCGGCCGGGATGGCTGCCGGCTATTTCCTGATGCCGGCTTCAGGAACGGTTGAGGAAGCGCTTAATGGTGACGGCGCAATGGATAGTGCAGCACAGGTAGGCGCCTGGACTCTGGTAAACGCCGCCGGGACAAGCGCCTGGGACCCGGATGATACCCAGATGTTTGCCGGGAGCGGTTCCGGCAGGCTCAGTTCACCTGTAGGGGCAGATACTGTTTTTGACAGCTATGTTTATTACCGTTTTACTACATCTGACAGGGCTCCGGTATCGGTTACCCTGGATCTGGCGTACCGGAAAAACTTTAGCACAGTTCAGCCTTTGACCGGAGAATGGGATGTCCTGGCAGAGGTATGGAAAGTTGGCGGAACTGAGCCGCTTAAAACCATTGCTATCGATGCGGGCAATGCCAATATCGATTTTACTGCTTTGCCATCAGAGGAACTGAATGTGATTAATGAAGCAAATACTCAATATGAACTCAGGCTGGTTCAAAAGGGGGTAACCGGCAGTGACCCTGCGGCCGGGATGACAGTGTGGTTTGATGAGGTAAAGATCAATGCGGCATATGATACCATACCTCCTTCTCCGGTATCTGCTGCTGCCGTTACCGACAGTTCGGCGGACATTGTTTTCAATGAGAAGGTTGACCGGATTACAGCTGAAAATACCTCAAATTATGCGCTCAGCCCTGAACTGGCAGTTAATACAGCAGTGTTACAGGCTGACGGTGTCACGGTAAGACTGCAGACCGCTGCCCAGGCAAAGGATGCCGGTTATTCTATTGCTGTTAACGGGGTAAAAGATGTTTCCGAAAATATCATGTCTGCAGAAGAGACTGTCAGTTTTACGGGTATTGATACTACGCCGCCTGTGGCAGTCTCAGCGGTTTCGGTTAACAGTACTGCTGTGGACGTAGTCTTTAGTGAGCAGTTGGACCGGACAGCTGCAGAAAATACGGTTAATTATGCCATCGCCCCTGAACTGGCGGTAAGCGGGGCAGCCCTTCAGCCTGACGGGAAGACAGTCAGGCTGACAACGCAGCCACAGGGGTGGGGGACTCAGTATACCCTTACGGTTAACAGTGTAAGTGATGTGTCGGGTAATATTATATCCGGTACTGAAGGGAACACAGTGGATTTCGCGGCAGTGGATAATCTTCCCCCTGAACTCATGTATGTAACCGTTACCAATAACAGCTCCTTAAGGTTGGAATTTGGCGAAAAAGTGGATGCACTGACAGCTGAGGATATTGCCAATTATACCATTACTCCGGAACTGGAGGTTAGCAGTGCTGCCCTGCAGCAGGATGGCAATACCGTTGTCCTCACCACGGCAGCACAGACTCCTGATGTCATTTACACGGTGAAGGCCTCCAATATAGAAGACCTGTCCGGTAATGCCATAGGCAGCAGAAATTCCGGTACATTTACCGGAGCTGTGACAGACAGTGTGCCACTATCTGTATTATCTGCTTCAGCACCCAACAGTTCCCGGGTTGATGTGGTATTCAGTGAGGCGGTTAATCCGTATACTGCACAGGATGCCGCCAATTACTCCATATCACCGGAACTTAGTGTCATTGAAGCTTATCTGCAGCCTGACGGTGTGACAGTGAGTCTCACTACGGCAGGTCACACCCAGGGGCAGGAGTATTCTGTGACGGTGCAGAACGTCAGAGACCTTGCCGGCAGCATTATCGACCCAGCCCAAAACACCGCCGGTTTCAGCGGATCGGCGGCAGCAGTCCGGACTCCTCATGGGAGCTACCTTGATGATACTAATGAATGTTCCAAATGCCATATTACCCATGACGGCCAGGGACCGGGCCTGATATCGGTGGAATCGGTGAATTCCCTTTGTTACCTGTGCCATGATGCCGGCGGACAAAGCAGGTATGATACGGCAGGTCAGTTTGAAATAAACAGCTCCAGCTATCACAATATCCCTCAGGGAACCCAGAAATGTACCGACTGTCACAATCCCCATGACGGGGGGCAGGATGCTGACGGTAACTTTATACACTGGCCCAGGCTGCTGCAGAGTTCTGCAGACCCTAATGCCAATCAGGGCAGCCAGTTCTGTTTCAGCTGCCATCAAACAGCGCGGGACGGGTTCGGGGCTATTGAACCGGACAACTATCCTGCCAGTGGGGAGGGGCATAATGACCCTGATTTCACAATCAACGGAATTCAGCCCTTTACCAGCAGTTCAGGCACTGATATCACCTGCCTGGGCTGTCATGATAATCATGGTTCGGGGATATCTTCAATACTAAAAGAAAATCCCAATGGAGATGCTGCCAGTGTAAAGACCAATGACCGTAATTTCTGTTATGAGTGCCACAATACGGCAGGTTCTGATGGCAGGTTTCCCGGACAGGCGGTATTTGACAGTTCAAAACATGGCCTGGTAAGCAGTCTGAACACCAATACGGAATTGCCCGGTGTGGCAGGCCAGGCAGGCCAGTGTGCCAACTGCCATGATGTCCACGGGACGGCTAATGGCACCTCGGGGGTTAGTGTAAAAACCCTGAGAGGAGTATATAATGACGGGAAAACCACTTATACTGCCGGAGACTTCGGGATATGCTTCCAATGCCATAACGGAAGCAGCCTGAATCCTGTCTATGATATCCAGACTCAGTATAACGCTCCTGAAGGGGGACACAAAATCAAGACCGCAGGGGGCACTCTTGAAGTTGGCTCTGTGATGCCTTGTGAGACCTGTCACTCCCTGCACGGTTCTGCTAACAATAATAAGTATTCTCTCAAAGATGCCCTTGGCGCCGACCTGGGTAATGGCAGGGATGAATGCCTGGCATGCCACCAGAGTGGTAAAACCGTGGCCGGGATAGCAATGTCGCCGCCACCTCAGTCTGTAGGGGGACACGGTCAGAACAGCCCGACAGCATGCCTCACCTGCCATGGCAGCCCGCACAGTTTAAATTAATGAAGTTATTCAATAATTGTATTTATGCCGGGCATAATAAAATTCAAACAGTTTGTACCGTTATTGCCATACTTTTGCCACATAATAGTGATAATATTGACAGGAAGGGTTGTAAACTACGCCAGGTAATAGTATAATTTTGAAGGAAAAATAAGGTTTCAGGCGAATTTAAAGAAAGTGAGGTTATAGTTGCTTTAAAGCACGTCTGGACTACCGACCATGAAGGAGGATTATCAAGTAATGCCCGAAAACAGGAAAAAAGATGCAACCGGAGCCGAAGAAAGAAATCTCCTGACAGGCAAAGAGGGTGGCTCAGAAACTGGCAGGAACATAATCGACATAGCCTGGAATTTTCTTAGTTCCATGAAGCTGGGGATTGTTCTCCTGCTGGTGTTAGCTGCGGCTTCAATAATAGGTACTATCTGGGTGCCCCGGGATATGTACGGTCAGCCTGATTACCTCAAGTTTTATAACCATCCGGTGTTTAATATTATTCTGGCCCTGTTGGCGCTTAATATTCTGGTCTGCAGCATCAACAGGTGGAAATTAATCAAAAGCACCCTAGGTGGTCCCAGTGTTGCAGCAGCCGAAAATATTGTCAAAAAGTCGGGGGAAGCCCTGAAGATTAAGGCAGAACCTGCCCAGACGGCGAATCAAGTAAGGGATTTGCTTAAAAGAAAAGGATATCGTATTTTTTCGAGCCAGGAGGGAGAAGTATTTAAGATAGCATCAGATAAAGGACATCTGGGCATCTTGGGGCCTTACCTGACCCACCTGAGTTTTTTTATAATGATAGTTGCGATTGTAGTTAAATTCAGTGGGTTGGTGGGTTTTGACGGCCAGTTTGCCGGCTGGGAAGGGGAAACTTACAGCCTGGGTGATGTTCACGGCATACAGAATGTTGACTATGACGATTATTTTGATATCAGGGTGAACAGTTTCAGGACAGAATACAGGCCGGACGGTCATGAGATTAAACAGTGGTTCAGTGATGTGACGGTAATTGACGGGGATAAGGAAACTGATTTCAGCATCTATGTGAATCAGCCTATGGTTTATAATGGGATTAAGTTTTACCAGTCATCTTACGGTCATCAATATGTCGGAAAGTATTCCGGGACTGCCGGTGAAGACCAGGAGTTTATTTTAGGCCAGGGAGGGCAGGAGTACCTTTGGGATGAAGGAACCAACCTGGCATTTGTACCAACCGGTTTTGAGGATGAGACCAAAAAGGTCAAACTGCAGATATATAAGGGGCAACAAATTGTTGATGAAGTTGATGCAGTAATAAACCAGCCGGTTAAATATGAAAATGTGGAAGTGGTTTTTGAAGGGGTTAGGAGCTATACTGTACTCTCAACCAAGAAAGACCCCGGAGTTCCTATTATAGGCGCCGGTTCTATCCTGCTGATTGTGGGAGTGGTTATTTCTTTTATCTTAAGGCAGAGAAAAATATGGTCCATTATCAGGCCTGATGCCAAAGGAGCCCTGGTTGAGATTGGCGGTGTATCAGCAAAGGATAAACGCGGTCTGGACAGTGACCTTGAAGAAATAACCGCAGCTCTGAAGAAATAACCGAGCTCTGAAGAAGTAACCGGAGTTCTGATAGAACTTCAGGAGCCAACTAATATAAGGGGTGAAATTAATGGACCTGGTTACACTGGAACAGCAATCGTTTACGGCGACTTTTGTTGCTTACGGAGCGGCATCACTGATTTATGTAATATACCTGGGGTATAAAAATGAAAGTTTTGCCCGCCTGGGAACTATTGCTACCATAATAGGTTTAATTACCAACACAGCATTTCTTGTTCTGAGATGGAAGATAAGCGGTCACGCACCTTTTGTAAATGGGTATGAGTTCCTGCTTTCCTTTACCTGGGGAATCGCTGTGATTTACCTGTATGCTGAATGGCGCTACCGGATGAGGATTATCGGGGCTTTTGTAATGCCCATTGCCTGGTTTCTCCTGGCATGGATAGCCATGAAAATGCCGGAACAGGCAAGGTATGCAGGCAACCTGATGCCGGCGCTCCAAAGCAACTGGCTGACCATTCATGTGGCTACTGCCATGGTATCATACGGAGCATTTGCCCTTTCCTGCGGAACCAGTATTATGTACATTGTTAAGAAGGTACTGGAAGATAATAATTCCAAAAGCAGCTTCAATAAGCGCTTGCCTTCACTTGACGTCCTGGATGATATGAGCTATAAGGCCATTGCTATCGGGTTTCCCCTCTTGTCAGCTGTAATTATTACCGGGGCCATATGGGCTGAATTTGCCTGGGGCCGTTACTGGAGCTGGGACCCCAAAGAGACATGGTCCCTGATCACCTGGCTGGTTTATGCCGCCTACCTGCATGCCCGCTTTACTTACGGGTGGCGGGGCAACAAGGCAGCCTGGATGTCTGTGCTGGGATTTGCTTTTGTCCTGTTTACCTTCTTTGGAGTAAACTATTTTCTGTCAGGACTTCACGCTTATGGAGGGCTATAAAATATAGTTTCCGGAAATTAACAAGCCATGGCAATCCCATGGCTTGCTGATGTTTCGAGTTTGTGCCGGAGATAACTTGGAAAAGATTTTCCCTTGGATAGGGCGGGCCTTTGCGATATAATAAGAACTGTGGTTTGTGGTTGCAGGAATATTTGATACTGTAGAGAATATATACACAATACTTTCGACAAAAGGCTGTTTAGGGAAGTGGTTTGGTTGCTTAATTATTATCCGGTATATTTGAAGCTTGATGGCAAAAAGTGTCTTGTGGTGGGCGGCGGCAAGGTAGCTGAGCGAAAAGTCAGGAGCATTCTGGAGGCAGGCGCCAGGGTATATGTTGTCAGCCCTGTACTTACCAATTGGCTGGAAGAGGCTGCTGCAAAGGGCACAGTTACAGCGATAAGAAGAAACTATACTACAACTGACCTGGAAAATGCCTTCCTGGTCATTGGCGCTACAGATGTCCCTGTTATTAACAGCCGGATAGCCCGTGACTGTCATGACCGGAATATCCTGGTGAATATAGTTGATAGTCCCGCAGACTGCAATTTTATAGTCCCTTCAGTTTTCAGACAGGGGTCTTTGAGTATCAGTATCTCCACCGATGGTAAAAGCCCTATGCTGGCCCGCCGCATCAGGGAAGAGCTGGAGACGGAATTTGGGCCTGAATATCACGAATTTCTCGAGCTGATGTCTGATCTAAGAGAGCACATTATAAGGAATGTTCCTGATGAGGAACAGCGCCGGGATATGTTTAAAGAGCTTGTTTATTCAGATATTATCCAATTGCTGAAAGACGGTCAGCGTGAAAAAGTGAAGGAGCGGATAAGTTATGTACTTGGTAACGATTGGACTCAATCATAGGACTGCACCGGTGGGAATCCGTGAGAAACTCAGCTTTACCGAGGATTCGCTTCCTAAGCATCTGGACAAGCTGACATCCAGCGGGATAGTCCGCGGTTGTGTTATTCTGTCTACCTGTAACCGCACCGAGATTTATGCTGCCGTTCTGGATGTTGATAAAGGACTCACCAGGATAAGGGAACATCTTGCCAGATGCTGCCGCAGTGAACATAGTGAACTTAAGAACTATCTCTACACCTACACTTTGTTTGATGTCATCCCTCATTTGTTTAGAGTTGTCTCCGGACTTGATTCCATGATTCTCGGAGAGACCCAGATTCTCGGACAGGTTAAAACTGCCTACCAGGTGGCATGTGAACACGGCGCCACCAACAGGGTCCTGAATACTCTTTTCCGTCAGGCAATTACTGTGGGCAAGAAAGTCAGGACTGAAACCATGATTGACCGGAATGCCGTATCGATCAGTTATGCGGCTGTTGAGCTGTCCCGGCAGATTTTTGAAGGACTGGACGGGAGAACAGTGATGGTTATAGGGGCTGGCAAGATGAGTGAACTGACAGCCAAGCATCTTGTGGCCAATGGAGTGGAGAGTGTTATCGTTTCCAATCGTTCTGCTGTTAAGGCTGAGGCGCTGGCAAAACAATTTGGCGGCAGGGCGGTACGGTTTGATGAACTCATAGACCATATGGCTGCCGCAGATATTGTAATAACGGCAACAGCCGCACCTCATTATATCGTGGAAAAGCCTGAACTGGTAAAGGTTATGGAAATGAGAAATGGAAAGAAGATTTTTATCATAGATATCGCGGTTCCCAGGGATGTTGACCCTGCTGTGGCTGAAATTCCGGGGGTAAACCTTTTTGATATTGATGAACTGCAGCATGTTGTTGACAGTAACCTGGAACAGAGGAAGAAGGAAGCCCAGAAGGCAGAAAAGATTATTAAAGAGGAAATTAACGAGTTCTGGAAATGGCTGAGCATGCAGTTTGTTACCCCTACCATTGCTGCACTGAAGAAGCGCGGTGAAGAAATCAGGCAGAAAGAAATGCAGAAGGCTTATAACCGCCTGGGCAACATCACCGAGCGGGAGAAAAAGATTATCAGTTCCATGACAAATTCTATTGTCAACCAATTGCTGCATGATCCGGTAATGGAACTGAAAAAGTCTGCCCTGACCAAACAGGGTCACCTGTATACTGAAATCCTGCAAAACCTGTTTAATCTTGATGTTCCCAAGGAAAAGCAGTTCGCCGCGGAAAGGCCGGATGAATGTCCTGTTGATGCCCAGGGTCATCCTGGAGCACACCCCGGAGGGCATCCGGGCGAATACCCGGGAGGGCGCCCGATGCATAACCATGCGGTGGGCAGTAAATAAGACGGGGAATTTTGATATGATTGACTTTAAAATATATGGCAGTTGATTTGGAGGTATAATCATGGCAAGGGAAATTATAGTCGGCACCAGAGACAGCGCACTGGCGATGTGGCAGACAAACTGGGTTGTGGATAACCTCAAAAAGCATAATCCTGATTACTCCTTCCGGATTCTGAGCCTGAAAACCCAGGGAGATAAAATTCTTGATGTGGCCCTGGCAAAAATCGGTGATAAGGGCTTGTTTACCAAGGAACTTGAGGTAGGGATGCTGGAAGGGGATATTGACCTCGCGGTACACAGCATGAAAGATTTACCGACAGTGCTGCCTGAAGGCTTGATGATAGGCTGCATATGTGAGCGGGTAGACCCGCGGGATGTGGTTATCTCAAGGCACGGCAAGACTCTTGGAGAACTGCCTGAGGGAGCCAGGGTAGGGACAAGCAGCCTCAGGAGGTGTGCCCAGCTCTTGAAATTCAGGCCTGACCTGCAGCTGGAACCCTTACGGGGGAACCTGAACACAAGAATGGCCAAACTTGAGCGCAATAATCTTGATGCCATAGTCCTGGCAGCGGCAGGGGTTGAACGTATGGGATGGAAGGACAGGATAACTGAATACCTTTCACCTGATGTCAGCTTGCCTGCAGTTGGACAGGGTTCCATTGGTATAGAAATCAGGGAAGATGACCGGGAGGTCCATGAAATCGTCGGTAAACTTAATCATTTTCCCTCACAGGCTGCAATTACCGCCGAAAGAGCGATGCTCAGGAAGCTTGAAGGCGGCTGCCAGATTCCTATCGGATCGCTTGGGACCGTTACCGGTGACAAGTTGACCCTGGAGGGTGTTGTGGCAGGCCTTGACGGTAAGGAACTGATCAAGGCCAGTGTATCCGGCCCGGTAGATGATGCTGCTGTACTTGGACAGCAGCTGGCTGACAAGCTCATTGAGATGGGAGCGGATCAAATCCTAAAATCTGTAAGGCAGGAGTTATTATAATTATGGAAAATGGTAGAGTGTATTTGGTAGGCGCGGGTCCCGGAGACCCCAAACTTATTACGGTGAAAGGCCTGGAATGTATTCAGACCGCAGATGTCATTGTATATGACCGGTTGTCCAGTCCCCGGCTGCTGTCTCATGCAAAACCGGGAGCGGAACTGATTTATGCAGGGAAGTCTCCCGTCAGGCATACCCTGAAACAGGATGAGATTAACCGGGTCCTTGTTGTAAAGGCCCGGGAAGGGAAGACAGTTACCAGGCTCAAGGGTGGTGACCCCTTTGTTTTTGGCAGGGGGGGTGAAGAGGCCGAATTCCTCCTGGAACATGATATTCCCTTTGAGGTAGTACCCGGAATAACTTCCGGGATAGCAGTTCCCGCTTATGCCGGAATTCCGGTAACCCACCGTGATTTCAATTCCACCCTGGCAATTATTACCGGAAATGAAGACCCCACCAAAGAGGATACATCAGTCGAATGGGATAAGGTTGCCACCGGATGTGGGACCATCGTTTTTTATATGGGAATGAGCAATCTTCCATATATAGTAGAAAAGCTTACCGCCAACGGGAGACCTCCGGAAACCCCGGCGGCCGTTATCAGGTGGGGCACCAGGCCGGAACAGAAAACAGTGACCGGCGTCCTCAGCAACATTGTGGAAAAGGCCAGGGAGGCCCAGATGGGACACCCGGCAATAATTGTGGTTGGTGAAGTGGTTTCTCTGCGAGAAAAACTGATGTGGTTTGAACAGAGACCGTTATTTGGTCAAAGGGTTCTGGTTACCCGTTCGCGCAGCCAGGCCAGTGCGTTGGCCCAGAAGATTGAGCTTTTGGGTGGTGAACCCTGGGAGTTTCCGACCATTGAAATCACAGCCCCCGAGGATTATGGACCGCTGGACAGAGCTATTACGGACATTGGCTCATATGACTGGCTGGTTCTGACCAGTGTGAATGGTGTCCAGTCTTTTATGGATCGCATGAGGGAGCTTAAAAAAGATATCAGGAACCTGAAGGATACAAAGATTGCTGCCATTGGCCCCAAAACCAGGGAAGAGATTGAGAAATATGGGGTCTTTTGCGAATTTATGCCTGAGGAGTTTGTTGCTGAAGCGATAATTGACGTGTTCCGGGGACAGGATGTCAGAGGTAAGCGATTCCTGCTGCCGCGTGCTGATATCGCCAGGAAGGTGCTGCCTGATACCCTTGAATCCATGGGGGCGATGGTTGATGAGGTAACTGCCTACCGAACGGCGATGGGGTCCGGAGACAGTTCAGAGGTTATTAAAATGCTGGAAGATAAGCGCATTCATGTCCTCACCTTCACAAGTTCATCAACTGTGAAGAATTTTGTCAGGAAAATCGGGGCTGAAAATATCCCCAGGCTTACAGAAGGTGTTATGGTTGCCAGTATCGGGCCGATTACTTCTGCGGCAGCCCGGGAACTGGGCCTTGAAGTTGCTGTTGAGGCCGAGGTATATACTATAGATGGCCTGGTTCAGGCTGTTTTGGACTATATAAAAGGACGGGAGGCGGATTAGATGGCTTTTCCGGTTGTAAGGGCGAGAAGGCTGAGAAGTTCTGAGAATATGCGCCGTCTGGTCAGGGAAAACCGGCTGACAACTGATGACCTTATCTATCCCTTGTTTGTGACCAACGGTGAAGGTATCAATAATCCCGTGGCTTCAATGCCGGGGGTATTTCAGCAGTCAGTTGACAACATTTTAAAGGAAACTGATGAGGTTGTTAAACTGGGCATCCCAGGGGTGCTGCTGTTTGGTATTCCCGCTTACAAGGATCCTCAGGGGTCTTCGGCCTATGACGAAAACGAAGCAGTCCAGCGTGCTATTAAGGAAATAAAGAACAAATACCCCGACCTCCTGGTGATTCCGGATCTTTGTATGTGTGAATACACCAGTCACGGGCACTGCGGCATCCTTGACGAGAAGGGTAATGTGCTTAATGACCAGACAATTGAGATTCTGGCCAAGATTGCCCTGTCATATGCAATGGCAGGAGCAGATATGGTGGCCCCTTCAGATATGATGGACGGGCGGGTTGCCGCGATCAGGAAGGCCCTTGATGCCAATGGTTACAGTAATATGCCCATTATGTCCTATTCAGCCAAGTATGCTTCAGGGTTTTACGGGCCGTTCCGGGATGTTGCCGAATCAACCCCGCAGTTTGGTGACCGCAGGGGTTATCAGATGGACCCGGCTAACAGTGATGAGGCTCTGAAGGAAGTTTGGCTTGATGTGGAGGAAGGGGCGGATATTGTGATGGTTAAACCGGCCCTGCCTTATCTTGACATCATCAGGAGAATCAAAGATGAATTCAATATGCCTGTGGCAGCTTATAATGTCAGCGGCGAGTTTGCTATGATCAAGGCTGCTGTCCAAAACGGCTGGCTTGACGAAAAAAGGGTTGTCATGGAAGCCTTGACCGGTATGAAAAGGGCCGGGGCGGATATTATTATAACCTATCATGCAAAAGATGTTGCCAAATGGCTAAAGGAGGAACAGTAATGATCATTTCCTGGAATACCACAAACCAGTGCAATATGTACTGTGATCACTGTTACCGGGATGCCGGCGCCAGGGCAGATGAAGAACTCAATACCGAGGAAGGTAAGGCTCTGCTTGACGAGATTAAAAAAGCCGGGTTTAAAATAATGATTTTCAGCGGTGGGGAACCGTTTATGAGGCCAGACATCTTCGAACTGGTTGAATACTCAAAAAGCCTGGGCCTGATTACAGTTTTCGGTACCAATGGCACACTGATTACCCCTGAGGTGGTACAACGGTTGAAAGAAATCGGTGTGGATGGGGTTGGCATCAGCCTGGACAGCCTGGACAGGGAGAAACACGACCGGCTTAGGAAGTTTAAAGGCGCCTGGGACGGGGCTGTACAGGGAATGAAGAACTGCCACGCTGCCGGGGTTCCCTTCCAGATCCATACAACCCTGATGGACTGGAACTGGAACGAAGCGGAGGCAATTACCGATTTTGCTATTGGCCTGGGGGCCAGGGCCCATCACTTCTTCTTCCTTGTTCCCACCGGAAGGGCCAAAAATATTGAGGAAGAGTCTCTGAGGGCGGAACAGTATGAAGAAATCCTGACCAGGATTATGAAAAAGCAGCAGCAGGTTGATATTGAACTGAAACCCACCTGTGCGCCCCAGTTCATGAGGATTGCCAAGCAGATGGGGATGGACCTCAGGTTTGGGCGCGGCTGCCTGGCGGGGACCTCATACTGCATTATCGGTCCCAAGGGTAAAGTTCAACCATGTGCCTATATGGACATGGAAGTCGGTAATGTCAGGGAAACTCCGTTTAGCGAAATATGGGCCAACAGTGAGGTTTTCCAGACCCTGAGGACACTGGATTACAAGGGTGGCTGCGGCGACTGCGGTTTCAAGAAAGTCTGCGGGGGCTGCCGTGCCCGGGCTGCATTTTACAATAACGGTGACTATATGGCTGAAGAACCATGGTGCTTGTACCAGGGGAGAAAAGGTTATTGAGGCTGTAAGCCGCAATGACAGCATGACACAAATAAGGTAGAGAGGCACTGGGCTGCACCCGAAGGAAAGGGCAGCCAATGTACTTCTCTACCTTTTACATAATTATAAAATAAACCTGTGGGAACAATAATATGTGCGCTTATTGCCGGCGCTAATCTGTTGAAGGGTGGTACAAAAAATGCATAAAGGCTACAGTCAATCTGTCAAATTTTTTGAGGAGGCCCAAAAGTATATTCCGGGTGGGGTCAACAGTCCTGTAAGGGCCTTTAAATCTGTCGGACACGACCCTGTTTTCATTGAGAAAGCCAATGGTTCAAAAATTTATGATGCTGACGGCAATGAATATATAGACTATGTAGGGTCATGGGGCCCCATGATTCTCGGACACCAGCATCCTGAGGTTGTTGCGGCCCTAAAATCTTACCTGGATAAAGGGACCAGTTACGGAGCGCCAACCGAACTGGAGACTGAAATGGCCAAAACCATTATTGATGCCTTTCCGGCCATGGATATGGTTAGGATGGTTAATTCAGGAACAGAGGCTGCAATGAGCGCCTTAAGGGTTGCCCGGGGATATACCGGGAGGAATAAGATAGTCAAGTTTGAGGGTTGTTATCATGGGCATGCCGATTCCCTGCTAATCAAAGCAGGTTCAGGAGCGCTGACCCTTGGAGTTCCAACCAGTCCGGGGGTGCCGGAGAATATTGCGGTTAACACAATTACAGCCCAATTTAATGACCTGGAAACAGTAAGAAAGATATTTGAGCTGGAGGGTGAGGACATTGCGGCCGTTATCGTAGAGCCGGTGGCCGGCAATATGGGAGTTGTCCCGCCCCAACCCGGATTTCTGGAAGGACTCCGGGAAATAACGGGGAAATATGGTGCCCTGCTGATATTTGATGAAGTAATGACAGGGTTCAGGGTGGCTTATGGCGGAGCTCAACTGCGTTTTGGCATTAATCCTGACCTGACCTGCCTGGGTAAGGTTATCGGAGGTGGGCTCCCGGTAGGCGCTTATGGCGGAAGAAAAGAAATCATGGAAAAGATTGCTCCCGCAGGCCCCATTTACCAGGCCGGTACCCTGTCAGGGAACCCACTGGCAATGACAGCAGGGCTGGTAACATTAAAACAGCTGCAAAAACCCGGTATCTATGATGAACTGGAGAAAAAGGCTTCCAGGCTGGCAGCAGGACTCGCTGATGTGGCAGATAAGGCCGGCGCCGTCGTCTCCTTTAACAGGATCGGCTCGATGGTATGTACCTTTTTCACCGGTGAGCAGGTGATTGATTTTGCAACTGCCTGCAGCTCTGACACCAACAAATTTGCCGCCTTCTTTAGGATTATGCTGGAAAAGGGTATTTACCTGGCGCCGTCACAGTTTGAGGCTGCTTTTGTCTCCCTGGCACATACTGATGCAGACATTGACAGGACAGTTGCTGCAGCTTCCGAGGCCTTCCGTGCGGTTTCATAAAAACTTAAAAAATTATTCCCAAACAGGGAGATTTTTCAAAAAAAGAGAGGAAAAACGTTAATTTTTGTCGAATAATTAATAACTGTTAAGGAGTGGGTAGGGTGATAAACAGGAAGAACCTTATCACAATTCTGCTTGCAGCGGCCTTGGTGTTTGTTATTTATTTTAATATTAACCGGACTCAACACGGGAACCCGGAGGAGTGGATGAAGGAACACGGTGTGATTACGGAACGCCGCGGGGACCCTGAGAGATTTTGTCTGGACTGTCACAGTAAAAAGTTCAGCCATACCAAGGAAAACTTCTGTAATAAGTGCCATATTCCAAATAATGTTGAACCGGTAAAGTAATAATTTATTGCACAGAGAGGTAGAACAATATGGTGGATGCATATGAAACATTTTTGGATGGTTTGCGGAGAAAAAAAGGTCTGGATTTAAACGGTTACAAGCGTCCCCAGATGGAGAGGCGTATCAACAGTCTGATGCGGAGTCTGAAAATCACTGATTACGGCACCTATCTGGGTTTGCTGGAAAAAGAAATAACCCATTGGAGGAAATTTCTTGATACATTAACTATTAATGTATCAGAATTTTACAGGAACCCTTCTCAGTGGCAGGTCCTGGAGGACCAGATTTTGCCTGAACTGATCCAGACGTCCCGGTCACTGAAAATATGGAGCGCAGGGTGTTCCACCGGTGAAGAACCCTATACCCTGACTATGGTGATGATGAACCGTTTTCCCAATGTAAAATTCACCATGCTGGCCACCGATGTTGATGACGAGGTGTTAAACAAAGCCCGAATGGGAGCATATAATGATAAGGCTGTCCTGAATCTGCCCCAGAATTATATCAATGGGCATTTTACCAAGGAAGGCAGCAACTTGGTGATAAAAGATGAAGTTAAAAAAAGAGTCAATTTTATGAAACATAACCTGCTGACAGACGCTTTTGACAGAAATTTTGATTTGATACTGTGCCGGAATGTGGTTATCTATTTTACAGAGGAAAGTAAGGCACAGCTTTACCGGAAGTTTTATGGTGCATTGAAACAGAGTGGAATTCTTTTTACAGGGAGTACCGAACAGATATTTCAGGCCAGGGAAATTGGCTTTTCTCTAGTATCGTCTTTTTTCTATAAGAAAGGTGATTGAGGAAAGGTAATCAAACAACGATTTCAATTTACCCTTAACGGAAGAGGGGGATTAAATTATGTCTGGTGAAACAATTTTTGCCCTGGATATCGGTACCAGGTCAATTACCGGTGTCATAATGCAGGAGACAACAAAAGGTCTTGAAATTTTGGCAGCAGAACAAAGGGAGCACCAAAACAGGGCTATGATTGACGGACAGATACATGATATTGAACAGGTGGCCGAATCGATTAAGCTTATTAAAGACAAGCTCGAGAACAAACTGGGCCAGACCCTTAAACAGGCTGCTGTGGCAGCAGCAGGAAGAGCCCTGAAGACTACAAGGCTTAATGTGAGTGCAGATATTCCGGAATTACGGGAAATACATCGGGATGATATCCTCAGGCTTGAACTTCAGGCTGTTCAGGAGGCTCAAAGCCGTTTGGCAAATGAGGAAGACACTCAGACTGCAGAGTCCCTGAATTATCACTGTGTCGGGTACAGTGTAGTTTATTATGAGCTTGATGGCTATAAAATCGGCAGTTTATACAGCCAGAAGGGCAGGAATATGAGTGTTGAGGTAATTGCGACTTTTCTGCCCAGGGTTGTTGTCGATTCCCTCTTTGCTGCCCTTCAGATGGCAGGTCTGGAAATGGCCAGCCTGACACTGGAGCCTATTGCCGCAAGTGCGGTGGTAGTGCCACCCAGCATGAGACAGTTGAATATTGCACTTGTTGACATAGGAGCCGGAACTTCGGATATTGCCATTACAGACGATGGGTCCATAGCCGGTTACGGAATGGTTCCGGTAGCAGGTGATGAAATAACAGAGATGATTTCTGAAGTATACCTGCTTGATTTTAACACGGCAGAGAGGATTAAGCGGTCCCTGCAGGATAACAGTGACCTCAGTTTTACCGATGTCCTGGGAATTGAACATACTGTTTCCGCCAGGGAGGTTCTTGATATTGTAGGGGAATCTGTACAGGTTTTAACAAAACAGATAAGTGACAAAATAATCGAACTTAACGGAAAGACTCCACAGGCAGTTATCTGTATAGGAGGAGGAAGTCTTACTCCTCTCCTGAAAGATGTGCTGGCAGATAACCTGGGGCTTACCAGGCAAAGAGTGGCAGTAAGGGGCAGGGAGGCAATTTCGGAAGTGTTCGGTACCCAGGAACTGATGGGTCCGGAAGCCGTGACCCCAATTGGAATAGCTGTGACAGCATATGAACATAAAGGCCTTGGCTTTGCCAAAGTGATGGTCAATGACCGGCAGATCCGGCTTTTTGAGGTTAACCGGGGTACGGTTGCCGATGCCCTGCTGGCAGCCGGCATCAGTATGCGCAAGACACAACCGCGGCTGGGAATGGCCCTAACTTTGACGGTCAACGGAGATTTAAAAATCATCAAAGGCGGAAGAGGCAAACCGGCAGTTATTCGGCTGAACGGGGAAGACGTTACTATTGATGTCCCGGTAAAACATAATGATATTATAGAATTTGTTGAGGCCCGGGATGGTGAAAACGCCCGGGGACACATTTACGATCTGGTGCCCCACATCTTTGCTCTGAATATTTCTGTTAACAGCGAACCTTTTGTGATTAACCCGGTGATTACTATGAACGGTAAACCCGCGTCTTACCACGAAGAGCTTGTGGATAATGCCAGGATAGTTCACTATTTACCCAGAACTGTGACTGAGGTCCTGGAAATAGCAGGCTGTGCTGATTTCGGTGAAGATTGCTGCATATATATTAACGAGCGTTTGGTTGATTCCATGGCTGAAGTTAATGACGGTGATGACATAACTCTGGAAAGTGCTGCTGAACCAATAACGCTCAGTACTGAGCCGGATATCGCGGCAGGGGAGGCACAGTCCACAGTCATGCCCCAGCGTACATATGCGGCAGAGCCAACAGCAGCGGCAGAGCTAACAGCAGCAGCAGAGCGTGAAGAGACAGCAGATCCGGCAGGTGAGGAAGAATCTAAGGTCACCGGCTGTACTGTTGTTACTGTTAATGATGAGATGGTGGAGATTCCGGGAGAGGATGCCATTCTTACTGATGTACTCACAAGGACCAATCTTCAGTTAAGACCTCCGGAAACCGGAATGAGACTTGAGTTAAAAGTCAACGGAACCCCTGCAGAATTTACAACACCACTCAAAAACGGGGACAATGTGTTATTAGAATGGAAATAATAAAAATTACGAAAAAAAAATTTCAATCTGACGGTATTCGACATTTTCTCTGAAGGATATTTGCAATAATTCCTAGAAGAAAACAAAAAAAAAACGTACTTTAGGACAGATTAACAATCCAACCACAATAAAGTGTGGGAGAGATGAAAATGTGGACAAACCGTCGGCAATTCCGGAAAAAGATCCGGGACAAACAAAGAGAAATGTACAGCCTTGTAAAGGAGAAGGGTCTAAATGACCCGGATGTGTACGACAAAAGCTGCGAACTTGATTATTTGATAGTAGAGTATATGAAGAGATATAATTGCTTTATAACCACATCCTTGTTTAATAATTATTATAACTAATTACAGTATTAATTACTATTGGTCAACTATATTATGTTTCTTCACCAGACACCCTATTTACATTGTTTTATTGCGTATAAATATAGTAAGATAATCGTATATTTTTTCACCGTAAAGGCAAACCTACCGAAAGTTAGGGACGCAAAGCCATGGGTCTAAAGCTTTTGCTATGACAGCCAGGCTGCCGAAAAACTGATCCGTCTGCTTTTCCGGCAAGCAAGGCGGAATTTTTGTTTTCTAAGATAACAGAATCGAAATGAGAGGGGGCAGGTCTATGCGCAGGTTACCTGTTAGCAAACTGCAGTCCGGTATGATTTTGGGGAAAAGTCTTTATTCAGCCAATGGGAGTGTCTTGCTTTCTGCCGGGAGTGAACTTAACCCCGCCTATGCCAAAAGGCTGCAGGCACTGGGTTTCCCGACAATCATTATAATTGACAGTTTTTGCCGGGACATCGAGTTCCCCGATATAGTATCAGACAGTACAAGAATTGACGGGATTGTAACATTGAGAAGGGTTTTCGAAGAGGCTAAAAAATACCAAAAGATTAATACCAAACTGGTTAAGGACCTGGTAAACAGGCTGACTGACGAGATTCTGCAGAATAGGCAGCTGCTTTTTGAATTTTGTGATATTCGTTCTTATGACAGTTACCTGTATGCCCACTGCCTGAATGTATGTATATTGTCACTGCGGATTGGTCTGGCCTTAAACTATAACGAGGTTCAGCTCCGGGACCTGGGGGTGGGGGCAGTTATGCATGATATCGGGTCCATGTATGTTGATCCCAAGGTGGTGGAAAAACCGGGCAGGCTGTCACCTGAAGAATTCAATCAAATGCAGCAGCACAGCATAAAAGGATTTAACCTCCTGAGAGATCAGAAAGATGTTAACCTGCTGGCGGCACACGTTGCTTTCCAGCATCATGAGCGCATAGATGGGACTGGATACCCGAGAGCCTTAAAGAATACCGACATCTGTGAATTTGCCAGGATTGCAGCCGTTGCTGACCTGTTTGATGCCCTTACCAGCGAGCGGAAACACCGGAAGGCTTACAGTACGCGTGAAGCAATAGAATTGATGAAAGAGGAAGCAGGGTTGAAAATAGACAGCTCACTAACGGAACTTTTCCTGCTAAATATCGCCCTGTTTGCTGCCGGTTCGTTAGTGGAGCTAAGCTCAGGTGAGATCGGGCTTGTCGTATGCAACAGGCGCATCCACCCGGATAAGCCGGTGGTGAAGATACTCACCGACAGCAATAAATCTCCTGCCGGTCCTAAGCATGTACAGGAAATTGAACTGGTTAAAGAAACCGGTCTGAGTATAGTCAGGGAACTGCAGGATGATGGTGGATTTGCTGATAAACTTGGGGTGGTGTATAACCAGGGGAAAAAGGTTGTAAATTCATAGGCAGGAAGGAGATTCCCGTAAAAACAATGAAAATTCTGGTTGTCACAGCAGCAATCATAAAAAGTGACGGTAAGTTCCTCATTGCCCAAAGGAAAAAAGGCTCGCACCAGGAGATGAAGTGGGAGTTTCCCGGAGGTAAGGTAGAACAGGGTGAAGACCCCGAAGCCTGCCTCGTGAGAGAACTTAAGGAAGAGCTTGATATTACTGTGGAAGTGGGAGAAATTTTCAAGGTTGTGTCCCATATCTATGAAGACAGGCAGGTCATCCTGCTCTGCTACCTCTGCAGCTTAAAAGGCGGCATACCGGACTGTATTGACTGCCAGGACTGGAAGTGGGCTGCCCCTGAGGAAATGGTAAAATATGATTTTGCCCCGGCAGACATCCCGGTTGTGCGGAAGTTGCTGGGGCTCTAAAACTTAGGCTTATTATTTTTCAATTGTAATCTGGATAGGAGTAGATGTATTCCTCCGGCGGGCTACGTCTCCGCCGGCAGCAGCTCCCGCTTCGCGGAACACATCTACCCCCATTCAACAACACAGGTGAAAAATAGTAAAGCCTTGTAATTATAGAGCGGGTGCCCCATTTGGGACACCCGTTTTGGATTAGGCCTATAAATTAGGGAGGGGCAGATATGGTTCCGGAACGATGAGACTGATGTCCGCTTGTCGGCAATCCGCGTAAGCGGGAGCCGCAAACAAGCGGAATCGTTGCCATCGTGAAGGAATTATATCTGCCCCTCCCTTCAATTTCATAGGCTAAATAGAAAGGGTGCCCCATTATGGGACACCCTCTTGTATTTTGGTAAGTTATGCTACTAGTTGGCGACTGTTTCAAATCCGGGGGACTTGGTAAAGGCTTTAACAGCGCCCATTCCTTCAGTTTTGTCATTCCAGCCCATAGTACCGAACTTGAGGACATAAGATTCATAACCAAGCTGGTTGAGGAACATTGAAGTATAGCTGGCGGTATGACCGGTGTAGCAGATAACAACAATCTTCTTATCGGTAGGAAGTTTCTTCAGGTTTTCTTCCTTGGCGATAGCGCCATAAGGGATATTAATTGCTCCCGGAACATGGCCTTTGGCGTAGTCTTCAGGCTTCTGAATGCTGAGGAGGAAGTAGCTGTCATCTCCACCCTTGATAACTTTTTCATCAATTTCCTGAGGACTTACGGTAGGACCTCTGCCTGCGGACAGGTAGGCATCGGTAGCTGCGATAATGATTTCTTCAGGAGTCTGAGCGCCTGTGTTAACTTCAGGGATTTCATTAACAGCCTGAGCTTCAACTGCTTCGGTGCTCACATCAAGACCGGCTGATCCGGCGTAAGGTACAACCGCACCTAATCCGGCAGACTCTTCGTTCCAGCCGTTCATACCCATCTTCATTGCATATGCCTCATAACCAAGTTCGTTAAGGAACATTGAGGTATAGCTGGCGGTATGGCCGGTGTAGCAGATAACAACAATCTTTTTATCCTTGGGAAGCTGGGCCAGGCTTTCAGCTTTGGCAATTTGAGCATAGGGAATATTAATTGCGCCCGGAACATGGCCTTTGGCAAAATCTTCAGGCTTTTGGATGCTGAGGAGGAAATAACCCGTATCGCCGCCCTTAACAACTTTCTCGTCAACCTCTTCAGCGCTGATGGTTGGAGCTGGAGCTGGGTCTGAGCCCAAGTAAGCAGCGACTGCCTCAATAATTGCGGAAGATTCAACTACTTGTTCTTCAGTGGGTTGAGTGTTTTCAACCGGATCTTTTGCAGGCTCACTTTCCGGTTTCTCGCTGCCACCGCACCCTGCCAGTGTTACCATCAGGCTGAGGGCGATAAGCAGTGCCATTACAGAATAAAGCCCTTTTCTTTTTAACATTTTTTCTGCCTCCTTAGATTTTGTTATATTTTGCTGCCCCGGATTCTCCTGAATACGATAATATCCATTTGGTCGGTCCGGGATAAAATGATGGCTGGTTAACCGGTCTCCTCGCCCTCCTTTCATAGATTCGTGTTTGTGATTTAAAGCTCAAAACGACAAATAAAGAAATATTCGATAAGTATAAACATAATATTCTTCTTTATTGTGGTAATTCCTGCTAGACTAAGGAAGTTTAAATTTTCTAAAAAATAAAAAAACTCATATTAGTACTATCCATAGTAGGTTTAGGAGCGGCGTAATTAATAGGGTTTTATAAAGGCATTGAATACTCAGGAAATACTATCACAGCATTAATTGAATGTGCAATAAAAAGTTTTTGGACACATCTTAGTATAGCAGGAAATCATAACTTTGTGAAGAATAAGTATTATGTGCAGTAGTAAACTGCCTTTCACTTCCAAAATATATAAACCTGACAAAAACCCGGCTAACCATTTAGTCGGGTTTTTGCCGTTATTTTTGCCCGAGACTGGACAGTATTTGCAGAATAATGGTAAAATATAGTCATTGGACGGGGCCGGCGGCATATATATAGCACATAGTCCGGTTATGTTTGCACAAAGGAGGCACAAATATGATAAAAAGATTTGGATTCATTTTTCTTTCAATAATACTGCTGGCGGCGACAGCGGGATGTTCGGGGAGCAATATATCGGACAAAGGCGGTAATGGCGGTACGGCTCCAGGCAATGCCCCGGATACCGGGGTAATCTTAAAGGTGGCAGCAATCCAGGGGCCGTCTGCACTAAGTATGATTCATATGATTGAAAACAACCCGTCCCTGGGTAAAGAAGCAAAGGCAGAGTATATCATAAAAGACAGCCCGGAGACAGTAAGGGCAATGCTGATTCAATCAGAGGCTGATATTGCCACAATTCCCACAAACCTTGCTTCAATATTATACAATAAAGGTGTAGATTACCAGACCGCAGCCATCAGCCTTTGGGGGACACTGTACCTGGTCGGAAAAAATAATACAGATATCCAAGAATGGGATGACCTCAAAAACAAAAGGATTTACCTTATGGCCAAAGGGATGACACCTGATATTTCCTTTCGGTATATGCTTGAGAAAAAAGGCATTGACCCTGAGCAGGATGTTATCCTTGACTACAGGTATCCTATGCCCCAGGACCTGGCCGGCGCTGTGGGAGCGGGCAGGGCTGACCTCGCTGTATTGTCAGAGCCTATGGTAAGCACTTTGCTTGCCAAAAACAGCAGCCTGGGAATTATTATGGACCTGACCCGGGAATGGGATGAGACTACGGAAAACAAAACACCTCTTGCCCAGACCTGTGTCTTTGTAAAAAAGGAGTTTGCCCTGAAGTATCCCGGAATTGTTGCAGGGTTTTTAAAGGAATACGAGAAATCTATACAGTGGGTTAATGCCAACACTGAAGAGGCCGGGCAACTGGCAGTGAAGCACGGAATAATGCCGGCAGCAGACGTGGCGGCAGATACTATCCCAAGATGTAATATGAGATATATGGATGCCTCGAGTGTAAAAGACGGCATTAATGCATATCTTAAGGTTTTCTATGATTTCGATCCCAATATTGTCGGAGGCACGCTGCCTGATGAAGGGTTTTATTACAAAAAGTAAGGCAATTATTACAAAAGACAGGGCAATGGGGTTATTTTCTATTTTGCTCTTAATTTTTCTATGGAAAATAATCTCTGTCACCACCGCTTCGGAGATGCTGTTACCTGCGCCTGAAAAGATATTCCGGGTTCTGGTGAAACTGGTTGCCTCTGATGATTTTATTTTCTCCGCAGGGTATACAGTGCTGCGGGGTCTCCTGGGGTTTTTGATTTCACTGGCTGTTGGGATAATAACCGGCATTATGGCCGGTTTAAACAGAACATTTGATGTGATGATAAGACCGGTTATAGTTGCCGTAAGGGCAACACCGGTTATTTCTATTATTCTCCTGGCCCTGATATGGTTAGCAACTGATCTGGTACCGGTCTTTATCGGTTTCCTGATAATGTATCCGATAATAGCGACAAATGTTACGGAAGGGATAAAGAGTGTGGACGGGGAACTTGTGGCGATGGCCAAAACGTACCGGGTTAAGACTTCAAGGCTTATCCTGGAAGTATACATTCCGGCAATTTCGCCCTTTATAACAGGAGGTATTTCCAATGCTGCCGGTATTGGGTGGAAAGCAATAATTGCCAGTGAGGTTTTGAGCCAGCCCAGATTTGCCATCGGGACACAGATGCATACTGCCCAGTCATACCTGATGGTGGCTGAATTGGTTGCCTGGACGGTTATTGCCGTTATTCTCAGTTACATATTTGAAGCCCTGATCAGGTTGCTCGAAAAAAGGGCTGCCAGGTGGAGACGGGAGATAGTATGAATTTAATTATCAGTGGTCTTAATAAGAGTTTTCCCGGTGTTGACCTTTACCGGGATTTTCGAATTGAATTTGGGGAAGGAAGGATAACCGGTATCCTGGGTCCTTCCGGGTGTGGCAAGACCACTCTGTTGAATATGATTACTGGAACAGTCGTTCCTGATTCGGGAGAATTCCTCGGGCTTGCAGGAAAAAGGGTTTCCTGTATTTTTCAGGAACCAAGGCTGCTTCCGTGGCAGACGGTCAGTGAAAATGTGGAGTTTGTCTTAAAAGATCTGTACTCACAAAGTGAGAGGAGCAAAATTGTTTCGGGTCTGCTGAAAATGGTCAGCCTCGGGGAATTTGCCGGTCACTACCCACGGGAGATCAGCAGCGGGATGAAACAAAGGGTTGCTGCGGCCCGGGCATTTGCCTACCCTTCAGACATATTGGTTATGGACGAACCCTTTCGGGCTCTCGATCTGAAGCTCAAAAGGGCCCTGATTAACTCCTTCCGGCAGCTATGGGACACTGACCGGAGGACAGTTGTGTTTGTTACCCATGATGTGGATGAAGCCCTTTGGCTGTGTGATGAAATTTATATTTTTAGCGAACCCCCGGTTCGCATAATAAAAAAGATAGCAGTTACACTAAGTGATGGGGAATATTTCCCGGAGGACAACTTGAGAGAAACCGTCAAAAACGAGATTTATCATTTTATTAAGGGGTGATATTGTGATTTTGCTATCTGTACCTGGTTACCATGACATCAATTTGGAGAATCTGGTTCTGGATTTTAACGGCACTCTTGCATTTGATGGCAAGGTGTCCGGTAAGACCAGGGAATTGTTAAATGAAGCAGCCGGGTTACTTAAAGTATACGTTTTGACAGCAGATACCTTTGGTTCGGCCGGGCGGGAGTGTGCCGGCCTGAAAGCTGAATTGGTGATGGTTGACAAGGATAATGGCGGACCTGATAAAGAGGCTTTTATTGAAAGAATCGGAGCGGCGAATACGGCTGCATTCGGAAATGGGGTTAATGATGTGCTGATGCTGGCCAAGGCAGCTCTGGGTGTTGTCGTTATGGGGCCGGAGGGCTGTGCGGGACAGGCCCTGGCAAAAGCGGATGTGGTGGTAAGGGACATCAATGAAGGACTGGGACTGCTCCTGAATCCTGTCAGACTGGCTGCCACTCTGCGAAAATAGAGTTCAAAGGAGAAGAGGCTATGACAATTACTAAAGGCTTTGCCAGTGATAATAATGCAGGGGTCCACCTGCGGGTCATGGAGGCAATTACGGCAGCCAACAAGGGCCATGTGTTATCTTACGGTGATGATGAATACACTGCACGTGCCCGAAAGAGATTTGCCGCTGTCTTCGGCCAAGAGGCAGAGGTTTATTTCGTATATAACGGTACAGCTGCCAATGTCCTGGGAATTCGAGCAGCTGCAGAGTCCTACAATTCGGTTATCTGTTCTGATGTTGCCCACATAAATGTTGATGAGTGCGGAGCTCCTGAGAAGTTCACAGGCTGTAAGCTGCTGCCTGTACCCACAAATGACGGGAAGTTAACAGTTGCGGGGATAAAGGCACATATGCACGGTTTTGGCAATCAACACCACACCCAGCCGCGGGTTATATCTGTTACCCAGGCCACTGAGTATGGCACTGTTTATACTCCGGAAGAGCTACACCGGATTGCCGATTATGCTCACCAAAACGGGATGGTCCTGCACATGGACGGGGCCAGGCTGGCAAATGCGGCGGCGGGTCTCCGGACTGGGCTGAAGGAGTTAACCGGGGATGCAGGAGTTGACGTATTGTCATTTGGAGGAACCAAAAACGGGCTGATGTTTGGGGAAGCGGTTGTTTTCTTTAACCGGGAACTGGCGCGAAATTTCATATTTATCAGGAAACAGGGAATGCAGCTGGCATCAAAGATGCGCTTTATTGCCGCGCAGTTTGAAGCCCTGCTGACAGACGAACTGTGGTTAAGTAATGCCCGGCATGCAAATGAAATGGCACAGACTCTCGCTGCGGAACTGGGAAAAATCCCAGGGGTAAAGCTGACTCAGAAGGTTGAAGTAAATGCTGTTTTTGCGGTCATTCCTATGGAAGCCATTCCCCGGCTTCAGGAAATGTACTACTTTTATGTGTGGGATGAGGGAAAGAGTGAAGTCAGGCTGATGACTTCTTTTGATACAAGAGAAGAGGAAGTGCACCACTTTGCCGGAATGGCGCGGGAGACAATCAGTTGCTTTGTTCCATCCAGCCCATCTGAATAATACCCCTGATTACACCAAGCGGTACAGAGGTACTGTTATAAATTTCCATGACCGTAGCATCAGGATTGACCTTGATAAACTCCAAAATTGTCTCATAGTATTGTTTTGCCTTGCTCATACATCCATGACAGAAAGGCTGGTTAGAAACATGGCCACAGATAATGCAGTTATATTGTTTTAGCATTTGGAATCCTCCGTTTTGAATTGATACAATCGACTATATTAAATTGGTGAACCTCCCCCACCTATACTTCGTGTAGAGGATGGGGGCTTCCGGCCAGCTCAGAATGCATGTCTCATTGGCATCTCGGTTTCAAGGCGCCTCACCTGACAGGTGTGAGTACATCATTCCGGTAGAGCCGGCAACTATATGCCAATTAGCATACGGGCCAGGTTCATGGCATCTACTACTTTTCGCTTATGCAATCCGTAGATACTTATGTTCCGTCAG
This sequence comes from Thermincola carboxydiphila, assembly GCA_016841725.1. GTDB lineage: Bacteria > Bacillota > Thermincolia > Thermincolales > UBA2595 > Phosphitispora. The sequence goes on along the minus strand of JAENYP010000001.1, from coordinate 240,939 downwards.
AGATATTTTCCGAAACTCCCCATATTTGTATTTGGTTAAGATGTTTTTTGCTCCATGAATATCCCTGTGTTCCTGATATCCGCACAGACAGCTGTAATTTCTGGAGGAGGTTCTTTTCCTCCTTCCACAAACGGGACACGTTTGTGTTGTATAGGCTTCATCTACTTTTTGCAGGCTTATCCCTTCGGCTGCCAGTTTATATTGGAGGTAGCTGGTGATTCGCCCAAATTGCCATTGGGACATTTTCTGGTTATGCTTGGGTGAACGTTTATGCGTGTTTCCCTTCTTTTTGGGAGAGGTGTGACGTTCAACTCCCGCTACGTCCCCCACCACGACTTCCCTGACTTGATTTTCCAAGCACCAGTTAACAAATTCGCGGGTGGTTTTATGGAGGATATCAGTCAACTGGGCATTACTCTTTCCTAAGATGTAGTTAAAAGCCCGGCGATATTTTTTCCACTGACGGGAGCCTTTTTCGCATTTAGCCAGTTTCTTTTGCAGTTCCTTCAATTTCTTGTTGCGCAATCGTTTGATGCTTCGCAGCTTGCGACCGGTAATGGTTACGCCTTGCCCATGATCGGTTACGGAGACGATTGTGTGGATTTCACCCAAGTCAATGGCAGCAATGCCCATATTATTGTTTTCTTTAGGATCTTGTCCGTCATCGTAGGTAACGGCTAATTGTAGACCCCGGTCATAGATGAGTTCGATCTCCTTGACCTTACCGGGTGGCAGCTTCTTAATCCGCACCATGATTGGCTTTTGGCGTTTTCCGCCAAAAAGACCAAGGCTTAACTCAAGCTTTCCATTTTCAAGTATTCGGAACCCATCCTTTTTCCACTTGGTATTGAAGTGCTGCTTCTCCTTGTATGGATAGCGGATTTGGGTATGCCCCGATACCCGGGCTTGCCGGACATTGTTCCTGGCATCGAGATATTTCTCAAATACTGCCTGGATAGACTGACTGTGGATTGGATATTGACCCTTGGTGGCATAGTGTAAAGACCTTCGGTCAATCCATTTGCCTGTTTTTTGAAAGTGCTCTTTAGCCAGGCGCAGGCAATCATTCCAAACCTGTGCTGATACACGGTTGCAGGCAAAAAGACGGTCGAGATTTCCTTTGGATGTGTGGAACTTTGTTTTTAAGGCTCTAATGATACTGAGCACCCCCTCTCATCATTTCTAACCTTATTTTACCACAAATAGAAGTCGAAGAGAACTGGTGTTCGGGAAATATTTAGAAACCGGCGATTCATATCAACACCTAAAGAGGTGGGAGTCTTCTCGCCGCACAGGATAAATTTGACAATATATGTGAAGTATTCTATAAAGAATAGAAATTCCCTTCTGTTTTGAGAATGTTGTCGAATTGAAAATAAGATACGGGCATTGAGATTGGGCAGAGATGAAAAGATTTAATAAATCAACATTAGTGGTGTTTGGAAAAACGAGGGAATTTTGTATCCCTCGTTTTTTGCGGTTCAAAAACTAATAATAATACGGCTGGTAATAGTTTAAGTAGTCGTAATTACCACCACTTACCGGTTGTACTGTACCACCTGCGCTCATTATGGATGTCATCAGGTTTTGTAATCCCATTGACCCTCCTAATAGAGGAACTCTTACGATAAGACTTATACCCTGTGGAGATGTTACCTCAAGAAGGTTTAATAAGTTTATCACAGCACCTGCAGGAATATGCACCTTCAAAACTGTACCGGGAGGTGAAGGTGTCATTCCGTACATTCCATCATAGGGATAGCAGTTCTGTGCACTTGTCATTGCTGCTTCACTCCTTTCTGGTTCATGGTACATTTTATGTAAGCTGAACTGGATTGGTTACATAACTGGTTTACGAATAATTGCCCTTAATTTGCTTTGAAAAGCCTTTTTCTCAGCCTCATTTTTCAGGGGCTGTTTTTTAATGCGAAGGACATGAAATCAAAAAATAATTTTGGGCATATGCCAGTAAACGATGACCGTCTTTAGTCCTGGTAATGGTCTTTCTGTTAGTAGTTTCCTGTGTTTGGAGACCCAATCAGGCCTTAAGCAGCGACCTGATGTCTGCTGACAGTTATGTTGGGCCGGGTAAGCATGTTACCCAGCAGACCAATGACGGAACCACACTAATCAGCCTTGTGGTCACAGTTGATCTCCTGAACCTGGATGTAGACAGGCTGCAGCAAGTCCGGCTCTCCGTCCCGGCGGAGACAGTTTTGAACTGGGACGACGCGCTGTAGCTATCAGTTTTTGGCTGGAGTCACCCCCGGCAGAGGAGCCTGTGCTTTGTGTCATCGAATCCGGGGATATGGATAAAGAAACCCTTACCGTGGAAGACGCTGTTGCCCGGATATCTACCGCTAAAACAGGCAAAGGCCGCGGCGGAGGCCGCTCGTTAACCTGTGGCGAAAACATATCAAAATCTTATTATAAGTATAAATTGAAGGCCAGTGACCTATCTTCTCTAAAAGAGGGCGGCAGCTATGCACTGGCTGTAATGGTTGATGGTGAACTGCTGTTCTTTGGCGAAAATAAGCCGGCGATGATGTCCTTTGCAGTGGCAGAGGATGCCTATACAGCACGAGGGGCCGCAAAACAAAATTCAGGGTATGCGGGCTCCGGCGGGAATCATAAACGGATACGTTGACTACCTGAAAAACAATGCTAATTTGAATAAGCAGCAGTCCTGTGTACAGTAATTTTCCAAAATAACTGCAGAGGGCGGCTGCTTTAATTTTTGCGTGCTTCTAATGGAAAAAGAAATATTGGCATAAAATGTAATAAATGGTATAATGTAAGATATCTGTTGGGAGCAGATGGGTCAAAAATGATGGGAGAGTGGAGAACTGTGAAGAAATCTGTATTTTTATTTGCCGCACTGTTATGGTTATTTACAACACCCCCAGCGGCACAGGCAGCCTATCCCGAGATAACGGTCACGGTGAATGGCAGCAGGATAGCAAGTGATGTCAAGCCATATATTGATTCCAATGACAGGACAATGGTCCCCATTCGGTTTATCGCTGAAGCCCTGGGTTCCGAAGTGGGCTGGGACCAGGAAACAAGGGAAGTGACTGTGAAACGGAGAGAAAATGCGGTTTGCCTCTGGGCAGGAAAACAGTATTACACCGTCAACGGGAAAAGCAAAACAATGGATACAGTCCCGGTGATCCTTCCACCGGGCCGGACCATGGTACCTGTAAGGTTTGTAGCTGAAGCCCTGGGGTGTACGGTGAACTGGGACAGTGCGGCCAGGACTGTAATTATTGTGCTGGACAATGGCTATGTGCTGCCTGAGGAGACGGATATGCAGATTGAGATACCTGCAGTGGGGAAAAACTTCAATGATGTTGATATCGATATCCTGGTCCTGATGTATAAAGACATGAATTCACAAGAGAATGATTTATATGCCTTATTGGCAAGTAAATTCGGTGCAACGTCAGGTCGGGAAATAACCGACTATGTTTTCAGCAAAAAAGATAGTTTTGATGACTTGCCGGAGAAATTCTGGCAGATTAACAATCAAAAAATTAGGGTATGTTCTTTATCAGGCCAAGCATGGATATATATACTTATTTATCTTCCGGGGGTGTAATATGTTAAACCCGAAAACCTGTCTGATAGTCTTTTTATTTATGAGTATGCTTTTTGCCGGGCCGTCCCTTGCCGAAGAGTACATCAGGTACATTCCTCTCCCGGCGCCTCCGGGTCAGATTGAGGGCTGTATTACAGATGATAATGATTTCTTGGGATGGGAACATTTTGTGACCATTCTTCCGGATGTTAAGCCAGAATTCTCTAGAATCAGGTTAATAAGATACCCTCAAGATGAACATATGCTGGTCTGGGGGAACGAACACGGGGACTGTATTAACGGAGTCTACCGGTATTTGGGAATGAACAGATTTAAAGAATATATCACAAATATAAACTGGCCGTATGATGTACCCATAAGTCAAGGGGCAATGCTGGATGACAACAACTGGATAGCAAATCCCTGGTCAAGTAGCATGGTGGCCAATAAACTGAAACAAAGAAATGAACCTCCTATCGTGAGAAGCCCCTGGGATGGTGACACCAGATTCCTTCCCAACATTGTCAAAGGTCTTCAGGATAAACACACGGCTGAATTCAGGGGTGATCCCGAATTAACCTGGACCGACTATGTACACATCCTGCAGCCCCCCACTTACTATGGGTGGGGGGTAGGCCGGGCCTGGCACATCAAGAACGGTCAGCTATTATACCGGACAATTCCCCTGGCACCATCCAAATTCAATTTGTGGATGCCAAATTTCTATGTCAGGGACTTTGACCCCGGATGCCCCAGGGAAACAGTAACAGATGGTGATGCTGTCACAGAGGTATATACTGCAGAACCGGGTGAGACATATACGGCAACGATAACTTTTGGTATTGATATTCTGCAGTCAACCGTACCGGTGGACCGGACCAGGGTGTTTGTGGCTGGGCAGCACCGGCTGCACCGGGGTGACTGGGATGCTGTCCTGCAGTACCGGTCGGGTTCCGGCAGCATAACTGAGCCTCTCAGCTTATGGCCTTATGTACCGTCAGGGCCAAAAGGCCAGGCGGTGATTTTCACCCAACAGGACTCAGAAGTGACGGCGGCGTTTAACTGGACTGCTGTGGCTGATACCAGGGAACTGGCAGCAGCTATAAACTACCCACCCGCACTCTGGCTCTACTATGAGGGCACAGAAGGCAGCCTGTTCGGAGACAATGTGGCCATTGTTCCGATTACCGTAAAGAAGCTTCCTGACAACTTTGTTCAGGAACTCAATCCCGGCACTGCTGAAACTGAAACTGGCCGGGAATATACGGGCACAGTTTCCTATGGCCTGTATGGCACCTTTGACAGGCCGGTAAAAGCTAAACTTGGGTTGACCCATAACGGCTGGCCGGTATCCACAGTGGATGGTATCGAAATTACCTTCAATCCGGGAGAAATAAAATCATTCCCATTCACCATTCACGGTCAGGCCGGAGACAGCACGCTGGAAGCAAAGATTTGGCCCCTGGAACCCACCGCAAAGGATATCAACTGGAGCAATAACAAAAAAATTGTCGCCGTCAAGGCCAGGAGAACAGATATAGCTGTTGGAGAAATCCGGCAGCAGTGCCCGGTAACTGCAGGGTCTGACCAGATGGCTACAGTAACCCTAAACAATATGGGCAGCAGGGCGGAAACCTTCCGGGTCAGCTATTATGCGGGAGGCACCAGGCTGCGGACCGAAACCGTCACTCTGGAAGAAGGCGGTTCGGCTGATCGGTCGTTTAACTGGACCGCATCACAGCAGGCAGGGAGTGTAGAACTGAAGGTTATTGCAGATCCTGAGAAGCAGCTTGAAGATGTCAACAGAAATAATAACACAGCAGTTAAAACTGTTTACATCAGGGAACGTGGTCTCCCCCCCACTGAGTGTGAGACCCTGTTCAGCAAAACCTCAGGGAACTGGACTGAAAGCTACCGGGTGATCACCGGTCACAGGGAGGACGACACCCACAAGTGGGCCACCAGGACAGTAACCTATAATGAGAATCTTGCGGTGGATATAAAGCTAAATACAAAACAGGGTATTCCAACCAATCCGGCAAACCCCAGGCTGGAAGACAGGGAAAGCCGCGGCAGCTGGGAAATTATCCCCTGGGCACAGGTAAACGGGCTGGACCCCAATAAGGTAACCAGGGCCGGTTATGGCTTTGAGCTTCAAGTTGCGACAACCTACTGGACGGATTATGAGACCAAGATACCTGACGGCCTGCATAACACAGCCACACCCAAAGGCGGGATTTTATACGGGCCGCGGTCTGTCAGGGCAGAGTTCTGGGATACCGGGAATAATTCGGTGGAAATAGTGGAACTGGAACCTGTTACCGGCACTTCAGGCGGAAAGAAGGTTACCTGGGCCCTGCCGGAGACTAAACACACCTTTTCCGATGGGACACAGGCCTGGGAGAGGAAACACTATGTTGATATCAGCACAACTGACGGGAGGTACGCTGTGGTAGTACACATAGACAGTGTTGGCAAAACAGGGCTGAAAATCTGTAAGGAGGATTATGTAACTATTCACGGAGACATGTATGACGATATCTATTCTACCCCTGATTAAGCTTTGTGAAATCACAAAAAAGCCCGTGGACTTGCTCCACGGGCTTACTGTCCTCTTAAAGATTGTTAACACAGGCCTTGCGGCATTCCCAGCAGGTATAGTAGTGCCAACCGCGTGAATGGTAATATATAGCATGACTACGGCAGGTTTTTTGGTCTACCCGGCCATCCTTAATGGCACTAACAGGACACGCTTTAATGCAGGCGTTACAAGAAGAAGGACATTGCGGCACAATGTCCTTTATCGCAATATCGGGTTCTAAAGCAATATCTGTAATGATAGAAATAAGGTGCACACGATTGCCATACTGGGGAGTTATTAATAGGGTATTCCGGCCGATGGTCCCCAACCCGGCGGCTTCAGCCACATGTTTGTGAGAGACGTCGGGGCGTCCAAACATTTCATCAGAGTTCCAGTTCTCATAAGGGATGTCGGCGGGAATGGGGACTGCCTTGCCTCCTGTCTGGGCCTCAATATACAGCGCCAGATTGACAGCTATTGCTTCCAGACGGATGTATTCCTGCTTCATGAAATGGAAATAAGCGGCAGAACTTTTTACATCTATAAGACCCTTGGGATATTGTCTGCCAAGAGAAATAACGGATTTTGCTCCTGGAAGGGAATCCTCCGGGCGAAATCCTTCCGGCGCCCCTGCAAGCCTGTCTGTGGATGTGATTCCTGCTAAATCGGCTCCTTTATATAGCGCCCAGCGCTTTATATTTTGTTCTACGGGCATCAGATAATCCTCCGCTTCACTAAGTTTTAAATTATGTCCTTTAAGATTTCGTTTGTTTTATACTAACAGATAACTATCAAGTTCGTATAAACATTCACTAAAGATATCCGAAAATTTTCCTTAATACAGTGAAGGGGAGTTTAGGTTTAGGAGGTAAAAAGAATCGAAGCTTTATTATCGGAAAAATATGCATTATTTGGGAGGAGTGTACCAATATGTGTTGAATTACATAAAATAGTTTTTGTTACAAAAAAAGGAGGGTTAATAGTGAAAAAAAGGGTTCGCCTAAACATTGCAATTTTATTGGCAATATGTACTTTAATGTTTATCTCTGTGGAGATGGCATTTGCCCAGAAGATTGCCGGCAGTTATACTGCTCCCGACGGTATGCAAATTATCAGTTACAGCCCGTCTTGGAGTGATGTTGAAAAATTAAAGAATTTGTATAATGAACTTCTTCTTAACGGTCACGGTGAAGAAATAAATTTACTTAGCAGAATAGCCATCTACCCTGAGGAAAATCCTGATAACGGTGATTTTGTCGGAACTTGGCATGGTGAAACTGACACAGTGAACGGCAAAGTTTACTTAAAAAGCGGCTGTACTATAGAACTTTTTAATGGAGAAACCAATACCACGATTGAGAGCTTTGCTTTTAGTTTGGCTCATGAGTATGGGCACCATTTTACGTATTATTATTATCTTAAGAATGAAAACAAACTTTGGGAAGATTGGCGTTCCAGTAAATTTGCGGAAGCACGTGGATTAAAAGATCATCCTTTAATAAGTGACCAGAGTGCACAACATATGTGGCTGGTCCAGGAAATTGCCGCTGAAGATTATGTGCAATTATTTGGATCGCCGAATGTTAAACAAAGTAATTATTATAATGACATTGCTGAGAATCTGGAAAAGAACGCCTATGTTCTGGATTACTATTTTGATGAAAGTTCTTATTATAAAACTTACAATGTACAGCCTCAGGAAAATTTCATTTTACCACTTGCCGGTAACAATAAAGAAATTTATGATTATTGGGTAGAGGCATCAAATGTGGTAAATACCAACAACGTCCCAAAACTTAAGTTCCCTCTTGAGTTTGTTGATCTTAAAATTTCGGAAGTAAATCAGACAAAAGGGCTGAAACCATTGCAGTATATTTTTACATGGAGTTATGATAACACATCAAGTAAGTACGAATACACCTTGGTTAAATTTGAAATAGAGCAAGACAGTGTTGTCAATGTATTTCCTGTTAAGACCACAAGAGCAAAAGAGAAGCAGCGTGCTGTTTACGGTTCGGCGGCAAATAGTAAATGGTATTATTGGCAGCCCGTACCTGAGGGTATAGGATATTTTGTTGTATATGCAAAAGCTTCAGACAACAGAATAAGTTCTTCAAAATTATTAGCCGTAGATTTTAGTAACATCTATCATCCTGATACGATTCTAATCGGTGATGACGACATGTTAAAAGGTAATTTAATCGTTCCCAGGGTAAAAATTGACGGTGAACAGATGGAGTTTTCTGTACAACCTATTGTCAAAAATGGCCGAACACTGGTCCCTATGCGTGCCATCTTCAATAAATTGGGAGCCACTGTTAATTGGGAAGAGGCTACCCAAACAGTTACAGCGCACACCTATTATGCAGATGTAACTCTTCAAATTGGCAGCACGACTGCACAAGTAAACGGAAAAACCGTTACATTGGATGTTGCCCCACAGATAGTTGACGGTTCCACGCTGGTTCCTCTACGATTCATTAGTGAGTCTCTCGGTGCAACTGTTAGGTGGAATCCAAACTTAATGATTGCAAACATAGAAAACAACAAAAAAGTCCAGTAAGAATGTATAGTAAAGAGGTTGAATCTGATATTGCTGCGGAATCTAGTAAAGTTAGTCAACCGCACTAGAGGCATACTAAAAAGGGTTTGCGTCTGATTTTTGTCAGTTTCGCAAACCCTTGATTTATCTTTATTTGGTGCGGTCGAGAGGACTTGAACCTCCACACCCCAATGGGCACTAGAACCTGAATCTAGCGCGTCTGCCAATTCCGCCACGACCGCATCTCGTATTGAGTACATTAACGATAATAGCATAAACGATAGCAAAAGTCAACTGAAAACCTTACTTACGGACCGCAGCATTCAACTGCAATTTGTGGTAATATTGGAACGTATTTTTTCACTGGGATGTGGAAAACTAAACCGCGACAAATCCAGTTTTATTCAAATAAAGGGGGGATTGTATGGTCCGGAAGGTAGTCGGAAGAATCAGCCGTGAAATGAACCGTGAAATGGTTAACTACAGTGGTCCCAAAACCGCTGCTGGTGCCAAACGCCGCAAGTCGGGAAGGGTGTCTGCCCCAAAATATGAAGGGCTGGGCACTGTGTACCGTGATGATGAGGATATTTAAGGGTAATCATTGATTCTGTATGAAGGGTTTTCGCCGGTATACAGGAAAAGGGGCAGTCAGTATTATCCGGTCATTAACCGGAAAACACCTGCCCCTCACACTTGTAAATGTATTATAATATAAGATAAATCAAAATTCCCCAGAAAACAAAACAAAACAGCACTGCCCCAATTAAACTGTAATTGAGTCTTAGCATACAGTTTCTCACCTCAGTAACAGTATTACTCAGAATTTACCAAACAATACCTGTCACTTTTACCCGGGTAAAAATAAAATAAATTTCAGGGCTGTTAGATGCAAATGCAACAAAAAACGGCCTATGCCGTTACATTCACTTTTATGGCTGGGGCGGCAGGACTCGAACCTACGAATGGCGGAGTCAAAGTCCGCTGCCTTACCAACTTGGCTACGCCCCAATAATTCAATTGTCAATTGAAATGGTGGAGGGGGCAGGATTTGAACCTGCGAAGGCTGAGCCGGCAGATTTACAGTCTGCTCCCTTTGACCGCTCGGGAACCCCTCCAATATGGCGGAGCAGACGGGAATCGAACCCGCGACCTCCGGCGTGACAGGCCGGCATCCTAGACCAGCTAGACCACTGCTCCTGACTTTTGGTGACACCGCTGTTGGCGAAGTCATAGACCATATTATAGCTAATTATATTATAGCCGTCAAGAGCAAAATCCAAGGAAATAATTTAAAAAAAAAAGAGTCCAGTGTTTCCACTGGACGGGGAGAGATAGAACTCACCAAAGCGGAGTATTAGTATTATGAGCAGGCCATACAAAAAATATACGCGTGTTTCAAAAATTTTTGCACATCGTTAAGTTTTTCACTAACTTATTGATGTCACTACGATAGTAGTATATAATAAAATTAAATAAAACAGAATTGGGGGGGATTGGGATGTCGCCGGAAAACACATTAGGTCCTTTAGAAGCCGATATTATGCAGGTTATCTGGAATCGTCAGATGGCAACCGTGCAGGATGTTTTTGAAACGCTTTCGGCGGAAAGGTCAATTGCTTATAACACTGTAATGACTGTTATGTCAAGGCTTGCCCAGAAAGGGATTCTCTATAGGCAGAAACAGGGACGAGCTTATGTATATTCACCTACCACCACCAAGGCTGAAGTTGCCAAAAGCATGCTTCAGTACGTTGTTGATAAAATATTTGGAGGCTCCCGGGCACCGGTCTTTTCTCACTTGCTGGAAGAGAAGAGCCTCAGTGACGATGAACTGGCTTACCTGAAATCTATTGTGGAGGATAAAAAGAGGGAGGATTAAAATCCCATGGATGTGGCAGCATCACTGATCTACAATAATATATTGCCCAGTATCCTCTCCGGGGCAGCAGCTCTGGTTGTGGTCATCCTGGTAATGTTTGTTATTGATATCAGGGGCAGTTCCCTCAGTACCAACCTCAGATTTAAGCTCCTTGAGCTTCCATTGATAAAGGCTTTTCTGGTTTTGTTGGGATTGAATCTTGCGGGATTGCGTGTTTCCTGGTATACAGTGGCTTTTGTTTATGGCTGGGGAGTGGCCTGTTTTGTTTACCGGTGGATTACCTATGAAAAGTTTAAGACAGAGGTTTTTCACAGCGAAAAGTTAAATGACGGGAGAACCAGAAAAATTGAGTACATGATTCAAAATATTGCTGCAAAAGTCGATACCAAACCTCCGAAACTTGTCCTGGTAACAAATTATTACCCGTCACCATTTGTCCTTGGTTTTCTTAATCCAATGCTTGTCCTGCCCCAACACCTTGCTGACAACCTGAATGATAACGAGATGGAAGCATTACTGGCACATGAGATTGCCCATATGGCCCGCTGGGATAACCTTTATATCTGGCAGGCTGTTCTGTTCAGGGATATCATGTTTTTTAATCCCGTAGTCCAGCTGGTTTATACTTACCTTTTAAAAGAAAAAGAAAAGAACTGTGATGATATGGCTATCAGTATTACCGGAAAACCTGTTCAGTTTGCCGAAATGCTGCTTAAGGTCCATAACCTGATGAAAGAACGGACGGCCACCCAAACCATATTGACAAATACCATTATGCAGAGCCTGGTTGGTTCCAAGTCTCTTTTCAGTGAACGTGTCGAACGAATTGTCCAGCTTCCCCAAGACTATTTTGAGGTATCTCGGGGACGCCAACTGATATATTATATTAAAATTGCCATTGTATTTTGTGTGACGGTTGCCCTTTTCAGTGTTAATATATTTGGCTGAAAACTATATTTGGCCTAAATTTGGCGGGAAGCCAAATTTTTTTGAAGACAATTACTACAAAGGTAGTAATTATATTTCCGGAGGTGAGCAGGGTGCATTATCTACTGGACGCTTACAGCAGGGAAATGGCAGGAATCCTTTCAGAAAAGGCTGACAAGAGATCAATATTACTATGGACCATTGTCATCGTTGTCTTTGGGGTATTTATTCCCATGAGCCAGGCTCCTTATTGGCTTAAAGAGAGTCCACTGATTACTTTTCACCTGATTCTGATGCCTCTGATAATTTCCTATTTGTATATATTTTCCGGCCCTTACAGGGCGAACTGCTCTTTGGGAAGTGAGAGTCCCTCTAAGTTTTTTGGCAGAGTTTTTGCCGGGTTTTTGGTGTGCTATCTTCCTTATATTCTTATCTGCTATACCGGCCTGCTGACCTTAAACTATGTGCTTTACATGAATGCCGAATGGCATGGAATATATATATATTCACCTCCGGCCTTGTTTGCTTTTTTCTTCTGTGGAGCCGCCGCAGTGTTGTTTGGTCTCGGAAGCGGATATCTTTTCACTTGGTGGGCTGCCGGTCCAAAACAGGCCTGGCTGCTGGGGGCGTTCATTTTTATGTTTTCCGGTCTTTTCCTGCTATTTGGGATTTTTGAAATTTCATTTACCTGGTACTTTGTTCTGCCTATGTTCCTTGGGTTGCTGGCAGCAGATTATATCTTACTTAAACTCACCTTGAAAAAGCTTAAATAATCGGTTGGCGCGTGAGGCTTCACAGATGTGAGGCCTTTTTATTTATCCTGTGCCCGGCTAATACCTGACGCTGGAAATCTGTCATTGGGACGGGATGGACAAATATATTCTCTCTCAGCTGCCCATACTATATTAATAATACTGAAGGAGGTATATCGTGAAAAACATAATAAAAAAATCCATTCTAATAGGTATGGGCGCTATTTCAATTACCAGGGAGAAGGCCGAAAAATTTGCCCGGGAACTTGAGGAAAAGGGTGAAGTCACATCCGAGGAGGCCAGGCAGTTTGCGGATGAGCTGGTACAAAAGGGAGAACAGGAACGGATCAGCTTTAAAGATACAGTTAAAAGAGAAGTAGACAGCCTCCTCCATACAGCAGGAATGGTTACTAAAAAGGAATTTGATCAATTGGAGAGCCGGGTTAGACAATTGGAACTGCAGGTATTTCAAGGGGAAAATGAAAATGGAGTTGCCGGCCGGGTGGACAATTTGCAGCCGGCAGGGGGGGAGGGCAGCTAATGGGCCTTTGAGGTGCTAATTAGAATCCGGGTATAGAACATTTACCGGATTTAAATGGGTGGTGTGGGATTTGAAATCGATATTCACCAACAGGTATAGGCACATCGCCCGTTACCGGGAGATAGTGAATATCCTCAGTAAGCACGGTCTCGGCCATCTGGTGGAAGCAGTCGGTCTCAGCAAGGGGTTAAACTTTTTCAGCAAGAATCAGGGTGTTGACGAAATACATCTGAATACCGCCCAGCGCCTTAGGGTGGTATTGGAAGAGTTAGGACCAACTTTCATCAAGCTCGGTCAGATTCTGAGTACCAGACCGGACCTGCTGCCGCCGGATTACATAGCAGAATTGGAAATGCTTCAGGACAGGGTTCCGGCCGTAAGTTTTGCCGAAATCAGAAATACTGTTGAGGCAGAAACGGGATCTCCGGCAGCAAAGGCTTTTGCTTCTCTTAGTAAGGAACCCCTGGCTACGGCTTCAATAGGGCAGGTGCACGAGGCCTATCTCCATACTGGTGAGCATGTTGTTGTCAAGGTGCAGAAATCCGGAATATGCCGGGTAATAGAAACAGATCTGGAGATATTGTTTGACATGGCCCGGGTTTTGGAAGCACGTACCAAATGGGGCGATTTTTATAAGGTTGTGGATTTGGTTGATGAGTTTGCCGACACAATTAAAGAGGAACTCGATTATACTATTGAGGCCAGGAATGCAGAAAGACTGGCTGCTAATTTCAAGGATGAGCCTGCAATTTATGTGCCCGGGGTTTACTGGAACTATTCTTCTCAGCGGGTTTTGGTACTGGAGTATATTGAGGGGATTAAAATAAGCTGTGAAGAAAAACTTGCGGCAGCGGGAATTGACAGGCAGGCACTGGCCCTTAGTGTTGCCAATGCGATATTTAAGCAGCTGCTTGTAGATGGGTTTTTCCATGCTGACCCACATCCCGGGAACCTGGTTGTGGGGACCGATGGCAGGGTGATTTTTCTGGACTTTGGCATGGTGGGAAGGCTTGACGAGTGGCTGAAGGACCGCCTGGGGATAATGCTGTTAAACATTGTAAGAAAAGATGTCGGCGGCATTGTCAGGGTTCTATTGGAAATAGGATATGCACAGGGCAAAATTGACAAAAAGAAATTGAGACGCGATATTTACCGCCTTTTTGAAAAGTATTACAACAGGCCTTTGGGTGAGGTAAGAATAGGGGACGCCCTTCGCGAATTACTGGGCATGTCATTTATTTACCGGATCAGGGTTCCCGTGGAACTTGTGTTAATGGTCAGGTCACTGGTGCTTTTGGAAGGAGTTGTTGAGCGGCTGGACCCGGAGGTCAGTGTTATCAACCTTGCAGAACCCTTTGGAAGAAAGCTGGTCAGGGAGAAATTCTCACCTGAACACTTATCCAGGGCGGCCATGGAATACCTCCTGGAGATTTCCGGAATTTCCCTGAGTCTCCCCCGGCAGGTTAGTGAACTTGTAGAGACAGCGGGGCAGGGTGACCTCAAAATCACCCTGGAACACCGGGATTTTAAAAATTTCATTAAGAGACTGGTCCTGGTTGGTAACCGGATTTCCTTCAGTCTGGTGGTGGCCGCCATTATTATCGGTTCCTCCCTGATTGCCCAGAGAAGCCCCAAAACCTTGTTATGGCAGATTCCTATTGCCGAGGCCGGTTTTGTTCTGGCTCTCTTTATGGGGATGTGGCTGTTGGTCTCCATAATCAGGTCGGGGAGAATTTGAAGGGATGTTCTGAAGGGATATTCAAGAAGGACCGCTATCGTAATTTTTTTTCCGGGAAATGGTCTAAACAGGTGTTGTCCTAAATATATTATATTGACATGCTCTGGAGAGGGGGCAACACTTTATAATGAAGCTGCTTAAACGTGTTTTTTTGCTGGTGGTCTTTATCGGTCTGGTTTTCTGCCCTGCTGCTCAGGCTGAAACAGAGGCTGAATTAGACAGGGAGGATGAGGGGCAGCCAAGGGAGAAAACAGTTGAACATGTGATATTTATTACTGCTGGCGGGCTCAGTGACCAGAGGATTAAGTCTGCTTACACACCCAGCCTGAATGGAATGGCAGCCGGAGGCTTGAAGGCTGCGGCAGTAGGAGTTTTGCCCACAAATCAGGCAGTTCTCAGAGCATCACTGTTGACTGGCGCCAATCCTGATATTCATGGATTCAACGAAAATAACCGGCAGCTAAAAACCGGTTTATTTCCGGAAACAGTAGTCAGGTATGGCAGGAGTTCAGTATATATCTGCCCCGGGGAATCAGTTTTCCGGGGCCTGTTCACCGGCGGTGGGGGTGTTAAGACATATACTGTTGAGGGCGGTGGCAATAAAGATGTAATTACCCGGGCGGTTTCTGTATTCCAAAAGGAAAAACCGTATTTTATCGGTATTGAACTTCCCGGTATTGACCCTGACCTGGAAGTTCAGGGTGACACTAAAAAAACCGCAGCCATGGTTAACGATGTTGATGCACAATTGGGGTGCCTGCTGGCAAGTCTGCGGTCAATGGGAGAATTTGAGAGCAGCCTGATAATATTTACCGGAGATTACGGAGAGAGTGACCGCACCGAAAACAGCCTGACCACAAAAGATCTGACTGTTCCGCTGGTCATGGCGGGTCCCGGGCTGCGGGCAGGGATGGAACTGCCTCCGGTGAAGATTACCGATATTGTACCGACTGTGGCCCTGCTGACAGGAATACAGGTTTCTCCGGAGAGTGACGGGAATGTGATCTGGAATGCTATTGCACCTGGAGGCAGCTTTAGTGAGCAGAATCTGATGTTAAAGAGAATTCGTGACCTGAGTGACGAAAATCTCGAAATAACAGGGATGATCTACAGACTGTCGGAAGAAAAAAGGCTTGTTAAAACTGAAAAAGAAAAGGTCAACAGAGAAAAAGCCCAAATACAGGAAACGATTGGAGCAAGGGACAGAGAAATCAAATCACTTAAATGGAAGAACAGGCTGCTTCGGTTAGTGGAAGGAGTAACAGTTCTGGTCATGGGCTCAGGCTACTTGGTTGAATATTATTATCTTAAGAAACGGTTTCTTATGTTTTGATGATTGATTTGTAGATGTTAAGCTCCGGATAGTTCCAAATAACCCCAGTGGGGTCTTTATTTTTGATTAAATGAGGTATGAAAATATATACTTGATTTGTGATTATATTCACTTCAATAATTTTTTTAAACCCAGAAGGAATTTAGAATTTTCTGTCGAAACCCTTTTATATTCACGAATCGAAAAGAATTGTCAGTATTTAAAATTAAATGTCCCAGAAGGATTTGCATAATTTATGTAGAAAGTTTTAAAAAGTGAGAATCTTTTGAATACCCAAACAATAGGTGTTTGTGCAGCAGATGTACTTTATTCACAGTAAATTTGTTTAAGGATGGGGTGAAGTTATTGATAAAAATCGCAGTATCAGGAAAAGGCGGAGTAGGTAAAACAACAGTCGCATCTACACTGGCAAAGCTTCTCGCCGAGTCCCATAGAAAGGTTTATGCCGTTGATGCGGATCCCGATGCATGTCTGGCTGCCGCTGTAGGCATACCGGATGAGCAGGTCCGTACCCTTAAGCCTCTTGTGGAGATGAAGGAATTAATCGATAAGAAGAGCAGTGGAGGAGGGGCCTTTTTTACATTAAATCCGGATGTTGACGATATTTTGAACGAATACAGCATCCCCATGGGTAATATTAATTTTCTCCGGATGGGTGGCATCAAGCAGGGGGGAACTGCCTGCTACTGCCGCGAGAACTCTTTTCTGCATGCCTTGATGTCCGGACTTTTATTTGACAAAGAATGTGCCGTTATCCTTGATATGGGTGCCGGGATAGAACACCTTACCAGAGGTACGGCAAGAAGTGTGGACATTATGCTGGTGGTGGTTGAACCCAGCAGAAACAGTGTTAATACAGCCCTGTTAGTTGAAAAACTGGCTGATGAGCTGGGAATCCGGAATGTTAAATTTATCGGCAACAAGGTCAGGAATGAAAAAGAAAAGGAATTCATCCGGAAACATCTGGGAGATGATAAGATTCTTGGATTTATTCCTTTTGATGATTATATATGGGAAAGCTCCATGGAAAGCGGCCCGGCCGCAGAGTTGGGAGGAGTCCTGCTCGGGAGCATGAAAGAAATTCATGAAAAATTACTACGGGAGGTGGATTGATAGGGGGAAGTTTTAGCAGCATGTGTTATTAATTGTTTCTTTCCTTTCCTTATAGACCGGGCCAGACTAGATATAATCCGGCAGAGGGAAGAAAGAGGGGCACAAAATCATTTTAAGGAGGTTAAAGTTAATGCCAAGATTTAAAGACGCAAACCATACCTGCAAACCGTCAGATGCACCCAGGGTATTTGAACCCAAGAACGTTAAGCGTACTTCTGACCCGGCTGCTCTCGAGATGATTGACAGGGCACAGGAACAAGGTATCATTACTGCCTTTGACCGTGCCGTTGCGCAACAGCCTCAGTGCCAGTTCGGATATAAAGGGACCTGCTGCAGGTTCTGTATGATGGGACCTTGCCGTGTAACTGCTGATACCGGACCTAAGAGCAAGGGTATTTGTGGTGCCGATGCCTGGACAATCGCTGCCAGGAGTACCGGTACCATGCTTCTGACCGGCGCTGCTGCTCACTGTGAGCATGCCCGTCATATGGCCCATACAGTGCTTGAAATGGCTGAAGGCAAAGCTCCTGATTATAAGATTACAGATTCCAAGAAGCTTTATAAGGTTGCTCAGAGAGTCGGTGTAGCCACCGAAGGCAAATCTGATAATGATATTGCCAAAGATGTTGCCAAGGCGGCTCTTAATGATTTCCAAATTCTCACTGATATGGGTGAGTGTGTCTGGTGCACTTCTACTATTACTGAAGGCCGTAAGCAAAAGCTTGATGACTGCAACATTACTCCTAACGGCATCCAGTCAGCGCTGGCAGACCTGCTTGCACAGGCGCATGTCGGTCAGGACAATGACCCCGTTAATATCACCTTTAGCGCCTTAAGAGCTGCTATGGCTGACTATACAGGAATGCATATCGGTACCGACTTCTCAGATATTCTCTTTGGTACTCCGGAACCGGTTGTTTCTGAGGCCAACCTCGGTGTAATTAACAAGGACAAAATCAATATCATTCTGCACGGTCATAACCCGCTGCTGAGTGAAATGATTGTTGCCGCTGCCCGTGAACTCGAAGGTGAAGCTAAAGAAGCCGGAGCTGCCGGAATCCAGTTGTCCGGTATCTGCTGTACAGGTAACGAAGTACTCATGCGTCAGGGTGTTCCCATAGCAACCTCCTTTAGTTCTCAGGAACTTGCTATTACCACAGGCGCTATTGACCTTATGGTAGTTGATGTCCAGTGCATCATGCCAGGACTGACTACAGCAGCCAAGTGTTTCCATACCAAGATCGTTACTACCCAGCCAATCGCCAAGCTTCCAGGTACCATGCATGTGCCGTTCAGTGTGGAATCAGCCATGGAAGATGCCAAGGAGATTGTCAGGGTAGCTATTGCATCATATAAAGAACGTGATGCTTCCAGAGTTTATGTGCCTGAACTGAAGAACAAGGTTGTTGCCGGATTCAGCTTGGAAGCTCTTTATGAAATATTTGGAACAGCTAATGCTGATAATCCTGTAAAGGTCCTTACCGATGCCATTCAGTCCGGCCAGATCAAAGGTGTTGCCCTGTTTGCAGGCTGCAATAACCTCAAGGGTGTTCAGGATGAAAATCATATCGGTATAGTTAAAGAAATGCTGAAAAATGATGTGTTTGTAGTTGCTACCGGTTGTGCCGCTCAGGCTTATGCTAAGTTGGGCATTCTTGATCCTGCCAACAGGGATTCTCTCTGTGGTGATGGTCTGAAGGCATTCCTGTCACAGTTTGACGGTAAAACCAAAGAAAATCTGCCATCAGTATTCCATATGGGATCCTGTGTTGACAATACCCGTGCCTCCGACCTGTTGATGGATATGGCAAATGAATTGGGAGTAGATACTCCGAAGGTACCCTGGGTCGCTTCAGCTCCGGAAGCTATGTCCGGTAAAGCCGTTGCTATTGGCTGCTGGTGTGTAACCCTTGGGATGCCGGTTCATGTCGGTGTTCTGCCTCCGGTTGAGGGCAGTGACCTCTTCTACAGCATTGCTACCCAGATTGCCAGTGACGTATATGGCGGTTACTTCATATTTGAAGTTGACCACAAGGTTGCTGCAGAGAAGCTGCTGAGTGCGCTTGAATACCGCACATGGAAGCTCGGTGTTCACAACAAGACTGCCGAGAAATTCGAAACCGATTTATGCCAGAACTACTAATTCGTATTCCGAAATTCGAAAGGAGGAACAAGAATGTCAGAAGAACTCAACTTTGAGCAGATATATGCAGATGCGGAAAAAGCGATGGAAGGCAAAGCCCCTATTAAAATGTTCAGGAGAGCTTACAAAGGCGCTATTACCGCAGTCAGCTACGCAGAAATTCTATTAACCCGGGCTATCCAGAAACATGGTAAAAATAAAGCCGTAGGGTATCCCGATACCGCTTACTTCGTTCCCGTTATCCGCTGCATGAGCGGTGAAGAAGTAAGGACACTCGGGGACATGGTTCCTGTTCTGAACAGGATGCGCAACCAGATTACCGAGGACCTTACCTTTACCCAGTACACATTAAACGGTGAATCAACATGGTATGCCGCTGATATTATCGAGGTTATCAGGTATATCGACTACAGTCCTGAACAGCCGCTTCATGTTGCCCCCTGGACTGGATTCCTCGGTGACCCGATAGTTCGTTCCTATGGTATTAAGATGGTTGACTGGACTATCCCCGGTGAGGCCGTTATCGTGGGCCGTGCCAAGGACAGCAAGGCAGCAGCCAAAATTGTTGCCGATATGATGGGTAAAGGCTTGATGCTCTTCCTCTGTGATGAGATAATTGAGCAGCTGCTGGAAGAAAACGTTAAGCTTGGTGTTGATTATATCGCATTCCCGCTGGGTAACTTTACCCAGGTTGTCCACGCTGCTAACTACGCTCTGCGGGCTGGGATGATGTTCGGTGGTATCAAGGCCGGACTCAGGGATGCCCAGAGAGATTACCAGCGCCGTCGTGTTCTCGCCTTCGTTCTCTACCTGGGTGAGCATGACTTTGTTAAGGATGCCGCCTGTGCAGGCGCCATCTGGACCGGCTTCCCGGTTATTACTGACCAGCCTATGGCTGAAGATGAGCAGATTCCTGACTGGTTCATTTCTGAGCCTGATTATGATAAGATTGTTCAGGTTGCTCTCGAAGTGCGTGGTATCAAGCTTACCAACATTGATATCGATATCCCCATCAACCACGGTCCTGCCTTCGAAGGTGAGACTGTCCGTAAGGGCGACATGTATTGCGAGTTTGGCGGTGGTCGTACCCCTGGTTTCGAATTGGTTGAAATGGTTGGAGACGATATCGAAGACGGTAAGATTACAGTTATTGGTCCTGATATTGACACACTGGGTGAAGATGGCGGCAGGCTGCCCCTCGGAATCCATGTCAGGATTTACGGACGCAAGATGCAGTCAGACTTCGAGCCTGTTCTGGAGCGCCGGATTCACTATTTCACCAACTATGGTGAGGGTATCTGGCACGTTGCCCAGCGTGACCTGAACTGGCTGCGCTTTACCAAGGATGCAGTGGGCAAGGGTTTCCGCATGGAACACCTGGGAAGATTGCTTTATGCCAAGTTTAAGGCTGAGTTCCCGGCCATTGTTGACCGGGTGCAGATAGACCTGATCACAGATGAGGAAGAAGTTATCAAGCGCCGTGAGTTTGCCCGTGAGAAGTACAATGCGCGTGATGCCCGTCTCCGCGAACTGACTGATGAAGGTGTTGAAGAATTCTATTCCTGCACCCTGTGCCAGTCATTTGCCCCGACCCACGTCTGTGTTGTTGCTCCTGAGCGGGTGGGTCTCTGTGGTGCCGTATCCTGGCTTGATGCCAAGGCAGCATATGAGATCAATCCCCACGGTGCCAACGTACCCATACTCAAGGGCGAATGTCTTGACGAGGTTAATGGTCAGTGGAAATCCTTCAATGAGTTTATTTATCAGAACTCCCAGAGAACTGTTGAGGCAGTTAACTTCTATACCATTATGGATAACCCGATGACTTCCTGCGGATGTTTTGAGGTTATCATGACAATGGTTCCCGAAGCCAATGGCTTCATGGTAGTTAACCGCGAACACTCCGGGATGACTCCCTGTGGGATGAACTTCTCAACCCTGGCCGGTACCTGCGGCGGTGGCGCCCAGATGCCCGGATTCATGGGAATTGGTAAAGCATACTTTGGTTCCCGGAAATTTATCAAGGCAGACGGTGGTTTGGGCCGTCTTGTATGGATGCCGAAAGCCCTCAAGGAATCGCTCCGCCAAATTCTCGAAGAGAGAGCAGAAGAGGACGGACTCGGTCGTGACTTCGTAGACAAGATTGCTGATGAGAGTGTCGGTGTATCCGGTGAAGAGATTCTTCCATTCCTGGAGGAAAAGGGACACCCCGCACTGACAATGGATCCGTTGATGTAATTGGTTGCAGCTTATTTGCAGCTTAAGATTGGTTGATACAGCCGCATAAAAGAGGCTGTATCAACCAAATATATAAAAATACAACCAATACAGTAGGGAAAGGAGATTGGAGAATGGGTTTAACAGGATTAGAGATTTTCAAACAACTGCCCAAGAAGAACTGTAAAGAATGTGGTCAGCCGACCTGTCTGGCGTTTGCCATGCAGCTGGCTGCCGGTAAGGCGAGTCTGGATGCTTGTCCTTATGTAAGTGATGCTGCTCGTGAGGCACTTGATTCAGCTTCTGCACCTCCGGTAGCGTTGATTAAAATTGGCGCGGGCGAAAAGGCTTTCGAGCTTGGTAATGAAACCGTTATGTTCCGCCATGACAAGAGATTTGAGCACCCAACAGGTATCGCCATCCAGGTTAGTGACAACATGAGCGCTGATGAGGTGAAAGCTAAAGTTGATAAGGTCAACAAACTGGTATTTGACCGTGTAGGTCAGGTTCATGAGGTAAACATGGTTGCTGTGGCCAATGATTCCGGTGATGCTGCCAAGTTTGCCGATACAGTTAAACTTGTACAGGATAATACAGCTTACCCGCTGTTACTTACCTCCGGTGATGCTGCAGCTATGGAAAAAGCTCTTGAAGTAGCCGGTGCCAACAAGCCGGTAGTTAATGCCGCTGATGCCGGAAATTATGAGGCTATGGTGGCCTTGGCCAAAAAATATGAAGCTCCTCTCGTAGTTAAAGGTTCTGATTTGAATAGTCTTGCTGAAACTGCGGAAAAAGTAGCTGCACTTGGTTACAAGAATCTTATTCTTGATTCCGGGGCTCGCGAGCTTTCCAAGGTTATTGCAGACCAGACTCAAATCAGGAGGCAGGCTCTTAAACTGTTCCGTCCGTTTGGGTATCCTACAATAGCTTTTGCCAACAATGATGACGCGGTTATGGAATCACTGTATGCCAGTACATATGTGGCTAAGTACGCCGGTATCGTTGTTGTCAACAGCGCTGAACCCGAGCATATTCTTCCGGTTATTACTCTGCGTCTGAACATCTACACCGACCCGCAGAAACCGATTGCAGTTGAGTCCAAGGTTTACGAAATTCTTGATCCGGGTCCGGATGCACCTGTACTTATTACCACAAACTTCTCACTCAGTTACTTCTGTATTGCCGGTGATACTGAAGCAGCACGTATGCCTGCTTACATTATTCCGGTCGATACTGACGGTATTTCCGTACTTACAGCATGGGCTGCAGGTAAATTCTCTCCGGAATCAATAGCCGATACCCTGAAGAACCTTGGTATCATGGACAAAGTAAACCACAACAAGGTTATTATCCCTGGTGGTGTAGCTGTACTGAGCGGACAAACAGCAGAGCTTACCGGTTGTGAGGTTCTCGTAGGACCTCGTGAGTCTGCCGGTATTAATAGCTTTTTCAAGCAGCAATGGAATCAGTAATTTAGCATTTGCAGCCTAATACTGATCGATATCACTGCTGGAAAAAGGAAATTACGAGATCATGAAAGGAGCGTAAGAAATGGCTGTTACTATAGCAAAAGAAAGATGGACCAGTAAAGTTGCCGAAGAGGCATATGGTTCTCAAGGTATAAAAGTTGGTGGAGAAACTACACTGCCCTTCCTGCAGTTCGAAGGTGAGATTCCAAATCGCCCTGTTACTGCTTTGGAAGTTTTCGATACAGAGCCGAAGGATTACCCGGATTTTTTAAGGGAGCCTTTTGCCGATGTAATTAGCGACCCGGTGGCATGGGCCAGGAAGGTTGTTGAATTGGGAGCCGATATGGTTGCCCTAAGGCTGATGAGCGCTCATCCGGACTGGAATAATGCCAGCGCTCAGGATGTTGCCAAAACTGCTAAGGCAGTGGCTGAGGCAATAAATGTACCTCTTATTGTAATCGGCTGCGGTGTGGAGGATAAAGATGGAGAAATCCTGCCTGTAGTCGCTGAAGCTCTGGAAGGTCAAAAAGCCCTTATTGGCTGTGTTACTGCCAATAACTATAAATCAATTACTGCTGCTGCCAATGGTTACGGACACTATGTAATTGCATCTTCACCGCTGGATATCAACCTTTGCAAGCAGTTGAACATCTTGATTAACGAAATGGGTCTTCCTCTTGACCGGATCGCCTTTGACCCATTGGTTGGCGCACTCGGTTATGGTATTGAATACGCATATTCCATTATGGAACGTGCCCGTATGGGAGCACTTACCGGTGACAAGACACTGGCTACTCCGATAGTTGCTTTCATCGGTCAGGAAGCTTGGAAGGCAAAAGAAGCCAAAGATGCAGACGCACCCGAATGGGGTCCGCAGGGTGACAGGGCTATTCTGTGGGAAGTTACCACAGCTACCACATTTGCAATAGCCGGAGCCAACATCTTTATCATGCGTCATCCAGAATCTATTAAGAAATTTAACGCGTTCGTGGATGAAGCCATGAAATCCAATGCTTACTAATTAGTAAGTCAAAAACCAAAATAAAGGAGGTTAGTTAGTAATGTTTGAGATTATAGGTGAAAGAATTAACGGATTATTCTACGATATCCGTGACGCGATTGCTAACAAGGACCCCAAGCCTATCCGTGACTGGGCTGTTAAGCAGGCCGAAGCCGGTGCATTTTGGCTGGATATAAATACCGGACCTGTTGCCAAGAAATCCGAACAGGCAGAAATTATGGCATGGCTGGTAAAAACAGCTCAGGAAGCTGTTGACCTTCCCTGCTGTATTGATACCACCAACTGGGATGCAATTGAGGAAGGCCTTAAGGTTCATAAAGGCAAGGCCCTGATTAACTCGACAACTGCTGAACAGGCTAAAATGGATGCCCTTTTCCCGATGGCTGCCAACTATAATGCCGCCATTGTCGGTTTGGCAATGAATGAAAAGGGAGTTCCCAAGAGCGCCGAAGACCGTACCGCACTGGCAATGGAACTTGTTGCTAATGCTGATGCTTACGGTATTTCTCCGGTGGACCTCTATATAGACCCATTGGTTCTTCCGGTCAATGTTGCCCAGGAGCACGGCCCGGAGTGCCTGGAAGCTCTTCGCCAGGTTAAGCTTCTGTCCAATCCGGCTCCCAAGACAACTGTGGGGTTAAGTAATATCTCCCAGAAGGCCCCCAACCGGCCGCTGATTAACAAGACATTCCTGGCTATGGCTATGGTATGCGGCCTGGATTCAGCTGTTATGGATGCATGTGATGAGGATCTCGTAGATACTGCTGCTACAGCAACCATCATCCTGAACCAGTCCATCTACTGTGACTCCTACCTGAAGATTTTCAGGCAAAAGTAACAGTATTCACAAAAAGGTCTTTACACAAAACAATTCTTGGTGTATTCTGGTGGAGAGCTTCTTTTGGAGGCTCTCCCCAATTAACTTCTCTATATAGGAGGAGACTCATGGAAAATAATACTCGAATTGGCGTCTTTTTCTGTAGTTGTAATGGTAAAATTACAGAGAAGGTAGACTACGGACAGATCACCTCCGAAATCAAGAAACTTCCACAGGTAGAGTATGTCAGAGACAGCCAGAACCTATGTGCTCATCTTGAAGGAGAGCTAATCTGCAAGGAAATTACCAAGAACCAGCTCAACCGGATAGTGGTAATTGGTTGTGCCAGGGCAAGGGAAGAAGGGTTTTTTAAAGAAGTCCTGCAAAAAGCAGGGGTTAACCCACACCTATTGTCTATGGTCAATATCCTCGAAGAGTGCTCCAGTGTTCATGGCAAATCCGCCCAGTCAGCGGCTAAAGCCCTGGAATTAGCTAAAATGGGTGTTGCCAGGGCAGGCAAACTCGAAGAGATATCCTGCGGAGAGTACTCAGTTAACCGGACTGTACTGGTACTGGGTGGAGGGCTGGCCGGAATGGAAACGGCGCTGCAGGCAGCAGCAAGGGGACATAAAGTAATCCTTGCTGAAAAAGAAGACAAGTTAGGTGGCAGATTGGCCAGAGTTAATTCAATCATTGGTGTTGACCGCAACCCGGCCGAACTTCTGGATGAAAAAGTGAAGGCAGTAACTACCAATCCATCCATTGAAGTAAGAACAGGCACCAGGCTCGGCGACCTTGATGGAAACATCGGTGGCTATACGGCCTGGCTGGTTAAAGGGGATTCGGAAACCCCGGTTGACGTCGGAGCAATCGTGGCTGCCACTGGGGTCCAGACAATTTACTGTCCTGTAAAATACGGTCTTAGCATTGCTGACAATGTTATCGGACAGATGAAACTGGAACGGCTTCTTGCAGATGGAAAAGATTTTACCGGGAAAAACATTTCCCTGGTTATCGGTAAGACCACAGAGGAATTCAATCTTTCCTTTGTAATAGCAGTCAAAAATGCGCTGCTTCTGCGCAAGAAGTTTAATGCCACAGTAAACGTATTCTATACAAACATCAAGGTTGGCGGAGACAACTGGGAGAAGATGTACACCGAAGCCAGAGACGCCGGGGTAAATTTCTTCAAGTTTGATGAAGGTATTGAGATAACCGCAAATAATGGTGAAATATTAATTGATTATGAGGATCCCTTCATTAGGGGCAAGATACCCGGACCGTTTACTATCACCTCAGATTACATCGTACTCCCCGAAGAACTGGTACCTGCTGACGGAACAGAAGACCTCGCCAAAGTCCTTCGCATTGATTTAGGACCCAAATCATTTTTCAGTATTGATAATGCACATATTCTTCCTGAGATGACATCCAGAGACGGTATATATCTGGTAGGCAGCTGCCAGTCCCCCGGTTTTGTCATGGATATTCAAATATCAGCCAGGGCAGTAGCCGAGGAAATCTTCCGTAAACTTTATGCTGACCAGGTTTCAGTTGAACTTACCCAACCGTATGTTGATGCTTCTAAATGTGTTGTCTGCCTCACCTGTTACCGCTGTTGTCCACATGGGGCGATCACCATTGAGCATGGCGAGCAGTTTGATAACCTGTATAAATCAGCAGCTCAAATGAATCCAATGGTTTGCAGGAGATGCGGTATCTGTGCCGCTGAGTGTCCCGGCAAAGCCATCCAGCTGCCTGATTACACGGATGACCAGGTTCTTGCCCAGCTCGAAGCGATGGAGGTGTAGCCGTGAGTGCCAATACAAACTTTCAACCCAAGATTATCGTATTTGCCTGTGAAAATTCAGGCTGGCTGGCTTCTGAACATGCGGCAGAACTGGCTTTAAGCTATCCCGAAAAAGTTGAGCTGATCAAAATCCCCTGTTCCGGGAAAATCGATGTCCTGTTTTTTATGAAGGCTCTGGAAAAGGCTGACGGAACAATTGTAATGGCCTGCCAGAAGGAGAATTGTAAGTTTATAAAAGGCAACATCAGGGCAGCTCAGAGGGTAAAGCAGACAGAAAACCTTTTAAAAGAAATCGGTGTTGAGCCAGAGCGAGTCGGTATTCATTATTTGGCGGCAAACATGGGTCAGAAGTTCGTTGAAATCGTTCAGAACTTTTACGATAAAATCAGAGAGTTAGGACCAAATCCTGGGAAGGTGATAAAATGATTATTGCGGAGAGAAAACCCATTGAAGAAATTTTAGGACTCCTTAGCAGGCATCAGAAAGTGCTTGTCCTCGGATGTGGCGGTTGTGTTACCGTATGCCTTGCCGGGGGAGAAAAAGAGGTAGGGATCCTGAGTTCCCAGTTAGCTATGGCTCGCAGTAAAGAAGAGCGCCCTCTTGAGGTAGTTCAGCAGACTGTTGAGCGCCAGTGTGACTTCGAATATCTTGAAGGGATTCGCCACATTGTCAAGGATGTGGATGCAATACTGTCACTTGCTTGTGGTATTGGTATCCAGACCTGTGCCGAAGCATTTCCCGATAAGATTGTTTGGCCCGGTGTTAACACCAAGTTCCTTGGGGTTAATCTGAATGTCGGTGAATGGGCTGAAAGGTGCCAAGCCTGTGGACAGTGTGTTCTGGATAAGACAGGCGGCATTTGTCCGGTTGCCAGGTGTTCAAAGAGTATTTTCAACGGTCCCTGCGGCGGTTCCCAGGACGGCAAGTGTGAGGTTTCCCCGGACACCGATTGTGCATGGGCCCTTATCCATGACCGCTTAACCCGTTTGGGTGAGGTCGATTCCCTGCGTGAGATTATGCCTGTAAAAGACTGGTCATACAGCAGGGATGGCGGTCCTAGAAAACTGGTAAGGGAGGACTTGGAACTTGAAAGCGGGAAGTAAACTTGAACGAATGTTAGAAAGTGGGAATTTTACCGTTACCGGTGAAATTGGACCGCCTAAAAGCTGTAATGGCGAGATAGTGCGTCATCATGCAAAAATGCTCAAAGGATACTGTGAGTCATACAACCTGACTGACAACCAGACTGCTATTGTACGTCTTTCCAGTATTGGAGCAGGTAAGATTCTTCTTGAAGAAGACTGTGAACCAAACATTCAGATTGTCTGCCGGGACCGGAACAGGATTGCTATCCAGAGTGACGTGCTGGGCGCTGCCGCTTTGGGTATGAAGAACATTCTCTGCCTGTCCGGTGACCACCAGAAATTTGGTAACCACCCGACCTCAAAGAACGTCTATGATGTTGACTCGATCCAGCTGATTAAAATTCTTGATGGTATGCGCAATGGCTATTTTGCCAATGGAGAACAAATGAAGGATGAGCCGCCGAAGATTTTTATCGGATGTGCTGCCAACCCATTTGCTGATCCTTTTGAATTTCGGGTTACCAGGCTGGAGAAAAAAGCCGATGCCGGAGCTGACTTCACTCAAACCCAGTGTGTTCTTGACATGGAGCGCTTTGATCGCTGGATGGAACTTGTCAGGGCCCGGGGACTTCATAAGAGGATCAAGATTCTGGCAGGTATTACACCAATGAAATCTGTTAAGGCTGCAAAGTATATGAACAAGTATGTTGCCGGAATGATGGTATCCCAGGAATATATCGACAGGCTGGATAAAGCTGAAGATGTTAAAGCCGAAGGTGTTAATATTGCTTGTGAACAAATTGAGCACCTCAAGAAAATGGAAGGTATTGCCGGTGTTCATATTATGGCAATTGCTTGGGAAGAAATTGTTCCTGAGATTTGTAAACGGACCGGTTTGGATCCGAGACCGGAGGTATAAACCGACATGCCTTTAGTGGAGGGGAACAAATTGCAAAAACAGAAAGTTCTCGTGATAGGTGGCGGGGTTGCTGGAATGACCAGCGCCCTGGAAGCGGCGGCCAAAGGAATTGAAGTATATTTGGTCGAGAAAGCTGCCGATATCGGAGGGTGGGCATACACATACTGCTGTAAGGCAACCGAAAATTGTGCCAAGTGTTCCGCATGTCTCGTACCTCAGGCCAAAATGCATGTTGAGAAAAATCCCCTGATTACCGTTTTCTGTGGTAGTGAAGTTATTGGGATTTCAGGTAAGTCCGGTGATTACAGCGTAAAGGTTAAAACAGGTCTGGATAAGGCAACTGACCTGGAGGCAGGGGCAATTATCATAGCTACTGGCTTTAAACCCTTTGATGCAGCCCGCAAAGGTGAATTTGCTTATGATAGGGAAAAGAATGTGATAACAGCCCTGGAACTGGAACAGGCAATGCGTGAAAAGGGTTCCCTGGTTTCAGCATATGGCAAGGCCAAACGTATTGGCTTTATACAGTGTGTTGGCAGCAGGGATCTGGCTTTGGGCAATAATTATTGTTCAAAGGTTTGCTGCATGTATGCCTCAAAGCTGGCCAGGTTGATCCGTTCCGAACTGCCTGATGCCGAGCTGACTATTTTCTATATGGACTTCCAGACCTTTGGCCTGGGCTTTGACGAATTTTTCCGTTCTGCAAAAGATGATGATAAGATTCAGTTTGTCAGGGGCATTCCTGCAAAGATATTTGGTTTTCCCTATGACAGGCTGACGGTCAGGTATGCCAATTCTATGACCGGTGAGGCCATAGAGGATAAATTTGACCTGATTGTGCTGTCAGCTGCTATCACTCCGGGTGATGATACTCAGGCGTTGGCATCTTTGCTGGATGTGGAAACAGATGAACATGGCTTCTTTAAGAACACTGTTCTCAACCCTGTGGAAACCAAACAGGCCGGTGTATTTATTGCCGGTACCTGCCAGTCACCTAAGGATATTCCCCAGAGTATGGAACAGGCCAAGGCTGCTGCCGGAGCCGCAGTCAAGTTTCTTGCCGAATAATAAGTGATCACCCGCGGATAGACGCGGATTAAACACCGGATGCGTTAATCCGCGTAATTCGTGGTTGGTCATCGTAACCAATAAATCAGTGTTAAGCACTGGTTTATTTTTTTAGGGGTACACAGATTTTACCTCCTATTTGCAGGTTGTTGGGATCAACACTTGGATTGGCTTTCAGAATTGCCTCAAGAGGGATATTCATTGTTCGGGAAATTTTCCATAAGGTATCTCCCGGTTCTATTATCCAGTAGACTTGGCCCGGACACTCCTGTTGTATAGACGGCCTCTTTTTTCTCATATTTATCCTCCTAATAGATTTTATGCTTTAATTTATTTTATGGCAATCAGAAGCATACTGTCCCTGTGCCTTTTGATAACAATAACTTGATTTTATTAATTAGTGAAATGACAGGAGAGATTGCAGATGCCGCCAGTGTTGATTACAATGCCACTGACCCTGTTGTTGTCAATTCCCGGGTGGGTCTATTTTTCTGCATTTGTTCATGAACTGTCCCATCTGGTAACTTCACGGGTTATGGGGTTTAAAATAAAGGAATACCGTTTATGGTCGCTGCCCTGGGGGGTAAGGGGTTTTGTCGATGTAGTGATTCCCGGGGGGACCAGCCGGTATGTTCTGAAAAGAGGGCTGATGCACCTGTCAGGGCTGATCTCTCACCTGATATTTATTGTGGTGGCAGCTGCCGGCCTGATATACTCCCAGGGTATGGTCCTGAAAACTTTTTGGTTTGCAGGGCTGGGTGTAAACTGCTATCTTCTGGTTATGAATCTGGTTCCGGAGGAATCTGACGGAAGACAGTTCCTGAAGATGTTGAAAAGACACAGGGCAGCAAAGAGAAATTGAATTTTTTAGCAGGGGCGGCGTGACAATGAAACGAAAAGCTTGGGGAGCTATTATCGATTTTGATGATACCCTGGTGGAGACAACTATATATTATGATAAGGCTAAAGAGCAGTTTGCCGCCAAAATGTCGGAGCTTGGCTTTCCTGCCGGGGAGTGCCTGGAGGTCCTGAACCGGTTTGACATTAATAATGTTCTTAAGTGCGGCGGTTTTCAAAAACAATGCTTTCCCAATGCCCTTGTGGAAACCTATGAGTATTATACTGAGTTGTTTAATGTGGAATTCTGCCGACACACCCGAAAATGGATGGAGGACCTTGGCTGGTGGGTATTTGAGCAGCCTGTCGAATTAATTGACGGAGCCCGGGAAACCCTGGAAAGGCTGAGCCTTGAAATCCCCTTGTTCCTGGCAACAAAGGGGGATGAGGAGATACAGACCAAACGGTTGCAAGAAAGCGGGCTAAAGGATTATTTCAGGGCTGTATATATAGTGCCTGATAAAACCCACCAGGAGTACTTGGGGATTGCCAATAAAAACAGAATTGACCCTGGGCAGTCATGGATAATAGGAAACAGCATGAAGGGAGATATCAATCCCGGCATTAAAAGCGGTTTTAACTGTATTCATGTATTCCACCACAATACCTGGGATTTTGAGGAAGAAGAGCCTGAAGGGGAGTATTTCTCAGTAAATTCTATCAGGGATGTGGCAGAAATTATCTTTAAAGGATTATAATGATTAGAAACAATCTGTCAATATGAGAAGGATAAGAAACGCTCTTTGTCGAAGTAAGTATGCAAACAGCCAGATATGGAGAGGTGTTCATATGAAGGTATTCTGCAGCCCCGATTCGGAGCGCCTGCTGGACATTCTTACAAGCGCCTTCTGGCATTACTGCCGGCATGCGGATGAAGTCATTAATTCAGAGCGCTGGAATAATATTGACGGCTTTTTGGAGGAACGGAAGCTGATTGATAAGGTGGTTAAGGCAGCAGTTGATAATCCGGTTCCGGGCAGCAATTTTGCGGTCAGGTGTCGAGACGGGCAGGAGTTCTTGCTGGTAAGAAAGGTTCTGGAGCATTATCTCTCAGAATCCACAGCTGTTTTGAACAGCATCAATGAGCCCATGATAGCAGGGAAATGCCGGGAAGATGTCGAGATAATCCGAAATCATATTATGCAGGCAGTCCATTAGACCAGGTCAGTGGACTGCCTTTTGTTTTTTTCTCCAGTAGGCTCCCGAAATGCCTGGGATGAAATATGGTGAGCTATTGCAGCAGGACTCATAACGGCGGCACTGCAAGGAAAATCTTGTACAACACCTCACCATATTTCACCGTCATTTCCGGAGCAAACTGTGGAGAAAAAAACAAAAAGTCGAAGGTGAAAAGCCTTGTCGCATTTCACCTGCCGGAATGGTTATCACACCTTGTATTTGTAGGGATTGTGAGATTTAATTACAGATTTCTCTGAAGGAATTATCTGAAGTCATAACGAAATGATTTGACTGATAGGGGAGAGTGCAGATGAAACTCAGGTTAATCGTATTATCCAGAAGAATAATTATACTTGCAGTGATTTTTATGCTGATTGCCGGGCTAATGCAGGTATCAGATTCCTATGCCCAGTTCCGGTGGAAAAAGGAAATATTTTTACCGGGGCTGCAGGGGAAAACTGTTATTATTGACCCAGGCCACGGGGGGGCCGACCCGGGAGCGGTTTCCGGAAGGTATCAGGAATCAGACCTGAACATGGAACTGGCTCTGGCCCTGAAAAGCCAGTTAGAGGATAACGGGGTCAAAGTCAAGCTGACCCGCAATGGCAGTGAGGGGATTGTACCTAAAGAAAATATGACTTATTCTGAACAGTGGGCGAACCTCCGGAAGAGAAAAGAATTTGCCGCAGAACAAAGGGGGCACTTATTACTAAGCATTCATACCAATAGTCATCAGGATCCACATGTTTCAGGAGCTATCGTATTTTATTCTGATGAAATTTCAGCAGATCTGGCCGCAGAAATTCAGGCCCGGATGAATACTCTTGGACTCAAAAAAAGATTGGCAGAAAAGAAGAACTTTACGGTTATCAAAGATAATCCTATGCCAGCTGTCCTGATTGAAACCGGGTTTATTACAAATGAGCATGACAGGGAAATGCTCATTAAATCGAAGGGTACTGTGGCCCAACTTATTTATGAAGCCCTGGACAGGTATTACCGGGAACAAACGGCACCCCAAACGGAAACAGCTGCAAAAGGAGGCTGACAATGATTGACTACCATATCCACCCTGATTATTCCATTGATGCGGACCCATATTCCATGGAGGAATACTGTATCAAAGCGCTGGAACTGGGACTAAGCGAAATCTGTTTCACCACTCACTGTGAGTTTGACCCTTTAAGGAAAAACCTTGACTGGTTTGTCAGGTGTTGTGGCACAATAGTGCCCATGCATCCGGTGACCTGGCTGGACCGGTATTTTGAGGATATTGCCAGGTGTTCGGGGAAGTTTCTGAAAGAAGGGCTTATTGTCAAAGCCGGGCTTGAGGCAGGTTTTGACCATGGTTTGGAAAGAGATATTGAAGATGTTCTCTCGCGGTATCCCTTTGATTTCATTATCGGCTCGGTACACTGCCTGGACCATATTGCTATTTCCTCAGCAGCAGAGAGTCCCGGCTACTTCAGGGGCAAGAGCCTTCAGGAGGCTGCCGATGCTTACTTTGGGACACTTGCCGGGGCGATTGCCTCAGGCCTGTTTGATGTAATAGGTCACCTGGATATCTACCGGAGGCATGGCACATCAATTTATGGTGAAGGCACGGCAGCGGTATTCCAAGGCCATATCGACGGAATTTTGGAGCTGATGGTAAAAAAGGGCGCAGGTCTTGAAATAAACACTTCTGCATCACGGCACAACCAGGGATTATTTTATCCTTCGGAGCAGCTTCTAATAAAGGCGGTGGAGAAGGGGGTCAAGAACTTTACAATTGGTTCTGATTGTCACCGGATAAGTGAACTGGGCAGAAATTTTTATCCTGCCTTGGAGTCGGCAAAAAAAATAGGAATTAAGTTTTCTGTCTATGAAAGGCGAAAACCTAAGCCTGCTGGAGAAATATAAGGTTTTTCCACAAAGATTCGCAAAATTGAATCTTTAATATGCAGGAGGATTTTTGGTATTTTTTGTAGAACTACCTCAGAAATAACTTGTTTTTGCGAAGTTGTTACTCAAAAGGGGGGCCAGCATGAAACAACTCATTCCTGATAATCTGGAACCTGGAATGGTACTCGCAGACACGGTGTTTGCTGCAAACGGCAGAGTACTTCTTGCTGAAGGGACAAAACTGACCCGGGACTTAATCGAACGCTTGAAGGAAATGCACATCTTGACAGTTTTTATAAATGATGAAAACACAATAAGTGTTGACCCGGATGATGTTCTGATAAACCGTGTCCATTCAGAAGCCCTTCAGGTATTAGGGCATTTTTTGCCGGCAGATATTTTTGGTGAGCGGCTGGGAAGTGTTAAGGACCGTTATGATTCGCTATCAGACATTCTTGACGAGGTTGTTACAGATGAAAAGGTGGCTAATCTTTACCTTGACCTGAGAACAATTGATGATGATACCCTGAATCATTCCATTAATGTCTGTGTCCTGTCAATGATCATGGGTGATGTTTTCAAAATGGACAGGGCAAAGCTGCTTCAGCTGGGCAAGGCGGCTATGGTCCATGATATAGGCAAAAAGGCTGTTCCCCAGGATATAATGGCCAAAAAGGAAGACCGTACTCCTGAAGAAGCTAAGAAATTTGAGGACCATACCAAACACGGCTATCAAATCCTGCGGGAAAGTGAGTTTGATGTCGGTATCGCCAAGGTAGCCCTTTACCACCATGAGAGATGGGATGGCAGCGGGTATATTAACAAAGTTGCCGGTGAGAATATTGACTTGTTCTCACGCATTGTTACTGTGGCAGATGTGTATGATGATGTTACCAGGGGTATTTCATATAAACAGAAGTACCTGCCCCATGAAGCCATGGAATTCCTCTACGGAGCGGGCAACATCTATTTTGATGCCAGAGTGGTTAAGGCTTTCACGGGAAGTATTTTTGCCTATCCCCTGGGGAGTATAGTCAAGCTAAGTACAGGGGAAATCGGTATTGTAATAAATGTTCAAAAAACAATGGCGCCAAGGCCAATTGTAAAAGTATTCTATGACAAGGCCAATAACCGCCTGGACTATCCCAGACAGGTGGATCTCAGTGAACAGAAAACCTTATTTATAACAAAAATACTTTAGGATTTTGGTCAACTGACCGAACGGAGGAGTAAGCAAATGAGCAAGACCGGGGACAGAAAAGGCAATATAACTGCAGCATTTGGTTCTGATTTGACACTGGAAGGAATGACAGGAGTCCCTAACCTTTTGTTAAAATACTATCAGAAAATTGGTATTACCGACAGTGAAATGATGCTCATAATCCAGCTGATGCATCTTCAGACAGCATCAAACCAGCATTTTCCCTCAGCAGATGTACTGGAATCCTACATGTCTGGAGATAGGACTCAAATTCAGGCTGACCTGGCAAGTTTAAAAGATAAAGGTATTATAAGCATTAAAAACTTTTATGATGACGAAACTGACGAGATAGTACCATTTTACTGTTATGAACCGTTGTTTGAAAAAATATCTGAGTTTTGGGCCTGTGAAAAGGTCCAGACATACCAGCAAATGAAAAAGAACCTGGCCGAACAAAAGCAGAAGACCGGGGCAGTCAGGAGAGAGAGATCGGGTTCATTTGCAAAGGTCTGCAAGAGTTTTGAAAAGGAATTTGGCCGCATGCTTTCACCAATGGAAATTGAACAGGTAGACCTTTGGCTTAATGATTACAATGAACATACTCAATTGATTTTTGAAGCCCTGAGGAGAGCTATTTTGCTGGGCAAGCATAATTTCAAATACATAGACAGTATTCTGCTGGAATGGCAGAAAAATAATTTAAAGACAATTGATGATGTCCTCAGCTATGAGTCTAATTTCCGTCAGCGGCAGTCCAGGAAGCCAATCCGAAAGAAAATAGAAGGTCCTGATAAGAGAAAAGATAAGTTCAGACTTTTGTACCTCAGCTAATTAGGGGGAAGATCATTGAAAAAAGACCAGGATAATTGTTCCCTCTGTCAAGGCAGGGGGATTGTTATTATAGACAGTCAAACGGCCAGACCTTGTAAGTGTATGCTGCACCGGAGCATTAGACTGAAGTTCAGGAATTCCAGGATGAGCAAGGAAATGCAGGACTATAATTTCAGCCAGTTTAGTTCAAGGTATTATTCCAAAAACCACCGGGATTCCATAAATGGGAGAACATATTATGATAATGCTGCCGCTGCCTTTGCGGCTGCTCAGAAGTTCACCCGGGACATTAAGGACAACATTGTCCCTGACGGTATTCTGCTGACCGGACCGGTGGGTGGTGGCAAAACATTTCTTGCCTGTGCCATAGCCAATGCCCTTCTGGACTGTGGTAAAGAGGTGCTGTTTGTTGTTGTTCCTGACCTCCTGGACCAGATCAGGGCTACCTATGATCGCTCCAATGAATATACTGAGCAGGACCTGATGGATACTGCCAGAAAAGTTGAGGTCCTGGTACTGGATGATATGGGGGCACATAATTATACTGACTGGACTGCCAACAAGATTTACTCAATTCTTAATTACCGGATGAATAACAGACTTCCCACCATAATTACCACAAACCTGGATTTGGCTGAGCTGGAAGAACATCTTGGTGAGAGGACTACATCAAGGATAATTCAAATGTGCAAAGTTTATCGGTTGTTGGTAGAGACAGATATACGCATTGTCAGGAGACAAGAGAAGGAAGGAAATACAAAATAATATTTGAAATATTTTGAACAACCCTTGAAGGAATAATTTCAAGGTGTTATAATAAGATAAATTAAATACGAATAGAATTTAGCAGATAGGTGACCCGTAACAGGGTTGAAAAGGGAAGCTGGTGCAAATCCAGCACGGTCCCGCCACTGTAACAGGGAGAAACCCGCACTATATGCCACTGGGCTCATGCCCGGGAAGGCGCGGGGGACGATGAACTGGAGTCAGGAGACCTGCCTATCTAAGGTACACCGCTATACCTTCGATTGAAAGGGAGGTGGACACCGAGAGAGTACGTTAGTTTATAGTACCTTTCCCAGTCTACCCGGACTGGGATTTTTTAATTTTTCCGGTTGTGTTGGTGTATATTAAGTTAAGAAAAGCCGGTTCAACAATGTAACTTTAAGCCGGTTCAACAATTGATCTAAAAAATGGAGATGAAACAATGCATATACAGGATGGATTTCTGGTTGGGAAGTGGGCAGTCGCCTGGTACGGGGCAGCATCTGTCTTTATTGCTAAAGGAGTTTATGACATAACCTGGCGCACCCAAAAGGTAATGGCATATAAGCCATTGCTGGGACTGGTCAGTGCAGCCGTGTTTTTTATATCGCTGCTGCCAATTCCGGTGCCTGTCACAGGCACTTCATCCCATCCTGCCGGGACGCCGGTGGCTGCAATTCTGGTCGGCCCTTTTGTCAGCATGGTACTCGCAGTGGTCGCCCTTCTCCTGCAGGCGTTGTTTTTTGCCCATGGCGGCTTATCAACACTTGGGGCCAATGTCTTTTCTATGGGGGTTGTCGGTTCCCTGACCGGTTTTGGAGTATTCTGGCTGGGGCGGAAAGCCGGGCTGTCCCTGGGGATCGCAGCATTTTTGGCCGGTGTTTTGGGAGACCTGGCAGTTTATTTATCCACTTCATTCCAATTAGCTCTGGGAATGCCAGGAATTCATGACCAGTCCGTGCTTAAGGCCTTCCTGACTTTTCTGGCCCTGTTTATGCCGACTCAGCTTCCCTTAGCGCTGCTTGAAGGATTGGTTACCGGAGGTATGGTTAAGTATATAGCCAAAGTCAGGCCTGACATTCTCATAAAGCTGGGTGTGCTCCGGGAAACAGATGAGGGGGAAAGCCAAAATGCAGAGAATCAGAAATAAAATACGGCAGAATTTGATTCCTGTCCTGACAATTATGTTGCTTTTATTATTGCCGCTAACAGTATCAG
Source organism: Thermincola carboxydiphila (assembly GCA_016841725.1). Lineage (GTDB taxonomy): Bacteria > Bacillota > Thermincolia > Thermincolales > UBA2595 > Phosphitispora. Next base: position 203,432 of record JAENYP010000001.1, on the reverse strand, counting down.
CCGGTGAAAAGTGGCAGGGGACAGATGACCTTGTTGACAGTAAAATGGAAGAGGTAACCGGTGTTTCTGCAAAGGAACCACTGGTAAACATAGAAGGCAATCTGGGGCTGTTTTTATTTGCGGCCGGGGGCTTTGCAGCCGGAGCAGTGGTGGGATACCAGTGGCACAAAATATTTGTTGTAAAGGCGGGGAAGGACAATGGTTAAGGAATCTTACTTGATGGTTGATGCTTTGGCCCAGAGGGATAACACCTTTACCAGAATGGATGCCAGGGTAAAGGTATTGCTGTCAGTTTTAGCCCTTGCCGCAGTTGTCGGTCTGCCGGGCTTTAAACTGCCGCTCTTCATATTTGCATTGACATCAGCATTGATATTGGCTATCAGGGTACCGTTTAAAATTGTCGCCGGCAGGATGCTGCCACCTGTTTTCCTGGGAATTGTGGTTTTCCTTTTCATGGCGCTATTTCATCAGGGTAGTCAGGTCTTCAGTCTGGAGATGCTGGGCCTGGAGTTGAAAATTTACGGAGAAGGCCTGATTTTGGGGACAACAGTTTTGCTGAGAATTATCAGCAGTGTTTCCATCCTGTTATGTTTGAGCCTGACCACCCCTGTACATGAATTGGGATATGCCCTGATATGGTTCCATATTCCCCGGGTGATCGTTGAGATTCTGCTGCTTACCTACCGGTATCTCTTTGTCTTATGGGATGAAGGTATGCGAATCAGGCAGGCACAGGCCATGAGGCTGGGCTATCCTGACTGGAGGAACCCGGCAGGGTGGAAAAAGGCTGTGAATTCAACCAGCACACTTATGGCGATGGTATTTATCCGGGCCTATGACCGGGCAGAAAATACCTTTTCAGCCATGCAGATACGGGGATATAACGGAGATATCGCCGGCCAGAGATACAAAAAGACTGCCTGACTGTCAATTTAGGGGGAAGCATTAATGATTATTGAAGTACACCAGGTGCAGTACACATATAGTGATGGCACTAAGGCCCTGGAAGGGGTGGACTTTGAAATTCCAGGGGGGCAGTTTACCATACTCCTGGGACCCAACGGTTCCGGAAAAACTACCTTTTTTAAGGTTATCACCGGCTTGCTGAACCCCGAACAAGGTGATATAAAAATAGAAGGCAGGCCTTTCCGGGAATTTTCCAGAGAAGAATTATACAAACGGATAGGTTTCGTGTTTCAGGACCCCAATGACCAGCTATTTGCACCAACAGTCGGGGATGATGTAGCTTTTGGCCCGATTAACCTGAAACTTTCTCCCGATGAAGTAAGCAATAGAGTCAGGGAATCTCTGGAGATGGTAGGAATACCGCATCTCATCAATAAACCTGTACACTACCTGAGTTACGGTCAGAAAAAAAGGGCAGCCATTGCGGGAGTCCTGGCTATGAAGCCCGATATTATTATTCTTGATGAACCTACTGCAGGACTTGACCCGGCAGGGGTCAGGGAAATAATGGAGTTACTGGTGAAGCTCAATAAAAAAGAAAAAATTACAATTTTAATGGCAACACATGATGTTGATTTGGTACCCCTGTATGCTGACAGAATTTTTATCCTACACATGGGGCATATTCTCCTGGCCGGGACACCCGCAGAGGTATTCAGCCAGAAGGAAACTGTCAGGGGCGCCCAGCTGCGGCTTCCCAGGGTTGCTCACCTGGCAGAGATTCTGGCTAAGCGGGACCATATGGCTGTTGCTGAACTGCCACTTACTATCGGGGAGGCCAGGAAGATGATTCTTGCTAATGTAAACGGGGATGTGAATGCCTATGGGAGCTGACAGGGAACTCCGCCCGGGGATTACGACCGGAGCGAGTGCGGCTGCAGCAGCCCAGGCTGCAGTGATCATGCTGTACCGGCACGAGGTAATCGAGACCGCCCAAATCATTAATCCACAGGGCAGGGTAATTACCGTACCCATTGAAAATGTTTTTCCGGACAACGGAGATATAGTTGCTGAAGTAATTAAAGATGCCGGTGATGATCCTGATGTGACCAATGGGCTCAAAATACTGGTTAAGGCCGGTAAGAATGCGGAAGCGGGAGTAACCATAACCGGAGGCCCCGGAGTGGGGACGGTTACCAAGCCTGGCCTCCAGATACCTGTAGGAGAGGCGGCCATTAATCCTGTACCGCGGCAAATGATTACAGAAGCGGTAAGTAAATTCATCCCCGAGGGTGCAGGGGTAATTATTGAAGTCAGTGTTCCCGGGGGCGCTGCGGCAGCCAGGAAAACCCTCAATTCCAAGCTGGGGATAGAAGGCGGAATCTCGATACTGGGCACAACAGGAATTGTTGAGCCGATGTCTGAAGATGCCTTCAAAAAATCACTAGTGCCCCAGATAAGCCAGGCCATCGCTTACGGCTATAATACCATCTGTCTGACCCCAGGCAGGCTTGGCGAAAAGTGGGCTGCCGGAAAACTGGGTATCCCGGCAGAGGCAGTTGTCCAGATGAGTAACTTTGTGGGATATATGTTAAAAGAGTCTGTCAGGCTGGGAATCAAAAATGTCATCCTGATCGGGCACCACAGCAAGCTTGCCAAGGTGGCAGCAGGGTGTTTCCATACCCATAATAAGGTTTCTGATGCCAGACTGGAAACTCTGGCCGCATATGCGGGCTTACAGGGGGCAGGCCCCCGGATTATCGGAAGTCTGCTGGAAGCCAATACCTCGGAAGAGGCCTTAGAGATACTCAGGGACAATGGCTTAATGCAGGTAATGGATATGGTTGCAGCCAGAGCGGCTGCCCGGGCTATGGAGCATGTATTCGGGGAACTCCGGGTTGGTGTGGTTCTTTTCACCATGGCAGGTGAAGTCGTGGCGGCTGACGCAAATGCTTTGGAGATTGGGGGGGAAATGAAGTGGCCAATTTAATACAGGTTATCGGCATTGGCCCCGGCCACCCGGACTACATAACTCCCGAAGCCTCCCGGCTGATAAATGAAGCTGATATTCTGGTAGGTGGCGAGCGCCTGCTGGAATTATATAAAGATACCGGTAAGGAGCTTTTCCCGGTGAAAAATAATTTGAGGGAAATGACCGGGTATATCAGGGACCGTTACCGGCACAGCAGCATAGCTGTCCTGGCATCGGGTGACCCGGCCTTTTACGGTATTTTGGAACACCTGAAACGAAACTTTGAGCTATCTGAGTTGAGGGTTTCACCGGGTATCAGTTCAGCCCAGCTTGCCTGTGCCAGACTGGGCCTCTCCTGGCATGACGCCGTATTTTACAGTGTCCATGGGCGGGAGTCAGGTGGGCTTCCGGAACTGGTCCGGACACATTCCAAGGTGATTATCCTGACTGATCCCGCCCGGACTCCCGGAGTTATTGCCGGGATGCTTTCAGAGAATGGCATCAGGGGGAAAAAGATATATGTGTGTGAGAATCTTTCCTATACCGATGAGCATATCGGAGCATATGACATCGAAAATGTCCCCGGAGATGTGGGAAACTCCGGTTGTGTGGTGGTGATCTGTGATGAATGACAGGAGATGGAATTACAATACCGGCGGTATCCCTGATGAACTGTTTCTCAGGGGGAAGGTTCCGATGACCAAAGCTGAAGTAAGGTGTGTCACCCTGACCAAGGCCAGGCTCAATGACAGCCACCTGATTTGGGATATCGGGGCAGGTACCGGCTCAATTTCTATAGAGGCAGCCCTGGCCTCGCTTAAAGGAAAAGTATATGCAGTTGAAAAAGAAGCCGAAGCAGTGTCACTTATCAGGAAAAACAGCGAACTGTTTGGGGCGGGCAATGTTGCCGTAATCCAGGGAATGGCCCCGGAAGCCCTCAGCGGACTGCCTGCGCCTGACCGTGTTTTCATAGGTGGGAGCGGGGGGAACTTGCGGGAAATAATGAAACCGGTTTTTGAGAAGCTGTCCCGGGGCGGGCGTGTGGTCATAAATGCAGTAGTCCTGGAAACTTTTATGGAAGCGGTTGAGATAATGCAGGAATATGGCTTTACCGGTGTTGATATCACCCAGGTCAGTGTGGCCAAAGCTGTTGACCTCGGCAGGGTACATATGTTTAAGAGCCATAATCCGGTATTTATAATCAGTGGTGAAAAACCTTAACCGGAATTTGGGAAGAGTTTAAATTTGGTTCAAAATCAAGTGTAAAGGAGTCATTATATGAGTGGCAAAATCTATGGCATCGGAGTTGGCCCCGGCGACCCGGAACTGCTCACTTTAAAAGCCTACCGGGTCCTCAGGGAGGTTGATACCCTCTGTATTCCCAAGTCCAGGACCGAAAAAGACAGCTTGGCTTTGTCAATTGTCAAAAGCATAGTTGAGAAGGATTTTGAAGTTGTTGAACTCCTGTTTCCGATGACCCATGACAAGGAAGTCCTTAGGCAGCATTGGGACCTGGCTGCTTCCCAGATGGCTGAGAAGGCACGGGAAGGCAAAAAGGCAGCCTTTATAACTATCGGTGACCCGATGTTTTACAGTACCTATGCCTATCTTCTGGAACGATTTAAGCGGAACTATCAGGATATCGAAATAGAGACGATACCGGGGATTACGGCTTTTGCCGCATGTTCATCAATAATCAATGAACCCCTCACAGAGGCCCACGAAAAGCTGGCAGTTATTCCGGCTGCTTATGGTATTGAGCCCATCAGAAAAGCCCTGGAAGACTATGATAATGTTGTTCTGATGAAAATTAACCGCCTGTATGATGAGGTTACCGGTTTGCTGAAAGAGATGGGCCTGTTGGGCAAGGCGGTATATATCAGCCGGGCGGGTTATGCAGACCAGTTTTATACCACAGATATCGAAAGTATGATGGGTAAAGAAAAAGATTACATGTCAATAATGATTATCAGGAAGGCGGGGTGGAAGGGCCTGTGACACAAGTATATTTTATCGGAGCCGGGGCGGGGGACCCAGAGCTGATTACCTTAAAAGGAATTAAGGCCATCGAAAGAGCTGATATCGTAATATATGCCGGTTCCCTGGTAAATCCGGAGATACTCAAGTATGCCAGGGACGGAGCTGAAGTACACAACAGCGCCTCTATGGATCTGGAAGAGGTACTTGAGGTGATGCAGAAAGGGGCTTCCCAGGGCAAACTGATTGCCCGGGTGCATACCGGTGACCCGGCCATTTACGGCGCTATTCAGGAACAGATGGATGCCCTGACTGGGATGGGTATATCCTTTGAAGTTATCCCGGGTGTCAGTTCTTTTCTGGCTGCTGCGGCTGCGCTCAGGCAGGAGTACACCCTGCCTGATGTGACCCAGACCGTGATTTTAACCCGTATGGAGGGGCGCACCCCGGTGCCGGAAAAAGAAAAACTGGCCCAACTGGCCCGGCATGGCGCTACAATGTGTATATTCCTCAGTGTTCATGCTATTGATGATGTTGTGGCCCAGCTTCGGGAGGGCTATGCGGAGGATACCCCCATTGCCGTAGTCCAGAAAGCTTCATGGCCGGATGAGAAAATTGTCCGGGGGACTCTTGCCGATATCGCGGAAAAAGTCAGGGAAGCGGCGATTTCCAAGACCGCGATGATAGTTGTCAGTAATGTTTTTCGCGGTCAGTACGAAAAATCCAAGCTTTATGACCCGGGATTTTCCCATGGATACCGGGAGGGAAAGAGTTGAAGCTTGCTGTTGTTGCGGTAACCAGAGACGGCGCCGAGCTGGCCCGGAAAACAGCCGGGCTGCTTGATGAGGCAGGCGGGTATGAGACAGTTCTTTACATCCCCGGCAGGTTCTCATTGCTGAGAATAGCGGGTAAAAGACAGCCTTACCGTAAACCCCTCAGGGAGCTTTTTGGCGAGTTGTTTGGCAGTTATGACGGTATTATCTGTATCATGGCTCTGGGAATTGTTGTCCGCCTGTCGGCGCCACACATCAGGGATAAGAGATCAGACCCTGCAGTAGTGGTGATGGATGAACTGGGTAAAAACATTATCAGTGTCCTTTCCGGCCACCTGGGAGGGGCTAATGCACTGACACAGCGGATAGCAGAGCTGCTTGACGCCAATCCTGTAATTACAACAGCCACAGATGTTCAGGGACTGCCGGCTATTGAGATGGTGGCGGCGGAAAACGGTCTTGTCGCCGAACCACTGGAGCTTGTAAAAACAATCAATGCAGCAATTGTCAATAAACAGCAGATTATGATATATACAGAGTTTCCTATAGAAATAGAACCCTCGGAAAATATTAGTGTAAGGGATTTCGCAGAATATTCACCATCACGCAGGGAAGACAACCGGGTAGTACTGGTGACTAACCGGGCAGCAGCAAGCTTCCCTGAGGGGACTCTCTTCCTGAGACCACAGAATGTCTGCATAGGAATTGGCTGCCGGAAGGGTGTCAGCTCTGCTGAGGTTAAGGAGGCCATTCTGCAGGCCCTTGAGGAGACCGGGCGGGCTCTGACAGCGGTAAAATTCCTTGCCAGTATAGATATTAAAAGTGAGGAACAGGGACTCCTGGAGGCAGCCGGTGAAATGGACCTGCCAACAGAATTTTTCGGGAGGCCAGAGCTTCAGGAGGTTCACCGGGCTCGTGCCAGTGAACTGAGTTTTTCAGAATTTGTAGACCAAAAGATAGGAGTTGGTGGAGTGTGCGAACCGGCGGCAATACTGGGCGCGGGGAAAGCTTCGGTGATACTGATGCCAAAAAAGAAATTCGGGAAAGTGACAATTGCAATAGCAGAGGGAGATTGGCCGTTGTCGGAATAGGACCGGGAGACAGGGAGCAGATGAGCCTCAGGGCTTATAATGTGATTAAAGAGGCAGAGGTAATCATAGGGTATAAGACATATATTGAGCTAATTGGTGACCTTACAGAAGGAAAGGAAGTCATTTCTTCAGGGATGACCCGTGAAGTTGAAAGGTGCCTCCAGGCTATAGAAATGGCTGCTGCCGGAAGGTATGTTGTTATGGTAAGCAGCGGTGACCCCGGTATTTACGGGATGGCCGGCATAACCCTGGAACTGGTGGAAAAACGGGAAATGGCTGACAGGATTGATGTCGAAATTGTTCCCGGCATAACCAGCGCCAATGCTGCAGCTGCATCCCTGGGGGCTGCCCTGATGCATGACTTCACGGTAATCAGCTTAAGTGACCTGCTGACCCCGTGGGAATTGATTGAAAAAAGGTTGGAAGCAGCGGCTGTTGGTGATTTTGTAACCATTCTGTATAACCCCATGAGTAAAAAAAGAACCGAACAGATTAAGCGTGCCCGGGAAATATTCCTCAGGTTCAGGTCACCGGACACATCTGTAGGCATTGTACGTAATGCCAAGCGCTCCGGTGAAGTGGTGACCAGGACGGACCTGGAGCACTTCCTGGAATACCCCATCGATATGTTTACTGTTGTTTTGATAGGAAACAGCCAAACATATCATACCGATAATTTTATGATAACTCCGAGGGGATATGAAGTATGATTCTAGTCCTGGCTGGAACCCTGGAAGGCCGTGAAATAGCCGGAGTCCTTGCCGCTGAAGGATTTAAGGTGCTGGCTACCGTTGTTTCGGGATATGGCGCTGAGGTAATCCCACGGGACCTGCCTGTTGAGGTCCTGGTCAGGCAGCTTGATTCAGTGGAACTGGAACGGCTGGTTTCTGAAAAAGGGATCAAACTAATTGTTGATGCGACCCATCCATATGCCCGTGTAATTACTGATACTGCATGGGAAGTATCCCGAAAAAGAAGCGTTCCTTATATAAGGTTTGAAAGGCCGCCTGTTACAGAAGAGATCAGGGGTGACGCTGTTTTTCGGGCATCCGGCTATGAAGAGGCTGCGGAGCTTGCAGTCAGCAAAGGGAATACCGTTTTCCTGACCATAGGCAGCCGTAACCTGGAGCCATTTATCCGAGCCGGCAGGGAAAGCCGGAAGCGGATTGTAGCCAGGGTCCTTCCTGATGCCGGGGTCCTGCAGCAGTGTGCAGCATTGCAGATCCCCCCGAAGGACATTGTCGCCGTACAGGGCCCCTTCAGCCTGGAAATGAACCAGGCAATGCTCCGGGAGTATGAAGCAGATATCCTGGTAACCAAGGACAGCGGCCGCACCGGGGGGACTGATACAAAAATTGCAGCCGCTCTGGGCCTCAAAATCCCGGTTATCATAGTGGCCCGTCCCGATTACGGGGAAATTCCGGTAACCGGCAGGATGGAAATAATCCTGGAGAATGCTCGGAAAAATTGCGGATACTAAAACTTTTTTGGAGGATAGAAGATGAAAACAGGTGTTATTATATTGGGACATGGAAGTAAGGCGCCCCAGGCATTGGAGCTGCTGAGAAAGTACGGGGAAATGGTTAAGTCCCAATCCAGCTATGACATTGTGGAAATTGCCTCACTGCAGTTTAATCAGCCTGACCTCCCTGAGGCAATTAATCAGGCCGCAGGCGCCGGGGCAGATAAAATCATTGTGGTACCGTTTTTCCTTTATAAGGGGATTCATATGCAGGAAGACATACCAAAAGTCCTCAGCCGGGAAAAGGAAAAGTATGAGGGGCTGGAGATTGTTCTGGCCAATCACCTGGGAACAGACAACCGGCTGGTGGAAATCGTTATTGACAGAATTGAGGAGGTTTCTTAGCGTGGAATTTATTAAAGACCCCAAGGCTATTGAAGACACCAGTATGGACATTATCGAACAAGCTGTGCCTTGGATCAGGGAGCTTCCCCAGGGAGAAAGGCAAATAGTCAGAAGAATCGTCCACACTACCGGGGACCCGGCCATTGCCGAACTGGTAAAAATACATCCTGATGCTGTTGCCTCCGGACTCCGGGCCATGAGGGACGGAAGGCCGATCTTTACTGATGTCCAGATGCTGCGTTCCGGTATCAGTCCGGTCAAGCTGGAACAGTTCGGGATTGACACCATGTGCCTGATTAAGGATTCGGAAGTTGTGGCTGAAGCCAAACGGACCGGTAAAACCAGGGCCATGATAGCAATGGCAAAGGCTGCTCCAGAGCTTGAGGGCGGAATCATTGCCATTGGGAATGCGCCAACTGCACTCTTTGAGTTATGTGCCATGATCCAGAGGGGTGAACTGAGACCGGCCCTTGTAGTGGGAACCCCGGTGGGCTTCGTAGGCGCCAAGGAGTCCAAGGAAGTCCTTGTGGAAACCCCCGTTCCCTACATCACTGTTACCGGGACCAGGGGTGGCAGCACGATTGCGGTAGCCGCGCTGAATGCGCTGCTCAAGCTGGCATGACAAATAAATGCATTGCTCTGGCTTGCATGACAACACAGGTGAATTTAAATGCCTAAATACAGATTAATAGCAGCAGACCTTGATGGGACCCTGCTTGATGATACCTACCGGATAATGCCGGAGCTGTTGGCTGCGGTAGATGCTGCCAGGTCACAGGGAACGGAACTGGCTGTGGCTACAGGCAGGCTTTATCCTTCCGCACTGCCCTTTGCCAGTGAACTGAAGGTTACCCTTCCTATAATTGCGTCAAATGGAGCTGTGGTCAAAGACCCGGCTACAGGTGAGCTGATATCACAGGTTACCCTTGACAGGGCTTTGGCTATTGAGGCCTTAAACCTTACTGAGAATGGCACGGCACAGAGATTTGTAAATGTGCAGGATGCCTTTTATACCGATGCGGCTGAAAAGGCATCCCGTAAATATTCTGAAGCCCTTAAAATAAATTTTGTCAGAAAAGTTCCCCTTCAGGATGTGATTACAACTGACCCGATTATGGTGGTCATCAGGGACAGCGAGAGTGAAATCTCCAGGTTAACCCGCATCCTGGCTGAGCATTTTGGGGATAGGGTATATATGGCCAACTCCAAACCCTTTTTTATTGACATTAATAACCCTGCGGCTTCCAAGGGCGCGGCCCTCAAAGACCTGTGCCACAGGCTGGGCATAGCCCCTGAAGAGGTTATCGCTGTAGGTGACGGCTGGAATGACCGGGAAATGTTTCAGGCAGCAGGTCTGGGAGCGGCAGTTTCCAATGCCCCTGAATCTCTCAGGGAGCACGCAGACTATGTCTGTGAAAACCAGTCCTTCCACGGTGTGATAGAGGTCATTAGGCGTTTTGTGCTATAATGACATTTACGGGGTTAATTGAATGAATTAATCAGGGGCGCCAATTTTAAATTTTCCTGCAATTTGACTCAAATTTACGGCAACTTCAAGTAACTCCTTTGATCCCGCAGCAATTTCGTTAGTGGTTATATTAATACTTTCGTTAACGGATGATATAGTGCCGGCTATTTGTTGGTTCTCCCGGGAAACCTTCGCCACATCATTGAAGGCAGCCATTACCTTATCACTTTCTTCCAGCATGTATTGTGCGGTCTCAGTATTTTTTTCCGAGGCAGCTACAACTTCATCAACAGCAGCTTTAAGTTCCTGACTGCTTTCAACTATTTTTGTGATGGAATCAAAAATCGTTTTTACCGCATCAAAGGATTGGTGCACGCTGCCATTGATTTGTTCCAAAGCAGAAAAGGCTTTATTAGCGGTATTCACACCACATTCCACAGCAGAATAACCTTTGTCCTAGCAATAAAGGCTTGGTCAGTACCGCCTTGTATCCCTGCTGTCAATTGACTAATTTCTTTACTGGCCGCTGCAGAGCGATCAGCTAAGTTTTTAATTTCGGCAGCGACTACCGCAAATCCCTGACCATATTTTCCTGCCCGGGCGGCCTCAATGGCTGCGTTCAAGGTTAGAAGGTTGGTCTGGGACGAAATATCTTCAATGGTATGGCTCATTTCTGATATTACTGAGGAGTAATTGCGCAGATTGTTTATTTCTGCCAAAGTCTTAGTCACCAGCTGCTTTATTTCAAACATCTGTCCCTGAGTCTCCAATACAGCTTTGTGACCTTCCTGACCTTTGGATAAAGTCTCCTGGGCAGCATCTGATAAATGTTTCGCAACGTTTTTTGTAATTTGTATTACCATATCAATATTTGCCATTAGCTCATTAACTTTAATGGCCGAAACTGCTGTACTGACACTACAGCTATTTATTTTGTCAGTCAGATCTTCCAGACTCTCCTTTGATTTATTGATATTAACCACCTGTTCCAAGCTGCCCTGAACCAATAATTCACCTGTGGCGGACACCTCTTGGGTGCTGACAGCCGCCTGTTTTGTGGAAGTAGAAAAGTTTTCACAAAGGGCCGTAAGCTCATGACTTCCTTTCACCATTTGAAGAACAGCGTCCTTGGTATTCCTAGCCATATCGGTTAACCCTTCTCCCAATTGACCAACAATATCCGAACCAGCTATGTCGATTGTTTCGGTTAAATCTCCATGGGCCATTTTCCTGGCATGTTTAGACATGACAGTAATTGGCTTTAATAGGGTCTTAAAGGCAATCAGGTAATTTACTACACCGACAATTAAACCGGCTATCAGACAGCCAATTATAAAAAACAGTTTGCGTTCTGGAATCCAGTTAACAAAAAAACCCGCGTAAACAGGAAAAATAATTCCCATAACAACCCCTATGCCTACCATTTTCCAGAACATATTGGCCATTGTGTTGCCAAAAAACCTGTTTTTAGCCATCCCTATACGCCCCCAGATAACATAGCAAAAAGCACCATTTGGTACTTATTTCGACATTTATTTTGTTTATTCCTGCAATAAATATTTACTTATGATATGGTCAGCGTTTTCGGACTGCCTGTGAAGGCGATTCCGGGGGTGCGGGAGTTGACGGTGATACCGGTTGTTCAGGGTAATATTGACTACCGGATGTTATCAATGACGGGCTGCCGTTGTCAGTAGAGACAGGTGCATCCGTGGAGACGGCTGCACCCGTGGAAACAAGGTCAACTCCTGCCGGAACCAGATATACTTTCCCGATTTCCTGATACAGGACCAGTTTCTGGGCCGCAGGTATTGAGGTTTCAATAACGGCAACAACCGGCTGGGACTCTCTTCCCTTACCATTGGGGGCATTTGTGTCGGCATTTTGGATTTCCCTGATCAGCAGGCCGGACAATAGGCTGTCCTGGTCCGGGCCGATGACTGTGTTCTCAGGCCTGCTGCGGTTGTCTGAAGGGATGAAGACAAGGGCATTGACGAGCACACCCGGTTTAATATTACTTCCTGCAGACATGACCTGGTCGGTCTTAACTCCCACCAGGACTTTTTTGTCTTTCAGGGCCAGGGCTTTTCCAAAAGGGTTGGTTTCGGTATTGTTTATTCTGGATTTCTTTATAATATCACCCTTGCCTATTCCCAGGCTGCCGGCATACCACTCCTGTTCACCCAAAAAAGCCGGATCTGTTACGGCATCATCGGGAACCGAAGATATAACCGCCTCAGCAGTGGCGTATTTTTTCACCATATTATATGGAGGGATATCTTCGGCGGCAATTACCACATTGACAAGGCGGGTGTGTTTGTCTATATAAGCGCTGTTTACCAGGAAGGTTATTCCCGCCACGGTTACCCCGGTGAACAAAATGATTAATACCTTCAGCCATTTTTTCAAGATTCTGACCTCCTGTATTTTTTGTGGTTTACTTCATTGGTTGTCTCTGGAAATGACCACACCATATGCCATTCCCGGCCATTTCCAGAGATTACTTGTATGTAGAACGGTGGAATACAGTCTTTGTTACCGTGATGGGAATTCCCCCTGAATCAAAGAGCTTGGGTGAGATTACGGTGACCATGGTCGAAACCTGTCCCTCCAGGTAGGGTCTTGTCCCGGCATGATGCGGGTGGGTATCCTGGTTGACAGAGACCAGGAACCGGGTGTTTTTCAGAATATCATTTTCAAGATTTGTATCAAGGCCAAGATTGTCACGGAAATAGGCCAAAGCGGTATCGCGGGCAGACACGGAATCGATATTAATTCTGCCCAGGTAAGCATCTTCCGGATTTATTCCGGCGGTAATTGCTGCATCCAGGGCCTGTTCAGTCACTTTGCTGATCTTATCATAGGTGATATATACCATTCCCAGGTCCAGGATGATGATGCTTAGAAGGAGTGCACCCAGCATAGCCCATAGTGTTTTCATTCCGGCACCTCCTATTGGCGCACATATTCCTGTGCCAGGCCGGTAAGCCTGATTCTGACAGGAACAACAAAGGCATGGTTTAGGGGTCTTAATGAGCGCACTTCATAGGTTGTGGAGATATCCAGGGATACCTGGTCCCCTCTCTGGACTGGCGGTGACTCGCTTTTGGGTGTGGCAAAAATCACATTTACCCGATTGGGGGGCAGGCCCAGTTTGTCTAGCAGGTCATGGAAGAATGCCTGTGTGCCGCTGTCCCAGCCGTTTTCTATTTTCATCAGGTTAATGGTCTCTGAGGCAGCGGTGCGCAGTTTCTGGGAAGTGGCATAGATGCCCAGGAAGTCAACTCCCATATAGAGTACCATGGCGATTATCAGCATCATGACGGGGAGGGTTAAGGCTGATTCGCCCGCTTGGCTGCATACCAGAGACCGCAGTCCTTTATACAATTGACTCAATCCTGGACTGCACTGTTAACCAAAAGGGCCCGAGCCACCCGGTAATAGCCCCATGCAGCACTACCACAATCGTCACAGTCAGCAGTGTGGCCAGTATCCAGCCAACCATACCCTCACCTTTCTCATCTGTCAAAAAACCCTTCAGGTATTGACAAAATAGCTGCCGATACATACACTATTCCTCCTTTGAAAATAAATTTTTATTTACTCGCAGGCGAACCCTGCTAATGTTCAGTTCCTTATAGTTCCTATTTCCGGAGTCACCTAGATAATCCGGTTAATTTCACTGAACAGTTTCATCGTTGTCAGACCGAAGGCGGCTATCGCGTGAAAAACCATAATCGCCTTAAGCAGGACTGTTTTTTCAGGTTTGCTTCTGGTAAGTTCCTCCAGGGCCAGTTTCCTTAAATCCCTGATGTCCTGCTCTATATGGATAAAGTAATTTTCAGACTGTTCGTATCCGGTTTCAATGCCAACCTTTACTGCAGCCACGAACTTAATCATTACCGGCATCCCAAAGGCGGCTGCAAACTCATCAAGGGCCAGTGAAGGCTTCATTATCTGCATGTCATTAATGAGCTTGTCCAGGATTGCACTCAGGCGGGAGCCTGAATTTTCCCGTACCGTCCTTAGGGCGGAGATATAGTCTTTTCCGCTGGCCAGGCTGATGCGCATCTTATCAATAAGCTCGGGGATATCCCTGACGATATCATTTTGCCACTGCCGGAAACGCCGTTTTACCATTTGGGCCTGACCGATTATGATGAGGACTGTCCCAACAGGATAGAGCAGTATATATCCGGTAAATCCTGTCAGCAGGGGGATGACCAAAAGTACCGAAGCAGCCAGAAGAGCTGTCAGTATGTGGTCGGCATAGATTCTCTCAGGCCTCTTTTTCTCTCCCATAAGGATGAGCATTTTTTTCAGGTCATAGCCGAGGAGTTTCTCGATATCTGTGAATCTTTCCAACCCTGATAAAAAATCGGTAAGCCAGGTAATGATCCTGCCGTCCTTCTTTCTCTGCAGGTCGCGTTCACTGAGTACAATCTCACCGGCCTTCAGAATAGCACGCCTGACCGTCCGGTCTCCGGCGGAGACCCGCGTGAGAAAGCCTGCCGTAAAAATGAACACCAGAACCGGCAGCAGATATGACCAGATGATTGCTATGGTTCTCACCTTCTTTTTATTTTTTTTAAGATAGAATATCCTTTATATTAAAGCCTGCGTGTCGGCTCTGGAAATGACCGGAGCAGATGGTGAGGTGTTGTACAAGATTTTCCTTGTTGCCGGGGGTTGGCAGCTTAGACTCATAGGCGGCAGTGCGGAAAATTGGTACAATGCCTCACCATCTGCCATTCCCGGTCATTTCCGAGAGTCTACAGTTCGTCCAGTCTCAGGCTGAGATATTCCTCCCCTTTGATAAGGACAAACAGGGTAGAAACCAGATAGGAAAACATCAGTATTTTACCGGGAACAGTATCCAGGTAGACATTTGCGTTTCCGGTGTTCATAAAAGAGAGGATTACCGGAAAGGCCCAGGATGCCAGGACAATATAAATGAGTTCTTTTTTCTTTTTGGCGCTGGTGATTTCCAGGATTTCCACTGCCTTGATATCATTTTCAATGGCTTCCACAGCCTTTTCCATGGCCCTGAGGGCTTCAGAGGAATAGCCCTCATGATGGGCAATCAGAAGGGTTTCCACCAGGATGTCAAATTTTCTGAAGGCAACCCGTGCCTTCAGATTTTCCAGCGCCTGTTCTATTCCCATTCCTACCCCGGTATCTTTGAGGAAATCGGCTGCCAAAGTTTTCACAGGTTCGGAAACATCATTTTGGATTATCTCAAAGGCTCTGACAATACTATGGTGATCGACAAGCCTTGCCGTGAGGATACGGCCAAAGTCCGGGATGGCTGTCAGCAGCGCAGTCTGCTGGCGCTTGCGATACCTGCGGATCATAAAACGCGGCAGGTAATATCCGGCCAGAATTCCGGCCAGGATTATCAGGGGATTTCTAAAAGCTGCGGAGAGCAATAATCCGGTGGTAACAGCAAATATCACTATTCCCCAGAATTCCCGTGATGTTATATTCCAGCCTGCTGTGCCGGCATAAGCGCTGATGTTGTGGTATCCCATCAGGCGGTTTAGCCTGTGCCTGATATTTAATTTGTCGTCATTATTTTTCTTTATAAAAAGCCAGTAAACCAGGCCTAACCAGCTTAGTACCAAAACAGGCGGCAGTAGCAGCATGTAATCACCTCCGAAAAGATTTTCGCGGTAAAGATTTGCTTTGCCAAATGCATATTCCGGTCAGGTCTCCGGAAAGGTCAGCCATTTGCTGATATTACTTTCAGGAATCAGGTTGTTCCGCCATTTCTCTGCCAGGGTTGCCGAGATTACTCCTGTCCTTTGGTGGACTCCGGTTACCCTGCCGTCTTTTTCACCGGTTTTCTGCCACCGGAAGAGCGAGTTGACCAATGGTTTTTTTGCGCCGTCATACCCGACCAGTTCACAAATCTCGGTAATTATTCTCTGTGTCCTGATTTTCTGCTGGAACATAATCAGATCCACATTGTCTGCCAGTTGAGCGGCGATAACGTCGTCATTGTACCCGTCACCTGCCAGCTGGACAATCCTGATAGCGGCATGACGGGCTGAACTGCAGTGGATGGTCATATAAAGGGCGTGCCCGGTGTTCATGGCTTCATGGGCCTGTCTGGCGGCTTCACTGAAGCGGACTTCCCCGATGATTATTTTAAAAGGGCGCATGCGCAGGCTTACACCTGTCAGTTTGGCAATGTCATACCTCCTGGCGGGTTTTTCATGATACTTGGTTTCCAGGGCTACTATATTCCGGTATTCCCTGTAAGCCCGTTTGCTGCGGAGCATCATCTCAGGTGAGTCTTCAATGGTAATTATCCGTTCGTGCTGGTCCAGGTAAAGAGGCAGCCTGATCAGGGTAGTTGTCTTGCCGGAATTGGTGGAGCCGCCGATAATAATGTTACTTCCCCCGGGAACGGCATCACGTAAAAAGTCGATTATTTCCGGACTTAGGGAACCGCTTTCAATCAAATGCTCATCTGTAAGGATGTCCGGGGAGAATTTGCGTATTGAAACCGCAGGCCCGTTGCTGGAAATACCTCCCTTGTCCCTGCCCAATATGGCACAGATTCGGAAACCCTCAAACTGTGAATCAATGTGAGGTTCATTAGCAGTCAGGCTTTTGCCCATTGGCAGCAGCATTTTGTCAATTACCCGGTATAGGTGGTCTTCATCCCTGAAGGCAAGGTCGGGCCGGTACACTTCCTCACCGTTTGTCTCCAAATAAATATCATAGGGCCCATTGATTTCAATATTAGACACAGAGGGATCATCAAGGGCTGCCTGTACCGGTCCGATGTAAACAATCTCATTTTGCAGGGCCTGGACCGTTTTTTCCAGGGGAATGCCCGGTATGTGGAGATCGTTATTTTCCCTGATATAGTCTGCTATAATGAGCATTAACTCCTGGCGGCTCTCCCGGGACATCAGGGATTTGGCGAAAAGATGTGAATGGCTATCCCGGAGGTAATGCCTGACCTGGTCTGCAGTCTTGAAAAAAGCCTCTGCATAGGGGATATCATGCTCACCGGAGGGTTCCGGAGCGGCCGGCCGGTGTTCATAAGGCTTAAAAGGGACAAGGGTCATGTCGCGGCCACCTCCTTCCTAGGCAGGACAGTGGAGGTGCCCGCCTTTTCCGATACAACAAGATTGGCTAATTTGGCAACAGGAAGCACGGGACATTCCAGAACCTCGCTGATTTCCCCCAGATACCTGTCATCCATGGCAGAGGCAACAAAGGCATTGGCAGCAATATTGTAACCTTCAGTGAGCCGTTTCTTATTTAACAGTGTCCAGGCGATGTCTGAGGGCCGCTCGACAACCAGAATAATTGTGTCTGCCAGCCTGAGCGCATAGAAGGTCATTGGTGATGCCAGCACTCCCTGACAGTCAAAAATGACTACCCGGTAACTGTTTTTGCGGGCTTGGGTGACACAGAATTCGGGAAAATTCTGCAGCGTTTCGGGAGCGCTAATTTTATGTACCACAGGGTGATCCGGAAGGGCATAGGGATTTGCTGCAAGAAGGGCCAGGTTTTGACCGGCGTCGATACAAAAATCTATGGGGCTGTTTCCTTTCCGTTCATATTCCAGAAGAGCGGCGTCAACATGCTTGCTCCGGTCCATCAGGCCCGATTCAATAGCAAGGTGAGGGATTCCCAGGCAGGGGAGTTCCACCAGAACTGTGCCTGTATATGCAGATATGTTTTTGGCAAGGGAAAGGCTGACAACTGACGTATTGTTTCCTCCAGGGCTCCAGACAGCTATGGTCTGTCTCCTGACTTCCGGACAGGCA
Organism: Thermincola carboxydiphila; assembly: GCA_016841725.1. GTDB lineage: Bacteria > Bacillota > Thermincolia > Thermincolales > UBA2595 > Phosphitispora. Next base: position 185,588 of record JAENYP010000001.1, on the reverse strand, counting down.
GATGGTTTATTACGGAAAAACAAGAACAAAACACCTCCAAAGGATAAAAATATAAAAACAGTACAAAAATGGTAAAACGGAAGGCATTTTTAATTATATACAATATATGGTAAAAAGCATGTCGAAAGGTGTCATGGGTGATAAAAATTTTTAAAAATTTTTAAAATAATTTTTACTAACTTGTATTAGGGTGCTAAAATATACTAAGCAGGGGTTAGTTGGTCAGGAGGGATTTATAAGTGCTGTTGGTGATTTTAATTGTTTTTCCGTTTGTTTTATTCCTCGGTGGCGCCTATGTTCTGGATTATACAATGCCGCTGGGGGTGCTTTATTCGCTTAATTTTGCCCTGATGTCGGTGGTATTGTGGTCTGTAGCCAGCCAGGTTACCAAAATACATACCCAGAGGCTTGAAATTTTAGGGAGTAATCTGAAACTTTCAAGGAAACAGCTTTACTTCACTTTTCCGGCAATTCGGGTAACAGAATTGGAGATTCCTCTGGAACTTGTAAGAGGGATCAGCTTGCAGTCGACCCGGGCCGGATACCTGATGACTGCGCGTTTTGCACAGGAGGATAAGACGATGGGGGTAGACTTTGATATCAATCCATTAAGGGTTGAGAACCGTGATACCATTAACAGGGTTTTAGAGCTTGTTGAGGGTGTAAAAACCGATGATGTTACCCAAAATACGCTGTTGGAATATGACAAAAAATTATTGTCCTGGAAGAGTAATTATATGTTGTCATTTTTTGTTATCGGTGTGGCCTTGGTTATTTTTTTCTTTATTAGCCTTTACCTGGGGATTAGCCGGTAATAGGGGTACGGTAATAGGAGCATGGGGTGTTTGCTTGTGAAGGTGACCAGGAAGTTAGTCGTGGAACAATTAGAAAAAATGCTTGCAGGTGAGGCTTCCCGGGAGGATACCGGATGGTGGGCCTATGACCTGATGCTGGAAGAAGGGCTTGAATATGAGCCGGGATGTGAACGGCTGCTGGCAGATGTGCTCAGGTCTCTGCATTATTTTCACGATACCGAACCATTTATGGTTCAGTTCTATCCCGAAACGGAAGAACTGCTTTATTATCTGAAATGTCTCCGGGGAGACGAATTTTACCAGAGGTCCAGGGTAATTCACTGGCGTGTTTAGGGGAAGTTGGTTTATAACATACTTTGTCAGGCGGTGACGGCAGATGAAGGCTTTTGATATCGGTCAGGTGATTTTTAAACTGCTTCATGAAACAGGCAGAGCCGATTCAATTCAACTGATTCCCGGGCAGGTTATCAGTGTTTTGGTAAAAGAAGTCAGGGATAATATGGCTGTATTGTCATATCAGGGCAAGGAACTAATTGCCCGTCTGGAATCGGAAGTGCCGCCTGGGGTTAATATTAAGTGCCTGGTTGAAGGGGAGAAAAACGGGCGGATTGTCCTAAAGCTGCTGGACAGCAGTCAGGGGAATGCCGAATTTCTCAGTAAGGTCCTTAGGGATTTGGGACTTCAAGTTAATGAAGCCAATATCCGCCTGGTTACTGAAATGATCAGACAGGAAATGCCACTTACACCGGAGACTGTAAGGAAACTGGCGGCATTTGCAGGTTCGCAGGGCATTCCGGAAGGTGATATGAGGGTTCCGGTATTTATGCATCATAACGGCATACCGCTTAACAGGGAAATGTACCGGTTTACCAGGGAACTGCTGACAGATATCAGGTTCCTGTCGGATGAACTGCTTCAGATGTCAGTTTACAACCAGAAGCTGGCTGCAGGAGCCGGTCCCGGAACACAGCTAGCCAGGCTCGCCGAAGCATTGCACCAGGTTCTCAGAAATTTTGTGTTGAATTCTGCAGACGGTCCGGAGACCATTGCTGCTAAGCTGGCCGATCTTTTTTCCCTTCAGGCCGGCCGTTCCGGAAACCCAGCCGCCAGCCGTCCGGGAACGTCGGAACTGCAGTATCCGCTGCAGCAGAATCAACAGAGTGCCGGTCAAAGCGGCATTCAGCAGTCTGTGGCAGCACAGCCAGGGTCGGCACAGCCAGGGACAGCACAGCCAGGGACAGTACAGCCAGGGACAATACAGCCAGGGACAGTACAGCCAGGGACAATACAGCCAGGGACAACACAACCAGGGACAGTCCAAACCGGGACGGTGCAAACCGGAGCGCAGCAGCCAGGGACGGCGCAAACTGAAACGGTGCAAAGCGGGACTGCACAGTCAGGGACAGTCCAAACCGGAGCGCAGCAGCCAGGGACAGCGCAAAGTGGAGCGCCTCAGCCAGGAACGGCGCAAACCAGTGTGCCACAGGCCGGTGCGCCACAAGGAACAACGCTGCAGGGTGAAATGGCCCAAAGCGAGGTCCAACAACCGGGGATGCAGCAAAACCCAACGGCGCCAAGTGGAACAATGCCAAACAGCACAGCACCAAGCGGAACACCACAGATTGGATTGGCTCCAAATGAGGTGGCGGGTTCAGGAGTGGCTCAAGGTGAAATGCCGGATTTAGGCACAAAAACTGAGCAGGTTTATTCTCAGATACTGGCGGTGCTTAGAGAGGCAGGGGGTCAGGGGCAAAAAGCGCTGATTACCTCACTGGCCGAAAAACTGTCAGAGCTGTTAGCTGAAAAAGGTGGGCCTGAACACAGCGAATTGCTGCAGCTTACCAAAAGTATTACTGACAGGCTGGAGTTTATCAGGGATTTTAATAGCAGGGTAGAGGTGAACAGGGATAATACCCTGCTGATGTATTCCACCATTAACTTTGAGGATAGACAGGAACCCCTGAGGCTGCTGGTCAACTACCGTTATGACAAGAAAAACCGGAAGCAGGATTTTACGTCGTGCAGGGTGGAAGTCAAGCTTAATACTCTGAGTATGGGGTTGGTCAGGTGTGAAATACAGGTTGCTGAAAGGAGCCTTACCCTTGGTTTTGTGACTCGGGACGAGCAATCCTGTAATACCATCGATAAGTTAAAAGGCATTCTGGCCAGGCGTTTGGAGGATATGAGCTATACTGTAAAGATGCTTGACAGCAGGGTTGATAAGCAGGAACAGGACCTGTTTATGCAGGATGATAACGATATGTCAGGGATGTTTCAGGTTAACCTGAGGGTTTGAGATTAACAGGAACATAGTAAATTAAGTTTTACAGGAACATAGAAGTTGAGTTTTACAGAAAGATACAATAAAAGAAGCGGTAATCCTGAAAGGGGAAGGGATGAGATGGAGAAGCCAAAGATGCCCGTAGACAGAGAGAAAAAGGCCATTGCGCTGGGATATGACAGGGAAAATATGAACGCACCGCGGGTATTGGCTGCCGGACAGGGTTATATTGCCAAAAAAATACTTGAAATGGCAGAGGAAAATAATATCCCGGTGGAAAAGGACCCCGTTTTGGCTGAGGCTTTATCGTGTCTGGACCCGGGTCAGGAGATTCCGCCGGAACTTTACCAGGTTGTTGCTGAAGTGCTTGTTTTTATCATGGAGGCAGATAAGAGACATAAAAAAGGCTGTTAATGTAACAGCCTTTTTTGGTTGCTAAATATCTTCTTCCTCTAGCAGCTTGGACTCAGTTTGGATTGACTCCATCTGTTCCTCAAGGTCTTTGGCCGCTACCGATATGAGCAGTTCCTTCACTTTACCGGCCTGTTGAGCCTTGTCGATGGTTTCCCGGAAAACCTCTCCGTCTTGTTCTATTATAATGTTTCCGTCATCATCTGTAAGGGTTTTGGCAGCTCTTAGGCCCAGGATAGAATTAATTTCAGCTTCGGACAGGGGGGTTTCCGGTTTATTTTTGATTACCTGCAGCCGGTCCATCCATTGTTCATATGAGCTCTTAAGGAATGCCTTTTTCTCAGATAAAACTTCGCCTGTCTTGGAAATAAGTTCGATGCCTTTACCGGTGCTATTTGCGGCAGCTCCTTTAATATTTTCACCGGCGGTTTTAGAAAAGTCCAGTGTTTTACTGCGGGTCTTTTCCCACAATTTTTCAAAATCATCCTTCCAGTGTTCCAGGTCGCCTTTCCACTGGCCGAGGTCTTCTTTCCACTGGTCAATATTATCACTAAGGCCTGGTTCTTCTTTTTGAATTTCTTCGGTAACATTGCTTACTGCAATGATGACATCTTTTCCGATGCTCTCAATACTGGATGCGGGAATGCTGGCACGTCCCTTAAAAAGGGTTTTAATGGTTCCCCCGCTGAGAATATATTTTTCAACTTTTCCGGTTGCCGTGTCAAAATAGAAATCGTCAATTGTGCCGACTAGCTGGCCTTCAGGAGTAATTATACGCATATTATACAGATCGCACTCTTCGGCCAGTTTCTTAAGCACCGGCAGGCTGTCAAGTGTCACTACCTGGCTGCTGCGGTCAATGGTTACGGCATAGGTTCCAAATGATTTAACCGAGTCAAACTCAAGGACTTTTTCTCCCTTAAACCAACCCTTGACACTCATGGCCAGGCCGGTCACAGCACCACTATCAGGGTTTACAATAACCCGTGCGATGCTGCCCAGTTCTTCGCCCTGCAGGGAGATAACGGGTCTGCCAATTAAACTCTGGGTATTCATAAGCCCGGATATTTTTTCACTCATAAGCTGACACCCCCTTTTTCCTTAATTTTACCATATGTCCGGGTTATTTTAAACTGCCAATTGCCATTGATGCTGGGCAAAAAAAAACATCCCTTCCCACAGGGGAAAAGATGCCTTTTCTTAAATCAGGATATCAATCAGTGGGTCTCCACGTCCTGAGCTCCGTAATTGCGCAGGACTCCGGCCGCAGAATCGATTTTGTTGTCATCGGTTTTAACGGCAGCGATAATATTACCCTCTTTGACCTTACCTTCATAATACTTGCCGCGTTCTTCCGGAATTCCCCAGTCGGTCAGTCCTCCGGCTATGCCGCCAGTGGCAGCTCCGGAAAGCAGCCCTGCGATAGGGCCGGCAGCGATGATGGGGCCAAGGCCGGGAATAGCCAGGGCGCCTGCTCCTATTGCCAGACCGGCTATGCCTCCCAACACTCCGCCGGTTGTGGTCCCGTCTGTGATGGAGTCACCGCCGAACATTTCCGAATTCTTGTCTGCCCGGGCTCCACCGCTTTCGTCTTTGGCAACAATTGAAATTTCATTTTCAAAACCCTTGTTCCTTAGGTCAGACACAGCTTTTTCAGCCTGATCCCGTGAATTAAATACACCAATAACTGTTTTGGACATCACTTTACCTCCTTGAACAGAAATAAACTACTTGTTTATTTTTTCACTTTATGTAATGTAATATACAAAGCCTTACAAGCCCAGGCAATAAAAAAAGTATTTATTTTTTTAGAAATTTTGTTATAATATTCATGTGCTTGTGTTTTGGGTGTCTCTGGGGGATTTGGCACCAGCTAAGCCTGTTAATTTTAAGGAGGCAATTCAGATGGAACTGTGGTATACAGAAAAACAAACCGAAAATGTCGGGATAACCTGTAAGACTGAAAAAACTCTGCATGTTGAGCAGACCGAGTTTCAAAGCATGGCTGTTATTGATACCATGCAGTTTGGCAGAATGCTGGTTCTTGATGGAATGGTTCAGACAACAATAGTAGATGAATTTGTATACCATGAAATGATAACACATGTTCCCCTGAATACTCATCCTAACCCCCAAAATGTCCTGGTAATCGGAGGAGGAGACGGTGGGGCCATAAGGGAAGTTATCAAGCACCCTGCCGTGCAAAAAGCGACCCTGGTTGAAATTGACCGCCGGGTTGTGGAGATTTCCCGGGAATATTTTCCTGAAATCAGCTGTGGGCTTGATGATCCCAGGGTCTCAGTAATTTGTGATGACGGTATTAAACATGTGGCTGACCATAAAGATTTCTATGATGTCATCATAGTTGATTCAACTGAACCTGTGGGACCTGCTGTAGAGCTGTTTTCCTCAAGTTTTTACAAGTCAATATTCGAGTCACTAAAGGAGGACGGTCTCTTCGTCGCCCAGACTGAATCGCCGTTTTTTAATTCTGATCTTATCTCAGACTGTTACCAAAAAATATCTGAGGTTTTCCCCGTTACCAAGCTTTATCTGGCCAGTATACCCACTTATCCCAGCGGCCTGTGGTCATTTACAATGGGCTCCAAAAAATATGACCCGGAGGCGGTTGATGTTTTGGCTGTGCCTGATTATGCCACAAGGTATTATACTCCAAACCTTCACAAGTGTTCTTTTGTACTCCCGAAATTTGTGGAAGGGCTTATTAACCCTTGACAAAGGGAACATGGTTAAGCTAATATAAAGGAAACTTACTGAGTACTTTCTCTGTTTGAAGGTGAAACAAAAAAATTTCCTAACCAAAAAATTCATTTGACTTCTGGATTAAGATTGTGTATACTTATTTTTGTCGGTGCGACGAAATGGGCGATTAGCTCAGCTGGGAGAGCGCCTGCCTTACAAGCAGGATGTCGGCAGTTCGATCCTGTCATCGCCCACCAATTTAATCAGTTTCATATTTTGCGGAGCAGTGGTCTAGCTGGTCTAGGATGCCGGCCTGTCACGCCGGAGGTCGCGGGTTCGATTCCCGTCTGCTCCGCCATTTTAATTTGCCACGGTAGCTCAGTTGGTAGAGCAGAGGACTGAAAATCCTCGTGTCGGCGGTTCGATTCCGTCCCGTGGCACCATATATGATATATCTGAATTCTGTGGATTGCCACAGGATTTTTTGCTATATAGCAGGCGGGATTACCCAGGAGATTACCCCGGGGATTTCCCGGTTGATTTCTGACAGCGCCTTGGTCCAGAGGGGGCAGAAACTACCAGCCGAATATGTTTGACAATGAGGGTTGTTTCTGTTAAAATTGTCTTTGTCGACAGTGCCAGAAAAGACAGCATATGTTGCCGCGATATTGTGCGGAAGTAGCTCAGTGGTAGAGCATCGCCTTGCCAAGGCGAGGGTCGCGGGTTCGAATCCCGTCTTCCGCTCCATAAGATGTTGATTGCACCTTTGTTGAAGCAAAGGTGTTTTTTGTTGTTTCTTAATGAAGGGTTGGGCCTATATTATTTGACTAATTAAGTATAATATATAAGTATACTAATGCCAGATAAAAGCTTGTGCAGATATTTTCTGAAATGGAGGCGCTGGAGGCGCTATGGAAATTTTCAGTAGTGATTCCCTTCATGTTTTAGAGAGACGTTATCTCATCAAAGACTCTTTTGGAGAAGTCATTGAGACTCCTGAAGGTATGCTTAACCGTGCAGCAAAATTTGCTGCTCTTCCGGAAGAAAATCAGACGCATTGGGAGGAACGTTTTTTTGAATTAATGGCAGGCCTGCGGTTTTTGCCCAACAGCCCAACTCTGGCTAATGCCGGCAAACCCAATGGGCAGATGGCGGCATGTTTTGTCCTGCCTGTGCCTGATTCTATTGAAGGTATATTTGAAACCATGAAAAGAGCCGCACTGATTCATAAAACCGGAGGCGGCACGGGCTTTTCTTTTTCCAATATACGTCCCAAAGATGATATTGTTTCTTCCACCGGTGGGGTGGCATCAGGCCCGGTTCCCTTTATCAGGGCATTTAACTCTGCCACAGATGCGGTCAAACAGGGAGGAATGCGCCGGGGGGCGAACATGGCCGTACTGGACTACTGGCATCCGGATATCCTGGAATTTATTAATATGAAGGAAGAGGAGGATGTCCTCACCAACTTCAACATTTCTATAGGTGTTGATAACAGGTTTATGGATCAGGTTGTGAATAGAGGAGATATTGACCAGATAAACCCGCGCACCGGCAAAATGAACGGCAGGACCATACCGGCAGCCACGGTATTTGATGCGATGACTCGTGCTGCCTGGGCTAATGGTGAACCGGGAATACTGTTTTTTGACCATATAAATAAGGCCAATACCGTTCCCGGGTGTGGCCCGATGAAAGCCACCAATCCGTGTGGCGAACAGCCTCTGTTGGACTATGAAAGCTGCAACCTGGGGAGCCTTAACCTGACAGCCTTCCTTAATGAGGCGGGGGAGGGCTACCGAAGGATAAACTGGAGCCGGCTGGCTGAGGATACTGCTGCTGCAGTGCGTTTCCTGGATAATATTATTGATGTCAACAAATATATTTTCCCCGAAATTGAAAGGGTTACCAAAGGTAACCGGAAAATAGGCCTTGGGGTCATGGGTTTTGCTGATTTGCTGGTTGAACTCGGGATACCATATGCGTCTAATGAGGCTCTTGAACTGATTGAGATCCTGATGGGGTTTATCAGGACAAAAGCAATGGAGGCCACTGCAATACTGGGCCGTGAAAAGGGGCCGTTCCCCAATATTGACAAAAGTGTATACAGAGGAGAGAAGATTCGGAATGCAACTGTGACCACAATAGCGCCAACAGGGACGCTGTCAATGCTGGCCGGTACGTCCAGTGGAATAGAGCCCCTGTTCGGTCTCAGCTTCGTTAAGGAAGTTCTTGAAGGCAGGAAATTTTACGTTACCAGCAGAAGCTTTGAGGAGGCGGCCAGGAAGGGTGGTTTCTGGTCAGAGGATCTGGTTCAGGAGCTAGCCCATACAGGAAGCCTTGAAGGGATAAAGGGTATTCCTGAAGATGTGCGCGGGGTATTTGCCACTGCATTTGAGATACCTCCCCAATGGCATCTAAAGGTCCAGGCGGCTTTTCAAAAACATGTAGACAATGCGGTTTCCAAGACAATTAACTTCCCTGCCGGGGCAGCTGTAAGGGATATCAGGTCGGCATATCTTATGGCCTGGAGATATGGGCTTAAAGGGCTGACCATATACAGGAACGGTTCCCGGTCAAACCAGGTACTGAAATTTGCCTCCAAAGACATGGAGAAAGGTACATTGCCTGCAGGGTGTTCTACCTGCCCGGAATAACATGTACTTATTTACCACCGGTGCCATTCAATTTCAGTTATAACCTAGTTGACTTGATATTTTGTTTATGTTAATATATTAGTTGTCACCGGGACAGATAGGACAAAAAAAGGTGATATTTTTACGAGGCGGCATGGCCAAGTGGCTAAGGCAGAGGACTGCAAATCCTTCATCCCCGGTTCGAATCCGGGTGCCGCCTCCAATTTTATATTTAAAAACAAATCATGCCCGAGTGGCGGAACTGGCAGACGCACAGGACTTAAAATCCTGCGAGGCTCAACCCTCGTACCGGTTCGATTCCGGTCTCGGGCACCACTGAAATCAAGCCTTTAGGGGCTTTTATTACTTTCGGGTAAAAGCCTGAAATAGTGGATTGGTGATAAATTAGTGACAGAAGATGTTCCGATAGTAAATAAAAATTAAATATGCTCATAAAATAGATAATAGTGTAAGTATTTTTTTTTGATTTTTCTGGCAATAATTTAAAATAAAACCCAATATTCTCTAAGGGTATTCGCCGGTTTGGGAAAATTGCCCACATCGACAAAATTCGACATACATCCTGCGCCAACTTATGGTATAATTTGACTGTAACAGTAACTTTTGCATTGATTTGTCAGTTTTGCCTGGGTGATGTCTTAGTGAAGGCATTGAAATGGGGTGATGAGTCAGGTGGCAAAAGTTTATCGCTTTAAAGCTAAGGAGGAATTAAAAATGGTTACAGTATTTGATGTAGCCGACTACTTTCTTTCCCGTGTTGAACTTGATTCCGGGAGTGTAATGACCCATTTGAAACTTCAAAAATTATGCTATTACGTTCAAGCTTGGCATTTAGTTTTTGAAGATAACCCGATGTTTGAAGAGAAGTTTCAAGCCTGGGCTCACGGACCAGCTTGCCCGGAACTGTTTAGCAAATTCAAGGATTATAGATGGAACCCTATACCGCCACCGGATGAATTCGATTCATCTATTTTTAGCGGTACGGAGATTGAAACTATTGAGGCGGTTTGGGAAGCATATGGTCAGTTTGATGGCAAGTACCTTGAGGATTTAACTCACCAGGAAGATCCTTGGATAATGGCGCGAGGGGACTGCCCGCCGGGAGAGAAATGTGAAAACGTTATCTGTTGGAAATCTATGAAAGAGTATTATACAAGGCTGCAAAATGCGTAATATAAAAAGGCCTAAGCCTAAACAGAGCAAAATAACTGAAAAGGCTATTATTGCCCACAACATTGATACAGGGAATAATAACCCTGTGTTTTCTTTTAGGCATGTTTGTGAGAATCACTGCCTTTTATCTGCTTGGCAAGCCGGTGAGTTGACTGAGCTTCTGGGTACATTTAAATTGATGGAATCTCTCACGTGGAACCAATTGGTGACAAATCGCCATAAAGGCCTCGATTTTAGGAAAGAGGACAATTATACCAAATCGTTGCCACCGCCAGTGTCACCTGAGGTGGATGTATGCCGGGTTAAAGTCTGTGAGAAGAAAAGGTTATGGGGGTATAGGGCAGGTCAGGTGTTTCGAATATTGTGGTTTGACCGTCTTCATGAAGTTGTTCCTTATCATAAACAAAAGAGAAATTAAAAGGCAAAAGACCGGGTTATCCCCGGTCTATTTTTTGTATAACGAAAACCAAACCACCCGCTGAGCAGGTGGTCGTGATTTGGGCTCCGGGCACCTAATTCAAAGCCAACTATCTATTCAGGTTACACTTCAACCTCGAAAAGCAGCAACTTAACCCTGAAAAAGAGGAATTTTGACGGATTTATAAAATATGTATATATTGGTCAATTTAACCAGACTTATCAATAAATAATAGGCTTATTCTACCTTTAACAATCTATCTTCGATATGGACTAGCCTACGTATATGGGGTGACATTGAATATCTTAAAATGCTGCGTGATGAAGGGGGGCATTAGTAATGAGGTTTGCCGAATTCATGGAAGAATATCGAAAAAATTTAACAGATTCATCTACTCTTGAGGAACTACTCCAAGAAGCGAAGCAGAACCACAGAGTACAAAAACTATTGCCCATCTACGTATTGAAAGATAAAGACACCTTTAATAGCATGTTGGAATTAGCAAATAGAGATTCATTTGCCAGGAAACTTGTTGCACATGCTCGTATGACCGTGAAGACTTTAGAAAGAAACAAAAATACGAAATCATTCGGAATGAAAAGGTTACTTGGACACTTGGCCAATGTAGCCGGGATGTCATTGCCAAGTGACAATGTCGTAATGGAAGAATGGGAATTAGAAGGTTACTCAAGGGTACTAAACAGTTATTTTGTTGCAAATAGAGTTTTTACACCATTTAAGATGCTGAGGCACCGAGAAAAAATGAATTTAGTTGACTGGGATAATCTTGTCGGCACCCGCCGGTAAAGTTATTGTTTGTTGACATAATAGGCTACCAGTAAAATGATTTTTCTGGGATAAATGCAAATCCCACCATCGCGGTGGGCCTATTTTTATAACCTATTTCAACACACATTTCTGACCAATCCCGGTCTAGGATACCACTTGAAATCAAGACTTTAGGGGCTTTTTTATTTTGCGCCATGGATGCAGAAAAAATGAAATTGCATCCCGTTTGACATCCTGACTACAAAATATATTCAGTTGACTATAAAAATATTTATTCGACATTTGTATTCCTTGCAAACAGGCCCTTTTAACAGTAATATATAATCAAAGGATGTGAATCATTATGAAAAAGCCTGTTGATTTTGAAAAAACGGCGACAGAAAACAAGGCTAAGTTTCTTGCAGCTCTCCCTTATGTAGCTGGTTCACGTAAACCCCGACGCAAGCCGCGCAGTGCTGAAGAGAGCATTGGTATTACCATTGCCACTGCGGAAATAGTTCGGAATGCTTATGATACAGGACGCCTGGTTAAGAAAACTCCAAAAGGATTTGTTCTTAAATGAGTTTAAAAGATGATCTCTTAGCATGTTTGCAAATACAAGACAAAAATAAACGGCAGATTAGTATTGCGGGTATCATAACAAAATCCCTTGAACCTTTGGGCATCATTCCGGTTGTTGTAGGCGGAGCTGCAGTTGAATTTTATACTTTAGGGCAGTATGCAACTATGGATATAGATTTTGTTGGGACTATTAACAACGAAATGAAAGAAGTAATGGCGAGCTTGGGATTTGAAAGGGAAGGTCGCTACTGGAGAATACCTGGCACAGACATTATGGTTGAGTTTCCCTCAGACAAGTTGGTTGGATCAATGGATAAAGTTCAGCCGGTCGAACACAATGGACAGCAAGCTTACTACATAGGAATAGACGATTTAATTCTTAACCGAGTCCAGGAAGCGAAACACTGGAAAGATACGGGCTCAAAGGAATGGGCCAGAACGTTAATGGTAGCTCATTATGATGATATCGATTGGAGTTATTGTCATAAAAATGCCAGCAAATTTGGTTGTAGAGATAAGCTTGAAGAAATACAGAAAGAAGCAAAGAAAATAAAAAGGCAGATGGATGCAAAATAATCTCGGTCTTGGGCACCACTTTAAGACTGAGAATCAAGAACTTGCGCTAAAATCCCAGGGTCTTGATTTTTTTTGTTCAAACTAATAATTTAATGGGGTTTGGGGCAGAGCACCATGAAGTCTAGCCTGGGGTGAATCTATTGCTGGTGCAAGTGAGATATTCAAAAATGGGAGATTATTATATTATGACACGACTAAAAACACAAAAAGTACCAGAATTAAATGCCTGCTTTTTACCGAAAGGCTTTGTGATCGAGGACATCCCAAATCAACCAGTGGATGCACTAAGTACATGGATACGGGCATTTGAAACTGATAGATACAGGGCCTTATTTCATCTTGGTTTTTTACAGAAAGAGAAATGGTTTTCACCTTCGATTGAATATCTCCATCATATTGCAGAAATGCTGATAAAAAAACTAAGCCAACAGTCAGAAATTGAATTTAACCGGGGTGCCGTACAAGTTGATTTGTTGGAAGATGAGCTATATCAGCTTAAGGAAGATCTCCCATTTGTCATTGGGATGGAATATGTTAATGATGATTGGATTCGAACGGTATGGGAAGCGTTATTGAATGTTTTCAAGCTGGAAATTAGGAATTATGACGGTACGGTTGCCAGGTATTTCGCCGAGCATAACGCTAATATCAATGTAGTCGGAAGGGTATTTTTTCACTTGGTTGAAAATAAGGAAGAGCAGTATCCCTTTGCCTTTATGGCTACCTATTCAACAAAACCGGTGAAAAGCAAGCGCGCGGTACACACACCCCTGAAAAATGCATTAGCAGAATTTGAAGGGGACGAAAAGAAATTACTTTCGCTTATTTCAACGGTTATCAAGGCGTCTGAAAAGAGCAGCTTCATCTCGGAACTGCTGGAAAGTGGTGAACTGTTCTCGCCTCTAAAGCTTACAGCAGAAGAGGCGTATACAGTTTTAAAGGAGATAGTGATTTATGAAGAAGCTGGAATTATGTGCAGAGTGCCAGATTGGTGGCGTAAAAGAAACAATTCCATCCGGCTGTCGGTTGCAGTGGGAGAAAAAGAGCCATCCAAGGTTGGCTTAGATGCCATTATGGATTTTTTACCTTCTCTAAATATAGGAGATGAGGTAATCACAGAGCAGGAATTAAGAGCATTTTTGGACATGGCGGAGGGGCTGGTTCAATATAAGGGAAAATGGGTTGAAGTTAACAAAAGAAAATTGGAAGCTGTGCTTCAGGCCTTTGACAAGGTAAAGGACCTGACAAAAGATGAAATCTTGTCTCTTGGAGATGCCATGAGACTGGAATTAAATATGAATCAGCTATTGGCTATTTCAACGGATGAGATTGATATATCAGTTTCTAACGGTCAATGGCTCAGAAGGATGAAGGAAAGTCTGATTTATCCCGCTGTAAATAAAAAAGTCAGCGCTGTGCCTTCATTTCATGCAAATTTACGGGCATATCAGGAAACTGGATATCATTGGCTCAATCTGATGTCCCAATTGGGATTTGGCGCCTGCTTGGCAGATGACATGGGACTGGGCAAAACGGTTCAGATGATTGCCTTTTTAGAATATCGCAGAATCCATAATGGTGGACCGGCGCTTCTTATCCTGCCAGCCTCCCTGATTGGAAACTGGCAGAAGGAAATCGAAAAATTCGCTCCCGAAATGCCTTATCAGATACTGCATAAAAGTGATTTGAAAAGCTCAGAAACGCTTCAGATCAGGGAGGGGAAATTTTTATATATTACCACTTATGGAATGGCGGTCAGGTTAGAAGCGCTAATAACCAGACAATGGGAATGTTTGATTTTGGATGAAGCACAAGCCATCAAGAATCCAGGAACCAAGCAGACAAAAGCCATCAAAGCGATCCCCGCTAAAATGCGAATTGCAATGACTGGAACACCGATTGAAAACCGATTAAGCGACCTATGGTCAATATTCGATTTTCTTAATCAGGGGCTGCTGGGAACAACCAAAGAATTTACTGACTTTACGAAGGGGCTTGCTGAAAACATAAGCGGATATGCCAAGTTACGCAAGATGATCCAACCCTTCATATTGAGAAGGCTGAAAACCGATAAAAGTATCATCGCGGACCTGCCGGATAAACTTGAAATTAACGCTTATACTACCTTGTCCAAGAAACAAATTGCCCTTTATAAGCAGCTGATTGAACAGATTTCAAAAAAATTGGAAAAGGCTGAAGGGATTGAGCGAAAGGGGCTTGTCTTAGCCAGCATTATGAAATTCAAGCAAATCTGTAATCACCCGGATCAATATCTGGGCAGAGAAGAATATAAATCAGAACAAAGCGGCAAGTTTGAACAATTGAGAGAAATATGTAAAACGATATACGAGAAAAGGGAACGAGTTCTTATTTTCACCCAATTTAGGGAGATGACTGAACCAATTTCGGATTTTTTAAGTGGCATATTTTCCAAAGAGGGATTCGTGCTTCACGGTGGGACGCCTGTGAAAAGGCGAAATGAAATGGTGAAAGAGTTTAATAGTGAGCATTATGTACCTTATATGGTGCTCTCTCTTAAGGCGGGCGGTGTTGGACTTAATCTGACAGCGGCCAATCATGTCATTCATTTTGACAGATGGTGGAATCCGGCTGTTGAAAACCAGGCCACAGACCGGGCTTTCCGTATTGGCCAGACAAAGAATGTCATGGTGCACAAATTTGTTACAAAAGGCACCATAGAAGAAAAGATAGATGCTATGATTCAAGAAAAACAGAAATTATCAGGAGATATCTTAAGCTCCGGTGGAGAACAGTGGATCACAGAATACAATAATGAAGAATTGATGAAAATGTTTGCTTTGGGCGGTGATGTATAATGGGTTATTATGGATTCCCAAGGTATGAATCGGTAACAGAAAAGAAAGCAAGGGCGCTTAAGGCGCTGGAGAAACTTAAAAAGAAAAATCCCGAGATTGAACCGGTAATCATAGAAGGGAGAACACTGGCCAGAAGCTGGTGGGGCAAGGCGTGGAATTTGAATCTGGAGAGCTATGCAGACTATGGAAACCGAATCGCCAGGGGTAAAAGCTATGTTCGCAACAATACCGTCCTGGATTTGAAGTTATCTGAAGGGAAGGCAGCGGCTAAGGTACATGGCAGCAGAGCAAAGCCCTATGATGTAAATATCCGAATCGATACTTTAAGCAGTGAGAAATGGGAGCAGGTCACGGCATTATGCAATCATAGAATCGATTCACTCGAACAACTGGTTGCGGGGAAATTTCCTCAGGAATTAGCGGTTTTATTTACAGAGAGAAAGTATGGTATGTTTCCATCACCTAAAGAAATCCATTTTGAATGTAGCTGTCCTGACTGGGCCAGTATGTGCAAGCATGTGACCGCGGTATTATATGGCATAGGCGCCAGGTTAGATTTGAATCCCATGCTCTTTTTCGAGCTCAGGGGTTTGGATGGGCAAGAACTTGTCAGAAAATCAATAGAACGAAAACTGGAAAGCATGCTGAAAAATGCAAGTAAGAAAAGCAAGCGAGAAATTGCAGATAAGGATATATCAGATATATTCGGGCTATAGATCAAGCTATTGAAGTTGTTCCAAATTTGGGTTGTCACATGGCTGCCTGCCGACCTTGCACAGTTTTTGCCATTCACCGTTAATTTTAACCCTGACTATGTCTGCGGTAAAATCGTTGTTGGTCCCGGTCCCATTGGAGTTCTCCAGGAGAGATGAGCCCACTCCGTAGATATCAACCGGTACTCCAAGATTCTCAAACTCATTGATCTTCCGAACATTGAAACCACCGGTAACTATTATTTTGACAGCCTTACACCATCTTTTCGCTGCTTCCTGTGCCTGGAGGTTGAGTTCGAAGCCCTTCCAGGCTTTATCAATTGCTTCTCTGAGCGCCAAAACAAGCCGGGGGTTCACGCCACAGTCCAGTTTTTTATCACCTAATGGCGGGAGCGAAACATCACGCATATTCCCGGAAGTGTCAGGCCTTACTCCAAAAAGCCTGTATTTTTCTGCCTCTTCTCTATCACCGGTTTTGTAGAATTCCCAGTATTTATCCCACATGACCAGCATTACCTTTAAGGTTTCCCCGATACAGTCGTTGTGGAAGTCCACCAGGGCAACCCGCTTTACGTCCACAGGAAGGTTTCTGGCAAACTGCAGTGTGGTTTCCGCAGTATCCCCAAAGAAACAGGCGATACTTGCGTGAGCCATGGTACCCCCGCCGCCGGCGCCCCACCATATGCCCTGTTCATCAGTGGATACAGATGCCCGGGAATTCTTCGCGAATTTATGGTTATATACCTGGATTGCCAGGGCATATGCATAACCATGCAAGGCTTGCAGTTTATAGTGGGCAAATCTGGCCGGGAAGAACAGGATATCCTTACCGCGGGTGGCAGCCATTACGTTATATACATTGGTTGCTACCCTAGTGGCCTCGGTTAGCACACCCAGGATGGGGGTTTCCAGGATTGCAAAATCACGGTAACGGCCACGGACCTTAAGTACCGGCTGTACTTCGAGCGGGTTTCCACTATAGTAGGCAAAGGTTCCATCATGGACCGCTTCTACTTCAAGTTGGCTGTATGTATTAATAAAGTTGCCCTCGTTGTCACAGTATCCGGTGCATTCTTCAAGGATGGCCAGGGCCTCATCAACACCGGCAACCACGCTGAATGGTTTCCGGCGGGTAAAAAACTGCATCTCTACAATGACATTCCCGTTATTGATTTCGCTGACCGGGATATCAGCGTTTCCGGTGAACCTGTAACCCGGCTCGGATGCCAGCGCATCCAAAACCATAACTGTATTGGCGAAATATGCATCACTGTACCAGCCCTTGCGCATCCGGTCGACATCAATCTGGAACAGTTCCTTGGGTAGTCGTTTATTGTCAAATACGCTCATGTTGCCATCTCCTTTTTTTGACGGTTAGGCTTAAAAAACTTCTTCAGCCCAGTTTGGGTTAAAACGGAAGAGGGCAGAGGGTCGATGGCCGACATCTTGCTGAATCCTGTCCGTCTCCCTAACCATTCGGGCAATTTTTCTGCGAAAGTTGCCCTTGTTTAGTTTCCTGTCGAGGATAACTTCATATACCTGCTGTAGTTCGCTAAGGGTGAAGAGGAGTGGCATCATGGAAAAGGCTATATCTGTCCACTCGATCTTGTTTCGGAGCCTTTCTATGCCGTACTCGATAATTTTGCCATGGTCAAAGGCAATTCCGGAGGCTGCGGTTATTTCCCTGGTTACCCGGGTGATATTTCCTTCAGTTAGCCTGGTTATTTTTATATCTGCAGTAAGTTCAGTTCCATCATTGGAAAGGGTGAGTTTCCGCATTTCAACCACTTCGTAACCGGCATCAGTTTTTACTTTGTTTCGCGAGAAGGTACTGCAGATGACCTTGAACCACCTGGCTTCGACAGCATTGTCGCCTGCCCTGACATCCAAACCACTTGTATCTACAAGGGCCAGGTACGAAACGCTGATAACCCGGGCCCTGGGGTCACGGCCAACGTCACCCCAGGTGAACAACTGTTCCATGTATATGCTGCTGATATTTGTCTCTTCCTCCAGTTCGCGGTACGCGGCAGCCTCAAGGTTTTCGTTCATCCTGACGAACCCACCGGGGAGAGCCCACATCCCGATATAGGGGTGGTCGGCTCTTTTAACCATTAAAAGGCGGAGTTCCTTTGGGGGCAGTTTCCTGATGTCATCTTCATAGCTGTTTGCCACGCTAAAGATGAGGGTATCGACTGTCACTGAAGGCCTTTCGAATTTGTTTTTTTTGGCGGTCATATAACCACTCCGTTTCCGAGGGACATATTCTTAATGTAAGAATATGTTATGCTTTTATTCATTATAAGACTAAGTGTGTGCAGATGTCAACCTTGTTTTGTTTACTATTGACATCAAATTCCAATCATGGTATATTGTATACACTGTACAACATTAATACATTGCACTAATATGGAAAAAGGAGGAACCGCCCGTGACTTCAATTATGCTTAGACCGCAAAACTGTATAGTGACTAATATTAATAACGCTGCAGCCATAGATTGTGGTAATGAACAGAGTTTGGTTCTCCATGGCCTTTTCCTGAAGCGAATAAATCAGAGAAGGAACCGGTTGGTGCAAGTCTTATTGGGTAAATTTAGCTAGGTTATCACTTAGTATTAACACCCTGTCTTGAGGCTTGCGAGAGCTTCCAAGACAGGGTTTTTGGTTTCCTGCATAACTTTTTAGAATTTTTATCAGGTTAGTTAGGAACACAAGGACTGTCTTGGAGTGTTTAATTCCGGGGGAGTCCTTTTCGTTGCCGCAAAATCGTTAAAAAAAACATTCCTGGGAGGAATTTTAGATGTTGAAAAAAACAACAGTCAAAAATCGTCTCGGGAATACTGAAAAAATCATCCCTAACCTTGGATTTATATTAAAAGAAACCAAAACAGAGGTGTTTATAGTATTCCCGGACGGAGTAATCAGAATGAAAATCGATGCAAATTAATTCAGAGGATGCCTGAAACAGGCAATGAACTTAGCCAATCTTCCCTTTGTACATAAACGGGTTTCACTTAGATGAACCTGGCTCTGAAATTTGCCCATGAGAACAGAGAGCAAATGCTTTGTTCCGAATTTATCAGGACTGGAAAGGTTGATATACGGACTATAATTTTGCCTTTTTGAGTGACTTTTCCCGGCTGTGCTGCATATATTCATATATAACCTGAAGTTTACCTTTTCTTCTAGGAGGTTATCATATGCAGCTATTTAAATGGCAGCCTGCAAAGGAAACCCTTGTCGCTGTCACGGCAGGACTCGTGATTATTTTTTTGTCTGTATTAATGCTTCCTTTCAGCGCCGCCAGCTGGATTCGTATTGTAATTCACGATATTGGCATGGTCGGTCTGGCCGGAATCCTGTTTCCCCTGTTATACATACAAAGGTCAGGCCGCAGTTTTACTGAGTTTGGCCTGACTCTTCACAGGTGGCATTTATTTATGCCCGTAAACCTTATACTCGGACTGTTTCTGCTGGGCATATTTGTTTATTGGGTGCCGCCGGAGGGTTTCGAATTTGACCTTGATACGGCGCTGACAATGCTGTTAATATTGTGTACCGGTGTTTTTGAAGTAATCTTCTTTTACGGCTTTTTGAGGACCCTGTTTGAACAGGCCTTTGGAGTAATTCCGGCAGTATTGTTGACTGCTTTGTTCTATTCCTTTCACCATATCGGTTTCCAGCCTGAATTTCTATTGCTTTTCTTTGTTGGCATAATGTATGCTTTGGTTTACCGGGCCGGCAGCAGTGTATTGCTGATATATCCATTCTTTTGGGGGGTTGGAGCTTCATATAATGTTTTAATCCAGTCCGGGGAAGTGGCAGCTATTATGTACCCTGGGATTCGCTTAATGTACTTATCCGTATTTGTCATATTGATTCCTGCCTGGGTATGGCTTAAGTCGCGAGGATACAACTCTTCCGGTTAAAAAGTATGGTATCCGCTGAGCAGCCGGTCCAGGGTCCTGGGATTACGGTTTCCGGCCGCCCAGTTGGCCACATATTTGGGCTTGATGACCGGTGACACTTCCAACAGCTTGTTCCTGTCAAACATCTCCCCAATGGGTACGAGTTCAAGTTTTACCGGTATCTTCAATTTGTCGGACAAAAAGGCCCGGGCAGAAGCGGTATCAGCGCCCGGTTGTTCACTTTCCGCCCTGATAACCAGACCGTTCCCGGTGACCCCAATCATCCACAGTGAAGAAATAAGGTTATCCGGAGTTTGCAGGACAGCTTCCTGCAAATCTCCCGGAATTATCGTGGTGCCGTTAATCTCCAATCTGTCGTTATAGCGTCCCAGGTGCTGCACAATTTGACCGGTGCGGCCACAGGAACAGGAGCCGGAGGGGTTAAGGGTTACCATATCTCCGGTCACATATCGGACCAGGGGACAGGCTTCCAGGGTCAGGGTGGTAACGGCTAAGATGCCTCTTTCACCCGGGGGCACAGGTTTAAATGTTATTGGATGCAAAACCTCCAGAAGAAAATGGTCTTCGGCGGCATGGAGACAGCCCTCGGAGCAGTCAGCAGCAATGTTCCCGTTTTCGGTTGTCCCATACATATTATAGACCCTGGCACTCCAGAGTTTCTCAATCAGTTTTTTTCGGGAATCTGTCAGCATTTCACCGGCCACACAAAAACCCCGGAGATGGGGAAAATCCCTGGCAGGATCATATCCCATGAGTTTGGCGGTTTCGGCGAGCAATATGGCCTCAAGGGGCAGGCAGCCAATCACTGTCGCCCTGAGTTTCAGCAGGAGCTTGATTACCCTGGTGTGTGGGCTGACGACAGTACGGCTGCTGACCGGAACGACACATGCCCCCCGTTTTTTGGCAGCAGACTGGACAATGTGTGCCGGGTCTGATATGGCATAGGGGAAGCGGACCAGTACTGTATCCCCGGGGTTAAAACCAATGGCACAGTATTCGATCTGCTGAGTCCACTGGGCAAAATCAGCAGCTGTCAGCCAAACAGAAATCGGTTCCCCGGTCGTTCCAAAAGACTCATGATATTCCACAACTTGTTCCGGCGGTACAGCCAAAGTACCCAGGGGAGCATATTGTCTGAGTTCCTCCTTGGTAGTAACAGGAAACAGACTGATATCTTCAAGATTTTCTGTTTTTAAAGGATACCCGGCGTGTTTCTCCCGGTATAGTATTGATTCCCGGCATTTTTGTAATGTATTATTCAAACGCCTCAGTTGTAATTCATTTAACTGCCGGGTACTCAGGAACATATTCTGCAGAGAATTTACCATTTTAACTCCCTCTTTTTTAAGCCATTAAAAATATTATTCTTCTAAGATACAAATCCTTTAAAATCTATAAGTTCTGCCACCTGCACCATCTGGTTTCTATAATGTCAACAAGGATATAAAGCATCAGACCCAGGACACTCATACCAATAATACCGGCAAACATCTCACTGAACTCTGACCTGCTCCATGAATCCATGATGAAATAGCCTAACCCTTCCGTGGTGGCAAAGGATTCCACAAAAAACAAAACTGCAATAGCCGTTCCCAGGCTTATTCTCAGTGATGTCAATATTTTAGGCAGACAGGCAGGCCATATCACGTGATAATAAATATGCCATCTGTTGGCACCCAATGAGGTCATGGAGTATACATTCTGGGCCGGTATCCCTTTGGCGGCATCCCGGGCTGTAACGAGTATCTGAAAAGTCACAATAAGGCTTATCATAAATACTTTGGGAAAGTCCCCCAGTCCGAAAAACAGAAATATGATTGGTAAAAAGACTATCTTTGGAATTGGATAAATGAGATAAATTACCGGTGACAGGAACCGGTCAAGAATTTCTTCCCTCCCGGTAACTAAACCTGCCGGTACTCCTATAGCCGCTGCCAGTAAAAGGCTTACTGCTACCCTGGAGGTACTTGCATTAAAATGCATCCAGAGAGTTGAGCGGAAAATTCCAAAAAACTCTGAAACGGCCTGCCACGGTGTTGGCAGCATTTGATTTTTCACAAAGACAGCAAGAATGTGCCATAATGCAATTATGATGAATACTGCAGCTAACATTTCCGCCGATTTCTTCAAGATCCTGTCACCCTGAATCAATTTACCACCCCCAGCAAGCCGCGCAGCCTGGAACACAACTGATGATACCCGGAACTCTGCCGGAAACCCGGGGTGCCAACCAGGGGGTTTTCAATAATATCGATTACCCGGCCCGGCCTTTCCGACATCACCAGAATGTGACTGCCTAGAAAAACTGCCTCTTCGATGTTGTGAGTTACCAGGACCAGGGTCAGGCTGTGTCTGAACCAGATATCCAGGATAAATTTTTGCAGATTTTCCCGAGTCAGGGCATCAAGTGAGGACAAAGGTTCGTCCATGAGCAGCAGTTTTGGGCTTAAGGCCAGAGAACGGGCGATGGCTACCCGCTGTTTCTGGCCCCCACTGAGCTGGGTGGGGAAATGGCGGGCGAACTCAGCCAGCCCAAGCTTTTCCAAAATGGGCATAACTATATCCCGCTGTGCTCTTTTATTATAACCACGTACCCTTAAACCAAGGCTTGCATTCTCATAAACAGTCTTCCAGGGAAACAGCCCGTAATCCTGTAAGATTAGTGCAGTATCAGGGTTGGTCCTGTCAGGCACGCGTCCATCAATGGCTATCTTCCCGGCAGTTGGCTTAATCAGACCGGCAATAACAAATAGCAAAGAGCTCTTTCCGCAGCCGGAAGGTCCGATTACAGAAAGACTGGAACCTTTGCGGAGGTTGAAAGTGATATCTGCAAGGGCCTCAACCCGGGTATTATCTTTTTCATATGTCAGTGATAATTTTTCCGCCGCAATCATTGTATCCCTTTCTCATTTTCATCCTTTTCTCAGATTAATGATTCTTAGATTAATGAACTGTCAACAATTTCCTCGT
Organism: Thermincola carboxydiphila; assembly: GCA_016841725.1. Lineage (GTDB taxonomy): Bacteria > Bacillota > Thermincolia > Thermincolales > UBA2595 > Phosphitispora. Next base: position 162,754 of record JAENYP010000001.1, on the reverse strand, counting down.
AAGTATAAGCTTTTTCTAAGAGCTTTTTTTCCACCATCCAATTAACCACATTCCGGATTTCTATCTGGTGAGGGGCCTGAGGCGGTGAGTACATTGGTGATTTATAGCTGCCTTTTAAAAGGGCGGGAATTTTTGCTTTTTCAAAAACAAGGTCTTCATACTTATCAGGGAATCTGTTCAAGTCATCTGCTGCCTGTCCGTAGATTTTTATTAATTTCCTTATTTCCTGTTTTTTTGTTTCAATGGAGTCTTTTCTGAAGAGTAAAACCACCTGAGATACATTGACACTGGACTTGGTATCATCAAGAATTACCCTGGCCCCCTGCTTTTCAGCCAAAGCTGCAAACGGGTCCGCGAGTACGGCTGCCTTCACCTGATTGTTGATGAGCATTTGCAGTCTTATAGGCATTTTGGGTATGTTAAGCTTCTGAATTTCGTCTCTTTTAAGGCCCTCTTTAGTCAAAAGCGTATCTGTGATGTACTCTATAATTGTGTTTTCCGAAATAGCGATGGTTACATTTTTCAGGTCCTGGGCGGTCTTAAAGGCGGAATCCGGTGAACCCAGCAGGACAAACCTTCCTTCCTGAGGGGTTGCTCCCAGAGTTATGTTGGAAATCCGGATATCGGTGCCGCCTTTTTTGAGCAGGCAGGCAGCTATAATATCTGCTGCTTCCCCATCAATCTGCCCGGCCTGAAGGGCGGCATCTCTTTCTACAGCGCTCGGAAACGGTATCAGTTCAACATCAAGACCTTCTTTTGCAAACCTGTTTTCAGCTTCAGCCAAAAACAGTGGAAGATTATCTTCGACAAACATTACGCCAATCTTTAATGGCTGGGCTTTTGCAGATGTATCCTTAACCGGACCTCCTCCTTTACCGCAGCCTGAAAAAACCAGGGACAGTATAAGAACACCCAATAGTAGCAGCTTTTTCATTGTAATCTCCCCTTGTTAATCTATTCACGGACAACCCGGACTGTTTTTGAACCGGGTCGGGGCAGTTTGGTTACGAATTCAAATTCACAGGGAATACCTATGGCAAATTCCATTTTGCTGGATAATTTATCGGTCAGCTCCGGAGTAGGTTTGACACCTGGGGCCAGTTCAGTGCGGATTTTTAACCGGTCATTGTTGTTGGGAGCAGCCACGAATTGATACCAGTTGCCCACTTCCGGAAGCCGCATCAGGAACTCCTCAAGATAGAACGGAGAAAAATCTGTTTCCATGATAGTGATGTGGTCTACCAGGCGCCCCCGCATAAAAAACCGTGGGAAGATATTGCCGCACTTGCAGGGGTCAGGGTCGATATAGCCCAAATCCTGGGTATGATAGCGGAACAAAGGACTGTCAAAACGCGTCAGGGTAGTAGCCACAACTTCGCCAATTTCTCCGGGCTCAAGGGCTTCTCCGGTCTTGGGATCGACTATTTCAAAAGCCACATGCCCCATGGGGATATGGTACCCGTTATGGGCATCACATTCGATGCCAAGTGGGCCGCATTCCAGGGAACCGTAGTAAAAATTGGCTTTAGTACCCCAAATTTCCTCGACCCGCTGCCGGAAGGCAGGGGAGCAGCCCTCACCGGTGAGAAACATTTTCTTTAAGGGCAGGCCGGTCAGGTCAAAACTGATTTCAGCAGCCGCTTCGGCAATAGTGACAGCATAGGAAGGAGTAGTTATGACAACGGTTGGCTGTAAATCGCGCATGACTTGGGCGGTTTTTTCCGGTGTTGAATAAGCCCCGCCTTTACCGACATTGACCACCGTTGCATGGGAAGAGTCCATAAATACCTTGTGAAAGGCCAGACCGGCCGAACTCATCTCATAAGGAAGGGCATTAATGACAATGTCGCCATCCTCGACATCGACCAGTTTTCTGTATCCGGCAGAGAATTCGTTGAGGAAGTGATCTCTCCAGGTTTGCATGATATAGATCTCTTCGCCTCCGGTAGTGCCGGTGGAAACATTAATCAGGCTGATATCTTTTTTATCTGCCGCCAACAGCGCCCATGGTTGACCGCGCAGTTCCTCTTTGGCGGTAAAAGGCAATTTTACCAGGTCAGCCAGGCTTTTTATGTCTTGGGGCTTAACCCCTGCCCGGATCATTTTTTTGCGGTAAAAAGAGTTGTGTTGATAAGCCCTGGCTGTAATTGCCTGCAAAGCTTCTGTTTGAAACTCGGTCAGGGCAGTCAGGGACAGGTTATCATCCGTGAGTGAGGCAAAGCGGCTAAGCACAGGCTCCTGGGCGGAATGCTGCAGATGTTTTTGAAAAAGAATTTCCATACCTTACACTTCCTTTACTCATAAACAACCCGGACGGCTTTTTTGCTCGGCCTGGGTAGTTTGCTGACTATTTCAAATTCGCAGGGGACATTAATAGCATTTTCCATTTCCGCAGCAAGTTTTTCCGCCAATTCCGGAGTGGGTTTAATGCCGCCTGCAAGTTCGGTACGAATCTTCAAGCGTTGATTTTCATCCGGCTTGACGACAAATTCATACCAGTTTCCCACTTCGGGCAGCTGCATCAGGAAGTTTTCCAAGTACACCGGTGAATATGATCTTCCCTGCAGAACTATTTGGTCATTCAGCCGCCCCCGTAAGTGGAATCGTTCCAGGGTTACCCCACAGGGGCAGGGCTGGAGGTCGAGGCAACCTAGATCCTGAGTTCGATAGCGGATTAAAGGTGTATCAAAGCGCAGTAAACAGGTAATCACGAGTTCACCAATTTGTCCCGGTTCCAGTACCTGTTCAGTTTTGGGGTCAACGATTTCCATCAGGACATGGCCCTGAGCGATGTGATAACCATTATGAGCATCACATTCAATACCGATAATACCGCATTCCGTAGCACCGTAATTGAAATTCACCGGTGTTCCCCAGATTTTTTGGATTCGGTTCCGGAATGCCGGGGAACATCCTTCACCCGCCAGCCAGATTTTTTTCAGGCAAAGGCCGGGGAGATCCAAAGATGCTGCAGCAGCCGTCTCAGCCAGAGTAATGGCATAAGAAGGGGAGGTGACTAAAATGGCAGGTCTTAAATCGCGTATTAATTTGATGGTTTTTTCCGGTGTTGAGTAAGCGCCGCCTTTACCGACTGCGACAACGGCTGCCTGGTGACCGGCCAGAAACCTGGTATGAAAGTCCAGGCCGGCGGCGCTCATTTCGTAGGGTAACGCAATAAAGCATAAATCGACTTGTTCAATAGGCTGCAGCCGGGGATAATTAATGGATGTGTTTAGATAATATTCCTTCCAGGTTTGCATAGTATAGATTGGCTGCCCTCCCGTGGTTCCTGTGGAAACATGGACCATGCTGACCTCTTTTTTATCACAGGTCAGGAGCGCCCATGGGTCCTGGCGCAATTCGGCCTTGGTGGTAAAAGGCATTTTAAATAAATCATTCAGATTTTTGATATCCCGGGGTTTAACTCCCGCCTCAGTCATCTTATGCCGGTAAAAAGGCGATTTATCATAGGCCCGGGTTACTGCTTCGCGTAATGCTTCTTTTTGGAATTTGAGCAGCCTTTTTGTAGGCATATGGTCTGGAAATAACGACTCAGAAAAGTAACGTCTTATCACGGGTGATAAGGACTCTTCCCTGAGCCTTTTTTCAAAATCAGAAGTCAATTTATATTCACCTCTCAGGTTGTACCGGTGTGCTGGATAGGCCAAAAAATTTAATTAAAAGCCCCTAACCTTAAGTAGGGGCTTTGGTATCATGGTTAATCGGCATTTTGCTCTTCGGTTATTGATTCTGTTTTCACGTCTTTTTTGTCATCTCTTTTGTCGTCTTTTTTGTCATCTCGTTTGTCCCGTTTTTTGTCACGTTTTTTGCGTTTTTTGTCGTGTTTTTTGTCATCTTTTTTGTCATCTTTTTTGTCATCTTTTTTTCCGTCCCATGGTCCCTTATAATATTGCCCGGGATCGTACTTAGGATCAGGCTTCGGTTTGGCAGCCTTCTTCTTTCGTTTTTGATAGTTACAGATGTAGGAAGCGCCCGAAGGGAATTTATCCCCTTGAACAGTTCCCGTCAGTTCAAATTCATTAAAGAGGTCTACAATCCTGTTTTTCAGTTTTTCTGCCTCTAAGGCGTCGTCTTTTTTTGAATTGATGGAAAACATTACCCTCATTTTGAAATACCTCCTTTCGTTCTAATAAGTCTCCCGGAAATAGAATTTCCTTTAGATACTCTTAAATGAGACTTTATCTAAGTCCACAGATTTATTTTGTTCCGCACCGAATACTACAAAAGCCAGCTGGACTTTGGCAGCTCCTTCGGGCGCCGGTCCGCTAACAAAAGACACCGGGGTATAAGAACCTGTTTCCAGGGTACTTAATTTCACCCCGCCGGAAGAAGGGATTCCCAGTGGTGTATTATTACTGTTCAGGAATGTTACCGTTGTTGCCAGGAAACCGGCGCTGGAATTGGTAGCAGCCTGATAGCTGACCTCATACCTTTGATCAGGTTTAATTTCCATTTCGGTTATTTGTATCACTCCTGACATCGGCGATAAGAAGCGGGCTAAATAATTCTTCTTAACACCTTCTGCTTCAACTTTATCTGTTTCATTATGGGAGGAAACAAGATCAATGTCACCGAAAATCTTACTCCAGCCATCTTTTGTTGGTTTGAAATATTTTTTGCCATTTTTTGGCATATTCATTCCGGTAAACATGGTTTGCCATTCGCCTGGGTTAGGAATGGGAAATTCCGGCTTTTTCTTTTTCGGCATTCTGAATTTCTCCTTTCAAACAATTTCTGATGTAACGGTATGCCGAATATCAGTATTGCATAGTTACATTATCATGCTACATAATTATGTTACATAATATTAAAGACCCCTGAAAAGTGTGATTTTAAAGTGCAATAAGTTGTTGTATGTTTTTTTCAATTTGAGGCTCTGCAGCATTTCCGCCGAAGATAATTTTTCCCTTGTTCATAATATAAATATAATCAGCCAGCCGGCAGGCGACACGTACGTTTTGTTCTACCAGCAGAAGGGAAAGTCCCGAATTTTTTAGTTCTTCTATTTTACGGCTGATCTCCAAGATAACTGCAGGGGCCAGTCCTTCAAAAGGCTCATCCAAAAGGAGAAAATCGGGGTTGGTCATTAAGCAGCGGCCGATGGCAAGCATCTGTTGCTCACCGCCGCTCAACTGGTTTCCGAGGTGTTTGGTGCGATGCTCTAATACTGGGAAGAGGTCATAAATTTTATCTAAATTATAGCCCTGTACAGGTCCGGACTTTTTCCGCCCTCCGATGGTCAGGTTTTCTCTGACCGTCAGGGAAGAAAATATTCTTCTCCCTTGTGGCACAAGGGCCATACCCATTTGGGCAATTTCATGGGCCGGAAGGCCGCCGATATTTTGGCCTTTAAATATTATGCTGCCGGCAGCAGGCTGTTGAAAACCGATAATTGTATGAATAGCAGTAGTTTTTCCCATGCCGTTGCGGCCCAATAAGGCGACAATGCCGCCTTGTTTTACTTCCATGGAAACACCCTGAAGGATATGGCTTTCGCCGTAATAGGTATGGACATCACATAATTGCAGCATCAAATATCCTCCTCTTCGGCTGCGCCCAGGTAAATATCTTTTACTGTGGGATGAGTTCTTACTTCTTCTCTGTTTCCCTCATACAAAACCTGGCCGCGGTTGAGTACAGTAATCCTGTCGGCGAGGTTAAAGACAACTTCCATGTCATGTTCAATTATTACCACGGTAACTTCCCGGGGAAGTCTTTGAATCATCTCGGTAATAACCCGGGATTCTCCCTGAGAAACTCCGGCAGTTGGTTCATCCAGCAGCATCAACCTGGGAGACTGGACTAAAGCCAGCAGGAGTTCAACCTGCCTTTGTTCTCCGTAAGAAAGCTCTTTAACCTTAACATTCTTCCTGTGATACAAGGCCCAATTTTCAAGAAAATCCTTTGCCTTCAACTGAGAGCGGTTAACCTGAAGGGCCAGGTTAATATTGTCCAGCAGGGAGAGGTTAAAAAAAAGGTTGTTCCTCTGAAAGGTCCGGGCCAGGCCCAGTCTGGCACGGTGATAAGGTGACAGCCGGGTGACATTTTTGCCAAAGACATAAATCTTCCCGGAATCCGGTTTGGTTACTCCGGTAATGATATTAAACAGGGTTGTTTTACCGGTGCCGTTAGGTCCGATAATAGCTCTCCTTTCCCCGGGTGCGATGGAAAGAGATAAATGGCGCAGCACCTTCAGGCCGCCGTATTTTTTGGTGATATCCTTAACTTCTATTGCCTTCATGGTTTTTGCCACCTTTGTAAAGTTTCAGAAAATATCCGAAGATACCGTTTCTGGCGTACATCACACAGAGGACAAATATTATCCCCATGAAAAGAGGCCACCTGTCTGTATAGGAACTGATCAGATTCTGGAGTACCAGGATAACTGCCGCGCCAATTACAGGCCCCAACAGGGTTCCGGCGCCTCCGATGATGACCATTAAGATTATCAAACCTGACATAGTCCAATTAAGTTCCTGGGGGCTGATAAAACCTGTGAAATAAACGTAGAGTACCCCTGCCAGGCCTGAGACCCCTGCTGCCAATGCATAAGCCATCAGCTTCAGGCCAAAGGTATTATAACCCAGGGCCTGCATTCTGGACTCGCTTTCCTTAATCCCGACAATGGACCTGCCTAAAGGAGAGTGGACAAACTTCCATAGTGCCAGGAGTACTGCCAGGAAAAAGATTAATACCAGGTAATAGAAGTAAAGGTTATTTTCCATGGCAGCCGGAAGCCCCGATTCCGGCCGGGCAATGCCCGGCAGCCCGTCATCACCTCCTGTGAGGCTGCGCCAGCGCCAGGCCAAAGCAAAAATCATCTGCCCGAAGGCCAGAGTAATCATTAAGAAATAGGGCCCGCCACTCCTTAAGACCAGTAATCCCAGCACAATTGCCAGCACTACGGAAACAGCGATACCGGAGCCTAAAGCCAGCCAGAAATTTTTACAGCCGCCGTAAAAGAGGATCCCTGTCGTATATGCGCTGACCCCAAAAAAGGTGGCGTGATTAAAAGAGACCTGACCTGTATATCCGATTAAAATATCAAGGCCCATAGCCAGAATCCCGAAAATGAGCGCCTGGGTCAGGAGACTGAGGCCATAAGAATTTGTGCCAAAGGGCAGCAGCAGTAAGGTAACAGTGATTACACCCCACCAAAAACCGGGAGGTTTTTGACAGGAGATAAATTTTCTGATTAAATTCATGATGGTTTCCCCCTTCCCATCAATCCGGCCGGTTTAAAAATCAATACCAGGACCATGACAACATAGATCACAAAGACGGCATAATTGGGGCATAATGCCTTGCCGAAGGTCTCCATAAAGCCAATCAGGATGCTGCCCCAGAATGCCCCCCTGAGAGTTCCCAGACCGCCCACGACAACCACTGCCAGGGCTAATGCCAGAATATCAAAGTCCAGGCCCGGATAGGCGCCGATTATGGGCCCGCCGATAACACCCCCAAAAGCAGCCAGGAAAGCTCCAAAGGCAAATATCAGGGTGAAATACAGCTTGATATTTATTCCCATGCCGGTAACCATTTCCTTGTCATCTACTCCTGCTCTGATGATGGTTCCGGTCCGGGTTCGTTCCAGGAAAAGCCAAAGGGCCAGAGCTGTGACCAGCCCAATCAGGATTACCAGAATACGGTAGGAGGGAAAAGCCTGGCCCAGAATATTTATCGAATCCTGGAATAGGGCGGGCTTGGGGAGGGAAAGAGGGAAGCCTCCCCAGAGCCATTTGGACAGGTCCATGAAAATTTAGGCAAACCCGAAACTCAGGAGGACCTGTTCCAACTCCTGCTGATAAAATTTCCGGAAAAAAACGTGTTCCATAAACACACCTATCAAGGCAACGGTTAAAGAGGCGCCCAGCACACTGAGGCAAAAGTTCCCTGTTAACCGGAATATGGTTATGCCGATATAGGCCCCCAGCATGTAGTAAGAGCCATGGGCCATGTTGACAACACCCATTAAACCAAAGATCAGGGAGAGGCCGGCGGCTGACAGGAACAGTAAGAGCCCGTATGATAACCCATTTAAGGCGAGATTGAATAATTGCGATCCTTCCATTCCCTTAACCTCCCCATTTAATTAAACTACCTGGCCGGGGTCCACTGATCCTTTATATCAGGTATTGTTTCAATAACTGAGTTGACTATTTTAGCATCCTTTTTTTCCACCCGGCGAATATAGGTATTAAAGATTACATTCTGTGTCTGAGGATCAAATTCAAAAGGTCCCCGGGGGGCAGCAAATTCAACTTTCCTTATTTCTGACAGCAGTCTGTCTGTGTCTGTTAAATCTCCCCTGACAGCCTCCAGACCGGCAGCAATAACTCTTGCGGCAACATAGCCCTGTTCCGCAAACATATTGGGCTCTTCACCGTACTCGTCAATGTAAGCACTGACAAATTCTTTGTTTTCGGCAGTGTCCAATGCTGCGCTGTAGTGTAGTGCAGAGATGATACCTAACGCGGCATCTCCCTGTGCCGGGAGTGATGATTCATCAACACAGTCCCCTGAAGTGAGCAGGGGGATTTTTTCTTTCAGGCCATACTCATCATATTGCTTGATGAATGCTATAGAATCATTTCCGGAAAAGTGTACCCAGACAGCATCGGCATCTTTAATCTGAGTAAGAAATGGACCATAATCAGAAGTTCCCAGCTGGGGGTAGATTTCCTGAACAATTTCCCCGCCGGCAGCCTCAAAACCGGCCATGAACCCATCTGCTTTTTCATGCCCTGCGGCATAATCAGGTGCCAATGCTACAATCTTTCTAAAGTTCAGCTTATCATAAGCATATATTCCTTCCGGGTATTCATACTGGCCATTGGCAAAGGAAATCCTGAAGATATAGGGGCTCCCTTTCTCACGGGTCAAATCTGCAGCTCCCGCATTTGCAATTATCAGGGGGATTTCATTACTGACCACATAATCCCTGAGGGCGTAGGCTACAGTGCTGCTGACAATTCCTGTCAGGATGTCGGCCTGATCACTTTCTACGAGCCTGCGGGCTTTTTGCAGCCCTACCTGGCCGTTCATTTCAGTATCTTCCTTAATGAGTTTTATGTCCCGGCCGCCTGCATGCCACCCGATTTGATCCAGATACAGTTCCGCCCCGCGGGTGATGTTTTCGCCACAGCTGGCGAATACTCCGGTGTAAGGAACAAGCAGACCGACTTTCACCGGTTCTGCAGTGTCGTTGTCTGACTGATTGCGGCCACAGCCGGCAAAGATTGTAACTGACAGGAGCACAGCAGCAGCCAATGCGCTAAGCTTAAATAACCAGCCTCTCTGAAAGCAGCGTAACATTTGCCCAACACACTCCTTTCACTGTAAATCAGAAGTTAATAATCTTGATCTTCCCATTGCCCTGTCTCAGGGGCCTTTGATCCAGAATTTGCCGGATTATCCGGGCTAAACGGGCCGGGTCGGGATGTTGAAACAGGTTTCGGCCGATGGCCACACCCCTGGCACCGGCGGCAACTGATTCTTCAATCATATCCAGGAGTTCATTAACTGACGACATTTTGGGTCCTCCGGCGACTACCACCGGAATTTTTACCGCACCGGTAACCTCGGCAAAAGTATCTACTGAACCGGTATAATTAACCTTCACAATATCAGCCCCGACCTCTTCGGCCAACCGGGCTGCATGCTTGATTTTGGCAGGATCGAATTCGCTTTCCTTAGTGCCGTCCCGCACATACATCATGGCCAGCAGCGGCATACCCCATGAGGTACAGCTGTCTGCTATCATCCCCAGGTCTTTCAGCATTGCCGGTTCCCCGGCGCTACCCAGGTTGACATGGACTGATACTGCTGTGGCCCCCAGGCGGATGGCATGCTCAACCGAGGATACCAATTCTTTGCGGTTGGGGTCCGGGGCCAGGGATGTTGAGGCTGAGAGGTGTACAATCAATTCACAGCCATCTGCTCCCAGGCTGTCTGTTATTTGGTTCACCAGCCCCTTGTGGACCACAACGGCATCGGCTCTTCCCGCCCGGATAAGTCCTGTCATTAAAGGCATATCAGTTAGCCCTTGTACCGGGCCGACCGTAACCCCGTGGTCCATTGGTGCGATAAAAAGCCGGTCCGAATGCTTGAACAAACGTTTTATACGGATTTGTTTTCCTGTCATCTTTAAAGCAGCCTCCTTGGAAAAGGTATTATTTTTCTATAATGGTCTCATTAACCTTGATACCTACATGACGCCCCGGTTCACAGACATAGGCCAGAAGCTGATCCCCCGGCCGGATAAGGCTGGCATTCTTCGGGCTGCCGTCAGCTCCCATGACCCGGATATGCCAATCATCCTGAACGATAACATTAATTTCTTTGCCGGCAGCTTCACCCTTAATTAACAGCAGGGGCCTGACTTCCATTTTCACCCGGCCCACAGTCAGGGTACGGGATTTCCCTTCTGTGTTCACACACAGCACTTTGCTTCCGGCGGCCAGGTCACTGAGGTATTCTGCGGCATTACCGGGCATCCAGATATAGGAGTGGATGGCTCCGGCATTTACCCTAAAAGGGCGCAGGTTCATATATGGCAGGTAATGGGTTTCGGAACAGACAAATATTCCCCCCTGGGAAGTTGAGCCTACCAGCATCCCCTCGTTTTGTGCCATCATTGCCGTAGTGTCAATACAGGCTCTTAAGCCCATGCCGATATTGCGGATTTCCATGACAGTCAGCGGGTGGAGGTCAATATTTCCCACATCCTGACCGGCCAGGTAAGCACTGACCTTCATAATCTCGTCAATGTCGGTATTGGCAAACAGGACGCCATCACTGCCTTTTTCCAGAACACCGAAAACCACTTCAGTTTCTGTAAAGGTGGTTACCTGTTTCAGGAGAACAGTGCTGCTGTCCTGCAGCCGGGCAATAATCAATTCCAGGGGAATATTGGTGGGCAGGTCAAAGTCCACAATGAGGTAGTCATATTTCAGGGCATCCTGCCAGGACTGTTCCAGGGCCTCCTTTCCTGAAACAGAGATGCAAATACAGGTTTGGCAGCCCCGCTTTTTTGCCAGGTCCAGCAGACCCTGATCGGTTGAGAGCGCTGTTTCCCCGCTCTTGACCACATCCAAATCTTCCTCAGTTTTAATCTCAATAATCAGTTCTGTTTTCAGAGGATATTTTTCGGAACGGCGCTGTTCGCTGTGGACAACTATTTTTTGGATGGGGGAGTTATTAATCAGGCTCCAAATGTCCTGGCGTTCCGGGGGAACTTTGCGGCCATCAAACCATATTTGACGATTGTTTTTATCAGCCAATGGTATCAACTCCATAAAATGTTGTTAGGGAAAGCCTGCCAAAAATTAGTTCAAAAATTATTTATGGTAACTTTCCATAATATTTTATTCACAGCAGCCGCAGACGTTCACCATTTCTTATGTTAACGAATAAATATTATATTAGAACGAAATTGTTAAATTCTCATGGAGGAGGCAGAACAGTGGCTGATAAACATGATGAACGACCTGAGGCGGAAATTTTTGCCGCAGCGGTAAATCTGCATAATGCCGGTGTTGACGGTGATAAGGACGCAGTAAAAAAAGCCCACAAAATGTTTAAGAAAATATGTGCCGATAACCCTGGGGACAATTTGGCCGAAGCATACCTGGGAAGCGCTACGGCTTTGCTGGGACGGGATGAAATAGAGCCTAACAAAAGGTTTAAATTGGCCCTGGACGGCCTGAAGATATTGGACCGCGCTGTTTCCAAAGAGCCGGATAACATCGAAATACGCATCCTGCGGGGGTTTGTCTGCCACAGGCTGCCGGAAATGTATTTCCACCGTTTGGCGACTGCCATAGAAGACTTCGAATATGTCATCTCCAGATATGCAAGAAACAAAAATATATTGAGCCGTGATTTTTACTGGAAGCTTCTTTTTGAACTGGGTCTTGATTATAAGCAGCTGGACCGCCTTGAGGAAGCACATTTAACCTGGCAAAAACTCTTATCTGTTACCCGGGACTCCAGGTATGCGGAACTGCTTAAACAGGAAGGTTTTGAGATCAGCCGTGAGACCGGGAGCAGACCCAGGTTCAGGGGCTTCAGATGGAGATAGCCGGCAGAGTAACTACTATTCTAAGGGAGGCAGATATTATGACCTACACAGGTACAGCTCCGGGTGAGTTTTTTGCTGCAGCCGTAAACCTTCATGACCTTGGGGTTAAAGGGGATCAGGAAGCAGTGCAAAAGGCTCGCCGGATGTTTGAAGAAATATGGTCGGAAAATCCGGACCATCATCTGGCTGAGGCATATTTGGGGAGCGCCACGGCTTTGCTGGGCAGAGACCACCCGAATCTTGACGAAAAGTTCCGGCTGGCTGTTGAAGGGCTAAAGTTGTTGGATTCCGCAGTGTCCAAGGATGAAAATAATGTTGAGATTCGTATCTTGCGGGGGCATGTATGCTTCAACCTCCCCGAGATGTATTTTCACCGGCTTGCCACTGCAGTTGAAGACTTCGAGTTTTTGATTTCCGGTTACCGGCACAATAAGAGGGTTTTTTCAAAGGAATTTTATCTCGAAACCATGTTTAATTTGGGTTCGGCATATAAGCAGCTGGGATGCAGTGAGGAGGCTGAAGCAGTATGGAAAAAACTCCTCTTCCGGACCAGGGACCCCAAATATCTAAACCGGCTCAGACAGGAAGGGGTCCATATTCCCCAATGGATGACCGGTTTCAGCCAAAGACTGGCACAGGGACCGGGGCTCAGGATGGGACAGAGACCGGGACAGAGAGCGGGACAAAGGCCGGGCAATTTGGTGTCACCTGAAGGTTCAAAACTGCTGGAAGAAGCCCGGGAAATGCACCATCAAGCAGTGACCGGGGGTAAAGAGGAAGTGGCTGCGGTTTTTGCCTATTTTGAAAAAGCCCTCAGGGAAGACCCCGGCAACCACCTTTTCATGGCTTACCATGCTGATTGCTTGTCAATGATGGGACGTGAATCCGGTGACCATGCCCTGTTATTTGGGAATGCCATTAAAGCCCTGATTGATCTTGATAAAGCCGTTAACGCGAATCCGGAAAATATTGAAATCAGGCTGCTGCGAGCCAACCACAGCTGCAGGCTCCCGGAACAGTTCTTCCGGCGGTCGGCTACAGCTATGGGGGATCTTGAGTATTTGCTGCAGCGTTACCAGGAGGATAATACCGTCTTTGACCAAAAAACCTGGCTCAGGATTCAGGAAGATCTGGGCCAAGTCTATGAACGGCTGGAAATGAAGGAAGAAGCCAAATTGGTCTGGGGGAAACTCTATGAGCTGACAGGTGAGGAGAAATACCTGCACAAACAGCGTCCTGAGAAAACTGATTTTAATGCGGAAAAAGTCAAGGGCATGAACTGGAAACAGGTGCTGCAGGAAGGAATCAGGCTTCACAACCTTGGGGCGGCAGGCAATAAAAAAGCTGCCGGAATAGCCAAAGCCTTACTGGAAGGGGTATATAAAGCCAAACCCGGCAATCTTTTGGCCAAGGCTTATTATGGCAGCAGCCTGGCTTTAACGGGATGGTATTCCTCAAATCCCGGAGATATGTTCGGAAATGGCATTAAAGGTTTCAAACTTGTCAAAGAGGCAGCCGAACGTGATCCCAACAACCCTCAGCTGCGAATTCTGCGCGGCTACCTGGCTTACCACCTGCCGGAAAACTTTTTTCACATGACCGGAGTGGCTATCAAGGACTTCAGGTTTTTAATACAGGCTTATAAAGAGGATAAGAGTATTTTTTCCAAAGAATTCTACCGGCAGGTCCTTTATGACCTGGGAGCGGCCTATCAGAGGATTGGTGAGACCGGGCGGGCCCGGAAAGTATGGGGTTTGATCAAGAAATAATGCGGAAAGGTCTGGGGGGATGATTAAAATGAAAATTACTGATGCCCATGCCCATATTTCTAACACTACATACGGGAATGTGGAGCTTTACTTTGAGCAGCTGAAAGAAGCCGGGATTGCGGAAGGTGTCGTTGTTCCCGGAGGAATGCTTGATGTGAGGAAAATGACCGATTATATTACCGGTCGTGCCCAACCCGAAAATACGGTTCCGGACAATTTCTATGTGCAGCAATCCTGTAAGGCTCATCAGGAGACGCTTTTGGGCCTGATGTGTGTTGACCCGCATGATGACGATGCCGTGACAGATCTGGAGAATGGCCTCAAATCAGGATACCGGGGCCTTAAGCTCTCACCCATGAGTCACCAGTTTTCCTTTGCCGGCAGGACCGCAGCTAACCTGTCAGCCTGCTGCGGGGAATATGGCTTCCCGGTATATACTCATGTGGTATATAGTCCCGGCGCCTCAACAGCTAGGTTTGTCACCCTGGCCAGACAGTTTCCAAAAACCAACTTTATCCTCGGGCATATGGGCTTTGGGCCGGCTGATACGGAAGGCCTTGAGGCGGCGGCAGCCCTGGATAACTTTTACCTGGAAACCTCGACAGGCAGTTTTCTGCATATAAAGGAATCTGTAAAGCGGGCCGGGGCCGGGAAAATTGTGTTTGGTTCCGAATTTCCGCTAAGCCATCCCAAAGTCGAGTTGGAGAAAATATTACTCCTGAAACTGCCTGAAAGTGACCTGGAAAAAATCCTGGGCGGGAATATGCGGGCCCTGATAGGAATTAAATAAATCAAGAGTATAATAAGGTATTGAATCATGCAAGAGAATTGGGACTAAGACTGGTATTTTAATCCTGCCCATTGACAATAAATATATCAAAGTGATATCATAAACATATCAAAAACATATAAAGTAATAGGGGGCGGATTCTATGAATGAGATTAGGGCGTGGAGGATTAACGGTTTTTTGGCAGTGTTCATATTTATAGCATTGATGGCGGCAGCAGTTGCAGCATTCATAGCCTTTAAGCCGGTAACGGGTGTTCTGTTTGTGCTAGTTGCTTCCATTCTAGCTTCGGGAATAATTGTGGTCCAGCCAAACCAGGCTTTGGCTCTGACCTTTTTTGGAAGGTATCTTGGTTCTGTCAGAGACAGCGGGATGTGGCTCACAGTACCGCTCTGTATCAGGAAAAAGGTTTCCCTCCGGGTGCGCAATTTCAACAGCGCTAAACTGAAGGTGAATGATGTTGAGGGCAATCCTGTCGAAATTGCTGCTGTTGTTGTTTTTAAAGTAGTGGATTCAGCAAAAGCCCTGTTTGATGTTGATGATTATGAGGAATTTGTGGAGATACAGAGTGAAACGGCATTACGCCATGTAGCGACACGGTATCCGTATGACAGCTTTGAAGATGACGGAGGTTATTCGCTGCGGGGAAATGCAGAAGAAGTTGCTGCCGAACTTGGAACTGAACTGCAGGTACGTCTCTCAGTGGCCGGGGTTGAGGTGATTGAGGCCCGGCTGACCCACCTGGCTTATGCAACTGAGATTGCTCATGCTATGCTCCAGAGGCAGCAGGCATCAGCGATTGTTTCAGCAAGGAAAAAAATTGTCGAAGGGGCTGTTGGTATGGCTCAGATGGCTATAGAACAGCTGCTTAGGGATGATATCGTGGAACTGGATGAAGAGCGGAAAGTTGCTATGATAAATAACCTGCTGGTAGCCATTGTTTCTGAACGGGCAGCACAGCCTGTCATAAACACAGGAAGCCTCTACTGACAGGCAGCGAATATGGCCGGTAAAAAAAAGAGCTTTCCGCTCAGAATCGACCCCATGCTATATGAAACGCTGGAACACTGGGCTGCTGATGAACTGCGCAGCGTAAATGCCCATATTGAATTCCTGCTTCGTGAATCAGCCAAAAAGGCTGGAAGACTGAAAGGGAATATTAAAGAAAAAGATACAGAACCAGACAATTAAGGCTGCCCCTGGGGCAGCCTTGTTTGTTTATTTTGTTCCTTCCAGAGGTGTTTCGAAGTAGATACTGGTACTGGGAAAGGCCACAGATACACCCTCTGATTCCAGGATTTCCATTATTCTGAAGTTGATGTCTTCTTTAACTTTCAGGTATTCAGCCCAGTTTGTTGTATTGGTAAAGAAATACAGGAAAATGTCCAGACTGCTTTCATTAAAAGAATCAAACCTGACCAGAATAAAATCTTTATATATTTCGGGATGGGATTCCAGCATAGAACGGATGTTTTGCACACATTTTTGCAGCTTTTCACGTGGAGTGGTATATGTAACTCCCAGTTTAAAAGTGATGCGCCTGATGCCCATTCGGGTCCAGTTGGTTACCGGTTCATTAACCAGAGTGGCATTTGGGACGGTAACCAGAGCTTGGGCGAAGGTCCTTATTTTGGTGCTTCTGAAATTGATGTCTTCGACTATTCCTTCAACACTTGGGGTATGAACCCAGTCTCCCATAGAGAAGGGTTTGTCTGTTATAATTACTATTCCCCCGAATATGTTGGATATCGTATCTTTGGCGGCCAGGGCGAAGGCCAGGCCACCCAGTCCCAGACCGGCGATAAAACTGTTGATGTCATAATCCCATTCCCGAGCCACAATAGTCAGAGCCAGTGCTGCAATAACCACCTTGAAGACTTTTGACAGGAAGGGCATTAGTATTTTGTCAATTTCCAGTCCAAATATCTTTTCCAGGTCATCCTGCAGGAGGTCATAGCTCCCTGCAAGATTATAGAATCCGGATGCAGCCAGGATTATCAACCCTGATCGGAAAATCTTTATCAGCATCAGGTCAAATTGGGGACTCAAGGGCAGGTAAGCCAATGCCAGGTAAAATCCCAATAGCACCAATAACCAGCGCAGCGGTTTTTCAAAAGAAATAACAAAATGGTCATCAAAAGCGGTTTTGGTCTTACCGGACATACGGGTGAAAATACGAATTATAAAGCCGGAAAGGGTGTTTTTGAACACCATAAAAAAAATTAAAATAGCAGCCGCTGTCACCAGATCCACGGTTAATCCGGGTGTCATTTTATTTAGAAACCAATAGTTAATAGTTTTCAGGAAATCCAGTTTCTCGAGCAAAATCATCCCCCCTGAACTTTATTCCAAGCCTTTTTAAACATATACGACGGTATAAGGATGATTCCTTTTATTTTTTGCTGCCGTAAAGTCAAAGAAGCCTTTACACAAGGCAAAGGCTTCTTTGGGTTATGAGTCACTGCTGCTTCTGCTGCTGGATTTTGTACTGTGGTTCCTGCTGCTCCACATAGTTGACACGCCCTTTAAGGGAATTGGAGATTGTCTCAACTTGACCGCTCAGGTCGTTGTACATTTGCTTGGCATTCTGGTCATTGGTTTCCAGAGCAAATGTCTTCAGATTGGCAGCAGCGCCTTCCAGGCTGGCCAGGGTTTGATGCATTTTATCTCCCACTGTCAAATAAATAACCTCCTGATTTCTCTTGATCAGAGATAGTCTGTTGCTTTGAGTCGATATTATCTTTTCCTTAAATATTTCGTAGAATACTGGAAAATATTAAACACTTTAGGGGTGGTTTTCATATTATATTGAAGTTAATTTCAACTTCAAATTTCAGGGAGAATTCTTTGAATTCATCCAGGTTGATCAAAGCCCGGTCACCATTATAATACGTAAAATTCCAGGGCCGCCTGTTATATTTTCTGTATTTTTCGCTGCCAAAATATTCGACAAGCAAATCTCCTGCCTGAGAGCCGGAGACTGTCAGTCTAAATTTTCTCCAGGTGGGATCACAGTTTTGCATAAACCAAAACAACTCCTTAAAAATGTAATAAATTACAAAAATAGCAACAAAACTATTTTACACCAAATTAACGCTTATGGCAAGTATGAAAAACGCTTGGCGGGTATAAGATATTATTAACCTATATGGTAATATTTAACCCGAAAGCTAACCATTGCTAATCTGACGCAAGAACTCTGGCGATTTGATAAGGAGTTGACCTCATGGATTATAGAATGATGGGCGAACGGATCCGGAGACAAAGGATTTCCAACAAAATGACCCAGGAAAATCTGGCTGAGAAAGCCAATATTTCCGTATCTTTTCTGGGTCAGATTGAGAGAGGAGATCGAAAGCCGAGTCTGGAAACAGTCGTAAATATTGCTAATTCCTTGGGTGTTACAGTAGATCAGTTATTATCAGACAGCTATAAGATTGCCCCCAAATCTCTTGTCGATGAACTGGCTTTTCTGGTGCGGGAGAAATCAGAAGATGAAATTAGAACAGTTATTGAAGTTACCAAAACGATAATAAAATATAACAAAAAAGATTAATGGAATGGGATAAATTTCCAGTTAATACTTAACTGGAAATTGGTGATAATATAAGTAGGAGAATCTCATTCTTCTAAAATCCCTAAATTCCACCCCCCAGGGGTGGTTTTTTTGTTTCTGCCGCTTTGACTTTTTCAGTTGAATGTAATAGAATGAATTGTGAAAAGAATCGCGTTTGTGTTTGCAGGCCAAAAGAGCCCTGTCTCAGGGCTCTTTTGGTATTCAATAGCTACTACTGCTAGGATTCCCACTTTACAAAGTGGGACCGCATCGTCAAAAAAGGAGGGGTAAAAATGTGTGAAGAGGCTTGTATTAATTGTCAACAGTGCGAGGAATACAAGAACGGATGTCACGGTCAGATAGGCAGCTTTAATGATGAGCTGTGCCCCACGCCAATTATCGATGAACAGAGAATAGTCAGCTAGAATTTGTTTTGCATTTACCTTCATCCAATAAAAGGATGAGGTTTTTTTATTCTCTTAAACGGGCTTGAATAAGAGTGCCGGTTAAGGTAAAACTAAACTAAAATACAACTAATTTAAAAGATCAACTAAAGACCGGGGTAAAAAATGATAATACACATATCAAATATGTACAAGTTTTATGGTCTCAAAAATAACCGGGTTTCGGCCTTGAAGCACATCAGCCTGGATATAGCCTCAGGTGAAATGTTGTCAATAATGGGACCGTCCGGTTCAGGCAAATCTACTCTGATGAATATTCTCGGATGTCTGGACCGCCCCACCTCCGGGGTTTATGAATTTAAGGGCAGGGATATTAGCAATCTCAATGATAATGAGCTGGCAGTTTTGCGAAATCAGTATATAGGATTTGTTTTCCAAAACTTTAACCTGCTTTCCAGGTCTACAGCCCTCGCCAATGTTGAGCTTCCCATGGTTTATGCCGGAATCGCTGCCGGAAAAAGACATAATATAGCTCGGGAACTCCTGGATGTTGTAGGTCTAAAGGATAGGATGAATCACTACCCCAATGAACTCTCAGGAGGACAGAAACAGAGAGTGGCTATTGCCAGGGCTTTGGTCAATCATCCTGCAGTACTCCTTGCAGATGAGCCGACGGGCAACCTGGACACCCGGTCCGGAACTGAAGTTATCAAGCTTTTTGATACCCTGAACAGTATCGGGGTTACAGTGGTTGTAGTGACACATGACAGTGATGTGGCTGTTCAGACACGGAGAATAGTTTATATCAGAGACGGGGAAATTGTTTCTGATGTTTCAGGCAGCAGCATTAAAAAGGATCAAAAGATACTTCCTTATGAAATAAGACCCGGAGTTTTGGGTTTTGATAAACCTCATGAATGGAATGGCAGGGATGGTTTTTGAAAATATTTGAAGCATTGAGGATTGCTTTGCGCGGCCTGGTTTCCAATAAAATGAGGTCACTCTTAACTATGCTGGGCGTAATTATAGGTGTCGGTTCAGTTATTACCCTGGTTTCCATTGGTGAGGGTGTCAAATCATCCATTTCTGAGCAAATCCAGGGCCTGGGCTCTAATCTGGTCCTGGTAACTCCCGGGAAGGGCGCTGTGGGCATGAATGCCAGTTCTATGGGGGCCGCGGTTAGTGAGCTGTCATATGAGGATGCCCTTGCTGTGGAACGTAATTCAGAGGCGGTAAATAGTGTGGCCCCTCTGATCGAAAGTGGAGCCAATGTTGAATATCAGGGGGAGACAAAAGCCACTCTTTTAAGCGGGACAACAGAAAGTTATGGAGAGGTCCGTAATTCCCCATTGGCTGCCGGGGAATTTTTTACCACGGGAGATATTAGGGGTTACCGGCATGTGGCAGTAATCGGTGACACCGTGAGCCGGAAAATATTTGGCCGGGAAAACCCTGTGGGCAAGAATATCATGCTAAATAAGGTTGGTTTTGAGGTCATTGGGGTAATGGAGAAAAAAGGTCCTACCCTTACCATTGATAATGATGACAGGGTATTTATACCAATAACCGTAGCCGAAGAAATGCTTGATACCAATCAGGTGAATATGATGTTTGTCCAGGCCGGCGGGCCGGATTTGGTAAGCACCGCAGTTGCAGAAACCAGGAAAATCATCGGAACCAGGCATAGAAAAAATGATTTTGTGGTCAGTGAACAGGAAGATATCCTAAATACCTTCCAGGGTATTATGGGGACCCTGACCGGGATGCTGGGAGGGATTGCCGGGGTTTCGCTTGTGGTAGGCGGAATAGGGATAATGAATATAATGCTGGTGACAGTAACGGAAAGGACCCGCGAAATCGGAATCAGGAAGGCTGTTGGAGCTAAAAAAAGAGATATCATGTTCCAGTTTTTACTGGAATCAATATTCATCAGCGCCCTTGGCGGGATGCTGGGAATTGCAGCCGGGTTTTTGGGGGCCCGGCTGCTTGACCGGGTCATTCCCAGGCTGCCGACGGTAATTTCTCCCTGGTCGATAGCAGCTGCTTTTATATTTGCTTTACTAGTGGGCCTGTTCTTCGGGATTTACCCTGCGCGTAAGGCTGCGCGCCTGGACCCCATTCAGGCCCTAAGGTACGAATGATGCCTTGACATTACAGTTAAAATATATATAATAATATTGTGGTACAAATAAGATAGGTTTTTGTGGGCGAGTAGTTCAGTGGGAGAACGCTTCCTTGACACGGAAGAGGTCGGAAGTTCAATTCTTCTCTCGCCCACCAATTGAAAGAGTAAGGCTCTCAATTTTGCATGAGAGCTTTTTTTATTTCTATACGACACTAAAATACGACAACTAGCATTTTCTACCGGCCAAATGGACCGGTTTTTTTATTTTGGGCAAAAAATAAGCCTAGTTTTTCACTAGGCTTTTATCACGTCTTTAAGTTCAAGGATAGCGTTTTTCAGGTCTTGGTCGTCACTGTGGCCATATGTCCTCAATACCATTCTTTCGTCCGCATGTCCCAGGAGATCAATGATGTATTTAAGATTCACATTCTTCTTTAGAAGCATTGTGGCGAATTGGTGCCGTAAGGTGTGAATTTTTATATCCGTTCGCAAGCCGGCTTTTTTCAATATTACCTTATGCAGTCTCAGAAGGTTACGGGGTTCGTAGAATTTGCCTTCCTCGGTGCAGAATACTAAACTATTATCTTTGAGTTCAACTACTTTATTTTCTCCTTCGATATCCTGCCGCTCCTTCTTCTGTTTTTCCCTATGGTCTTTAAGTATCTTGATGGTCTCGGGCAGGAGGGGTATGTCCCGTTTAGCGTTGTCAGTTTTTAAAGTATCAATCCTTAATTCAGTTTTGCCCCGTTCAACCTGGACGCGATTAAGGGATTCCCTTACCTTAAGAATTTCCTTTTTGAAGTCGATATGCTTCCAACGTAAAGCACACAATTCCCCACGGCGTAGGCCGGTAGTTAAGGCGGTAAAGAAGGCTGCAAACATTCTATATTCTTTAGCTGCCAGGAGGTATTTTTGCAGTTCTTCTTCAGTCATTACAACCACTTCTTTATGCTTGACGGATGGCCGCTTAGTTTTGCTTGTCGGATTCTTAGGAATTAGTTTTTCCTCTACTGCATACTCCATAGCCCCATGCAAAACAATGTGAATTATTGAAACTGCACTGCTGGACAACTTAGCGGCCTTAGTATTATAAAACTCCTGAACCTTCATGGTAGTTAGTTTCTGTAATTCGATATTACCTAGGTCTTTATTGATATGGGTAAGATAGACACTCTCATATTTGGCGTAGGTGGCCGCTTTTTTATTGGGCTTAACAAATACCTTCAACCAGTCACCTACAAACGGCCCCACGGTCAATTTAGATGGCTCAATATATGTGCCTGTCCTTTTTTGGGTTAAATATTCATCTCGCTTTTTCCGGACTTCCTCCTGGGATGCACCATAAAAACTTTTACGCTTCAGTTTGCCGGTTGATGGGTCCTTACCGACAGGTATTTTACATTCCCATTTACCATCTTTGCGTTGGTACACTGAACCCTCACCTTGTGGACGTTTACCTTTTTTCTTTGCCATTATTAACCCTCCTTTGCCCATTTGTTAAATTGTTCAAGAGAAATTTCCCCTTTTTCAACTTCCTTTATTCTTGCCTTGGCTTCGTCCACCCAGGCACGAAAAACACTTTCACGTTCGTCGTATTGTATTGTTTTAGAACTATGAATTCTGGCATGTGCGGATTTATATGCTTTTCTATAAGCTACTTTTAAAGGGTCGTTGTCAACCCGCCTCATATGTTTTTGTACCGCTCCTACAGTTCTACAGGTACGCTGATCTTCTTCGCTTAAAGGTCTGTCACAATACTTAGCATTAGAACGCGGGGGAATAAAATACCTCTGGCAATTATCGCATAATTTGATAAGTTTGTTATTTAAAATCATTTGCTTAAATTCTAGATATAGAATTGCGGCTATATCCGGGCTTAAGTAAGTTTCCGATGTTTTAAAATTTATACCTTTAATTATTCCTGCGGCCTCAGACTGATTACCATCCGATATTGTGTTATAAAAGTTTTGATATTGTTTATAAGTCATTGCATTAATTTTGGGTTCAACTTCAAACTGTACACTCAAATTAGTGCCGTACTCTTTAAAGTCAAATAATGAGCTATTTCTTTCCTGCATTAAAAAGAACCTTTGGAGCGGGTCAAGGTTATCTGACCATTCGGGGCCATTAATATCGAGACAGTAATATACGGCATTTTTAAATTTCTCTTGAATTTGTTCAAGGATGTACCCACATTCAATCCAAATATCATTTAGCATTTTTTGATATTCTTTTTCACTATACTCTATTAATAAAACTCCTTTTGCAGTTGCTGAATGTTCCGCTAATCCACTAATGCCCCACTTATTAATAAATAAGTTGAAGGAATCATGTTTCGTGAAATCAATTTCCAGAAATTCTATTAACAATGTCCCAGTAGGTTTCTTATAAGCCGGTCCATAAACTGATATTATATATTCACCGTTAAACCTACCATCTTCAGACGAAGTTTTCGATAGTTTCCCTGATTGGATCGTTTCGAAATCTCCATCAATAAACGTAATTTCCATTTTGGGCAATTCCTGTATACCGCTCATACTTAACCCCTCCCGACAAATGTATTAATAGAATAATAGTATAATCTATTATCTATTATACACTACTTGATATTTTTTACAAGGAATATTACAATAAAGACAAATAGAATTTAGTATAATCTATTAGTCAACACAGTATAATGTTTGAGGGAGGGTATTAAATGCTTACCAATCTAAAAGCTATTCGCTTAGCGAGGGGAGAAAATCAGGGTCAGGTAGCAGGAAGATTAGAAATGTCTTTACCGTGGTACTCGTTATTAGAGAACGGTAGACTTGTTCCATCAGCGGCTGTAAAAGAACGTTTAGAAAAAGAGTTTAATAAACCTATAAGTGAATTGCTCGCTTCTATATCAGTTGGAGATATTATAAAAAATAATGCTGAGGCTATGTAGAAGGCACGGGGGGTGGAACAAATGAATTTAGCTGTAAAAAATCAACCGGGAAAAGTGGTCCCGCTTAAAAAAGAGTTAATCACTGATTGGGAGAGTCTTCCCTTACTGTTGAATGCCGAGTGGATATTAAAGATATTGCCGAAGGGGACACTCGGGCGGGATCATGTTTATGGCTTATGGGAAATGCCAGGGTTCCCCGGTCTCCGGATTGGAAGAAAAAAAGTTGTTGGGCGAGATGCTCTTCGAAGATGGCTTGAGATGCAAGAAGTATAAAAGAATAATACGCCTTTGAACGTTACCAATAATGGTGGATTGTTCGGGTTTTTGAAAGGGAGCGGTTTGCCCAAAATGCGGAAAAATAAACATAGAGGGAAAAACAAAAAGAGGTACATAGAAAAGTCTACAGCACAAATAGTATCAGAAGTGGAAGCCACTTTTAACGACAAACGATTAAAAGAATTAGCTGAAGAAGCTGGGGCATTTATTCATGGCAAGAACAAATATGGGATCCCTGATAAAACTCCGCAGGCTGCTATAAGACATATAACGATGGAAGAAAAACAAAATCCCCCAGCTGGCACTGGAGGAACGAAAGGAGAAATATTTACCTATGAACAGTATACCAAAATCTAAAGGAAAATCAATCCCGATTCATGTTTCGTACAAAGGTAGGAAAATCGTTGCAGGAAATCTAACACCTGGAGGGGTCTTTAAGAAGATAGTTGAACGCCGTGACAAGTTGCTAGTCTTGGATAGTTACGGATTTGATACCTCATATATGGATGACGTATTTGCCCAAGGGTGTAAACGTATAGAATTGCGGGTTAAAGATACTGGTGAAAAATACTTTATTGATACCGACACCTTCAAGAAGTATGCGGTAATTCGTTCAATTGGTAGGTTTGGGCGGCGAATGTATGTGCCTTTGCGATATTGGGAACAGCCAGAAGTTCCTAAACAAGATAAACCGGTACAACTTACGTTAATGTAAATCAATAAAGAAGAAACCCAAAAGTAGAGGTTCTTTGGCATATGTCAGAGAGCTTTTTTATTTTGCAGTACATGGTAAAAAGGGGTTGCCCGGCCAGGCGTAAAACAGGGGAAAACCGCTCTTTCTCCTGTCCCCCTTTTTATAACCCAGAGCGGGGGTGAAGAAATGGCTAAAAAGAGCAAGAAAGATTTTGAGTTTAAACCCTTTGAGAGTAAAACAAAAACCGCTAAACACTTGCGGATAACTAACAATATGCTAGAATCGGCTGCCTGGAAAAAGTTAAGCTGTCATGCAATGGTTGTTTATATGTACATGAAATCAAAGTACAACTTTAATAATGAAAACGATATATCTCTTACTTACGCCGAGGGGCAAAAGCTAATGCACAAGAACACCTTCACAAAGGCCATAGATGAACTAATAGAATATGGCTTCATAAAGGTAATACGGCAGTCCTGGACAAGCAGAGAGTGTAATATATACGGGTTTAGCTCTATGTGGCAGAAGTATGGAACACCAGAATTCAAGATAGACCCCCGCCGTAAAAGGGATTCTACGGCAACCAAAAATAAAAAGGCTAGGCTAAAAATAGCCCAGTAAGTAGGCTAAATTTAGCCCACAAAACACTTAAAAACCTGATAATTACTAAGTTTTAGTAGGCTAAAAATAGCCCAGCAACAAAATGTCAATAAACCTTACAGAATCAGGACTTGAACGGTCAAAATAACCAACTTTTATTAATTCCGTTTAGTGGGCTAAAAATGTACATCCTTTATATATATACCATCCCCAATAGTTTATTAATGGGTTTCTTTATTAGATTATTATTCATGTCAAAAGAGGTTATAAGGGGCTCCACAGGGCGTATAGACTTAGTTCTATGCGGTGGAATTGACCACAGGCCCCTTATTCATACAACTAGTTGAGGGGGTGTCAACGGATTCGCTGACAGTAAGCTAAAAAGCTAACAGGATGCTTAACAAAGGCATTAACAAAGACAGGGATAGCCTGAATGGGCAATAATCAACGGCTCACAGTGACGGAAGAAAAAAGCTAACAATCAGAGTAACAAGGTTTCTAACATGGTTTCTGCTGCAGAAGTGGGATTAATGTTAACATGAACCAATGAAATGTAAGCAATAATTAGGTTCTCATTATGGAAAATAACCAGGGAAACAAAAGCGGTACAGTATAACAATAGTTGAACACATGAAATTCCCGGAACTTCCCGGAAAACATGGGAACCTAATATTAAATGTATGCACCTGCATTGCATCTGCAATGTGAACGCATTTAAAAACGGAGGCAGGTGATAGAAAATGACAGACAATGCTGAGATTTTTGAGGGATTAACAACGGAACAAACCCAGGCCATTATTGCCCTTATCAACAACAAGACAATTCGAGAGGCCTCTCAGGAGTCTGGGATAGCTGAATCTAACATTTACCGGTGGTTGAGGCAGGATAATTTTAAAGAAGCGTTGAGTAAGTCAAGAAAAGAAGTTATGCGGCAGGCTGTTACTTTGGCACAGAAGGGGTTTACTGATGCTTTTAAAACCTTGGAAGATATTCACCAGGACAAAGAAGCACCTACAACGGCCAGGGTAACGGCGGCAAGGGCAATCTGTGAAATGGGTTGGAAGGCATACGAACAAGAAGAGATCATAGAACGCATTGAGAAACTTGAAGAATTCATTGAGAAGGAGGGCCGAAAATAATGAGTGTTCAGTCTCGCATACGCAAATTAGAAGAGAATATTGCCATCAAAACAAATAAACAAGGGTGTGTCTGCATAGAAGACGTTTATGGAGCCTTGGAAATGGAACAAGAAATTATATGTTTACCAGAGTTTGGTGAAGCACTTGAAAATTCTTTGAATGAATTGGAGGGTAGGACATAGTGAATGTTCAGTCTCGAATACGAAAATTGGAGAAAGATGCAGGGAAGATATTTAGACCTTTCAATACAGTTGTTATAGTTCAAATGAATGATAAAACTGGAATATGGGAGGTTCTAGAATCGGGTAAGGTTGTATATGACGGCATATTAAAAGACATTGAGACATTTCTAACACCTTTCTATGAAGGCGGCTCAACAATCATTTGGGACGATTTGGAGTGTGCCGGATGAAGTTAAAAAAAAGAATTGATAATATTGAAAAATCATTGAGAGTAGACAGTAAAGAGGTTTTCTGCATTGTCTATAAACACAATAACACGATGAATATTCCTTCACTAGGCTTCAATGGTCCAATCGAAGAAGGAATGAAGTTGGTTGACCTTGATAGTAAAAACACGTTCATAATAAATATAGATATTCCCAGGCCCAATAATGTAAGGGGGGAAAATGAATGAATATACAATCTCGGATCAATAAGCTGGAAAAGCAAGCCGAAAAGTTGTTAGTGCCGAATGACATAAAACCACTATTATTGGAGGATTTCTTCGAAGATGATTGGGAAGAGCGTTTAAATAGATATTTGTCATATCCATTGGAAGTAAGAGAACGAATTGAGCGAATGAAGTCAAAGCATAAGCTGGAGGATTTCTTTATCCATGGAAAGGTAAGTTGATTATGAAGTTAAAAAGTAGACTTGCTAAAATAGAAAAAAATTTAAGGGGCAATAACGCAGAAAACAGGTTAACCATATATATCAAGGACTATGAGAATCCAGGACATATTATCGGGATGTCACAGAGTGAGCGAGTTTCATATACGTTAGCCGAATTTGAGGAACTTAAAAAGAACCGTAACGGTTCGGGTGAAAGGTGGATAGACATGATTGCTTACGGGGAGCGGTTCGGAGACATCAAAAATAAGGAGGTTAGTCTATGAATGTAGCTGGCAGCGTGTTTAACTTAGAGGAAAACATTAGGGATTTCAGGGAAGAAATAAGAGGCCATATTTGGCCCTTTTTTTATGGCAGAAAAGACTTTCTTCAAATACTGAGCGATACTTTAAGAATTTATGCTCTTGTATGTACTTGGCTTGCCATGAATGATGACAACATAGAAACACTCATTGAAGAGTTACAGAACTCTGAAATAATGTATGCAGAGGCTGTGACTCCTAAATTTATTGAAGATATTAAAATTGCCTATCCGGAACGAATTGCCGCATTGAACTCCATCATAAGAAACATGGTTCAAGAAGGATGTATGTTGAATTTCTCTGATAATGACATTTGTGAGATTATAACAAATCATGTGCTAAAAATAATAGACCTGGTTTCGGAAGAAACCGTTTTAGTAAATTAGAAAGGGTGATATAAAATGGCTTATCAAAATATTTTAAAGAATTACTTCAAGGGTGATGCCCAGCAATACGCCAACATGATAAAAGCAAAAGAATCTTCCCCTGCGGGATTGTCTAACCCAAACGAAGCCGCAGCCTTTAAAGCGGCCCGGCCCGACCTGTTTCAGGTTAGCTCTATTTCTTCGTTAAAATCACCGTCATCTTTTAATGCACCAAAACAAAGGCCCATCTCTTACGAATCTGCCCGGACACAGGCAGAAAGTCAGGTTGATCCTATCTACAGACAGAACCTTCAGCAAGCTCTTACAAGGGTAAAGAATGAAACCATGAACTCCGGTTTCTTCGGTCAACCGGGACAACTCCAGTACTCTGCTGACACTGCCGGAACGATAGAAGCGGAGAAGCAAAGGATGGTTGCGGATTTAACCGAGGCCATTCGCCAAAGGAACGCAGAAGAACAGTCAAGACTATTCAGCCAGGCACTTCAGGCATGGCAGGCTAACCGTGGAGCGTTTGAATCAGACAGGGGCTATGGTTATCAGGTGGGCCGTGACCAAATAGGAGACCAAAGGTATCTTGACGAACGTAAAATTGATAATGAACGGTGGGGTAAAACTATTGGCCTACAGGAATCCGGATTAAGCGGGTACTATGTTGACCCTGTAACAGGCGAAAGAAAGCCTACTATGGCCCGTGAAGAAATGACTGCTAACAATGCCTACCGCAACAGATCATTAACGCAGCGGTCAAGCGGGGGTGGGGGGAATTCAAGCGGATATACTCTAACCCCAAACCAAACAATAAGCATTATTACCGATGAAGTCAATGACTTTTACGGTGAAGTTGAAAAGGGTGACATTACCAAAGAAAAAGCTGTTGCAGCAATCGAAAAATACAGAAATTATCCCGATGTTTATAATGCTTTGATGGCTGAAATAGAAAGGGTATTCCCAGGACAAACAATGTACCTTGAGCCTTTAGGGCCATTTAAACCGGCAAGTTAAGGGGGTGTACAGTTTGGGCAGTTTTTCAAGTTATATGGGTAGGAATAGAAATAAAAACACTTCCACGGTTGATATAGATTTTGAAGTGTTGGGCATACAAGATGAAAAACCTTCTAGTGGCGGTAGTTTTTCAAGTTACATGAATGCTAGCCGTACGTCAAATAAAAGAAAAATGGACTTTTTGCCGACACTAAAACCTAAAAGCACAGTGGACAAATCTTCTTTACTTACAGATACCCGGACAGTTAATGGTGAAGAAGTTACTAACTTTTTCAGGCATCCCTTAAAGGCCATTAAAGAATCGTGGACAGATACGCGGAAGGATTTTAAGGCCGGAAAACTACAAATGTCACCCGAAGAAATTCAGGATCGCTTGGTAAGGACAGGGCTTGCACCGTCAACACCAGGAGAAAAGGGAAATATTGCTGATGTGGCACAAAGGGCAATACACCAAACTATGATGTTGGACCCTAAAGAATGGGAGAGCATACCAAAACCCACAACCGGAAACAAGGCCGCTGACATTACCGGGGAATTAGCCGGTACTATTATGGGATTAATGGCTGGCCCGGGACGCACAGGGTTATCAGGCCCCGGGCCTGCAGGAGCGTTGCTTGGAGCGGGAAAAATTGGCGGGGACAGATTAACCCCACTGGTATTTTCAAAAGCCTCTCCTAAAGTTGCAGAATGGGGAGGAAGAGCTTTGCAGGGGGCATCTATGGGAGCGGCATACGGAACCGGTAAAGCACTGGCAAATGATGTACCGCTGCGTGAAGTGCCACTTGAAGCAGGAAAAGAAGCTGCACTGTGGGCCGGGTTTGACGTTGGGGCCGGGTTGATAGGAAAGGCACTATCCCCATTAGCAAAAAGGATAAGGTCTAGCCTTGCCAAGGGCAAAATCGAGCCTTTGGAAGTTTCAGTGGAAACGTTACCATTGCCTCCTGCTGAGGGTCCTTCGGCTAACATAGCAAAACCACGGAAATTCAGTAAACCTGATGTTCAAAATGAGTTGCAGAAAGCTATAGAAGGTTATAACTCCGCTGTAGAAGCAATCCAGAATTATTTAGGTCATTATGACGTATTGGCAAAATCTCCTCCGGGAACCACTATTGAAGAAGCATTAGCCCAGGCAGAAAGGGCAGCAGGCGTTAATCTAAGAGGAGCGGTCGCAAGGATAGAGCAGGCAGAACAAAAAGCCGCTCAAACACTGAGAGGAGAACTGCAAACAAAGAAAGCAGGGTTAGGCCCTGCGGTAAGAAATTATCTTGGACCAAAATTGCAAAAACCTGCCAGTGTACCGACTAAAACGATCGGACAAGTTGATTGGATGCTAGGAAAGCCGAAGTTACCAGAACAAAAGCCTCCTCTGCCGCAGTTGCAGTTTAAAAAGACAATCGAAGTACCAAGGTCTTCAGAGTCAATTGTAAAACCTATGACAGAGCAGAGTTATCTTAATGAAATAACATCTAAGCACCGAAATGAAGTAACAAATGGACTGAAGGAATCCACTACGCCGGTATTGGGCCAAGGGATTAAGGTTATCGGGGGAAAAGATGTCCTTAGAGAGTACAAACCCGCTATATCTGAAGTGGAAGAAGCGGTAAAGGCAGGTCAAAAGCCCTTTTTATCAGTATGGGAAAACATAGGGCAAAGAATAAGCAAATTAGTTGCTGACAGCCAAATTGAGCCAACCATAAAGGACTACCCCCGGGTGCGTGAGCATATACGGTATGCAAAGGAGATACCTAGCATGTCCCGCATGGAGGCTACTGAAACATTGGAAGGCATACTGGGTGATGTTAACCGGGCTGACATGGATTTATTTACGCGTAAAGTTGTTTATGAGGATTGGCTTGAAAGTTTACGAAGGGGAGAAAAAATTCCGTTTGATTTAACATCCGAGCAGGTTAGTAAAGAGCTTAATAATGTAAGTGAATACTTGACCCCTAAGCTTAAACGGGCTTATGAAAGGCATTTGGAAGTAGTTAACGCTATGGCAGAGGACTTGGTGACCCGTGGGAAAATGTCCGAAAAGGCTATCAGAGAAAATTACTTCCCTCATAAGGTGTTGTTTGAATACGGGCAATTGTTAGACGAGAGGATACCGGGGTTGCCGGAGAAATTAAAGACTCCATTCAGAGGTTATGTGCAAAGGCGTAAGGGATCCTCAAAACCAATTGCTACGGATTACATTGACTCTATGCACAACCTTTTAACCAAGGTCAAGATAGATAATGCTATTGATGATTCAATAGAGAACCTTGCCAAGATAGGTGAGGATTACACTAAAAAGGCAGGTGTACCTGGTGAAGTAATTGAACGAATCCGGAGAACCGGAGTGCCTCAAACATACAATGGGAAAAGCTATAAGGCATGGCAGCCGGATACCGGCAATTATTTCTATCCTTCGCTGACAATAACAGAAAGCGGGATTCAGAAAGCTCTTGCCGAACAATTACCCTTGGAGGTTCAAACAATAATAGGGCAGGCTACTAAAGAGGGGTTAGTAGTAGGCAAGAAAAAACCGACATTTGTTCTGCCGGCCGAGGTTGCTGACAGGTTAAACAACTTCCGGAAAAACAATATAGAAACTGAGATTTCCAAAGTACTGCAAGACTATACCAGGTGGTGGAAAAAGGTTGCCGTATTAATGCCGGGCTTAAAGCATGACTGGTTTAACCTTATTGGTGATCTGGACAGGTTCACAACTGGCCTAGGTACTAAAGAAATGCCGGGCATGGTTGTAAGAGCAATTAAAATGATTAAGGACAAAGACCCCGGATTGAAGGAGTTATTAAAACAAGGAGTTTTCTCAAGTGAAGTATATATGTATAGCACTGGCAAGTTTAGTTCTCCTAAACTCAGGGAACTTGCCGGACCGGCGGGAAAAATGGCCTATTATAACCCGTTATCACTTTATCAGCGGTGGCGGGTTTATCGTGAAGCTGTTCCAAGGATTGCTGCACACCTATTAAACCAGGAAAGGCAGCAAGCAGGTAAAACCTTGAAAAATAGGTTTGCGGTTGATGTCGAAGGCTTACTTCCTGAAGAAGCTATCGCGAAGATAGGCCGGGAAACAATGGTTGATTATAATATGCTAAGTAAAAACACTGAAGCAGCTAAAAAGTTCTGGTTTCCGTTTATTACATGGTACACGCAGAACTTTAAGAGCTATGCCTCAATGGTTGCTAAGAAGCCTTTATATGGCCTTGCAAGGGTATTTATGCCAATGGCTGCATTAACGGTATGGAACAGGGTGATGTTTCCTGAAGTGGAGAAAAACTTGCCTGATTACTGGCGGGAAAACCCGCATCTTATAACAGGGATACAAACTAAAGACGGTGGCCATGTCATTATTCCAATACCGTTTTCCGGAGCAATAGCAGCTTCAATGGTCGGATTACATACTGTACCTGACACTGTGGCAAGGTATTTCTCAGGCGAACTAACAATCGGGGAAGCATTAAAGAAACAAGGTAAAGACATTGCCACGGGCCCCGCAGGAGCTGCCTGGGATTTAGCAACACCGTTTATCAGAGGGCCGTTCGAACTTGCTAGAAATAAAGATTGGAGGGGTTATACCATTGTTCCGAGGGAACTTGAAGGCACTCCAGAAGCGGTGAAGATACGCGGGAAACATTTATTAAAATCACTTGTACCACCGGTGAGTAAAGGTATGCAGTGGATGGATGAGAGGGAGTACGGTGCTTCAAATAAGCCCTTACCATTAAGGCCGCTTGGTGGCAGGGTCGTAAATCCTGCACAGCTCAAGCAGAAAGAAATAGAAAATAAGATTTATGAGTACACGAGTGAAGAAGTCAGAAACAAAGCACGATATGATTTCATAGAAGCTTACAAACAGTATGAGGCGAACAAAACAGCAGCGAACATGGATAAGTTAAAGAAGGCCGCCTCCAAACTGTCAGATACGCAAATAACCAATGCAATTAACGAACTTAAGAATCCAAAAACCAAGGAACAACAACTTATGGAAGCATTAAAACGGGTTCCAAAAGCACTGCGACCAGAACTTAACCAAGAACTGCAAAAGATACAGAACAGATAATTGACACCCTCCGGGGTGTCTTTTTCTTTTTAGAAGGTATTTTGCTTTATGCGTTGAATAGAATGATTCGAGGTGGTTTACTATGTTAAAAAGGGTATTAAAGTACATCTACTTCCTGGCGGTATTGTTGGCCTTGTTTTATGTTGGTGATTTAACGGAGTCAGATAACGCAATTATAATTTATGGACTTTTAGCAATAGTTGTGGTAGCTGCAATTGCTGGCTTATTTTGTTCATTGACTGATAGAAAACCAAAACACTAAAATAAGGCGGTCCTGGTACATGAACCAGGACCGTTTTTTATTTTTGTACCCTAACGACAGCCTGGTTAATTTCCTGCATGGCGAACAGGTATTCGGCAAGGTGATTATAGTCAAAAGGGGGTCAAACTCAATACAGGGCAAAATATGGCTTCTGAGGGGTATATTGCATTTTTGGGCATAAAATAGGCCGTTTCTACTAGGGAAAACTAGAGAAGGGGTAAACCCATAATATCAATTGCAAACATATTGAAGTGGCATATTCTTTCACAATGCTAGTACGGTACTTGTACGGTATTAGTACGGTACATGTGGGGTACATGTGGGGTACTTATTACTTGGTAAATCCAAGGGGAACCATGTCTTTTTTTATTCATAAATAAAATATCTTGACAATTAACGTATAAAAACAGTATAATAAATGTATAGTTAAAGTATAATATGTAAGGAGGTGTCAAAAATGGTTACCGAAAAACTTCTAACACCGGCTCAAGTTGCAGAAGCACTAAATTTGTCGGTAAGGACTATCAAGGGATGGTTAAGGGATGGAAAATTGAAAGGGGTGAAAATTGGTACTCGTGGAGATTGGCGAGTAAAAGAAAGTGACCTTGAAAAATTCATCAAGGAAAATTAAAGGAGTGGCAGTCGTTAGCTTGGCGGCACAGACTACCACTCGAACACCAAAGCCCACAAGGGGACCATGGATATTTTTATTATATCTCCTTGTGGGCCAGAAAACAAGGAGGGGTAATATGGAACTATTGGGCAAACTTGAAGGTAATACCGGTGATATCGTTTGGGACGTTTTATTTAATGCCATTCAAGAAAGAGGAATAGAGGCTTATTTGGTCAGTGGACTAAGGAATAATAAAGGGAAAAAAATTAACGGTGCATGGACTAAATATAATGGCAAAGAAATCATAGTAATTGACATTGAAAGTCCTGACGTGAATCTTACTCTTGCCCATGAATTAGGTCATTCAGTATTACATAGAGACGAAATGGATTTTGCAGCTTATGACCATGAGGAGGAATATCATGACAGAATAGAATGGGAGGCAACCTTTTTCGGTCACTGTGCAGTTAAGCTAATCAAAAATGGTAAGGAATTAGATTTAGATGCAATGAGAAGTGCTATTAAAAGCCCGGAAGGGCAGAAGGTGACTGAAACAGCAATTGCAGAAGCAAAGGAAAAGGCGGCTTAAAGAAAGGGGGAGCAATCCCCTTTCCTTTTTGTGGACATCTATTGGGGCCGCCCTATAATCAGTTATACTAGGGGCAGATAATAAAGAAAGGGGGTGGATCGCATGAAAACAGGGGAAACTAAAGAGTCCTTCTACGATAAACCAAACCTTAAACCAGGCTGCGGTACAGTACTTCATTCGCGAATCGGCAACTGTGAAATCACAACCATATTTAACGATAATGCGGAAGAAGCGGAACAGGCGAGAAAAAAACTGGCAGAGTTGATGCTGAGTGTAGAGAAAAAATCGGCCAGGGAGGCCGGATAGAGGCAGTAAGCAAAGGGGAGTGATCCCCTTCTTTTTTGTAAGATAAAACCACATGTTTACAGCGAAATGTAACTTTGGTATGTTAAAAAGGATAATTGAGGTTTAACCATACGCTGCCCCATACGCTGCTTCCTTTTATTCGTTCGTTTACCCGTTCGTTTTGGGTGCTTGTTCAACGCATTAAAAAGGTTGTCCAATGGCTTATGTGGTAAGGTTTTTGCGGTACAAGAAGAGGGAGAAGGGGGAAGAATTGTTAGGTTCATACGACAATAGATACGACAACCACGACAGAAACACACCGAAATAGGCAGGAAGAAATTGTTTACAAGTGCCCCTGATGCCTTACTAAACAGGTTGTTTCAGGAAATGGCAGAAATGGACAGGAGATACATCCCGAAATTGACACGGAAGAGGTCGGAAGTTCAATTCTTCTCTCGCCCACCAATTGATTATCAGAGCTTGCGGTTTGCTTCCGCAAGCTTTTTTAATGGGCAAAAACAGGCACAATCAAGACCTTTTAATGTATTGTATACAAAAAAATAATTTCTCATATACTATTAGCAAATGGGGGTGAAAACAATGCAAGCATCCTTTTCTATTGGAGCCAGGGAGAACATAGAGATGCTAAAAAGTAAGCTGGATTCAGAATTTGCAATGCTGCAGAACGATGGTATCAAGGTATCTCTGGAAGAGTCTCCCCCAACTGGGGGTTTAACATTTTTAGGATATAATATTGCTGATTATGGAAACTCAAGTTATTCAGAGGAAGAAACCCGGTCAATTTTCAAACATTATATTGCCAATGTGGTTTCCGAAATAATCCTTAATTATTGGGAAAAGGGCCTGCTCAAGGATATAATCAAAAACAACTACTACTACTTTTTGCCTGAGGAACAGCAGGTAATTTACGATATTGCGTTAAAACATTTAAATCACGGTGTTGAGCCTGATGATGACGCATTTGTACACTACCTAAGCAGGAAGGCTCTGGTTCTGCAAAAGCTTATTGAATATCTGCATACAAATGACCACCTGATTATTGAGGGGTTTATCCGTTTCCGGCTTAAAGATTATCTTCAGGAAATTTACAATGCAGCTGATAAGGCTGTAGACGATTTTATGCTGGAAAAGGAATATAAAGAATTCATAAAACTCCTCAAGTACTTTGTAGAAATACAGGAACCAAGGCTGGAAACGGTTCAGGTACTGGCGCTGCCTTCGGGATATTTTAAATTGCTTGACGGAGATAACAAAAATATCAGTAGTGAGTACCTTGACGGGTTTTTGATTGAATCTGGAGATTCTGAGATAAATTATGAAGATTTGCTCATCAGTGCATTGATCACAATTGCGCCAAGCAGCGTAATTCTACACTATAAGGAGAATGATATCAGTTCCGCCAGAGCTACGGAAACTATCAAGAGTGTGTTTGGAGACAGGGTGAGGTTTTGTGATGGATGTAAAATCTGTGGCAAGGCCGGAAAGGTCCGAGGTAACAGGGAAAGAAAGCAGTGAAAATTAAGAACTTCCAGGAAGGTTCCGGGAAGTTCTTTAATTTGTTTTCAGTTTGTAGCCTACTCCGCGGACATTAACTATATAATGCGGAGAGGAGGGGTCCTGTTCTATCTTTTTTCTGAGCTTTCCCAGGTGGACCGTTACTGTCCTGCAGTCAGCATCATTGTCATATCCCCAGATTTTTTCAAATAACTCCTCTATGGTGAAGACTTTATTGGGACAGGAGGCCAATTCAGCCAGAAGGTCAAATTCCTTTGCAGACAAGTCAATTCTTGAGTTGTTCAATTTTGTTTCCCGAGCGTTGATATCTATTTCGAGATCCTTGAATCTGAGGATACTGGGTTTTGCCACGGATTGTTCGGATAAGGTCTTATACCGCAGCAGGTGGGCCCTGACACGGGCTGCCAATTCGACTGGGTTAAACGGTTTAGCCACGTAGTCATTGGCTCCCAGTCCCAGGCCAAGAACTATATCTGTTAAATCGGAACGATGAGAAAGAAATATTATCGGTACCTGTGTGTTATAGCGCAGTCTTCGGCATACTTCATAACCATCCAGCCCGGAAAGGTTAACTTCCAGAATGACCACGTCCGGGCTAATTTTATTGAATATATCAAGAGCGGTTGTCCCTTCACCATGGGTGACTACCAGAAAACCCTCCCGGGTC
Source organism: Thermincola carboxydiphila (assembly GCA_016841725.1). Classification (GTDB taxonomy): domain Bacteria; phylum Bacillota; class Thermincolia; order Thermincolales; family UBA2595; genus Phosphitispora. The sequence continues at coordinate 125,812 of JAENYP010000001.1, read as the reverse complement.
AGGTAAATAGTGACCAGGTCGCGGCTTTCAGCTTCACTGTCAATAAGTAAAACCTTGCCAATCAATGTTTTTCCCCCTTAGCCCATTTTGCGGTCTCTATTTGAAGAACTGCCATTTTGGCGTTAGGAATGTCATCTATGGTCTGGGTGCAGGTTTAGCGCATCTAAAAGAACTTGTCTAGAATCTCTTGGTAGATGCCATTTTCTTTGATTTTCTTCAGCCCCTGATTTATGTTTTCTCTTAACTGCAGACTTTCTTTGCGAAAGGCAATAGCGTAATTTTCAGTTGTAAACATGTTACAGGCAATGGTTAATTCAAGGTCAGCATGGTTTTTAATGAAATAAAGAGCCAGGGGCCGGTCAATAACAAGTGCATCTGTTTCACCCTTCTGCAGGCTGGTAAAGGCTTCGGTTTTTGAAGGATATTTTCTGATTTTTAGGGGATGCAGCTCCTTCATATCTTTCATAATAAAATCACCGGTGGTGTTTTTCAGGACCCCGACCTTTTTTTGCTCGAGGTCATTCAGGTCTTTAATGGTACTGTTTTTGGGGACAGTAATTATTTGTCCGGCTGTCAGATATGAATCTGAGAAAATAATTGTTTCCAGTCTCTGCTTGGTAACTGTGAGTGCAGCGATTACCAGGTCGCACTGTTTTTCCAGCAGGTTAAAGAAGATTTTTTCCCAGGTCGTTGCCTGAACACTAACACTAATATCTATTTCATTTCCGATCGCCTTAATTATGTCGACATCAAAACCCTCTAACTTACCGGTTATTTCATTTTTCCATGCGAACGGCCGGTAGGGAATTACATTAGCTGTTACAAAGCTTTTCACCGCTGCTGGTTCCTCCTTTTTAATATTTGGTTCTAATTAACTTTGAGCGCTTATTGATATTTATTGTTAACTTCGAGTAGTTATAGATATTTCCTGCAAGTTGTCCAAAAGTTTATTATTACTTTCGTAGTATTTTACTATTAATTGCTTTTATCTTGATATTAGTGTGCTACTATGGTTGTAATAGTTCAGATAATTCGACATTTGGAAAGGAGGCCAGATTTGCATGTGCAGGATAGAGCCTTATTTCTTTAGCCTAAGTGGATAAAAAATTGTAATACCGGAAAGGAGGAGGAAAATTGAACATTGACCAGATAAGGGAAATTATTGAAAAGGAACAAATTGACACCATCAAAATCGGCGGGGTGGATATTGACGGAGTATACCGGGGCAAAAGAATACCGGTCAGAGAGTTTTTGGGTTCCGCCTGGGACAAGGGGATTTGTTTCTGTGACGTGCTCTTTGGCTGGGATATCCAGAATCAGATTTATGAAGTTCCACTGAAGTTTACCGGATGGGATACCGGGTATGGTGATATTGTTGCTGTCCCGGATCTGAATACCTTCCGGGTAGTGCCCGGACAGGAAAAAACCGCCTCTGTACTCTGCGATTATTACACAGAACACGGTGAACCCTTGAATATTGCCCCCAGATCAGTCCTGAAAAAAGTTATCGCCAAGGCCAATGAACTTGGTTTCCGGCCTTATTCAGCATCAGAACTGGAGTTTTACCTTTTTGATGAAACACTCAAAACCATGAATGAGAAACAATTTTCTAATCCCAATGTTTTGCTTCCAGGGATTCACTGCTACAACCTTGTCCGGTCATCAGCGGTAGAATACATCATCGGTGAAGTCAGACGCCGTATGGACCAGTACAATATTGAACTGGAGGCCTGTAATACGGAATACGGTCCCGGACAGTTTGAGGTTAACCTTAAATACACTGATGCTTTGGAACAGGCTGACCGGACGGTTCTCTACAAAACCTATATTAAGGAAATTGCTGTTGAGAAGAACCTGTTTGCATCCTTTATGGCAAAATGGCAGGAAGGGATTTCGGGCAACTCTTTCCATATCCACCAAAGTCTCTGGGATCTAAATGGGACTCAAAACCTATTCTATGATGCCAATAACCCTCACAACATATCTGATACCATGAGGTATTTTGCAGGCGGGGTTCTGGCTACACTGCGTGAGTTTACAGCCCTATATGCACCAACCATTAATTCTTACAAGCGTTTTGTTGAAGAGTCCTATGCTCCCTTTAATGAAACCTGGGGCATAGACAACAGGACTGTGGCATGCCGGGCTATTACCTCTTCAAAGAAAGGCGCCCGTTTGGAGAACAGGACTCCTGGCGCTGATGGCAACCCTTATTTGGTAACTGCTGCATTTTTGGCAGGAGGTCTTTATGGAATAATGAATAAGATCGAGCCTACCAAACTGCTGGTCCGTGAAAATGGCTATAACTTACCTCCGGAAATAGCCAAGCCGCTGCCCAAAAACCTTACTGAATCAATGGAATCCTTAAGAGGCAGCGCGGCAGCCAAGCAATTCTTCGGTGAAGAGTTTATTGACCACTACCTGTCAACAAGGCTGTGGGAAATCAAGGTTTTCCTTAAATCAGTAACTGATTGGGAACGCAAAAGGTATATGGAAATGGCATAACAGTTATGATGTTAAAAAATTCCTAAAAGGATAAATGAGGTGACCATAACAGATGAATAATACGGAAATCGCGTCAATTGTTGGTTCAGTAATTAATGAACTGCAAAAAAGCAGTCCCCAGGCGTTTTCGAAGAGTGGCGGCTATGCGCCCAGTTTTAACAATGCACCTGCTTATAATGCCGGCAAAGGTAAAGTGAAAGTAGCTGTCCTGGGAGCAGGTCACGGCGGGTTAGCTACTGCAGGACATATTGTCAGCAGAGGTTTTCCGGTTAATATTTACAGTCCCTTTGAGAAGGAACTGACCCCTGTCAGGGAACGCGGCGGGATTAAAATGGAGGGTGATGTCCAGGCATTTGCCAAAATGGAAGATGGCGGCATTGAACTGCTGACCAGCTCTCTGGATGAAGCGGTCCGCGATGTGGACCTGATCTTCGTAATCATGCCTGCTCTGGCTCATAAAACAATTGCATCATTAATAGGCGGTTCTTTAAAGGAAGGACAGATATTGGTTCTGAGTCCCGGTCGTACCGGCGGTGCTTTGGAGTTCAGGGCTACCCTGAACAGGTATGCTGTAAAGACCAAGTTTATTTTGTCAGAAGCCCAGACCTTCTTATATGCTGTTGAGAGCAGGGGTCCGGCCCATGTTGAGATTATGAAGGTTAAAAATGTGGTTAAGTTTGCCGCCCTGCCGGCAAAAGATACCCAGGCCGCATTAGCTGTGGTAAACAAGGTTTACCCCGAATACAAGGCGGCAGCCAATGTCCTGGAAACCAGTCTGAACAATCATGGAATGGTAGTACATCCGGCTCCGATGCTCCTGAACACCGGTCTCATTGACCTTGCTGCCAAGGGCCAGGATCTGAGGTATTACCGGGATATCATCTCACCGACTATGTGTAACTTGGTTATGCAGGGTATTGATGATGAAAAGGTAGCTATTGTGAAGGCCTTTGGTCTGAAACCGACCTCGGCCAAGCAGTGGTATAAGGAATGTTATGATATCGACGGCGATACCCTTTATGATGTGCTGCAGAATAACCACTATTATGTAGGCTTCTCGGCGCCTAAGCATTTCCTGGCATACTATCATGTGCTGGATGAGGTTCCTAACAGCCTGGTTCCGATGGCGGAATTTGGCAGGCTTGTGGGAGTCCCGACCCCGATGATGGATGCGATTATTAACCTGGGCAGCGCTATGTGTGCGGTGGACTTCAGTAACGAAGGAAGGACACTTGACAAATTAGGCTTCCCCAAAATTGATCGCGATGCGATGCTGGAATATGTAAACGGTTAAATAAAAATAAAAACAAAAAAGCATAAGGGAGGAAACAAATAATGGAAATGAAGGCATTAGGAATAGTTGAAACTAAAGGTTTGGTTGGTGCAATCGAGGCTGGTGACGCTATGGTAAAGGCTGCCAACGTGAGGCTCATCGGTAAGGAAACCATTGGCGGAGGTTATGTTTCGATTATGGTACGCGGTGATGTAGGCGCTGTTAAGGCTGCAACTGATGCCGGAGCGGCAGCAGCATCCAGGGTTGGTGAACTGGTAGCGGTCCATGTGATTCCCCGTCCTCATGAAGATGTTGACAGGATTCTGCCTAAAATTGAGGATTAATGGTGCAGAAAAATGGTAACTACCAAAAGAAAGAGGCGATGATATGGACTTGGATGTAGACCTAAGGTCGGTCCATGAAGCACGCTGCCTAGTTAAACAGGCCAGAGAGGCGTTTCTTAAGTTAAAGGAATACAGTCAGGAACAAATTGACAGGCTTATCCAAGTTATGGCCGAAACGGCGCAAAACAACTCCTTACGGTTGGCCGAAATGGCAGTAGAGGAGACTGGTTTTGGAGTAGTTGCAGATAAGGTTGCTAAAAACCTGCTGGCTTCTGAAACAGTATATGAATACATCAAAGACATGAAGACAGTAGGCGTTATCGCCGAATATCCGGAACGCAAGGTTTTGGAAATTGCAGAACCTGTTGGAGTAATCCTGGGTCTCCTGCCAACTACAAATCCAACTTCCACATTGATTTATAAAGCTCTGATCGCGATTAAATCAAGGAACGCCATCGTTTTCAGCCCCCACCCTGCAGCTATCAAGTGCAGTGTGGAAACCGCCAGAATAATGAGTGAAGCGGCGGTTGCTATGGGAGCCCCTGCGGGAATCATCGGCTGTCTGTCCCATGCCACTATGGAAGGCACTGATGAGTTAATGAAACACCGTGGTGTTGACATGATTCTGGCTACAGGTGGTGCAGCTATGGTAAGAGCGGCCTACAGTACCGGAAAGCCCGCATATGGGGTGGGACCGGGAAACGTACCGGCTTTTATCGAGAGAACAGCCGATATCACCAAGGCTATTGCCGACATTATGGTGAGCAAGACCTTTGATAATGGGACAATATGTTCATCTGAACAGGCTATCGTAGTGGAAGATGTTATCAAAGAACAAGTGATCCAGGAATTGCGCCGGGTCGGGTGTTATATGCTGAATGCGGAGCAAAAACGCCTGGTTGAAGGGGTTCTGGTTAAGCCTAATGGCGGTCTTAACCCGGGGATTGTAGGGCGGCCTCCACAGAAAATAGCCGCTATGGCAGGTTTTAATGTACCTTCAGATGTCAGGGTCCTGGTAGCCGAGGAGAGCGGTGTGGGCAGGGCATTTCCCTTTTCAATGGAAAAGCTGTCACCGGTTTTGGCTCTTTACACCGCAAGTGATTGGCACTCTGCCTGTGAAAAGTGTATTGAAATCCTCAACTATGGCGGCATTGGACACACCCTGTCAATCCACTCCAGGGATGAAAGTATCATCAGGGAATTTGCCCTGAAGAAACCGGTTTCACGTATCCTGGTGAATACCCCTTCCACTCATGGAGCGGTTGGATTAAGCACAGGCCTGGCGCCTTCACTCACATTGGGTTGTGGGAGCTGGGGCAAAAACAGTACCGGAGACAATATTACCCCGCGGCATTTAATTACTATTAAAAGGCTGGCATACGGCCTGGAAGAAGTTTCTGCACAAACCGCGCCGGCCCAGATAAATCAGGGAGTGTCAGACGAGATTTTGAAAAAGGTTATCCAACAGGTATTGGAACAAGTGGCTGTCTAAATATGGACCAATTTGGTTCCAGAGGTGAATGCTATTGAGGGTTTTAACTGAATTGGATTTAAGGCATAAATACCGGGGTCAGATGCCCAAGGAAATAGCAGTATCAAATCATACCCTGATCACCCCGTCTGCCCGCCACTATCTAAAGGAAACAGGAACCGAACTCATTATTCAGCACGAAACAGGAGACAGGAGACCGGAACCCGGATCTGCGGGCATTGTCTGTAAATGCCCGGACATCTTGAAAAAGATTGGTGATATCAGGCTGGCAGTTTCCGGTCGCCATGTCCATCTAAGCCAGAAAGATGTGGAAGTTCTTTTTGGAGAGGGTTATCGCCTGACCAAGAAAGGTGAACTATCCCAGTTTGGTCAGTTCTCTGCAGAAGAGACAGTAGTGCTGGTCGGTCCTAAGGGGATAATTATCGGCGCCCGGGTTCTTGGACCTGAGCGTTCCCAGACCCAGGTAGAGATTTCCCGGACCGACGGCCACCGCTTGGGGATTATACCTCCAGAAAGGGATTCCGGAGATTTAGCCGGTACTCCCGGGATTACTCTGATTGGACCCAGGGGTACGGTAGATCTTGAAGAAGGTGTCATAACTGCATTACGCCATATTCATATGACATCTGAGGATGCCAAAAGGATGGGTTTAAAGGACCATGACAAGGTCCAGGTCCGGGTAGCGGGACCCAGAAGTCTGGTTTATGATGAGGTGCTGGTAAGAGTGAGGGATGATTTCAACCTGGAGATGCACCTGGACACTGATGAGGCGAATGCTGCCTCTTTGGCGACGGGTACTGCGGGGACCATTTGGATATCGGGAGAAGACAGCGATGTTTGATCAGGATATGGTTGAAATAATTACCCGCTTGGTGTTAAAACACCTGAATGAAAAGGGCTCACCGGTATTAGAAAACAAAGATATCGTTCAAGAGGCAAATCCAGTGGTATTTATTGTCAATGGGTCTCGGGCCAGGGTGGCAGAAACCTTGGCCTGGCTGCCTCAATTCCGCGAAATAGCGCCTAACCCGGCAATATTCGTAGACCTGGAGGAGCCGGGAAGAAATTCCGCTGCCGAAACGGAATGGTCTCCTGAGAGCAATTACGGGAGGATTATCAGACCGACTGACTGCACAGATATGGAACAGTTGTTGGCTGCAGCAAGAGTGGTGGTAATACCCTGGGTGGGTCAGGAATTGGCTGCCAGATTAGCCTTAGGCTTTAATGATACCTTGTCGGCAAAAATTGCGATTTCCGCAGTTATGCAGGGTAAACCTGTATTGGCAGCCCTTGATGATAATTTGCTGCCGGGAAATCTGCAAAAGGCATACAAATCAATACCTGCACCTTATGTTAAGCTGCTGAATGATTACCAAAAGACCTTGAGGTCTCTGAATATCACGCTGATGCGGCGGGATGAAATGGTAACTGCATTGAGGCAGCAACTTCAGGGGACGGCCTTGGGAAAAGAAGTGACCGGGGATTCAAAAGTTACCGTACTGACCGAAGCAGATATTTTAAAATACCATGAGATGTCCATGGGAGAAATCAGAACTCCCCAGAGGTGCATAGTAACTCCTTTAGCCCGTGAAACTGCAGCCAAGCTGGGACTGACCATTTCAATTACACGTTAATGAGGTGCCAAGTATGCAACAAATAACGGAAAAGTCAAAATTACTGGAACTTATTGAGACAGCCGGTGTTGTAGGTGCCGGAGGCGCCGGATTTCCCACCCATGTGAAACTGAATGCCGGACTTGAATTTCTGATTATTAATGGGGCTGAGTGTGAACCCCTGTTGTATAAGGACCAGGTTCTTTTACAGCAGGAGACACTGAAGCTTGTGGAATGCCTGGAACTGCTTGTATCAGTATTTAAGGTGCCAAAAGCAATAATTGGCATCAAAAAGAAGCACGAAACCCTAATCAACAGGCTAAAACAGTATATTAAGCCCCCAATTGAATTATGCCTGCTGGAAGACTTTTATCCGGCAGGGGATGAACAGGTTTTAGTTTTTGAAGCAACGGGAAGAATCATTCCCGAAGGTGGTATTCCCATACAGGTCGGCGTAGCAGTAATCAACATCGAGACTCTGTATAACGTCTCCCGGGCGCTGGAGGAACAACCGGTAATCACCAAGTGGGTCACTATCGGTGGAGCTGTGAGTAAACCGTGTAGTTTACAGGTTCCCCTGGGAATCTCAGTGGGTGAATTGTTGGTTGACTTCCTGGCGGTAGAGCTGGAAGGAATGCAGGTGATTGACGGCGGGCCGATGATGGGGAAACTTGTCACTGATTTCAATACGCCGGTTACCAAGACTACCAGCGCCCTCCTGGTTTTACCCAGGGAGCACCCGGCAGCAGTCCGCAAACAGGAAGATTTTGTAAAAACTGCCCGCCGGGCGAAGGCAGCCTGTATCCAGTGCTCTTACTGCAGTGACTCCTGCCCCAGACAGTTGATTGGACACCATTTCAGGCCACATTTGATTATGCGTGCATTTGGTTTCCCTCTGACCCAGGGAGCATATTTCAAAGATGCCTACTACTGTTCTGATTGTGGTTTATGTGAAATTGTCTGCCCAAACGGTCTGTCACCACGGGCAATTAACAGTTTTTTAAAGACCGAATTGGCAAAAGCAAAAATTGCCAGGGAACAAAAGGACAAGGGGAATCTGATGGCAAATCCGCAAAGAAATTACCGCCGGATGCCCTCTCAGAAAGTGAAAAAATGGCTGGGACTTACCGCTTATGATGTTCCGGCGCCCTTCCGGTCCCTTAAGATGGTCCCTGACAGAGTCAGCCTTCCCTTACGCCAGCACATCGGTGCAGCGGCTGCACCCGTTGTCAGAGAAGGGGATACCATAACCACAGGAGATTTAATTGCAGGTATACCCAAGGGCAAGTTGGGTGCAAACCTTTATTCCAGTATAGATGGCGTAGTCAGTAAGGTTGACTCTGAACGAATCGTCATCGAAAGGAGGTAACCCATGAGTCTTGCACTAGGATTGGTCGAATTTAACAGTATCGCAAAGGGAATCGAAAGTACTGACATTATGGTTAAAACCGCCCAAGTTGAGTTGATTACCGCTCGCGCTGTCTGTCCCGGGAAATATATCGGCCTGGTAAGTGGGGAAGTATCTGCTGTTGAGAGTTCAGTTGCCGCCGGTATCGAAAAAGGTCAGCAATTTGTGGTTGACACCTTTATTCTGCCTAATGTCCATGCATCGCTTCTAGAGGCCTTTAATAACACCAGTATTATACCTGAGAGTAAACCGGGTGCCCTTGGCATTATTGAAACCTTTTCAATAGCATCCATTATTCTTGCTGCTGATGCTGCAGCTAAAGCCAGTGATGTTGAAGTAATTGACCTCAAGGTTGGGATTGGCATCGGGGGCAAAGGGGTTGCCTATTTTTCAGGTGAGATAAGTGCAGTTGAAGCAGCAGTCCAAGTCGGAACCGGGATAGTGGCCGAAAGAGGCCTTCTTGTCCAGAGTGTTGTTGTTCCCATACCGGACATGGCAATATGGAATTCATTAGGTTAAATCCACGAAAAGAAGGGTGAACAAACTATGTTCCTCGGAAAAGTAGTTGGAAATGCATGGGCTACCCGGAAAGAGCAAAGTATCACAGGTTACCGCCTGCTGGTTGTACAGCCCCTGGATCATAGAATGAAGCCATTAGGCAACATAAAGATTGTTAATGACCATATCGGCGCAGGGTTGGGTAACCTGGTGATCGTCGTAGAAGGCAGTCCTGCCCGGGCAACCTTAGATGGTGCCATTGATGCTTCTGTGGTAGGAATTGTGGATCAGGTAGAAATTGATTTGACACAGTATACCAACGAAAAAAAAGGCCGTAAACGGGGGGATTGATAGTGTACCAAGCGCGTATTGAACGAGGCATTTGTCTCGAATGCCTGAGATGTGTCGAGACATGCCCTAATGAAAATCTGGTTGAGAACTACGGAAAGCCGGGCCAAAAGCCTGACAGTAACTGCCAGGGCTGTATGTACTGCGTAGATGCCTGTCCCACCAAAGCGATACAGATAGAATTTGTTCCTGAGTTGGGACAGAGGGTCTGGTCAAAGGATAGGCTGGCTAATATCCGCCAACAGGCTGTTTCCGGAAAACCGAATATAATGGGATGTGGTCAGCAAAACAAGCCATCCGAATTTGACCGGCTGGTGTTTGTCCCCGCACAGCTCAGCAGGGGACCACTGTTAGAAGAGGAGAAGGTTAACACCTCAACAGTTATTGGCGCTAAAACCGGGAAACCCATTGTTTTGGAGATGCCAATAATAATCGGCGCCATGTCCTTTGGCGCTCTCAGCAAGCCGGCCAAGATTGCTCTGGCCAGGGGCAGCGCTATGGCTGGCAGCATGGCCAATACCGGAGAAGGCGGGATGCTTCCCGAGGAACGGGCTGAAGCTAAGCTGCTGACGGTTCAGTACAGTACAGGACGCTTTGGGGTTACGGAAGATGTGCTCAAGTCAGCTAACATGATTGAAATTAAAATCGGCCAGGGAGCAAAGCCCGGTTTGGGCGGGCATCTTCTGAAACATAAGATTACCCCGGAAATTGCCCGTGTCAGGGGAATCGGAACTGACAGGGATATTATTTCACCTGCACGTCACCCAGACATAAATTCAGCCGAAGATCTGCGAAGAAAGGTCGCTGAATTAAGGGACATCAGTGGTGGTGTGCCGATAGCCATAAAAATTGCTGCCGGGCATATTGAAGAAGACCTGGAAATAGCTGTTACCGCAGAACCGGAAATAATTATGATTGACGGCATGGAAGGCGGGACCGGTGCAGCTCCCGTAATCGCGTCAGACCATGTTGGCATTCCGGCCCTTTATGCCCTGAAAAGAGCAGCAAGATTCATGGAAGACCACCAGGCGAAAAAGAAAATAAAGTTGGGAATAGGCGGTGGGCTCCGTGATGCCGCTGATTTTGCCAAGGCCTTGGCTTTGGGGGCAGACCTGGTTTATGTCGGCACATCAGCCCTGGTAGCAATGGGCTGCCGCTTGTGCCGCTGCTGCCATAAAGGCAACTGTCCCAATGGAATTGCAACTCAGGATGAGGTGCTGGCAGCTGGCTTCAATATTGAGCAGAATGCCATCCAACTGGCCAATTTCCTGAAAGCAAGTACCCGCGAGCTGCAGATGATTACCCGTATGGTCGGAAAAGACGATGTAGCCCATCTTGATCTCAATGACCTGATGGCACTTGACGAACATATTGCGCAAATAACAGGAGTTCGGAAAGTATATTCACAAGCTTAAATCAAAGGAGGAATGTAAAGTGTGCGGGATTGCCGGGGTCATATACAAAAAACCCACTTTTGTTGGAAAAACTTTGGTTTCCATGCTGTCGGGCATCCAACACCGCGGTCCGGATTCCACAGGTGTTGCCCTTTACGGGGCCGAGGACGAGTGCCTGAAGATCTGGTTGTACTATTCGGGGGGAGTTGAAATAAGCACGGTTACCGGTATTATCAAGGAGTGTCTCAACAAATTGGGCATAAGTATCCGTTCAATTGGTTGGAATGGGGATTTTCTCACAGTGAAAATGGATGAGCCGGAGTCCCTGGACACTGTTTGCAGCGAATTGGAGGCTATAAGCGGACTTCACATTATCAGTGTTGGTCATTCCCTGGAGATATTCAAGGATGAGGGTTTTGCCGAAGACATTGACAAGAAGTTTGCCCTCTCTGAATTTATGGGCACACACGGGATTGGGCATACCAGGCTGGCAACCGAAAGCGATGTGGATGTACGCAGGGCCCACCCGTTCTGGGCAAACAGCTTTGCTGATGTTGCTATAGTCCATAATGGCCAGTTGACCAATTACTATACCCTTAAGAGAAAGATGGAGCATAAGGGCTACCGCTTCCGGACAGATAATGATTCTGAGTTAATTGCCGTTTATATTGCCGACAGGCTCTCCCGTGGAGATAACCTGCAAGATGCCCTGCACCTGTCGCTGGAAAACTTTGACGGGACCTTTTCATATCTGGTCTCTACACCTAATGAAATCGGTTTTGCCAAAGATAAGCTGGGCGCTAAACCGATGGCTGTTCTGGAAGGTGAAGATTTTGTGGCCATAGCTTCAGAAGAAGTGGCCATCCGCAAGGTTTTCAGTGACAAACAAACAGGAAACCGTTATTGGGAGCCTGGCCCGAAGGAGGTCATGACATGGTTGAGATAGACGCTAATGGGAAGACCAGCCGCGAGATTAATGCCGAAATAAAACGGGCTGCCGCAGCAGGTGACGAAATCAGGATAACCAATCCTTCAGCCAGCCACCACCTCGGTGTAGGTGTACTTAGTCCGGCCAGGATAACATATGAAGGAAGTGTTGGGTATTTCTGCACTGCCCTTACTGATGGCTGTAATGTAGTGATTAACGGAAATGCCGGGTGGTGTCTCGGTGACAACATGATGTCAGGAAAAATTATTGTTAACGGCAGAGGCGGCAGCAGTGTAGGTCCGGCTATGCGTGGAGGCACCATAGTTGTTCACGGTGATGCCGGGAACCGGCTGGGACAGGTAATGAAAAGCGGCCTGATTGTAGTAGAAGGCAATGCCGGGTTTATGGCCGGGTTTATGATGATGGGCGGCAGGATTATTGTTCTGGGTGACATCGGAGAGCGCGCCGGGCACTGGTTGATTAATGGTGAGATATTTGTAGGCGGAAATATTGAAGGTCTCGGTAGTGATGCCCAGATTGAGGAACTCACCGATGCAGATAAACATTTTCTGGAGACAACGCTGGCAGAACAGGGATTAGTAACAGACAAGCCGTTCAAGAAGATAACTTCGCGCAAAGAACTACACCACTATTCCACTAAAGAATAATTAAACATCGCAGGGGGTAGAGATTATGAAAATCAGCAATACATGGACTCCGGATGTCATTAAGGGCATACACCTGCGCAGCAGGATCGGACGGTACAAGGTACGGGGGTTTGGTTCTTACAGGAAAATGCCGAATTTTGATGACCTGACTTTTTTACCGGCCAATTTATCCAGACTGGCCGTGGAGCAGTACCGGGAAGAGTGCTCCAGTAAAACAGTTTTGGGCAGGCGGTTTGCTGAAGAACCTCTGGAAATTGATATTCCGATTGTTATTGCACCAATGAGCTTTGGCGCCCTTTCCAAAAACGCCAAGATCGCCCTTGCCAAAGGCGCCGCCTTGGCTGGGACGGCAGCCAGTACCGGGGAAGGAGGAATGCTCCCGGAAGAACGGGAGGCAGCGAAGAAGCTGTTCTACCAGTGTACACCCGGCAGATATGGATTTAATCCTCATGACCTGCGCAAGGCAGATGTTATTGAACTGCTCATCAGCCAGGGAGCAAAGCCGGGAGTTGGCGGCCACCTGATGGGAGATAAGGTTACCGATGAAATTGCTAAAATACGGGGCATCCCCAAGGGGATTGACCTGCGCAGCCCATGCCGTCATGCTGATGTCCTGGGCGCTGATGACCTGGTAATGAAGGTGGAAGAACTTAGGGAAGCCTCTGACTGCAGGATTCCTGTGAGCCTCAAAATGGGCGCCGGGCGGGTTAAAGAAGATGTTAAAATTGCCTGCAAGGTGGGCATAGATATTATTGCACTCGACGGAATGCAGGGCGGTACCGGAGCGTCTCCTGAGGTTGTGGCTGAACATGTCGGTGTCCCTTCCATGGCTGTGGTGGTTCAGGCCAGACAGGTACTGGAGGAAGTTGGACTGGAAGACAAGGTCGACCTGATTATCATGGGAGGAATCCGCAGCGGGGCCGATGTAGCCAAGGCCCTGGCCCTGGGTGCCAGCGCTGTGGCTATAGGTACAGCAGCAATGATAGCAATGGGATGTATTGGATGTATGCAGTGTACCACAGGCAAGTGCCCCAAGGGGATTGCCACACACGACCCGGTCCTGACCAAAAGGCTTGATATTGATGAAGCTGCTGAGAGAGTATGCAACCTCCTCAAGGCTATGACCATGGAAGCTAAAATGCTGGCCCACCTTTGCGGAAAGACAGATGTGCACAATTTGGAGCCTGAAGACATGCGTGCCCTGAGTATGGAAGCTTCTGCAATTACAGGGATTCCTCTTGTAGGGACAATGTAATCAGGCTTTAGAAGTCAGGAGTGGTCGGCGTTGAATATCTTGGTAATTAATTGCGGCAGTTCATCACTCAAGTATCAGCTGATTGATATGGACAGAGAACAGATCCGGTTTGGGGGAAGCATAGAAAGAATTGGGTCAGAGAAAGCCTTATCTGTTTACAAAAAATCACGGAAAACGGTAAAAGAACCGGTAACCGCACGGGATCATCATCAGGCAATGGAGTTGGTTTTTAAAATTCTGACTGATTCTAAGACCAGGGTAATCCGTGACCTGGACGAGATCTCGGCGGTTGGCCACCGGGTAGTACATGGAGGTGAGAAATATTCCGCTCCTACTGTTTTAGTGGATGAAACAATTGAGGAGCTGGAACAATTTAATTACCTGGCCCCATTACATAATCCACAAAATATCATGGGTATCAGGGCGTGTAAAGCCATACTGAAGGAAACTCCCCAGGTGGCAGTATTTGATACGGCTTTTCATCAAACCTTACCGGCAGAGGCTTATATATATGGCTTGCCATATAGGTACTATCAGAAATACGGAATCAGAAGATACGGATTCCACGGTACATCACACCGGTATGTAGCTGAGCAGGCAGCTGAATTAATGAAACAGCCGCTGGAGGAATTAAAGCTAATTACCTGCCATTTGGGTAACGGAGTAAGCATATCAGCCGTTCAAAAAGGTGTATCTGTGGAAAATAGCATGGGTTTTACCCCTTTAGAGGGGATACCCATGGGAACGCGCTGTGGCAATCTCGATCCCGGAATATTGTTATTCCTGATGGAAAAAGAGGGATTGAGTGCTTCGGATGCAATGGCGGTATTAAACCGCGAATGTGGGATACTGGGAATTTCGGAACTTAGCAATGATTTTAGAGAGGTTCAGAAGGCTGCAGAAAATGGTAATCAGCAAGCCACACTTGCACTAAAGGTTTTTGCTTATAGTGTGAAAAAATATATTGGAGCCTATGCGGCGGTGATGAATGGCATTGACGGCTTGGTCTTTACTGCCGGAATCGGGGAAAATTCACCTGAAATCAGAAGGGAAATCTGCCTTGGCCTTGATTACCTTGGCATAACCCTTGATGATGAAAAAAACAAAGCCGCCGGCCGTAATGTTGATATAGGCGGCAAGCAGAGCAAGGTGAAAATACTGGTAATACCTACCAATGAAGAATTGATGATTGCTAAAGAAGCATGTAAATTTATTGTTTAAGCGTAGCTTTTTGAAGAACCCCTCTAAAACTTAAAAGGAGGTCATTCTTATGTCCACTGGTGAAAAAACCGGAATTCTCAGAAGAGCGACTTGGCGAACAGGTTTCTTAATGGGCATAGCAGTTTGTGCCCTAACCCTGGTATCTGCAGGACCCTTGGCCCAGCAAGTAGGGCCGGTATCAATCCTTGTATGGACTACGTCTTCTTTTGTCGGTTTGCTTCAGGTTTTAATATATTCAGAACTGGCAGGAATGTATCAGAATGAAACCGGCGGCATGACCATGTGTATGGGAGATGCATTTGACAAGTGGTCCCACTGGCCGACTACTATTGCCCAATGGGCCTACTGGTATGCTTGGATCCCGGTCATGGGGATTATGCCGATACTTATGGCTCAATATTTGAACCAGATGATTGGGACCAATTTCAGTCCTTTTATAGTTGGTATCGTTATTCTGGGCGTATTGCTTGCCATCAACTATTTCGGTATCACGGTAAGTGAACGGGGTCAGCTGATCATTAGCGCTGTGAGCCTCCTGCCGCTTGTAGTTATGATTGTGGTGGCATTTGCCAGAGGTTTGGTGTCAATGGATAACCTGCTGCCATTTAGGCCTTATGGCTCTTGGGGGAGTTTCAGTAATCCCGAGGGGTCCTGGTTTTCGATGATGAGCTGGGTTGGTATAGGTGCGGCGTATTATGTAGCCTCATGGGGCTCATATGCCTTTGAAACAATAACTGTATATGTCGGGGAATACAAAAACCCTGTCAAGGATACCGTTAAAGCCGCCTGGTCCTCAGGTACGGTGGTAACTATATTAAATACCATGATTACCCTTGCCTTGGTGGGTGTCCTCGGGGTAGCGGCATTTGCGGATAATCCTGATTATCCCTTCTTGAAACTATCTGAAGCTATTCTTGGCCCTGTCGGCGGCCGGGTTGCCCTGTTTATCATTTTTACAGGTCTTTTTTTGATGGCAAACACTGCATTTAACGGGACGGCACGGATACTGTACGGGATGTCCAAGGAGGGCACAAACCTGAAGCAGTGGATGAAACTCAGTCCTAACGGATTTCCTTATGTAGCTGCTATATTCAATATAGCCTTTGCAATTTTCCTGATGACCTTTGAAGTACCTGTTAAGATTATTGCCGCTTCCAACTTAGCCTACATGATTTGTATATTTATGCCTCTGTTTGCATTCGTTATTCTGCGCAAGAAGAGACCTGACCATCCCAGACCATTTAAGCTGCCGAATTTCATGGTACCCCTGGCATTTGTCCTGGGAGCCTTTAATGTGATTCTGATTTTACCCGGGGCTCTTTATTACGGCGCCGAAGTAATGGTGACAGGCAGCGTTATTACACTGTTAGTTATTCCTTTATGTCTCTACCGCAAAAAGGTTCAGGATAAGGCGGAAACGGTAATAGCAGAAAATCCTGAAAAAATTGATCTCGACTGATAACATTAAACAGTCTCTCCCTACATGCCGGCTAACGTTCATACCCTTAGCTATGGCATTGGTTTTACCTCCCCTGGGCCGGTTTTAGACCTGCCCGGGCTTTTTTTGCCCCGGTATGTGAAAAGTTTTTCAACCTGTCATTGATAATTTGTGTTATGATGAAGAAGGTTTTCACAGGCATAGAAGCGAAATTGATATCAAAATTGGTAATCTGACAAATATTACTACAGCCCGGTAAACGGGAGAAATGATAGCTGCAGTCATTGTATGGCTTCCTGCAGAATAGGGAAAGATTAGGTTATTGTATCATTGATTCGGTGGAAAGGGGAAGTTTTGGTGCATGCCATAATAATCGGCGCCGGCAAAGTGGGTTTTAGTATTGCCCAGATGCTGTCATATGAAGGCCACGATGTTGTCGTTATTGAAAAAGATGAGGAGCGGTTTTTATATGTCCAGGAAGCCCTTGATGTTCAGACAATCCTGGGAAGTGGGTCTTCTCCGGTAATTCTGGAAGAAGCCGGGGTGACAAATTCCGACCTGGTAGTGGCGGTTACGGAAACAGATGAATTAAACATTGTATCCTGTTTGATGGCCAAACAGTATGGAGTCCCCAAAACTGTGGCGCGGGTGCGGGATCCGGACTATGTGGAAACAAGCCACAAGTCCCCGCAATTCTCCCTGGGGATTGACCTCATCATAAATCCCGAACAGGTAACGGCAAAAGAAATTATAAAACTTATGGAAGTACCTGAAGCCTTGAATGTGGAGTACTTTGCCGATGGCCAGATACAGCTTCTGGAACTCAAGCTTACGGAATCGGCCGTGGTAGTCGGTAAGATGCTCAAGGACCTTGATTTGGCCGGAAATGCTCTCATAGTTGCTATTTCCCGCAGTGGAAAAATGATTATTCCCCGCGGAGATAATCATCTTGAGGTTAATGATATAGTTTTTATTGTCGCCCGCACCGAGCAAATGGTAGATGTGGAAAAACTGCTGGGTAAAAGCCGGGCTGCCATAGAAAAGGTAATGATTCTCGGGGGTGGGCGCATTGGTTACTACCTGGCCAGGCTGCTGGAGGGGAAAAAGAAAGAGGTTAAAATCATAGAAAAGGACAGAGAAAAGTGCCGGGTCATTTCAGGCAAGCTTAACCACAGCCTGGTGCTTAACGGGGATGGGACAGATATAGACCTGCTGCAGGAAGAAGGAGCCGGAGAAGTAGATCTCTTTGTTGCCGTTACCGGTGACGATAAGCTGAACCTGTTGGTTTCCCTGATTGCCAAACACCTGGGAGTTGAAAATACGATTACTGTGATCAGGCGTTCAGACTATATCCCTTTGGTGGAAAAAGTGGGTATCGACACGGTTGTAAGCCCGCGTTCCCTGACAACCAGTACTATTCTCAAGCTCATCCTGCCCCAGGAGGTGGTTTCAGTCAGCTTCCTGGGCGGGGCGGATGCCGAAACCCTGGAACTAATTGTACCCGAACGCTGCCGGGCAAATTATAGAAAGCTTAAGGAACTCAAGTTTCCCAAGGGAGCCATCCTGGGTTCTATAATGAGGGACAATACCGCTATTGTTCCGGTTGGTGATGATATGATTATGCCCGGAGACAAGGTGATGGTGTTTACACTGCCTGAGGCTGTTTCCAGGGTTAATCAATTCTTTGAGGTAGGCAAGTAATTTTATGAGGCAGAGGTAATTATATAAAATGAATTTTTCTGTGGTTATAAGGCATTTAGGACTAATAATTGCTATTGTTGGGTTGGCCATGTTGGCCCCAGTATTCATAAGTATTGTTAACAGGGAGCCATATGTGCCGGCGCTGACCGTTATAGCCGCTATGACTACGGTTCTGGGGGTCCTCTTATTCCTGGCTGTACGGGTCAAAGAGACCATCGGCTACCGGGAAGGTTTTGCCATGGTTACTTTTGGCTGGGTGGCAGCTACTTTTTTTGGGGCTCTGCCGTTTTGGATGACAGGGGCTATTCCTGTCTTTGCAAACGCCTTTTTTGAAAGTATGTCCGGTTTTTCCACAACAGGGGCCAGCATTTTATCAGATATTGAAAGCCTGCCCCGGAGCCTTCTGTTCTGGCGCAGTCTGACCCACTGGCTGGGCGGGATGGGCATTATGGTTCTGTTTGTGGCCTTACTTTCCCAGCTTGGCGCCGGGGGCATGCAGGTATTCCGGGCTGAAGCTCCCGGACCGATTACCGAGAAGATTAAACCCAGGATCAGTGAAACTGCGAAAATATTGTGGCTGACCTATGTCATTCTAACTCTATTACAGACCCTGCTGCTCCGGGCAGCAGGGTTGGATTGGTTTGATTCCCTGACCCATACCTTTGGAACTATGGCCACCGGCGGATTTTCCACCAGGAACCTGAGTGTCGGGGCATTTGAGAGTCCCGCAGTTGACTGGATAATCATAGTTTTCATGTATGCGGCGGGAGCCAATTTTGCGCTTTACTATGCAGCGGTCAAGAAAAAGTCACTGAAAACCTTCTGGCGTAATGAGGAATTCAAGCTATATACCTCGATTATTATAGGGGCAACACTGATAATTTGGTTTATCATGGCTGCCGAACACGGTGTTTTCAAGGCCGCCAGACTGGCTTCCTTCCAGGTGGTCTCAATCATTACAACCACAGGATATGCTACTGATGACTATGCATTGTGGCCGGGTCTGGCCAAAGGTGTGTTATTCCTCCTAATGTTTGTCGGGGGCTCAGCCGGTTCCACCGGCGGCGGGATGAAGGTGAGCCGTTACCTGGTGCTGCTGAAACATTCCGGGATGCAGTTAAAGAAGTTTTTTCATCCCAGGGCGGTTTTTTCTCTTAAGGTGGGAGGCAGGGGTTATCCGGAGGATATTATAATATCGATTTTCCAGTTTTTTTTCCTTTACATTTTCATGGTAGTCACCGGAACTGTTATCATGACCGGTTTTGGTCTGGACCTTAAATCTGCCCAGACGGCGGTTCTGGCCACCCTGGGTAATATCGGGCCCGGTTTTGGAGCAGTGGGTCCTATGGAGAACTATGCATTTTTACCTGACGCTGCCAAGTATTTATTGTGTTTTTTTATGCTGGTGGGCAGACTGGAGATTTTCACAGTATTGGTGCTGGTTTTGCCCAGCTTTTGGCACAAATAGAAATTTACCCGGCGGGCGAAATTTTCCCCGTTTTTTCCATTGCAGTCTGAGACAGCTTCTGGTATATTTTTAGGGAGTAAAGACTATAATAAAGGACTGACTGTATGGAGTATATATTAATTTTAATTCCTGTTATCGGAGGGATATCGGGATGGTTTACTGCGGCTCTGGCCCTGAAAATCCTGTTCCGGCCTGCAGATCCCGTTAAAGCACCTTTTGCCGATAGGTATATCAGGGGATTGCTGCCCGGAAAACAGGAGCACCTGGCGGCAGGTATTAGGGAAATCATCCAAACCCAGCTGCAATTGGCCGTTACTGAGGAGTCAGGCCCGGCCTATGAGGTCAGAGCAAACCTTAGTAATACTGTTGTGGTTTCCATAAAGGAACACATTCAGCACAAGATTCCCTTTTTGGTGCCAAGGGGAGTAAGGCAGAAGATAATTGATCTGGTTGAAGATGTTGTCAGGAAAGAAATTACAGCATTTTTAGATGAACTGGTCTATAGTGTCCGCAAAGACAGGGGAGCCGGTTCAGACCTCTGCCGGTTCATTGAAGAAAAAATACGCACTTATGATTTGGCTGACCTGGAGACCAGGGTAAATAGGATGACTGAGGTGTTTTATCTGAAAACCGGAGCAGCCCTGATCGGGGTGGCTGCGGGTTTGCTGCAATTGCTGGTGGCAGTTGCCGCCAGGACTTGACACCGTGCTTCCGGAGTCATATAATAAAACAAATGCTGTGAAGAGGAAAAGTAAGCTGTGGCACCTGCCAGAGAGATAAGGCCTGGGCTGGAAGCCTTATCAGGGAACAGGCAGCCGAAAAACCACCTTGGAGCTGTCGGGCTGAACAAAGTATGCTCTGACCGGGTGAGTCCCGTTACAGACTGTGAAAGAGCCGGTTTGCCGGAAGCAGAGTGGAACCGCGGGAGAACAACCTCTCGTCTCTGGTGTTATTGCCAGGGATGAGGGGTTTTATTAGTTGGCGGCACCGGTTGCAGCCGCTCAAATAAGGAGGTATGTTTTCATGTCTATGGTCAGGATTTCTTTAAAAGACGGTTCAGTAAAGGAATTTCCAAAGGGGACACCGGTAATCGATATTGCTGCCGACATCAGCCATGGTCTCGCCAGAAATGCCCTGGCAGCAAAACTTAACGGCAAAAAAGTAGATTTGGGCACACCTGTCAATGCAGACAGTGCGCTTGAGATTATTACATGGGACAGTGACGAAGGGCAGGATGTATATCGCCACAGTACGGCACACATTATGGCCCAGGCTGTGAAAAATCTCTTTCCCGGAGTTAAATTTGGCATCGGCCCATCTATCTCGGAAGGGTTTTATTATGATTTTGACGTCCCGGAAAACTTTTCTCCTGAAGACCTGCCCCGGATAGAAAAGGAGATGCAGAGGATTATCAAAGAAGACTACCCCTTTGAGCGTATGGAGGTATCCAGGGACGAAGCCCTGAAGCTCTTTGAGGAAGCCGGGGAAAACTATAAGGTGGAGCTGATTAATGACCTTCCTGAGGATGCGGTCATCAGCTGTTACCGCCAGGGAGACTTTATCGACCTCTGTGCCGGACCTCATGTGCCTTCTACGGGAAAAGTAAAGTCTGTAAAACTGATGAACCTGGCCGGGGCTTACTGGCGGGGCAGCGAGAAAAATAAAATGCTCCAGAGGATATATGGGACTTCATTCCCAAAGAAGTCTCTATTGGATGAACATATTTTCCGGATAGAAGAGGCCAAAAAACGTGACCATCGTAAGCTGGGGGCCGAACTTGAACTGTTTTCCATGCAGGATGAGGGCCCTGGTTTCCCCTTTTTCCACCCTAAGGGGATGGTGCTGCGGAATGAACTGGAAAACTTCTGGCGGGAAGAACATAAAAAGGCCGGATACCAGGAAATCCGTACCCCGGTGATTCTGAACCGGGGCCTCTGGGAGCAGTCGGGCCACTGGGATAACTATAAAGAAAACATGTATTTCACCAGTATCGATGAAACCGATTTTGCGGTAAAACCCATGAACTGTCCCGGCGGTATCCTTGTCTACAGGTCCAAACTGCACAGCTACCGGGACCTGCCCATCAGGCTTGGTGAGCTGGGTCTGGTCCACAGGCACGAACTGTCAGGGGCGCTGCACGGGTTAATGAGGGTGCGCTGTTTTACCCAGGATGATGCCCACATATTTATGCTGCCTTCCCAGGCGACCAGAGAGATAATTGGGGTAATTGACCTTATTGACAAGTTTTACAGCGTGTTCGGCTTTGAATATCACGTGGAATTAAGTACTAAACCGGAAAAGGCTATGGGATCTGATGAAATATGGGATATGGCCACAGATGCCTTGAAGCAGGCCCTTGATGAGAAAGGCCTGGATTACAAGATTAATGAAGGTGATGGGGCATTCTATGGACCCAAGATTGATTTCCACCTCAGGGACTGTCTGGGGAGGACCTGGCAGTGCGGGACCATTCAGCTTGACTTCCTGATGCCGGAAAAATTTGACCTCACATATGTGGGTGAGGATGGACAAAAACACCGGCCGGTAATGATTCACCGGGTAGTATTCGGGAGCATTGAGCGCTTTATCGGAATCCTTATCGAACATTATGCCGGAGCATTCCCGGTATGGCTGGCCCCGGTACAGGTTAAGGTGCTTACGGTAACCGACCGGGGACGTGACTTCGCGGGAACAATCCTGAAAATCCTTGAGGAAAATGGTATCAGGGGAGAAGTTGACGGCCGAAATGAAAAAATCGGCTATAAGATAAGGGAGGCCCAACTGGAAAAAATCCCATATATGCTGGTAATCGGAGACCGTGAAGTTGACAGCGGCGCAGTGGCTGTGCGCAAACGCGGCGAAGGAGATCAGGGAAGTATTGCCCTTGATGAGTTTGTGAAAACTGTCAGGGAGGAAATTGAGCTGAAAAGGTAAATGTATTTGACATCCGGTGATAAACAGTGCTATAATAATAAAGAATTTGATATTTTATCCAAAAGCAGAAGCCATCCGCTTCTCACCTTATAACGCTCCGGCTGTTGATAAGGTCAACGAATTTCTAAAATCAGGTATTCTATATTTGATTTTCTGCGGGTGGTTATCCACCCGCTTAGTTTTTTAGAGGAGATAAAATTTGGAGGTGAACCCAATAAGCAAAGATATGCGAATTAATGAGGAAATCAGGGGTAAGGAAGTCAGGTTAATTAGTTCCGAACAAGAACAGTTAGGCATCGTGCCGGTCAGGGATGCCCTGAGAATGGCTCAGGAACAGGAACTCGACCTAGTTGAGATTGCGCCTAATGCTAAGCCCCCGGTATGCCGCATTATGGATTTTGGCAAGTACAAGTATGAACAGAGCAAGCGTGAAAAAGAAGCGCGCAAGAAACAGAAAATTATCAGTGTCAAAGAAGTAAAGGTAAGGCCAAATATTGAGGACCATGACCTTGAGGTAAAGACCAAGAATGCCCTGAAGTTTTTAACAGAGGGTGACAAGGTCAAGGTGACCCTGATGTTCAGGGGGCGTGAAATGGCTCACGCCGAGTTGGGGAAAAAGCTTTTGAAGAGGGTTGCTGATGCGACTGAAGAAGTGGCTACAGTTGAAAGACAGCCAAAGGTTGAAGGAAGAAATATGATAATGATTTTAGCACCAAAACAGGACTAGAGAGGAGGAGCAGAGTTATGCCCAAAATGAAAACTCACAGGGGCGCTGCCAAGAGGTTTAAAGTTACCGGAACCGGGAAAGTCAAAAAGGCTAAAGCATATAAAAGCCATATATTAGAGAAGAAATCTGCCAAGAGGAAAAGAAACCTCCGCAAGTCTAACCTTGTTTCTAAAGCTGATGCCAAGAGAATCAAGCTTTTAATGCCTTATTCCTGATAATTGGCTGAATCAAAAGATAAATTACAAGTTTTTAAGGAGGTTTAGGATATGCCTAGGGTGAAAAGAGGGGTTACAGCCCGTAAAAGACATAAGAAGATTTTAAAACTTGCCAAGGGTTATTTTGGTTCTAAGAGTAAGCTTTTCAGACCCGCTAACGAGCAGGTGCTAAAATCCCTTTCATATGCTTACCGTGACCGTAAGGCTAAAAAAAGGGATTTCCGCAAACTCTGGATTGCCAGGATTAATGCGGCAGCAAGGATTAACGGAATGTCTTACAGCAAGCTTATTAACGGATTAAGACAGGCTGGAGTGGATATCAACCGCAAGATTCTGGCCGATATGGCCGTAAAGGACGAAAAGGCTTTTGGCAGGCTTGTTGAAGTTGCCAAACAGAAGCTTAATGCCTAATCCATATTTCAATTAAAGCGCTGATTAAATGGGGCTGTTTCCAAAAGGGAGCAGTCCTTTAGTTTTAGACTCCTTCTTTTTAAGCGGAAGTCTTACCTTTTTGACAAACCCCATGCTTTTTGATTATAAAATGTATTTTGGACAGGGGTAGATGAATTCCTTGGGCGGGCTACATCTCCGCCGGCATCCGCTCCCGCTTTGCGGTCGCGGGCCGGACGGACGACAGACTCCGCCCTCCGGAACACATCTACCCCTGTCTTAAACATTTTTATAGTCAAAATTATTGACTTTGTTAACAGCCCGAGACTCCTGCTTCTTAACTGGAAGTCTTAGGTACATATTCCGTCTGCACTGTTTAATATAATAATATAGTCCTGACATATTATTATATTTTATTAGAAGTGGGGTTTTGAAATTGAGAGTAATGACTTACAATGTACATTCCTGTATAGATGTTAAGAAAAGGAAGAGCCTTAAACGCATATGTGATTTCATCAGGAATGAGCGTCCGGCAATAGTTGGCCTTAATGAAGTAGAAAGTTTCAGCCCCAGGGTCGGTTTTGTCAATCAGCCCAAACGACTTGCTGCTTCACGGAACATGCTGTACCGCTATGGGCCTGCCATTAAACTTGGGCCGATTGGCTTTTTCGGGAATGCCGTCCTGTCGAGGTATCCTGTTTATGAATCGGAAAACTTTCGGCTTTCCGCCAAACGTGAGCAGAGATGCTGCCTGCGGACACGACTTCGTGTCCCGGGCGGGTATATCACAGTATTTACAACCCATCTGGGACTTAACAGGCAGGAACGGTTTGAGCAGATAGCGGAGCTCAGGAGACTGGTGGAGCAAGAAGAAAATCCGGTAATACTGATGGGTGACTTTAACTGTGGCCCTGACCAGTTGGCCCCGCTTTACAAATTATTAACAGATGCCGGCAGTCTTTTTGGATCATCACCCACGTTTTCCCTGACCAATCCTGTTGACAGAATCGATTATATTCTTTTTTCAGCAGAGTTTAAGTGCAGGGCTTTTACTGTACCCGGATGTGATGCCTCAGACCATCTGCCGGTGATAGCCGAACTGCATCTTTAGTTGGCATCAAAAATGGGTGCTGACTTGAAGCGCCAAAGATGCTATAATAAGTTTAATTATTACCTAAAAGTAACTACTGTAGTGAGGTTGATGCTGTGAAAAGAAAATTGCTCTGTTGTGATGTTTTTAAGGAGGAAATCAACTCCATGGGTTTGATACCGGATACAGATATCGAATACCTGTCAATGGGACTTCATCTGCATCCCCAAAAGTTATATCAGGAAGTTAGTCACGCAGTTGCCAGGTCCCGGGGCTATAGCAGGGTGATTCTGGGATTCGGACTTTGCGGGGGCGCCCTGAGGGGCATCCGGGCCCCCGGATGTGAGATGATAATCCCCAGGGTCCATGACTGCATTCCTGTGTTATTGGGTTCTAAAACTACGTATGACACTATGCAAAAGAACTATAAGGGGACCTTCTATTTTTCCGGGGGCTGGGTGGAAGGTGACCACATGATGATTCCGGAATACGAACGCAGTTGTGTTCAGTTTGGGCCCAAAAGGGCGTTGAAGATCTTCCGCATGATGTTCGAAAACTACAACCGGCTTTTGTATATCCATACCGGACACCCGCGTGATAAAGCAACTTTGCAGAAAACCAGGGAGTTTGCAGAGATACTGGAGCTGCCGTGCCAGGGTACCGAGGGCGATCTGAATTATCTTCAGCAGCTCGTTTATGGGCCTTGGGATGACAGGCTCTTTGTAACTATACCCCCAGACCGGGTAATTGATGAACAGGAATTCCTGTCTCCGGGGGAACAGGTTTGTGTACAGGGGTGCTGATTGTTTGGTTTTAATAAATTACTATAAATGACTGGAGGGGAGAAAATGTCCGCTGCTGACCTGGTAAAGGTTCTTCAGGAAGAAAATACAGACCCCAGGGTGAAACTGATACCATTCGAGATTTCAGACATTAAAGTCGAGGAACGGGTGCGCTTAAAGTGTATGATTCCTCCGTGCCCCAATTACGGGAGAGGCAAGTTCTGTCCGCCAAACCTTCCGGACCTGGATTTCATCCGCAGCGCTTTGAAAGGATATCAGGGCGGGGCACTTGTGGTGCTGACGATCCCATACTCTGAAGGTGTGATGGAAGAAGTAAAAAGAGAGAAACCTCAGAATGAGCTGATGAAATTAATTGGCAAATTTGAGAAGAGCGCCTGTGAAAAAATTAACCACCTGGCTTTTGGTCTTACAGTGGGGGGCTGCAGGCTGTGTGAGGAATGTGTTTCCCGGGATGAACCGTGCCGCAAACCCCTGGAGGCACATCCGGGCATTACCGGTTTTGGGATTGATATTACTACAGTCGCCCGCAAACTTGGAGTCAGGGTGGAATGGCCGGTGACTACTGAACTAAATTTCATGGGGATGTTATTTATCTAAGATGTCTGTAAAGGCATCTTTTTTTTTCAAATATCTGCAGCTGGCCCGGTTATTAACATAATATTGATAATGGCTGCAAAACGACAATAGTAGTAGTAAAAATGATTTGAACAGGCTTGACTGCTTAAAGCTGAGGATAACCGCTCAAGTCTAAATCATTTCCATTAAGAGAAAAAGGGTTACCAACTAATGGTGCAAACGTTTACAATTTAATGTAGATAGCTTGACTAGTATTTGTTTTCTTTATTTGAAGAAAAACTAAAACTATTTTCTAAAGTTTCTCCATACAGCAAACATTCTTGAATTGGTCTTCTGTTTTTTACAGCAGCAGCTTCTAATTAAGTTTAAGAATGCTTGCTTATTTTTTTACCTATAATACAGTATTTGTACATGGGTGCTAAACCGTTTTTAATATAGGTTAAAAAGCATTGTCGCGATAGGAACCATATATTTTTTTGCAGCTGCATTCGGTTATTAAGAAAAAGGAAGGGAGGGGCAGTTTCAGGCACGGCATCAGTGGCTATTTAGTGTAGTTTGCTTTTGCCGGAGGTTAGATAGTTCAGATTTAATGGAGGGATCTTAATGGTTGTAAAACAGTACAAGGATGAAATGACAGGTTTGGAAAGGGCGCTGGCTGCACTGTCTTATCAGAAACCTGACCGGGTGCCTGTGGCATCACTGGTATGCGGCGCAGCACGCCGTGTTCTTGGTGTAACTTACGACAAATGGTCTCAGGATGCGGAACTCATCGCAGAATCTCTTATCCAGACACACCAGATTATGAATTATGATTTTGACATCTTTGTGATGCTGGTTGACCTCTCGGTTGAAGCCGGTTCATTCGGTCAAGAGGTAATTTACCCCATCGAGAGTACCGCTTATGCCAATCCCAATAACCCCATCATCAAAACAGTTGATGACTATAGAAGGTTAGAACGGATCAACCCAAGGGAGACAGGGCGGATGAAGGTTGTCATCGAGGCAACACACCGGGTAGCCAAAGCCAAGGCAAAAGAATGCGGTGTCTGTGGATTTGTGTATGCCCCCCTTGGTGTTATCGGCGCCCTGAGAGGGCATGAGCGGATGTTTGTTGATTGCATTAAACACCCGGATGCCATTATTGAAGCCTGTGAAATAATTACTCCCGTTCTGGAAGAATATGCTGTTGCCCAAATAGAGGCCGGCGCACAGGCAATAGTCATGGATACATTGTATGCTTCGGCTACCATTATGAGCCCCAAAATGTGGGAGGCCATTGAAGCGCCATATGCCAAGAGAATTGCTGATACTGTCAAGAAGGCCGGAGGAGCCCTGGTCCTGCATAACTGCGGCGGGGGCATATACTTTGATGTCCAGCAGAAGTGGACCGATCCTGTGGCTATTTCCCATGCCTATCCGGCAGCTGACTGCAAGACCTGGGAGGATCATGCAGCCAAATGGGGCAAAAAGATTGTATCAATAGGAGCTCTTGACCCTGCGAGTGTAGGCATGACCTGGAATGAAGAACAGGTTATGGAAGAAACCCGGAAATTTATCGAATATTATAAGGATTGTGACGGAGGGTTTATCCTCTCAACCGGATGTGAGTTTCCACCCAATGGCACCTTAATAAATGCCATGGCGATTATTAAAGCGGCTAAGGCCTATGGAACATACCGGTAAAACAAGAATATGTGGAGCATACCGGTAAAAGAGATGAATAAAGGGAGGTAATGGTTAGATGGCTGTATCGGAAAGAGAAAGAGAGTTATTTGATGCTTTAAAACAGGGTGTTATTGATTATGATGAGGACGGTGTGAGGGAAGCGGCCCAGGCTGTTATTGATGAGGGTATCGATGCCTATACGGCAGTTTTTGAGGGCTTGGTTGAAGGAATGAACGAAGTGGGCAGGTTATATGAAGAGCAGGAGTACTTTGTCCCCGAAATCCTCATGTGTGCAGATGCTTTATATGCAGGCCTGGATATCCTGAAGCCGCATATAGAACAGAAAGATATGGGTCTCAAGGGTACAGTGGTAATGGGTGTCGTTCAGGGAGATGTTCATGACATTGGTAAGAATATCGTCAAAATGATGTTTGATGTGGCCGGTTTTGACGTTCATGACCTGGGCCGGGATGTTCCCCTGGAAAAATTTGTCGAGGAACAGTTGAAGACTGATTCTGAACTGCTCTGCCTGTCGGCAATGATGACCACCACGATGGTGGGTATGCCTGAGGTAATTAAGAAGGTGAAAGACAAAAACCCCCAGTGTAAAATTATGATTGGCGGCGCCCCTGTTTCCGAAGACCTGGCAGGAAAGTGGGGGGCTGACGGATTTGCGAAGGATGCCAATAATGCCTTGAAAGAAGCCCTGAACATGGTTAAGGCCTTGAAAGATATGCAGTAATAAGTAATTAAGAAACGGGGTGCTGTGGCAATATCCAGTTAGGTGGTGGCCCAATAGTATGTATCGGGAATGCCGAAATAAATGATTCGATGCTAAAATCTCTAAATGACGCCGAACGAGAAAGCCTTATCGAATACCTGACAGGGCTGCCGGAAGAACGGG
Source organism: Thermincola carboxydiphila (assembly GCA_016841725.1). Classification (GTDB taxonomy): domain Bacteria; phylum Bacillota; class Thermincolia; order Thermincolales; family UBA2595; genus Phosphitispora. Next base: position 96,954 of record JAENYP010000001.1, on the reverse strand, counting down.
CAGAGCGGCCTGATGATGCCGGGGAGTTCTTCCTGGCAGCCCCTGTAATGTAAATTACATCATAATTGATGTAGAAGGGAGCATATGTGGGTATCTATTCCAAGGTATGGTTTTAGAGACCAAATTGACGGGGGGATGTTAAATGAAACAGTTCAAGGATGAAATGACAGGATTGGAAAGGGTTATCGCGGCAATGACATATCAGAAGCCTGACCGGGTGCCTGTGGTACCACAGTCTATTGGTATTGCGCGACGCGTTTTGGGTGTTAGTATGAGCAAATTGTCCCGGGATCCTGACATCTATGTAGAAGCTCAGTTACAGCTGCATAAGCTTTGTGATTATGGGTTTGATGCATTTGCATTTGTTTATGACCTCTCTGTGGAAGCAGAGGCTTTCGGTCAATCAGTTGTTTATCCTCTTGAGAGTACTGCTTACGCCGATCCCAATAACCTTTTAATAAAGACTGTCGATGATTACAGAAGATTACAAAGGATTAATCCAAGGGAAACAGGCCGGATGAAGGATACAATTTACGGCACAGAAAAGTTAGTTAAGGCTAAAGGAAAAGAATATTCTGTGGGTGGATTTGTATATGGCCCTCTTGGCGTTCTTGGCCAAATGAGAGGACATGAAAGAATGTTTGTTGACATTATGAAAAACAAGGATGCGGTAATTGAAGCCCTCGAAATAATAACCCCTGTTTTGGAGGATTATGCTGTTGCCCAAGTAGAGGTCGGCGCAGGGGGCATAACCATAGATACGCTGTGTGCTTCACAAAGCATAATGGGTGTTAAGATGTGGGAGGCCATTGAAGCGCCTTATGCCAAGAGGATTGCTGATGCAGTAAGAAAGGCAGGCGGCGCTGTTATGCTGCACAACTGTGGAAACGGTCCCTACTTTGAGGAACAGATCAAGTGGCTCGAACCCGTAGCCATTTCGCATGCTTACCCGGCCGCCGGATGTAAGACCTGGGAAGAACACGCAGCCAAATGGGGCAAAAAGGTACTGCATATAGGCGCTATGGATCCTTCCAAGATAGGCATGGTTTGGAACGAAGAACAGGTAATGGAGGAGTGCCGGTACTTTATTGACACCTTTGACGGCTGTAATGGAGGGTTTTTCTTAGCTCCAGGGTGTGAGTTCCCGCCTAATGGCACCTTGCTCAATTTAATTGCTATGTGTAGAGCGGCCAAAGCCTATGGAACCAACTGAGAGAACGGTTTCTGAGGAACAAATGATATCTGGGGGGGATTAAATGAAAATCAAAATTATCAGTGGTTTTTTGGGGGCAGGTAAGACCACCTGTATCAAAAACGTACTCAAAAAAGCCAGTGGGAACATGGCTGTCATTGTAAATGAATTTGGCGATGTGGGTATTGATGCTGAAGCCATCAGTAAGGGTGATGTTATTGATATGGTGGAACTTCCCAGCGGTTGCATCTGCTGTACCCTGGCCAATGACCTGGTCGCGGCTGTCAAAGAAATCAAGAGCAAGTATAACCCGGAGCGTTTGATTATAGAACCTTCCGGGCTGGCCGTGCCCTCCGGCATTCTGGAGGTGCTTGAACCTATCAGTAAAGAGTATGGGCTGGAGATTGAAGCAATAATAGGCATCGTAGATGCCGACAGTTTCCTCTCAAACGTGCACTCCGGTCTGTTCGGCGACTTTTACACAGACCAGTTGGCCAACTCTGATATTATTCTGATTAATAAATCCGACCTAGTGAATGAAAACACTATCAAACTGATTGAGGAAGAACTGCGCAAGTATAATTCCCATGCAATCCTGCTGAATACAATAAACTGTGAAACAGAGCTGCCAGATTTTATCAGGGAACACGGTACTGAATTTCTGCACCTTCATTTTGACCATGACTTTGATTCCCTGGCCATAACTTCAGAAAGGGAATATTCACCGGAGTTGATGAAAGAACTGATGGAAGAAATGAAAGCAGGTAAGTACGGCAATATCTACAGGGCAAAAGGCATTTACAGAACAACCGGCGGCAGATATTCTAAAATGGATTATGTCCAGGGTAATTATACTTTGGAGGATTTTCCCGAAACAGCAGACAGTAAGCTGATTTTTATCGGTAAGGATTTTAACCGCCAAGCTTTACAGGTGAAACTGGGTGAATGCAATTAGTTTCACTAAGTAAGCCGCTCATAATCAGCAAAAGTGCAAAAGTTGTGAACCAACGAAAAAACCATTCCCACCCGGAAAACGACCGTTCGACCATAAATAACGACAGTTAACCAAAAAAAATGCACGGTAATGTGGTATAGATATTTATAATTTGAACCAAGAGATTAAGAAAAAGTGAATAATTAGTAAACCGTATTAACCAATAATTAGAAAATGTGTGATATAAGTGTTAAGTAGGTTAGTTTTGCTAATACATCAGGTGTATATAGAGGAACTAAGGCTTATTATAAGGAAAAATTAGAAGCGGGTCAGGAGGAATTAAAAAACCGTTTCTAATTTTTTAATAATAAAGTAAGTATTTGATGAATTACGATTACCCTATAACAGAATGTGGTTAACGTAAGAAATATTAGCAAATTTTTAAATAAGGAGCTTGATAGATGATGACAAAGGCTGTGGAACACCGGATTGAAGATTTTACTATCAAGGAAGAACCGTTTTATATGCCCCTGGGGGATGAAATAACTATCTTTAAACAGGCCTATCAGAGCAAGCTGCCGGTAATGCTGAAGGGACCGACGGGATGCGGCAAGACCAGGTTTCTGGAACACATGGCTTTTCGGCTGCAAAGGCCCCTGATAACAATAGCTTGTCATGAGGACCTGACTACCAGTGACCTGGTGGGGAGATATCTTCTAAAGGGTACGGAAACGGTTTGGAATGACGGGCCGTTAACAACAGCGGTGAAGACAGGGGCCATCTGTTACCTTGATGAGGTAGTGGAGGCCCGTAAGGATACCACTGTTGTAATTCACCCGCTGACTGACAACCGGAGGGTACTGCCCATCGAAAAGAAGGGTGAGATATTGACAGCCCCTGATGATTTTATGCTGGTTGTTTCATATAACCCCGGATATCAGACCTTCCTAAAAGACCTCAAGCAGAGTACCAAACAAAGGTTTATTGCCATGGATTTCGATTATCCCACCGCTGACCTGGAAAAACAGGTAGTAGTCAAAGAATCGGGAGTCAGTGAAGAGATAGCGGAAAAACTTATCGAACTGGCCCATAAAATAAGAAACCTGAAAAACCGTGGTCTTGAAGAAGGTGTGAGTACAAGGCTGTTGATATATGCAGGTCAGTTAATAAGTGAACGTATTGACCTAATGAATGCCGTACGAGTGGCGATGATCAAGCCTATCACTGATGATGAAGCTATGCAGATTAGTCTTGAGGAAATCGCTGTTTCAATATTCAGTTAGGTGGTGGCCCAATGGTATGTATCGGGAATGCTGAAATAAATGATTCGATGCTAAAATCTCTAAATGACGCTGAACGAGAAAGCCTTATCGAATACCTGACAGGTCTGCCGGAAGAACGGGTAGAGCTGATTAATAAAACAGGTCAGGTTTTTCATAAATCCAGTACAGTTAATGGCATTTGGTTCTGGAGAATTGTTTCCGAGGTAGGCCGGGAGGTTCCGCCTGTTGCATTTGAGGTGTGGCTTGAGGAAGGGCTGCGAATTTCCCGGGGGGAATGGGAATGTGCCCTGTCATTTCTGAAGGCCAGCGCTGAGGTTGCCGGCCGGACCGGTCCGGAGGTATTCGCAGACTGGGCGGCTGTGGGCAGGGAGCTTTTAAAGTACAGCAGCCGTGAAGCAAACTGGTATTTCAAGAACAGTGAATACATCTTTGGGCTGCTTAATGAAGGGGAACAAAGGCTTCTGATTAAGTGGATCTCCCAGATAACCGTAAAGTCCTGGCAGGCAGCAGTGGCCGCTTTGAAGGTATGGCCGGAAATTGCAGGCGCTCTGGATATAGCAGGAATGGAACAACTTCTGACCACAGGTTACCGGCTGGCAGGTGCTCTGCCTGATGATGCCGGGGAGTTCTTTCTGGCAGCCCCCATGTTTATCCGGCATGCCGGAATTGGCAGTCTGGACCGGTGGGCGGAGGCCGCATACCTGCTTAAAGACTGCAGGCGCGGCGTGAGCGGGAAGTATTTTGCAGCCACACCGGCTGTTGCTGAAACAGCAAAAAAGGCATACGGCCTAAAGGGGTTATTTGAGAAATGGGCCTTATTAGGACGGCAGGTTGCCCTGGCAGACAGCAGGGCCGGGGAGGCTTTCTTTGAAGTGACTCCCCAGGCGCTGAAAAATCTTAGCTGGGATGAGTTAGAAGCCTGGGTTGACCTGATAAGCCGGGTGAAAACGGGTCAAGGCGGCGCAGGGGCCTGTGATTTTATCCTGAATACGCCTGAACTGCTGCAGCAGCTGGATGCAAACGAGCTGGCCGGCTGGGTCCGGTACGGGCTGGAGAATATAGAACAAGACAACCGGCTGGCTTATTTTGCTCTTAAGTCGCAGGAAAGCCGGGATACAGTATCAAAGCTGAGGAGCGGTTTATTCCTGGAAGCAATCAGAAAGGTTCTGTTAATATATTTTGAGGGCCTGACCGGGGAAGAAGTGATTATCAGGAATGCCTCAGACCTTCCCGGGAAAATACATGAGGATGACCGTTTATTCGGGACCCTGGATACCAGGAGAATATACCTCCCTGATATGCTCAGGAGCTATGAAGAAGAGCGGGATAACCTCCGGTTGTACCGGGTCATGCTGATGCACCTGTCAGCACACATGACCTTCGGAACCCTGGAACTGACATGTGAAGAGCTGGGGGAACTGATCCAAAACAGGCAGTTGGGCCAGCTGTTTGAATATATCGAGGATAACCGGGTCGATTACCTGGCAATGAAGCACTACCCAGGCCTGAACCGGGATATGGGAATAGTGGCTGATGTTAACAGCATAGAAAATAGCGTGGGAGAAGGTTGTCTAAAAGAAGACATTTTATTATACCTGAAATCTTTCCTGTGGCCAGGCAATCTTGACCTTGAAAAACTTCTGGTTACCCCAGAGGTCAGGGCGGATATGGAGGGCTTCTGGGAAAATGTCGTAGAAACGGGTGGCAGCGCGGCAGAATCCTTGTCTCTGGCCCGCAGGATGTTTCCGGTTTTGCAGAATCAGCAGCCGGATTACCAGACAGACAGGCAGAAAAACCATATTTATCGCGGTCGGCTCCGGTATGACCTGATATACACAGCAATGAAACTTGACGAGGAAATCGGGGGACAGGTTTCCCCGGCTGAGGAGACTGTTCCTGATTTAACGGGTGAATTTTACCCCAAACTTAAAAAGCTGCTCCAAAAGTTTCATGAGGATGAGGAAAATCCCTACCGGATGACAGTCTATTATGATGAGTGGGACCGGACCCTGAATGACTATAAAAAAGACTGGTGCCGGGTGCGGGAGATTGTGCTGAAACCCAGCACCGGCAGGTTTGTTACCCGGGCACTTGAAGAACACCGGGGGATGATAAATACCCTGAAACGTTATTTTGGTATGCTCAGACCTGACCGGGTGCAGAAATACGGGCGCCGTGAAGACGGTGAGGACATCGATATAGATGCGGTGATTGAGGCAATGGTGGAAATAAAGGCCGGAGTGGCTCCGGAGACCGGTTTTTATATCCGCCGGGATAAGCGGGAACGGGATGTGGCCGTTGGTTTCCTGCTGGACCTGAGTTATTCCACAGAGGAAGTGATTTCCCAGACGGGAAAGACCCTCCTTGATGTGGAGACCGAGTCAGTGGTTGTAATGGCTGAAGCCCTGGAGGTCCTGGGAGACAAGTATGCCATCTATGGATTTAACAGTGACAGCCGGGATAAAGTGAACTTTTATGTGGTCAAGGATTTTGAGGAACCTTATACAGCAGAGGTGAAGCAGCGCTATGGGGGTCTCAAGAGTTACGGCATGACCCGTCTGGCAGCAGCAACCAGGCATGCAGTAAGCAAGATGCAGGAAGTCCGCTCAGCCATCAAAATTCTGATTATACTCAGTGATGGGCGGCCCTTTGACTTTGACTACAACAGCGGCATGACCAAGGATTATGAGCCGCTCTATCCGGAAAGCGACACCAGGATGGCCCTCAGGGAAGCCAAGATGAAAGGTGTCAACCCCTTTTGTATCACTGTTGACACTAAAGGGCAGGAATATATGGATTTTATTTTCGGTAATGTAAATTACATCATCATTGATGATGTAAATGCCCTTCCCACCAAACTCACTGAAACCTATAAGAATCTTACTACTTAGCTGGCTCCCGGAAATGACCGGAGAGGGTATATGGTGAGCTATTGTATCGATTTTCCGCACTGCCGCCTATGAGTCTAAGGAAAATCTTATACAAAATCTCACTATAGACCTCGGGCATTTCCGGAGCCAACGATAGAGCAAATAACTAAAGGTTTAAGGTTAGAAGCCTTGGACATAAAGGAAAATAAGGGAGTGATAAATATGACAGACTTAGAAAAACTCCGGGATTTGGAAGAGTATGCCCAGGAACTGGGCGCTTACCGGGCGAAATTGCTGGCAGCAGCAGATGTTGTTATTGATGACAGGGTCAGACTGAAGTGCCATGTACCGGTCTGTGAGGACTATAACCGACACCTCCTGTGCCCGCCTCACACCATTCCTGTGGAGAAATTCAAATCACTTTGTGCTCAGTATTCCGCTGCTTTACTGGTTCAGGTTAAGAGCAGCGGTTATGATAAGGCAGACCTTATTGCAGCTGAGAAAGATCTACATTCTGTCATTAATAAGGTGGAAGGGAGGGCATTGACAAAGGGAAACTATCTGGCTACAGGATATATTGCATCATCGTGCAAGCTGTGTCCGGAATGTGTAGGTTATCATTCCGGTGAGCCGTGCCGGCATCCATATCAGGCGCGGCCCAGTATCGAGTCAATGGGGGTTGATATTTTCAAGACAGCCGAAAATGCAGGTATGGGTTTTAATCTGGGTTTATCTTCAGAGGTTGTTTATTGCGGTTTAGTGTTATTGGATTAGTTTTGATAGTGAGCGAATCTTAAAATGGGTTTCAACAACAAATTATTGGAGGGATATTAATGGTTGTTAAGCAGTTTAAAGAAGAAATGACAGGTTTGGAGAGGGCGCTGGCTGCCCTGTCATATAAGAAGCCGGACAGAGTGCCTGTGGCTTCACTGGTTTGCGGAGCATCAAGGAGAATTCTTGGGGTTACTTATGACAAGTGGGCAACTGATTCCGAGCTTTGCGCAGAGTCAATGTTACAGGCTCACGCATTAATGGACTTTGATATCTTCGTGACCCTGGTAGACCTCTCAGTGGAAGCGGAAGCTTTTGGCCAGCCCTGTATATACCCAATGGAGAGTACTCCCTACTCTGACCCCAACCATCCCATTCTAAAGTCCCATGAAGATTACCATAAAATTGAACAGGTTAACCTGAGGGAAACCGGCCGGACCAAAATGGTAATTGATGTGGTTAACAGAATCGCTAAGGCTAAGGGCAAAGAGTGCGGGGTCTGTGGCTTCGTTTATGCCCCGCTGGGCGTACTTGGCGCTATGAGAGGCCATGAGAGGATGTTTATTGACTGTATCAAACACAGGGAAGACCTGATCGCTGCCTGTGAGGCCATTACGCCTGCACTGATTGATTACGCTGTTGCCCAGGTAGAGGCAGGTGCTCATGCAATTGTAATGGATACCCTCTATGCCTCAGCAACCATTATGAGCCCCAAGATGTGGGAAGCCATTGAAGCTCCCTTTGCCAAGCGGATTGCCGATGCCGTTAAAGCAGCCGGAGGCGCTCTGGTACTGCACAACTGCGGTGGCGGCATTTACTTCGATGTGCAGCAGAAATATACCGACCCTGTGGCCATCTCCCATGCTTACCCGGCTGCTGACTGCAAGTCGTGGGAAGAGCATGCCGCCAAGTGGGGCAAGAAGATCGTTTCAATTGGTTCCATGGATCCCGCAAAAGTGGGTATGACCCTTGATCCGCAGGGTGTAATGGAATATACCCGTGAGTTCATTGAATACTTCAAAGACTGTGATGGCGGCTTCATCCTTTCAACAGGCTGCGAGTTCCCGCCAAATGGTTCCCTGCTGAATGCAATAGCCATTATGGATGCTGCCAAAGCATATGGTTCATACCGCTAAAAGAAGTACAGGTAAAGCATTAATATAGGTATCTAAGTTAACGTAAAAGCGACGAAAGACAACCTGTAAATATGCCCAAAAGGCGGGGGGTGGAACCTTGAAGATTAAAATAATCAGTGGATTTTTAGGGGCCGGAAAAACAACCTGCATCAGAAATGTTTTGAAAAAAGCCGATGGGAACATGGCTGTGATAGTAAATGAGTTCGGTGACATCGGGATTGATGCCGAGGCTGTCAACAAAGGCAATGTGGTTGATATGGTGGAACTCCCCAGTGGATGTATCTGCTGTACCCTGGCCAAAGACCTGGTGTCGGCAGTCAAGGAAATTAAAACCAAGTTCAACCCGGACCGTTTGGTTATAGAACCTTCCGGACTGGCAGTCCCATCGGGGATACTGGAAGCTCTGGAACCAATTAAGGAAAAGTATGAGCTTGAATTTGAAGCAATTATCGGTATCGTGGATGCTGACGGTTTCCTGTCCAATATACACTCTGGCTTGTTCGGTGATTTTTATACAGATCAGCTTGCCAATTCAGACATTATCCTGATTAACAAAGCCGACCTGGTAAATGAAAAAACAATTAAAGCAATTGAGGAAGAGCTGCGGAAATACAATTTCCATGCCATTATCCTGACAACGGTTAATTGTGAAACTGATTTGCCTGACTTTATCAGGGAACATGGCACCGAATACCTGCACCTGCATTTTGACCATGACTTTGACTCAGTGGCCATAACTACAGATGAGGCCTTTGATCATAATCTGCTGGTTGAGATTATGGAAGAAATGAAGGCAGGGAAATATGGCGTTATCTACCGGGCCAAAGGGATATATAAAAAAAGCGGCGGCGGCTTCGAGAAAATGGATTATGTCCAGGGGAATTATGATTTTGAAGAATTCCCTGAGGCTGAAGGAAGCAAGCTTATCTTTATTGGGAAAGATTTTGACCGGGATGCGCTGAAAGAAAAGTTGACATCTTAGCTTAAACCAAAATGGAGGAGGATTATAAAATGGCAGACAAGAAAGCAGAATTATGGGAAGCGTTAAAGCAGGGAGTTATTGATTACGATGAGGATGCAGTAAAAGAAGCGGCTCAAGCTGTAGTTGACGAAGGTCTCGACGCTTATGATGCAGTATTTGACGGTCTCGTGGAAGGTATGAACGAAGTTGGCAGGCTGTATGAAGAGCAGGAGTATTTTGTTCCTGAAATGCTGATGTGTGCAGATGCTCTGTATGCAGGCCTCGATATCCTGAAGCCCCATATCATACAAAAAGAAGGCGGCATTAAAGGCGCAGTAGTAATGGGAGTTGTCCAGGGTGACGTTCATGATATCGGCAAAAACATTGTTAAGATGATGTTTGACGTAGCCGGTTTCGATGTTCATGACCTCGGTCGTGACGTTCCCATGGACAAGTTTGTTGAAGAGCAGCTGAAAACCGATTCCGAACTGGTTCTTCTCTCAGCGATGATGACAACTACCATGGTTGGTATGAAAGACATAATTGCCAAGATTAAGGAAAAGAACCCTAATTGCAAGATTATGATCGGTGGCGCTCCTGTATCTGAGGACCTCGCTGACAAGTGGGGCGCTGACGGCTTTGCCAAGGATGCCAATAATGCCCTGAAAGATGCCCTGAACATGGTTAAGGCACTGAAAGACCTACAACAGTAATTTTCCCGGTGCAATGGTGGAAAAAATGTTGTCCGTAAAATTATGAATCAATAATATGACAAGGGTAAACCCGTTGAAAGGCGGGGGCACAAAGCTATGGGTCTAAGGTGATTTTACTATGACTGCCAAGCTGCCGGATTTGGATAAAACCGTTTCGGTACGCCGGAACGGTTTTATTCAATTTGTCCGATAGGAGTCTAAACTCCTCCTGACATAAGAATTCTGCTGATGGGGTATGGGAATTTCTATTACGGGAGGGTTAAAAGGTTGGGAAAACAAGCCTATAAACTTAACTTTTTAGAAAACCTGGGCCTTGAGGGCCACGTATTCACCCAGGTAAGTTTTAACCTCAAATACATATTTCCTGCAATTTATGCTTCTTTACTGGTCTTCCTGGTGCCTGCGGTATTGTATCAGGATAAGTGGAATTCTTTAAGCACAGTCATGCTGGTTGTTTCATTGGCAGGTCTGGCAATTAATGTTGTTATTGGCAGTAAAGTAAATATCCTGAAAAAGTTTTCCGGCATCCTTCACCCCATATGGGCTTATGCTACCATTATTGCGTTTGGAATGGTTTCACGTCTGAATAGTGTGGATTGGATGCTGGCAGCCGGTTTTGTTGTTTTTGGTATAATTTATTGGTGGATTCCCAGTGCCGGTATGTCAAATGCTATCCGTTCCATATTAAATGGCATTATTCTGGCCAATTCCGGTGACACGGGTTCTCGTATCTGCCTCAGAGTAAAACGGAAAGATGAAATCGGGATGCTGGCGGAAAACTTAAACTCTTTCTTTGCGGAACGGCAGAATTTTATCAAAATGCTGCAGGAAAATGCGTCACAACTGGCTGAGACAAGCACGGAGCTGGAAAGAATATCAGAAACCAGCTCTGCCTCATTCCGGCAAATCGCCGCTGCCATTGATCAGGTAGCTAAAGGGTCAACAGAGCAGGCTAAGATTACCAATGAGGCTGTCTCAGTTATGGGACAGGTGGGCCTGTCTATTGAGCAGATTGCTTCCGGGGCCCAGGAACAGAGCGATAATGTGTTAAAAACCACTGAGATGGTAAATGAAATGACAGCCAAAATGGACAGAATGGCTGCAGGCATGCAAATTGTCAGGGAGGTTTCGCAGCAGAACGGAAACCTGGCTCAAAATGGCGGGACGTCAGTGAACAAAACAGTGGAAGGTATGAACAGAGTCAGGACCGCCGTCTTGGAGACTTCACAAAACCTGAACCAACTGGGGGAAAGGTCACAAAAAATCGGTGAAATTATCCAGGTGATTGACGAAATTGCCGAACAGACAAACCTTCTGGCGCTAAATGCCGCCATCGAAGCTGCCCGGGCCGGCGAACACGGTAAGGGCTTTGCAGTGGTGGCAGATGAGGTGCGGAAACTGGCCGAGCGGTCTGGAGAGGCTACCAAGGAAATTGCTGACCTGATAACTGATATTCAGCAGAGGACCAAGACTGCGGTGGACTCAATGGAAATAGGGACCAGGGAAGCTTCAGAAGGAGTTGGACTGGCTGAAGAAGCAGGTCAGGCTTTAAGCGAAATTGTAACTGGGGTTGTTACCGCAGCCGAAAATGTCGGCAAAATTACCGACACTATAAATGAGATAATGGACGGCAGCCGCGAGGTTTCCGATGCAGTCAACAATGTTGCCGCCATAACTGAGGAGAACTCGGCGGCAACCCAACAGATATCTGCTTCCAGTGAACAGGTCAATGGAACCATCCGGAATGTTGCTTCAATTTCCCAGGAAAATGCTGCCTCTGTGCAAGAAGTATCGGCATCAACAGAGGAGCTTGCCGGTTCTATCGATAACATCTCTACATCGGCAAAAGGGTTGACCCGGATGGCGGCACGGATGCAGGAACTGGTGAATCAATTTAGGTAGACATATCTCCTATCCCGGAAATGTTTAAAATTTTCCAGTATTGTTCATAATAATGCTGGGTATAATCCGGGAAGGAGGTTGATAGCTTGAAAAAAATTGCTTTAATTAGCATAATTATGGTTGCCATTGTTTTCTCAGCCTGTTTTGCGTATGCGGGCGAAGCTGCCGTTTATACGGTTGAACCGGGGGATACCCTTTATGAAATAGGACAGAGATTCGGTTTGCACCACAGTGCAGTCATGAAGACCAATAAACTGGATTCCACTGTTATCGTGCCTGGAATGAAACTGAATATACCTTTAGAAGCAGGAATTTTTCATACTGTCATGGCAGGGGAGACACTCTATGGTATTTCACAGAAGTATGGTGTCCGGGTGACAGAAATAAAAAACCAAAACAATCTGTCCGGTGACTTGATTGTTCCCGGTATGAGGCTTGCCCTAACGGCCGGTAACGATGCTGCAGAACCGAGGGTTCAGCAGGTGCTCAGTGGAAACGTATCCTTTGGCAGTGATGATATTTTGCTGCTGGCCAAAATGATTTATGCCGAGTCCAGGGGTGAGCCGCTCAATGGCCAGATTGCAGTTGGTGCGGTTATCTTAAACAGGCTGAAGAGTAAGCAGTTTCCCTCTTCAATCAGGGAAATCATATTTCAGAGAACCAAAGACGTGTACCAGTTTACTCCTGTTTCTAATGGACAGATTAATCTGGAACCGGATCGTTCCGCCTTTTATGCCGCTGAACGTGCCTTAAAAGGTGAAGACCCGACAGGTGGGGCCCTCTTTTTCTATAACCCGGAGATAAGTTCGGACACGTGGATCAAGACACTGCCTGTCACAAAAGTAATTGGCAACCATGTATTTGCTAGATAAGAGTATATAAAAAAAGAGAGCCTAATAGCTCTCTTTTTTTATATGTGACAAAAAGGCCAGGGATGCCGGGGAAAGGTGTACTCCTTTGGGATAAATACAGAGCAGTTTCCGGCTCATTTGCAGCTCCGGAAAACTGGGGGCACATAAAAGGCCGGTCTGCAGTTCCAGCCCCACGGTGAACCGTGACAGAAAAGTAATCCCCATACCGGCCATGACGGCCCTTTTCACAGCTTCAGTATCACCAAGGGTGACAACCCTGCCCGGTTTGATGTGGACACTTTCCAGAATGGTTTCCAGGGCCTTTCTGGTGGCTGAACCCAATTCCCTCATGATAAAAACCTCTTTAGCGAGCAGTTCTGGCTGAAAGACGGTCGTTTTAGACAAAGGATGGTCAGGGTAAACTAAAAAAAGAATCTGGTCTTCGAGAATTGGTTCGATACACAGCCCCGGCGGGTCGGTAATGCCTGCGATAAAGGCCAGATCAAAATCCCTGTTGGCAGCCCTGGCGGCGATTTCATCACTGCTGCCCAGCTCCAGGGAAGCCTCAATATTGGGATGCATTTTCAGAAAAGTAGCCAGTGGAGTAGGCAGTAAATAGCTCCCCATAGTTGTGCAGGCGCCGATGCTCAGCTTGCCGATATGAAGGCCCTGTAATTCCTGAAGGGTTCTGTCAGCCTCATCGGCCAGCCTCAGCATCTGTTCCACATATTCAAATAATCTGCGGCCTGCTTCACTAAGGTAAACCCCACGGCTGTGCCTGTTGAACAGGCTTATCCCAACTGATTTTTCGAGGGATTCAATCTGGCGTGACAGGGCCGGCTGTGTAATATGAAGTTTTTCGGCCCCTTTACTGAAGCTGCCGGATCTGGCGATTTCATAAAAAGCCCTGAGTTGGGATAATTCCATAATTTCACCACCTGAGGATATAATTAATTATTATAACTGGTATGCTGATTATGCATTTCTATTATATCACTACATGTGATAATATGTAAGATATAAGTATATAGAAAAGAGGGCAATAGCATTGAATGAGAAACCCACTGTCAGGTTAACCAGTTTTTCGCCGGGTTCCGGCTGAGCCTGCAAAATAGATCCGGCGGATCTTAAACAAATTTTGACATGTCTTCCCAAAATTAAGGATAAACGCTTTTATACTGAGGGCGCTGATGATGCGGCGGTTTTCAAAATCAGTGAAGAACTGGCAATGGTCCAGACCGTTGATTTTATAACCCCGGTTTTAAACGACCCTTACTCCTTCGGAGCAGTAGCAGCTGCAAATGCCTTAAGTGATATTTATGCCATGGGGGCTGAACCGGTTTTTGCTTTAAACATCGTCTGTTTTCCCGTAAAAAGCCTGGCTGTCAGCATCCTTGAAGAGATCCTGCGCGGCGGGGCTGATATTGCTTCAAAAGCCGGAGTCACCGTTGCCGGGGGACATTCGGTGGAGGACAATGCTCCTAAGTATGGGATGGCTGTTACGGGTACCGTAAATCCTGAAAAGCTGTTATTTAAAAAAGGGGCGCGGCCCGGTGATAAGCTGTACCTTACCAAGCCTTTAGGGTCAGGAATAATAACAACTGCCATCGACCGCGATTTAGCCGGTACAGAGCTGACAGTAAAGGTCTATGACCTGATGGTGGAACTGAATAGTGGTGCAGCCAGGGCTATGTTGGAAGTGGGTGTCAATGCCTGTACTGATGTGAGCGGGTTTGGTTTCCTGGGCCACCTGTATGAAATGTTAGCGGCAGGTGGGACGGGCGCCGGGATATATACCGGAGCCGTTCCGGTCATTGATGAGGTTTGGGACCTGGTCCGTGCCGGCATTGTACCTGCCGGAACTCATAATAATTACCGTTACCTGGCGGATAAAGTAAGGTCAGCTAAAGTACTGCCTGAAATCCGGACGGTTTTATGTGATTCCCAGACTTCGGGTGGATTGTTAATTGCAGTGGCACCGGAAAAGGCAGAGAAGCTGGAAGAGTCGCTGATTAGAGAAGGATGCCAGACAGCGGCCTGTGTTGGGGAAATCACCGGCGGGCCCCCAGGTATTATTGAACTTTTGCCATAGCGCAAAAATACGCTGTCTGATGACAGATGGTGAATGGAAGGAGGGATGATGTGAAGTATCTATTTATAGTCAATGACGGCCCTTATGGAACAGAAAAAGCCTATAATGCTCTCAGGCTGGCCATGGTGATGCAAAAAGAGGTTGCTGCCGATGTCAGGGTTTTTCTGATGGCTGATGCTGTTGGCAATGCTGTAACAGGCCAGAATACGCCACAGGGTTATTATAATATTGAGCGCATGCTTAAGGGAATCCTGGTTAAAGGCGGGAAAGTCAAGTTGTGAGGGACCTGTATGGACGCTCGGGGACTGAGCGAAGTACAAATGGTCGAGGGAACTGAAAGAAGCAACATGATAGAATTGGCCCATTGGATGGAAGAGGCTGACAAAGTCTTGACATTTTAGGAGGTATTCCGTGATTAATCCAAAGGATTTAAAGTATACCAAAGAACACGTGTGGGTCAGAATAAACGGCAGCCAGGTTACGGTTGGGATTACTGATATTGCTCAATCCTTAATGGGTGATGTGGTATTTATTGAACTTTCCGCCATCGGAGATGAGTGTGCCTCCGGTGAACCTATGGCCAGGATTGAGTCGGTGAAAGCCGTATCTGAAGTCATTGCTCCTATAGGTGGAAAGGTAATAGAAGTCAATACCGGGTTGGAAAGCTCTCCTGAACTGATAAATGAGGAACCATACGGCGGGGGCTGGATAGCTGTCCTGGAAGTTTCAGATATCGCAGAACTTGATGGCTTGCTTACTGTGGAGGAATATGGGAGGCTATTGATCGAAGGTGAGGAGCAGTAAAAATTCAGGAAACTGTTTTGGCACAGCTAATTACCCAGGCCTATCAGGTAAGACGCAAACACTTTTCTGATGAAGTGGTAATTTGCACACCGCAAAAAACAATGGCCATCAGCGTTACCGGGAGCCGCTGCCAGCTGAACTGTGCCCACTGCAGCGGCCGCTACCTGAGGAACATGATTCCGGCAGAGTTATGGCAGAAAAAAATAAAACCTGGAATTAAAAGTGTCCTGGTATCCGGAGGTTGTGACCCAAACGGCCGGGTCCCTGTTTTAGACTGCCTTCACATATTGGAGGATATTAAAAAGGCCGGGCTGAGGATCAACCTGCACACCGGACTGATTGGCACAGATGAAATCGAACAAATCAGTAAACTTGCTGATACCATCTCTTTTGATTTTGTGGGAGACAGTGAAACAGTGAGAGAAGTCTATGGTTTGCAGAAAGATATTGGGGAATATATCAATACATACCGGGAACTAAAAAAGCGGGTCCGGGTCATCCCCCATATCTGTATCGGTCTTAGGGGCGGCCGGCTCAGTGGTGAATTCAGGGCTATTGACCTGCTGCGGGAAATAGGGGTTGATGGGCTGGTGTTTCTGGTATTTCGTCCTACCAGAGACACCCTTTTCTCTAACCGGCAGATTCCGGCACCTGACGATGTGGCCAGAGTCCTGTGCAAAGCCAGAATAGATTTGCCAAAAGTTCCTTTGCATTTAGGGTGTATGAGACCCGGAGGGCGACACAGGCAGGAAGTGGACCAGCTTGCCCTGCGCTGCGGAATCAACCGGATTGTCCAGCCTGCCCCCGGGACAGCAGAAATAGCGGCAGATCTCGGACTTGATATTAAGCTGGGAGAGGAATGTTGTGTACTATGATCATCAGGGTCTCAGCAGGTACCGCGCATTTGTTTGGCTACCGGAAAATCGCAGCTGATGTGCTGCCCACAACCGCTTATTTGATGACTGGTGATAGGTGCATTTATAATTGCGGGTTTTGCCCCCAAGCCCAAAACGCGTTGTCCCGGCCGCGGTTCCTGTCCAGAATTACCTGGCATGAGGCCGGACTTGAGGATGTGGCGCAAAAAACTGCCTATGCTTATGCTGCCGGAAGGATTAAAAGGGTATGCCTGCAGGTGGTCAGTGACGGGCAGCCTCTGTCAGAAATAAGAGACACAGTCTGCACCATAAAAAGGTTTTCAGATGTTCCCATTTGTGTTTCTGTAAGGATTAAAAATACTGATGAATTAAAATTTATTGTCCAATCAGGAGTTGACCGGATTACCATTGCCCTGGATGCCGCCGGCTCCTATGTTTACCGAAACACCAAAGGGGGCAGCTGGAACGCGAACCTCGATATGCTTTATACTGCAGCCGATCTGTATCCCGGGAGAATTTCCACACACCTGATTGTGGGGCTGGGAGAAACGGAAGAAGAAATGATAAATATATTACAGCAAATGCAGGACCGGGGAATTACTTCAGGACTCTTTGCCTTTACTCCTGTTCCAGGGACCCCGATGGCCGGGGTTACGCCCCCAAGGGTCGATAGCTACAGGAGGATCCAGGCGGCCCGCTATCTTATGGAAGGAAAGCTGATAACTGCATCCCAGTGTAAATTTGACTCCGGTAATCTGACAAGTTATGGATTGACCAGAGCTGCCTTGAAGGAACATCTTAGTGGAGGAACTGCCTTTAAGACCTCAGGTTGTCCTGACTGTAACCGGCCTTATTATAACGAAAAACCAGGCGGTGTGATGTATAACTACCCTCGGGAGCTTACCCCTGATGAAATTAGCGAGGCTGTTAATTCTATACTGGATAACCTGGAAGAGGAGAGTTAGAGCTGATGGAGGAGTGGCGGCTGATTATCAGTATGTCTGAATCGGGGGCTGTTAATATGGCGGTTGATGAAGCAATACTTCTGGCTGCCGCCAGGGGGACTGCTCCACCCACGGTCAGGTTCTATCAATGGTCGCAGCCGGCAATTACTCTGGGTTATTTCCAGAGCTATCATAAGGAAATTGATGCCGTCAGCGCCGGGGAACAGGGTGTGGATGTTATCAGGCGTTTAACCGGCGGCAGGGCCATCCTGCATCACCGGGAACTGACTTACAGTGTAATTGCGCCGGAGAATAACCGGATTCTCAGAGGGACTTTGCTGGAGACTTATCTGGCGGTCAGTCGTGGTATTACAGGCGGTTTAAAAGAGCTGGGCATACCGGCCGAAATATCCGGCGGCGAAAAAAGGCCGGGCGCCGGTACGGCGGCCTGTTTTGACTCACCATCCCGGTATGAAGTCACTGTTTTTGGCAAAAAGATTGTTGGCAGCGCCCAGACCAGGAGAAATAACTGTATTCTCCAGCACGGTTCAGTATTAATAGAAAAAGAAACTGATTTACTGTTTTCCTGTTTGCAGTATCCCTCTGAACAGGCCAGGGAAAATGGAAAGCGTATTTTTGATGACAAGGCTGCTTCACTGAACGAGGTTTTGGGATATGCTCCGGAATTTCAGGAAGTCGCCGGCGCCTTGACCAAATCGTTTGCAGCCGGGTGGGGGATAAGTTTAACGCCACAGCAGTTATCAGGCGCTGAAATGGCTGAGGCCTTTGATTTATCCCGGTCAAAGTACGGCACAGAGGCC
The DNA here is from genome assembly GCA_016841725.1 of Thermincola carboxydiphila. Classification (GTDB taxonomy): domain Bacteria; phylum Bacillota; class Thermincolia; order Thermincolales; family UBA2595; genus Phosphitispora. Next base: position 78,805 of record JAENYP010000001.1, on the reverse strand, counting down.
TGGAACAGGAAAAGGTAGCGGAATAGCGAAACATACAGTCTGCGCTGCATATAAGGAGGTAAGAATTTGGCATATAAAACAGTCATCTTAGGTGGAGGCCCGGGAGGTTATGTGGCGGCCATCAGGGCTGCACAGCTGGGGGCAAAGGTTTTGGTGGTGGAAAAAGACCGGCTGGGAGGAACCTGTCTCAACAGAGGCTGTATACCTACCAAGGCGCTGGTTTCCGGGACGGAAATACTCCGGGCGCTCAGAAAGGGGCCGGAATTCGGAATTAGCGCCGATAATCCGGTGGTAGATTTTTCGCTTTTTATGGGGCGCAAGAATCAGGTGGTGCAGAGACTGGCTGCCGGTATCAGCTACCTGTTTAAAAAGAACCGGATTGGGATAGTAAAAGGCACCGGGAAACTATTGTCCCCAAACACTGTCCATATTGCTAAAGAGGATGGCAGCAGTGAAGAGGTAAAGGCTGAGAACATAATTATAGCCACCGGCTCACGACCGGCTGTCAATCCTTCCTGGGGCTATGACGGGACAACCGTATTAACCAGTGATGAAATCCTTAACCTGACAGAAAAACCAAAGAGCCTGGCAATAATCGGCGGAGGAGTTATTGGGTGTGAATTTGCCTGTATTTTTGCCGAACTTGGCACTGAAGTTACCATTGTGGAAATAATGCCTTCAATACTGGGCACACTGGATCAGGAAGCGGCCAGATTAATGCAGACCCTGTTTAAAAAACAAGGAATCAATCTAAAGACCGGAACCGGAATCCAAAAAGTAATTAAAGGTCCGGGCGGTGTTACGGTGACCCTGGAGACCGGTGAGGAAATCAAGGCTGACAAAATGCTGGTTTCAGTTGGACGGGCTTTTAATACTGAAGGGATAGGTTTGGATACAGTTGGGGTAGAGACCGGCCCCAAGGGCGAAATACCGGTCAATTCCAGGATGCAGACCGGTATCGGGAATATCTATGCCATCGGTGATGTAACCAATAAGATACAGCTGGCGCACGTAGCCTCAGCCCAGGGTATTGCTGCAGTGGAACATATCATGGGTAAGGAAATTGAAATGGACTACACTGTGGTGCCAAACTGTATTTTTACTTATCCGGAAGTGTCCTCAGTTGGGATAACCGGCCAATTGGCTGCAGAACAGGGCATTGCCGTAAAAACCGGAAAATTCCCCTTTATGGCCACCGGCAGGGCCCTGGCAGCAGGACAGGCAGAAGGATTTGTAAAAATCATTGCAGACCCGGTAACTGATAAAATACTTGGGGCCACTATTGTCGGACCACATGCGGCAGATTTGATAGCTGAAGCGGCACTGGCCATGAAACTGGGGGCAACTGCAGAACAGCTTGCCGGTACAATCCATGCCCATCCTACCTTGGCGGAAGCAGTAATGGAAGCGGCAGAGGCTGTACATGGACTGAGTATTCATATTTAATATATAATTATGAGACCACTTTATTTTGTATAAAAAAAGGAGAGTGGTCTTTTTATGTTGAAACAGCCTTAAAAGCACAGACAGGAGGATCAAGGTCATGAGTGAAATAATTACGGGTAATTTTGAAAAAGCCATGCTGACAACACTTTCCGAAAAGGCAGTAAAAAGCAGCTTTATAGATCCTGATTTATATGTTAAATATGAAGTGAAACGAGGACTTCGCGATCTTAATGGGAGGGGTGTGCTTGTAGGCTTGACGGAAATTGGTGAAGTGCAGGCCTATGATACGGAAGATAACAAAATAGTCCCGGCGCCTGGTATGCTGTTGTACAGAGGGATTGATCTAAATGAAATTGTAACCGGGTTTCTTTCTGAAGGGCGTTACGGTTTCGAGGAAGTCTGCTATTTGTTAATATTTGGGAATTTGCCTGCTGAACAAGAACTTCTGGATTTCAGGCGGCTTATTGCTGAGTACCGGGGGCTGCCGGGAGATTTTACCCGGGATATGATTTTACAGGTGCCGAGCAAGGATATTATGAACATGTTATCCAGAAGTGTATTGGCTTTATACAGCTTTGATGAAAAAGCTGATGACACGTCTGTTCAAAATGTATTAAGGCAGTGTTTGCAGCTTATAGCACGCTTTCCGTCACTGACGGTGTATGGTTATCAGGCCTTATCACATTATCACGGCAAGAGCAGCCTTTATGTGGTTAAACCGAAGCCGGAGCTAAGCATTGCAGAAAACATTCTTTATATGCTGAGGCCGGACAATAAATACACAGACCTGGAGGCAAAAGTGCTGGATCTTGCCTTAGTTCTTTATGCCGAGCACGGGGGAGGTAATAACTCTTCTTTCATAACTCATGTGGCCACATCAACGGGAACAGATACTTATTCTGTGATAGCTGCCGCATTGGGGTCACTCAAAGGGCCAAGGCATGGGGGGGTAAACCTAAAGGTCATTCAAATGTTTGACGATATGAAACAGGAATTGACGGATTGGGAAGATGACGAAGAAATAAAAAATCATTTATCAAAACTACTCAACAATGAAGCATTTGACCGCAAAGGTTTGATCTATGGCATAGGACATGCTGTTTACTCAATATCTGACCCCAGGGCAGTTATTCTAAAGCGTTGTGCTGCTCAGCTTGCTGAGGAAAAGGGCCTTGAAGATGAATTCAGGCTTTATGCAAAGGTAGAGAAGCTGGCACCTGAAGTAATTGCCAGGGTTCGCAAAATGTACAAGGGAGTCAGTGCAAATGTGGATTTTTATTCAGGATTTGCATACAGGATGTTGGATATACCCCTTGAATTATTTGCTCCAATATTCGCCGTTTCCCGAATAAGCGGCTGGAGCGCCCATCGCATTGAAGAAATTGTAAATGAGGGAAAAATCATCAGACCGGCCTATAAAAGTGTTTTAAAAAGACGGGAATATATCAATATGGAGCGTAGGGAAAGATAGTTTTCTGATATGTTAATCTGTCATAACTAATATGATAATTATGCATTTCAATTATATTTAAGGTTATGGTAAGATAAGAACAACTCATAGAACTGGGTTTTCAACAACTACAGAACAGAATACTATTGAAAGGAGTATCATTTAATGAAGTTTACACCATTCAAATTCCAGGTGCCTCTGGCTGCAGGAGGTATCTCACTAATGGCCTTTAATTATCTGCAGTTTGCCGTGCCTCATGGAGAAGGATTAATCAAATTGTCAGATATGCCATGGGCAGGATTAAGTACGGTTCAAAATTTAATGTACCTTTTTTTAACCGGAATCATGTTAATTTTTACGGCTATCAGCTTAATCTCCACAGTTGTTCTTTTAAAAAGCCTTTTAGTATGGCTTTTTAACAGGGAGGAATATAACGCTTTTATGAATGGGCCGCCGACAATGAGTATCGGTATTTTTGTTCCCATTGCCTCCATGTCTATGATTGCAAATGTTGTCTTGGCTCCACTGGCTTTTTTTATCCCTGAAATATCGTCAAATCTGCAGTCTTTGATGCTGCCAGGATTCATTTTCTTTGGTTGTCTCTGGTTTATTCTTTTTATGCTTGAATTCAAGTTTCTGAAGAACTGGTTAACCCAGCCTCTTGATGGAGCTAAATTAAATTTTGTATGGCTGCTTGATGTTTTCGCCTTTGGTTTGGTTAATCTGACCGGTACCGGAATAGCCTCCATGGCAGCCGGCAGAGAGCTTTCATCTATAGCTGCTTTCGCGTCACTGCTGGCTTTGAGTGTGGGTTTGTTTTTACTGGTAACTAAGCTTAGTTATTTGGTTTACCTGCAGTTGAAATCTGTCAGTTTGCCGCAAAGCCCCGTACTGCCCAGCTATTTTATTATGATTCCCATTACCTGCCTGTTTGGAATAAGTCTCCTGAGACTAACAGAGTATTTACAGATACATTTTAATATTGATACAGAGATTATCTCATTCTTTTTAATCAACTTCTCTTATGTCACTTCAATTGGCTGGGGTGTTTTCAGTATTTATTTACTCAGCAGCTACTTTAAAGAATATTTCTATAGAAGTGAATTTTCCGCAACCCAGTGGGCTATGGTCTGAGCTTTTGTTGGCTCCCAAGTTTTGGGGGTTTATGTGTATGCAAACTATTTTCCCAGTGCAGTACTTTCTGCCGCAAACTATATCAGCGTAATATTTGCATCAATTATGTATGCTGTCGTTTTTGGCAAGTTTTATCAGGCCCATAAAGTTAAGTAATAAGAGAAAAGGCTCCCAATATATTTAATAAGCGGGGTGGTTAGATGGATTCAGGTGTAGTGCTTTACTACAAACCCTGGACAATATTCTGGATAATTCAGTCATTTGGTCTACTACTTTTTATAGTAGGCATGGTTACGAAATTTTCCTTTTATTTCAGTGGGAAAGGCAGACTACTGTACAAACAGCCAGACTACAAAGCAATGTCTGCCGCCTTTTTCCGGGAAGTATTGTTTCAGAAACATATAGCCCAAAGAAGCCTTTTGCGCTGGTCTGTTCATATGTTGATTTTTTGGGGTTTTATCGGGTTGATTTCATTATCGGCAATAGCTGTGGCTTTAGAGACCATTATCCCGGAAAGTTCCCGGATCACTCAATATATGCTTCAGGGTCAGGGCCACAACTATTATAAGCTGGCTGGAGATCTCTTCGGATTAATGCTGTTAGCGGGATTGACTGCTGCCTTTCTGAGAAGGTTTATTTTCCGGGCTGAACAACTGAATACAGACTCTTATGACACAACGACCTTAGTTTTCCTGCTATTATTAGTTATTACCGGATTTCTGCTGGAAGCTCTAAGGATTTCGCTCTCCGGGTCTGTCCCGGGGCTGCATTATTCTTTTATCGGATACCGGTTGGCGGAACTCTCTTTATTACAGGGCGAGTCGGGCAGAAATGCTGCTTCTGTGATCTGGACCCTGCATGCCTTTCTTACGGCCGTTATGCTGGCCTATTTTCCCCATAGTAAGTTTATGCATATTATCAGTAGTCCCGCAGAGATTCTGTTTAACGCTTCAGAAGAACGGGTAAGGGGTGATCTGTATATATGAAAAAGAGTAATAGTAAAATACCTTTGGATAAATTAAGTCCCCGCCGGCTTATGTGCCTGGATGCCTGCACCAGATGTGGAGAGTGTCAGAATTGGTGTCCGGTATATAGTCTTACGAAAAACGAAAAAGTTACCCCAAGGGCCAAAATAAAGAATTTTAAGTCCATCTTAAAAGCCCAGAACGGATTACTGGGATTATTCAAATCTGAGATTCGACAGGATACTTTGGCGGACTTTTTGACCGGCCTGTATGAGTGTTCCTGCTGCAACCAGTGCCATTTCGTCTGTCCGTCAAGAATTGATACCGTCGAACTCTGGGAAGATGTCCGGGAGGCTATGTTCAGATCAGGATTGGGACCAATCCCTGAACAAAGGACTTTCTGCGAAAACCTTGTCAAATTCGGGAATCCATATAAAAAGGAGCAGTCAGCCAGGACTGATTGGATAGAAGACGGCCTTCAGGATGGAACACTGCTGTACAGGCCTGAACTGATTAAGGAAAACAAGGCTTCGGTTCTGTTGTTTATTGGGTGTACGGCAACCTTTGATGAAAAAGTAAGCAGGATTGCCAAACATACAGTAAACATCCTTAGCGAAGCCGGAGTTAAATTCGGGGTTTTGGGAAGCGAAGAAAACTGTTGTTATGGCAAACTGCGCCGGATGGGGGATCCTACCTTTAAGCAGCTGGCCGGACAAAACATAGAAAAATTGAACAGCCTGGGAATTGACACACTGGTTTCTGCATGTGCCGGGTGTTTTAAAACCCTCAACAGTGATTATCCCAAGGTGGGACAGCAAAAGTATCAGATTTATCATCTTTCCGAGTACCTTGACATTCTGATTCGGCAGGGACAGATCAAATTAAATGTGCCTGTTCAGGGGAGGATTACTTACCATGACCCCTGCCTGCTGGGACGGCACAACAATATTTACGAAGCCCCACGCCGGGTGGTGCAGGCAATTCCGGGAATCGAGCTGGTTGAGATGGAAAGAACCAGGCAGTTCTCAAGGTGCTGTGGGGTAGGTGGAGGTCTGAAGATTGCTAACCACGATTTACAGGAAGAGGCATCGGTCCGCCGCATCAGGGATGCTGAGGAAACCGGAGCCGAATATCTGACAACTCCGTGCCCGACCTGCTTTTCCGGACTGTCAGGTGGGGCCGCAAAAGCTGAATCTAACATTAAAGTTATTCATATGGCAGAGTTGGTGGCCAGGTCAATGGGCATCGGCGCTGCTTTGAAAGACTAAAATTCGAAAAAACTTCCCACATATCTACAATCATTTCGCCCGGAAAATAAAGGGATTTCTCAGTTATATAACGAAAAAAAAGTAAGCTCTGAACGAAATTCAGATAATTCTTACAAATTTTGGATTAACAGTAAAGGGGATTCCGAAAAACAAGTGAAAAAAGATCTGTTTCCGGGATATGATATTAGGAAGACTATAGCTTTGGTTTTTTCTTTGTTTATCAGTTCTTCAGTGGTTTTGGGCGGCATTTTTTTTATCGGATTTAACTTACAACTTAATACAGGTCCAGCGCTGACAGGCTTGGAAGTACGGTCTGAATGCATCCCGGTGTTAACACTGCTGGCGGTTCCTCTGGGAGGTATTATCATAACTTCCGGAATCATTTTCAGGTATTTACACAGTACCCTGAAGCGCATTTACAGGATAACCGAAAGTCTGGATGAGGTCGCGGCAGGGAACTTCACCAATGTTATTGTAGATGAGGGGACTGATGAGATAGCACATCTTACCGCCGCCATCAATGATATGGTTGGGAAAATCCGCGAGTACCATGAGGATGACAAGCGGATGCTGGCAAATCACTTCATGTATGAAAAGCTTACCGCCATCGGGGAGACTGCGGCAGGTACAGCCCACGAGATTCGTAACCCGCTTACAAGTATAAAGGGATTCACATATCTTCTTCAGGATAAATTTAAACACGGGGAACAGGGATGGGAATATGCACAGATAATTAAAAAAGAGGTTCAGCATATTGAGGGCATCATCAACCAGTTCCTGATGATGGCGGTACCGACTTTCCCGGTAATGAAACAAAGCAGCATCCATGAACTAATCGACCAGCTGCTGCCTGATACTGCCATGTATGCAGTTGATAACGGGGTTTTAATAGAAACGGATTTTTCCGGGGGACTGCCTGAAGTTTACCTTGATCGTCCGCAGATCACGCAGTTGGTGAGCAATTTGTGCAGAAACTCGATTCAGGCCATGCCAAACGGGGGGACATTAAAAATTCAGACTAAGTATTCAGGTGAGGACAATATGGTTACCCTGAGCATAAGTGATACCGGAACCGGAATTCCTCCCGATGTTCTCAACCGGATAGCCGACCCTTTTTTCACAACCAGGGAGGAGGCTGCCGGACTGGGATTGACAGTATGTTATCGTATTGTTCAGAATCACGATGGTATTATGCAGGTTAATTCTATTGAAGGTGTGGGCACAACCTGTATAGTAAAATTACCTGTCCGGTAACAATAGAGTAATTTCCGTCTGTTAATGGAGTGGCAGATATGTTGCGGAACGGCTTTAGTGTCGTGAAGGAAGATGTCGGCCACTCTCTGTGCTTTAGACGCAAAAAAAGGGCCTCATTTAATTATGAAGCACTGCCTGTACATGATAAATGTAATGGGGGTGATAATAATATAAAGTGAGGTGGGTTTGGTGAGAAACCTTTGGAAGGGAGCAATCAGTTTCGGCCTGGTGCATGTACCTGTAAAATTGTACGCGGCGACTGAGCGAAAGGACATTAAATTTAATTACCTTCATGAGAAATGCAAGACACCGGTACGGTATGAAAAGATCTGTCCAACGTGTGAAACAGAAGTGCCTATGAATGAAATTGTCAGGGGATATGAATATGAGAAGGGTAAATATGTTATTCTCAGCGATGAAGATTTTGAGAGTATTCCCTTGGCTACAGCAAAAACAGTTGAAATTATAAACTTTGCCGACCTGAGTGAAATAGATCCGGTGCTTTTTGATAAATCATATTATCTTGCTCCGGGAGACGGTGGGCAGAAGGCATATGAATTACTCAAAAAATCGATGGCGGAAACCGGAAAAGTAGCTATAGCAAAAGTAATTATCAGGTCTAAGGAATCTCTGGCAGCCCTCAGGGTATACCGGGATATTATTGTTATGGAGACGATGTTTTATCCTGATGAAATTCGGAATACCGAGCTGCTGCCGGAAATTAATTACAGTGTGAAGGTAAGCGAAAATGAGGCTAAAATGGCATCAAATCTGATTGCAAGTCTGACGGAGCCATTCAGCCTGGAAAAATACCATAATGAATACAGGGCCGCGTTAAGTGAACTCATCGAGTCCAGGATTACCGGTAAAGAGGTAGAGGTTGCCCCGAGAGCGGAGACCGGCAAGGTAGTTGACCTTATGGAGGCTCTTAAGGCGAGTATCGACCTGGCTAAGGAAGAAAAGGAACGGGCTCGGATGAAAAAGGGAGCCAAAGCAGGGGCAAAGGCCGGCAGAAAGGCCGGAACCGGGTCTGGCAAAGGCCGGAAGAAGGCCGGAACGTGGAGCTGAAACCGGTAATCCCGTTTGAACCTATCAAGACCGATAAAATACCGGTTGGAGATCAGTGGACAGCCCAGGTTAAATGGGACGGAGTGCGCATTTTAACGTATTTTGATGGGGACATTGTGGGCTTATTTAACAGGAAACTAAATGACCGAACCCTTCAGTTTCCGGAGTTAGTTGATATAAAACGATATTGTTCCGCAGCATCAATTGTGTTGGATGGTGAGGTAATTGCTTTGGAAAAAGGAAAACCGTCTTTTCATAATGTAATGAAGCGGGATGGCGTTAGACAACCGGATAAAGTTCCGCGAGCGATGAGAGAAACACCTGTAACATATATGGTTTTTGATATTTTGTTTTATAACGGGAAGTGGATTACCGGTTTGCCACTGGAACAAAGGCAGGAGATACTGCATGATATGATAACACCTTCCGATGATGTTCAGTTAGTTGAAAATTTTCATGACCCGCAATCTCTTTACCAAGTAGTTTCAGCACAGGACTTGGAGGGAATCGTATGTAAGGACTTAACAAGTACATATGGTATAAAAGGTAAAGACCGCAGGTGGCAAAAGCTTAAAAATTATCATGACTTGGTTGCTGTAGTTGGTGGAGTGACTTTTCGAGGTGATCTTGTAAATGCAGTGCTATTGGGACTTTATGACCGGGAAGGCCGGCTTTGGTATATTGGGCACGCCGGAACAGGGAAATTGACCATGGCTGAATGGAGGGCATTGACTGAACGCATTAAACCTTTAGTGGTAAAGGAGCGTCACTTTGTAAACAAACCGGAGCGTATAAAAACTGCCATTTGGCTGCAGCCTGCCATCACCGTTAAAGTAAAGTTTATAGAATGGACTGGGGGTCACACGCTAAGACAGCCGAGTATTCAGGCGTTTGTAGAAATTCCACCGGAAAAATGCCGCTTGGAAAGGTGATTTAGTTGGACAGAGAGGTAATCGTTGCCGGGAAAAGTCTTAAACTGACAAACCTGGAAAAACTGATGTGGCCCGGTGATAAAATAAATAAGGCGGGACTTATCAAGTACTATGCTGATATTGCAGACATCCTGCTGCCACACCTGAAGGACAGGCTGTTTATTATGAGCCGGTATCCTGATGGGATTCATGGAGAGATGTTCTATCAGAAGGACTGTCCCGGGTATGCGCCGGAATGGGTCAGGACATTTCCTGTAAAGTCGCCTGATACAGGGAAAACGATAAACTATATTATTTGTAATGACCTGAATACGCTCTTATGGCTTGCCAATCAAGCCTGTATTGAACTTCATATTTGGCTGGCAAAGGTGCCTGAGATAAACTACCCCGATATTATGGTTTTTGACCTTGACCCTATGCCTCCGGCGGGTTTTGCTGATACACTTGAGGTTGCCCTCTTGGTAAAAGAGGCTCTGGACCAGTTTGGCCTTCATGGATATCCCAAGACCTCAGGCGCTACGGGACTGCATGTCTTTGTTCCCATCAAGCCTGAATATACCTACAGTGAGGTTAGGGATGCCGTGGAGTTTATCTGCCGTCAGGTCCATGCTGTTTTTCCCCGGAAGACTACCATGGAAAGACTGGTGGCCGACCGGGGGGGCAAGGTTTACCTGGATTACCTGCAGAATACCCGGGGTAAAACCATGACTTTTCAATACAGCCTGCGCCCGGTTCCGGGAGCGCCGGTATCAACGCCGCTGACCTGGGAAGAGGTCAGGCAGGGTAAAGTACGTCCCGGTGACTTTAACAGCGGCAATATCAGGGACAGAATCAGGCAGGCTGGGGATCTTTATGGGGATTTGCTGAAACCTGGTCAAAGGCTTCAGAAATTGGTGGCAATGGTACGTTAGTAGAATAATTTGGCAGAAAAATTTCTTCCTGTGCAGGAAATTAAGGAACTACCCCGAAACAGTGTAAAGGATAAAAAGGCATGTGTGTTTTGAAATCTTAATATTTGTCAGGGGTGCAGTTAGTGGATTCCAAGGCTTATTATGTTTTGCTGAGCATGGTGGATGGTCTGGGGCCGCGCCGGCTTGCTGCATTGATTGAGTTCATGGGTACAGCGGAAAAGGTCTGGTATGGAAGTGAAGCAGCTTTAAGGTCTGTACCTGGAGTTCCGGCCAAGGTTATTTCGTATCTTCTGGACAGGCGCAGGGAATTAAAACCTGAAACAGAAATACAGAAACTTGCTGACTCTGGAATCGGGGTTGTTTCCATTGAGGAACCGGAATATCCCCTAATGCTCAAAAGTATTTATGATCCTCCGAAGATTTTATATGTCAAGGGTAACAAGAGTATCCTGAATAAAGAGATGTTTGCCATAGTGGGGGCCAGAAAAGCGACCCATTATGGATTAACGGCAGCCCGGGCGATAGCTGGTGAATTATCACGCGCCGGTCTGGGGATTGTATCCGGTATGGCCAGGGGAATTGACACAGCAGCCCATAGGGGGGCCCTGGATTCAGGTGGACTCACTGTTGCTGTTTTGGGATGCGGGGCGGATGTGGTATACCCCAGGGAGAACCGAAATATAATGGAAGAGATAACTCTAAAAGGAGCGGTAATCAGTGAGTTTCCTCCGGGAACCTCACCTGCTGCCGGCAACTTCCCGCAGCGCAACAGACTCATCAGCGGATTATCCTGTGGTGTTTTGGTTGTCGAAGCTGCCGAGAAAAGCGGTTCCCTGATTACGGTGGATTTTGCCCTGGAACAGGGGCGTGAGGTATTTGCAGTACCGGGGCAGGTGACCAACAGGCTGAACCGGGGCTGCCACCAGCTTATCCGTCAGGGTGCCTGCCTGGTGGAAAACGCAGGGGATATTATTGGGGAACTGGGACTGACTGCCCCTGATGATGGGATATTTCCCGGGCGGGAGCTGTGTGGTATCGGGGGCAATATTTATTTGACCGATGCCGAAAAAAGGGTATATAATATTATTTCAGATGATCCCATTAGCAGTGAAACAATAATATGCAACACCGGAATCAGGCCTTCTGAGGTAATGTCTATGCTCCTGGTTATGGAATTAAAGGGTCTCGTCAGGCAGCTGCCCGGACAGAGATATGTCCGGAATAGCCTAGTTTAAAGGCAAGTTTTTGTAACTGTATATAAAAGTAAAGTTACGGTTAAGACTACGAAATGACAGCACTGTGATAATCGGGAATTGCTATTTTAAATATGTAGAAGCAGGAGCTGTTACAGGGGTGATAATTATGTCAAAGTATCTGGTGATTGTAGAGTCGCCTGCCAAGGCCAAAACCATAGGAAAGTTTCTTGGCAAAAGGTATATTGTAAAGGCATCGATGGGACATGTCAGGGATTTGCCCAGAAGCCAGTTTGGAGTAGATGTGGAAGAAAACTTTGCCCCTAAGTACATTACTATCAGGGGTAAAGGTGATATTTTAAAGGAACTGCGCAATGCAGCCAAAAAATCGACTCATATTTTGCTGGCTACTGACCCGGACCGGGAAGGTGAGGCAATTGCGTGGCATCTGCAGTACCAACTGCAGATAAATGAAAAGGAAAAATGCCGGGTAGAATTTAATGAAATCACCAAAGATGCCGTGCAAAAGGCGATGAAAGCCCCGCGCACCATCGATGGGCCCAGAGTAGACGCCCAGCAGGCCAGAAGGATTTTGGACCGCTTGGTTGGATACAATCTCAGCCCACTGCTCTGGAGAAAAGTTAAAAAGGGTCTCAGCGCCGGTCGGGTTCAGTCGGTAGCGGTGAGGCTGATTTGTGACCGGGAAGAGGAAATTAAGGCATTTGTTCCTGAGGAATACTGGTCCTTGACAGGTATTTTCAAGAAACCTGGTAACAAGACTGATATTGCAGCAAAACTTCTGAAACATAATAAAAAGAAAATAAACATCTCCAACAAAACAGAGATGGACCGGGTAATGTCAGACCTCAAAGGGGCTGACTATGTCATTAATGACATCAAGAAAAGGGAAAAGAAGAGGAATCCTTCCCCGCCCTTTACTACCAGTACAATGCAGCAGGAAGCTTACCGGAAGCTGAATTTTGCGGCCCGGAAAACCATGCAGGTGGCCCAGCAGCTTTATGAGGGCTTGGATATTGGTCCTGAAGGTACGGTAGGTCTGGTTACATATATCAGAACAGATTCCACCAGAATCTCTGAAACGGCCCAGGTGGAGACAGCACAATATATCCTGGATAACTATGGGGCCGACTATAAGCCTGAAAAGGTAAGGCAGTACCAGACCAAAGGCCGGACCCAAAATGCTCATGAGGCTATCAGGCCGACGACGATTATACATGAACCTGATAAAATTAAAAAGTTTCTCACCAGAGACCAGTATAAACTTTATAAACTGGTCTGGGAGAGGTTTCTGGCAAGCCAGATGAGTTCTGCAGTGGTAGATACCACCACTGTGGATATTACGGCCGGAGAGTACACTTTTAGGGCAACAGGTTCAGTGGTAAAATTTCCCGGGTTCATGAAAGTTTACACTGAAAGCCAGGACAATGGTGACAAAGAGGAAGCCGGGTCACTGCCTGCGGACCTGGAAAAGGGCAGCCCCCTTGAAATGAAAAACCTGGAACCGAAACAGCACTTTACCCAACCGCCCCCGAGGTACTCAGATGCCAGTCTTATTAAGGCCCTTGAGGAAAATGGGATTGGGCGCCCGAGCACCTATGCGCCAATAGTGGAGACGATTCAAAAGAGGGGATATATAATAAAGGAAGAAAAACAGTTTTTCCCCACAGAACTGGGTTTTGTGGTGGTTGATCTGTTGAAGGAGCATTTTTCGGACATCATAAATGTACAGTTTACTGCTGCCATGGAGGATAAACTTGACAGCATAGAAGAGGGCGATACCGACTGGATAGAAATCATAAGGGAATTTTATACTCCGTTTAAAAAAACCCTGGAAAAGGCGGAAAAAAACATTGGTGTCATTGAGATAGAAGACGAGGTAAGTGACGAGGTTTGTGACCAGTGCGGACGCAATTTGGTTATCAAAATGGGAAGGTACGGTAAATTTCTGGCCTGCCCTGGTTTTCCTGAATGCAGGAATACCAAACCCCTTCTGGAGACAATCGGGGTTTCCTGCCCAGTTTGTGGAGGAGAAGTAGTTCTTAAGAGAAGTAAAAAGGGTAGAAAATTTTACGGATGCAGCAACTACCCGGATTGTGAATTTGTCTCCTGGGACCAGCCTACAGATAAAAAATGCCCTCAATGCAGCAAAGTCCTGGTGCAGAAATCTGTCGGCGGTAAAGGACCCATTCTTAAATGCTCCGGCAGTGACTGTAAATACCAGGAAAAAGCAGCTGTGGTTGAATAGCCGCCGCTCCGGTGGTCAGTCAACTATCTGATCAAGAAAGGGTTTTGGCTTAAATGAAACCAGTAACTGTAATCGGCGCCGGGCTGGCCGGTTCGGAGGCGGCCTGGCAGCTTGCCTCCAGAGGTGTCCGGGTCAGACTTTTTGAAATGAGGCCGGTGAGAAAATCCCCGGCTCATCATACCGACATGTTTGCCGAGCTTGTGTGCAGTAATTCCCTTAGAGGGAGTTCCCTGGAAAATGCCGTGGGATTATTAAAAGAAGAAATGCGCCGTCTTGATTCGTTAATTATAAAGTGTGCCGATAAATCATCAGTTCCGGCAGGCGGCGCTCTGGCAGTTGACCGGTCGGAATTTGCCGGGCTGGTCACCGATATGGTATCAGGACATCCAAACGTGGAGGTTATCAGACAGGAGGCTGCCCAAATTGATGCAGCCAATCCGGTAATAATTGCCACCGGTCCTTTGACTTCTGCTGCCATGTCCGGTACTATCAGGAAAATTACGGGTTGTGAATACCTTTACTTTTATGATGCGGCAGCTCCGATAGTAACCCTGGAATCCCTGGATCACTCCAGGGTTTTTCGGGCTTCCCGGTATGATAAGGGTGAAGCAGCCTATCTCAACTGTCCTATGAGCAGGGAAGAGTACGAAAGGTTTTATCAGGAACTGGTAAATGCCGAGTGTACTCCCCTGAGGGAGTTTGAGAAGGAGATATTTTTTGAGGGCTGTATGCCTGTGGAGGAATTAGCCTCCAGGGGATACCGGACTTTGTTGTTTGGGCCGTTAAAGCCTGTGGGACTGACAGACCCGCGTACCGGTGACAGGCCTTATGCAGTGGTACAGCTCAGGCAGGATAACAGTGAAGGCACTTTGTATAATATTGTGGGGTTTCAGACACACCTCAAGTGGGGTGAACAGAATCGGGTTTTCAGAATGATCCCGGGACTCGAAAATGCCGAGTTCGTACGTTATGGCGTAATGCACCGGAATACTTTTATTAATTCTCCCGAAATACTGAGGCCGACTCTTCAGTTGAAGAACGACGAAAATATCTATTTTGCCGGACAGATTACCGGGGTTGAAGGCTATGTGGAATCGGCGGCAATGGGTCTTGTTGCCGGGATTAACGCAGCCAGGATGACCGCCGGTGGGATGCCGGTTATTTTTCCGGAGGAAACAGCCCATGGGGCATTATGCAAATATATTACCACACCGGTGACCAAAAATTTTCAACCCATGAATATTAATTTCGGAATTTTACCAAAACTCGATGAAAAAATCCGGGATAAGCGGCTGAGATATGGTAAAATATCAGAAAGGGCGCTCAACAGGCTTGAGGAATTTAAGCCAGGTTTAGCGGCCGCAAAAGTATAAGATTGGTGGGGAGAAGCTATGGTAAATACGGGTGAGTATTCTCTTGCTGAAGAGAGAATTAATGCCCTGACTCACGGCATAGGTACTGCCCTTGCTGTGACAGGCCTTGTTTTACTTATTGTATTTGCGGTGATGTATGGTGACATCTGGCATGTTGTCAGTTTTAGCATCTATGGCTCGACACTTGTTTTAATGTACCTGGTCTCAACCCTGTACCATACACTACGGAACAGAAAGGCCAAAGATATCCTAAAGGTTTTGGATCATTCGGCGATATATTTACTGATAGCGGGAACATACACTCCGTTTACCCTCATCACCCTTCACGGCCGGTTGGGCTGGACCTTATTCGGGGTGGTTTGGGGGCTGGCAGCTGCCGGAATTGTATTTAAGATCTTTTTTGTAAAAAGGTTTCGCATCCTGTCAACAATTCTTTATCTTTTAATGGGTTGGTTGGTAATTTCAGTAGTTAAGCCTCTGGTTGCAGGTATACCTGGCCCGGGTCTTGCCTGGCTTGTTGCCGGGGGATTAATGTATAGTTCCGGAACGGTTTTTTATATCAGGAAAAAGAAGGCCTTTACCCATGCTGTCTGGCATATGTTTGTCATGGCCGGCAGTGTGTGCCATTTTTTGGCAGTGCTTTTATATGTACTGCCTTTAAAATCTTAATCATCAACGGGCAGCTCAAGGGCTGTTAAAAGAGCGCTGCACCGATGAGCCCATGAAGCAAGGTGATTCTATGTATACATTTATTGATAGCTTCATAGTTTATTTAAAAGTGGAGAAAAATGCTTCGCCAAGGACTCAGGAAAGTTACCAGAGAGACATCTGGCAGTTTGTAGATTTCATGGCTGATGAATTTAAAGTGTCCGGTGAACAGGTGACACCGGATCAGGTTGACCACCTGTCGGTCCGGAGATACCTGGCTGAGCTACAGAAAAAGGGGCTGCACAGGTCTACGATTGCCAGGAAACTGGCAGCCTTAAGATCATTTTACCGCTTTCTTTCCCGGGAAGAGGTTGTATCCGGTAACCCTATGTTAAGGGTTTCAACTCCAAAACTTGAAAAAAGGCTGCCCGAATTCCTGTATGAAGATGAAATCAGGAGCCTTATGGAAGCGCCTGATACCAAGAAGGCATCAGGGCTAAGGGACAGGGCTATTCTTGAAGTACTGTATTCCAGCGGCTTGCGGGTCAGTGAGCTTGTGGGGATGGATACCGGAGACTCTGACCTGGAGCTTGAATATGTGAGGGTTATGGGCAAAGGCGCCAAGGAAAGGATTGTTCCCATGGGGTCTTATGCCATCAAGGCCCTGACCGGGTATCTGGCGGACGGAAGGCCCCAGCTTACCGGCAAACAGATGACTGGAGCGCTATTCTTAAACAGGAGCGGGGGACGGCTGACGGCAAGAAGTGTCCGCAATATCGTAGACAAATATGTAAAACAGGTAAGTATCCAGCGCCGTATCAGCCCGCATACATTAAGGCATTCTTTTGCCACACACCTGTTGGACGGGGGAGCTGACCTCAGGGCTGTTCAGGAACTGCTGGGGCATGTTAAAATGTCAACAACTCAGATATATACACATGTGACCAAACAAAAATTGAGGTCTGTTTATGAAAAAAGCCATCCCCGGGCTTAACGGGGACAGGAGGTATTGTTATGTTTCAGGGAACAACCATCGTTGCTGTCAGGTTGAATGATAAAGTAGCTGTAGCCGGTGATGGACAGGTTACTTTTGGCGGGAATATGGTTTTAAAGCAAAAGGCCAAAAAAGTCCGGCGTTTGTATAATAATAAGGTGGTTGCCGGCTTTGCCGGTTCAGTGGCTGATGCCTTTACCCTGTTTGAAAAGTTTGAGAAGAAGCTGGAAGAGTTCCGGGGCAACCTCCCCAGAGCGGCAGTGGAACTTGCCAAGGAATGGCGTCTGGATAAGTTCCTGCGTAAGCTTGAAGCCCTGCTGATAGTTGCTGATGCGGAACACCTGCTGATTATATCGGGTAACGGTGAGGTTATCGAACCAGATGATAATGTAACAGCTATCGGTTCCGGGGGGGCTTATGCCCTTGCTGCAGCCAGGGCTTTGGTCAGCCATACACAGTTGAGCGCTTCGGATATAGCCAGGGAGGCCCTGGAAATTGCTGCATCAATCTGCATATATACCAATTCCAATATATCAATCGAAGAACTTTAGGGGGGTAATTTTGTGGAGAACCTGACTCCAAGGACTGGGCTTTCGGAAATAA
The DNA here is from genome assembly GCA_016841725.1 of Thermincola carboxydiphila. GTDB lineage: Bacteria > Bacillota > Thermincolia > Thermincolales > UBA2595 > Phosphitispora. The sequence continues at coordinate 61,300 of JAENYP010000001.1, read as the reverse complement.
CCGGGAATGAAATCTGGTGAGATATTGTACCGATTTTCCGGACTGCTGCCGGAGAAATCTAACCTTGTTCCTGGCGAAGTCTGGGAACACCGCCAATTCGCCGTCCGTGGCTCAGTGGCGGCGCGGGCCATCCGTGGCCCGCGTCCCGGACTTCGCTTAGCGGAACTGCGGTGGATTTCTCACGGCGTCAGTCCAAGGGAAATCTTGTACAATATCTCACCAGATTCCGCGGTCATTTCCAGAACCTAATGAATGAAAATAAAGAGCTAGAATTTACCATTGAGTAAAGTACTCTACTGAGAACTGAATTGGTGGGGGTTCAAAATGTCTATTAAAACATTTATCGCGAGAATATTTGATAAGACAAAGTCCATGGCTCTTACAGAGTTGGAAAAACAGTTGGAACTGGTACAAGAAGAGATTAAAACTAAAAAGAATGAAATTAAAGAAAAAGAATCTATAATTGTTGAGAAGAGCAATTATATTTTAACTAAAGAAAGTCAAATCAAAAATAAAGAAATAGAGTTAGAACAAAAGAAAAAAGAAGTTATTAAAATAGAATCAAGAATACATGATTTAGAGGAACTTGAAAGCTTAACTTTAAAGATAGACAAACAGAAGAAAGAAGAACTGAGATATCAGAACCAATTAATTGAACTAGAGAAAAAATTAAAAAGATTTGAAGAACAATATGAAAACGCTTTAGAAGAAGGACCAGAAATACCTAGCGCATACGGACTTTATGAGCCCAAATATAATCTTACTAATTCTACATTATATAAAGAACGACTTGAGGCTGTCCGTGACGGGCAAAAAGAAGCGATAAAAAACAAACAAGCACTAGTGGTCAATGGTAATTGGACTGTTGACGGGAGCAAAAGAGAAGGCAACAAACTTGTAAATAGAGTTCGTAAAATGGCTCTCAGGGCTTTTAATGGTGAATGTGAAGCCATAATTGCAAGTGTTAAGTACTACTCTAAGTATTCTGCAAGAAAAGATAGAATCTTGAAATCTTATGAATCAATTAATGAGATGGTAAGCATTTTAAATATGGGAATTTCAAATTATTACCTCACATTGAAATATCAAGAGCTTGACTTGGTTTTTGATTATGAAGTAAAATTACGGGATGAACGTCAGGCTTTAGCAAAACAAAGAGAAATTGAAAAAGATGAAGAATTAGCGAAAAAAGAGTATGAACGAGAAATGAAAAGAATTCTTAAGGAGCAAACGCATTTTCAAAATGAAATGAGCAAAATAAGAGCAGAACTGCTTAAATCAACTGAAAAAGAAAGGGAAAAATACGAAAGGAAAATTTCTGAGTTAACGAAAAAGATTGAGAGGTTAGAGGAAGAAAAACAAACATTTACAAGACTATTTGAAAACAAAGCAGGTTATGTTTATATAATTTCAAACATTGGGGCATTTGGAGAAGATGTTTATAAAATAGGTACTACTAGAAGGCTTAACCCTTATGAAAGAATAGATGAACTTTGTAACGCTTCTGTACCATTTAGATTTGATGCTCATGCCCTGATTTTTAGTGAGAATTGTTATGAAAGGGAAAGGGATTTACATAGGTTTTTTGAGAAGAATCGTTTGAACAAAACTAACAGGTATAAAGAGTTTTTTAAAATTCCTATTGATGAAATCGAAAAGTATGTGCTGAGCAAAGACCCTACTGTGAAATTCATAAAAATGCCCGAAGCCATCGAATATCAATTATCTTTAAAAATGACTGAAGAGAGCAACAAGGTAAGTTAAAGTTCAAAAGAGTAACCTTCGATAAATAGTTCGTTTTGCTAAATACGGATGTAAATCTTAGGAGGAATGATTCTTAATGCAAGACTTAACCCCCAAAAAAATAGTTTCAGAATTGGATAAATACATAGTTGGCCAACACAAAGCAAAAAGATCTGTAGCTATTGCTTTGCGAAATAGGTTCAGAAGAAAAAAACTGACTCCCGAATTGCGGGATGAAGTTGTACCAAAGAATATTATTATGATTGGACCTACCGGTGTTGGCAAAACAGAGATTGCCCGGCGCTTGGCGAAGCTTGTCAATGCTCCTTTTGTCAAAGTTGAGGCAAGCAAATTTACTGAGGTCGGGTATGTGGGCAGAGATGTGGAGTCCATAATCAGGGACCTGGTGGAGACCGCCATCAGGGTGGTGAAAAATGAAAAGATTTCTGCTGTTGAAGAAAAGGCTGAAGAACTGGCGGAACTCAGGATAATTGAGCTTTTGGCGCCGCTGCCGGAGAAGGATGGCGCGGTCAAAAACCCTTTTGAGGTTTTTTTCGGGGGCGGCCAGCAGCAGGATCAGACCACGGATGATGAACACAGCCAGCACATCAAGAGGCTGCAGTTCGAACGGGGTACCATTAAGGAAAAGCTGGCTGCAGGCAAACTGGAGGATGAGTATCTAGAGATAGAGGTTGAGGATGCAGGGACCTCCATGGTTGAGGTCTTTACAGGCGCCGGTGTCGAAGAAATGGGGATAAATATCCAGGATATGCTGGGCGGAATGTTTCCTAAAAAGAAGAAGCGCCGCAAGCTTACTGTCGGGGAAGCGCGTAAAATACTGGTCCAGCAGGAGGCACAAAAGCTTATCGATATGGATGAAGTTGTTTCCATAGCAGTAGAACGTGCTGAACAGTCTGGGATTATTTTCCTTGATGAAATAGATAAAATAGCGGGACAGGAAAGCGGGTCCGGTCCTGATGTATCCAGGGGCGGGGTGCAGCGGGATATCCTGCCTATTGTGGAAGGCTCTACAGTAATGACAAAATATGGGCCGGTAAAAACGGATTATATCCTATTTATTGCAGCCGGGGCTTTTCATGTTTCCAAACCATCAGACCTGATTCCCGAACTGCAGGGTCGTTTTCCAATCCGTGTTGAACTGGAAAGTCTTACCGAGGCTGATTTTAAGCAGATTCTTACTGAACCTCAGAATGCCCTGATTAAACAATATACAGCTTTGCTGGAAACAGAAGGGGTCAGCTTAAAATTTACTGAAAATTCTCTTGATGAAATAGCTAAAATAGCTTATACTGTTAATGAACAGACAGAAAATATCGGCGCTCGACGTTTACATACAATTTTAGAGAAATTATTGGAGGATATTGCGTTTGAAGCGCCTGATATCGAGGTAAAAGATATTGCGGTTGATAGTGAATATGTTCGCAATAAACTTCAGGATGTTGTTCAAAACCAGGACCTAAGCCGTTATATCTTATAAAGCCTTGAGCTAAGGGAGGAAAGTTATGAAGGATTTACTGGAACGAACCCGGGAAATTAATAAACTGCTTCAGAAAGCTGCCGGAAACCCGGTCGATTTTCAGGAAATGGCCGATGTTTTGACTGCAAATATTGAATCAAATACTTATATTGTTGGCAGAAGAGGAAAAATTCTGGGGTTTGCTTTTGTGGACAAGTTTGATTGTGATGTTATAAGGGATATCATTGAAAATGCAGAACGTTTTCCTGAGAGTTATAATGAGTCCCTGCTAAGGATTATTGAAACAAAAGCTAACTTTAATGAGAAATCAAACACTTGTGTTTTTCATATTGAAGATGAGTGCGTTTTCCAGGAAAAGGTAATGACAGTAGTGCCTATAGCAGGCGGTGGGGAAAGGCTGGGTACGCTGGTACTGGCAAAATTTAACCGGCAGTTCACCAACGAGGACCTGGTTTTGGCCGAATATGGGGCAACAGTAGTCGGCATGGAGGTTCTCAGGATAAAAGCAGAACGTGTCGAAGAAGAAGCCCGTAAAAAGGCTGCTGTGCAGATTGCTCTGGGAACCCTGTCTTATTCCGAACTTGAAGCAATTGAACATATTTTCGAGGAGCTTGAAGGTAATGAAGGTCTGCTGGTAGCCAGCAAGATTGCCGACAGGGTTGGAATTACCCGCTCTGTTATCGTTAATGCCTTAAGAAAGTTTGAAAGCGCCGGTGTTATTGAGTCCAAATCGCTGGGTATGAAAGGGACTTATATTAGGATTTTGAATGAGCGGTTGTTGGATGAGCTGCATAAGCTGAAACATTAAAAAAGAACCTACAGTGTTATGACACTGTAGGTTCTTTTTTAATTGTGCATGTTGGTGAAAATGGCTCCTGACTGCGTTGTGCGGATGCCTCCAATCCTCGACGTCGGGGGTCCCCCCGTTTTGTCGGGACGGCGGTCTCCGCAGGAGCCGGGGTTCCGGTAACAAAATGGGGGCTTCGTCTGGTACGCCTGTGGTTGGAGGCATCCGTACGCCTTGTCAGGAGCCATTTTCCCACCCGCGGGACAGATGAATGCATAAAAATACATTTGTGCATGCTGGGGAAAATGCCACCGGGAGGGGCTGGTGTCTTTATGCATGCAGGTAAAAATGACTGCCGGGGAAAGGGTGCGAGATTTGTCGATAAACCAAGTAAATTCAAAGAAAATTAGATACTAAAAAAAGGATTTTGGGTAACAATGGCGAAATATTGTTACATTGGAAACCATTATACAATACAGGGTAAAATTGTAGGTTGACAAACGGTAAAAAAATATAAAAATATGTAAGAAAAGGTAGGAATTTTGCGAACGAATGACGAATACTCCTCAAAGGTTTACATATTTTATCCCGGGTTACATTTTATTCCTGGGGAAACGAAAAATAAATACCAAACTTTGTTTAATGGCAAATTTATCGAAAGGTAAAGGCGCAAAGCTACGGACCTAGAGGCTTGGTTATGATACCATATCAATTTTGCAGTTATCGGACAAGCGATCATTATATATTTTGATGCTGGTAACTTCCATTATATTGTATTACATGGTCTATTTATTCAGAGCTATGGTTGCCGGGCTGCCGAAGGGAGGTTAGCATCATTATGCCAAACTACGGTAGCTGTGGTTTGGATTTTTACGTTATGGGAGTGATAGTTTTGATCGAAAATCTGTTAATTACCAGGACGATGCATATGCTTGAAAAGGGCCTTGATGCATCAGCCCTGAGGAATAAGGTAATCGCAGACAACCTTGCCAATGTGGATACCCCGGGATATAAAAGGTCAGAGGTACTATTTGAGGAAGAACTGCGGAAGGCCATGGGAAGGGAGTCTGGGTTGGCAGGGAAACTTACCCATGAAAGGCACATTCCCATTGGCAGAAAAACTGCATTTAATGTTGCGCCTGAGGTTGTCAGAAGTGAAGACACATCTATGAGAAATGACGGTAATAATGTGGATATTGACAGGGAAATGGCGGCCTTGGCAAAAAATTCAATTATGTACACCGCATTGGCCCAGGAATTAAACGGTGAATTCCAGAAAATAAAGATGGCTATTAACGGGAGATAAATTCAGGACAGAGGGGGGCAACCATGAATCTCTTTAAGGCGTTAGATGTCAGCGCATCCGGATTGACGGCACAGAGGCTGAGGATGGACCTCATTTCTGAAAATATAGCTAATATTAATACTACCAGGACTGAGGCAGGAGGACCTTACCGTCGCAAAATGGCTATTTTCGAGGCCAGGGGACCGGAAAGCGGTTTTGCGGGGATATTGGGCAGAACCCTTGAACAGCAAAAGACGGGGGACGGGGTAAGGGTAGCAGGGATAAATGAAGACAGGAGCCCTTTTAAAATGGTTTATGACCCCAATCACCCTGATGCCAATGAAGCGGGATATGTAAGCATGCCCAATGTCAACATTGTAACTGAAATGGTAAATATGATTTCAGCCACCAGGTCATATGAAGCAAATGTAACGGCCACAAAAGCTTCCAAGGACATTGCACTAAGAGCTTTGGAAATTGGGAAATAAAGGGGGAATTGACAAGTGAATATCCTGAACACACCGGTTGATGTGCTGCAGGCCGGTCGTAAGCTCGGAGGACTGTCACAGGCACAAAACACTGACAATGACAAGAGTATGGGGTTTGCTGATATGCTGAAAAACTCCATTAATGAAATAAATTCTCTCCAGCAGCAGTCAGCTGAAATGAAAAGTTCATTGGTTACAGGTGAAGTAAATGAGCTGCACCAGGTAATGATTTCAGCAGAAAAATCAAGTCTTGCTTTTCAGTTAACACTCCAGATTCGCAATAAAGTTGTTGAAGCATATCAAGAAATTATGAGGATGCAGGTATAATAGTTTTTTTCTTAAAGAGTGGAATGAGGTGACTTGTCTTAATGAAAGAGTATTTGTTGCAACTGAAAACGCAGTCAATTGAGTTGTGGCAAAAAATGAACAACATACAGAAATCAGTCATTGTAGGTTCGGCGGCTCTTCTGATTGTGGTTTTAATTCTGCTTACCAGAAGCGCGACTATGCCGGATTATGGGGCCTTATTCACTCTAAAAGACGAACAGCAGGCAGGGCAGATAGTAGAAAAGCTTAACGAGAAAAAAATACCTTTCAGGTTTGCCGACAATGGAGCCGATGGTGCCGTTACCATTATGATTCCTAACAAGGATATAACCCAAACACGGTTGGAATTAGCCGGTGAAGGAATGCCCACAGGCGGAGTTGTCGGATTTGAGAGTTTTGATAACACTAAGTTCGGGGAGACAGATACCGATCGCCGGGCCAGATACCTCCGTGCACTGCAGGGCGAACTTACCCGCACCATTGAGGGGATGTCCGAGGTCGATAGGGCCAGAGTGCATATTGTCCAACCCGAACCTTCTCTTTTTTCTGAAGACCAAAAAAATGCTACCGCAGCAGTGATGTTAAAGCTTAAACCCAATAAGACCCTTGAGGAAAGCCAGGTTGCAGGTATTGCCAAACTGGTGACCAACAGTGTTGAGGGATTAACGGAAGATAATATTACTATTGTCGATATTAACGGAAATGTCCTTTCCGAAAACACCAGCGGTTCAGAAAACGGCGCCATTTCCGGAAAACAGGTCGAAATCAGGCAGCAGTACCAGAAACAATACCAGAGCGAGCTTCAGGACTCAGTTGAGAGTATGCTGGAGAAGATCTGGGGGCCTGGGAAGGTTGTCTGCAGGGTTAGCCTGAATATTGATTTTGATAAGATTGAGCAGAAGAAGCAGGAGTATGGGGATGCAGTACCAAGAAGCACCGAAGAGTCAGAAAAGACCGGCACGACCACCAGCAATACTGCAGGAATAGGGGCTCCCGGTACTGACGCCAATATCCCGGGCTATGAAACTGCCGCGGAAACCGGAACCAGTGAGACCACAGAAACGCATGAAATTAGAAATAATGAGATTAATACATATGAAGAATTCAGGGAGGTCGCCCCGGGCGGTGTAAAAAGAATGTCTGTGGCGGTTGTTATCGACAGGGAGATTGACGCTAATCAGCAAAAGGTTGTCGAAGACATTGTAAAGAGTGCGGCAGGATTCGACACTGACCGCGGCGACCAGTTGTCGGTTGCCGGAATGCCGTTTAATACCGAGTATCAGGATGAGCTTAGCAAGCAGATCGCAGAGGCAGAGCAGAGACAGATGTATATTTACGGCGGGGCAGCCGCTTTGGCTGCAGTTGTCCTGATTGGGGTCATTGTTGGCAGTATAGTGGTTATGAGGCGCAGAAAACAAGATACAGTACCCCTGGAAGAACAATTTGTGGTTAACAGGCCTTTATCCATAGACGAACTGGAGGAAGCGGGCTTTTCCGAAAAAGACATGACACCTGAAGAACAAGAGCAGAAAAGGATTAAGGAACGTGTGGAAAACGTTGCCAAAGAGCAGCCTGACGATATTGCTCAATTGCTCCGCACCTGGTTGATTGAAGAATAGAGGTGACCGTAATGACCAGAGCCTTAACGGGAAAACAAAAAGCAGCAATTTTACTCATTTCCCTGGGTCCGGAGGTTTCTGCAGAGATATTTAAACACCTCAGAGATGAGGAAATCGAAGAACTTACTATTGAAATAGCCAATATACGTAAGGTCAGCGCTGATGATAAGGCTAGTATCTTGTCTGAATTCCATGATTTGCTGGTGGCCAAAGATGTCATATCCTCCGGGGGTATCGAATATGCCAGGGAAGTCCTGGAAAAGGCTTTGGGCAACCAGAAAGCCCTGGATATCATCCAGAGACTCACAGCTACCCTGCAGGTCAAGCCATTTGATTTTGTCAGGAAAACAGACCCTGCGCAGCTGCTTAACTTTATCCAGTCAGAACACCCCCAAACCATTGCCCTGATTATTGCATACCTGGCTCCTGACCAGGCGGCTACAATACTTTCGGCGCTGCCGCCTGACCGCCAGGCTGATGTAGCCAGGAGGATTGCCATGATGGACAGCACCTCTCCGGATGTAATCAGGGATGTTGAACGGCTGCTGGAACGAAAACTTTCAACAGTGGTTTCTACGGATTTCACCAGTGCGGGAGGAGTTCAGTCTGTTGTTGATATTCTTAACCGGGTTGACCGCACTACAGAAAAAACAATTATGGAGAGCATGGAAATTCAGGACCCGGAAATGGCCGAGGAAATCAAGAAAAGAATGTTTGTTTTCGAAGATATTGTACAGCTTGATGATAGGGCAATCCAGCAAATACTCCGCGACGTGGACAGCAAAGACCTTGCTCTTGCACTTAAGGGGTCCAATGAGGAAGTGGGTGCCAAGGTCCAGCGCAACATGTCAAAACGCGCGTCAGATATGCTGAAAGAAGATATGGAATATATGGGTCCTGTCAGGCTGCGTGATGTTGAAGATGCTCAACAGCGCATAGTTAACATTATCAGGAAACTGGAAGAGGCTGGGGAGATTGTCATTGCTCGTGGCGGAGGAGATGAAGTAATTGTCTAAGGTTATAAAAGGTTTGTCCGTTAAGCTGCAATCCCCTATGATTATACGACATAGCAGTGATACGGGACCGGAAAAACCTCCGGATGATTACCCTGGGCCCATATCCGAACAGGATGTAGGACAGCTAAAGGACCAGGCAGCACAGATCCTCAGTGAAACAGAGCAGATGGTTAAGGAACTTCTCGGAACTGCCAGGCAGGAAGCTGAGAAGATACTCAGGAATTCCAGGGAAGAGGCCCAGGCCTTAATTGAAGGAGCCCGCGAAAACCTCAGGGAAATAGAAGAAGAGGCATATGCAAAGGGCTGGCAGGAAGGCACTAAGGCTGCCAGAGAGGAATATGAGGCGAAGCTTAGGGAAGCAGATACCATACTGGAAAAGGCCAGTGAAGAAAAATGGCAAATAGTGGCAGGTTCTGAGGAAGAGATTATCAGGCTGGCTGTGGCAGTTGCCAGGAAAGTTATTAACCAGAACATGGAGACCAGCCCTGAAATTGTGGTCGACATGGTAAAAAGGGCCATTCAGAAGGCTACCGACAGGGAGGAACTGACCGTAAGAGTCAATCCCGACAACCTGGATGTCACCATAAATGCCAGAGATGATATTTCAAGGGAAGTGAAGGGAATCCGCAAATTAAAGGTTCTGGCCGACCCGACCATTGCTCCCGGGGGCTGTGTTGTTGAAAGTCACAACGGTACTGTTGACGCAAGGATTGAGAGACAGATGAATGAAATAGAACAGGCTTTGATGGAAGTGAATCCAAATGCCGAAGTTTGAAAAGTATTTTCAGGCAATAGAAAAGACAGAACCGATTAAGACAAATGGTAAAGTCACCCAGGTTATCGGTCTTATTATCGAGTCCCAGGGTCCTGGGGCCAACCTGGGGGAATTATGCTATGTTTTTCCGAATAATGGTTCTCTGAAGATAAAGGCAGAAGTTGTAGGGTTCAGAGAAAACAAGATTCTTCTGATGCCCCTTGGTGAGCTAAGTGGTATCGGTCCCGGATGTGAAGTGGTGGCAACCGGAGATACCTTCAGGGTTGGTGTGGGGGACAGGATTCTGGGAAGGATTATCGACGGCCTGGGAAATCCCCTCGATCGTGGCGGATGCCTGGAGATTACGGGGGATTACCCGGTGAACAATAATCCGCCTAACCCACTGGATAGAAAACGGATTACAGAGCCTCTGTCAATAGGAGTTAAGGCAATAGATGGCGTGCTGACCTGCGGTAAGGGACAGAGGATAGGGATATTTTCCGGAAGCGGGGTTGGTAAGAGCACCCTCTTGGGAATGGTCGCCCGGAACACATCAGCTGATGTTAACGTAATAGCCCTGATCGGCGAACGGGGCCGTGAGGTCAGGGAATTTATTGAGAAAGACCTGGGTGAAGAAGGGCTAAGGCGTTCGGTAGTAATTGTCGCCACATCGGACCAGCCTGCACTGGTAAGGCTGAAGGGCGCCATGGTAGCGACTACGATAGCAGAATACTTCAGGGACCAGGGGCTTGATGTGATGTTTATGATGGATTCGGTAACCCGGTTTGCTATGGCCCAGAGGGAAATTGGGCTGGCAGTAGGCGAACCGCCTGCCACCAGAGGATATACTCCATCTGTATTTGCACTGCTGCCAAAGCTCCTGGAACGTTCCGGGACCTCAGCCAGTGGAACAATTACCGGGTTGTATACCGTACTTGTAGATGGCGATGACCACAACGAGCCTATTGCTGATGCTGTAAGGGGTATTCTGGACGGTCATATTGTTCTCACCAGGGAACTGGCAATGCAGACCCATTATCCTGCCATAGATGTTCTGGCAAGTGTCAGCCGGGTAATGAATGATATTGTGCCTGAAGGCCATAGGAAGTCTGCTGATGAAGTGCGCAGCATAATGGCAATTTACAGGGAAGCCAAAGACCTGATAGATATCGGAGCTTATTCCATCGGCAGCAACCCAAAAATCGATTATGCCATATCAAAGATTGAACAAGTGCTTGACTTTTTAAAACAGGATGTAAATGATAAATACACTTTTGAGGATGCTGTTGATATCCTCAGGTCTCTCGCCGAAAACCGGATATCGGCATAATAAGGAGATGAAGCAGTATGAAAAAGTTTGTCTTCAAGCTCCAGACAGCCCTGGACCTTAAGCTGAAGGCTGAGGAAATGAAAAAAGAAGAACTGGTTACGGTAACTGATATATACAAGGAAAGCTGCCGGGTTCTGGATGACCTGAAAACAAGATTGGCTGAGATCCAGGATACGGTAAGAGGAAAACAGGGCGAACAATTTGATGTCACCGAAATAAAGAGATGCCAGGACTACATACCTGTCATCAATGACCATATCTGCCAGCAGGCGCTGTTAACTGAAGAGCACCGTGCCGCCATGGAAGAGGTCAGGGGTGAACTTGTTGAAATAATGAAGGAAAGAAAGATCATGGAAAAGCTCAGGACAAGGCACTACCAGGAATATATGCGGGAGTTCCTCAGGGAGGAACAGAAACAGATTGACGAGATGGCGACAACCGGCTTTATACACAGGGATTCGGCAGTATAACAGGGGGTTAATTATCAGTGCGGGTGAAAAGGATATTTTCCAGAATTCTATTAATAATACTGATTCTTGGCATAGTTGCAGGAGCCGTCTGGGTGCTGGACTGGCTGGCAGTGCTTGATGTCCGGAAAACGGCAGGCAGCATTCCTGTCGTCGGGAAAATGATACCCGCGGAAGAAGTAAAGGATGATAAAAAGGACGAAAAAAAAGCTCCACCCAACCCCTTGGAAGAGGAAAATAAAAAGCTTAAAGACCAAGTGCAAAAGCTTGAAAAACAGTCTGGTGAGATAGCAAAACAGTTGGAGATTGTGAATACCGAAAAACAGGGTCTCCTGGAAGAACGCGAGAGTCTCAAAGGCACACTGGAATCGCTAAAGAGTCTTCAGGAGCAGCAGGAGGGAGCCAAGGTCAGCTATCAGAAGCTGGCAGAATATTATGCTGAAATGAAACCCGAAGCTGCAGTAAATATAATGAATAGTCTTGCTGATGAGGTCACCATCGGGATTCTGCAGTACCTTGACAGTGAACAGGCTGCCAAAATTCTCAGCGCCATGGACCCGGAGAAAGCAGCAGATATTGTAGATCAGATGAAACAATAGGCTCTCGGAAATGACCGGGAATGGCATATGGTGAGCTGTTGTAGCGATTTTCCGCACTGTCGCCGGAGAAATCTAACCTTGTTCCTGGCGAAGTCCGGGAACACCGCCAATTCGCCTTCCGTGGCTCAGTGGCGGCGCGGGCCGTCCATGGCACCGCGTCCCGGACTTCGCTTAGCGGAACTGCGGTAACATTTCTCACGGCGTCAGTGCAAGGAAAATCTTGTACAACACCTCACCAAATTCCACAGTCATTTCCGAAGCCGATGTCGGAGGGAAAAAGAAGTCTAGGCGTAGAGCCCTAAAAATACAGGAAATTCTATTTCCGAGAGACTTGTTCTACTGAAAGGGGGTGATTGGAGAGAAAAACAGGATTAAAAACAGAATATTGGAAAGGAGGTGAAAATGTTGCAGACAATGCCATTTATGGCCTCTGCAGGTAATTTGGCAGTAAAACAGGGAAACGGTCCCGGGCAGGGCAGGGAGTGCCGAAGTAATGCCCGGGGAAGTCAAGGAGCAAAAGAGACATCCTTTTCTGAGACACTGAAAAATGCTTCCCACACCACCGCTGAAAATGAGAAAAGCCAGGAAACAGCTAAGACTGTGAAGAACGATTCAGTAAGCACACGGTCTGACGAAGCCGGGTCCGAAAAGGCAGTTGCTAATGATGCAGTTGTGAATGATGCAGTTGTGAATGATGCAGTTGTAAATGATGCAGTTGTGAATGATGCAGTTGTAAATGATGCAGTTGTAAAAGATGCAGATGTAAATGACGCAGTTGTAAAAGACGCTCAGCATCCTGAAGCAGATGAAATGATGCAGGTGTTGGAACTGCTCCAGGAAATCGAGCCGGAAGCAGGTTGGAGCATTATTGAGACCGCAAGCGGCAGCCAGATTGGTCTACAGGGAGGCGGCTTATCCCAGGGTGGTTTTGCCTCACTGACCGGCCTGCTGCAGGGCCTAAACAGTATGAACAATTTGGATGCAAGTCAGCTCAGTAAGGTTCTTGGCCATTTCCTGAAAGTGCTGGAGGCAGCCGGCGAGGGTTCACCGGGACTGAAGGAGCTTAAACTCCTGCTGCAGAACCAGTTAAACTCCGAGACAAGTTTGCCCCGGGAGGTATTTCTGGCTCAGCTTGCTGCAAAAGTCAGGCAGCTGGCCGGAATAAACGGGGACGGTTCTCAGCAAAACCGGGAACTGCCGACCGGCAGCAAGGAAACTCAGCCTGCAGGTGCACAAATATCGGCAGACCCCAGAGGAGCGCAGGCTCAAGGAGCAGGCAGCGGTTCAGGGGATGCCGGCAGGCCAGGCGGTTCCACGGTTACCGGTGGGAATGATACCGGTGCGGTTGTTAAGGGTAAGCCGGACGCGGCAGTTGTAAATGTCAAGGAAAATGGCTCATCAGTGATGCCGGACAGCGAAAGCGGTTCTGAAGCGGGAAGGCGGTTGATGGAGAAAGCCTCTGCCGGTGATGTTGTAATGAAGACTGCTTCAGAAAATCAAAACAGCGTTCCTGAAAATGTCAGGCCGGCCAATAATAGTGAACTGCCTGCAGGGGGGCCCCGTATTGAACAGCAGCTCCAGGCTCAGGTCGGAACACAGCACCAGTATTCGGGAAACGGTTCCACAGACGGAGGCAATACACCTGGTCAGGTTTCGCAGGCCACATACACCACACAAACCTACCAGGGAGACAGGGCAGTATTTACCCAGATTATCCAGAAGGTAAAAGTTGCTGCTTCTCCGGGAACATCTGAAATGCAGATTGAGCTTAAACCCGAATTCCTGGGCAGGTTAAAACTGACCGTAAGTACTGAAAACGGTCTGGTGACGGCCAGGTTCAATACTCACAGCCCACAGGTCAAGGCTGTTATTGAGGCGAATCTGGCGGCCCTAAGGGATACTTTAGCTGACCAGGGCATCAAAGTAGACCAGCTTTCAGTAACTGTCACCCCTGAAAAAAACCATTCCGGGCAGGGGGAACGTGAGGGTGTATTCAAGAGAAGGAATCAAGCCAGGGGCAGCAGGCTGCCGCTGAATGACGACCAGATTGAAGCAGTGTTCTCTACCGGTGCGGAGCGCCTGAGTTCCGCAGGGTATTACGGGAATACAGTTGATTTTACGGCATAGGAGGTGATTTGGTTGAGTTCAGTGTCCGGAATTGACGGCAGTACACAGGAAAGTACAGCCAATGCGGTCAAAAAGGTTCTCGGGAAAGACGATTTTCTGAAACTGATGATTACCCAGCTCAGGTATCAGGACCCGCTGGAACCAACTGATAACAAGGACTTTATTGCCCAGATGGCCCAGTTCAGTTCCCTGGAACAGATGGCTAACATGAGCAAGGGTTTTGAAACAATGGCTCAATTCCAGGAATCAATACTCAGGGAATCGGCGGTAGGCCAGGCCATAAACCTGATCGGGAAGACGGTAAGCGCAATTCTGCCTGTAGAATCGATTACCGGAAAAATTAATACTGAGCAGACCAAGCTTTATCTGGAGGCAGACAAAAACTCGATGACATTACAGACTCTGGCCAAGGATACCCCGGTTACGGTGCTGGCCCTGGAAGGTGGGATGTATGAGGTGCTCCTGGAAAACGGTTCCAGAGGTTATGTTGCCGAAGATGCCCTGACTATTGATGACAACCCAAGAATTACCGGAGTCGCCACAGGAATGAAGCTAATTGACGGGGCGCCGTATGTTACGATAAACGGGAAGGATGTCCCCCTGACTCAAGTCGAGGAAGTAAAAATGGCTGCTGCGGAAGCTCCGGCAGATGATACGGCAGACTCCCAAAGTTAATAGCAGGGATATGGGAGTACTGATAAAAGGAGATTTCGAAACATTATGGCACAGGGAGGTGCAGATTAATGGTAGATAAGGTGATGTATCCCCAGCCAATTATACCGGTTGGTCCATCCAAAGCAGGAACCAAGCCGCAAAAGCCGGAACAGGGGTCACAGGTTCCATTTAGGGACGTGCTGGAAAATCAGCTTACTTCAGGGGGAATTAAATTCTCGTCACATGCCCGGCAAAGGCTGGAGGTAAGAAATATCAGGCTTACCGGAGATGACCTGGCGAAAATCAGCAGCGCTGTTGACAGGGCCGCTCAAAAAGGTTCCAGGGACTCCCTGATTATGATGAATAACCTTGCTTTTGTGGTAAGTATCAAAAATAAAACGGTAATCACTGCAATGGATAATGCCAGTATGAAGGACCATGTCTTTACCAATATTGACAGCGCTGTTATCGTGTAAGGCTGTCTGACAGGCTGGGATTTAAGAAACAGACCAAGGCAATTTGGGGCCGGACCTCTGAGAGGGAGCCCCAGGGCTGTGACTGACTGAATCAGCCCGGTATCTCAGCCGGATTTTAGAATCCGGAAAAAAATATATTAATCGGAGGTCGATTTAGTTATGATGCGTTCCATGTTCAGCGGAGTGTCTGGTTTAAGAAACCACCAGACCCGTATGGATGTTATTGGTAATAACATCGCCAATGTTAACACAATCGGTTACAAGAGAGCAAGGGTCACCTTCCAGGATATGCTCAGCCAGAATATCCGCGGCGCTTCTTCACCACAGGGGGGTAAGGGGGGGACAAACCCGCAGCAGATAGGACTGGGGATGACCGTCAACAGTATTGATATCCTGCATACCCAGGGCAGTTCCGAAACTACCGGCAAGGTTACCGATATGATGGTAGACGGGGACGGGTTCTTCATATTGGGTGATGGTGACAACACCTTTTATACCCGGGCTGGAAACTTCGATTTTGATTCAGTGGGAAATCTGATCAGTCCATCAGGCCTGATGGTTAAGGGCTGGATGGCCGACAGTTCCGGAAACATTGATACAACAGGAGCCATATCCGGGATTCAGATTCCCAAGGGACAGGCAATCCAGCCACAGGCCAGCACAGAGGCTGTGTTTGTGGGAAATCTTGATGCTGACGGTGTTCCGGCAGATCCCCTGGCTTCACCGCCGGTAGCGGCAACCACCTGGCCATCAAGTATAACAGTTTATGATTCCTTAGGCCGCAGTTGGACCATGAATGTTGAATTTACTAAAAATACCACAGCACATCAATGGGATATCAGCTTGACAAATGCTCCTGCATGGGTTGACGCCTTGGGGGCTGCCACTGTCACTTTTAACCCTGACGGCACACTTGATACTTTCACTTCTCCACTTCAGATTACGGGGACACCTACTGTTGGAGGCAACGATGCCGACCCGGTAACCATAGACCTTGACCTCAATGCGTTGACCCAGTTTGCATCTGAGTCCAATGTGGAGTTGAACAGCCAGGACGGTTATTCATCAGGTGTCTTAAACGGTTACTCCATCGACAAGACAGGTATTGTCACCGGAAGGTTCTCCAACGGGCTTACCAAGCAGCTGGCCCAGGTAACTCTGGCCAACTTTAACAACCCGGCAGGCCTCATGAAGGTCGGTGAGAATAATTATGTTGCGTCTAATAACTCCGGGCAGGCACAAATAGGTACAGCAGGCTCAGGGGGCAGGGGGGATATATCTCCCGGTAAGATAGAGATGTCTAATGTGGATCTGTCACAGGAATTCACCGATATGATAGTCACTCAGAGAGGGTTTCAGGCCAATTCCCGGATTATCACTGTTTCTGATGAAATGCTTCAGGAGCTTGTAAACCTGAAACGCTAATCCGGTTTAGGCATTAAGAGGGAGGTCGGGGATGGAAACATCCATCCCTGGACCCCATTTTGAAAGAAGGGGTTTGTATGATTAAAGTAATCAGGATGAATGGTTCGGAGCTGGTTATAAATCCTGAACTTATCGAGTTCGTTGAGGCCACTCCGGATACAGTGCTTACCCTGACCACCGGGAAGAAATTTGTCCTTAAGGATTCAGTCGAGGAATTGATTGATAAGGTGATGGAATACCGCAGGTCAATCGGCATAAAGGTCATTGGCCGGGTTTCTCCTGAGACTGATAATTTGGGCGAAACCCATAACGAATAGGGGGTAGACATTTAATGGCAGATGAAAACAATGAAGTTCAGAAGACAGAGGAGAAGGCTTCCTCAGGTTCCGGGACAATTAGGCTTGTCATAGCCGGGGTAGCTGTTCTTATTCTCTGTGCCGGACTATCCTTCGGTGTAGCCATGTATGCTGCCAATACATTTTCCAAAGACGATACACCCAAGGGGGATGGCTATGGCACGGTGAAAAGTGAGACCATTGGCACAATTTATGATGCCGGAGAGTTTATTACCAACCTCGACACTCCTGACAACAATAGGTACATCAAAGTAAAGATTGTGCTGGCCTTCCAGGAACCTACCGTTCAGGAAGAGATAGCTGCCAAGCTGCCCCAAATCCAGCACACTATTAACAGTACACTTCGCCAGCAGAGTCCCGACAGCCTTTCACAGACAAAGGCGATGGAAAAACTGGCAGATTTGCTTAAGAAAAACATCAATACCCATATGGTTAAGGGGAATGTGAACAGTGTTTATTTTACAAGTTTTGTGGTACAGTAAAAGGCCGGTACTGGAGGTGAGAGCAAAGTGAGTGAAATTCTATCCCAGGACGAAATAGATGCTCTGTTATCGGCTTTGTCCACTGATGAGGCTCGACCGGACCAGATAAAGAAGAAAGACGATTCCTCTCACAAGAAGATCAGGGTATATGATTTTAAAAGGCCCAGCAAGTTTTCCAAGGAACAGATTCACACTATTCAGGCCATAAATGAAAATTATGCCCGCCTGCTGGCAACGTTTTTTTCGGCACACCTGCGCACAATTGTACAGATTACGGTTCATTCAGTTGAGCAGCTGACTTATGATGAGTTCATTCATTCAGTGCCAAACCCTTCCATCCTGAACATATTTCGGGCAGAGCCACTTGAAGGGAATGCAATACTGGAAATTAATCCTTCGATAGTGTTTACCATAATTGACAGATTGTTCGGCGGCCCCGGCCAGGCGCCGGAAAGTATCCGTGACCTGACCGATATTGAACGCGTAGTTATTGAAAAAGTAGTTGTCCGTACCCTGGATATATTCCGGGAGGCTTGGGAAAGCATCATCTCCTTAAAACCAAAGCTTGAGGTGATTGAGTCAAATCCGCTTTTCACCCAAATTGTATCTCCTTCCGAAATGGTGGTCCTGGTTTCATTTAAGACCAGGTTTGGGGATAATGAAGGCCTGATTAATATGTGTATTCCCTATATTGTTCTGGAACCGATTATTAGCAAGTTATCTGCCCACTTCTGGTTTGCCGGCACAGCAAGGGAGTCCACCCAGGAATCCATTGGGCGCATTAAAGCTCAGATAGAGAAAGCGAACCTGAACCTTACGGCATTGCTGGGAAAGGCTTCTATACATGTTGGGGAACTGCTGGAACTCCAGCCGGGTGATGTGATTATGCTGGATAGTAAGGTTAATGACCCTGTCGAAATTATGGTGGGTTCCCGGAAAAAGTATCTGGGGAAGCCCGGAACCATGGGAAGTAAAATGGCTGTTCAGATTTCGTCAGTATTAAAGGAAGGAGATGACAATGATGAGTGATGGTGTTCTGTCCCAGGAAGAAATAGATGCCTTATTGAAATCAGATACTCTGGCAAAAGATGCCGTTGATGAGGGGCCCAAGGGGACTCCGGTTTCCCTGCAGTCAGAACATGGCGCTATGGAGCCCGGGGGTGGGCTTACAGACATGGAGCGGGATGCTGTCGGTGAAGTTGCTAACATTGTTATGGGATCTGCAGCAACTGCGCTGTCCACCCTTTTAGGCAGTAAGGTCGAGATTACCACTCCGGTGGTCCAATTGACAGACCCTGATACATTCAGACAGGACTACCCATTACCCTATGTGCTGGTTAATGTGGAATATGTTACCGGGCTCAGCGGGGCTAATGTTCTGATTATCCGTGATCAGGATGCCGGTGTGATGGTGGACCTGATGATGGGTGGTGACGGACAATCCCCCCCTGCCGGACTCAATGAGATGCATATCAGTGCAATCAGTGAGGCTATGAATCAGATGATGGGGTCGGCATCAACTGCTATGTCAACAATAATAAAGGATAGGGTTGAAATATCCCCTCCAACTGTTGAGGAAGTTAATTTTGCCACCGATGAGCTCACAGGTACACTTGGTCAAAAAGGCCAGACGCTTGTAAAGGTATCTTTCAGGATGACTATTGAGGGATTGATAGACAGTGAAATAATGCAGTTAATTCCTTTAGAGTTTGCCCGGAATATGGTCAGAAACCTAATGGATGAAATGACCGCTCCAGAGCTGCACGAAAGTGCAGCAGCTGAAACCACACCGGACTATGCTGCCGATATCAGCAGCACCAATCGGGACCTATCTGACCTGGATAATTTGCTTAATCAGGGGATAACCGGTGTTGAACAGGGCGGTGTTGGTCTTGAATATGCCGCTGCAGCTGTTGAAACAGCCGCAATTCACCAGCCGGGAACTTATGTGCCTGACAGCCGGCAGGCCATGCCTGCCGGAAGGTCTGCAGTTCAATCTCCCCAAGTCTCTGTTCAGCCGGCACAGTTTGCTCCTATGCAGTCCGGTTTCCAATCGAGGGAAATTTCCAATATTGACCTGATTATGGATGTACCACTGCAGATAACGGTTGAACTGGGTAAATCCCGTAAGACTATCCGAGATATACTGGCTTTGGGGCAAGGGTCTGTTGTAGAGCTGGACAAACTTGCCGGTGAACCTGTCGACCTGCTGGTCAATGGCAAATTACTTGCCAAGGGGGAAGTAGTTGTTATTGATGAAAATTTTGGAATTAGGGTTACAGACATTATTTCGCCAATTGAGAGAGTAACGAATTTACAATAAACAGTGATAAGGAGGACAGTTATGGGAGCGCGTATACTCATTGTGGATGATGCCGCCTTTATGCGCATGATGATCAAAGATATTCTGACCAAAAACGGTTACCAGATAGTCGGGGAAGCTGAGAATGGCAGTGTTGCAGTTGAAAAATACAAAGAACTTAAACCGGAACTGACTACAATGGACATTACCATGCCTGAAATGGATGGGATCAGCGCTGTCAAGGAAATACGGGACTTTGACCCCCAGGCCAATATTATCATGTGCAGCGCTATGGGTCAGCAGGCAATGGTTATTGATGCCATTCAGGCCGGGGCCAAGGACTTTATTGTCAAACCTTTTCAGCCGGACCGGGTGCTGGAGGCTGTACGAAAGGCTCTGTCCTAACCCTTTTATAAGAGAGAGGTCAACTTAATGAAGCAATTTTTTACCAGGCTCGTCCTGCCATTTTTTGCTGTCCTAACCTGGTACGCCGTTTTATCGGCCGAAAAGGTCCTGGCTGCTTCCAGGGAACTGAATCTGGACAATATCGAAGAGCCCCAGGCTTCCCCGATGCCAAGCATGGCTGTTTTATTTATCAAACTGGTGCTCAGTCTCCTTATTATTGTAGGGTTGGCGTACCTCACAATGAGATTTTTGCGTAAAAGCATGAAGGTATCATCAAGGGGAGAGACAATTAGTGTCCTGGACCAGTATGCTTTTAGTATGAACAAAGGCATTTATATCACACAAATAGCCGGTAAGGTATATGTTCTGGGGGTGACCGACCAAAACATCAGTCTCATTTCCGAAATCACTGATGAGGAAGTAATAGGCGAAATGATAGAAAAAGCAAAGGCGAGAGAAGCGGAAGGTGTTATTCCGCCAGGCATACTTGATCAAATTATGCCTTCGAGGTTAAACCTTCCTGGTTCCAGACAGAAATCATTCAATGAGCATATCAAGAAGCAGATTCAGAGGCTTCAATCGATTACAGAAAAGCGGGGGAACATTACCCGGGGGGATGACGGTGATGAATAGGTCAGGCAAAATCAAGCGGAATATGATATTTTTCGCAATAATAGTCACCGCCGCTCTGATTTTTGGGGCCGTACCCGTCAACGCTGCACTGGCACCGGTACCCAACATTAATATAGGAGTGGGGAATGCGGATAACCCTGCAGAGATGTCTGCAAGCCTGCAGATACTCTTCCTGTTGACTGTCCTGTCACTGGCGCCGTCGATTCTCATAATGATGACTTCCTTTACCCGGATAATCATAGTGCTTTCTTTTATGAGGAGCGCTCTGGCTACCCAGCAGGCTCCACCCAATCAGGTAATTGTAGGGATGGCTCTTTTTCTGACGTTTTTTGTAATGGCACCTACCTGGTCACAAATAAACCAGAATGCTCTGCAGCCTTATATGGAGGAAAAAATTAACCAGGAGCAGGCCTTGGGTAATGCGGTAAAACCCCTTAGAGAGTTTATGTTTAACCAGACGAGGGAAAAGGACCTGGCCTTATTTGTTAAGCTTTCTGAAAATCCCCGCCCCAAAACCTATGATGATGTGCCGACAATGGTTCTTATTCCGGCATTTGTCTTGAGTGAAATGAAAACAGCTTTCCAGATTGGATTCATGCTATTTATTCCTTTTATCGTCATTGACATGATAGTGGCCAGTTCCCTGATGTCAATGGGTATGATTATGCTGCCACCGATGATGATATCACTGCCGTTTAAGATTCTCCTGTTTGTCATGGTGGACGGATGGTACCTGTTAACACGGTCCCTGGTTCTAAGTTTCCAGTGAAAGGGGATAAGCAATGAGCGCCGACAATGTAGTATATCTGGCAAGAGAGGCGTTATTTACAGTTTTGCTGGTGGCCTCACCAATCCTTGGCAGCAGCTTGATTATTGGCATTCTGATTAGTTTCTTCCAGGCCACAACCCACCTTCAGGAACAGACCCTTACGTTTGTGCCGAAGATTGTTGCAGTTCTGGCTGTGGTAGTGTTTTTCGGTTCCTGGATGCTTAATGTAATGTTGGCCTACATGTCAAATGTCTTTATTAACCTGAATAATTTTATAGTTATAAAATAATTCCGAAAGTAGGGCATATTTGTGGAAATTGTGGGACAAATAGCCTCAAATATAGATTTATTCCTCATGGTTTTGGCAAGAGTCAGCGGTATCTTTATAGCGGCTCCCGTATTCAGCAACAGAGTAATGCCAGGTCAGGCAAGGGCTTTGATGACAATGATTTTATCGGTAATCATGTTTTCCAGCCTTCAGCTGACAGCGCCGGTTATTCCGGTAAAGATAGGACCATTTGCACTGTATATGGCCAGTGAAATCGTTATCGGGCTGGTAATAGGTTTTGTGGCCCAGTTTGTCTTCTCGGCCGTTCAGTTTGCCGGCCAGAATATCGACTTTATGATGGGTTACAGTATTGTCAATGTTGTTGACCCCCTTAATGGGACACAGGCATCACTGATAGGCTCCTTCAAAAATATAATTTCACTCCTGGTGTTCCTGGCTACCAATAGTCATCACTATATAATTGTTGCTCTTTATAAGAGCTACGATAAAATACCCATATTTGGCCTTACGGTACCTCCTGAAGCTACAAATTTCATGATAGACTTATTCGGAACAATGCTGGTTACCGGTTTAAAACTGGCCATGCCGGTAATCGGCGCCATATTTGTAACTGAAGTTGCTTTGGGGATGGTGGCCAGGATGATGCCTCAGATGCCGGTTTTCTTCGTCGGAATACCTGCAAAAATATTTATAGGAGCAATAATGATTACAATAATTCTTCCTGTATATATCGTTGCATTGGAACTCCTGTTTGAGGGCAACTATCAGGATACTCTCAGAATGCTGCAAATTCTGGGTAAAGAGGTTTAGGGATGAAAGAACTGCGTTTGCGCCGTTTTACAATTAATCTGCAGCTGTTTGCTGAAAAAACCGAAAAACCTACCGCGAAAAGGAGACAGGAGGCAGCGAAAAAAGGGCAGATTGCAAACAGCGCCGAGGTAAACTCTGTGTTGGTCCTATTGGTGGGTTTCCTGGGTGTAAAGTTCCTGGCTCCTGAATTTGCCGACGGGTGGGCGGTATTAACCTCAGACCTCTTCAAGTTGTTTGGACAGAAGGACTTTATGATTGACTACAGGATCTTACAGAGTATCCTGATGACGGTGATGATTTTTTCGGCAAAGATACTGGTCCCCATTGTGGGTGGCTGTCTGGTTGCCGGGACGGCTGCTTCGGTTATCCAGACCGGGTTCCGGTTTGATATAACCTCAGTCAAATTCGACCTGAATAATATTGACCCGGTTCAGGGTGTTAAGCGGATATTTTCCCTGCAATCCCTTGCCGAGCTGGTGAAATCAATTCTCAAGGTACTGCTGGTAGGTTATATCGCCTACACTGAAATAATGAAAGAGTTTATGAATTTCTCCGGTCTGAGTGACATGAGTCTCAGGGCTTCGGCAGCATTTATCGGAACTGTGGCTTTGCGAGTGGTTTTCAAGATAATTATCTGGCTGGTAATCATAGCAATACTTGATTATATGTTTCAGAAGTGGCGCAATGAAAAGAAAATGATGATGGAGAAACATGAGGTCAAGGAAGAGCACAAACAGGCAGAAGGTGACCCGCAGATTAAGGGCAAGATCAAGCAAAAGCAGAGACAGATGTCAATGATGCGGATGATGCAGGCCATGCCAAAGGCAGATGTGGTTATCACCAACCCGACACACTTTGCCGTTGCCTTGCAGTATGACCCGGAAACAATGTCTGCCCCCACGGTTATAGCCAAGGGTCAGGACAGGATAGCTCTTAAGATCCGGGAAACAGCCAGGGAACATGACATTGTGATAGTGGAAAACAAGCCATTAGCCCAGTCACTTTACTTTGGGGCTGAGATAGGGGATTCGGTTCCTGCCGACCTCTACCAGGCAGTTGCAGAAGTTCTGGCTTTTGTGTATAAGCTTAAGGGGAAAATTTAGGAGGAGGACGGTCATGGCAGTACAGCAGGTTGCGCTATCCAGAATCACAAAGTACAGTGACATATTTGTAGCAGCCGCAGTCATTGGCATGGTGGTTATGATGGTAATTCCCATCCCCACCGTACTGTTGGACCTTTTTCTGACTGTAAATATCACACTGGCCCTGATTGTGCTGCTGGTCAGCATGTACAATAATGAGCCGCTGCAATTTTCATCTTTTCCGTCTCTTTTGCTGATTATGACGATATTCAGGCTTTCCCTTAATGTCAGTTCAACAAGATTGGTTCTGCTCAATGGGTTTGCCGGAAAGATTATTGAGAAATTCGGGCTCTTTGTTATCGGGGGCAACCCGGTGGTAGGCTTTGTCATTTTTCTGATCCTTGTGGTCATTCAGTTTATTGTAATTACCAAAGGCGCCGAGAGGGTCTCTGAAGTTGCTGCCCGGTTTACCCTTGATGCCATGCCGGGAAAACAGATGAGTATAGATGCCGACCTTAATGCAGGTCTGATTACTGACAGGGAGGCTGTTGAAAGAAGGGAAAGGATTCAGAAGGAGGCAGATTTCTATGGAGCCATGGATGGCGCCTCCAAGTTTATCAAAGGTGATGCCATTGCCGGGATTGTTATTGTAATCATTAATATAATCGGAGGGTTTGCCATCGGAGTTTTACAGAGGGGAATGCCCCTCACAGATGCGATGAACACTTATACCATTTTGACGGTGGGTGATGGGTTGGTTTCCCAGATACCGGCACTGCTGATATCTACAGCGACCGGTATTACCGTAACCAGGGCCGCATCTTCTGAAATAAGCCTTGGTCAGGAATTGTCAATACAGCTGACGAGCCGCCCCCGGGTACTGGCTATAGCAGCAGGCGCCCTTGCCACCCTGGGCCTTTTGGGGCTGCCTCCGGTGCCGTTCTTTATCCTTGCGGGAATTATGGCGGCAGGCGCCTATTCCATGAAGAAAATTCAGAATGAGCAGAAGGTTAAGCTGCAGGAAATGGAACAGGAAGAAGAAGTTGAGGAAATTAAAAAACCGGAAAACGTCATGTCACTGTTACAGGTTGATGTGTTTGAAATAGAGATGGGCTATTCCCTCATTCCACTGGTAGATGCCAATCAGGGTGGGGACCTCCTTGACAGGGTGGTCATGATCAGGCGCCAGTGTGCGCTTGAATTGGGTATTGTCCTGCCGCCGATCCGGATGAGGGATAACATGCAATTAAAGCCCAATAGTTATGTGTTTAAAATAAAAGGTGTGGAGGCGGCAGGCGGAGAAATTATGCCTGACCAATACCTTGCCATGAGTTCCGGACTTACCGAGAATGGAATTAAGGGGATCGACACTGTAGAACCTGCCTTTGGACTGCCGGCCAAATGGATACCGCCCGACCTGCGGGAACAGGCAGAACTTGCCGGATATACTGTTGTCGACCCATCTTCGGTTATCGCCACCCACCTCACCGAAGTTATCAAGAGTCATGCCCACGAGGTATTCGGCAGGCAGGATGTCCAAAATCTGCTTGACCACGTAAAGAAAACACATCCGGCTGTTGTCGAAGAAATCGTTCCAGGACTGCTGACTCTTGGTGAGATACAAAAGGTACTGGCAGGACTGCTTGCTGAAAGGGTCCCCATCAGGGATCTGGTCACAATTCTGGAGACACTGGCCGATCATGCCAGGGCAACTAAAGATACCGATATGCTCATAGAATACGTAAGACAGGCGCTGGCGCGTACCATCGTAAAACAGTACACCGATTCGGGTGATACACTTCATGTGATTACCCTTGACCCGGGTGTGGAACAGACAGTCAGAGATTCCATCCAAAATACGGAACATGGGTCATATATTGCCCTGGACCCTGATAATGCCAGGCAGATATTTAACAGCCTTACGGTAAATGTGGAAAGCGCGTCCCGAAATGGATACCAGCCAATTATACTGTGTGCCCCGGTTGTCAGAATCTACTTTAAAAAACTGACTGAAAAGCTGATTCCCGAACTGGTGGTGCTCTCATATAACGAGCTTGAAGGCAGAATAAATGTTCAGTCTCTAGGGGTGGTGAGTATTTAGTGCGCGTAAAGAGGTATGTTGCCGAAACACTGCAGGATGCAATGCTCAAGGTGAAAATGGATATGGGCAAGGATGCTGTTATTCTGCACACAAGGAAGTTCAAGGAGGGAGGATTTTTCGGGTTCTTTGGGAAGGTAAGGTTTGAAGTGACTGCAGCAGTGGAAGAAGCCAGACCTGTTCAGACTCCGGCACCTGCCGGTAAACCTTCTCAGGATAAGCCGGTGATGCAGGGGAAACTGGGAGCGGGCCGGATGACTGCCATAACCATGGAAGAAACCGCTGAAACCGGCGAGGAAGAGCATGACCTCCATGAGGAACTTCAGGAAATGAAGGATATGCTCAATGAAGTTATTAACCAGATAGATATGTCACAGGATATCAGGAACCTGCCCAAACCGGTGCAGAGATTCCACCAGATATTGACCGATAATGATGTTGATGACAGGTTGACCAAAAAAATGCTGCAGAATATCCTGAAACAGATTCCTCAGGAAGAAATTGGCAATAGTGAAATCATCAGGAAGTCACTGGAGAAACAGGTCCTTCGCCTGTTGAAAAAGCCCAGACCGGTTTCCTTCAAGAAACAGGCTCTCGGTCAACAGTCGATTGTACTGGTAGGACCAACCGGGGTAGGGAAAACAACTACCATTGCCAAACTGGCAGCGACTTTTTCCATCATCGATCAGAAAAAGGTTGCTTTGATAACTGCTGACACTTACCGGGTAGCGGCTGTTGAGCAATTAAAGACTTATGGTGAGATAATCGGTATCCCTGTTGATGTAGTTTATACTCCTCAGGAGCTCCAGAAAGCAATTGTCAAACATACAAATAAAGACCTGGTCCTGATTGATACAGCAGGGCGCAGTCATAAAAACAGTGAACAAATGAAGGAGTTGAAAACATTTCTGGAGATAGCGGAACCATCTGATGTTTTTTTGGTCTTAAGCGCTACCACCCGTTACAAGGACATGATGGATATTGTTAACAGCTATTGTGATATACCTGTTACCAGATTGGTGTTCACCAAACTGGATGAGACATCAACCTATGGACCTATTCTGAATGTTGTCAGCAGCACTCAGAAGCACCTGTCTTACGTAACGGTAGGGCAAAACGTTCCTGATGACATAGAAATAGCGGATCCCAGCAAAATAGCCAATATGATTATGAGGGAGAGATAGCCATGCGTGACCAAGCAGAAAAACTTCGCGTATTGGCCAGAAACCTTAAGAATCAGGTTGAGTGTGAAATTAAGGGGACCCAGAAAAAAACCCGGATTATCACAGTGACAAGCGGTAAAGGCGGGGTTGGTAAGACTAATTTCACCATCAACTTTGCCCTGGCTCTGATGTCTTACGGGCAGAGGGTTTTAATTCTTGATGCAGATCTGGGTTTAGCCAATATTGATGTTGTGCTGGGGATCAATCCCAAGTACACTCTCTATAATGTTTTAAAAGGTGAAAAGAATATTCAGGACATTATCCTGCCAGGACCCCAGGGACTCCAGATTATTGCCGGGGGCTCGGGGATGCAGGAACTGGCCAATCTGAGAAGATGGCAGGTAGAACAGTTTATTGCTAAACTTGAGGAACTGGAAGGAATTGCAGACATATTGATAATTGATACTGCTGCGGGACTTTCCAGAAATGTAATGAGTTTTGTGCTTGCCGCAGATGAGGTAATTGTGATAACGACCCCTGAGCCGACAGCCATCACCGATGCTTACGGCCTGGTAAAAGCTATGACTTCCAAAAGGAAGCACGGGGTGGTTCACCTGGTAGTTAATAAGGTGGAAGATGCTCAGGAGGCAGATATTACTGCGAGTAAGCTCAAGATTGTTGCTGAAAAATTTCTCAAGCTCAACATCGGTCATCTGGGATTTATTTTGGATGACCCCAGTGTCTCCAAGGCAGTAAAGAGCCAGGAACCATTTCTCCTGAAATACCCCAAGTCGTCTGCAACAGAATGTATTTTGCGCCTGGCAGCTCAGATGCTGGAACAGGAGTTGCAGCCGGAACCCGTGGGTGTGAAGGCCTTTTTTGGCAAGATTGCCAAACTTTTTGGTTAGAAAATGACAAATTGTGGAAGGGAGTGAAGGAATTGGGCTCGTTTGACCCCATAAAAATAAACCAGCCCATTGAACTGGAACTGCCCAATGATGCCTTGAAACAGTACCGGAGCAGGGCAAAGAGCTTGTCTGAGGAGAGAATGGTAGTGATTGTGCCGGTTAAGGGCAGTTCCCGGGTGGCAATGGATCATGGCCAAAAAGTAAAGGTTATTTATACTGACAGTAGCGCAGTATACGTGTTTTTTACCACGGTTGTTTCTCTGGATAATGATGATGCCGAAACGGTAACCTTGGGTAAACCGTATGATATGAAAAAAATCCAGAGAAGGAACTTTGTCAGGCTTGACACACGGGTAAAGGTCTTGTTTTGCAGGCTTGACAACAGGTTTGAGCGTAAGGGCAGCCCGGGTGAAGGTGTTTCCGTAGATATCAGCGGTGGTGGGATGATGTTTATGTGTGATGAGGTGCTCAGTTCCGGAGATGTCCTGGATGCAGAAGTGTTCCTGGGACAAAGCGAGAAGGTTAGAGCTATCGGCCGGGTTGTCAGGTTCACGGAAAACCCACCGAAAACCAAGATGAAATACTCAGTTGGGTTTGAGTTTACGGTAATTGAGGAATCAGAGAGAGATAAAATAATCAGGTTCATCTTTAACCAGCAGAGGGAATTGAGAAGAAAGGGACTTCTATAGAGGTGGTACAGCTTGATGAGTGGACGACATCGGGTTCTTGTTGTAGATGATTCATCATTTATGCGGAGATTTATCACTGACATTCTCCATAGCGATGACAACCTTGAGGTAATAGCAACAGCAGTCAATGGCATTGAAGCCCTGAAAAAGGTATTGGAATTGAGACCTGATGTTGTTACTCTGGATATTGAGATGCCTGAAATGGACGGCCTTACAGCGCTGAATGAAATTATGGTAAAATGCCCTGTTCCGGTAATTATGCTGAGCAACAGGACCGGGGTTGGGGCAGAGGCCACATTAAAGGCCCTTGAACTTGGGGCTCTGGATTTTGTGGCTAAACCTTCGGGTAATATCTCCCTTGACCTGGACAAGGTCAAAGATGAACTGGTCCTGAAGGTTAAAGCCGCAGCCCGGGCCGATATAAGGTCAATCCGCAGCGCAGCGTCGCACTGGACAGCAGATTATGGCAGAAAGCTTAAAGTTGAAAGCCAATCTGCTGCCGGGAAGATGCCACCGCGAATAGTCGCCATTGGGTCCTCTACAGGAGGGCCAAGGGCGCTCCAGGATATTTTCTCAAAGCTGCCCCGGAATTTTCCGACTGCAATAGCTGTGGTTCAGCATATGTCAGCGGGTTTTACGGAATCGTTGGCACAGCGCCTTAACAGTATTTCAGAGCTTGAGGTTTCAGAGGCCAGGGATGGCGATGAATTAATTGCCGGGAGGGCTTTAATCGCTCCCGGTGACCGGCATATGAAAATCAGGCGGCTTGATGACCGCTTTTATATAACCCTGAGTGATGAACCACCCGTGGATGGACTAAGACCTTCCATTGATATGATGATGGACTCACTGGTCAGGTGCAGTGTGCCTCTCCTGGGGGTGCTGCTTACCGGTATGGGACAGGATGGGGTGACCGGGTTAAAAAGGATCCGGGAAGGAAACGGACTGACCATTGTAGAAGATGAGTCAACCTGTGTGATATACGGGATGCCGAGGGCTGCAATTGAGAACAGGTGTGCTGATATTGTAGCGCCAATATACCGGATTGCACAGGAGATTATGAATAATATTTAAATAGTGACTGACATGCTGGAGGTGAAGGCAATGGACATGACTCAATACAGGGGCATGTTTCTGGAAGAAGCACAGGAGCATCTGCAAAAACTTAATGAAGCTCTCCTTGCTTTGGAAGGCTCGCCTGAAAACCGGGCAATTCTGGACGAGATTTTCAGGTCTGCACATACATTAAAGGGCATGTCTGCAACAATGGGGTTTAACCAGGTTGCAGAGCTTACCCACAACATGGAGAACGTTTTACATAAACTCAGGAACGGTGAGCTGCGCTCCGCTTCCGGAATTGTGGACCTGCTTTTTAAGTGTGTTGATTCACTTGACAGTATGATTAATGACATAGCTGCAGGAGGAGAAGGTGACTTAGCCGTTGAGAACCTCCTGTTAGAATTAAAAAACCTTAATGATACGGAAAGTCAGGCCGGCAAGCCGTCTGGGAGCATGAGCCCCGAGAAGAGGCCTTCACCGGGTAATCCTGCAGGGAGCGCTGTCATTGGACAGCACATTGTAACATCAATAGAGTTTAATGAATACGAAAAGAACCTGATTAAACAGGCAATTGACCAGGGGTTTCACTGTTATCACATTGTTGTGCCCATTGACCCGCGCTGTGTGATGAAGTCTGCCAGAGCCTTTATGATATTCAAGAACATGGAGGCTATTGGCGAAATTATAAAGAGTATTCCGCCTGTCCAGGAAATTGAGGAAGAAAAGTTTGACACGAGTTTTGAAATTATACTGATATCCATAGAACCACAGGAGACTGTGAGAAAGGGGCTGGTTTCCATAACTGAGGTTATGGAGCCAGACATTACGGTCATTTCCCGGGTGTTTTCTTCAAGTTTACCGGCAGACCGGGCGGACCCCCAGGCTATAGTGTCACCGCCCCTGCGGCAGGTCGATTCCACGGACAGTACCGACAACCGGGATTTGGGAGCGGCTCGGGCCCAAAACCTGGAAAAAACCAAAAGTGAACAGGGTTACACTCCCGCAAAGGCGAAAGCCAGCCAAACTGTGCGGGTTGATACTACAAAGCTTGATAATTTAATTAATCTGGTTGGCGAGCTGGTAATAAACAAAACCAGGATAGAACAGATAGGTAAGATGAACCAGCTTCCGGACCTGGCTGAAACACTTGAACAGATGGACAGAATAACCACCGATCTGCAGAATGTGGTCATGAAGGTCAGAATGGTGCCAATCGATACAGTATTCAGCCGTTTTCCCAGAATGGTAAGAGATTTGGCCAAAGAACTGGGAAAGGATATAGAACTGGTAATTGAAGGAAAAGAGACAGAACTCGACCGTACTGTTATAGACGAAGTAGGTGATCCGCTGGTGCACCTGCTGAGGAATGCTGTCGACCATGGAATAGAGGAACCCGAATTAAGAGCTGCTGCCCAAAAGCCGGAACAGGGCAGGGTCCTGTTGTCAGCCCGCCATGAAGGCAATAATGTAGTTATCGAGGTGGAAGATGACGGGAAGGGGCTTAATCCTGAAGCCATTAAACAAAAAGCTGTTGAAAAGGGCATCCTTGATGCTGATGGCGCCGCTGAAATCAGTGATGCCGAGGCTGTCAGGCTTGTTTTATGGCCTGGATTCAGTACCGCCGAAAAAATAACCGATATCTCCGGACGCGGCGTGGGCATGGATGTTGTGAAAAACAAGATTGAGGCATTGAGTGGTAGTATTAATATTGAGAGTAGTTTTGGACGCGGGACCAAATTTAAAATCCAGCTGCCCCTTACACTGGCTATAATCCAGGCGCTGCTGGTGTTGATTGAAGATGAGACTTATGCCATCCCCCTGAGTTTTATAGCTGAGACGACCAGTGTTATGCCTGAACAGGTAAATAAAATACAGGACCAGGAGGTTATTCTCCTGAGGGGTGGTGTTCTGCCTCTGATCAGGCTTAACGAAGTCCTGCAGGTTCAGCCCACAGATTTACCCAAGGATGAGGAGATTAATATCGTTGTTGTCAAAAATGGTGAGAAAAGAGTAGGGCTTCTGGTCGATACCCTGATTGGACAGCAGGAAATAGTGATTAAGCCCCTGGGCAAACTATTGGGCAATATTCCTGTTGTGGCCGGTGCAACTATCCTTGGAAATGGGCAGGTGTCACTGATAATCGATGTGGCAGGGCTGTTTTAAAAGGGGGAACAGGTTATGGAAACTGGAATACAGGTAGTTGCCTGCACAGTTGAAGGCGAGGAATATGCAATCGAAATCAAGAGAGTTCAGGAGATAATCAGGGTACTTGAGACTACCAGGGTGCCTAGTTCATCTCCTTATATCTCCGGGGTAATTAATCTCCGGGGGATGGTTATTCCGGTAATGGACCTGCGGAAAAGGTTTGGTTTACCATCCAAGGCTCCTGGAGAAACTGCCAGAATAATTGTCATCAACCGGAACAATGAAATGGTTGGCGTTTTGGTGGACAGTGTTTCTGAGGTAATTTGGCTTCCCGCGCAATCGGTGGAAACTCCTCCTTCCGGTGTAAGCGGAGCTAATACTGAGTTTTTTTCTGGTATTGGCAAGCTAGGCAGCCGGCTGCTGATAATGCTCAATCTGGAAAGGATTTTTGAGATCAGTGATTCTGTTTCCTCAGGAAGGGGGCTATTCTGATGTCTCTATATGAGAACCTTAGCGAAACACAGTTAGACGCTTTCAGGGAAATTGGCACAATTGGTGCCGGAAACGGCGCTACCGCACTGTCTCAGCTTATGGGGCGCAAAATAGGAATGTCTGTTCCGGCAATTAGTGTACTGCCATTTTCCCAGGTGCCTGATGCGGTCGGAGGCGCTGAAAGACTTGTCGCCGGAGTATTTACTACTATTGGCGGACCGGCCCCATGCAATATCCTGTTTATGTTTCCGGTTGATTGTGCCAAGACCTTGGCAGGTTACCTTATGAACAGAAAATACTGCCAGGATGAAGATCTGGATGAATTCGGAATGTCTGCCCTTTCCGAGGTAGGTAATATTGTTTCAGGGGCATACTTAAATTCCCTGTCAAGTTTTACTAATCTGGAGTTTGTGCCTTCTGTGCCCGCTTTGGCGATAGATATGGCAGGCGCTATATTGAACACAGTGCTGGCCAGGATTGGTATTGCCGGGGATCATGCCCTCCTGATGGAAACGGTTTTCAGTGAAATCGAAGGAAATGTTACCGGTCACTTCTTTTTGCTGCCTGAGGCCGATTCGCTTGAAAAAATCATGGAGGCGATAGGGGTGAAGGGCTAGTGGCAAATATTATTAAAATAGGAATGGCAGACCTTAATGTTGCAGTATTTCCGGATATTCTACAGACTTGCGGCCTTGGCTCATGTGTGGGTATTTGCTTATGGGACCCGGTTAAAAAGATTTCCGGTATGGCACACATTATGCTTCCTTCCAGTTCTTTGGGTAAGACTGCAAATGATGCAAAATTCGCTGATACAGCTGTTCCCCTGCTGATTAACGAAATGCGAAAAAACGGTGCAGATGTGTCTCGCCTGGTTGCCAAGATTGCCGGCGGCGCCCAGATGTTTTCGTTCTACAGTTCCAATGACATCATGAAAATTGGCGAACGAAATGTAGAAGCAGTTAAGGCCGCCTTGCAGTCAGTCAGGATACGCCTGCTTTCTGAAGATACCGGCGGAAGTTATGGCAGGACCATTGAATTTTACTCTGAAAACGGCAAACTGTATGTCAGGACCATAAATCTGGGGGAAAAGTTTATTTAAGGAGGACCTTAAGTGTTTTCGGGAAATAACAGGGTTTTTGTATTGGTTTTTACCGGAGTTTTTTTCGTAATACTGTTTATTGGATTACTATCCGGCGTTACTCTTAAAGCCGGTTTGAGCCGGGCATTTTTGGCAGGCTTGTTGTTTTCGGTACTGCTCTGGATCCTTTACAGGGTGATAGGCAGGTATGCCTTGCCCCTGCCGGACCAGGCAGAAAGTGTTTCACCACAGAACCCTAATGTGGGCAGGCAGTTGGACTTCATGGTTTCAGATCCTCCCAACGATTTTTCCCCGATTGCCGCGAAACAGATTGACCCTGATTTGGAGAGAGTTATCAACGACGACCCTGAGAGAATGGCAGAAATAGTTAAGAAAATGGGTTATGATGATTAAAACCCGGTAGGAGGTTTTTATGAACCCTTCTGTTGCTGCAAATGAGACAGGCCTGTTATGGGAGCGCTATAAGAATCATAACGATTTTTCTGCCCGGGAGCAGCTAATTTTGAATTATGTTGGACTGGTTAAGTATGTGGCCGGTCGGATGGCAATTTCCCTTCCGCCAAGTGTGCAGCAGGATGATCTGATAAGCTACGGGATATTCGGGCTGATTGATGCAATTGAAAAATTTGAACCTGAACGCAACATTAAGTTCGAGACCTATGCTATAGCCCGGATTCGGGGATCTGTCTGGGACGGTTTAAGGTCAATGGATTGGGTCCCCTATTCGGTCCGTCAGAAGGCTAAAGAACTTGAATATGCCTATGCCCGGCTTGAAGGCAAGTTTGGCAGGGCAGCAACAGATGAGGAAATTTGTGATACACTCAGTATAACTAAACAGCAATTTGTCCAGTTACTGATGGAAACCAGTTTCACTTCCTTCTTATCACTTGACGAGATATGGAAATTCGATAGGGATGGAGGTAATTCTGTCAGGGTTATCGAAACTATTGAGGATGAGAATGCAATTGACCCTGTTTCAATGGTTATGTTTGAAGAAAGAAAACTGGCTCTGACTGATGCTATTAATAAACTTCCTGAACGCGAAAAGCTTGTTATTGCACTCTATTATTATGAGGGGCTGACACTCAAAGAAATTGGTAAGGTGCTGGGTGTCACCGAATCCAGAATATCACAGTTACATACAAAGGCTGTTCTGCGGCTTCGCGGCCGATTAAGCAGGGTGAAAAAAAAGATCTTTGATTAAAATGGAGGAAACCATATGACTGACGATTCCGTAAAAAATCTGACCCAGCAGGAGATGGCGAAGATCCTTGAAAAGGCTGAAGATGTAGCTAATGATTTACTGGAGAACGGTAAAATGCACCTGCAATTTAAGCCTGAGGGTGTCTGCCTTTCTGTTACCCCACCCGGCGACAATGGTTTGGCAATAAATTTAGAACAGGTTCTCAGGGAACTGGAACTGCGTGCTATCCAAAACATCGACTCCAGAAAGGTGCAGCAAATAGTCATGGAAATGAGTGGAATTCCAGACTTAATTGCGCCTCCCCAGACGGAAATGGAAGAGAATGGATATGTTGTTATCGAAATAAGTAAGAACAAAATGGAGGCCAACCTAACGGTTTACCCTCACAGGGGGAAGGGTAAACCGGTTACCAGAGACGATATTCAAAAAGCCCTTAAAGACCACAATGTGGTTTCCGGGGTATTGGAAAATGTAATTGATTCTGCCCTCAGATCCAGTCAGATGGGAGAAATCTTGACAGTTGCAGTAGGCTCGGAACCCGTTGACGGGGAAAATGCCGAAATTGAGTATAAGGTTAATCCTGTAAATCCTGGCAAACCGGAGGAACTTATGGATGGCAGGGTCGATTTTTATAACCTGCACCTGATTCAGAATGTTGAACCAGGGGAGGTACTTGCTGTTAAAATACCTGCCCAGCCTGGCACCCCAGGGTATACCGTTACCGGGGAAGAACTCCCCCCGAAACCCGGTAAGGATGTCCAACTAGCCATCGGGAAGAATGTGGAACTCACCGGTGACAATAATACTGCTGTAGCTGCTGCAAAGGGTCATGTGGTAATAGCCGGAAATAAGATAAGTGTTTCCGGAATATACGAAATTAACGGTGATGTGGATTTTAATACCGGAAACGTTGAGTTTAGCGGTACCGTAGTTGTTAAAGGCAGCATCAGGGAAGGATTCAAAGTTGTAGCT
This sequence comes from Thermincola carboxydiphila, assembly GCA_016841725.1. Taxonomy (GTDB): domain Bacteria; phylum Bacillota; class Thermincolia; order Thermincolales; family UBA2595; genus Phosphitispora. The sequence continues at coordinate 25,748 of JAENYP010000001.1, read as the reverse complement.
GACGGTGATGTCGAGGTAATGGGCAACATAAGTGACGGGATTGTTGAATGTACAGGCGCTCTTAAGGTAAAAAACGGCATAGTTGGCAGAAGCAAGTCCAGGATAAAGGCCGGAGGGAGTGTTTTTACCAGATTTATTGAAAACACTGTACTTGACTCGGGAATGGATGTAATGATCGGAGAAGCCATTATGCACAGCAAGGTTCATGCTCGGAAGTCTGTTGTGGTTGCAGGCAAGGGGGTAATAGTTGGTGGGCTTATCAGAGCCGGTGAGGAAATAAACTGCAAAAACGTAGGCTCTCCCATGGCCACAGCAACTGAGCTGGAAACAGGGGTAAATCCTGACCTGAGGCGTAGATATTCATTTCTCGTAAAAGAGAAGCAGGGTAAGGAGGCTGATTTTGATAAGGCAGAAAAGGCCGTTAAATTGTTAAAGTACCTGGAGCAGACCCAGGGGACTCTTCCTGAGGATAAACGAGCGATACTTGCCAGGGTGACCAAAGTTCAGGGGGAGCTCAGCCGGGAACTTGAAGAACTTAAAAGCTGCCTTATAGATATTGAAGCACAGATGCAGCAGTCTGAGCGCGGACGTATCAAGGTCCATGGGGTTATGCATCCGGGAGTAAGAGTTACCATTGGCTCGGCAACGATGCAGGTATATGATGACCTTCCGTTTGTGACCCTGACAAATGTTATGGGAGAGATAAAAATTAACCCATATAAATAGAGACAGGTGGTGGAAGACTATGACTCTACGTCCGGTCGACATGCAGGTTCTTCTGCCGAAGGTTTCCGAAGTTAACCGAAATCAGCCTATCCAGAATCAGCAGGACCATACTCAGCAGCAGCAATTGGCCGCACAGTTCCAGAAACAAATGGAGATACAGAAGCAAAAGGTTCACAACTCCGAGAAACCTGATGGTAAGAAAATCGAACAAGATACTGAGGAAAAGGCTGCCAGTCACGATGGGGAAGGCAAAAAACGCAGCCAGGGCGGACAGGAACAGGAAAAGCAGGAAGAGTTAAAAGACCCTGATAGAGGCAAACTTTTTGATATCAAGGTATAATTTGTATTGGGTGAATAGTTATTAAGGGTGTGAGGTTTTGGTTTACCTGTTCATATTTTTGGGAGTAATATTTATTGGGCTCGCTGTTTGGAGGGGGCGTGTTTCTGATGTCATCAGGCAGCAGGAAATTCAGGAATACAGACAGTTAAAGGAAGATCTGCGACTGGCCAGGAGTGATGTGGAAACGCTTTTGGAACAGTTGGAAAATGTCTCTGAAAAAGTTGTTACAGATATCTCAGCCGGTATTGAGGAAGCCGAGATCTTCAAGGATTTAAATACAGGTGAAGTCACTGAGACACAAAAAGGTGAAACCATTGAGGCAGATAGAGGTGACGCTATTAGAGGTGACGCTATTGAGGCAGATAAAGGTGACCCTATTGAGGCAAAACCAAGGCCTCTTGAAGTGAACTCCGGACCCCCTTCTGCCATGACAAAAAAAACAAACAATACTATTATGTTTCCGCGGATTTCCGCATCCCCTGCAGATGATGCAGTTGGTACTGCCAGACCGGTTGTCAAACCGGAATTACCTGCAAAACACCAGATGGTTTATGCCATGGAACGGCTAGGTTATCCTGAGGACGAGATTGCCAGACAGATGAGTATAGGAAAAGGTGAAGTAAGCCTGATTCTCCAGATAAAAAGAAAAGGTGAAGAATTAAATGCTTAATATATTCAGGAAGGATTTCCTGCTTGGAATAGGGCTGGGGTTTTTACTAAGTGCACTTATAGTTAATTTTACCAGTGCGGATAAATTAACCGACAGTGAGATTGTGGAAAGAGCAATTAGACTTGGCATGGTACAAGCCACTGATAAAGAAACAAATCAAGAAACAGATAAGGCGCCGGGACTTCCTTTAAATAGCCCTGTTAATGATGCTGAGAAAGAACCTGTTAATGATGCTGAGAAAAATCCTGTTAAAACCGGAGAGTCAAAGCCGCCTGAAAACAAACAATTTGTGAAGTTTGAGATAAGGTCGGGAACCGGGTCGGAAGAGATTGCCCGGATGCTGGAAGAACAGGATGTAGTTATAGATAGAAATCAGTTTTACCAACTGGTAACCGAAAAGGGCGCTCATCGCAGGTTCAGAACCGGAACCTTTGACCTGCCCTGTGATGGAGATATGGAGGAGATCCTGAAAATTTTAACAGGGAGGTAACAATTCCTTAGGCTGCTGATAAAGGGCACTGATTTTGAATATATCAAACTATATTTTAGACAGGGGCAGATATGTTCCTCTGGCGGGCTACGTCTCCGCCGGCTTCCACTCCCGCTTCGCGGGTTTACCCCAAGGGTACCGCCATCTCTAAACGCTAAAGCGCTAAGAGCTGCCATGGTGGGCCGGACGGACGACAGACTCCGCCTGCCGGAACACATCTACCCCTGTCTCAATAATATTTTTATAATACAAAGCCAATACTTTTATCAGCAGTCTGAGGAAATTAATGCTTCCTGTATAAAAATTTCCATTGAATGCAATAATATAGTTGCACTTGGCCCAAATTTATGCTACAATATCAAACGGTGTAAAATACACACGTTTCCGGATTTTTGCAGGGGTGCCGGGTTAATTCCGGCTCTGCAGGAAGATGAAAGGAACGGAGGAAAAAAACCGATGAGAGAGGAGGTGACTCCAATGGCTGTTATTTCCATGAAACAACTTCTGGAAGCCGGAGTTCACTTTGGACACCAGACCCGCAGGTGGAACCCGAAAATGGCGGAGTATATTTTTACCGACCGGAACGGGATTTATATTATTGACCTGCAGCGTACTGTTAAGAAAGTTGACGAAGCATATAATTTTGTCAGGCAGCTGGCTTCAGAAGGCAGAACCATCATGTTTGTGGGAACCAAGAAACAGGCTCAGGAAGCTGTCAGAGAAGAAGCAACCCGTTGTGGCATGTTCTTCGTAAACCAGCGCTGGCTTGGCGGAACCCTGACCAATTTCCAGACCATCAAGAGGCGGATTGACCGCCTTCATGAACTGGAAAAGATGGAAGCTGACGGGACATTTACAGTACTTCCTAAGAAAGAAGTAGCTGTTTTAATGCATGAAAAAGAGAAACTGGAAAAGTTTCTTGGCGGTATTAAGGAAATGAAAAAACTTCCCAGCGCCCTGTTTATTATTGACCCGCGTAAAGAGCGTATAGCTGTGGCGGAAGCAAGGAAACTTGGTATTCCTATCATTGCAATAGTTGATACTAACTGTGACCCCGATGAGATTGACCTGGTAATCCCCGGGAATGATGACGCAATCAGGGCAGTCAGATTACTGACTTCCAAGATGGCAGATGCAGTTAACGAAGGGATTAACCTTAGTAAGGATAATGAAGCTGAAGCTGAAGCTGAGGCAGAAGTAATGGAAGCATAAACAAATCAGGGTGACCAGGGTTTTTGAGGAGCCCTAGTCACCCTTATTTTTAAGGAGGATTAAGTAAAATGGTTACTGCTGCGATGGTTAAAGAATTGCGGGAACGCACCGGGGCAGGAATGATGGACTGTAAAAAAGCCTTGGCTGAGACCGGGGGTGACATGGAAAAGGCAATTGAATTTTTGCGTGAAAAGGGCCTTGCCGCTGCAGCCAAGAAATCAGGGCGTATTGCCGCAGAGGGTCTGGTTTTGGCAAAAGTGGCTTCAGGCAACAAAAAGGCTGTTCTTCTTGAAGTAAACTGTGAAACAGATTTTGTAGCCAAAACAGATGAATTTAAAGCATTTGTTGATGAAGTAGCTGATGTGATTTTACGTAATAATCCGGCAGATGTAGATGGGCTTCTTCAGGTTAAGGCCGGCACAGGTACAGTTAGTGAAATGCTTACGGAAAAAGTTGCTAAAATTGGAGAAAATATATCTATTCGCCGTTTCGCATCATTTGAGGCGCCGGATGGTTTTGTAGAGGCTTATATTCACGGTGCGGGACGTATTGGGGTCCTGGTCGAGCTTTCAGGTAATCCGGATAACGTCGGAGAAGTTGCCAAAGATGTGGCTATGCAGGTTGCTGCATCCAAGCCTGAATATGCCACCCGTGACCAGGTCCCTGCAGATATAATAGAAAAAGAAAAAGAAATTCTTAAAGTTCAGGCTATGAACGAAGGGAAACCGGAAAACATCGCTGAGAAAATTGTCACAGGCAGGATAGACAAATTCTACAAGGAAAACTGCCTGGTTGAACAACCTTTTATCAAGGATACTGATATGAGTGTGCAGCAGATGCTTAACCAAAAACAGGTTAAGGTATCTCGTTTTATTCGTTTTGAAATGGGTGAAGGACTGGAAAAGAGAGAAAATGATCTGGCGGCAGAGGTTGCTGCCATGCAGAAAAAATCCTAGCCCGGGAAAGGCTTGAGGCTATCTAAAAAAAGAGAACACTCTGGGTGTTCTCTTTTTTTAAAGGTGGCCGCCTTTTTAAAAAAATATTATTTCCCAAAAGGATTTTTTACTGTTGTGTAGAACATTATTCAGAGAAATGGGAGGTAAACAACTACATGGATAAGCCCAAATATACAAGAGTGGTCCTTAAACTGAGCGGGGAGGCATTAGCCGGCCAGAAAGGATTTGGAATAGACCCTGATACTGTTTTTTCCATAGCAGAACAGATCAAGGACATTATCTCCCATAAAGTGCAGGTTACCATTGTTGTCGGAGGGGGCAACTTCTGGCGCGGTATTGCAGGCAGTACCAAGGGAATGGATAGGGCTACCGCAGATTACATGGGCATGATGGCAACTGTGATGAACTCACTGGCTTTACAGGATGCCCTGGAAAAACTGGAGGTAGACACCAGGGTGCTTACCGCAATCGAAATGCGTGAAGTTGCAGAACCATATATTCGCCGCCGTGCCATCAGGCATCTTGAAAAGGGCCGGGTGGTAATTTTCGGTGCGGGAACCGGCAACCCTTATTTCTCTACTGATACAACTGCAGCCTTAAGGGCAGCGGAAATAGAGGCTGAAGCTATCCTGATGGCGAAGCAGGTGGACGGGGTTTATGATTCTGATCCTGTCAAAAATCCTAATGCCCAAAGATTTGATGAACTGTCTTACATTGAGGTCCTTAACAAGGGACTTGGGGTTATGGATTCAACCGCAACTTCCCTGTGTATGGACAATATGATTCCGATTATCGTTTTTAACCTTAATCAAAGAGGAAATATAAAACGTGTTGTTATGGGTGAAAATATTGGGACATTTATCGGGGGTGAATTAAAGTGATTAAAGAGGTTGTCAGTGAAGCTGAAGAACGAATGAAAAAAGCCATTGAAGCATTGCGCAAGGACCTTGCTTCTTTGCGAGCGGGGCGGGCTACTCCGGCCCTGCTGGACAAAATTGTTGTCGACTACTACGGTGTTCCTACTCCTATCAATCAAATGGCAAATATTTCTGTCCCTGAGCCGCGGCTGCTGGTTATCCAGCCTTGGGACAAAAACGTAATCAGCGCTATTGAAAAGGCAATTCAAAAGTCAGACCTTGGGCTGACTCCCAATAATGACGGCTCAATTATCAGACTGGCAATTCCGCAGCTGACTCAGGAAAGAAGGAATGAGCTGGTCAAGGTGGTTAAGAAGAAGGCTGAGGAGGCCAGGGTAGCTGTGCGGAACGTCCGGAGAGACGCTAATGACAACCTGAAGTCTTTTGAAAAGGAAGGAGAAATTTCCGAAGACGACGGAAAGAGGGGCCATGAAGAGGTTCAAAAGCTAACTGACAGCTGGGTAAAAGAAATTGATCACGTGCTCTCAAACAAGGAAAAAGAAATTATGGAGGTCTAAATATAACAGGACTGAGGGATATATATGGAGCTGCCTGATGTGATAGGTTTTGTGCTGGATGAGGCATTGGATGTGATAACCGGCTGCGGCTATGAAGTTGGCGAAATAGTAGTATTAAAACCGCCGGAGAAATCAGCCGAACCTGTTGGAATAGCCCGAGTAGTACGCCTTTCTCCTGCTGAGAGAGGTGGACTACAGGTTATCATTACATATCAGGATTATGGAAAGGAGGTGTAACACATGGCCTACAAAATTACTGATGAATGTGTAGCTTGCGGTACATGCATGGATACATGCCCCAATGGCGCCATTTCTGAAGGTGATATTTATGTAATTAATGCTGACGAGTGCGTTGACTGCGGCGCTTGTGCCGAGGCTTGTCCCACAGGAGCAATCATTGAAGGTTAGTCAGTTAACCCCCTCGATTAAGAGGGGGTTTGTTTTTCTGGTATTAATAACAAAAAATAAGTAATATAAATATAAAATAGTAGTAATTAATGGTATAATATATCTTAATAATTCCTGTAAAGCCGGGGAGGCTGCCAGATGGTGCGCGAATGGCTGAGCGTGTTGAGATTGGGCAAAAATAAAAATAATTCCCCAGAAGTGGAGGATTTATATAAGTCACTGGATTCCGATAAAATGCCTGTACATATTGCTGTCATTATGGATGGAAACGGGCGCTGGGCTACCCGGCGCGGGCTGCCAAGGGCATTGGGACACCGGGCCGGTGTCGAATCATTAAGAGAAATTGTGAAAACATGCTCGTCTCTTGGGGTGGGTTTTCTGACTGTATACGCCTTTTCTACGGAAAACTGGAAGAGGCCGGCTGAGGAAGTCACTACCCTGATGGATCTTTTGGTAGAATACCTCCATAAGGAGCTTAAGGAACTGCATCAAAACAATGTCAGGGTGAAGACTATCGGGAGAATTGATGAACTTCCGGCTAAGGCACGGGAAGCGTTGGAAATAGCCGCAGTAGAAACCTCGCGGAATAGCGGACTTACTCTGAACCTGGCCCTGAATTACGGGGGCCGGAATGAGATAACTGAAGCAGTGAAACAGATGGGCAGAGATGCTTCAGCCGGGATATTAAACCCCGATGATATTGATGAGAACATAATTTCCAAATATCTTTACACTGCCGGTATGCCAGACCCTGACCTGCTGATCCGGCCTTCAGGAGAGAAGCGGATAAGTAACTTTCTGCTATGGCAGGCTGCTTATGCGGAATTTTGGTATTCTCCTGTCCTCTGGCCGGACTTTCGAAAAAAGCATTTGCTGGAAGCTGTAATTGATTACCAAAACCGCCAGAGAAGGTTTGGCGGACTGCATCAAAGTAAAAAATGAGGCCGGTGATCTTGAAAACATGCTATTATATAGAGTTTTAAGCGCTGCAGTTGGTATCCCTGTTGCTGTCTACCTTGTATGGTATGGCGGTGTGCCTTTGTCATTGGCTGTTTTATTTCTTGCATTGCTGGGCATCCATGAAACAGGCTGTCTTCTGAAAAAGACCGGAATAAGTGTCTGGATGCCAGGCGCTTTTTTGGGAGGATTTATATTTGTAATTAATGCCAATTTTATGAGTGATGATTTGCTGGGTATCAGCCTGCTGCTGCTGATGGTGGCCGGATTTATTCGCCTTGTTTGGTTATATCCCCGCTTTAATACGACTGAACTGGCTGTAACGGTATTTGTTTCTTTATATGCCGGTTGGCTTTTAACACATATAATTGCACTCAGAGAGCTTCCGGGCGGCTTCCATTTAGTGCTTCTGATGATGCTGACAACCTGGAGTACCGATACTTTTGCATATTTTACCGGCAGCGCTGTGGGCAAAACAAAGCTGGCCCCGGGTTTGAGTCCTAACAAGACAGTTGAAGGATCAATTGGCGGTATTGCAGGGAGTGTGGCGGTAGCTGCCGCTGTCTGGGCAGTCTCTGCGCATTTTACAGTCATACACTATATCCTTATCGGACTCCTTGTTGGGGTCCTGGGTCAGGTGGGAGACATGGTGGAATCAGCTCTAAAACGATTGGCCGGGCAAAAGGATTCCGGGAGAATAATTCCCGGTCACGGCGGCGTTCTTGACAGGTTTGACAGTATGCTGATAACAGCGCCTGTTGTTTATTTTTATCTGAAAATCTTTATTTTTTAATAAAGGTGGCCTTACCTTGAAGGACTTTGCAAAAACTCTGGTTATTATATTGTTGGGAACAGCAGTGGCATACCTCTTGGGACGCTTCGTCGCCCCCATACTGGCGCCATTTATTTTAGCGCTGTTCCTTACGTTTTTCATGGACCCTTTGGTAGATTTCTTTCAGAATAGGCTGCGGTTCCCCAGAACAGCCGCTGTTAGCACAGCAATGCTGGTGGTATTTGGCGGCACCGGTCTGGTGGTTACTGCCGTCATCACCAGGTTAATTGTAGAACTTGTTCATTTAACGGCATTTTTACCTGATTATATTCATAATATTAAATCAGTGATTTTATCTCTCCAGAGTAAGGCCGAAGCCTATTACCTGGCCTTACCGGGTGATGTTACGGAATTCATAAATGAGAAAGTAACCGGCGCTGATTACAGCCTGGATTCTATACTGGGCAGGGCCGAAAAAGTAACGGGTACATTACTCAATGCCCTGCTGAACCTGATTTCATCGGTCCCTACGTTTATTCTGCTGATAATTATAAGTGGTATTGCCACATATTTTATGGCCAAAGACAAAGGTATTTTGATTGATTTCTGGCTGAAGGTGATACCGGAGCCATATGGCCGTAAGGTCCTTGAAGTGGTTAGGGATATTTTTTATGCCGTAATCAGCTACATCAGGGCAATCCTGGTACTTGTTACGCTCACTTTTCTGCAGACACTTATCGGCCTGCACCTGATTGGCGCTCCATATGCCCTGATTATGGCGCTTGTTATTGGAGTTGCCGATATTATTCCGGTCCTGGGGCCGAGCGCTATATATCTGCCCTGGATTATATGGGAGTTTATTACCGGGGACACTGTTTTTGCCATCAAGTTAACTGTCCTTTATGCCATTGTCATCATTGTCAGGCAGGTGCTGGAGACCAAAATTGTTTCCAATTCTATTGGCCTGCACCCACTGGCGACCCTTGTCAGCATGTATGTAGGTCTTCAGCTTATGGGGGCCATTGGGGTAATCGCCGGTCCTCTGTTTGTGATTGCTCTGAAGGCCTGTGGTTCTGCCGGTTTGCTGCGGTGGAAAAGTTGAGTGGCGGGGTGGTTCGCGGAACCCGGAATCATTTTGGGTTTAAATTGACATTATAGTATAGTATCATATAGGAGAAGATATAATGAAAAACATCGTTGTACTTGGCAGCACCGGATCCATAGGGACCCAGACTCTTGAAGTATTAGACATGTTTCCCGATATTTTTCAGGTGACAGGGCTTGCTGCAGGCAGCAATCTGCAAAAGCTGGCCACACAGGTTAACAAGTATTGCCCTAAAATCGTGAGTGTAGGGACAGAGGATGATATTCCGCGTCTTAAAAGCTTAATACCGCCTGATGTTGAAATTGTTTCAGGTGTTCAGGGGATGGCGGAGATTGCCCGAATGGCAGAGGTGGATGTCGTGGTGACATCAATTACGGGCACACTGGGGCTGCTGCCGACTTTAGAGGCAATCAATGCCGGGAAGGATATTGCCCTGGCCAATAAGGAGACTCTGGTTGCCGCAGGGGAAATTGTAATGAAACTGGCACATGAAAAAGGTGTCAGTATATTACCTGTAGACAGTGAACACTCGGCAATTTTTCAGTGTCTCAATGGCGAGGAACGTTCCCGGGTTAGCAGGATTATACTTACTGCCTCAGGCGGGCCGTTTAGAGACTGGTCTCACAGCCAGCTGCAGAGTGTTACCGTTGCTGATGCCCTGAAGCATCCAAACTGGTCCATGGGACGCAAGATAACTGTTGATTCGGCAACAATGATGAATAAGGGGCTTGAGGTAATCGAGGCCCGGTGGCTTTTTGATGTGGAACTGCAGGAAATAGATGTGCTCATACATCCCCAGAGCATTGTCCATTCCATGGTGGAGTTCACAGATGGATCGGTACTGGCCCAAATGGGTTTGCCTGATATGAAGCTGCCGATACAATATGCACTCACATATCCCGAAAGGCTGGGAAATGATTTTCCCAGGCTTAACCTGGCGGCCTCTGGGCACTTGTCTTTTGCAGCGCCGCGTCCCGAGATATTTACTTGTCTGGGCTTGGCATATGAGGCCGGGAGGCAGGGGGGGACAATGCCTGCAGTGTTGAATGCTGCCAATGAAAAGGCAGTAGAAATGTTTTTAAATGGGCAAATCGAATTTTTGGATATCCCGTTATTGATTGAAAAGGTGATGGCCAATCATACTCCTGTACAGAGTCCCGGACTGGATGACATTCTCGGGAGTGACATGTGGGCCCGCGAAGAAGCTGAGTCTGCAGTCGGTAAAACGATAATATAAGAATAAATACATGGTAATATGAAAAAAAAAATACGATTAGAGGGTGAAAAAAATGCCAGACTGGTTAATATATATTGCTTATGCGATTTTGGTTTTTGGAGTGCTCGTGCTGGTGCATGAAATGGGCCATTTTGCGGTGGCCAAACTTGTCGGGGTTCTGGTGTATGAATTCAGTATCGGTTTCGGACCAAGGCTGGTTGGGTTTCGCAGAGGTGAAACAGCTTATAACCTCAGGGTTTTCCCGTTGGGTGGCTTTGTGCGCATGGCCGGAATGGACCCTGAAGAGGACCGGCGGGAGTCAGGGGAAACCAAGGATACCAAAGATATCAAGGAAAATAACCCAGCTGACTATGCTGCTGTTGCGGTGGCCCCTGAGAGAAGTTTTGCCAACAAGACCGTTCTTCAGAGAATGGCCATAATCGCGGCCGGGCCTGTGATGAATTTTGCCCTGGCTGTAGTGCTCTTTGCAGTAATTATCTGGGTTTCCGGGGTTCCGGTAAATAAGATAAACCAGGTTATTCCTGACAGACCGGCCGCAGAGGTAGGTATAAAACCGGGAGATACTATTACCAGAATTGATACTCAGAGGGTGAATACATGGGAAGATATCCTGCAGATTATCCATGCCAGTCCGGAAAAGGAATTGCAGATTGAAGTTCAAAGGGATCAGGAGACAAGGGTATTTGAGGTCAAACCGGAAAAAGACCCGGAGACCCAGTGGGGCTTGATAGGAATTACACCACAGACCAGAAAACCGGGGGTTTTTGAGTCACTAAAGCAGGGTTCTGTGAAGACATATGAGATGCTTAGTTTAACATTTGTGTTTATTGGCAAAATGATTTCCAAGGAAATGCCTGTTGAGTTGAGCGGACCGGTCAGAATCACATATGAACTGGGCAAGGCAGCCGAGATGGGATTTATTTTCTTAGTAAATATTGCTGGATTCCTGAGCCTGCAGATAGGATTATTTAACCTTCTCCCAATACCTGCCCTGGATGGCAGCAGACTGGTATTCCTGGGCTGGGAAGGAATCAGGGGGACTCCGGTTGACCAAGCCAAAGAGAACTTCATCCATATGGTGGGATTAATGTTCCTGCTCTTTATAATGGTTGTTATTACTTATCAGGACATAGTCCAGATGTTCAGTTAGGAGGCAGAAGCTTGCAGAGAAGGTCAACCAGAAAAATAATGATCGGCAATGTGCCTGTAGGAGGCAATGCCCCTGTTGTGGTCCAGTCGATGACCAATACGGACACCAGAGATATCGGGGCGACAGTTAATCAAATTTCAAGGCTGGCGGAAGCCGGCTGTGAGCTGGTCAGGGTGGCAGTACCGGATGGTGCTGCTGCCGATACATTAAAGGAAATAACCCGGTTGAGTCCAGTGCCGGTGATAGCAGATATTCATTTTGACCACAAGCTGGCCTTAAAATCAATTGCCAATGGAGTCAGCGGGCTGAGGCTGAATCCCGGGAATATTGGCGGCCCTAATCCTGTCAGGGAAGTTGTCAGTGCAGCCAGGGAACGCCGGATTCCTATCAGGATTGGGGTTAATGCTGGTTCATTGGACAAGTCCCTCCTGGAGAAATACGGTAAGATAACACCTGCCGGGCTTGTTGAAAGCGCTCTGCAGCATGTGAGGCTTTTAGAGGAAAACAACTTTTTCGACATCAAAATTTCTCTAAAGGCTTTTGATATTCCCTTAATGGTTGAAGCATACCAAAGAATAACAAAAGAAGTGGACTACCCGTTACATATTGGAGTAACTGAAGCAGGAACTCCCTGGGCCGGTACAATAAGGTCTGCTGTGGGGATTGGCAGCTTGCTCAGCCAGGGGATTGGGGATACTCTAAGAGTTTCCCTGACAGGTGACCCTGTGGAAGAAGTAAGGGTGGGGTTTGAGATACTGAAATCCCTTGAACTGCGGCAAAGGGGGCCTGTTATCGTATCCTGCCCCACCTGTGGCCGGACAGAAATCAATTTGATTGGGATTGCCCAGGAGGTTGAGCAAAAGATACAGTACCTTACAAAGCCTTTGAAGGTAGCAATCATGGGATGTGTAGTTAACGGTCCCGGGGAAGCCAGGGATGCGGATATAGGGATTGCCGGAGGCCGGGGTGTGGGACTGTTGTTTAAGAAAGGACAGGTAATCAGGAAAATTCCCGAAGAACATTTGGTTGAGGAGTTGTTAAAAGAAATCGGTAAAATGTCCTTGGAATAAGTACTGAGAAACGAATTATTTTTTTTGGAATAAAATGCATCCAAAAAATGGAATAATACAGAGGGAGGTTTGTTTTATGAAGATATCTGAGATTTTTGCTCCAACCCTCAGGGAAGTACCTGCTGAGGCGGAGGTAATCAGCCATATTCTAATGTTAAGGGCAGGCATGATTAGAAAAGCCGCTTCCGGAGTATATACATTTCTTCCTTTGGGATACCGTGTCATTAAAAAGGTAATTCAGATTGTCAGGGAAGAAATGGATAAAAAGGGTGGGCAGGAATTGATGCTGCCCATAATACAGCCGGCCGAACTCTGGATGCAATCAGGCAGGTGGCATGTTTACGGTGACGAATTGTTTAGGCTGAAAGACCGTCACGGCAGGGATTTTGCTCTGGGTCCGACTCATGAGGAAATTATCACTGACCTGGTGAAGGGGGATGTCAGAAGCTATAAACAGCTGCCACTGCTGCTCTATCAAATTCAGAACAAGTACCGGGATGAACGGCGGCCGCGATTTGGTCTGATGCGCGGCAGGGAATTTATCATGAAGGACCTCTATTCATTTGACAGGGATAATGAAGGCCTTAATATAAGCTACCAAAAAATGTATGATGCTTATTCAAGGATTTTTACCCGCTGCGGCCTGCAGTTCAGACCGGTGGAGGCAGACCCAGGGGCTATCGGCGGCAGCGGGGGTACCCATGAATTTATGGTTGTCGCTGATTCCGGGGAAGCGGCAATTGTGTATTGTGACACCTGTAATTATGCGGCCAATGTGGAAAAGGCCGAGGCAGTCCCGGACTCCGGGAACACAGCTGAAGAAATGAAGGAAATGCAGGAGATAAGCACACCTGGAGCCAGGACCATTGATGAAGTAACCGGATTCCTGAATACCGGCCCGGAAAAACTGGTGAAGACACTTATATACCGGACCGAGGCAGAAACGATTGCGGCCATGGTTCGGGGGGACCGGGAAATTAATGAAATCAAACTCCAGAACCTGTTGGGGTCCCTGCAGCTGGAAATGGCGGATGAACGCACAGTACAGGAAATTACCGGCGCTGCCACGGGGTTTGCCGGTCCTGCAGGCTTAAAGGGTATACGTGTCATTGCCGACAATGAGGTTATGCAGATGAGAAATATCATCACCGGAGCTAACAAGACTGATACACACATGATAAATGTTAACCCGGGCAGGGATTTTGAACCTGAGCAGACTGCCGACATCAGGATGGTCAGGGCAGGAGAAAAGTGCCCCAGGTGTGAGGGCATACTTCTGGAAGCCAGGGGTATCGAGGTTGGCCAGGTCTTTAAACTGGGGACCAAATACAGTGAAGCCTTGGGAGCAAAGTATCTTGATGAAAACGGCAGGGAAAAACTGATGGTCATGGGTTGCTATGGCGTAGGGGTAAGCCGCACGGTGGCAGCCTCCATAGAACAAAACCATGATCAGGACGGAATTATATGGCCTATGCCTATTGCACCTTTTCATGCTGTGGTGGTGCCTGTCAGTTCTAAAGACGAAAAGCAGCTTGAACTGGCGCAGCAAATCTATTACTCCCTTAATGACAGTGGGGTGGAAGCAATTATTGATGACAGGAATGAGCGGCCAGGTGTCAAGTTCAAGGATGCCGATCTGATCGGTTTCCCATTAAGGGTTATAGTGGGGACAAAGGCAGTTGATGAGGGCACAGTTGAGATTAAACACCGCAGAACGGGAGATGTCCGCACTGTTCCTGTCACCAATGCAGTTTCAGTTATCCGGAAGATTGTCTCCGACGAGCTTGCGGAATCAATGCCTATGTCTTAGGAAAACGGTCTGGGGCAATATGCAGGCATATCTATCAAGCATACGAATAATTATTAATCAGTGCACTACCGGGGGGAGGAGCTGTTATGAAATCAGCAGTTATAATTCCGGCATACAATGAGGAGCAGACAATAGGAAAAGTTATTGAGGCCGTGAAACAGGTGCCCTTTATTGCTGAAACTATAGTTGTCAGTGACGGTTCCACAGATAATACTGCAGAAATTGCCAGGGCGCTGGGTGCTAAAGTAGTTACCCTGGAACAGAACCTTGGCAAGGGTGGCGCCATGATGGTAGGGATCAACAACACAGATGCTGATGTGGTCTTGTTTCTGGATGCCGACCTGATCGGACTTCAGCCTCTGCATGTAGTTGACCTGCTGCTGCCTGTCCTTGAGGGACGGGCTGAAATGACAGTGGGAATATTTGATCACGGCCGGCTGGCTACAGACCTGGCCCAGTTTATCGCGCCATATTTGTCAGGACAGCGTGCTGTAAAAAGCCAACTGTTCCGGCAGATATCCAACCTGGAACTGACCAGGTATGGGGTAGAAGTAGCATTGACGAGATTTGCCAAAACGGCAGGAATTTCCGTAGTTGAAGTCGAATTAAGAGATATGACACATGTTATGAAAGAAGAAAAAATGGGAGTTGTCCGGGGATTTATGGCCAGGCTTAGAATGTACTGGGATATTGCCAGGTGTGTCAGGCGGGGTTAAACAGGAGCCGAGGGGGGAAAGCTGTTGCCGGGTACCGATGAAATACAGGTTATCATCCGAATTATAATGGCAGGCATATTGGGAGGATTAATCGGTCTTGAGCGTGAAAGCCTGAACAAATCGGCAGGTTTTAGGACACACATCCTGGTTTGTGTTGGGTCTGCCCTGATTATGCTGGTATCCCAGGATTTATATCAATTGTACCAGGGTGCAACCAATATCGACCCGGGGAGAATTGCGGCACAGGTCGTCAGTGGTATCGGTTTTCTAGGAGCAGGTACGATTATGCGTGAAGGGGCTACTGTTAAGGGCCTGACTACTGCTGCCAGCCTGTGGGTTGTTGCCGGGGTTGGCCTTGCTCTTGGAGCCGGGTTCTATTTTCCTGCACTGGTAACAACAGGGGTTGTTTTTTTGACCCTCATTTATCTTGGCAAAGTTGAGAAACTTATTGCCGGACTGGCACATGTTGTGGTGTTTATGGTTACTGCGGAGAACAGGCCGGGGCAGTTGGGACGGGTTGGTTCATATCTCGGTGAACGCGGTATCCTTATTCTTAATTTACAGATGAAACAGCTGAGTGATGACAAGAAAGTATTGTTTGAAATTGATACCAAGCTGCCACCTAAAACCGACCTTAATGAAATAATGTATGAACTTGGTGATATACCGGGTGTATATCAGGTGGAGCAGGGTGAATAACAGGACCGGATTCAGGAGGGGAAATTGTTGGCAGTATCACCTGAACCAAATAAAGAACGGCTTCCGGCCGTTCTACATTTTTGCAGTTACATAGAACACTTAATCATACCTGAAGACTTGAAGCAGGCCATGAATAAGGCCCAGGTCCTCAGGGTGGAAATAAAAAAGTCCGCCAGGGCATGGCAGATTCATCTGCTTCTGGACAGGCTGGTTAAAAAAAGCCACCTGGAGATTCTGGCCGGAGAAATAATCAAGGAAATACCGGAAGTTAAGGGTATCGGTTTTTCGCTGAGGTACTGCATCCCGGAGTTAACCCCGGGAGATCTGCTAAAGGCTTACTGGGATGACATTGTATATTACCTGGTCTGCAAACACCCGGTATTGTCAGGGGTGCTGGCACAGGTTTCCAAAAAGTATCACGAGCAGACACTCCAATTGTTTGTTAAGAGTCAGGTCGGGGCAGAATTACTCGACCAGCGCAGGGTCCCCGGTTTGATCTCAGAACTGCTCAAAGATGAATTTGGCTTTGAGGTCAGGGTGAGTGTCCATGTTTTGGAGGAAGACCGGTGTGAACAGGAGGAGTGGGTTTCCCGCAAGGAGGCCGAATATGTTAAGGAACTTATTTCGCAAAACACGGGGAACTCTGTACTTCCACCAAAGGAGGGACCCGGCAGGCAGAAACCTGCCGGGACCGGTTTTCGCAGAAAAAGGTCCGGCGAACCCGAAGCGGGTGCTTTGGTGGGAAGGGTTATCAAGGATGACCCTGTACCCATGGAACTGATAACCGAGGAAGAAAAAAGCATTGTTGTCAGGGGGAAGATAACCAGTCTGGATATCCGCCTGTTGAAGAGCGGCCGGACTCTGGTCAGTTTTGATGTTACCGACCTTACTGATAGCATTACGGTAAAGTTTTTTGAAGATGAAAAGGATGCCGGCAGGGTTTCCGGAGCTCTGGGGAAGGGAGCTTGGGTCAAAGTAAGGGGCCCGCTTCAGCAAGATAAATTTTCCCAGGAGCTTACCATTATGGCATGGGATATCAACCTCACCCAACAAGAACCCCGGTCTGACCAGGCGCCGGAAAAGAGGGTCGAACTTCATCTGCATACCAAAATGAGCGCTATGGACGGCTTTACCGGTATCGGTGAAGCTGTGGCCACGGCAGCGGCATGGGGACATCCGGCTGTGGCCATAACTGACCATGGAGTTGTTCAGGCCTATCCCGATGCTTATGAGGCCGGGAAAAAGCATGGTATTAAGATAATCTACGGTATTGAGGGCTACCTGGTGGATGACGGTGAACCGATAGTGGTCAGGCCTCAACCGGGAAACCTGCAGGAAAAGGAATTTGTGGTTTTTGACCTGGAGACAACGGGTTTTTCTCCAAATGTGAATGAGATTATTGAAATAGGGGCGGTTAAGCTCAAAAATGGCCGGATTACCGACCGGTTTGCCAGGTTTGTCAGGCCCCGGAAAGGAATCCCTGTTGAGATTCAGCGCCTTACGGGGATCCTGCCGGAAATGGTTGCCGATGCTGCCGGAATAGATGCAGTTTTACCCGAGTTTATGGAGTTTGTCGGGGATGCCGTCTTAGTGGCCCATAATGCCGGGTTTGATACCGGGTTTTTGTCGGTCAGCCTGGCACATCTGAACGGCGGCACCCTGACCAACCCTGTTCTGGATACCCTGGGTCTTGCCAGGGCGCTGGTTCCGAAACTGAAGAAACATAAATTAAAAAACCTGGCTGCCGAATTCGGTGTACCTCTTGAAAACCACCACCGGGCAGTTGATGATGCTGAAGCCACAGCAGCTATTTTCCTCAGGCTGAGGGAACAGTTAAAACCCCGGGATATCAACCGGCTGGATGAAGTAAACAGGCTGGTCAAACATATTAACCTGGATAAACTGCGGACAAACCATATCCTGATCCTGGTCAAAAATGAAACCGGACTGCGCAACCTTTATGAACTTGTAACTCTTTCCCATACAAAGCACTATTACAGGCATCCGCGGATGCCGCGCAGTGAACTTATGAAGAGAAGGGAAGGGCTTCTAATCGGTTCCGCCTGTGAGGCTGGGGAACTCATCAGTTCTTACCTCGATGGGGCTGACAGGGCAAAACTTGAACGAATAGCTTCTTTTTATGATTTTCTTGAGATACAGCCAACTGGAAACAATGAATTTTTGATTCGCCAGGGACGTGTCAGTGGGAATGAATTCCTGCAGGACATGAACAGGAAGATTATAGAAATTGGGTCCAGGATTGACAGGCCGGTTGTGGCCACCTGTGATGTCCATTTTCTTGACCCTGCCGACAGCCTGTACCGGAGGGTACTGATGGCCGGCCAGGGATTTGAAGATGCCGATAACCAGGCTCCGTTATACTTCAGGACTACTGATGAGATGATGGAGGAGTTTTCTTATCTGGATGCAGAGACAGCCAGGGAAGTTGTGATTACAAATCCCCGGAAGATAGCAGACCTGATTGAAGAAATAAAACCGATGCCTGATGACTTTTTCCCGCCCAAGATTGATGGCGCAGAAGAACAGATAAAAGGAATGACCTGGGACAGGGTGAAGTCAGTTTATGGGGAACCCCTTCCTGATATAGTGCAGAAGCGGGTGGAGAAAGAACTTAATTCTATTATAAATAACGGTTTTGCAGTATTGTACCTGATTGCCCATAAGCTGGTCAAAAAATCCAATACAGACGGCTATCTGGTAGGTTCCCGGGGTTCTGTAGGGTCATCTTTTGTGGCAACCATGACCGGAATTACCGAGGTCAATCCCCTCCCACCCCACTATATCTGCCCGGTCTGCAGGAACAGTGAGTTTATCACCGACGGTTCCTATGGCAGTGGGGCCGACCTTCCGGACAAGAATTGTCCCGGCTGTGGGACAAAATATAAAAAAGACGGATTCGACATACCCTTTGAGGTGTTCCTCGGTTTTGAGGGAGATAAGGTGCCTGATATAGATCTCAACTTTTCGGGTGAATACCAGCCGGTTGCCTTTAAATATACTGAAGAACTCTTCGGTGAGGGACATGCCTTCCGTGCCGGTACCATAGGCACCATTGCGGAAAAGACCGCCTACGGATTTATTCGGAAGTACCTTGAAGAACGGGGAATGACCAAGAGAAAAGCTGAGACGGACCGCCTGGTGATCGGGTGCAGCGGGGTCAAGAGAACTACAGGGCAGCATCCCGGAGGTATCATGGTTATTCCCGGGGATATGAATATTCACGATTTTACCCCCCTGCAATACCCGGCAGATGATAAAAAATCGGGTGTGCTGACAACACACTTTGATTATCATTCTATTTCCGGAAGGATAGTTAAGCTGGATATCCTGGGTCATGACGATCCCACAGTAATCAAGATGCTGGAAGACCTTACCGGGATAGATGCCAAAACTGTTCCCCTGGATGAGCCTGAAACCATGAAGATATTCTCCGATGTGGCAGTCCTGGGGGTTACCCCTGAGCAGATAGGATCAAATGTAGGGAGTTTTGCCATCCCTGAGTTTGGCACCAAGTTTGTCAGGCAGATGCTGGAGGATACCGAGCCCAAAACATTTTCCGAACTGGTCAGGATTTCCGGTTTTTCTCACGGGACAGATGTATGGCTTAACAATGCCCAGGACTTGATCAGAGAAGGTATCTGCAAATTATCTGAGGCCATTTCCGCCCGGGATGATATCATGATATACCTTATTCACCGGGGTCTGGAACCCAGAAGGGCCTTTAAGATAATGGAAGCGGTCCGGAAAGGCAAGGGTGTTAAGCCTGAAGACGAACAGTACATGCGGGAATTTGATGTCCCCGAGTGGTATATCGAGTCCTGTAAAAAAATCAAGTACATGTTCCCCAAAGCCCATGCTGTTGCCTATGTGATGATGGCCTACCGGATTGCATACTTTAAGGTCCACTATCCGGAAGCCTTTTATGCAACTTATTTCACTGTCAGGGCAGATGAATTTGACGCAGATATCGTGGTTCAGGGGTCTTTTGTGATCAGACAGAAAATTCACGAGATAGAAAGCAAGGGTAATGATGCCAGTACCAAGGAAAAGAACATGCTGACAATACTTGAAGTTGCCCTGGAGATGTACGAACGCGGCATTAAGATGCTGCGGGTCAGTCTAGGGGAGTCCCAGGCTGCCAGGTTTCTGATTACGGATGAAGGAATCCTGCCGCCTTTTGCTGCCCTGCAGGGTTTGGGTGAAACTGCAGCCCGGAATATTGTCAAAGCGCGCAGTGACAAATCCTTTACATCTGTGGAGGATCTGAGGGTCAGGTCCAAGCTCAGTAAGACGGTAATAGAAATAATGCATAATCATGGCTGTCTTCAAGAACTGCCGGAAACTGACCAAATGGCGCTGTTCTAAAAAGAGTTGGGTTTTTTTACCTTCAGGCAGCACCCTGGTTTGGAGGCAATAAAATGGATGATGATAAAAAAACGAGAGAACAGCTTTTGGAGGAACTTGCATTAATGCGCAGGGTTATTGAAAGGTCTCATAGGGAACTGCAGCTGGCTAATACCATCCAGGCCAGCCTGTTTCCCATCAGGCTGCCTCAGGTTAAGGGGGCAACCCTTGCTGCTACCGCCGTATCGGCAAACGAGGTGGGAGGTGACTATTGTGACCTCCTTATCAATAAAAACAATAGGCTGGCCATAACCATAGGTGATGTTATGGGTAAGGGCGTCCCGGCGGCGCTCCTTGTGGCCATGACTTATGCCTTTGTCAGGAATTATGCTTTTGATATTGACTCTCCCGCCCAAATTTTAAACAGGTTAAACCGCAGTCTTTTTCCCCAGTTGGAGTTTGCACAGCAGTTTTTAACTTTCTTTTACTGTACATATAACCCCGAGAACAGAGAACTTATCTATGCAAACGCCGGTCATAACCCTCCTCTGCTATACCGGGCAGCCACAAAAGAATGTGAAGTTCTGCCGGTAAGGGATTTCTTTATCGGAGGCCGGTTGGATGCTGTGTACAGAGAAGGCAGAACTGTGCTGAATCCGGGAGACATTGTACTGTTTTATACAGACGGGATCAAAGAAGGAAAAAACAA
Source organism: Thermincola carboxydiphila (assembly GCA_016841725.1). Lineage (GTDB taxonomy): Bacteria > Bacillota > Thermincolia > Thermincolales > UBA2595 > Phosphitispora. The sequence continues at coordinate 4,921 of JAENYP010000001.1, read as the reverse complement.
ACAAAAAGAGCAGTTCGGCCTGGAGAGGATAATAAACCTGTTAATAAAAAACCACATTTATGATCCTGCCAGCATTCAGGAGATAATTTCGTGCAGCTTTGTGGATTTCCTGGGGGAAGAACCTCAGAGTGATGATGTCACCATGATTGTCATTAAGATTAAACAATAAATGCTAAACATCTGAATTGATATTTCCGATATATAGAAGGGAATATTTTGCATTTCATAGAAATAATTAATGAAGGTGGTTGCGTGAAAACTGTGGCAGACAATATCGAAAAGATAAGGTGCTACCTGGATAAATCGTGGGTCCTGGGTACACTCCGGATGAGTTATGTCTGTATCTGGGAAAACAATGAAATCAGGAGTATCGGTAAAGAGGCAGTACCGGACCAAATATTCAAATATCTTAATGATTGTTTTTCGAGTGACTCCGAAATAGAAACGGGTCATAAAGAAATTATAGTGGATGCTGAAACTGCCAGGGTATTTGATATATACTTCATTAGTATCAACAACAGCACCTGTCTGGTTACTGTTTTTGACTTGACTGAAGTTTTAAAAGCAGAAAGGCTTTGTGAAGAACGTGAGACCCAAATATACAGGGATGTTATCCGGGCAGTTACTCAGGGCAAGCTTTTGCTGGCCAGGCATAATGAGATTGGGCAATACCTGGATGAGAGAGCCTTTCACAGTGGGATGGAAATATCGCGGCCTCATGATGTATCCAAAGTACGTCATTTGGTCAGGAAGGCGCTGGAGGGTTTATCAATGTCCAAGCAGCGTAAGGACAGGATGGTCCTTTGTGTATCAGAGGCTGCCACTAATGTAATCAAACACGTAGGAGAGGGAGAAGTAAGGATATATATTGGAAACAACAATATTAGAACGGTTATCAGTGATGAAGGGCCCGGTATAGATGTTTCCAGGCTTCCGCAGCTGACCCTGATGAAAGGCTTTTCAACAAAGATATCCCTCGGCTATGGGTTTAATATAATGCTTGATTTTCTAGACCATTTAATCATGTCAACAAGCAAAGGCACCACCCTGGTAATGGAAATGAACTGCTCTGCAGATGATGAAAAGGGGTATCAAGAATGCCAGAATTCTGAGGGTGAAGGATTTGCCAGGGTACAGGTTGGATGATTAATGCAAAAACATTTTGGGGGGTTGAAATATGTTAGAAGTAAAAACATCAAAGGAAAGCGGCCAAACCGTCATTGACCTGGTCGGGGAAATGGATATTGCCACAGTTGATCAATTTAAGATGGCTGTGGAAGAAGTCCGTGACGGGGTGTCTGGCATGGTATTTAATTTGGCTGAGCTTAGCTTCGTTGATTCAACCGGTGTTGGCGGTCTGTTAAACGTAATTAAAAGCCTGAAGTATGATGATATGGATGTCAAAGTAATCAATGTTACAGATGAAGTATATGAGGTTTTTGACCTTCTTGGCCTCCCCATGCTTTTGGGAAACGATATTTTTTTGAGGGCTGAATAATCGCCAGATTCTTTCTTTACTTGCCAATAATTTTTAGGTATGATATACTATTCATGTCTGATTTAGGCAATGTATTAACCCAAAGATATTCTGAGGGAGTGGGGCAACCCACTCTTTCATATTACTCTGGAAGATTGAAGAGTATAACCCTAATATTTAGTTGGTACAATACGTAATATCAAATGGTCGAAATATGGATAACTTCCTGTAGAGGAGTGAAGACCTATGAGTAAACAGAGAATTGAAGATATTGTTTCGGAATTATCCGGACCGGTTATCGATTCCATTGGTCTTGAACTTGTGGATGTTGAGTATGTAAAGGAAGGAGCTACCTGGTTTCTCAGGATTTATATAGATAAACCCGAAGGCATAACCCATGATGACTGCAAGGCTATTTCAGAACGCCTGGGGGAACTTCTTGACAAAAAGGATCCTATTACCCAATCCTACGTCCTTGAGGTATCATCTCCCGGTATTGAGAGGCCGTTAAAGAAACCGGCAGACTTTGTGAGGTTCAGGGGACACATGGTATGTGCCACGACTTTTGCGCCTGTTGACGGTCAGAAGGAGTTCGTAGGCCTGTTGGAAGGTCTTGAGGGCGGCAATATTCTGATAAGTATTGACAACAGGCAGGTAACACTGCCCAGGGAATCAGTGGCTAAGGTTAGGCTTGAGGCCGGCTTTTAACATGTAGTCTATTGGTGGATATTACTTGCGGCAACGGTGGCAGGCTGCTGACAATTGAAAATTGAGGGGGTTTGTTTAAAAAAAATGAATACTGAGTTTATGGAGGCCTTAGCGGAACTGGAAAAAGAAAAGGGTATCAGTATGGATGTCCTTCTGGAGGCGCTGGAAGCAGCATTAATTTCTGCATATAAGAGGAACTTCGGTTCCCTGCAGAATGTCTCAGTGGATATTAACCGGGAGACCGGGGCAATCAAGGTATATGCCAGGAAAACGGTTGTAGAGGAAGTTGAAGATGATAGAACCGAAATATCCATAGGGGAGGCAAGACAAAAAGATCCCAGGTATGAACTGGATGATATAGTGGAAGTTGAGGTCACTCCAAGAGACTTCGGCCGAATAGCGGCACAGACTGCCAAACAGGTAGTTGTTCAGAGGATTCGGGAAGCTGAAAGGGGAATTATTTTTGAGGAATTCTCCAGCCGGGAAGGGGATATTGTTACCGGTATTGTACAGCGTCAGGACCAGAAGAATGTCTATATAGACCTTGGAAAAACGGAAGCCACACTTGGCCCGTCTGAACAGATACCCGGAGAAGAATACCGGTATGGCGATCGGATCAAAACCTATATTGTTGAAGTCAAGAAGACAACAAAAGGGCCACAGATTATGGTTTCCAGAACTCATCCGGGATTATTGAAAAGACTCTTCGAGCTTGAGGTCCCGGAAATACATGATGGTATTGTTGAACTGAAATCTGTTGCCCGGGAAGCCGGTGCCCGCTCAAAAATTGCGGTTTTTTCAAGGGATGAAAACGTTGACCCTGTTGGTGCCTGTGTCGGGCCTAAGGGGATGCGGGTTCAGACTATTGTCAGCGAACTCAAAGGTGAGAAAATTGATATCGTAAAATGGAATCAGGATCATTCCAAGTATGTTGCTAATTCGCTCAGTCCGGCCAAAGTGGTTGATGTGCGAATCTTTGAGGAAGATAAAATTGCCAGGGTGGTAGTACCGGATTACCAGCTTTCCCTTGCAATAGGTAAAGAGGGTCAAAATGCCAGGCTGGCTGCAAAACTGACAGGCTGGAAAATTGACATTAAAAATGAAACTCAGATGGAAGAACTTATGCAGTCTGAAGAATACTTTGAAGAGCAGGATGCTGAGTACATAGAGGAAGAGGAATGGGTCGAGGGTGATTATTCCGATGCCGGAGATGATGGGGACTGGGATGAGTCTGAGGAATACGAAGAAGAGTATGATGATGAAGATGTGGAATACTCTGAGGAATATGATGAAGAGTATGATGAAGAGTATGATGAAGGGTATGATGAAGGATATGCTGCCGACAATGATGCTGAGCAGGACAGTCCACAGGACAGTAATGAAAATGAAGCCGGCTGCGATGACGATACAGTAAGTGATGACTGGGAAGACAGTACTGAAGGCAGCGGCGAAGAGTTTGATGCCACCGGCGCCGGTGAGAATGATTACAGGGATAATGCTGAATCTGAAGAATATGATCCTGGAAACGAACCGGAAACTGAAAACGAAGGTATGGGGGATGATGCCGAAGAGTATGGCATCGAACCTGAAGGGGATAGTCCTGAGGGAGCGCCGGATAAAGACGACAAAAAGAAGAAGAAAACCAAGAAAAAGGCCAAACCTCAGCCGCAGCAACCCAGGGGTAAGCGTAAGAAACTGTCACTGGAGGAACTGAGTGAATACCTGGACGAACTTGAAGACGAGAGCGAAAAATAAAACCTTTTAGATAAATCGGAGGTTGCATGGTGAAGAAAAAGAAGATTCCCATGAGAATGTGTCTCGGTTGCCAGGAAATGAGGCCCAAAAAGGAGTTAATCAGGGTTGTTAGGACCCCTGATAATCTTATTGAAATAGATACCGGAGGCAAACGTTCCGGGCGGGGGGCTTATATATGTCCCACAGAAGAGTGCCTGCTTAAGGCGGTTAAGGGAAAACGACTGGAAAAGGCCTTTGGTCAGGCAGTACCGCCGGAAGTAGTCGAAACATTAAAAGAACGGTTGGTGAACTCCGGTGTCAAAAGGATATGACCTTCTTGGGCTGGCCCAGCGGGCCGGCAAGGCTCAGTCAGGAGAAACTGCGGCTGAGGCAATGATTAAAAAAGATAAAGCCAGACTAGTGATTGTGGCTAAGGATGCATCGGAAAAAACAAAACGAAACTTTACTACCATGGCAAGTTCTCATAAAACTAAATGGATCGAGGCTGGTGAGAAACTGCTCCTTGGCACAGCTTTGGGCAGGTCTCCCAGGTCAGTGGTGGTTATTACCGATGATAATTTTGCCAGTAGATTGCATCAACTCTTCGGAGGGGAAGAGTAGGATTTCTAACCCGGTTAGAAATTCAATAAAACGGGGGTGAAAGGATGGGTAAAGTCCGTGTATATGAATTAGCAAAAGACCTTCATATTGAAAGTAAAGAATTATTACGGAGACTTACCGGTATAGGAATAGATGTTAAGAACCATATGAGTACACTGGAAGATGGAGAAGTGGTTAAAGCCCGAAATCTGATGGGACAGGAAAAGAAAGCTCCTGAATCTCGTCCGGAGGGCAGGCCGCAAGGTGCACATCCGGAAGGCAGGCCGCAGGGCGCTCGTCCGGAAGGCAGACCACAGGGTGCTCGTCCGGAAGGCAGACCACAGGGCGCTCGTCCGGAAGGCAGGCCACAGGGTGCTCGTCCGGAAGGCAGGCCACAGGGTG
>JAENYP010000008.1 GCA_016841725.1 Thermincola carboxydiphila | reverse complement strand
CGTCCCAAGAAGCCCCCACCTCTTAGCGCTAGCGTAGGTGGTAGGAGTACGTCACATCAGGTGGAGCTTGATACTCTGCCTGAGTTAATTTTTTTTAGGCCTTTTTGGAAATGATATATGGTAAGGTGTTGTAACGATTTTATATAAGGAGGAAGTGTTATGGCCAAACGGGTTGTTATCCTGGGCGCCGGTTATGCCGGGGTCAGAAGCGCCCTTACGCTGGAAGCGGAAAGTCATAGGGGTGAAACAGACCCGGTGCTTGTCAATAAACATACTTATCATCACTTTATGGCCCAGCTCCATGAATCTGCTGCCGGGGTCACCGGTAATAAGGATATGAGGATTTCCCTCAATGAGATTTTTGATGAGACAAGGGTTAAGCAGATTAAGGATGAAATCCTTCGTATCCTGCCCAAAGATAACCGGGTGATCCTGGGGGATGGCACAATTGATTATGACTACCTTATTGTGGGCTTGGGAAGCGAGCCGGAGTATTTTAATATTCCGGGTCTTGAGGTGCACAGCCTCACCCTGAGGAGTCTTAACAGCGCTAAACTAATCAGGGCCCATATTGAAAACAGTTTCGCCTCATTTAAGAGTAACCCTCTGAGGCGGGAGCTGCTTACCATAGTGGTTGGGGGCGCTGGGTTTACGGGGATAGAGCTGGCCGGTGAAATGGCGGACTGGGTCCCTGAACTGGCAAAAGAGTATGATATCCAGGAAAAGATGGTCTCAGTTGTTAATATAGAAGCTGCGGCAACAATTCTTAAGGGGTATGACAGAAAGTTGATTGATAATGCTTACGAGATACTCCGGAACAAGGGAATCCGCATTATTACCGGAACAGCCATAGAGAGCGTGAGTGAAAATGAAGTCAGGCTCAGCAGTGGAGAGGTAATCAAAACGCGCAATTTTATCTGGACCGGCGGGATCAGGGCAAACAGGCTGATTACCCAGTCAGGCTTTAACACTGCCGCCAGGGGGAGGGCCAAAGTAAACAGTTATCTCCAGTCTGTGGATTATCCCAATGTTTTTATGGTGGGAGACAACGCCTTTATAGTCAATCAGGCAATAGGTGAGGTTATGGGACCGACAGCACAGGTTGCTATTCAGAGCGGGCGTCTGGCTGCACTGAATGTGCTGGCAGATATCAGGGGAGAAGGGCTGAAGGAATTTAATCCAAGAGAGATGGGCAGGGTCGTTTCCCTCGGGCGAAAAGTGGCGGTGGGGAAGATTGGCAGGGAATACCGGACAACGGGCAGAGTAGCCGGGCTGCTTAAGGAGGCTATCCAGTGGAAGTACCTTTTTTCTCTGGGTGGGCTCAGGTTGGTTGCTAAAAAACTTCTGAAATGATAATTGTAACAGAGGAAGCTGCCAGGGCAGCCGTGGGCAAAGAACCACGTCATATGAGCATCATGAAAGGGAAGCTGTAGAACCTGCCAGGTTGTGGCCTGCCTGGTAAACATCCTTGAGTATACCGGGGTGATTCAGAATATCTCTTTTTCTATCAATCTCATGGTAACAATATTCTCCTGTAAATTGAGCTTCAAGCATCAGGAAAAAGTATTTGGCGACCTGGATGGCTCCGTCAAATACTTTTTTATGTCCTGAACCGGCAACCGATATAAAGATTCCTTTCCTTTGAGGGCGCATGGCTTTGTCGGAAATAACATCCTTTTTCAGGATAAACTTGGTGGCCCAGAAACGCTGACTCCTGTCGATCATAGCTTTTGCCTGAGAACACATACCCATTGAAAAGATGGGGGCAGCCAGCACCAAACGGTCTGCTTCCAGTAGTTTTTTATATATCACCTGCATATCATCATTTATGACACATTCTCCATTTTTAAAGCACCCATCACAGGCAAGACAGCCGGAATACCTGTAACTGTTAAGGAGCAGCAGTTCGGTATCAGCCCCGGCATCAGCCGCGCCACGCAGCGCCTCTTTTAGCAGAATAGTGCTGTTGCCGTTACGCCGGGGGCTTGCTGCCAGTCCCAGAAATTTGATTGGACTGTTCATTTTTATCACCTCTGGGACAATTATATAGCCTGAAGTCATTATAATAAAGTACTGCAGCAAAATTTTGCCGGATAATCCTATGATAATGGTGCTATTTCACCGGGACTGCTGCCGGAGGAACCCCTTTCCCCTTTTTTTCGATATGGATTGCAGCATCAGGACAGACCGTCTGGCAGATACCACATACAATACACCCTTCAATCCGGGGTTTAACGGCAGGTGTTCCCATAAATCCCAGTTCTTTAGACCATTCTATGACCTTTACCGGGCATTTCTCAATACAAAGCCCGCATCCCTTACACAGCCCCGGATAAACGTTCCAGCTTCCCTTCTCGTTTTCATAAGTATTTGCTTCCCATTTCCGGTCGTTTTTTTCTGCGTAATCTACATTTCGTTTCAGTTCTTCCCGCATTTGCTTCCCTCCTTTGCGTTAGTTTCTCACTCCGGGAAAGTATTATGCCTGCTTTTAAATTTTAGAAAATACTAAATAGTAGAATGGGGCAGCTATTTTAAACCCCGTATAAACCCTGTCGAACTTACTAATAATAACCTGTGAAAAACACAATAACATTTGGATTCCATTTGCAGCAATCAACTTATGGGAGGTGTTTATATGGCTAAAAAGCGTGTGGCGATTGAGAATACACTGGGAAGTGTTAAACAGCTGCTTGATCAAAAGGGTTATGAGGTTGTCCAGCTAGACCCCCATACCCAGACCGGAATTGAGCTGAAGAACTGTGATGCAGTGGTAATTTCCGGAATGGATGATAACATGATGGGAATGACTACAATTAAGACAGGGTCACCGGTAATTTCTGCCAAAGGCATGAGCCCGCAGGAAGTACTGAACCAGTTGGAGAATACAATGAGAGAGGTATAACCAAAACAAGCTGTGCCGGGAGGACACAGCTTGTTGATTATACCGCAACATTTTGTAAGAACAGAGTATCGGCTTTCTTGGAAAGAGTGCAGCCGGGAAGTACGGGTGGGACTCTTTTTTTATATTTGGATATTGTTATCTGTCGGGAACATCTATACAATTAATTATTGGGGGGAGATAACGTGATTTTTAAATCACTGGCAAGAAGGAAATAATTATAATAAAAAAGGTGATTAACATGGATACCGATTTCATTGATTTGCATGTACATACGACGGCTTCAGATGGGACAATGACACCTGAGCAAGCTGTTTTCCAAGCTGCCCGGAGCGGGCTTAGGGCGGTTGCTATTACTGACCATGATACGGTAGAGGGGCTGCCGAATGCCTTAGAGGCAGGAAAAAGGGCTGGAATAGAAGTGGTTCCGGGGGTGGAAATAGGTGTCGATTATCCCGGTGAGATGCACATTCTCGGTTATTACGTGGATTATGGGAGCACCCGGTTATCCAGGGATCTGGCCGAACTGCGGGAAAGCAGAAACCGGAGAAATCCCCGGATGGCCGCCAAACTGCGGGAACTTGGTTTTGACATTACGATGGATGAGGTAACCCGGGCTGCAGGAGGAACTGTGGTCGGCCGGCCTCATTTTGCTGCTGTTTTGAAACAGAAGAAATATGTAAACAGTCTTGAGGAAGCCTTTGACCGGTTTCTGGGAGCCGGCAGGCCTGCTTATGTGAAGAAGGACAAAATAAGCCCGGGGCAGGGAATAGAAATGATTACAAGTGCCGGAGGAATCCCGGTCCTGGCACATCCGCATTACCTAAAGGTCGGCTGCAGGGAGGAGTTTGAAGAACTTGTCAGGGGACTCTGTAGAAACGGGCTTAAGGGCATAGAGGCCTATTACACCACTCATTCTGCAACAGAGACCGCCTATTTCTGTGCTCTTGCAAAAACAAATGGTCTGCTGGTTACAGGGGGAAGCGACTTTCATGGCTCCAATAAACCGGATATAAAAATGGGCAGGGGAAGGGGAGACCTGAGAGTCAGATATGAACTCCTATCCAAAATGAAAGAAGAAAAAAAAACCCCGGCAGGGGGGAACCCGGACAGCATCCTGAGAGTCTAAATAACATCAGATTATGTTGGATTGTGTCCAAAATAAGTTTTATGGGGGAGAGGATTTAGTTTGAGAAGCAAGAGTTTATTCAGAAGAATGACAGCATGGACAACTTTTCTGGCAATGGTAATGACAGTGCTGCTGCCTTCAGGCTTTGCCTGGGGTTACACCGAGGTATCCAGGACATCCGTAAGTGAACCTGTTGCCGAAGGGGTCAAGATTGAGAGGCTAAATATCCAGACAACTGACGGCGCTCTGAGAGTCTATGTGATGACAGTTGACCTGACCAATGAGTACGTGAAAGTAGATACCATTGCCGGGAGCCAGGGGGTAATTACTTCAAATAAGAGCACAACCAACCTGGCACGGGAAGCCGGCGCAGTTGCCGCCATTAACGGCGATTTCTTCCAGATGGCGGAAAAGGCCCCTATTGGCATTGCGGTGCAGGGCGGGGAAATGATAACATCCCCTGCCAAAAGAAATGATATGTATGGGTTTGGGATAACCAATGACAAGGTTCCGGTATTTGATATATTTGGTTTCAACGGGACGATTACTGCTCCCACGGGTGTGCAGCACGAGTTATTTGGTATAAATAAGCCTGCATACCTGGCCCTGGAAGGGAAAAGCAGTGACCTCAACAGGCTTAATATGTATACTCCCAAATGGTCGTATCAGAGCCGGGGGCCTATTTCCGGGTTGACCGGCGTGGTAGAAATGGTTGTGGAAAATAATACGGTTAAGGATATCCGGGTTGACCAGCCCAAAACACCGATTCCCCCTGGGGGATATGTACTGGCGGGACACGGTACAGCCGGACAGTTCCTGACCGCAAATTTTAAAGCCGGAGACTCGGTCCAGGTGGCTTATAAGGCTCTTCCGGACAACCTTTATGCTGCGGTAGGGGGACAGGCCCTTCTTGTCCAGAACGGGAAAAGGCATTGGTTTTCCCAGAACATTACCGGCAAAAGGGCCCGAACATCAATTGGCGCTTCTGAGGATGGCAGCACTTTATACCTGGTTGTTGTCGATGCCGAAAATTCCAGCCGGGGCATGACTCAGGAGGAACTTGCCGATTTTATGATTTCCATAGGGGCCTGGACAGCTATAAACCTTGATGGCGGGGGGTCTTCCACAATGGCTGCCAGGATACCGGGTGATGAGGCGGCATCACTGGTCAATAAGCCTGTCTATGGTTCTGAAAGGTCTTTGCCTACAGCAATTGGAATATTTTCAACAGCTCCTGCCGGAGCTTTTGGCGGAATGCGGGTAACCGGACCTTCCTATATCTTGGTGGGAACCAAAAAGACATTTACCGCAAAGGGTTATGATGTGCACATTAACCCGTATGCTGTGGCTCCGGAGGAAATCCAGTGGACAATATCCCCCGGTCTGGGGACTTTTAATAATAACGAACTGACGGCAGCCCAAAGTGGTAAAGCCATTGTAAAGGCTTCTTTTATGAATATAACCCAGGAGTTCCCGGTTCAGATACTGGGGAGTGCTGATATTTCCAAAGTTGAGGTTACTCCGGCTGCGATTGCCGTAGCTCCCGGTGAGAGCGTCAATCTGGGTGTTAAGATTACCACCAGGCAGGGCCAGTCATTTGCACTTCAGCCGGGTGAATATGAGGTTCAGGTAAAGGGGGATGTCGGGACTATTAGCGGGGAAAAGTTCACCGCAGTTGACAAAATGTCATCAGGCGAACTGGTGATAAAGGTCGATTCCACCACAGCAAATGTCAGAGTAAGTGTGGGTCGGGTGGAAAAACAGCTTTATGGTTTTGAGGCCGCCAAGAAAATCAGTTTTCGTGGTTATCCCGAAGGAGTTCTGGGCAGTTTCCGGCTGACCGGTGCGGATTCAGATGTTTTCCGGGGTGCCGGGGCTGCCAGGCTGGAATATGATTTTACTTCTTCAGACAAGACCAGGGCAGCCTACGGAAGTTTTGACGGCGGTTTGGAGCTGCCCGGACAGCCGTTTGGTATGGGTGTCTGGGTAAAGGGAGACGGTGGCAATGGACACTGGTTAAGGGCCCGGGTCACTGACTCTGCGGGAACTGAAAAACTTCTTGATTTTACCCGTGTTGACTGGAAGGGATGGAAACACGTGACTGCTGATATTCCTGCCGGGTTAAAAATGCCGCTCAGGCTTTCAGATATATACCTGGTAGAAACTGAGGGCGGGAGCAGGGATAAAGGCACTGTTTTCATAGATGAAATTTCTCTGATTGGAGTTCCTGATTCATCGGGAACAGGACAGGTGGAAAGACAGCCGGTTTCTGTGGCCAAGGCGGTTACCCCGGGCGCTGCTGCTTCACTGAAACTTGGTGACGGCCTGGAACTTATCTTCAGTAATCCGGCCGGTTCTGCAATATATAATGTAACAGCCGAAGAGGTATTGAGCACAGATATCCCGACCCCGGGTTTCAATCCGGTGATGCCCCTTTACAGGATCAGCGGAGAAGCTAACGGTGACGATACCGGGTATCTTCCGGCTGCGATGAAGGTCAGGTTAAAAGCGGGGGGAAATACTGATTTAAACAGGATTCAGGTCATGTTATGGGACAGGGACAAGTCAGTGTGGACCCGGCAGCCCGCAGTGGCGGACAGTGCAAACAGGACAATTACCGCGAAAACTGATAAATTCGGTATTCTGGGACTCATGGCAGATGTACGGCCCATTCCGCAGATTTCCGATATCAGCGGCAGTTGGGCCAAGGACCTGATAATCAGGATGTCTGCAATGAGGATTGTTAACGGTTACCCTGATGGGCGGTACCTCCCCGAAAAGGGTGTTTCCAGGGCTGAATTTGTTACCCTGCTGACCAAGACACTGGGCTGGGCTCAGCAGGCTCCGGGAACAGGTTTCGGGGATGACATTCCAGAATGGGCTGCAGGCAGTATTGGCGCAGCTGTTAACCGCGGTATTGTTCAGGGTTATCCTGACGGGACCTTCAGGCCGGATAAAAATATCAGCAGAGCTGAAATGGCAGTAATCATGGATAAGGCTCTGGACCTTCCTGACAGCAGTCAGCCATCCAACTATACGGATTGGAGAGATATTCAGTCATGGGCCATACAGGCTATCAGGGATACCAAAGTAACAGGGGTTATGGAAGGGAATGAAGGCTTGTTCCGGCCCAATGACACGGCCAACAGGGCTGAGGCCGCAGCGGTTATGTCACGAATACTGGAATATTACATACAGAGGTAAGGCTTAGGTAACTTTGGGTGTCAAAGGACCACATGATTGCGTATAATTAATCTGAAGGCAAATGTGGTAAGGAGGCATATGAAGTGAATGTTTATGACCAGGCTAATGTACTCGCCAAAGGAATCCGTGACTCGGAGGAGTATAAAATACTAAAAAAGAATAAAGACAGGATAGAGGCTGACGGGCAGCTTAAAAAGATGTTTGCCGAATACCGGAAGCAGCAGTTTGAGCTGCAGAAAATTCATATGACAGGCCGGCAGGTTCCGGAGGACAAGGTAAAGGAATTAAAGAAGATGCAAGAGATTATGTTTGCCAATCAGGTAATCAGGGGTTTTATGGAAGCAGAACATCGTTTTGCCACGATGATGGCCGATATACATAAGATATTGATGGATGGACTTGGACTGGAAGAGAAATAACAGTGAAGGTGATTATTGTTGGGCAGGGTAAAAGCAATACCGGTACTGGTAAATGGACAGGAAGGATATGACATCAGAGTAACAGACCCCCAGGCAACGGTTCAGGATTATCTGGATGCTGTTAATTACTTTATCGATACGGCCAAATGCTATCGCACCCGAAAGCCGGGAACGGATTCCTGTTTCGGCTGTGATTTATGCTGCCAGGAGCGTATCCCGGTTACCCTGATAGATGTATTAAACCTGGCAGAAGGTGACTTTGAGAAGTTTGTCGGCCAAATGCTTCATGTCTATGTTGAGGGAAGGGTTGTAGACATAACGATGGGCCTGGATGAGTCAGGGAGATGCCGCTATCTGGATAGTTCCAGGGGTATTTGCGGGAACTACGGGAAGCGGCCGCTGGTCTGCCAGACTTTTATTTGCTGTCCTTCAACACGCAATGCTAATAAACTCAGAGAAGAAATCATCAATGCCGGGGAGGACGAACTGGTCAGGAAATGGTTTGAAATTAAAACAACAGACAATAACCTCATCATACATGAGGGTGTTTTAGCGGCACCTGATATCAGGGATTATCGCCGGACCCCTTTTGCGGGAGCTGCTTCATATGAGCAGCTGAAGCTTAAAGATGTTTGTACACCCCGGTTATGGAACAGAATAACATAGAAAAAAAGAGGTATTTTGAAAATATTGTCGAAAAAATTATAACTAGTAAATTATGGTTCGAATTCTTTGGCATCGGACTGGGGGATTTGGCATGAGTGAAGCAGGAAGTGGCATATTTAGTGAGCAGCGGCTGCTGAGGAGCAAAAAAGGTCACAGGCTGGTGCAGAGAGCCAGGGAACTGGCAGGAGAATGTGGTTGTCTGTTAGAAGAAAATGGTGAATTAAAGGATGTTGAAAAACGGCTGCGGGTTTTGTTCGACAATGAACTTGGAGACTTTGAGTATATACTCATTGTGGATGAACAGGGGACAGCACTGATACATACGAACCGCCTAAGAGAAGGAACTGTGTTCAATGATGAGGCGGGAATCCAAGCTGCTGAAACTACGGAACCATTGCTTCAGGTGTATTACCGGAATACCGGGGAAATACTGTTAGATGCATCCTGCCCGGTTTATGTCAATGGTATAAAACGTTACTCTGTCAGGATTGGCAGTGTTATTGAGGGGTGCTGCCTGGGAGTTAAGCTTTCTGCAGCTACAGTTTTGCCGGTTTTAGCCACATTAGTTATGTATGTCCTGCAGTCCAACCCGGTCATTACTTTTGGAACAGGGCTGGTGTTGAGTATTGCAGTTGCAATTTTTGTTAAAAAACAGATATCGACAGTGTCTGGGATTGCTGTTAAGGGTACCCGGGCTATATCTGAAGGCGACCTGACCAAGGTTTTGAAACCCCATTCCAGAGATGAAGCTGGTCGGATTATCTTCGAAATCAACAAAATTGGTATCGGGTTGGGTTCCATTATTAAAAAAATGCAGGAGTTTGCCCAGCAAATAAGTTTGTCATGTGATGAACAGAGTAGTTCAACCGTACAACTTAACAAAGCCTCAACACAGATTGCCACCTCTTCCCAGGAACTTGCTGCAGGGGCCAGAAACCAACTGGACAGTTTGATTTCAGCCAGGAAGTTCGGAGTGGAAGTTACTTCTGCGGTTAAACACATGCTGCATTTTTCACAGGATGGCCTAAAACGGTCGGAGGCTTCTCTGGCACAGGCGGCTGAGGGTATGCAGAATCTCGGCGCTTCGGAAAAACAGATGCAAAATATTCACTTCTCGTTTGAACATACAGCTCAGGTAATCGAAGATTTGGCTGCTCAGTCTAACCAGATAGAAGCAATTATTAATACAATCACAGAGGTGGCTCAGCAAACAAATTTGCTGGCCCTGAACGCAGCCATAGAGGCTGCCAGGGCAGGGGAACACGGAGTTGGCTTTGCGGTAGTTGCTGAGGAAGTAAGGACTCTCGCAGAATCCACTGCGGTTTTTGCCAAGGAAATTAAGGATATTATTACCAACAATATGAAGAAAACCTCAGAAGCGGTGTTGGTGATGAGAACAGGCGTCGGGGAGGTTAAAAAAGGGACACGGGTCCTTAATGACACCAGATCCTCTATTAATGGTTTGATTGAGGCCGTTGAACTGCTTTCAGTACAATTAAAGGATACATTTGGCATGGCTTCTGACATTAACGAACGCAGTACCATACTCGTTAAAGACCTTGATATCTGCAGCGATGTGGCTGTAGAAACCTCCAGGTCGGCGGAAGCAATTTCTTCAGCTATTCAGGAACAGGCAGCTGCCAGTGAATGCCTTACAGGGACCGCAACTGCCCTGTCGGAGGCGGCAGCCGAAATGGAGAAACTGGTGGAACGGTTTAATGTAAAGTCATGAAATGAGGTCATGAAGTGAAGTGGGCAGCCCATTCAGAAAATGGGCTGCCCATTAATAATTCCCGGTTTTAATTTTTCCCGCTGCGGCCTTCTGTAGAACTGCCTGTTGTACCGGTGTTAGAATCCTGCTTTTTTCCGCTGTCTGAGGTATTGCTTTCTGTTTTTCCGGTCTGTCCGTTTTCTCCGGAAGAATTCTCTTCATTATTTTGCTTTTGTTGTTCCTCTGTCTGCCCCTGTTCTTCCTGCTGAGAGTTTTGCTCCTGATTTTGTTCCTGATTCGGCTCTATCAGTTGATTTTGTTCCTGTTGTTGAATTTGCTCCGGGTGCGGCTTATTCGGGTTATTTTCCTTCACTTGTGATGAGTTCCCTTTTGCGGCTTTGCCTGATGAGTTTTGGTTTGCTTTGTTTTGCCCTTTATTTGTTTTGTTTCCGTTGCCATTATTTTGTTTTTTATCAGCATCGGAATCCTTCGGACCATTGCCTTTATTGGGTTCGCTTTGGGTCTTCCCGCCAGCAATATGATATTTGCGGATGATTTGCTGTTTATAATTTTTCAGGATTTTGACCTTGAACTCATTTTCCAGCTGAATTAAACTGGTTTGCTTAACCTGGTATATGGTCAGTTTTTCACCTGATTGGAGCGCATCTTTGTATACCAGCAGCTTACCGGTGGATAAGCCTTGTTTAGCGGCCTCATCCCTGAGGGCCTTATCGGTGGAGGCAATAACAATTTCTATATCTACAGCTTCATTGGCCACCGGTTTTTCCAGGTATGCTGCCAGGCTGTCAAGGTCAATGTTTCCCTTTGAATTACCGTTTGGGGTAATTGTAGATAAGATAAGGTTTTTTTCACCTGGCTTCAGGTAGCCCTCCTGAAGTGCCCTGGACATCATCAGCTCAACCGCCGTGGACAGGCTGGACCCTTTTAGGGATATTTTCGCCATGAGTTTCACGGCATCAGGGTTTAATAAATTAATACCGGTTACCTTAAGGTCATCATCTATTTCAAGTTCTATACTGGGGTTTATGTCAAGGGAAATATAGGCTGCAGCCTCAGCTCCTATGAACATGTTATAGAAGCCGAAGGCCAGAACCATTATCAGCAGAGAGGCTGCCAGCGCTGCCTGTTTCAGGTAACGGAAATGGAAGAAGGGGCGGCCGGCTGTTGAGAATTCTTCCTGAGCCCCCACATTTACCGACGGATTGCCTGAAAGGGGTACTTTATGATATGTGCCGTCATTTGTGAGGATGATGTAATGTGGATTTTTCACTTTAACAACAAGTCCCCTGATTTTCATAGGTAACACCCTTTCAATCAACTCTCTGCTTAATATAGGAATGCAGATATGGAAACTGCATTGGATAATATAGAACCAGAGAAGTGGCTATAATAAATTTTCGGCCTCTTTCGAGGGTCTTGCGGTTTACCCCTGTTTTTATAATTAGTTCACTGATGGGAAGCTGCTTTTTTGCCAGTAATTGTTCCATCATTTGTTTATGCCCGACAATATAGCCGGCAACTTTGAACAGGGTTTCCCGTGAGTCCCTGTGTTTTGGTGATCCCTCTACCAGGGCTTCAAAATCAATACCGAATTTTTCCAGCAGAAGTTCGTAATCTTCCAATTCTTCCCGCCGCTCATCCTCAATGGTCCTGTTTCTGAAGTCTTCCCAGGCTGACTGGATATCACCGGGACTAAGAATCTTACCTTCAGTGGTCGCGATTTCAAGTGAATATTCTACATGCAGGCGCGATTCTTTGCGGAAATAGTCTTTTAACCTGTTGTTAATGACAACCCTTGCATAGGGCAGGAACGGCACCTGTTTTTGGATATTGTATCTATCAATTGCCGTATTAAATGCAATCAGGGCTATACTCAGTTCGTCACTGTCCTCCCATTGAAGGGGGCGTTTACAGAGACTCATGGCGGTTTTGGCCACAAAAGGTTTATATTCACTAAGGAAGTCTTCCCGGGCATTCTGGTCGCCAGCCTGAATTAGGCTTATTACCTGCAAAACATCAATGCCATTACTTGCCGGGGTCATTTTAACACCTCGTTACTTTTATATACGTAGAATTTAGCTGATTTCTGTGGGTTTAACTTCTACAAAAATACTGTCAAATCCTGTCCAAAACTGTAAACACTTTGTAAATGTTAAAAATATACCGCTGTTAGGCGGAGCCGGGTGCTTTTGCATAATATATTGAAAAAAGGAGGTTGCAGTGGGTTATGAGGCGAAAAAGAAAAATCGCCCTGGTCTTTACCGGGGGTGTATCTCTGGGCAGTTTTGAGGCCGGGGTTGCCTACGAAATTGTGAAGCATATCTTGGAGAATGCTGCCCCCAGGCTGGAAATTGATGTGATTGCCGGAGCTTCAGCCGGCGCTTTAACGGGCGCCCTGACTGCATTGACAGTGGTATATGGCGTTGATCCTGCTATAATCGGAGAGGCCTGGATGGCGGTTAAGCTGGAAGACCTCCTGATTTTAAGCCATGGGGAAAGATCACTGCTTTCGGGAAACAAAGTGGAGAGCCTAATACAAAAATATATCCGCCCACCGGCTGCTGTCAGCATTAAATACCCGGGGCATTATAACTCTGTCAGTTTCGTTGCTGTAGCTACCAATCTGGAAGGAATCAGATACCGGATTCATGCGGCAAGGACTGATGAGTTTTCTATTGGCGCCGTCAGCTATGAAGATGCATTAAAATTCAGGATTTCCGGTGAATTTTCAGAGTGGCAGGAGCTGCGTGACGCCGTACGTGCATCAAGCGCTTTTCCGGTTGCCTTTGAGCCAAAAACCATAATCAGGGCAGAAAACGATTTTCCCAGGATTTCCAAATATAATTTTACCGGTGAATTGAAAAAAATGCCATATCATTATTCTGACGGGGGCATAGTCAACAACCAGCCGCTAAACAGGGCAATTGAGATGGTGAGTGAACTGCCGGACACCAGCCCGGGGGAGGATTATGAACGGATTTTCCTGGTTGTTGACCCGGCCCCGCCCGGAGAAGAGCAGTGGGATGTCAAAAGCGGCGCCTTTGACGTTGCCGCAAGGGCTGTCTGGACAATACCCCGCAACCAGACCCTTTATAAGGACCTGCTGTTACTGGAAAAAGTAAACCGGCGGGTCCACTGGAAGAATTCATTTGTTGCTGCAATGGCCGATATCTGGGATACCCAGAGAATTCCTCGGGAAAAAGCAGGTGTATTAGACGGCCTTTGTAGAGAGGTGGCCTTGTTTAAGGGACAAAAAATTCTTGGCATGGACCCGGGGGATTACCTGAAGGCAGAGGTGGAACGCATCAGAAATGCCTATAGGAATGAAATTGGCCAGGTACGGAACAGGGAGTTGTTTATCAAGTATTGTTACCTTCTGGAACAGGTGGCCGATCTGCGTAACAAACAGGATATTGCAGTTGAAATGATAGCTCCCAGGGATGCCCAAAAGGAACTCGCCGGAGTGATTTTTGGCAATTTTGGCGGGTTTCTCGGTTCGGGGTTTATGAAACATGATTATAATGTGGGGCGCACTTATGCCAGACGCTGGCTGAGCAAGGAGAGGGAACTCGAAAGGTTGGTTATCTGCCGAGAGGAAAGGGTTCCCGTAAAAATCAACCGGAAAATAATTCAGAAACTGTTTGATAATTCAGTTCCCCTGCTGATGGAAGATATTGGGCCCAGGTTGTTTGGCCTAAGTCCTGACCTCCCCGGAGAAGAAATCGGCAGGCTCACATTATTAAGGATGTTTACCGTGAGCCTGGCCAAATATGCTTTTAATAAATCTATTAGCTGGACAAAGGAAAAAGTGCTTTCCCGTTAAGCCAGGCGAGATGGTGAACCTCCTCTCTTTTCCCCTGCTTAAACCTAATGAATTCTATTTGTGAAAAGTATTGCACTTGGCAGGCAAGAGGCGTATGATAGTTATTAAGCAGGGGGAGAGAGAAATGGATACTGACGGTTTAACAGCCGCAGGACTCCTTATCCGCTTTGTTTTGGGCGGAGGAGCCGTGTCGGCTGCTTATATTTTGTCTAAACGCATTGGAGGCCGGTGGGGAGGGATATTTGCAGCCTTTCCGGCGGTATATCTGGCAGCTATTATCACAGTTTCTGCCGGACTTCCTTCAGGTGAGGGGTTACCTCTGGTGCTGGAGGTTTCCAAAGGCGCCCTGATCGGGATGCTGGGGAATATTATGTGTGCTGTGGCGGCATCGGCATTTATCATCAAGTATGGCTGGCAGAAAGGACTAATGCAGGCCCTGCTGGTCTGGGGGGCGTTTGTTTCAGTTTTTTATCTGGTAGTTAACATGACAGGGTTTCTGGGGTGGTTAGGATGAAAAATAACATAATTGAGGTAGGTATGCGCTTTTTTATGGGTGGACTGGCAGTTGTAGTCTGCTGGATTGTTTCGGCTTATGCACCGGTTAAGTTTATCAGCGGGGTGTTTGCTGCTTTTCCTGTGGTCATGGTGGCAGCGGTTTCTATGGCCGGAATGCGCGATGGAAGCAGGGTGGCGGCAGCTGTAGCCAGGGGAGCGGTGGCAGGTATGATCGGATGTGCTGCCTGTGTCGTTTCAGCCCTGTTTTTTATTAGGGCTCTTAATTCCTGGCCATTGGGGCTGGGCTTTTCTCTGATAGTCTGGCTGGCAGTTTCGCTGCTGAGCAATACCGTGGCCTCCGGCCGGAGAGAACGCTGCTGTTGACAAGGGCTTCCGGCAGTGCCACTAATTCCCTTTAGAAATACCCGGGCCGGTTGTGGTATAATTTTAGGGCTGGATACCGTCTGGGGAGGGGATATAAATGGACCCATTGACACACGCATTAGTAGGGATCGGTGTTGCCGCACTTTCGGGTGACAAGTTTGCTCTGGGCAATCCGATGCACCTGGGAGCAATGCTGGGAGCGCTGGCGCCGGACATGGATATTGTTCTTCAGCTCTTTGGTGATGTGCCGTATCTAACCCATCACCGGGGGTCATCTCATTCAATCCCCGGAGTGCTGGTTATGTCCGGCATTATTACAGCAGGCTTATGGCTGCTGCTAGGCGGCATAAATCCCGGTCTTATCTTTCTGTGGACCTTTTTGGGGGCATTATCACATATTGCCTTGGACCTCTTTAATTCCTATGGTGCCAAAATCCTTTGGCCTTTTTCCCGGAAGAGGTATACACTGAACCTGCTGGTCCTTGCTGATCCGGTAATAATCGTGATTTTTGCCGTGGTTATATTCTGGCCGGGTGTGTCGGGGTTAATTGCAGAAGCGGCATTTTGGCTGGCTATGATGTATCTGGGGAGTCGTTTTTACCTCAGACAGAGGGTGTATCGTATGCTGGAGCGCCAGTTTGCCGGGGATGATACCTTCAGGATTGTTGTCATGCCGGCTATGGTTAGCCTTTGGAACTGGTCTTTCCTTATTGAAACCCGGGAAAGCTATATAATAGGTGAAATACGATGCTTTTCCGCGAAACCGGGAATTAAAAAAATACTTGAAAAAGTCCCTCTAAACCCGTTAATTGGAAAGGCGCTCAAGAGCAGGATGGGACAGTTATTCCAGAGTTTCACGCCATATTTTCATATTTCGCACTGTCTTGTTGACGGGAAACACATTGTTAGGTTTTGTGACCTCAGGTATTTTTTCCGTGAGGATTTTCTTCACAGCGCCACAGTGATTTTTGATGAGACACAGACAATAATAGATGCGGTGTTCCAGCCTTATAACAAGAACCGGAAGATCCGCATGCCGGAAGGTTTTTGATGAACTCTGTCGCTGTGTGAGGTTCTGCACAAAAGCAGGGTTGTTTTTTTTTGACAGATTAAACATTAGGCTGAAGCTCTGGTGACATTCAGCTGAAGTGGGAGAGCGCATTGTACCTCAGCTTTAAAACAAAAACTATTGCTTCGTAATATGGTTATTGGCGGATGTAAAAGTATAGCCTGCCTGCAACAATGCGTAAAATTACACTTAAAATATAATGATAAATTAATTATTAAATTATTGATAAAACAAAAATAAACGGTTATAATAAGTATAGGAACATAAGACAATTTAATATCGAAGGAGCCCGAACCATTGATAAGCTGAATGCGATCTGTCGTGTATAATATCAGAGGAAACTACGGTTTCAATTGGCTGAGTACTAACGCGACGAAAGGATGAAAATTATTTCTATGACTGTTAAATTTGATTTCCGGCAAATGGTGGCAATATCTGAGCTTCAACGGAAACTGGGTGAAATCAGTGAAAGGGTCACCGAACTGGATGTATTGGTTTTAAAGAACAACAAACCGGAATTTGTGATGGTGGCCCCTGAAAAGTACGAAGAACTTATTAAGGCGTACGACCTCATTGAGCACCTTGATATTTACGAGACAATCCAGAAACGCCGTGGAAAACCTCCATTAAGTGGACAACAAATGATTAAACTGTTGGGGACATACGAAGAAGCTGCTTACACTCAAGACGACTAAGGGCTCCTGTCTTTGGTGGAGTGTATCGTATCTGGTCCCCGAAGGAGCAGGTTCTTTAGATGGTACAGAAGATCGATTTGATCAAAGAGGTTTTTGAACAGTGTACATGTCTTGAATATGCTGAGGACATTCTTGCAGACCTTCTACAACTTGATGGGAGTAAGCTCAAAGAAGCATGTAAACGGCTGAAAAAAATCAACGACAACCCGTTATGTGGTGAGGAACTGCAAAATAAGTACAACATGGATTTGACTGGCTGCCGGAAAGAATACTTTGATGGCACAGGCATGCGTGTTGTATGGGAGACTTACAGTGAACCGAACGAATATGGGCATGTTGCTATGATTTGGTCGGTTGGTCCGAGGAAAAGCTATGACGTATACAAACGTACCTTTAAAAGGCGTAATCAAGACTAAGCGGGGAGGCAGACTCCCTGCTTTTTGTTATTTTACATACGTTATGGGGTCTGAAGTGCGGTTTTCAGTGAGATACCAGGATCTGCAACCTGCCAATTATACAAAAATATAGGAGGAATACCTGGAAGAAGGTAGAATAAATAATTCAGAAATGTATGGATTTTAAGGGGGAACAGAGGATGGGTTTAAAGGAAAAACTGGGAAAACAGTTCGTCATTACCACAGAGCTCGGACCTACCGACGGGACCGATGTCCGGACTGCCCTGGAGAAGGCCAGGTCCTATATTAAGCTTGATGCAATTAATATTCACGACTGTCCAATGGCCAGGATGAGAATTAACTCTATTGCCCTGGCACACATAGTACAGTCTGAACTTGGTATTGACACAATTCCGCATTTTACCTGCCGTGACCGCAGTCTCCTGGGGACACAGGCAGACCTTTTGGGAGCGGATGCCTTGGGAATCAGGCTGCTGCTGCCAACAACCGGTGACCCACCACAGCACGGACCGTACCAGTCGTCGGCTGTTTATGACCTAAATACTCTTTCACTTATAAGCCTGATTAAAGAAATGAATAAGGGCCTGGATGCCAATGGTAAAGAATTTAAGGGACCGACAGATTTTATGGTAAGCGGCACGACCAGTACTGCTGCAGCCAACATGGATGCGGTATACAGCAGAGCGAAGCGCAAGGTGGAGGCAGGTGCCGATTTTTTCCAGACCCAGCCGTGTTATGATGCCGAGAAAACCATAGCTTTTGTGGAGGAAATGAAGCAATTAGGTAAACCTGTGATTATCGGCCTGATGCCGCTCAAGAGTATCAAAATGGCAGAATATATGAATGACAGTGTTGACGGTATAGAAATTCCGGGAGAAGTTATGGCCCAGATCCGGGAAGGCGTGTCCGGAGCTGCAGTGGCCTGTGAATTCGTTACCAGGGTATACAAACACATAGACGGAATACATATTATGGCTCTCGGAGATGTTAAGGCTTCCAATGAAATTATTGAGCATACCTTAAACCTGGTCGGATAAAGGAATTAGACAGAGAAGAGAAAGGCCTCAAGTGCTGGGGCTTTTTCTTTTATCTTTGATCCCCCCTCTGATTATTACAAACTGATTAAGGTATCATAGCGCAAACTGATTTGGTACAATACTATATATAGAGATTTGTGACGGAAGTTTTCGTTCACCAAGGGAGGGATTGTTATACTTATTAGTGTTGGTGTTTCGGGAAGGCATGTCCACCTGTCACCCGGTGACTTGGAAATGATTTTTGGCCCCGGGTATAAACTTACCAGGGATAAGGACCTTTCCCTGGCGGGGGCCTTTATCGCCAGGGAGCGCCTGACCTTAAAGGGTCCCAAAGGGGAGATTCCCAATGTTGCTTTGGTCAGTACCCTCCGGGAAAAAACGCAGGTGGAAATTTCCAAAACCGACGGACATTTGCTGGGGATTAACCCCCCGGTACGCCTGTCAGGTGAACTTGGCGGCGCTCCCGGGGTAACCCTTGTCCATGGAGGTACTGAGTATTACATGCCTGAATCGCTAATTGTTCCCAACAGGCATATCCATATGAGCCCTCAGGATGCCGCGAAACTGGGGTTCAGTTTTAAAGACTCGGCCATGGTTGTTGTCAAGGGTGAGAGAAGCCTGGTTTTTGACCATGTCCTGGTACGGGTTTCCGAACTGAATGACCATACGGAAATACACATTGACTTTGATGAAGCAAATGCGGCAGGTTTGCAGAACGGGGACAGGGTCCATCTTTTCAGGATAAATGATAAAAAGCTCCGCCTGGAACAGATAATCAGTACTATCGATGAACAGCAGATTGAATCACTGCAGATTTGTGTCAGACAGCTGGTACGTGGAGAGAAGGACACAGCCAAGCGTGACTTTTTAAGTGAGTTGGTAAAAACAATGGAAGATGCCCGAAAAATACCACCAGGGAGCAGTTAGTGCTCCCTGGTAATCAGTTATCTTCAGAATGGTTTTCGGTCTCATCCGGAAACCGGCCCAGAGGAATGATATCGGCCGGTTCTGTTTGAAGGGTTGCTGTAGCTTCTGAACCCTCCAGGGTTTCCAGGGATGTCTTGGCTTTTTCAATATTTTGATTTACATTTATTCAATTTGTTGATACTGAATTATGGTATTTCGGTTGGCTCGAATAGATGATATAATTTACTTAATATTTGCGGAAATTTACTTAAGAAAGGATGAACGCCAATGAAGGTTAATATCAGGATAATAATTCTGGTACTGGTAGTACTTGCTGTAGGAGTTATTTTTGTAATTCCATACCTTAACCCCGGACAGGAAGGCGAAAACCAGTTTGCCACAACCCCGGACCCTGCAGGGAAGTTTGCCGGCGCTGCCGAGGCCGGAAAACCAATCTTTCTGGAGTTCTATGCAGTAACCTGACCGGCCTGCCGGGACATGGAGCCAGTGGTGCTGGCTCTGGAAGAAAAATATGGGAATGATGTTGAGTTTATCATTGCCAATACCAATGATGCCGGGACTGCTCCTCTGGCAGGGCAGTTCAATGTTTACTATATTCCGCATATTGTTATTATGGATGGTCAGGGAAATACTCTTTATTCTGATGCGGGGCCACAGACCCAGGATTTCCTTGAGGGCTATCTGAACAAGGCTGTCCAAACTGCTGCAAAGGAATAAGGTGCCGAAAGGGATTGGATATGTTTCAGGACTTTTTTGATAAAGTAGTGCCTCAGGCTGTGGGCAGCATTTCGCCCGTCTCTTTTTTAATAGTATATTTTGGTGGGATTATTACCAGTATAAGCCCCTGTATCCTGACTATGATACCTGTGATAGTCGGATATATCGGGGGTTATGGCGGTGGGGACGACAAACCCAGCATACGTGGTTTTGCCATGTCTGCTGCCTTTGTCCTGGGGATGTCCGTGACGTTTTCCATTTTTGGCATTGCAGCCGTATTTCTGGGCAGGGTTGTCGGGCAGGCGGGTGACATATGGTACTACGTGCTTGCAGCAATTGCCATAGTTATGGGATTAAGCCTTTTGGGAGTTATCAATATCAGGTTTCCCACTTTAAATAAAATGCCTGCCAAAAAGGGCGGGCTAGTCCCGGCATTTATGATTGGGCTTATGTTTGGGCTGGTGGCTTCACCATGTGCAACTCCCGTTTTGGCTGTAATTATCACTTATGTTGCTTCTACCGGAAACTTTTATTATGGAGCGGCTCTGTTATTTGCTTATGGTCTGGGACATGGTCTGCCGCTGCTTATTGCAGGAACTTTTACAGGTGTTATCAGGCAGCTGCCCAGATTTCATAAGTATTCCCGCTATATCACCATGGGCAGTGGCGCGGTGCTGATTACCCTGGGCCTGTACTTTTTGATATTGATCCGGGTATATTAAGTTAAATTCCAGACTACTTACCGAAAAAACTTTTTAAAAAGTGGCATATAAACTTGTCCTCCCTAATATAGTGTAGTGAAAAGGGACAACCGTACAAAAAAAATTAGGGAGGGACAAGTTGTGATTTTAACAAAGGTGAGCGGGAAAAAATTATTGGCTGGGATTGGGGTCTTACTAATGCTCGGGCTGACGGCCGGCTGTACAGAAGCTGAGAAGTATTCCTGGGACAGGCTTAAGGAAACACATTACCGTATGATAACCGGGAAGAACCTGCAAAGTGCAGAAAAGGTTGCTGATAAAGGACAAGCAGTCAATGAAAGTCAGGCCGTCAAGCAGGCAGAGCCGGAGGCCGTGGAAACATCTGCAGGAGACGCGGTCCAGGAAAGTCAAAAAGTTACCGTAGCGCTTTGCTTTGCAGATCAAAACGGTGATTTTCTGAAAACCGAAACCAGGGAAATTACGATGGTACCCGGCCTGGCAAGGGCTGCGGTCCAGGAACTGATTAACGGTCCTCAGGAAGAGGGATTGTCGGCAACCATCCCGGAGGGCACCAGGCTTTTGGATATCAATATTGCTGACGGCCTCTGCACCCTTGACCTGAGCAAGGAGTTCAGAGATAATCACTGGGGCGGCTCCAGTGGAGAAATCCTGACGGTATATTCAGTGGTGAATACCCTGACCCAGTTTTCTTCGGTTGAACACGTGGAAATACTTATTGAGGGACAAAAGATAGATACCCTGGCAGGTCATATGGACTTATCTGTACCTGTCGGCCGCAATTCCCAGATCATCAAAAATATCCAATAGGATTCTGGGGGAAGAAAAAGCAGGCTTTTTTGCGATAGTAACAAGGAATGGCAGACATGTTCCGGAATATGTCTGCCATTCCCATGCTTTCTTGGCAAAAAAAGGGTTCTTTTTCGTCATTTCTGCAGGAATTTCGACAATCATGTCGAACCCTAGAGACAAGTGGCATTCCTAATATTTAGCAAGAGAGGAATGTCCAGATTGCCGGAAGGGGGTGACACGATTGTCGGGAAACAAGTGCAAGGCTTTGCTCTTGACGGGTATTATATTTACCCTGTTTTTCCTGGGTATCTGTATACTGCCTGGTTATGCTGAAGCTGCAGGTACTACCCAGGATGGGGAAATTGCGGCTGTCAGGTCGGCTTACCTAAACATCAGAAGCGGTCCGGGAATGGGATACAGTACATTAGACCGCGTCAGTAAGGGACGGGAGTTTCCTATCATAAAAAAGTCAGGCGGCTGGTATCAAGTCAGCCTGGACAGCGCCAAAAGCGGCTGGATTGCCGGGTGGCTGATAAATGTTAAGGCCGCAGGCCAGGGAACAAGTTATCCATCCAGGTATCTGATAGTAAAAGAAAGTGTGGTCAATATCCGCTCAGGACCGGGAACGGGTTATGATATTGTCAGCAAAACAAAGTTCGGGGAACAGTTCCCTGTTTTATCCCAGAATGGCCAGTGGTATCAGATAATTCTTTCTGGAGGCAGCTCAGGCTGGATTGCCGGATGGCTGGCAGAAGTCCATACCCTTGATACTTCGTCAAGAGACGGCACTGACCCGCCCAATCAACCCAGTCCTCAGCCGGAAGAACCAGATGATACCGGGCAGGATAATCCCGGAACGGGAGAACAGGAAAGTCCCGGAGACTCTGAAACCGGCACAGATACCATTACCCATCTTCTGAGTGGCATCGACTTTGTTGGGGGTAATGAGGAGGAAACCGTTGTTATCAAGAGTGAAGGCGAGATAAAATACCGGATGTTCACCTTAAAAAATCCGGAAAGACTGGTTATTGACATCGAGAACAGTGATGTTAATGACATTAATGGTCTGGAGCCAGCCGGCCAATTTGTCGATAACATAAGGGCGGCACAATTCAGCCTGACACCTATGTCTGTGCGGGTTGTCATCGACCTCAAAAGTCCTTCGGCGTACAACCCGGTTTTGGATGATGAGGGCAGCACACTGAAAGTTACTCTAACCGAACCCTCTATCAAGGCCAAGGTGATTGTGATTGACGCGGGACATGGGGGATACGACCCGGGGGCAATAGGGGTCACCGGACTGGAAGAAAAGGCATTTAACCTGGAGACCGCATTAATCCTTAGGGACAAATTGGAAGCCCTTGGGGCTGAAGTTTTGCTTACCAGGGATGATGACAGTTTTATCAGCCTGACCAGTCGTGCTGCAGTAGCTAACAAGGTTTATGCCGATGTGTTTGTGAGCATTCATGCCAATGCCTCTGAGCGGTCATCCACCAATGGGACATCTACTTATTATTATGCACCTTCATCTGATCCTGTCCTCTATGCCCAGTATGTCGAAAGACGGCTATTGGCCGACAGTGTTCAGAATCGGCTTGCCGCTCTGCTGGGAACCAGGGATATCGGCATTTTGCAGGGTAACCTGTCTGTACTGCGGAATACGAAAATGCCTTCAATACTGGTGGAATCAGCATTTCTTTCCAACGCTGAGGATGAAAGGCGGCTAAAAGACCGGCAGTTCCGTGAAAAGGTAGCCCAGGGGATTGCGGAAGGGCTGACAGCCTATTTCGCCAGTGGTAATTAAAGAACAAATTAAATAAGGATTATTTTTTCGGGAGGGGTATGGTTTACCCCTCTTTTTTGCTACAATTAAGTTATACAACGAAGTTATACAACGCAAGGTGTGGTGGTGTTTCTGTATGGCTATTGAATTTGACCGTACAAAGGGTGTTCCCAAGTACCTGCAGTTAATCAATGAAATAAAAAAATTGATTCAAAACGGTGAATGGGAAGCAGGGATTCAGGTGCCTGCCGAACGGGAACTGGCAGAGAGGCTCAATATAAGCAGGAATACTGTCAGTGCTGCTTACAAGGAACTGGAGTCGGAAGGCATCCTAATATCCACCAGGGGCAGGGGTACCTTTGTTACTGACAGTGATGCTGTTATCAAAAGAGAGTCCCTCAAGGAGCGCCTTCAGAAAATAATTGATATGTCAATTGAGGATGCCGCAGAACTGGGATTTAATATTGATGAATTTCTGGTAATAGCAACACAGCGGGTAATGGCAAAAAAAGAGATGCTGAGCAAAGTCAAAGTGGCCTTCGTTGAGTGCAACCGGGAGCAGTTGGACCAGTTTTCCAGGCGTCTTTATCTGGAACATGGGGTATCGATTGTTCCGGTGCTGCTCCAGGACCTCAGGAAAAGAACCGGGGAGATCAATGAGCTGATTGCCGGTACAGACCTGGTTCTGACTACATTGTTCCACCTCCAGGAAGTCAAGGAAATGCTGAAACTCCCCAGAACGGAAATCATCGGCATTGCCCTGGAGCCGCAAATGGAAACCATTGTCAGGATTGCCAGGCTGGCACAGGGAACAAAACTGGGGATTGTCTGCCTTTCTGATACCTTTGCGGCAAAGATTCGCTGTTCTCTTAACAGAGCCGGTATTGACCATCTGCAGATGCTGGCAACTACTAATAAGGAACCTGAAGCCTTAAAGTTATTTATTGACAATGTTGATGCACTTGTGGTCTCCCCTCACAGGCTAAAAGAGGTAACTGCCCATAACACCCAAGGGAAAGAAGTAGTCGAATTCCGGTATCATCCCGATGCGGGTTCGGTTAATGCAGTAAAAACAGCCCTGCTGGAACTGAAGCGAAGCTGAAAAAGAGAAGTGGGAGGAAAACCAGTTGATGCAAAGAGTCGGGATTACGACAACAATACCTGTTGAGGTGGTTATCGCCGGAGGCTGTATCCCGGTTGACCTGAATAATATATTTATTACTTCCGGATGTACTCAGGATATGGTGGAGGAGGCAGAACTTGCCGGATATCCCAGAAACATATGTGCCTGGATTAAGGGGATATACTCTACAGTCATCCGGAACAGGGGAATTGATACACTGATTGCGGTGACACAAGGAGACTGCAGTAATACTCATGCACTTATGGAGACCCTGTCACTGGAAGGGGTCAGAATAATTCCCTTTGCCTATCCCTTTGATCGGGACAGAGACATGCTGCGGCTGCAAATTGAAAAGTTGATGACTTTTTTTGGGGTGGATTGGGAAGAGGTCGGGCGGACCAAGGAATATTTAGACCGGGTGAGGAAATTGGTCTGGCAGATAGATAAACATACCTGGCAGGGAAACAGGGTCAGGGGATTTGAAAATCACTTGTGGCAGGTGTCCTGCAGTGACTTCAACGGCGACCCCGGAGTCTTCGCCGAAGAGGTGAAGCAGTACCTGAATCACCTGGAAAGGGCCCCGGAAATTGAGGCTCCGGTCAGGCTGGCTTATATTGGGGTACCGCCTATAATGACCGATATCTATGATTACCTCGAGTCAAGAGGAGCGCGGGTGGTGTTTAACGAAATTCAGAGACAGTTTACCATGCCTTTTGATACCCGGGATATTGTGGAACAGTATGCCTGTTACACCTATCCCTACGATATCTTCAGCAGGCTGGAGGATATAATCCGGGAAATTGAGAAGCGGAATATCCATGGGGTGATACATTATGCTCAGAGTTTCTGCTACCGTCAGATACAGGACCTGATTATACGGCGCAAGCTTGACATACCTGTTCTCACTGTTGAGGGAGATAGGCCGCCACACCTGGATGCGCGCACCAAAATGAGGATTGATGCCTTTGTGGAAATGCTCAGGTAAGCTCCCGGAAATGACCGGGAAAGAAATATGGTCATTTCCGGGAGTTAATCCTGGAGCCAATAAACTATGCATCAGGGAGATATACTAACTGAAAGGGGTTGTTTATATTGGAGTTAATTGAAGCTATAAAATCAAGGCGAAGTATCCGCAGGTTTTTGGATAAGCCTGTAGCCGGAGAAATTGTCAGAGAACTGATAGATACCGCAGTTTGGGCACCCAGTGCATCCAATGAACAGCCATGGGGATTTGTAGTTATTGAAGACCGGGATTATATGAGGAAATTGTCGGAGAAGGCAAAGGCCGGTTTGCTCTCGGTTATGGAACAGACACCGGCGCTGCAACGGTATCGCGCTCTAATGGAGAACCCGGACTTTAATATTTTTCATAATGCCCCGGTACTGGTAGTTATATATGGCAGAAGGAACAGGGGTTGGAGCAAGCACGATTGCAGTCTGGCTGCCCAAAACCTGATGCTGCTGGCGTGGGAAAGAGGACTGGGAACCTGCTGGATAGGGTTTGCCCATAAGGTTTGTGACACAGCGGAATTCAAGGGGAGGCATCATGTACCTGAAGATTTTGAAACAGCTGCGTCGATTGTTGTTGGGTATCCCGAGTTTGTACCACAGAATCCTGTACCCAGAAAGGAATTTCCCATTTTTTCCTGGGGTGAGGGAAGCTGATGACCGGTAAGAGTGTTTTTGAAATAATCGGGCCGGCGATGATTGGGCCATCCAGTTCCCATACAGCCGGAGCGCTGAGAATAGGCCGGGCGGCCAGGTTGGTTCTGGGAGAAAAACCTGCCACTGCCGAAATCGTCTTATACGGATCTTTTGCCAAGACCTACCGTGGGCATGGCACCGATCGAGCCCTGGCTGCAGGTCTGCTGGGAATGAATACAGATGATGACCGGATAAAAGACGCCCTGGCAGCAGCCTCCCGGGAGGGGCTGGATATTGTGTTTAAAACCGAGCTTTCGGGCGCTGTCCATCCTAACACTGCAGCCATAACCCTGACCGGTGTTTCCGGCAGGAATGTTGCGGTGGAGGGCAGCTCAACGGGAGGCGGAAATATAGTAATCAGCCGGGTTAATCAGTTTATTGTCAATATCAGAGGCGTCTACCCCACTCTGCTGGTGGAACACAGGGACAGGCCCGGAGTTATTGGCAGGGTGACAACCATTTTGGGCCAGAGTGGAATAAATATTGCTTCCATGAATGTTGCCAGGAAACAAAAGGGGGCAGATAATCTGATGGTTATCGAGACTGATGAACCGGTAACTGAGGAGATGCAAAAACAGGTGGCAGCGACACCTGAAGTTATTGAAATAATTGCGATGAACTCATTTTAAATGCCGGTTACATGGGGGTTGAAGGATGATATTGAGGCATGATTTTGCTGAACTGGTTGAAAAGGCTGAAAAACGAGGCTGTCCGTTGTGGGAAATTATCCTGGAAAGGGAAGAACAGGAACAAGCAGTACCGCGGCGGGAATTATGGAACAAGATGACAGACTACTGGCGGACAATGTCTCAGGCTGTTGAGGAAGGCATGAAGGCTGGGAACAGGTCTCTGAGCGGGCTTGTCGGCGAGGAGGCATACCAGCTGAAAAGGTATGCGGAATCGGGACGCGCCCTTGGAGGACCAAATACCGTCATGGCAGCGGCAAAGGCTATGGGGGTAGGTACAGTCAGCGTTTCCATGGGCAAAATAGTGGCTGCCCCTACAGCAGGTTCCAGTGGGATCCTGCCAGCTGTGCTGCTGACAGCAGCAGAACAAACCGGCGCGAGTGAAGACCGGATAATCGGGGGTCTGTTTACCGCCGCCGGAATTGGCCGGATTATTGACGATATTGCCTCGACATCAGGCGCCAGCGGCGGCTGCCAGGCCGAGTGCGGAGCGGCAGCGTGTATGGCGGCAGCTGCAGCAGTGGAGATTGCCGGCGGTACCCCGGGCCAGGCGGCACATGCCGGGGCAATTGCGCTAAAGAGTATTCTGGGTTTAGTCTGTGACCCGGTAGCAGGTATGGTAGAAATCCCTTGTATCAAGCGGAATGCTATGGGGGCTGCCAATGCCCTGCTGGCTGCAGATATGGCTATAGCGGGAATTGAAAGCCGGATACCTATTGATGAGGTGATTGGGGCCATGAAAGAAATTGGGGATTTGATGCCTGCTTCTCTCAGGGAAACTGCCCAGGCAGGGCTGGCCAATACACCAACTGCAAGAGCTATCGAACGACAGATTTTTGGAACTGAATAGGATTAATTGGAGTGTAAGCGGGAGTGTCTCAGTCTAAAGACTTATTTGAGACGCTCTTTTTTTTCGGTGAATAGTTGACAAAACTGTTAATACTGTATATAGTGTATATATACAGTATATGGTGTATATGTACAGTGCATATTGAAGGGGGAGATGCCTGTGAAAATAATCATTTCTAACAGCTCTCAGGAACCTATATATGAGCAGATTACCAAACAATTCAAAGACAGCATTATCAGAGGGGAGCTTTCCCCAGGGGAGGCTCTGCCATCAATCAGAAACCTGGCAAAACAGCTGCAGATAAGTGTCATCACCACAAAGAGGGCTTATGAGGAATTGGAAAAAGAAGGTTTTATAGAAACTGTAGGCGGTAAGGGCTCTTTCGTATCCGGGCAGAATAAGGAATTGCTGAAGGAGATAAGGCTTAAGGCGATTGAGGAAAAACTGGCTGAAGCTGTAATGGAGGGTAAGGCGCTGGATATCAGCCTGTCTCAACTGCAGGACATGCTTCAATTGCTATATGAGGAGGGGGAGTAATGGATAATATTCTGGAGATAAGGAATTTGAAAAAGGATTTCGGTGATTTTGCTCTGAAGGACATTTCCTTCAGCCTGGAAAAAGGTTATATAATGGGCTTTATTGGCCCAAACGGGGCCGGGAAGAGTACGACGATTAAGCTGATTATGAACCTCATAAGGAGAGATGCCGGCGAGATTGAAGTTTTTGGCCTGGATAACCGGGAACATGAGCTGACTGTTAAGGAACGGATTGGATTTGTTTATGATGAAAGTCATTATTATGAAGAACTGACCATTAATGAAATGAAACGGATAATTGCCCGGTTTTACAAGCAGTGGGATGATAGCATTTTTAACAAGTATCTCAGGGAATTTGGCCTGCAGCCGGACAAAAAAATTAAAAACCTTTCCAAGGGGATGAAAATGAAGTTCTCCCTTGCCGCAGCGATCTCTCACAATGCGGAACTGATTATTATGGATGAACCCACCTCCGGGCTGGACCCCATATTTCGCAACGAAATACTTGATATCCTGAGAGATCTGCTGCAGGATGAGAATAAAGGAGTGCTTTTTTCAACACATATAACTACAGACCTGGATAAAGCCGCTGATTATATCACCTTTATTCATAACGGGGAGTTGGTCTTGACCGGCTCAAAGGAGTCTATTATTGAAAAATACGGGGTGGTCAAGGGCGGCCAGGAACTCCTCGACAGGGATACGAGAAAGGAGTTTCTGGGAATGAGGGAAACCGGTTTTGGCTTTGAGGCCCTTACCGGCAATGTGGAAAGGGTCCGGAAGCTGTTTGGCGGCAGTGTTATCATCGAGAGGCCGTCCCTGGAGGATATTATGTTATATACTGTGAGGGGGAGTGCAAATGCTTAATCTGGTGCTGAAAGACATCCTGATTCAGAAGAAGAGTTTTCTGATTGCCCTTATTTACAGTGTGTTCCTGTTTGCAATTTTTAGCAATGAGGTCTTCAGGGAAGCCGTATATATTATGGGGACTGTTGCCATAGCTTACATTATGGTGGTTACTTCCAATGCCTATGATGATAAATATAAGAGTGAAATAATTGTCAACAGCCTGCCTGTTAAAAGGAAATCAGTGGTCCTCTCAAAATACCTGGCAGCAGCGGTTTTTGTTGCTGTTGGCTTGATTGTGGTCGGCACAGTAGGGGCAGTCATTATCATCGCCGGGATACCGCTTCCTGTCAGGTATATTAACCTGTATGACACCGTTTTTGCGTTATCATTGGTTGCCCTGTTGGCATCCCTTTACTATCCGTTGTATTTCAGATTTGGATACGCCCTGTCCAGAATGATCAATATGGTTTTGTTTCTGGCGCTGTTTTTCGGTCCGAGTGCGTTGGTGGGTTATGTCAGGCAGAATGCGGATTACGGTACAGCACAGCAGTTAGCTGTCTGCCTGCAGGATTTCCCGTCATGGGCTCTGGGGACCTCGGTTCTGGCTGCGGTAATGCTGCTAACGGTTGTTTCGGCCTTAATCTCCCTGAAGATATATGAAACCAAAGATTTCTAACGGTTCCATATCTGCCGGAACTTGAACTATTTCCATAACAGTGCTAAAATTGAAAATAGTGGCATCGCCAAAAGAGACCGCGATGGTCTCTTTTTTGATATGTGGAGATTTCTAACGGAGCTGATCTGATGTATTGTGGAATTGACCTTGGCAGCAGGCAGGTTAAAATAGTTTTTTTCCGGCAGGGGAAAACTGTTGATAAGTATAAATTTGATACAGTGGAGTTTTACAAAAAGTACGGTCATAAGGAAGGAAACCGATTGGTGGTAGACTTTTCCGCACTGGGGCTGCCTGTCCCGGACCTGGAGCGGGGCGGAGACAGGCTGGTTACTACAGGTTATGGCCGGAACACTATCAGGATACAGGGCGGGGAAGAGATTCCCGAAATAAAGGCACATGCTCTTGGAGCCGCATGGCAGACAGGGCTGGAGAACTTTACCCTGCTTGACCTTGGCGGGCAGGATACCAAGGTAGTGATGGTGCGTAATGGGAAATTAGCTGATTTTCAGACAAACGACAAATGTGCCGCCGGTTCAGGAAGATACTTGGAAAACATGGCTGCAGTCCTGGGAATAAGCCTTGGGGAATTAAGCGCCTTCAGGGAAAACCCCGTTGACCTGGCAGCGACCTGTGCCATTTTCGGGGAATCGGAACTGGTAGGGAAAATAATTGAGGGCTACCCGATTGAAGAGCTGGGCGCCGGTGTAAACTATGCTATATATAAAAGGATAAAACCCATGCTTCTGCAGCTGGCCAGCCCGGTACTGGTATTTACCGGAGGGGTTGCATATAATAAGGCATTGAAAGAAATTCTGAGTGAGGAGCTGGGGCTTGAAGTTATTGTCCCGGAATACCCTCAGCACAATGGCGCTATCGGCTGCTGTGTGCATGCCGGACTGCTTGCGGAACACTAACAGATTACCGAATGTTACCAAGAAAGTTTACCTGAAAAGGAGTTTGTGATGAAACTAACGGTACTTGGATGCTGGGCTCCATATCCCAGGGCCGGGGGGGCTTGTTCCGGCTACCTGGTTCAGGCCGGCAGCCAAAATATTCTTATCGAGTGTGGCAACGGAGTAATGAGTAATCTCCAGAAATATATTGATTTCCGCTCTCTTGATGCAGTAGTGGTTTCCCACCTCCATCCCGACCATTACATGGATTTATTTTGCCTGAGGCATGCTGTTAGCGGAGCCAGGAGGACTGACTCCTCTATGGGTCCCCTGCCCCTGTACCTGCCGGGGGAACCGGAAAAGGCTTTTGGGGAAATCAGCCGCTTTACAGACGCCTTTGACATTAGACCTGTGGAAGCTCTGCCGCAGGTACGGCATAATAGCCTGGAGGTTTTTCAGGCGGTTATCGGTGAAGTCAGTATCAGCTTCATCCAAGCCGATCACCCTCTGAAGACCTTTGCCATGGTTATTTCGGGTGAGGGCAGGCTATTCTATTCCGCAGATACCAAATGGTGTGCGCATCTGCCCGGTGCAGCAGCAGGAGTGGACCTCGCTCTCTGTGAGGCCAGCGTTATTGAGCAGGACAGGGAGTATACCTCTGTCGGGCATTTAACTGCAAAACAGGCGGGGGAACTGGCACGTGAGGCCGGGGCCGGACAGTTGGTGATTACCCACTTCTGGCCGGAATACAGTCTGGATACAATTATTAAAGAGGCTGAAAATGGTTTTGGGGGAGCAGTGACAGCTGCCGTTGAAGGTCTGCAGATACAGGTTGAACCTTTTGCTTTACTGCATGCCCCAGGCCGCAAGAAGGTATAAATGATTACAAATTAAATGATCAGGAGGCCTGAAAATGACCAGAATAGATGGCAGGTCCGCAGATGAGATGCGGCCGGTAAAGATAACCAGGAATTTCACGAAATATGCTGAAGGCTCGGTATTGATTGAGATTGGCGAGACAAAGGTGATCTGTACTGCCACAGTAGAGGAAAAAGTACCCCCTTTTATGAAAGGCGAGGGCAGGGGATGGGTGACTGCAGAGTATTCCATGCTGCCCAGGTCGGCCCCGGTCCGCATTATCAGGGAGTCCTCCAAAGGGAAGGTCAGTGGGCGCACTCATGAGATCCAGCGTCTGGTGGGACGTGCCCTGAGGTCTGTGGTGGACCTTGAGGCTCTGGGGGAAAGAACCGTGTTTATTGACTGTGATGTTATCCAGGCAGATGGGGGGACCAGGACGGCTTCTATAACCGGAGCCTTTGTGGCCCTTGTTGATGCTTTGGGCAAGCTGGTTGGTCAGAAGAGCATTGGGAGGTTTCCTGTGAGGGAATATTTGGCTGCAGTCAGTGTGGGCAAGGTACAGGACGGGATACTGCTGGACCTGGCATATAGTGAAGACAGTAAAGCCCAGGTGGATATGAATGTAGTTATGACTGATACAGGTAAATTTGTTGAGGTTCAGGGAACCGCTGAGGGGGCCCCCTTCACAACGGCTGAATTTGAAGCACTCATGGAGGCCGCCCGTAAAGGCATCGCGGAATTGGTGAGTATCCAAAAACAGGCTCTGGGGGACCTGGGAGAAATGTTGTTAACAGAGCGGAAGAAGGAGCAAGAATATGAAAAGAATAATACTGGCCACCGGTAACCAGGGTAAGGTCAGGGAGTTAAAAGAGATACTTGGCAGTCAGGATATTCAAGTCCTTTCCCTTAGGGATTTCCCGGATATCGGGGAGATTGTCGAGGATGGCGTTACATTTGCGGAAAATGCCCTGAAAAAAGCCAAAACAGTTGCCGAGGCTACCGGACTCATAGCAGTTGCTGATGACTCCGGCCTGGAAGTGGATTTTCTTGAAGGCGCTCCCGGCATATACTCAGCACGGTTTGCCGGAGAAGGGAAAAATGACCTTGATAATAACCTGAAGTTATTGTCCCTGATGAAGGATGTCCCTGACCAACAGCGTACTGCCAGGTTCAGGTGTGTCATTGCTGTGGCCACACCCTGTGGCGAGACATATACTGCCGAAGGTATCTGTGAAGGTGTGGTGGCATGGGAGATGAGGGGTGACCAGGGTTTTGGCTATGATCCCCTGTTTTTTCTTCCTGAGTATGAGAAGACCTTTGCTCAACTGGAACCGGAAATAAAGAACCGCATCAGCCACCGGGGGAAGGCTCTGGCCAAGGCAGAGAGCGTTCTTGCGGGAGTGATTGAAAGGGTTGAGATGGAACAATGCGGATTGGGGTAGTAAGTGATACTCATGGGAAGCCTGATTTTTTTCGTGAGGCTGTCAGGCAAATGGGTGCAGTGGATTTGTTGATTCATGCGGGGGATCATTTCAGTGATGCAGTGGGTATGAGCAGGGAAACAGGAATCAAGGTGGTTGCGGTTACCGGTAATTGTGACTGGCATGCTTCCGGCCCTGCCGAAGAGGAACTGGATATCATGGGATATAAGATACTGGTGACTCATGGCCACAGGTATGGAGTCAAAATTGATAATACAAAACTGGTCCAGAAGCTCAGGGAAGGTAAATACGACCTCATCATTTACGGCCATTCCCATTTCCCGGAAATAACACACCTGCCCGACGGCTGCCTCTTAAATCCTGGCAGTGTCTCAGCTCCGCGGAGAGGCAGCAGCCATTCCTATGCTATAGTCACGATTGATAAAAAAGGAATC
This sequence comes from Thermincola carboxydiphila, assembly GCA_016841725.1. Lineage (GTDB taxonomy): Bacteria > Bacillota > Thermincolia > Thermincolales > UBA2595 > Phosphitispora. The sequence continues at coordinate 137,793 of JAENYP010000008.1, read as the reverse complement.
TCACCGTATATTTATGAACTGAAGCGGTAATTATAAAGATTGTTGAGTTAGTAAGTGATTTATGGTATACTATGTTATGCTAATACCTGACCTGCGCTGCTTGGCAGCTGAATGCAGCAGTACTAATGGACATGTCCGTAATGGGTACTGCCTTAGAAAAAACACTGTAATAACACCCGGTTTAGCTGTCAGAGCCTAATGTAAATTAATGAAATTTACAGTAAAATTAGGCATGTAAAAAGGTATTGACGATGATGCTTTTTTGAGTTATACTATTCATTGTCAGTTTAACGGGATGTAGCGCAGTTTGGTAGCGCACTTGCCTTGGGAGCAAGGGGTCGGGGGTTCAAATCCCTCCATCCCGACCATTAATTTCCTGAGTAATAGGCAGGGTCCGGAGAGGGATAATATGTTTAATGGTAGACATATTGCATGCGGGTGTAGCTCAATGGTAGAGCCCTAGCCTTCCAAGCTAGTCGTGTGGGTTCGATTCCCATCACCCGCTCCACTTATTTGAGCGCCTATAGCTCAGTGGATAGAGCAACGGACTTCTAATCCGTGTGCCGGAGGTTCGAGTCCTCCTAGGCGCGCCATTAGTTATTGCATAAATGCTAAAATTTATTTTCATGGTGGCTGTAGTCAAGCGGTTAAGACACAGGATTGTGGCTCCTGCACTCGTGGGTTCGAATCCCATCAGCCACCCCATAAATTACTGTTGGGGCGTAGCCAAGCTGGTAAGGCAGCGGACTTTGACTCCGCCATTCGTAGGTTCGAGTCCTGCCGCCCCAGCCATTTTGAGCCATTAGCTCAGTTGGTAGAGCACCTGACTTTTAATCAGGGTGTCGCTGGTTCGAGCCCAGCATGGCTCACCATATTAAAAAGTACCCCTGAGGAGCATATTAATGCTTTTCAGGGGTTTTAGTTATTGTCTGACTAAATATATTTATACACGGAAGCAGCCCATAAATTTTGTGTTTATGGGCCGCTCCCGTGTGATACAACTCGTAATTATTTTAGTTTTTAATTTCAGGTTCAGACTCTTGGTATGCCCTGAAATAAATGCAATGGGGTTCTGCCTGGCCGACAATGTCTCTGGTTGCCGGACCGGCGCTATTCAGTTTTCGCAGGCGGGCGTTATTCAGTTTTGGTTTTTTATCCATATTCAGTTGTCTTTTTTGTGTAATATTCAGCGGTTTTTGTTCAGTTGGAGTCTTTTTTAGCCACCATTCCTGTTCCTGGTTGGCTGCCACAAAGTATCCCATGACCATTTTGGGAATTAAAATTCCGGCAAATGTTCCGATTACAAAATCCAGTTCGGATTTAGGAATCACTATGAACAATATGGCTACAACTATCCAGAACCGCATATGGTAAAGTACGAATCCGAATACCCTGGCAAAATCCGTGGTTGTGAACCGGAACATTAAGTACAGCAGCTTAGACAGGATCTGGTAATTGAGTACTATTAGGCTGTAACCGAATATTACTCCCAGAGCAAGGTCTGTTGTATATCCCAGATATGATATCAGGCTTGCTGCAAGGACAGGAACCAGGCTGCAAAGGGCAATTTTCCTTTGCACCTTTGAAGAACTTACATCTGCTGCCCCATATGACCTCCTCCTTTTAGATTCGGTATTTGGCAATGTGCTCATGTTCTTCTTTTGGCTGCAGATGTCCCAGCAGCTCTGTATCTCACATCGAGGGCTCGGAGGCCTGTGGGATATACGGGCATTTGTGCCCGGGCCACCGGAACAGTTGGAACAGTGTGATACCGGTAAAGCATCTTGGGTATCTTGCATTGTCCTAATGTACTAGTACAATTATAAAATAACATATCAGGAATTGTTTGTCAACACTTCCTGAGTAAATTTTTTAAAATTAATTTTTCGGCGGTGACATCCTGAGATTTCGGGAATTACAGCGGCTTGACAATTCGGAGGAGCCTGTGTTAGAATCATGTATGCATTGAGAACAATTAAATAAGCGGATGTGGCGGAATTGGCAGACGCACCAGACTTAGGATCTGGCGGGTAACACCGTGGGGGTTCAAGTCCCTTCATCCGCACCAAAGAAACTTACAGGTTTGCGGATATAGAGACTTTCCAAACGCAGGCCTTTTACAAAATTCTCCTCTTTTGATTGTTAGCTTGACAAATCCAGGGAGGTTTTTTTGTGTCTATAAAGTAAAGTTTATGAAGAAGGGAACTCAATGAGCAAGTATTTCAAGAACTGATTAGTCTTGAACGGAGGACTCTGCCTGCAAAGATGATTTTATAATTATTCCCCGTTCTAAATGACCTTTAAACATCAAAATTAGACAATTGACGGTAAGGTACTTGGACTTGGTGTGTGATAATAGTAAACTATTATTACGTTATGTAGTAAAAATTATTTTTTCAAAATGACACATCGATAGAATTGTCTCCACCAAATAGTTTTTTGAGGAGTGAAGGAGATGGTTGAAAAAATAACAAGCCTTTGGGACGGATTTATTGAAACCGGAGAAGTTCCGGCGGAGGTTACGCCTATTATCAGTGGCTCATGGAAACGGTGCAAGGAATATGATGTTAACCCCGATTGTGTCAGCGAGGTTGAAATTTTATCAAAATCAAGACTGCGGGAGGAAAGAGAAACTTACCATCAATTGCTTTCTGTATCCAATCCTGTTATGGAAAATGTTTATGAGATATTGCGTGGACTGGGTTTTATGGTAATCTTATCAGATTTCCAGGGCTACATTTTAAGAAGTATCGTTGACGATGGGTTCCGTAAAGAGGCTAATAAGGTTATGCTATGTGAGGGTGCCAACTGGAGTGAACAAATGAATGGAACCAATGCTATTGGTACTTCGTTGTTTGAGAAGAAGCCAATAAAGGTTTATGGCAAAGAACACTTTGTTAAAAAAAACCATGTTATAGCCTGTGCTGCTTCCCCAATTTTTGACCCGAATGGTCAACTTCTGGCTACTTTAGATGCGACTGGAGATGCGAAAGCAGGTATTGACCAGGTATTTCGTTTGATTAAGATGGCAGCCAAGAACATTGAACGAGAATTGCAGCTCTTGGATATTCAAGAACGATTCAACATGCACAAAGCTAAACATCAAGGGATTGTTGATTTAATTAAAGAAGGATCCTTGTTTATCGACAAAGCAGGAATTGTTTCTGAGGTGAACCCAGCTGCGGTCAGGGCGATGGGGAAACCTGCTAAAGATTTGTTGGGGAAAAACATCAAGGAGTTATCCAATATTCACAACCTATGGGTATTCAACCATAATACACAGGATAAGACTGAATTAACTGTTGGCCCTAATTCGGGCTCTGCAATGTTTGGTGCACGGGCTAAGAAAATCTGTGATTTGAATGGTAACTTTGAAGGTGTTGTCGCGGTCCTCGACATGGAAAGCAGGATTGAAAAAAGGCTGGTGGGAGCTTCACCCAAATCTTCGCAGCACAGCAATACTGCAAAATATAGTTTTGACCAGATTGTTGGGAAGAGTGTTCATCTTGACAATGCTATTGCAATGTGTAAGCGGGCAGCAAGAAGTAATTCTACAGTTTTATTGACTGGGGAAACGGGTACGGGCAAGGAAATGCTTGCCCAGTCTATCCATCGGGAGAGTGAAAGGAGAACTCGCCCTTTTATAGGTTTGAACTGTGCTGCTATTCCGGCGGAATTACTCGAAAGCGAGTTATTTGGGTATGAAGAAGGAGCTTTTACCGGGGCACGCAAGGGAGGTCACCCCGGAAAATTTGAGCAGTGTTATGGGGGCACCCTTTTTCTTGACGAAATAGGGGACATGCCTTTGCCGTCTCAGACCAGCCTTTTAAGGGTCTTGCAAGAGAAACAAATTTGTCGGATTGGTGGTCACGGGTATAAACAAATTGATGTAAGAATAATCGCAGCAACACACCGCAACCTGGATGTATTGGTTAAAAAGGGTTTATTCCGCCAAGACCTATTTTTCCGTCTTAATGTAGTAAACATAAGTATTCCGCCTTTACGGGTGAGGAAAGAAGATATCGAACTTTTAGCTGTTTTCTTTTTCGAGAAATTTAAAGCCGTGATGGGTCGGCCCATGATGGAATTATTGCCGCAAACCGTGGAGAGATTAAAGGATTATAGTTGGCCTGGTAACATCAGGGAATTAGAAAATGTCATAGAGAGACTTGTTAATGTAGTGGAAGACAGAATGATAACCCCTGAACACCTTCCTGAATTTTTAAGGGATGAGTCGGATGGACAAATTATTACTTCACACAACAAGAGCTTGAAGGATATAGAGAAAACCGCAATCAAACAAACAATCATTAAACATAACGGTGATTTAAAGGCAGTTATTTCTGTGCTTGGAATAGGGAAGAGTACCCTATATAGAAAAATTGCAGAATATGGAATCAAAGTTGAAGCTCTTGTATCCAAAGGGAGGACACCGTTGCAGTAATATCTGTTCTTTAAGTTCTTGACAGTATTATGGCTGGCGGAATATCTACTAAGGGAAATTTAATTATTTGTCCCATTTTGGGAATGCGAGTTTCAAAATGGGAAAGACGATGGGCAAAAATTTGAAATTTGATGTCCAGTGGTTATTTAAGGGGACAGTTCTAAGATTGCTGTCAATACAGAAGGAACAAGCCTTAGAGAGTCTGATAAAGTCTGAGAAGTCCAGTGAAACCAAGTTTTGCTGGACTTTTTTTTTTGGCATGTAATTTGCATTAACTATATGTAAGCGTCGCTTTTTTAAAAACCTTTATTGGAAAAAAGATTCTATTGAATTATTTCAACAGAAGGGAGGTTTGGAACGGCAAGGTGATTAGTGGTAAAAAAATTAACAAAATATAAGAAAGGGGATTAAAAAATGGCAGTATCTAAAAAGGAAATAGATTCGGTATCTCCGAGGATTGAGAAATTGATCGAAGGATTATTGTCAGTAGTCCCGGAGGTCGAATCAGAAAGAGCGGTCCTAATTACCAAGTCTTTTAAAGAAACCGAATCAATGCCGATTATTATTCGGCGAGCTAAAGCACTGGAAAAAATCCTTAGTGAAATGACAGTTGTAATTCGTGATGAGGAACTGGTGGTTGGCAATTTAACTGCTAACCCGCGGGGAACCCAGATATTCCCTGAATTTTCAAACAAATGGCTGTTAGCTGAATTTGAAACTTTAGCCAAGCGGAAGGGCGATGTATTTCTCATTTCCGAACAAACCAAGCAAGAACTTCGGGAGGCTTTTCAGTATTGGGACGGCAGAACAGTTAATGAATTAGCAGAGCAATATATGTTCCCCGAAACAAGGGAAGCTATTGGGGCAGGTGTTTTCACGGTTGGCAATTACTTTTTCAACGGTGTAGGTCACATCAGTGTGGATTATGCCAAAGTAATGTCCATTGGGTATAACGGTATAATTGCGGAAGCAGAAGCCGAGAAGGCAAAATCTGATACGTCCGACCCCGATTACATTAAGAAAAATCAGTTTTTAACGGCAGTTATTATTACAGCCAAAGCCGCAATAACTTATGCTATTCGTTTCGCATCCAAGGCCAGGGAATTAGCTAAGTCGTGCCAAGATTCACGCAGACGTGACGAACTCCTGAATATTGCTGAAAACTGCGAATGGGTTCCCGCTAACCCGGCCCGTTCCTTCTATGAGGCATTGCAATCTTTCTGGTTTGTTCAGGCTATCATTCAACTGGAATCTAACGGCCACTCCATTTCACCGATGCGATTTGACCAATACATGTATCCTTATTACCAGCAGGACATCACCGGTGGCAAGATCACCAGGGAAAAAGCACAGGAACTTCTTGACTGCCTATGGGTTAAATTTAATGATGTGAATAAAGTCAGGGATGAGGGTTCAACAAAAGCGTTCGGAGGCTACCCGATGTTCCAGAACTTGATTGTAGGTGGACAGACTGCCGATGGGGTAGATGCAACCAACGAAATGTCATTTATGTGTTTGGAGGCTACTGAACATACAAAACTGCCGCAACCTTCACTGTCTATCCGGGTGTGGAACAAAACTCCGGACAGTTTACTGTTAAAAGCCGGTGAAGTTAGCCGGTTAGGACTTGGTATGCCGGCTTATTACAGTGATGAAGTAATTATTCCTGCTTTAGCCGGCCGCGGAGTTACTTTAAGGGATGCCCGGGATTACGGTATCATCGGGTGTGTTGAACCCCAAAAAGGCGGTAAAACTGAAGGCTGGCATGATGCGGCTTTCTTCAACACCGCGAAGGTAATGGAAATCACCATAAATAATGGGACAGTTAACGGTAAGCAAATCGGTCCTCAAACCGGAGAGTTTACCTCATTTAAGTCGTTTGAAGAATTTATGAACGCATATAGCAAACAAATGGAGTATTTCGTAAGCCTGCTTATTAATGCCGATAATTCCGTAGACCTTTCTCATGGCGAAAGAGCCCCCTTGCCGTTCTTGTCTTCGATGGTAGAAGATTGTATCGGAAAAGGAAAATCACTGCAGGAAGGTGGGGCTCATTACAACTTTACAGGGCCTCAGGGAGTCGGCGTGGCAAACGTTGGTGATTCATTGGCTGCTATTAAAAAACTTGTCTTTGATGACAAAGCTGTTTCGGCCAAAGAGCTCAAGAGTGCCCTTGACAGCAACTTTGCCGGCAAGGAAGATTTACGTCAAATGTTGTTGAACAGGGCTCCGAAGTTTGGCAATGACAATGACGAAGTTGATAATCTTGCCCGCGAGGGTGCCCTGATTTATTGCCGTGAAGTTGAAAAATACACGAACCCACGTAGAGGTCAGTTCCAGCCTGGCTTATATCCTGTTTCGGCCAATGTTCCGATGGGAGCCGGGACAGGAGCCACACCCGACGGGAGACAGCAAGGTGTAGCGCTGGCAGACGGAGTATCTCCGGTGTCCGGTCGGGATATGGCAGGACCAACGGCGGCGGTTAACTCTGTTTCTAAACTTGATCACCATATCGCATCTAACGGCACTCTCTTTAACCAGAAGTTTCATCCGTCAGCTATGGAAGGGGAATCAGGGCTTTGGAATTTAGCGGCCCTTGTACGCAGTTACTTTGACCAAAAAGGGCTGCATGTCCAGTTTAACGTAGTAAGCAGGGAAAAACTTCTCGATGCACAGAAGAATCCTGACAAATACAGGAACCTGGTGGTTCGTGTGGCGGGCTACAGCGCTCATTTTACCTCTCTGGATAAATCAATTCAGGATGACATTATTGCCAGGACAGAACACATCTTCTAAAAAAGTAATTCCGAATTAGTGAGGGAGGGGTTCATTAACCCCTCGTCCACTAATTATTCTACGGGTAATGGGGGGCTGAAGATGCCTACAGACGAGTTAGACTTGCAGGCTAAAGGAATAGTTTTTGATATTCAACGATTTTCTGTGCACGACGGCCCGGGTATCCGCACCCTAGTGTTTTTAAAAGGGTGCCCCCTTCGCTGCCCGTGGTGCAGCAACCCTGAATCCCAACGCCGGGAACAGGAAATCATGTTTATTGCCCGCAACTGTATCGGCTGCAAAAAATGCTTGAACGTGTGTCCTTCGGGGGCTATTGATTTTGATCTGCCATCCCGAATAAGACCAGAAAAATGCACTCTGTGTGGGAAATGTATCGAGGTGTGTTATGCTGGGGCATTGAATACGGCAGGACAAGAAAAAACAGTTGAAACGGTATTGAATGAACTTAAAAAAGATAACGTTTATTACCGCCGTTCGGGTGGCGGAATTACCTTGTCTGGCGGAGAACCTCTTGCTCAGGCAGATTTTGCCGGACAACTACTTGCCGGATGCAAAGCTAACGGCTGGCACACCACAATAGAAACAACAGGCTTTACAACAGAAAAGGTTTTAAAACGTGTATTGCCTTTAGTGGATCTGGTGTTACTGGACATCAAACACATGGATGATCAAAAACACAAAAAGTATGTTGGTAAATCAAACAAAACCGTGCATAGAAATGCCAGGGTAATCGCAGGGTCCGGGGTTCAGATGATTGTAAGAGTACCGGTTATCCCCGGATTTAATGATGATCTGATTAACATCCGTTCCACTGCTAATTTTGCTCATTCCCTGGGTACAGTCAATGAATTGCATTTACTTCCTTACCACCGACTTGGGCAGGGAAAGTATGACTATTTAGGTCGCCAGTATCCATTAGAGGGAATTACCCCTCCTAGCCGCGGTAATATGGAACGGCTAAAACTGCTTGTTGAATCCTGTGGTTTACGGTGCTCAATTGGAGGGGGGTAGTCTTTGTATCCTACCGGAAATCGGTCGTGGTTCAAACAACTATGAATTAGTAGAAAAGGGGGAAATTATATGTCAATTTATCTTGCAGAACTAATAGGTACTGCGCTTCTTGTTATACTTGGGGACGGTTGTGTTGCCGCTGTTGTGCTTAGTAAAACGAAAGGGCAAAACTCTGGCTGGATGGTAATTGCTACAGGTTGGGGTATCGCCGTTGCTATGGCTGTATATCTGGTTGGAGGCATTAGTGGCGCACACATTAACCCTGCAGTGACGATAGGGTTGGCTGCGATAGGCGACTTCCCTTGGGACAAAGTTCCCGGTTATCTTTTAGCGCAATTAATTGGCGGCATTATTGGCGGGGCAATTGTCTGGCTGCATTATCTGCCCCACTGGTCCGAAACTGAAGACCCTGGTCTTAAATTAGCCGTTTTTTCAACAGGTCCGGCAATCCGCAACTTAGGCGCAAACCTGGTGAGCGAAATTATAGGGTCATTTGTATTGGTCCTCGGTATCTTAGGGATATTGGCTAACAATCCGGTAGCCGGTCTTACACCGTTACTTATCGGTTTTTTAGTCTGGGGTATAGGTATTTCTCTTGGTACAACTACAGGATATGCTATCAATCCGGCGCGTGACTTAGGGCCCAGAATAGCCCACTTTTTACTGCCTATTGCCGGAAAGGGGGATTCCGACTGGGGATATGCCTGGGTGCCGGTGGTGGGTCCCATTATTGGCGGAGTATTAGGGGCTTTGTTTTATGCTGGCCTTTTTGTATAGTAATACCTAGGATTAGTATCTTTGCTGGGCGATGAGTGGAATTAGTTATTTTTGTTGACGGTAAGTTCAAACTTGATTCTATTACCAATCGCCCAGCTAATTACTTTCTTTGAAAAAAAGTATCCCAAAGCGGCTTAACCGTACTGATTAAGTTCTTGACTGGAAGGGATGAAGTGATATGCCTTATGTAAATATTAAAATAACCAAAGAAGGTGTTACCACGCAACAGAAAAAAGATTTAATCGAGGGAGCGACGCAGTTATTGGTTGATATACTGGGGAAAGATCCTGCTACAACAGTTGTAGTAATTGAAGAAGTCGATACAGATAATTGGGGCATCGGTGGCGAAAGCATCACTATGCGAAGGTCGCACGTCAAATAAGTCGCAAATAATAACTGATGATGATTGAAGGAACAAAATAGTGAATTGAAGGAACAAAATAGTGAAAGGAAGTGTTTGCGATGGGTAAATTTATTCTGAGGCTAAATATGAACGACCTTTCCGTCAAAAAAGAAGATGTTTCTGAGAACTACCGAGTGTTAGGTGGACGTGCTTTGACTTCCACGATAATTTCCACTGAGGTCAATCCAACCTGCCACCCTTTAGGTCCCAATAACAAATTAGTATTTGCACCCGGTATCATAACTGGGACGACTGCTCCCAGTTCCGGCCGCCTTTCAGTTGGTGCCAAGAGTCCCCTCACCGGCACAATCAAAGAGGCTAACGCCGGCGGTATTCCGGGTCAAAAGATGGCGCGCCTGGGTATTCATGCCATCATTGTTGAAGGGCAGCCAAAAGAAAAAGGTAAGTTTTACATATTGAGAATGACTCCGGAAGTGATTGCACTGGAAGAAGCCGGGGAACTGACTGGCAAGGGAATGTATGAAACAAATGAACTGATTTGGAAAAACTACGGCGAGGGTACAGGTATTATTGGCATCGGTCCTGCCGGTGAGCTGCTTATGGTTAATGCGGGAATATCATGTAATGACCCGGAAAACGGCCCCGGCCGGTATGCAGGCAGGGGCGGACTTGGTGCTGTAATGGGTTCCAAAGGTTTAAAGGCCATCATAATTGAACAAAAAGGGCTTGGTGATATTGCCTACGCCAATCCAGAACTGTTTAAACAAGGACAGCACAAACTTGCCAAAGGCTTACAAGAGCATGCTGTAACAGGTCAAGCCCTGCCAACATATGGAACAGCCGTTCTGATAAATATCCTCAATGAAGCGGGAGGATTGCCCACCCGCAACTTTAGTTCGGGAAAATTTGAAGGCGCCAGCAAAATTGGCGGAGAGGTTATCAATGAATGGTCAAAAACGAGGGGTGGCAAAGTCGGGCATGCTTGCCATCCTGGCTGTGTGATTAAATGCTCCAACGTGGTAAACCATCCCGACGGGACGTTTCATGTTTCTCCTCTTGAATATGAAAGTGCCTGGTCTTTGGGGGCTAACTGCGGGATAGACAGCCTTGATGATATTGCCGAATTGAACCGCATCTGCAACGATGTCGGCCTTGATACAATTGAAGCGGGTGCAGCCCTAGGCGTGGCTATGGAGGCGGGAGTTATCCCCTTTGGTGATGGTAAGAAAGCTATCGAACTTCTTAATGAGGTTGGTAAGGGTAGTCCCATGGGGAGAATTTTGGGTAATGGCGCCGCTTTCACCGGTAAGGCTTTTGGTGTAGTGAGGGTACCGGTAGTGAAGAACCAGGCTATGCCGGCCTATGAACCAAGGGCTGTTAAGGGCATTGGCGTCACGTATGCTACCTCGACAATGGGTGCGGACCATACGGCAGGATATACTATTGCTACCGAAATTCTCAGTGTCGGCGGCAAAGCCAATCCTCTGGAAGCAGCCGAAAAGGGAGCAATGGCCAAGGGCTTCCAGACAGCGACCATATTTATCGATGCCACCGGATACTGCCTGTTTATAGCTTTTGCTATCCTTGACTTACCGGATGCCTTCCAGGGTATGTTGGATACTATTAACGGTGTACTGGGCCTCAGTTACACTGCAGAAGATTTTAACCGTTTAGGCGCCGAATGGCTGGCCCTAGAGCGAAAGTTCAATGAAGCTGCAGGCTTTACCAAGCAGGATGACCGGCTCCCGGAATTCATGTACTACGAAAAGCTGCCACCCCACAATCAGGTTTACGACGTTCCGGACGAAATGCTGGACAGTGTCCACGGTTCCTGATCCTCAGAGATGGCGGAGTTTCATTACCCCGCCGTCTCTCCTCCCAAAATTGACAGAGTCCATCTTGGTGGGGAAACTGTGGTGATGACATTTGAGGGTTTTAATCTCAGAGGGATGGCAATGGGAGAATTAGTTCTCATTTCAAAGTGGGGAGGTATTGGGTTGATTACAGTGTTTCTTTACGGAAAGTTTCGTGATAAGGTGCCTGGGTCAGCCATAGACCGGGAATGTTTACTGGAAATGAGCGTTGATGACGGTGACACCATTGGTTTGATTATTGAGAAGCTAGATATTATGCAGAAAGATGTCGCTCATATTTTTTTGAATTACCAGTATTCCACAGTCAACAGAAAGTTGCACCCCGGTGACCGCTTAGCCATTTTCCCAATTGAAATGTCGGTTTTATACAGGCAGTATTTTGTTAAACATGATGACTAATCAAACCCTCTTTTCAAACCGCGGGATCGAATGAAGAGTGAGCAAAAAAAACTAGTGGGGTGTGCCTGGATGAATATTACGGTTAGGTTATTTGCAGGTTTGCGTTGTGAAAATGAGGAGTTGGAATCCTTCGGGAAAAACGATTTTGAACATATATTGAACCAGGAAATGAATCTGGAAGAGTTTTTAAACTACATCGGTATATCTATCGATGTGGCTAAAATCATACTTGTTAACGGTTTGTTTGAACCATTGACATATGTACTGCGTGACACAGATGAGATATCGATTTTTCCTCCCGTCGGAGGAGGTTAACGGACGCAAGTCCTTTTTTTTGTTTTATTTGAAACTTTGCCTATGGAATGTTATAATATGCCATATCTATGCTAAGAAGGAGAACAAAAGGATTATATGAAAATTCTTTCTCTGGGCTGTTATATAAAAAGAAGCAAACTGTTCCGGCTGAGAAGTTCACTGGCCATGGCAATTCTGGCGGCATTTTTGCTGTCATTATTTTTTACTGCTGCCGCTGCTTGTTGGCCTGCCCTGGCTTCTGCAGCATCAGAGAATCCCCGGCCCAAGGTGGTAATGGTGCTCCTGAACCGGATAACACTTGAAGACTTGTCAGATGACCGTTATCAAAATATCAGTAAAGTTATTTCTCAGGGTGGGCTGGGTTTGATGACAATAAATACCGGCGGAGATTACAATGATGCCGGCGCTTATCTTTCCATCGGCAGTGGCAACAGGTTTGCCGGGACGCAGCCGGCGGGGGAAAGTTATCACAGGGAAGAGGTCCTGCCTGATGGCTCCAGGGCAGTGGACGTCTATGTGAGAAATACGGGGAATGACCCAGGCGGCAGTGAAATACTGACTATCAGTCTCCCGGCGTTACTTAAGGTCAATCAGAATAAAAACATTGCCTCGGTTCCCGGTCAGTTGGGGCAAATACTGCAACAATCGGGGCTGCAGACAGCTGTAATCGGGAACAGTGATACTGATCCGGGCAGCCCTGCCAACAGGCCTGCTGCTCTGATTGCTATGGATGAGCTGGGGCGCGTGGATTATGGGAATGTGACCAGGGAACTGCTTGTTCGTGATCGCTATTCACCGTACGGCTGGAGAACAGATTATGACAGACTGAGGGCAGAGCTGGAAAGAGTCTGGGATAAGAGTGACTTGATTGTTGTAGAAACGGGCGATACTTTAAGGAGTAATGACAGCAACCTCCAGGAAATGAAGAGTATGATTGACGCTCACCGGCACGAAGCTGTGAAAAACGCTGACCGGTTTATTGGAGGGCTGCTTCCCAAAGCTGATAAAAACACCATGATAATGATTGTGACCCCACTCCCTTACGTACAGGCTATTCGTGACGGCATCCGTCTCAGTCCCCTGGTGATTGCAGGTGGGGCGGTAGAACCAGGAAGCATATTGGTTTCATCCAGCACCAGACAGGAAGCCTTGGTGGCAAATTTTGACGTTGCCGCAACTGTAGCCAAACATCTGGGTGTGGCAAATCTCGGAGGGATGATCGGACTGCCGGTAACCGGTATTATCAGCGGCAGGCAAACGGAAACCGTGGCTGAGGTGCAGTCGTGGCTTGTGGCTAACTGGACACAGCGCTCCGGAGTATTATATTATTTTGTCAGGTATCACTGGATAATTTATATCCTGGCCCTTGTTCAGGTTATCACAGGATTTACGGGCTGCCGACGCCCGGCGAGATTTTTACTTACCTCGATATTGTTGTACCCATTGGCGATTCTGCTGGTTCCGCTAATCGGGGCCGCAAATAAATGGCTGACTATTTTCTTTTCTATCCTGATGCTTATTTTAATTACATATGTACTGACTCACATAAGGCACAACCTGAAGATGTTTCTTGCCTTAGCCGCTGCTTCCGTAGTGCCCTGTGTGGTTGATGTGCTTACCGGAGCCAGGCTGATGAAAACGGCTGCACTGGGTTATGACCTGGTTGCCGGGGGACGTTTTTACGGAATAGGCAATGAGTACATGGGTGTTGTCATTGGCGCCTCCATTTTGGGTGCGGCTGTTTTGCTGCAGTTGTATTCCTGTACCCACAGGTGGGTTTTGCCCCTTATTGGATTGGGCTTTGCCGGGCTGGTGGTGTTTTTTGCCGCCCCTGGGGTGGGGACTAATGCCGGGGGGTCTCTGGCTGCAGTGGTTGGCTTTGCGGCGAGCATGTATCTTTTCTCAGGCCGGAAGATGACAATCAGGTCAGTTATCCTGCTCCTGGGTGCTGTGATAACCGGGGTGGGGATACTGGTGCTGGTGAATTACTTCATAATGTCAGGGTCCTCGTCCCATATCGGCCGCGCTATTGATAATGCTTTGCAGGGAGACCTTACAGCAATCTGGTACACGGTACAGAGAAAGCTGGTGGCTAATTTTTACCTGTTGAGAAATTCACCCTTCAATGTAATCCTTGTCCTGCAGCTTCTGCTGGGGTTGGCGATAGCTGCCAGGAAACAGGTTTCACTGGCTGCACTTGCAAAAAGTAACAGATATATGGTCTGCGGAATGGCAGGGATATTCTTTGGCGCTCTGGGGGCATTTGTCTTTAACGATTCCGGGGTTATAGCGGCGGCAATTATGCTGAACTACCTTGTTATCCCACTGGTTTTGATGATTGTCAAAGCAGAGGCCAAAATCGGTTAAATCAGGTGTTATGGTGGGTGTCTATCAGGCGCTCATTGGGGTCTGTATTAAATAGATAATAGCGGGGTATTAGTATATGAACAGATGGAACCTGCCGCTGAGGCAGCCGGTATCGGTTACCGGAACAAAGATTTCAGGGAAAGAACGAATGTTAATTTTGGTAATACTGCTTATAACACTGGCAGTAAGGTTATATTATGTGTATACATCACCTGAGCTGCAGCTGTCACATGATGAAATAGGATATCATGAAATGACACTGCAGTTTCTGGATAAGGGTTTTCTGGGCTACTATTCTGATAAGCCCAGTGCATTTGTGACTCCCGGATATCCTTTGTTTTTGGCTGCCATATATCTGGCGGCCGAAGTAATCAATACAGACCCACTGACAGCGGTTAGGACAATCCAGGCAATAATAAGTGTGGGTTCGGTTTTCCTGGTATACCTGATAGCCCGAAAATCCGGGGGTATCCCGGCAGGTTCTCTGGCTGCCATAATAGCGGCTGTATACCTGCCCGCCTTCATGGCCAATAACCGGATACTTACCGAGGTATTATATGTGTTTCTGCTCATGGGATATATTTATACAGTTATTAATGCCTTTGAAAAGAACAGTCTCAGATGGCATGCCCTGTCCGGGGCCCTGATGGCTCTTGCCGTACTGGTAAGACCTTCGGTGGCGCCATTTATGGTTGTTCCTTACATCATCACCTGGTTTTGCCAGTACCGGTCTCGGGTTTCGATGGGGGGCCACCGGGTAATTATTGGCTTCTTGATTACACTGATATCTTTTTCGGTTATTATGACTCCATGGTGGGTCCGTAACTTTATGGTCTTTGACAAGTTCATAGTATTTGCCACCCAGTCCGGGAACCCTTTGCTCAGGGGAACTGACCCTTATGACCCTTACGATAGGGAGGGGCCGTCGATTATAGAAAATATTCCGGAGTCAGATATGACCCGGGTGGCTGTGGAAAGGATAACACAGGGTTTTAAAAATGAACCGGGCCTGTGGCTGCAGTGGTTTACTGTAGGGAAACTCTCATACATGTGGTTAAAACCTTGGGGGTACTTTTCCGGCTGGGCTGTCACCATGCACTTCTGGTTATTTGTTGTCCTGGGGTGGCCGGCAACTCTTGTCAATATTTTTGACAGGAAAATGCGCTGGCCGGCTTTATTGATCATGTTTACCACAGTACTTCACCTGGTATTTATACCAATAACAAGGTACATGTATCCAATGACCCCGTTAATGGCTATAATGACAGCTACACTAATTGTCAAAATTGCTGGAAAAATACTTGACACTGATTACTTAAGTAGTTAAAATATACATTGTAATACCGTCTGGATTTGTCAATGTCTGGGTTATAAGCGGAAGTAGCTCAGTGGTAGAGCATCGCCTTGCCAAGGCGAGGGTCGCGGGTTCGAATCCCGTCTTCCGCTCCATTACATAACAGTGGTCTCATCGAATTTAAATGGTCTCATCGAATTTAAAGGATGGTTCCATCATGACCTCGGTAGTGATACAGATTCACCTACCGGGGTGTTGTTTTATAAAAAATATCTGGGGAATCCTCAGAAATCATGTTACAGGCTGCACAAATTTTGTCTGTTTTCATATAATTACAGAGATACAGGAGGAGCATAAATGAAAGTAAACATGGAAAAGATAGAGAAAAATATGGTGGCACTGGAAATTGAAGTCGAACAGTCCAAGCTTGAAGAGGCTATGGAAAAAGCCTACAAGAAGATTGTTAAGAAGGTATCAATTCCCGGGTTCAGGAAGGGGAAAGCCCCGCGGGTCTTAGTGGAGAATCACGTTGGGAAGGATTACATCAATGAAGAGGCCCTGGACTTTGTTGTTCCGGAGGCATACTTTGAAGCAATTAAAGAAACCGAAATTGAACCAATTGATAAACCCAAAGTTGATATTGTGCAGTTGGAAGATGGGAAGCCCTTTATATTCAAGGCAACTGTTGAAGTTAAGCCCGAGGTTGAACTGGGCGAATACATAGGTATTGAGGTAGAACGCAAAGAAGACTTGATAACTGACGCTGATGTGGAGGCAGAGCTTGAAAGGCTCAGGAACCGCCATGCTCAGTTGGTGAATATCGAAGAAGGGGCCAGTGAAGAAAAAGATACGGTTGTTATCGATTTTGAGGGTTTTGTTGATGATGTGGCATTCCAGGGCGGTACCGGTACCGATTATTCCCTTGAGTTGGGCTCAGGTACTTTTATTCCGGGATTTGAAGAGCAGGTGGTTGGAGCTAAGGTTGGTGAGGTCAGGGATGTAAACGTTAAATTTCCTGAGGACTACCACTCCACCGAGCTGGCGGGTAAGGATGCGGTATTTAAAGTTACCGTAAAAGGCATTAAAAGGAAAGAACTGGCTGACCTGGATGACGAATTTGCCAAGGATGTAAGTGAATTCGAGACCCTCGAGGAATTAAAAAATGATATTATGAATAGACTAAAAGAGGCAGCCGGCAAGCAGGCAGCTGCACGTGTCAAGGATGAACTGGTTGAAAAGGTTGTAGAGAACTCATCTGTTGAAGTTCCCGACATAATGGTGGACCAGAAGGTCGACAATATGCTGCAGAGTTTTTCACAAAGGCTGGGAATGCAGGGTCTGTCATTGGAGGATTACCTAAAGCATACAAATAACGATATAGATACAGTCAGATCTGAATATCGCTCCTCAGCTGAAAAAGCGGTCAGGGTAGACTTGATTCTGGAAGCGATTGCGGCTAAGGAAAATATTGAGGCTGCCGAGGAAGAGGTTGATACCAAGGTAGCAGAAATGGCCAAAAATTACAACTCTGAGCCTGATGTGTTCAAACAGTGGCTGGAGAGCGGAGGCAACCTGGAACCGCTTAAGAAGAGTATTGTTATTGACAAAACTGTCGAATTATTAGAGGAAAAAGCTGTAGTAAAATAGAATATTATCAATAAATACCAGGCGGAATTTTCAACCCGCCTTGTTTACCAATAAGAGTGTATTGTGTATAATTGAAAAAGAGGAGAAGGTGAAAATCTTGAATTTGGTTCCTATAGTAGTAGAACAGACAAACAGAGGTGAAAGGGCCTATGATATTTATTCACGCCTGTTAAAAGACCGTATAGTTTTTATTGGCGGCCCCATAGATGACATGATTGCAAATCTTATAATAGCTCAGATGTTGTTTTTGGAAGCTGAAGACCCTGACAAGGACATCCATCTTTATCTTAATTCGCCGGGCGGTGTGGTTACTGCGGGTATGGCCATTTATGATACCATGCAGTACATTAAGCCTGATGTCTCGACGATTTGTCTGGGACAGGCGGCAAGTATGGGTGCCTTCTTGTTGGCAGCAGGAGCAAAAGGCAAGCGTTATGCCCTGCCATATGCACGCATCATGATTCACCAGCCAATGGGCGGGGTGCAGGGTCAGGCAACAGAGATTGAGATTCATGCTAAGGAAATCCTCAGGATGAGGGAAACACTCAACAAACTGCTAGCAAATCATACCGGCCAGCCGCTGGAAAGAGTGGCCCAGGATACCGAACGAGATTTCTTCATGTCGGCACAGGAAGCTAAGGATTACGGTGTCGTTGATGAGGTGTTTACTGTTCGGAAGTAAAGAACAGAGGTGATTGTTATGTACAAATTCAGTGATGAAAAAGGCCAGCTGAAGTGTTCGTTTTGTGGGAAACTTCAAGACCAGGTTAAGAAATTGGTTGCTGGGCCGGGTGTGTATATTTGCGACGAGTGTATAGAGCTGTGCAATGAGATTATTGAAGAAGAACTCAGTGAAGACATTGGTTTAGAGATAGGTGACCTGCCCAAACCAAAAGAAATTAAGTCAATTCTTGATCAATATGTAATTGGACAGGAATCTGCGAAGAAAACACTGTCAGTTGCAGTATATAATCACTACAAAAGAATTAATATGGGAAGCAAGATTGATGATGTTGAGCTGCAAAAGAGCAACATAGTGATGCTTGGGCCAACAGGCAGTGGAAAGACATTATTGGCTCAAACACTGGCCAGACTGCTGAATGTTCCTTTTGCCATTGCTGATGCTACGTCACTTACTGAGGCAGGCTATGTCGGTGAGGATGTTGAGAACATCCTGTTGAAATTGATTCAGGCGGCTGATTATGATGTGGAAAAAGCAGAAAAAGGTATCGTATACATCGATGAGATCGACAAAATTGCGCGCAAGTCCGAGAACCCATCCATCACCAGGGATGTATCCGGGGAAGGTGTGCAGCAGGCTCTCCTGAAAATACTTGAAGGGACAGTTGCCAGTGTTCCCCCACAGGGAGGACGCAAACATCCACATCAGGAATTTATTCAGCTCGATACCACCAACATTCTCTTTATCTGTGGCGGTGCTTTTGATGGCATAGATAAGTTAATTCAGCATCGAATCGGTAAAAAAAGCATGGGCTTTGGGGCCGAAGTTCATTCCAAAAAGGAAAAAGACCCCAGTGAATTACTCAAGCATATTTTACCGGAGGACCTTTTAAAGTATGGTCTGATTCCAGAGTTTGTAGGACGTCTGCCGGTAATTGTTACTCTGACAGCCCTTGATGAGGATGCCTTGGTCAAGATTCTTACCCAGCCGAAAAACGCTCTTGTTAAGCAGTACCAGAAATTTTTTGAAATGGATGGGATTAATCTCGAATTCAAGGAAGATGCCCTGCAGACCATTGCCCGTGAAGCAATGAAAAGAAATACCGGGGCCAGAGGGCTGAGGGCGATAATTGAAGATATCATGCTTGAGGTTATGTATGAGCTGCCATCCCGTGATGATATCACCAGGTGTACCATTACCAGGGAAGTGGTTGACAAAAAGGAACAGCCTATTTTACTTACCGTCGACCGCAAGAAGAAAAAAGAAGAAAGCGCTTAAAGAACTGCCGTCTGGCAGTTCTTTTTTCTGAACTGCAGCCAGGCAGTTCTTTTACGGCAATAGTATGTTTTCGGCAGGAATAATCACTATTGTAGTTGAATATTTACATGTATTATGGTGAATCATGTTGGTTTGTGCGTATACATTGTAAAAAGTTTTCAGGGAGAACATCAATGAAAATAGAGCGGTTATCTGAATCACAAAAAGAAAGACTTACCGGCATAATTGTGATTCTGTTGGGTTTTGCAGTATTGGTGGGTCAGATTGCTGAAACACAATCCGGACTCTTGAGGGATGTTTCCCATGTGCTGCGCATGTACATTGATCCAATACAGTACATGATAGCAATGCTAATCCTAAATTTTATTTTAGTAATTGCTGCAATCAGGAAATATGAGCATTATCCCAACCCGTTTCTGGATACCCTAAAGTGGTATTTTGCTATCCTAATGATCAGTGACTTTTTGGTCATGGTTCTTAGGATAATTCAAAAAAATAATCTTGTTCCCCTTAAGGGCGGCATGGTTGTCGGTTTAGGGCAGACTTATATGATGCTGGCTTCTGTAAGAGGAATAATTGAACTTACTTTAACGTCGGCAGCAGTATTTGTGCTTGTATATGGTCTCACCAGATATGCTCCGGTGGGAAGTGTCAGCCCTGGGAATGTTCCTGAAAACAAAATTCCTGCTGCAAAGCCCTCGGTAACTACTACCCGTACTATTCTGGGACTTATTTTGTTTCACTGGCTGACTGCTGTACCGGTGAACCTTTCCGCTATTATCACGAGCCGGGGTATTTATGCCTGGTCACTGGGATTGAGCCAGGCGGCCCAGGTTGGGATTACGGCCTTAATTTACTGGGTTATTAAAGAATACCACCAGCGTTACAGGACGAGGTTTTTTGATTACCTGAATAGGTACTATGGACTCAATTTGTTGTTAGCTGGCCTCATCTTTACTTATTCTATGGGTTCCTTTGGAATTATACAGAGATTTCCGGCCGGCGAAATTGAGCTGATGGGTGGTTTTGGACAGTTTGTCTTCTACATAACGCGCTTGGCATTTATACCGATGAATTACTTTATATACAGGGCTATTATCAGCTATGAGGAACCACAAAAACAAGCCTCCGGGAAGGGGCCTCATTGGATAAAACATCCTTAGTCAGGCAATACTATCCCTGGTACACAGGTACTGAGTTGCATACCGACCAAGGAGGGTATACCGTGAATTATTTGAGTGGTATCGGAGGCTTTTTGAGTTTTGTTCAGTTGTTTTTTGCCATAGTCATCGGACTATATTTCTTAAATCTGCTGAAAGCACAGAAGGGGAATAAGGTTGCTGTAGAACGAGAGTCAAGGAAGGAAATGGATAAGCTGCAGCAGCTGCGCCAACTGAGCCTGACTGAACCCCTGGCTGAAAAGACGAGGCCGGCCAGGTTTGACGAAATAATAGGGCAGGAAGAAGGGTTAAAAGCCCTGAGGGCGGCGCTGTGCGGACCCAATCCCCAGCATGTCCTTGTATACGGCCCTCCCGGTGTGGGGAAAACTGCGGCGGCACGGCTTATTCTTCAAGAAGCCAGGAGTAATCCTGATTCTCCCTTTGGAGAGAAGTCTAAATTTGTGGAACTGGATGCTACAACAGCAAGATTTGACGAGCGGGGAATTGCAGACCCGCTGATAGGTTCAGTTCACGACCCCATTTACCAGGGCGCCGGGCCACTTGGACAGGCTGGTATCCCCCAGCCCAAACCGGGTGCCGTTACCAAGGCACATGGAGGCATGCTTTTTATTGATGAAATTGGTGAACTGCATTCTATTCAGATGAACAAACTGCTAAAGGTGCTTGAAGACCGGAAGGTCTTCCTGGAAAGCGCCTATTATAGTTCAGAGGATACCAATATACCCACACACATTCATGATATGTTCGGAAACGGGCTGCCTGCAGATTTTCGGCTCGTGGGGGCAACCACACGGATGCCCCAGGATATTCCCCCTGCTATCAGGTCCAGGTGCTTGGAGGTTTACTTCCGGCCCCTTATGCCGGTAGAAATACAGCAAATTGCCGGAAATGCTGCCCGAAAAATTGATTTCGGATTAGAAGAGGGAGCCCTTGATGTGCTTAAAAAATATGCCTCCAATGGCAGGGAGGCTGTGAATATGATCCAGATAGCTGCAGGAATAGCGATGACAGACAAACGGAAAGAAATTAGTGTTGATGATATTGAGTGGGTTATCAACAGTGGTCAGTACAGCCCGAGACCCGAGAAAAAGATTCCGCCGGCGCCTCAGGTTGGCTTTGTTAACGGATTGGCTGTTTACGGTCCTAACATGGGTACTCTTGTGGAAATTGAGGCTACAGTGGCTAAGACTGCCAAAGGCAAAGGCAGGCTCACGGTTACCGGGGTGGTTGACGAGGAGGAAATCGGCGGACCCGGAAGGGTAATGAAGCGTAAGAGTATGGCGCGGGGTTCTGTGGAAAATGTCCTGACCACACTACGTCAGAGTTTTAAGATAGAAACACGGGATTATGATATTCATGTTAATTTTCCCGGCGGGGTTCCCATTGACGGACCATCTGCCGGTATCGGGATAGCAATTGCCATCTTTTCGGCAATAAAAAATATTCCGGTGGACAATAAGGTCGCCATGACAGGGGAATTATCCATTAGGGGTACTGTCAAGCCAATAGGGGGTGTTGTCGCCAAGGTGGAGGCTGCCAGACAGGCAGGGGTCAAACGTGTCCTGATCCCACGGGAAAACTACCAATCCATGTTTAAAAATCTTGAGGGTATAGAAGTTATCAGTGTAGATACCATGGAAGATGTGGTGAAACACGTCATAGCTCCTGATGAGATTTTAGTCGACGGCTATTTCCAGGCAGATGCGTTGAGTGCAGCGCCTTTATGTTGATTTAAAAAAGCCCCAAAATGTGATGGGGCTTTTAAATTAATTTCAGTGGCTTGCAGGGAAACTAAAAAAAGGTATATAATAAATAATGTATCTTATAGCGGTCGAAACTGACCTGATTCGGAGGTGACCTTTAAATTGGCGGAACAGAGTAAGACTAAAGAAACCGGTGAGGTAACAGAAGCGAGAAAAGTCAGGGCAAAAAAGCAGGAAGAACTAACAGAAATCAAACGTCGGCTTCCTCTGCTCCCTTTACGAGGCATACTGGTCTTCCCGTATATGATTATACACCTGGATGTGGGACGGGAGAAATCAGTCAAGGCTATTGAAGAAACGATGATTCAGGACAGAATCATTTTTTTGGCTACCCAGAAAGAGGCCCAAACCGATGAACCGGCTGAAGAGGATATCTATGAAATCGGAACCGTGGCTGAAATAAAGCAGCTGCTAAAGCTGCCGGGAGGAACAATAAGGGTTCTGGTGGAAGGACTGTCAAGGGCGAAAATTGAAAGTTATGTTGATCATGAACCTTATTTTAAGGTGGAGGTTACGGAATATCCTGAGACCGGGAATGTTACGGCAGAGATTGAGGCTTTGATGCGGAGCCTGGTTAACCAGTTTGAGCACTATGTCAAAATGAGCAAGAGAATCCCTCCGGAAACGGTAGTTACAGTTGTTAACCTGGAAGAACCGGGGAGACTTGCCGACATAATAGCATCACATTTGGCTCTGAAAATCGAAGACAAACAGCGGGTTCTGGAGGCTGTCGACATCGCCGTGAGGCTGGAGATTCTTTGTGAAATTGTGACAAAAGAGCTTGAGATTCTGGAACTGGAACGGAAAATCAACCTCAGGGTCAGGAAACAGATGGAGAAGACCCAAAAAGAATACTACCTGAGGGAACAACTAAAGGCTATTCAAAAAGAGCTTGGTGAAAAAGACGAAAAGGTAGCTGAAAGTGAAGAATACAGGGATAAAATAGCCAAGGCCAAGCTGCCGAAGGAAGTTGAGGAAAAGGCCCTCAAAGAAGTAGAGCGTCTGGAGAAAATGCCTCCGATGGCTGCAGAGTCGGGCGTTATCAGGACTTACCTTGACTGGCTTCTGGTCCTGCCCTGGACTAAGAGAACCAAAGACAGTCTTGATATTAACAAGGCTGAAGTTATTCTCAATGAAGATCACTACGGATTGGATAAAGTTAAAGACAGGATACTGGAGTATCTTGCCATCAGGAAACTGGCCAAAAAGATGAAAGGACCCATCTTATGTTTCGTGGGGCCGCCCGGGGTGGGTAAAACTTCCCTGGCTAAATCTATTGCCCGGGCCCTGGAACGCAAATTTGTCCGCATGTCTCTGGGGGGAGTGCGTGACGAGGCCGAAATCAGGGGGCACCGCCGCACCTATGTGGGGGCTTTACCTGGCCGGATTATTCAGGGAATCAGGCAGGCCGGTTCCAGTAACCCTGTTTTTCTGCTGGATGAAATAGACAAGATGAGTATGGATTTTCGGGGCGATCCTTCGGCTGCCCTGCTGGAGGTCCTTGACCCTGAGCAGAACAACTCTTTTAGTGACCACTATATAGAGGCCTCATTTGATTTATCGAATGTAATGTTTATCACGACTGCCAATACAATGCATCCGATTCCGCGTCCGCTGCTGGACCGGATGGAGGTTATTTATCTTTCAGGTTACACCGAGGAAGAGAAGGTTAATATTGCTTCCAGATACCTGATTCCCAAACAGCTCAGGGAACACGGGCTGAAAAACAAAATGCTCTCGATTTCCGAAAACACTGTTCGCAAGATAATCAGGGAGTATACCAGGGAAGCCGGAGTACGTAACCTGGAACGCACTATTGCAACTATATGCAGGAAAGCGGCCCGGGATATTGTCCAGGGGAAAACAAAAAGCATCAAGGCAACTATCCAGAACCTCAACCAGTTCCTGGGGATACCGCGTTTCAGGTACGGTGTCGCAGAAAAAGAGGATGAGATAGGTATAGCTACAGGACTGGCCTGGACAGAAACAGGCGGCGATGTACTGGCCATAGAAGTAACCGCCCTGAAGGGGACCGGTAAGCTAACCCTTACGGGGAAACTTGGCGATGTCATGAAAGAATCGGCACAAGCCGGTTTCAGTTATATCCGTTCCAAGGCAGAAGAACTGGGGATCGCGCAGGAGTTTTATGAAAAATACGATATTCACATCCATGTTCCTGAAGGGGCCATACCCAAAGACGGGCCTTCAGCCGGAATTACCATGGCCACAGCCATTGCTTCGGCGCTGACCAATAGAAAGACAGCCAGTGATATAGCCATGACCGGTGAAATTACGCTGCGCGGGCGGGTACTCCCTATCGGCGGGGTTAAGGAAAAGGTACTGGCAGCCCACCGGGCAGGGGTTAAGACTGTTATCCTGCCTGCAGAAAACCGTAAGGACCTGGAAGATATTCCACACAAGGTTAAAAACAAGCTGGAATTTGTCCTGGTGGAGCATATGGATCAGGTTTTGGCACGGGCCCTAAGGAAGGCTTAGGATGCGCATAGTTTCTGCCGAATATGTAATCAGCGCTGTTGGGCCTAAACAGTACCCGGAGGGCGGACAGCCCGAAATAGCCTTTGCCGGACGGTCAAATGTGGGTAAATCATCCCTGATTAACAGGCTGGTTAAACGGAAGGCGCTGGCCAGGACCAGCGGAAGTCCCGGTAAGACCAGGCTCCTGAATTTCTATCACATAAATGACAGTTTTTATTTTGTGGACCTGCCGGGTTATGGGTTTGCCAAAGTCTCCAGGGTGGAAAAGGCTGCGTGGGGTAAAATGATTGAGGAATATCTCCTCAACAGGGACAACCTTAGGGCAGTTATTCAATTGATTGATATCAGGCATGCCCCCAGCAGGGAGGATGTCCAGATGCACGAATGGCTGAAGCATTTCGGCATTCCCACAATCCTGGTAACCACAAAGGCAGATAAAATAGCACGGGGAAATTGGCCGAAGCACACCCGTTTGATCAAGGAAACCCTTGTCCCGTTCCCCGACACGCCGGTAATTGCCTTTTCTGCAGAAACCGGCCAGGGCAAGGATGAGTTGTGGAAATTAATCGGTGAAAAAATGATCTGAAAAAGAGAGACGTTTTGCCTTAAATTAAGAGAGTGGCAGATACATTCCTCTAGGATGGCTACAACTCCGCTTGTTACCGGCTCCCGCATTTGCGGATTTACCCCAAGGGTACCGCCATCTCTAAGCGCTAAAGCGCTAAGAGATGCCATGGCCGACAAGCGGACGTCAGACTCATCCTTCCGGAACATATCTGCCACTCTCTTGTTTTATAGTACAGCAGAACAGCTCTCTTTAAGCGTGCGAGTTCATATTGCCTATAAATTTTTAGGGGTAGATGTATTCCTCTGGCGGGCTACGTCTCAACCGGTTACCCAAACCCGCTGAAAGCGGCTTTGGACCGGTTGACGACAGACACCGCCTTCCGGAATACATCTACCCCTATCTTAATAATATCTTTAAGGCTCGAAAACATGCAGCTAATTTAAAAATGTATAGGCTCCGGAAATGACCGTGGCATATGGTGAGGTGTTGTACAAGATTTTCCTGGCACTGCCGCCGTTACGAGTCTTGCTGCCGGAGGGGTGGCAGCTTAGACTCGCAGGCGGCAGTGCGGAAAATCGGTGCAACGCGTCACCATATGATATTAACGGTCATTTCCGGAGTCTACTATTGGAAAAAAAGCAGGCCTTTTTTTCAGGGCATTAAACCGCCATCTTCTGCATATTTTAATATATGCGGAAAGAGGTGGTGAGATGGCCAATATCGGCACGCTATTAATGGGCCTGGGAATAATCCTGGTGAGTGCCGAGCTTTTTACCAACGGGATAGAATGGCTGGGGCGCCGGATGAAGCTTTCAGAAGGGGCTGTAGGCAGTATACTGGCAGCAGTAGGCACAGCGCTGCCTGAAACACTGGTTCCGGTGATCGCTATCGGACTGGGAGCCAGTCAGGCATCGACAGAAATAGGTGTCGGCGCTATTCTTGGGGCCCCTTTTATGCTGGGTACCCTGGCCCTTTTTGTTACCGGAACTGCGGCTCTGATTCTTGCCCTTCTTGGCAGGAGAAGGGCCACCATGATGATTGACAACAGAGTGATGCAGCGGGACCTGAAATTCTTTCTGATCATTTATTCCACAGCAATACTGGCAGCCTTGTTAAGTAATCATTCATATAAACTGATTCTGGCAGCCGGGCTGGTAGCCGCATATGGCGTATATGCCTATAAGACCATTACGGGTGGGGAATGCGTGGCAGGAGAAGAACTGAAGCCTTTGCTGCTGAATCGGACATCGGTTGTGCCGCGGTTCCGCTTTATCCTGTTACAGGTACTAACAGCGGTTGGCGGAATTATAGGAGGAGCAGAATTATTTGTCCACTCAATGGAAAAAATGGCAGCTGTAATGGACATCTCTCCTTTTATTCTTTCGGTAGTGATCACTCCTATAGCTACAGAACTGCCCGAAAAATTCAACAGCATAATCTGGGTCAGCAGGGGAAAAGATACCCTGGCCTTGGGGAATATAACAGGGGCTATGGTGTTTCAGAGTTCCATTATTCCGGCTATAGGTATTGTGATGACACCATGGGTACTGAATACTGCGGCTTTCACCTGTGCCCTGGTCGCCCTGGCATCTGCGGCGATGATATATGTGTTCCTGTCCCTTAAGGGTTACCTGAGGGCATATACTCTTTTATCAGGAGGGGTGTTTTACAGCCTGTTCCTGTTCCTTATCATAGGACATAAAATATAGGATGGAGGTAGGGGTGTGAATCTGAGGTCGTTTCTGGAATCCCTAAGCGCCGGGGGGAAAACGGCGTTTACCAGTGCCATCCTGGGGCTTGCGGCTCTGGCTGTTTATGGGGCCGTAACAGAGTCAGAGGTGGTTTACCTGCGGCCGGGGCTAATTGCAGTGGCCTTGATAAGCATCTTTCTTGGCGGCCTGAGCGGAGGGATGGCAGGCGGTACTCTTGGTTGGCTTCACGGAGGAGTTGTAGCTGTATTTTACCTGACTGTAATCATGGTCCTGAAAGCAGTAATGTTCCCAACTGCTGAGTTTGGGGCGGCTGCCCTGGTTTCCTCGTCCGGAATATTACTTACCGGGGCATTTGGAGGAGTGACCGGAATTAACCTGAGGCCTCTGAGGAGGCGAAGGGTCAGAAGAAGATATCTCCGGGGCTGAGAATTCAGCCCCGGATTGTTTTAAGCCTTGAACTGCTGCACAAGTAAATCAAGTTTCTCAGACATCTCTGAAAGAATTTTGGATGAGGCGGCAATTTCTTCTATGGAGGCTGCCATTTCCTCAGTGGAAGCCGAAATTTCATTAGCGGCAGAAGCGCTCTTTTCCGAGATTGCAGAAATATCGCTGACAGAGGATACTACCTGGTCACTGCCTGCAGCCATCTCTTCTGTTGCCGCAGTATTTTCCTGAGTTACCGCAGCCACAGTTTCAATACTTTGGACAACTTCACCGCTGCCTGCAGCTGCCTGTTGGGCGCCGGCCGAAATCGCATTCACCTGGTCAAGCACTTCGCCGACAGTTGCCGTAATTTCATCAAGAGCCTTGCCTGCCGTTGTTGCCAGGTTAACCCCGGCCTCAACTTCATGGGTTCCCTCTTCCATAGCGTTCACTGCCCGGTCAATGCCCTTCCGGATATCTGTTACCAGAACGACTATTTCTTTGGTAGCTGAGCCGGACCTTTCGGCGAGTTTTCTTACTTCATCAGCCACAACAGCAAAACCCTTTCCGTGTTCCCCGGCCCTTGCAGCTTCGATGGCGGCATTTAAGGCCAGCAGGTTTGTCTGTTCAGCAATTTCATCAATGACTTCAATAATTTCACCGATTTGTTGAGAACGCTGTCCAAGTTCCTTAATTTTCTCGGCAGTTTCATAAACCTTATCCTTTATCCTGCCCATTCCATTGATAGTGTCCAAAACTGCCTGGCTGCCGTTTTTGGCTACAGTAGATGTTTTCATCGCACTTTCAGAAACCTGCCCGGCATTTGCAGCAACTTCTTCTATTGCCGCCGCCATTTCCGCCACTGAAGTTGATACCCTGTTGACTGATGAAGCCTGCTCCTGAGCGCCGCTGGCGATATGCCTGATGGTTTCACCCAACTGCTCAACTACTTTACCTATTTCAAAGATGCTTTGTGAGAGGCTTGCATTTCCGGCAGCAACTTCCTGAACGGCGGCAGCGCCGCGTGATACCACCAGGGAGGATTCGCCGGAGTTTTTCGACAGATGTATGCTCGTTTCCGCGACATGTGAAGCAGCCTCTTTAACCTGATTAATCAGAGAACGGATATTGGCGACCATTTCATTAAACGCATTGGCCATTGCACCTATTTCATCATTTGAATTTACTTCAATAGTTTGGGTAAAATCTCCCTCAGAAATAAGCCGGGTCTTTTCAACTACATGATTAACCGGGGTCAGGATACGCCCCACCACAAAGGCCATCAGCAAAACTGAAACAGCGATAACGATGACGGCAACAAGAACCGCGGACTTAAGGGCGCCAGTTTGGGCTATTTCCAGAACCTCAACCGGGATTCCCATCCTCATGGCTCCCCAATGCTGTCCGTCAATCTTTACCGGATATGAAACGTCGTAAATCAATTCCCCTGTATCACGGTTGTATAACTGGGCCAGGGGAGCGGTGGCTTCGGCTGCCTTTATACCTACCGGGTCATTGAAAACCCGGCCTTCTCTGTCAAGACTGCTGTGAACATAGGCTTTACCGGCTTTATCGACCAGTACCAGGTATCTTACCTCATCATCAAACTCCATAAGTTCCTTGTAAGCATCTCTTAAGAGGTTATAATTTTTGCTGTTAACAGAATCCTGAGCCATACTGACAAAGGGCGCCAGTACCATCATACCTTTGTCTTCGAGTTCATGGTGAAGTGTCCGGGATTCCCTCCGGTAACCCACAAATGTTGATACTATAAGGGCAACACATATTATCAGCACTGCTGTAAAGTTGACCTTCCACTGGATGCTTTTGCCAAGCTTTCCAATCATAATAATTTCACCTTCCCATACTCCTGATAATGTTTTAAATACTGCACAATAACTAGATTAAGACCTGAATTGCTATTATCCCTCCTTATCAGACAGATTTCTTTACTCAGACAGTCAAAAAACCACATCTGTAGTACTATCGTAAATAACAACAAAAATCTTTACATTAAAATACTATAAAATAGGAACAGGCAAGCGGGAAGTTAAAGGGAAACTGCCCAAACGGACCCGATACATGCCATTTAAAGATACGTTTGACAATACCGCCCGGTTTGTTATAATATATATTTCAGACATATTAAATTAGATATTATTTTTATATGCGTTGAAGGAGAGTAGTAGAATTACCTGACCTCACAGAGAGGGGTGGCCCCTGGCTGAAAGGCTCCCTGGTGGTTAAAGGATTCGAAGTCGCTCCGGAGTTGTGCCGCCGAAAGCTTTTAGTAGGCGGCGCCGGGCAGCCCGTTACAGCAAATCAGGAGAGCCGGAACCAAAAGGTGTCCGGAACTAAGGTGGTACCGCGGAAACTTCTTTCGTCCTTACAGGATAAAGGAGTTTTTTTATTTTTTGCCGGTTACTTTTAGAGGAGGATGAAAAATGGAACAGAAAAACATACCGACAACTTATGACCCGCAGCAGGTTGAAAAGAGACTTTATGACTTCTGGGAAACAAACGGTTTTTTCCATGCTGAAGTGGAAAAGGATAAGAAACCGTTTACTATTGTGATGCCCCCGCCCAATGTCACCGGGGCCCTGCACATGGGACATGCTATGGATAATACGCTTCAGGACATCCTTACCAGGTGGCGGCGGATGCAGGGGTATAATGCCCTTTGGATGCCAGGGACCGACCATGCCGGGATTGCCACCCAGGCCAAGGTTGAAGAGCAGATTGCCAAAGAAGGCCTGTCCAAATATGACCTGGGCCGGGAAAAGTTCCTCAAACGTGTCTGGGAATGGAAAGAACTGTACCATGATAGGATAGCCGGTCAGTTGAGGGTTATCGGTTCTTCCTGTGACTGGGACCGGGAAAGGTTTACCATGGATGAGGGATGTTCTAAGGCGGTTCAGAAGGTCTTTGTGGACCTGTACCGCAAGGGGTTGATTTACCAGGATAATTACATTATAAACTGGTGTCCCAAATGCCGTACCACTATTTCGGATATTGAGGTGGAACATGAGGAGCAGGGCGGTCATTTTTATCATCTGAGGTATCCGGTAAAACACAGTGATGAATATGTATACCTGGCTACAACACGGCCGGAAACTATGCTTGGTGATACTGCCGTGGCAGTCCATCCTGATGATGAAAGATATGGTCACCTGGTAGGCAAAACCGTGATCCTTCCCATTGTGGGCAGGGAAATCCCGGTAGTTGCCGATGCCTATGTTGACCCCGAGTTCGGGACAGGTGTAGTTAAAATTACTCCTGCTCATGACCCCAACGACTTTGAGGTTGGCAAGAGGCACAACCTTCCGGAAATCAATGTCATGAATCTTGACGGCACCATGAATGATGAGGCAGGCAAGTATCAGGGCATGGATAGGTACGAATGCCGCAGGGAGATTCTCAAGGAACTGGAGGAAGGCGGTTTCCTTCTCAAGGTTGAGGACCACACTCATTCGGTAGGCCAGTGTTACCGGTGTGCGACAACTGTTGAGCCAATGATTTCCAAGCAGTGGTTCGTCAAAATGAAGCCCCTGGCTGAACCGGCTATCAGGGCAGCCAAAGAGGGCAGGATCAAGTTTGTCCCGGAGAGGTTTACCAAGGTCTATCTCAACTGGATGGAAAACATCCGCGACTGGTGCATATCGCGCCAGTTGTGGTGGGGCCACCGGATACCTGTATGGTACTGCCGGGAATGTGGCGAGATTATTTGTGATACTGAAGTTCCTGCCAGTTGTAATAAATGCAGCAGCCAACAGCTGGAACAGGACCCTGATGTGCTGGATACCTGGTTCAGTTCGGGTCTGTGGCCCTTCTCCACCCTGGGCTGGCCGGAAAAAACCACTGAACTGGAACATTTCTATCCCACATCGGTTCTGGTCACCGGCAGGGATATCATATTCTTCTGGGTGGCCAGGATGATATTTATGGGTCTGGAATTTATGAAGGAGCCTCCCTTTGCCGAAGTCTTCATCCATGGCCTGATACTGGACTCCCAGGGCAGGAAGATGAGTAAGTCTCTGAATAACGGTGTTGACCCCATAGAAGTCATTGACAAATTTGGTGCCGATACTCTCAGGTTTATGCTGATTACAGGCAATACCCCGGGGAACGATTTGAGGTTCCACTTTGAGCGTCTGGAGAACACGCGGAATTTTGCCAACAAAATATGGAATGCTTCCCGGTTTGTCATGATGAACCTTGAAGGGTTCAGCCCGGAAGAAGTCGGTCAGGAATATTCCCTGGCAGACCGGTGGATTTTGTCCCGTTATAATGAAACTGCCAGGGAAGTTGCCCGGAACCTGGAGAGATACGACCTGGGCGAAGCGGCCAAAATAATATACGAATTTATCTGGAACGAGTTCTGTGACTGGTATATTGAGCTGGTTAAACCGGCTTTGTATGGGAAAAAAGATGAGGCCAGCAAAAAAACAGCCCAATATGTACTATGGTACGTGCTGTCAAACACCCTTAAACTGCTGCACCCGATGATGCCGTTTATTACTGAGGAAATCTGGCAGCACCTGCCCCACGAGGGAGCAACCATTATGACCCAGGAGTGGCCCGTTTACAGTGATTCATTAAATGATGATGAATCAGTGGAAAAAATGACTGTGGTCATGGAAACAGTAAAAGCTGTAAGGAACATTAGGGGTGAGATGAATGTCCCGCCTTCACGAAAAGCAGAAATAATTATTGCTGCAAATACCGAGATGAATTATGCTGCTCTAAATGACGGCAGGGAATATGTTGAACAGTTAGGAGCAGCATCGGAAATGGCGGTTGCCCGTTCTTTGAATACCAAGCCGGAACAGGCTGTGACAGCTATGACCGGGGGTTTGGAAATATTTATGCCCCTTAAGGGCCTGATTGATATTGACAAAGAGATTGCCAGGCTCCGGAAAGAACTGGCCGCTTTGGAGAAAGAACTTATCCGGGTTAATGGGAAACTATCCAATAAGGGATTCCTTGATAAAGCGCCTGCTGATGTAATTGAAAAAGAAAAGGCCAAACAGGACGGATTCATGGAAAAGAAAAGTGCTTTGGAGGAAAGGTTGAAAAGTTTGCAGTAACAGGAGTCCGAGATCCCTAAGCCTGAGTAACAGCATGTTGAAAGGAACGGGAAAAATGAACTTTGATGAATCAATTGGATTTTTACGAAATCTCACCAAATTCGGCTTTAACTTCGGGTTGAACCGGATTGAGGAACTCCTGAGGAGACTCGGGGATCCCCACCGGGAACTCAGGATTATCCATGTGGGCGGGACCAACGGAAAGGGTTCTACAGCTGCGATGATTGCCGGCATTTTGCAAGCTGCAGGTTATAAAACAGGAATGTTTACATCTCCTCATATTCATTCCTACTGTGAAAGGTACAAGATCGATGCCATCGA
The DNA here is from genome assembly GCA_016841725.1 of Thermincola carboxydiphila. Classification (GTDB taxonomy): domain Bacteria; phylum Bacillota; class Thermincolia; order Thermincolales; family UBA2595; genus Phosphitispora. Next base: position 104,994 of record JAENYP010000008.1, on the reverse strand, counting down.
TATCAGCAGGGGCCGCATAGCTGAAATGATGACTGTCCTCAGGCCTCACCTGGAGGAAATGGTTGCCGAAGGCTTTGAACATCCCACCGAATTTGAGGTCAGTACGGCACTTGGTTTCCTGTACTTTTATCGTGAGAAGGTGGATTTCCTTGTCCTGGAGGTAGGCCTGGGGGGAGCTATTGATTCTACCAATGTGGTCATTCCCCTGGTATCGGTAATCACTAATGTGGCCATGGACCACATGGACTACCTGGGCAATTCGGTGAAAGAGATTGCCGGGGTGAAATCAGGAATAATCAAGCAGGGTGTGCCTGTGGTAACTGCAGCTGATGACCCTGATGCCCTGGAAGTTATCCGGGAAGCGTCCCGGGAAAAGGGCTGCCTTCTTGTGGAGGCAGGCCGGGAAGTTTCCTGGCAATCAAAAACCAGCACACCTGAGAGTCAGGAATTCGACATATATACCGCAAAGAAAGCCTACAAAAACCTTTTTGTAAAGCTGGCAGGGCATCACCAGGTGGTCAATGCAGCAACTGCTGTGGCGGCAATCGAACTGCTGGCTGGGCATGGATATATCATTGATGAAGAGACAGTGGCCCGTGGTCTTGCCGGGGCTAAGTGGCCGGCGCGGCTGGAGACAGTCAGGGAAAATCCCAGGGTGGTACTTGACGGCGCCCATAACCTTCATGGTTCGGCAACCCTGCAAAAAGCCCTGATAGAAGTGTTTTCCTACCGGGATTTGATCCTGGTTTTTGGAATGCTTGGCGACAAGGAGAGGGAAAAGGTTGTCGCCATGCTGGCGCCGCTGGCCAGGGCAGTGGTGGTAACAAAACCCAATTCTCCCAGGGCCGGGGACTGGGAGAAGATAGCTGATGAGGTCAGGAAGTATGTTAACGAGGTTTACCTGATTGAAAATATCCACCAGGCTGTGCAAAAAGGGATAGCAATGGCCGGCCCCGAAGACCTGGTATGTATCACCGGCTCACTTTATATGGTGTCTGAAGCAAGAGAGTTGTTGGCCGGGCAGTCCTAGGGCGTGTCCCGGTCTCTTTTTTGTTACCACAGTGCTTATTTCAGGCAGCACTAAGAAAAATATTTTAAGGTCGGGAGACTTACAGACATTAGATTCTTAAAAAAGTAGTATTACATTATGTGGTAAATAAAAGTGCAAAAAATGGTTGAAAAGGGCAGGTTAGGGCTTTATAATTAATACTAATACTTATTCTATTAGTAAGTGTTGTGATTTTGTGAGTCACCGACATGTGTCGGTTTTTTTAAACTCCAGTATTTACAGAATCTTTCGAAAACAATGATTATTGCAGAATATTTAGCTTGGACGGGAAATTATTTGCGGAGGTGACGTTGGGGCTTAACTGGAAGAAAATAGAGATAAAAAAAGAAAAAGGCATGATTGAAATTTTTAAGGGAGGCTTTTTTAATGACTACCAAAGCGAAAAAAATCACATCCCTGTTGGTGTGTCTTGTTTTTATGATGACTCTTTTCACCGGCCCGGTATATGCCGGCAAGGGTGACAAAGAGGGGACAAGCCCAACATCGGGGACACTTACCGGTAAGGTGGCAGATTCCGTTTCCGGAACTGCTGTGGCCGGGGCTGTTGTCGCCGCTTCCGGCAGTTCCGGGATATTTACTGCTGCCGCTGATGAAAACGGAGCATATTCGGTATCTGAACTGCCGTCAGGCAGGTATACGGTAACCTGCCAGGCGGAAGGATATAATAAGTTTTCTGGAACAGTCAATATTAAGAATTCGAATACGATTATACTCGATATTTCACTTAGTGAGGCTGCTCCTGTCACCGGGATAATAACCGGAACTGTGACTGACAGCAGCAGCGGTCAGCCTATTTCCGGAGCGACAGTGCTGATTGACAGCGGGCAGTCAGTTACTGCCGGGATTGCCGGGGAATATACCCTGGAAGTATCCCAGGGGACTTATACTGTAACTGCTGAGGCTGCCGGTTATAATTCTTTTTCCAAGCCGGTAAATGTAAATCCCGGCACCAGTGAAACACTTGATTTTGTCCTTGACCCGGTATCAGCTTCTATCAATATCGTGTCTCTGACAGCTGACACCACAGATTTTGTTGAGGGAACAGTTGCTGCTGTGAATCTGACTGCCGTACTTGAAGGTACGGTGGAGGGATGCGCTTATAGCTGGACCCAGGTCGGCGGACCCAGGGTTGATATTACTCCTGTTGATATTACCAGGGCTGTTGTGGATGTAAGTTCACTGGCTGTTGCCGTTGATACCGAGCTGACATTCAGACTGAGTGTTACCGGCAGTGATGGCAACAGGGATTCGCGGAAGATATCTGTTTTTGTAGAACCTGCTGATATGGACCCCTTCCTGGGGGAAAATGTCCAGGTTGGCGGTGCTACTACCGCTGTTGCCAAGTTCAGCCACAATGGGACTGAGTGGGCAATTTTTAATATTGGAAGTAAACTCTGTTCGGCGCCGGTAGAAACTGCGGCAGGTGTAGTAAATTACATCTATGTTCCGGGATTTGTGAATGATATTGACATAGTCAATTACAATGGTGTCAGGTATGCCCTTATCTCTATGGGCAGCGAGGGAATAGCCGTTATAGACCTGACAGATCCGGAGAATATGGTTAAGGAGTTTAGTGTTGGAATCAATTATTATATGAGTGGACTGACCTTTGCCGAAGGCGGTGGGGCTATACTATATGATAATGAGATTTCAAGTGTAAATGCTCCGGTTGCCGCACTGGCAACAGACGGGACTGAACTTTTCATTGCTGACCCCGAATTTGGAATACACAGAACGGCGTTGGAAAATCTGCTGGGATCAAACGGACCGGTACTTGACGGATCCGGAGACGGAACCCTTTTAATTGAAGCCGAACAGTTTACCCTACAGTATGCCGGGGAAAACCCCTGGGGAGGCCCGGTAGACCTGAAACTGTATGGAGGTAAGCTATTTGCCTGTATGGGTTCACTGGGAATGGGAATTTTTGACCCGGTAACCCTGGAACAGGTGGGCCGGTACAACCTTTATACCGATGCCGCTGTTTCTGAAGACTGGTTTGTAAATATGGACGTAAAACAGGCAGTACATACAGATGACACCACCGGTGAAGTATATATCGACGAATTTACCGGGATGCCTGATTACCGGCAGACCAGTTTTGAAATCCTTGAGGTAATGAAAAATAATGCAGATGCACCCACACCGTGGGCTGATTTTGACCGCTACGGCAAGTTCTATTACAAGTGCCAGGGCATCGATATTGCCGAATTTAACGGCAGAACAATTGCCTACCTGGCGTATTCCCTGGGCGGGCTGGTGGCTGTAGACATTACCGGTTATCAGAATACAGCCCCATCTTCGGGAGCAAATGCCGATACTTTGTTTAATGCAAATTATCTCGGATATATTCCGGCAGTTCCTGCCAATGGACCCAAGGAGCCCACCGGGGAACAGTCAGAGAGCCTGCTGCCTTATTTTGGCGCAGGGATGCTGAAAGAGTCAGGTGTAGTGGATGTTCAGGTTAGGGAAGATTATGTATATCTGACCGACCACTTTGCCGGACTGATGATAATCAGTGATGCCGGAAGTCCGGACCTCAGATGGAGGGGGGCTAATGCTCCATACAATAATGATACCAACGGTATAATGGGAGACCACTGGCCTGACAGTGAGTTTGTGACTTCATTTGATATGTCTCCATATGACGCTCTGGATAATGAGTCTATGCCCAAATGGATGTATGAAGCTCCCTGTGAGCTGGTTACTGCTGAGATTAACGGTCATGGAAACAGACTGCTGCTGATGGACAATATGTCTGTTGATACTGTCGGCGAAGTTGATCTCCTTGAGTGTGCCGGCGCAGGTGGTTTTAACTTTATAGATATCGTGGCTCTGGATGCCCCCACCATGGAAGAAAGATATACAGTACCGGTATACTTCCCGCCGACAGATGAAATCGGGGCTTTTCCCGACGGGACACCTGGTCAGACTATTTCTATCGGACACAGCCAGGGAATTGCGGCTTCCGGCGAGTACCTTTACGTAGCTGACGGACCTCATGGCATATCGGCCTGGCAACTGGTTGACGATAATGGTTATGCCACAGATGATGTGCATCTTGTTGCCAATACCCTCCAGGACGAATATCCGGAAACAGTGGATGGAATCAAGATTTACCCTGCTTCACATGCAACCAATGTGGTTTTTGACCCGGTTAATAACTTAGCCTGGTCAGGGAGCGCCAGCTTGGGGTTGAGGCGTGTCGATGTATCTAAAGTGGAAAACGGTACAGGTCAGGTTGGGAACCCGTTGCTCCTTCCCCTGGACCTGAATGACTGTTTCGAGCATAATGCCGAATGGGGCACCGTGAAGGGAATCCAGTACCAGGACCATGCATATGATGTGGCCATCAGGGGTAATTATGCCTTTGTGGCAGATGGCAGCAACGGTCTGACTGTTTATGACTTTACCAAGGATTCTACAGATCCGGAGAGTGGTTTTATAGCAGCCAATATTGGTGCCGGCAGCCTTAAACCGCCATTGGGCACAGCTTCCGGGATAGACCTTTGGAATGATCCGGATTCCGGCAGGACTTATGCTGTACTTGCCTGTGGCCCACGGGGAGTTGGAGTTGTTGACATTACTGATATAAACAACATGGAAATTGTTAAGGTATTTGAACCTATCAAGTATGAAGATGATAAAGTGGGGGCCGCTGACGGGCAGGCTACTGATGTCAAAGTGGTCGGTGACAAGGCATATTTCAGTTATGACAGCTTTGGAGTAGTCTGCTACAGCATGGCAGACCTTACCGAAGCCCTTCCGGACGGGGTATCTCCCACTGAAGTATGGAAGAAGAGCCTTACCGGACAGCTTCAGTATGATTACCGTCCGGTTGCCGTCAACCGTTTCAAGCTCCAGTATGTACCGGGATATGAAGATTGGGCAGGTGGGGCCTTTAAAATGGACTATACCCTGGTGAATGGCAAGCTGGTATTTTATGTGGCCTTTGCGGAGGCAGGAGTGCTGAAAATTGACTGGACTGACCCGGCTAACCCGGTACTCAGGGAAGTAGCCGGAACTGTCGGAGAATGCACAGCTGTTGCCATCTCCAATGGCCGCCTCTATGCTGCCGACGGCGGTGGAGGATTGATTTTCTTTAAGTAACCCTTGGTTATGTGTCGGCCCCAGATTGCTGGCAAAGTCAATAATTTTGAACTATAAAAATGTTATAGGGCAGGGGTAGATGTGTTTCGGAAGGTGGAGATGTAGCCCGCCGGAGGAACATTTCTACCCCTGCTCATATTAGCCGGCCCCATTTTTTTTCAGGTCTATTTCTGTTAACCTGTCCATATTATATTTTAGGGACCGTAAGTGTTTCTGCTGATGGAGGTGGCTGTATGCGCCGGATAATAAGGTTCAGGCCCGGTATGGGAGTTCTGCTGTGTTTTCTCGCTGTATTGGCAGTATCTGCCGCCGGAGCCTATCTATTGGGGAAAACGTTTATTACGATAATCAGTGAGGGCAAACATCCTGAAAGAACGAAAGTTATGACGGGTGATTCCAGGCCGGTTGCAGCCCGAGAGGGAAAAAGCCATCTTCTTCTTGATCCTGTCCCGGTGTATTATCTTCAAGCAGGTGTTTATACTGACCGGGGAGGCGCTGAGGCAGCCGTTAAACCGCTGCAAGAGCTGGGATATAACCCATATATAACCAGAAATGCGCCTTACCGGATATGGGTCGGTGTTTTCAGGGAACGCAAGGATACTGAACAGCTCAAGTTGGCTCTTAAGGAACAGGGATATGGAAGTTTTACCTGTGCAGTTGTAATAAATGGTGAAAACTTGCAGTACGGGCAAGGAAGAGAATTATTTATAAAAGAAATCCGTCCCGTATTGGAGGCTTATACGGCATGGTTAAAGGAGAGCCTGGCAATACTTCCTTCAGGATCCTCTGAAGCCATGGGTTTTGGGGAGGACAGCGCCCGGTTAAGCGTGCTGGAAGAAGTTTATCGGAAAACACAGTTACTTGAAAGTGAAGTAAGTTCTAACAGTAACCTGATGAATACCAGGTTCAGGGACGTCCATCAGTCGATAGGGAATTTCCATGGTCAGCTCAACATCTTTATGGAAACTAAAGACCCTGACGGGATTGTGTTGTTACAGTACAAACTTCTGGAGTTTATGGATAATTATTTGCTTTTATGGCAGGAAATTAACAATATCAGTAAAACTTAGCATTGTCCAAGCTTCTACGACATGATATAATTTACACTTAGGAGGGGGCATATAAGGAGGGAATAAATTGAAGAACTTAAAGATCCCTGAGGCTACAATAGTAAGATTATCTGTTTATTCACGCTTTCTTGAACAAGCTGACAAAAAAGGTATTATTACTATTTCATCAGGGGAAATAGCTGAAGGTGTGGGAGTCAGCCCGGCACAGGTCAGAAAAGACCTGGCATACTTCGGAGAATTTGGAACAAGGGGTGTGGGTTACAATGTCAAGGACCTGCTTAGACATACCCTGAAAATTCTTGGGCTGAATACCAAATGGCCAGTAGTAGTACTGGGAGCCGGTAATTTGGGGTCTGCACTGGTTTCATACCGCGGGTTTCGTGAACGTGGTTTTGATATAGTTGGTGTATTTGACAATGACCTCTCAAAAATCGGCAAAAGGTTGATGGACCTTGAGGTATTGGGCACCGAGAAGCTGGAAAAGTTAATCATGGAAAACAACGTCAAAATCGGCATCCTCACGGTTCCTGCATCAGCTGCCCAGGAGGCTGCAAACCAAATTATAAATGCCGGAGTTAAGGCGATCCTTAATTTTGCCCCGACTGTGTTATCAGTTCCAGAAGATGTTGAGGTTAGAGATATTGACTTATCAACCCGGCTGGAAATACTGACATTCCATCTCTGTCTTAAGGATATGTTATAACCGGACAATAATAGTGAATGTGAGTATATAAACAAGTTGAGCGCTATGGGACCGGACTCTTCAGAACTGAACAGGTTAAATAAGAAAAAGGTATTTGTAAACCTCCCCGGTGAAACGGGGGGGTTTTTATTTGCAGAACTCATCAAATAAGCCTGGGCGCATAGAAGGGGAATGGTTAAGGTAAACTAGAATTTGAACTCCAATTCCGAACAGGAGGAGAACTGAATTGGAACATGATGAAAAGCTCACGAAGCTCGACCGGATTCTGGAACAGTATGCGGGCAAACCAGGGGCCCTGATCCCTGTTCTGCATGAAGCCCAGAAGGTATACGGGTATCTTCCCGAAGAGGTCCAATACCACATATCCAGGGGACTTGGCGTACCTCTGGCTGATGTATATGGAGTAGTTACCTTTTATTCCCTGTTTACCATGACTCCCAGGGCTGAGCACAATATCGCTGTCTGTATGGGTACAGCCTGCTATGTCAAGGGCGCTGGTCAAATTGTGGAGGAGATTGGTGAAGAGCTTGGCCTGAAAATTGGTGAAATCAGTGAAGACCGCAAATTTGGCCTGGAAGCTACCAGGTGTATCGGTGCCTGTGGGATGGCGCCTGTCCTCACTATAAACGAAGAGGTCCATGGGAGGCTTAATGCTGACCAGATGGGGGAACTGCTGGAGAAATACAAACATATGCACTAAGCATTACTAGTACAAGGAGGAAGTAAACAAGTGTCCCATAGTTCACATATTCTTATCTGTCGTGGTACGGCCTGTGTATCAGCAGAAAGCCGCGAGGTTCAGACCGAATTTGGAAAACAGCTCAAACAAAGAGGCCTGCAGGAACAGGTAAGGGTCGTCCATACCGGGTGTTTTGGGTTCTGTGCCCGTGGCCCGGTGATGGTGATTCTTCCCCAGGGGACCATGTATTGCGAAGTCCGGGTGGAAGATGTCAGAGAAATTATTGAAAAACATATTCTTGGTGGGCAGACTGTAGAGAGACTTCTTTTTAAGGACCCGGTGACCCAGGAGGTTACTGAGAAAATTGATGATATAGATTTCTTTAAAAAACAGGTGCGGATTGCTCTGAAGAACTGTGGGCACATAAATCCGGACGATATCCGGGAATACATAGCGAGGGATGGATATAAGGCCCTGGGTACGGTACTTACGAAGCATTCCCCGGAGGAAGTAATTAATATTATTAAAAAATCCGGGCTGAGGGGCAGAGGGGGCGGTGGTTTCCCCACCGGACTTAAATGGGAGCTTACCAGGAAATCCCCCGGAAAGCTTAAATATGTAATCTGTAATGCAGATGAAGGGGACCCCGGGGCATTTATGGACAGGAGCATACTGGAGGGAGACCCGCATTCGGTCCTGGAAGCTATGGCGATAGCAGGTTATGCTATTGGTGCCGGTCAGGGTTTTATCTATGTAAGGGCAGAGTATGCTATAGCCGTACAGCGCCTGACTACAGCTATCAGCCAGGCAAGGGAAATGGGAGTATTGGGCAAGGGCCTTTTTGAAACAGATTTCGAATTTGATATTGAACTCCGCCTGGGGGCCGGGGCATTTGTCTGTGGCGAGGAAACCGCTCTGATCACCTCAATAGAAGGGAACAGGGGAGAACCAAGGCCAAAACCTCCTTTTCCTGCACAGGCAGGTTTGTGGGGCAAGCCGACCCTTATTAATAATGTCGAAACACTGGCCAACATTCCGGCAATAATATTGAACGGTGCCGAATGGTATGCCGGTTTTGGCACGGAAAAGAGCAAGGGTACCAAGGTTTTTGCAATTGCCGGCAAAATTGGTAATACCGGTCTGATAGAAGTACCCATGGGCATAACCCTGAGAGAAGTTATTTACGACATCGGCGGTGGTATTCCTGAAGGGCGCAAGTTTAAGGCGGCACAGACAGGCGGCCCGTCGGGAGGATGCATTCCCGCCGGCCTTCTGGATACTTCAATTGAGTATGACACTCTTCTTGAAGCCGGGTCAATGATGGGTTCGGGCGGCCTCATAGTAATGGATGACAGTGATTGCATGGTTGATATTGCCAAATTTTACCTTGAATTTACCTGTGATGAGTCATGTGGTAAGTGTACTCCGTGCCGGGTCGGGACCAAAAGGATGCTGGAGATCCTGGAGCGGATTACTGAAGGAAAGGGGACTATAGACGATATTGACCTCCTTAAAGAACTGGGGCACGGTATCAAGGAAGCGTCCCTGTGCGGGCTGGGACAATCGGCACCCAACCCTGTGCTGAGTACGTTAAAGTATTTTGAGGATGAGTATATAGCCCATGCCAGGGATAAGGTATGTCCTGCAGGGGTTTGCAAAAAACTCAGCAGTATCAGAATCGTCCCTGAAGAATGTAAAAAATGCGGGGCCTGTGCCAAGGTATGTCCTGTTGATGCTATTGAAGGAAAACCGCGGGAACTCCATGAGATTGATCCGGATAAATGTATCAAATGCGGTAAATGTATAGAAAAATGCTGTTTTAAGGCTATTAAGAGATAGTCTGACTTTACCGGAGCAGATGGCTGCCATTTTGGGCGGCCGTTTTTTTATTTGGCACTATTAGGCAGCAGCATTTGTAAAGGAGTTTAGGCAAATTTGTCGAAGAGGTTAATTTAAATCTGTACTATTATGGGGGAGGGGAAACGAAAATGACGTTACAGGATTTGGAACAATTAAAGGAGAATATTTTGTCCGAACATGCTATGACCAGGGACCGGCAGAAGGTACGTATTACCATAGGTATGGGTACCTGTGGGATAAAAGCAGGAGCACAGAATGTCCTGAGTGCACTAAAAACGCAGTTTGTCGATAGCCGGGGCGTTATGATTAATCATACAGGCTGCCTGGGAATGTGTTCTCATGAACCGGTGATGCAGGTGGCTGTTCCAGGCAGACCGGCAGTGACCTATTTTTACATGACACCTGACAGGGCCAGAAGGATTGCAGCCGGATATCTTGCGGGCTGAGATAATATAAATTTAAAATTTTGAATTCTGCCGCATTGGGTTCAGGTAATAGCTTGTCATCATATGTCAAAAATGATAAACTGAGAAGGGAAAAAACAGTGATTAGAATGCAGGCTGGATAACCCCAAAAGGTACGAATTTTTTATAAGAGTAGGGGAAAGCTACTGAAAAAGCTTCCCATAAGAGAGTTGGAAAATGGAACCAAACAGTAAAAAATTGATTCTGGCTTCACGGTCCCCAAGAAGGCAGGAATTGCTTAGACAGATAGGCCTCAGTTTTGAGGTGATGATTAACCCGGTGGATGAGACAGTTTTGCCTGGGATATCTCCCACTGAAGCAGTTGCTGAACTGGCATACAGAAAGGCCATGGCTGTTGCTGCCCATCTCAGTGAGGGAATTGTAATCGGGGCAGATACGGTAGTGGTTCACCGTGGTAAGATTCTGGGTAAGCCTTTGGACATTGATGCTGCCATTAATACCCTGAAGAGTTTGAGCGGAACTGACCATCTGGTTATTACAGGCTTTTCTGTCATTGATTGTGCTGCGGGAAGACTGTCAAAAGCCAGTGAGACAACCCGGGTTTTTTTTCGCCGGTTGTCAGATGCTCAGATTGAAGCCTATGTCAGGTCAGGTGAGCCAATGGACAAGGCCGGCTCATACGGCATCCAGGGATTGGGCGCCGTGCTGGTTGACAGAATAGCAGGATGTTATTTTAATGTTGTCGGTCTTCCTCTCTCCAGTCTTGCAGAGGTGCTCAGACAATTTGGGGTTGAAGTACTGCAATAACTGGAGCAAGGTATGAATTAACTGAGAATGTTATGTTTGACGAGAGGACCCAGAAAATGGAACCATTGGAATATCGGGTAAGAATAAAGGAACTTCCGGAAGACTTGAGGCCAAGGGAGCGATTGCTCAGGGATGGCGTAGAGGCCCTGAGTACCGTGGAACTGCTGGCTGTGCTTTTAAGGACTGGTTCTGATTCCATGAACGCCCTGGACCTTGCCGCTATGCTGCTTTCAAAGACGGGAGGCCTGCTGGGGCTGGTTGAAAGCGCTCCTGAAGAACTTTATTCCATAAAAGGGATTGGACCTGCCAAGGCTGCTCAGCTAAAGGCTTCCATTGAACTCGGGAAACGACTGGCTTTTGAAATGTCCGGACCCAGGAAGGTAATTAAATCACCACAGGATGTATTTAATATCCTTAAAGAGAGAATGCGTTACCTGGACAGGGAACATTTCACAGCAGTGTTTTTAAATACAAAGCATCACGTAATTACGATAGAAACTGTTTCTGTGGGAAATCTCAATTCATCTCTGGTTCATCCCCGGGAACTGTTTAAGAACTCTATAAAAAGAAGTGCCGCAGCGCTGGTCCTGGCTCATAATCACCCCAGCGGGGACCCGAGCCCCAGTGCAGAGGATGTTGAAATAACCCGCCGGCTTGTGGAGGCAGGAAAGTTAATCGGTATCGAAGTCATTGACCACATTATTATCGGAGAAAAGGGTTACACAAGCCTTAAGGAGCAGGGTATTATCTAGATGGGCAGCCAATGAAGCCGAAAGGAGCACAGTAAATGTTGGGATTATTTGGGATTTTTTCCAAAGATATGGGTATAGATTTAGGCACTGCCAATTCATCTGTTTATATTAAGGGCAAGGGGATAGTTGTTAACGAACCGTCTGTTGTTGCTATCCAGAGAGATACGGGACATGTCCTTGCTGTCGGTGAAGAGGCCAAGCAGATGATTGGTCGTACTCCGGGCAATATAGTTGCTATCAGGCCTATGAAAGACGGGGTTATCGCTGATTTTGACACTACTCAGAGTATGCTGCGCTATTTTATTACCAAAGCCTTGAAAAAAAGGCCTCACCTGATCAGACCCAGGGTTGTCGTATGTGTGCCTTCAGGAGTAACGGCAGTTGAAGAACGCGCTGTCAGGGAGGCTACCATACAGGCAGGGGCCAGGGAGGCATATCTGATAGAAGAACCGATGGCAGCGGCCATTGGAGCCGGTCTGCCGGTTCATGAGCCTACCGGAAATATGATAGTGGATATCGGGGGTGGTACCAGCGAGGTTGCGGTTATCTCCCTGGGGGGGATTGTAACCAGCCGCTCGGTGCGTATTGCCGGTGATGAAATGGATGAAGCCATCATGCAGCACATTAAGAGGACATATAATTTGATGGTGGGAGAACGTACATCTGAAGAAATTAAAATAAAAATTGGCACAGCATACCGGTTCCCGCAGAAAGAGCTTTATGAGGTCCGTGGGCGTGACCTGCTTACAGGGCTGCCCAAAACAGTTGAGATTACATCTGATGAGGTTCATAAAGCCTTATCGGAACCGGTTAGCAGCATCCTGGAAGCCATTAAAGTGACTCTGGAAAAGACACCGCCGGAATTGGCATCTGACGTTATGGACAGGGGGATAGTCATGGCCGGAGGCGGCTCTCTGTTGAGGGGCCTTGATCAACTGGTCAGTGAAGAAACCGGCATGCCAGTTTATGTTGCCGATGAGCCTTTGTTCTGTGTGGCTGTCGGGACAGGGAAGGTTTTAGAAAACCTGGATGTTCTCAAGAGAGTTTTAATTACCCCGAAAAAAATCGGCTAGAAAGGCGGGGTTGTTTTGTTCCGGTACATTCTAAACAGGTATGTCCTTGGTTTTCTCAGCCTGATTGTACTGGCCCTTGTCCTGATAACCTATACGGGTCAGGACAGGACGGGTCTCAGCCCTGTTGAGAGAGTAATCAAGGATGTGGTAACCCCGGTTGAACACGGGGTTACCGGTATTGTTAACGGTATCTCTGATACAGTCGGGTCTGTTCTTTCCATTGGAAGTATCAAAAATGAAAATGAAGAGCTTCGGGAACGGATATCAAGCCTGGAAGCGGAAAATAACCTGCTCAGGGAATACGAGTACCAGAACCTGAGGTTGAGGGAGTTACTGCAGTTCAAGGACACCGTAGCCCGGGATTACAATACGGTATCCGCCTCAGTTGTGGCCAGAAATCCGTCAAACTGGTTCCGCACAATTACCATCAACAGAGGAGAAAGTGACGGTTTGGCGAAAAACATGGCCGTGGTAACCAGTAAGGGGTTAGTGGGGCGTGTTATTAATGTATCCGCTAACTCTGCCGAGGTCTTGCTGATTATAGACAGCAGCAGCGCTGTGGGAAGTCTGATCCAAATTAACCGGGTGCCGGGAGTCATTGAGGGAAAAGCCGATGATTCCGGAATGCTGAAAATGATTCATCTTTCCAAGGAAGCTCCGGTTATTGCCAAACAGACTGTTATTTCATCAGGTCTTGGCGGGATTTTTCCCAAAGGGCTGCCTATTGGAACGGTAATCGGGATTGAGTTGGAGTCAAACGGTCTGGTGAAATATGCCACTGTCAGGCCTTTTGTGGATTTCAATGAACTCGAAGAGGTGCTGGTTATCAGAAATGCTCCGGCAGTAAATGAAACTGCTCCTGTTGACAGGGAGGGGGCGTAAATGCGTTACCTGGTAATTTCCATTTTGTTTCTCATTGGTTTGATTCTTCAGTCCACGATTTTCTCCCATCTCACTGTTGCCGGTGTTAAACCTGATTTTGTATTGATAATGACAGTATTCTATGCCCTGCTGCACGGTTCGAAGGAGGGCGCCACAGCCGGAGCCATCGGGGGACTGATGCAGGATTTATTGTTTGGTCAGAACCTGGGAATGAATGCCCTTGCCAAGATAGTTGTGGGATTTAGTTTTGGAATGCTGGAAAAGAAGATTTACAAGGAAAACATCTTAATTCCCATGGCGATAATATTTGTGGCTACACTACTGAGTGAAAGTGTACTTTACCTGTTAAGGCAGTATGAAGGAATGTCAGGGGGGTATTTGGGCGCTCTCAGGAGTGTTATGATATCTGCTGCCATCTATAATAGCTGCCTGACACCTTTTATATATGGTAAGTTCTATAGTTCGTCAACTAAGGGGCTGCTGAAAGTAACAGAAAGGTAATAATCATTTAATCGGGGGGCTCTGGATGACTGAAAAAATTCTGGTCAAAAAATTGAAGGTATTTTTGGCCCTTGTGACGATTATTTTTGCCATCCTGATTTCAAGGATTGCTTACGTTCAATTGGTACAGACAGAGCGGTTTACAACCCTTTCGGAGCAAAACAGGATAAGACCCATTACCATTCCTGCGAAGAGAGGAGAAGTTCTCGACAGTACCGGGAAGGTTATCCTTGCCAAAGACCGTCCGGTATACAGTGTGTCTGTGAGCTGGCTCGGCATCCAGGACCAGAACCTTGATAAGGTTGCGGCAAGCCTGGCACCAATTTTGGAAATTAATGAAAACGAAATTAAGGAAAAAATCAAAGACCCGGGCATTAGGAAGTTTGAACCCATCAGAATTGCCAAAGACGTACCTTTGGAGGTAGTTACCAAAATTGAGGAAAACAGGGCGGAACTGCCTGGGGTGGAAATAGCCGTGGAACCGATGCGGGAATATGTATATCAGGACTTTATGCCACATATCCTCGGGTATGTCAGGGAGATTACCGAGAAACAGCTGGAACGGCATAAGGATGATGGCTACAGCATGGGGGACCGGTACGGCCAGGCGGGGCTTGAGAATATGTATGAGGAGTTTCTGCGGGGGCAGGATGGCAACCTTCTGGTAGAAGTTGATAAGTCCCAGCACCCTGTCAGGGAGCTGGCCAAAGAACAGCCTGTTCCAGGCAATAATCTTATTTTGAATATTGATTATAGGCTGCAGAAGGTTGCTGAAGAGTCCCTTGACCGGACCATGGCTTCACTGCAGCAGGGTGAATACCCTAATGCCAAGGCCGGAGCAGTTGTTATGCTTGACGTGAACTCGGGGAAAGTACTGGCAATGGCAAGTAAACCGGGTTTTGACCCCAATTTGTTTAATGGGAAAATTACTCCTGAGCAGAGTGAGGCGCTGTTTGGCGGTAAAAAAACCAACCCGTTTCCGGCCTTCAATAACAGGGCCATGATGGCTTATCCTCCCGGATCTACATTTAAGATGATTACTGCTTCGGCAGTCTTGGAGTCCGGTAAGGCAACAATCAATGATACAATATTTGACCCGGGTTCGGTATACCTCTATGGTCGTTCATATGGTTGCTGGAAACCATCTGGTCACGGTACAGTCAACCTGATTAAAGCAATCCAGACTTCCTGCAATGTTTACTTCTACCAGATGGGGTTGAAAGCAGGGGTTGAAAACCTGGCTAAATATGTCCGCGAATTCGGCCTGGGGCAGAAAACCGGGATTGATCTGCCTAATGAGGCTTCCGGGCTGATACCGGGTCCGGAATGGAAAAGGCAGCTAAATGAACCGTCATTACAGGAGAAGTATGAAAAGATGTACCAGGAGATTGAGGATGAATATGCTGAAAAGATTAGTAATGCCAAGTCCGAAAGTGAAGAGAACCGGCTGCTTAAACAAAAGGAAAACGAGCTGAAGTGGAAAAAGAGGGAATACAATAACGAGGCATACTGGTCTGTTGAGTGGCGTGAATATGAGACAATCATCATGTCCATCGGCCAGGGTTACAACCTTTATACTCCCCTCCAACTTGCCAATTATGTTGCTGCAATAGCCAACGGTGGTATCAGGTATCAGCCTTATTTGGTGGACAGTGTTGTTGACTACAAGGGTGATATTGTCAAAAAATATGATAAAAAGGAAGTCGGTAAAGTTGATGTCAGTCCCGAAACACTGGCCGCTGTCAGGCGAGGTATGAAGGCTGTTACCGAGCCTGGCGGTACAGCTTACGGTATTTTCAGAGAGTTTCCCGTCGAAGTTGCCGGAAAAACGGGGTCTGCAGAGACCGGAAAAGACAAAAATGGAAATGACAAACCTACCCACGGACTTTTTGTCGCCTATGCTCCTTATGACAAACCTGAGGTTGCTGTAGCAGGTATTATCGAATATGCCGGGCATGGAGGCAGTTCGGCAGGTTTAGTTGCCAGGGACCTCCTGGCAGAGTATTTCAGGATTGACAAAAACCAGATACCACAGGGTGGAGTTTCAGAAGAGTAAGGGGCTGTTTTTGTCTAAATATTCGAGAAAAGCGGGGTAAAAAGACCTCGTTTTTTTTGTTGATACAGAAGGATTTGACTACCTTTTGTAGAATTTAAATCCAATGATTCAGGATATTTTGAGCTTTTTTAGCTCAGGAGGAGAACCAAAGTGAAGAAGACCAAAAGTTCTAAAGGTAAGAAATTATTTTTTAAAAACGAAACAAATGGAGTTAATGACCCTGATATCAATACGGATTCTGTGGATACCGAACAGGAGAAAGGTAAAGAAGGCGAAACTGTTAAGGCAAGGGAAACGGTTCCGGCACAGGAAATCAAAAAGGGCAGACAGAAACGCAAAAAGGCTGATCGGGAGCCGGCTCAGGATGAAAGTGGGGAATTCCTTCCAGGGACAGCAATTCCAGAAGCAGATGAGATTATTGCTGAGGAAAACGAACCTGCCGGGCAGACGAAAACAGATTCCAGAGTGATAAAAAACAGGGGCCCGTGGCAGGAGGCTTTTGCTGATGATAACACAATTCTGATACAAAGGACCGTAAGGTCCGGCCAGAGTGTCCGGTTTGACGGCAATGTAGTTGTAATGGGTGATGTTAACCCGGGTTCAGAAATAGTCGCTTCAGGAAATATTGTGGTCATGGGCGCATTACGTGGTGTAGTTCACGCCGGGGCATTGGGGAATGAAAATGCAACTGTTGCGGCATTTAAGCTTCAGCCGATGCAGCTGCGGATAGCAAATCATATTACCAGAGCGCCTGATGGTGATTACCTAACGCCGGAGTATCCGGAAATAGCCAGAATAAAAGATGGCGTTGTGGTGATTGAAGTATATCAGATGGGACAGGACAGGCAAACAAAAATAGGCTAAAGATTAGGGAAGAGGAGGATAAAACATGGGAGAAGTCATTGTAATAACCTCTGGAAAAGGAGGAGTTGGCAAAACCACCACTACGGCTAATATTGGAACCGGACTGGCCGCTTCGGGTCTTAAGGTAGTCCTGGTGGATACGGATATAGGTCTGCGGAACCTGGATGTTGTTTTGGGGCTGGAAAACAGGATAGTTTATGATATTGTTGACGTGACTCACGGGAATTGCAGGTTAAAGCAGGCCCTGATTAAGGATAAGCGATTTGAAGGGCTGCACCTTCTGCCTGCCGCTCAGACTAAGGATAAGACTTCGGTGACTCCTGATCAGATTCGTGAACTATGTGCCCAACTGAAAAAGGAATTTGATTATGTAATAATTGACTGTCCCGCCGGAATTGAACAAGGTTTTAAGAACGCCATCGCCGGCGCCGAGAAGGCTATTGTGGTAACTACCCCGGAAGTATCGGCTGTCCGTGATGCTGACAGGATTATTGGTTTATTGGAAGCGGCTGAATTACACAACCCGAAACTTATCGTTAACCGGTTGAGGCCTCTCATGGTAAAAAGAGGAGACATGATGAGCATTGATGATATAATCGACATCCTGGCTATTGACCTCCTGGGAGTCGTTCCGGAAGATGAAATGATTGTAATTACTACTAATAAAGGTGAACCGGCTGTTCTCGATAACAATTCCCGCGCTGGACAGGCTTATCGAAATGTGGCAAGAAGAATAACCGGTGAGGATGTACCCTTAATGGACTTGGAAGCGGAAACAGGATTAATGTACAAGCTCAAAAAGCTTATCGGATTTAAGTAGTCCAAATAGTAGAGAGGGGGAACGGGAATTGCTGGATTTTCTATTACGGGTGTTCGGGAAAGATAACAGTTCAAGTAAAAATGTTGCCAAGGAAAGGCTGCGCCTGGTGCTGGTCCATGATCGGGCAGACATGTCTCCTCAGCTGATTGAAGACTTGAAGGAAGATCTGATAAAGGTCATTTCCAATTATATGGAGATTGATGAAAATGCTCTCGAAGTTAATCTGGACAGCTCCAATAATACAGTGGCGCTGGTTGCCAATATTCCTGTCCTGAGGATGAAGAGGACATCCAACCGGAAGGAAAAGATCGGTTAAATGATAAAAAAATTGGGCACAGGCCCAATTTTTTTTGTGCTGAAAGGAAGGAAAGCATAATAATGAGGGGTGGATTTGAGCTGGGTATATGATATATAATGTTAGTAGCATTCGACGAAAGAGGGGATCATTAATTGATTGACCGCAGAGCGATAAGAAACTTTGATTTTACTCTCCTCATTACAATAATACTGATTGTTGTTTATGGATTGATTATTTTGAGCAGTGCAACACATGCTACTATGACCAGGGGCGGAGATGCTGATATATATGTGAAGAAGCAGGCTCTTTCCTTTGTTTTGGGGTTGGTAGGAATTGGTATTATCCTTAAAATCGACTATGTGCGGTTTGCCAAGTATGCCAAGTTTATTTATGCCATGAATGTTATGCTGCTCGTGTTTGTAAGATTTTTCGGAGAGGAACAGAAAGGCGCTCAGTCCTGGATATCTATAGGGTCTTTTAACCTTCAGCCTTCAGAATTTGCCAAAATCGCCATGATTGTTACCTTTGCGGTTTACCTGGCAGGCAAGGAGGGAAAACTGACCAAGTTTCGCGACCTTATTCCTACATTTATTTTCTTTGGTGTCCCTATGATGCTGATTATTCTGCAGCCTGATCTGGGAACCGGACTGGTTTTTATAGGGATTTACTTTGGCATGATGTTTGTGGCCGGAGCCAAGCCTTCACACCTTATGGTGCTGGTGTTAATCGGTGCTTTGCTGGTGGGCGGCATTCTCACGGCACAACTGGCCTTCGGTTTTGAAAAACCTCTGAAACCGTATCAGCTTGACCGCCTCACTATTTTTGTGGACCCGTACAAGGACCCCAAGGATACCGGTTATCATGTTATCCAGTCTATGGTATCCCTTGGTTCCGGGGGGCTCTGGGGAAAAGGCCTCTATCAGGGGACACAGACCAGGCTTAACTTTCTTCCCGAACAAAAAAATGACTTTATTTTTTCTGTGGTTGGGGAAGAACTGGGCTTTGCAGGTGTTATTGTGCTTTTGGCTCTGTTTTATATGTTCGTTTTCCGAGGGATCCGGATTGCCATGAAATCAAAGGACCTGCTGGGAACCCTGCTGGCAACCGGCATAGTTTCCATGATTGTATTTCACCTTCTGGTCAATATTGGTATGGCGGCCGGAATCATGCCTATAACCGGTATCCCCCTGCCTTTTTTCAGTTATGGGGGCAGCTCTATGCTGGCTAATATGATGGGTGTCGGAATATTATTGGATGTTTACCTCAGGCGGCAGGTACTCACGTTTTGATGTATCTTTATCAATGCTTGTCAGAGGCGGGAGAGTCACCAAATCAGGTGACTCTCCCTTTATAATTTTCTGAGACAACTGCTTGTCATACTTTGGCGAGGCTCTAAATATACATTATGTAAGAAATAGCCAGCCGGAGGGGAAGCCAATGAAAATTAATATCGGTAGCAAACGCCCGGAGGAACGCTCAGATCTTGACTATATTTATCAGGATTACAAGCCTGTTTCAGGAGCGGCCTTAGGAAAGAAGAAATTTCGGATGTCAAAATGGGTCCTGCAGCTCTTTGTTTCGGGGGCTGTCTGTTTATTAGTTCTGGGTTTGTTCAGGATGGAAATACCTTTTACCGGAGCGCTCAAAAACGGTATCCGATACCTGCTTACCTATGAAACTGATGTGCAGCCGGTTTTCTACAGGGTTATTCAGCTTGCTTCTCATGTAGGAAACCTGGAATGGCCGGTAATTGATGATATTTCGGCTCCTAGTCGGGCAGTAACCAAAAGTACCGATAAACAACTGCTGCTGCCTGTATCAGGAAACGTTGTCCGCGAATATGGCTGGGTAAGTGAAGGTGAGGAAAAAGCTCAGGTATTCCATGAGGGTATAGATATCGGGGTCCCCTCAGGCACTGAAGTGAAGGCCGCTGCCGGGGGAATGGTGGAGAAAATATCGGAAAGCGCCGGGCTGGGAAAATATATCCTGGTGAAAAACGATACAGGGGAAATGGTCCGGTATGCCAACCTCTCTGAAATCTCTGTAAGTGCGGGGCAGACTGTTAAAGCCGGTGATATCATTGCCAAAACAGGAATCCAGGGTGAGGGGGTGCCTCATCTCCATTTTGAAGTGATTATTGACGGCCGGCCGGTGGACCCTCTCAGCGCCCTGGAAACCGGCAGCAGCTCCATCCCGTGATAACCGGGCCGGTATGAGACTATTAACTGTTTTCGGAGTGGATTTCCGGCTGAATATCTTTTTCATCCTGTTATTTATTGTATATTGGTATTTTGGTATTCTCGGCCAGGCCCTGATAATTTTCAGTATCGTATTCCTTCATGAGATGGGACATGTGGTAGTAGCTGCGGGTTATGGATTAACGATAAGAGAAGTTGAGCTTCTTCCCTTTGGAGGAGTTGCCAGGCTTGAGGGAGATATCGAATCAGCGCCTGTGACCGAAACTTATGTGGCCGCGGCAGGACCATTGACCAATGCTTTTTTGGCGTTCCTGGGTTACCTGCTCTATAGGTTGGGGATAGGAAACGGGGATTGGCTGGGATTTTTCATTCAGTGGAACATCATGCTGGGGGTATTTAACCTGCTGCCCGCATTTCCTTTGGACGGTGGCCGGGTTCTGCGGGCATTTCTTTCACTGCACCAAGGGGTAAAAAGGGCCACCGAAAATGCTGCAGCTTTATCCCAGGCGTTGGGCACAGTTATGGCAGCAGCAGGAGCCTGGCTTTGGTTCAGCAGCGGTGGAGAGGATGCCAGCTGTCTGATAGTGTCACTTTTTCTGATTTATTCGGCATCAAAGGAAAAGGGGTCAGTTATGTTTATATTTATGAAATTCCTTACCCGCAAAAAAGAGGAACTTTTACGGGAAGGCATACTTTTGGTCCGTCAGGTGGCTGCCCTGGAGTCTTCGCGTCTGAAGGATGTTGTGAAGAACTTTGTCCCCAGAAAATACCATTTAGTAGTTGTTGTTGGAAAAGATCACCTGGTTAAGGGAACTTTTACCGAAGGAGAGATTATCGATGAAATGATCAGGAGGGGGCCGGAGACACCTCTCGGGTTAATCGCAGGGAAGAAAAAATAAAGGAATTTGTTTTCAGTTGTAGAATTGAATAATACCATCCTTTGGGTATAATACCTAATGTAATATCAAAACTGGGAGGAAACCGCCAGATGAAACAATTTATTGAAAACAGGATTTTGCCCAAGGTACAGAAACCGGCCCGATACCAGGGGAATGAATGGAATTCTGTCCATAAGGACTGGGATGATACACCTGTCAGGATGGTTTTTGCTTTTCCCGATGTTTACGAAGTAGGGATGTCTCACCTGGGTCTGCGCATATTGTACCACATCGTCAATACCAGGGAAGATACTCTAATGGAGCGGGTTTTTGCGCCATGGGTGGATATGGAGGAACAGTTGAGGCAGCATGGCCTGCCGCTGTTTTCTCTCGAATCTGTCAGGCCTCTGGCAGATTTTGATGCCATTGCTTTTACCCTGCAGTATGAGATGAGTTATACCAACCTGCTGAACATGCTGGACCTGGCAGGGATCCCCCTGAGGGCAGCACAGCGGGGTGACAGTTGGCCGCTGGTTTTGGCCGGGGGTCCCACTGCATATAATCCGGAACCACTGGCGCCGTTTATTGATGCCTTTCTGTTGGGGGAAGGCGAGGAAGCTATCCATGATATTATCGGGATAATCAGGAAATGGAAGCAGGGCGCCACACCGCGTAAAAGGAGTGACCTGCTTAAAGAGCTGGCCGGAGTATCGGGAGTATATGTCCCTGAGTTTTATGAAGTTAGTTATCATGATGACGGGACCATCAAAGGGGTGGTCCCTCAAGTGTCTTTCGTTCCTTCCAGGGTGACCAAGCGAGTGGTCAGGGACCTGGATGGGGTAGATTTTCCTACCAGCCCGATAGTACCTTTTATGGAGATTGTCCATGACCGGATTATGCTGGAGGTGCTCAGGGGGTGCAGCAGGGGCTGCCGCTTCTGCCAGGCTGGAATGATTTACCGGCCGGTCCGGGAGAAAAGGCCGGAAACGATAGTTACCCAGGCCGAGAACCTGGTTAAAAACACAGGCTATGATGAGATATCCCTGACTTCTCTGAGTACTAGCGACTATAGCTGTGTTCAGGGTGTCCTGACTTCACTGATGGACAAGTTTGGTTCAGAGGGGGTAGGGGTGTCCCTGCCTTCACTAAGGGCTGATTCCTTTTCCGTTGACCTGGCAAAAGAGGTGCAACGGGTCAGGAAAACCACTCTTACTTTTGCTCCCGAGGCAGGGACCCAGCGTATGCGTGATGTTATCAACAAAGGGGTAACTGAAGATAACCTTATGGAAGCAGTCACCGGAGCTTTTGAGGCAGGCTGGACCTCAGTTAAGCTGTACTTTATGATTGGCCTGCCTGCAGAAACTTATGAGGACCTTGATGGCATCGCCGACCTGGCTTTTAAGGTGGTGGACCGCGGCCGGGATATTCTGGGAAACCGGGCCGGGAGACTCAGAATTACCGTAAGCGCTTCATCGTTTGTACCAAAACCCCATACCCCGTTCCAGTGGGTAGCCCAGGACAGTATGGAGGCCCTGCAGGAAAAGCAGCAATACCTTGCCAGGAAATTAAAACACCGCAGGCTTGTATTCAACTGGCATGATGCCCGTCTGAGTACGATTGAAGCTGTATTTTCCAGAGGCAGCCGTAAGGTGGCAGCAGCCCTGGAGCGGGCATGGGCCTGTGGCTGCAAGTTTGATAGCTGGAACGAGCACTTCAAGTATGATACCTGGCAGGAGGCGTTCCGGGAGACCGGTGTGGATCCGGGGTTCTATAGTCAGAGAGGTTTTGCTTTGGATGAGACCCTTCCGTGGGATCACATCGATGCAGGTGTTACCAAAGAATTTCTGCTTTCAGAGTATAAAAGGGCATTCAGTGAGGAGATAACAGCTGACTGCAGGCATGAAGAGTGCACTCTCTGCGGGGTGTGCCAGAGTCTTCCGGCAGCGCTTGACTTAAAGGGGGCAAAGAATAATGCCCCGGATTAGAATGGAGTTTTCCAAAAGAGACCGGGTGAGGTTTCTGTCACACCTTGATATGGTTAAGGCATTTGAGAGGGCAATCCGCCGGGCGGGAATTCCCATTGCTTTTTCAGAGGGCTTCAATCCACACCCCAAAATGAACTTTGCTTCTGCACTGGCAGTAGGAGTAACCAGTGACAGGGAGTATATTGATATCGAACTTAGGGAGACGATGGCTGCAGGTGAAGTCATGTCCCTAATTTCAGCGGCCCTCCCGGCAGGAATTCAAATCTCAGGGGCTATGGCTGTGCCTGATAATTCTCCTGCACTGATGGCTATGGTAAATAGGGCGGAATATAGAGTTACTGTACCGGTGAACGGTCCTCTTGATACAGAGTCCCTCACAGAGGGGATATCCCGGTTTATGGATTCTTCTGAAGTGATGATAATGAAACGGACCAAGAAAGGTCCCCGGCCCCGGAATATCCGGCCGGGAATAAAGAAACTCACAGGAACTGTCATTGGGGATAGAATCGATTTTTCAATTCTGACTGTAGCCGGAAGTGAGGGTAATGTCCGTCCCGAAGAGGTGGTTCGGACATTTGCGGATTACCTGGGAAACGAATTTGATGCCGACCTGCCGCAGATTAACCGGGTAGGCCTCTATACGGAACATAATTGCAGGCTGCTGACTCCCATGGACATGGGCAGCATGAATGGAGATACAGAGGGCAGGGATGAAGGAGGAGGTGACAGCTTTGCTTAAGGAGATACTGGTAAATGTCCGGGAGGAAGAAACCCGGGTTGCCGTAATGGAAGACAAGGTCGCAGTTGAAATATATATAGAGCGTTCTCTTAACCAAAGGCTTGTGGGCAATATTTACAAGGGGAAGGTTGAAAATGTTCTGCCTGGGATGCAGGCGGCTTTTGTTGACATCGGTCTGGAAAAGAATGCCTTTCTGTTTGTTGAAGACGCCCTGGCATCGGGAATCTCCGGTTATGAAGCTGACCCTGGGGTTAAGTTGAATATAGTTGATGTCCTTAAAGCCGGGCAGGAGATCCTGGTCCAGATAGCCAAAGAACCTATCGGCACCAAGGGGGCTCGGGTAACCACACATATGACGCTTCCGGGAAGGTTTTTGGTACTTATGCCTACCGTTGATTATGTCGGTATTTCGCGACGGATTGAAAATGAAGCAGAAAGGGAGCGCCTTCGCTCTGTTGCGGAAAGGGTTAAACCAGCGGGCATGGGATTGATTGTACGGACAATTGCTGAGGGTCTCTCTGAAGAGGATTTCCAGCAGGATATTTCCCTGCTTACCAGGCTCTGGAAAAAAATTCAGAACCGGGCTTTTCACGGACCTGTTCCGAACCTGATTCACAAGGATTTGGAACTTATCCAGAGGATACTGAGAGACCTTTTTACTGAGGATATAGATAACCTGATTATTGATTCCCGTTATGAATATGAAAAGGTATTGGAACTCATGGAGCTTATTTCACCTGATTTGAAAAACAGGGTCACCCTTTACGAACAGGAAAACCTTTTTGAAAAATACGGCATAGAAGAAGAGATTGAGAAAGTCCTTAAGCCAAGGGTATGGTTAAAAAGCGGGGGACATATTGTGATCGACCGTACCGAAGCCCTGACGGCTATTGATGTTAATACAGGAAAATATGTGGGCAGTACAGATCTCGCAGATACTGTTCTGAAGACAAACCTTGAGGCCTGTACTGAGATTGCCAGGCACCTCAGGCTGAGGAACATCGGTGGCATAATTATTATAGATTTTATTGATATGCCCAGTCTGGAACACCAGAACCAGGTTGTTCGAAAACTGGAGGACGAGGTCAGGAAGGATAAGACCAAGACCAATGTCCTGGGTCTAACCCAGTTGGGACTTGTGGAAATGACCAGGAAAAAGGTTCGCCAGGGCTTGGAGAATGTACTGCTGAAACAATGTCCTTATTGTGAGGGTAAAGGCAGGGTGCTGTCTGAGGAAACCATCAGTATCAGGGCCAAGAACGAGATTATTAAACTGGCTCAGCATACTAGCGCCGAAGCTGTCCTGGTGGAGGTCCACCCTTCGGTAGCTTCTCTGCTTATCGGCGGGAGCGGGGCCAATCTCAGGGAGATGGAAGCAAAGACGCGGAAACACATCATTGTCAGGGGCTGTGAACACTATCACCAGGAAGTGATAAATATCCGGGCCCTGCATTCCCAATCGGAAATTGAAGCTATCGGGGTTCCGGTGAGACCGGGGCAGATTCTTGAGGTTAAGGTGGAGGAACCCCATACCTCAAACATCTATGATGGTATTGGCAGGGTTAACGGGTTTATCGTGGACATAGAGGGGGCCAATTCCCTGATTGGGGAAACTGTGCCTGTTGAGATAACTAAAGTGTACCGGACATACTGCAAGGCCAAAATGGTTGATGTAGGCAAGTGACCACCGTGTTAAGCCATTTCTCTGGGCCGGTATTTGACCAGGAACCAGCCTGCGGTCATTCCATAGGCTATATGTACCAGCAGGAGCAGCATGCTGTCAACAAAGGTGTCAATCATCTGCAGGCTTAATAGTCTGGCTAAAATGCCACAGAGTAAAAACCAGGTGAATGCTCCCATGCCTGCGCCTTTGAGCAGCGGGAAACTAAATCCAATAATCTGGAACAGGGCAAGCATTGCCAGACCAATAATTGAACCACAAATAAAGTGCACTATGGTCCCTGTGATACCGTTTTCCAAAGTTCCGGATTCGCCTGTGATAAATAAGGCAGCTATCTCATGAAGTAATTTTATACTTACCCCTGGAATCAGGTTCAGCAGCCACAATAAGACTAACATGGCCAATGAACCTGCCAGGCCGGCAGATAACCCCAGGAAGAATTTATCTTTCATTTTGACACCTACTTAAAGAAAAATTGTTCTGTTTATTATTTCAGGGATATTGTTAGTTAAATAAATTGATTATATACCCTGGAAAGCCTAAAAGGTTCGCCGCGGCGAACCTTTTTCACTAAAGCGGTTCACTGAGGAACTGCTTTACGTTTTCGATTATTTTTCTCTGTATTTCTATAGTGCTGAGGTAGTCATTATCAATAAACAGACCGTGGTCCGCTCCCGGGTAACATTCGATCAGTCCTTTGGGGAACACCTGGCAGGCGGTATCCCGGTCACAGAACGGATCACAACTGCCAAAGATTAGGTAAGGTTTGCTGATCTTATTGTTAAACTCCGCCCACTGGGAGAATACTCCCTTTTCTTTTTTCATATACAGCACGGGAGTTAACAGGACTGCTCTTTCAAACACAACGCCCCTCTCTGCCACCAGACTCCCCACGGCAATGGTACCAAGGGATTTACCGCATACGGTTATCTTATCCGGTTGGTAACCCATTTCATTAAGGTAATCCAATACATAACCTGCATCGGCTGCAGCATAATGGTGGTCATAGGGTTCGCCCAGGTGCCTGTAAGTATAACCTCTATATTCAGCTTTTAAGGAATAAAACCCGCATTCAGCAGCCATTCGCCACAGGAAATCCAGGACAAAGTGGTTAATCGTATAGCCCTTCCCCGGGAGAATTAAAAAGGCTCTTTCCGGTTTCTCTTCTCTGCACATGAAAAATGCTTCAATAGGCCTGCCTTCTGTTGGTATCTTCAGTTCCCCGGTATGCATAATTACCCTCCTTTGTCTCGGTCCCTGGGATATGGATTCGAAGCTCCGGAAATGACCGTGGAATATGGTGAGATTTCTCCGGCGTCAGTGCGGAAAATCGGTGCAATAGCTTACCATATTCCATTCTCGGTCATTTCCGAGAGCTTACTACATGTCGTTTTCCAGGTAGCTGGGTTTAGTGATGGAAATTTTTTCTGCTGTTATCTATTCTACATTATTAATATTGCTGCGTCTACCCGATAAAAATCCTGGAGATTAGTTTTTCCCGCCGCCGGGAACTTTTAGCCTTATAATTCGTCTGAATAAATAGGATAGGGGTGATAGTGTTGAAAATGCTGAAATTGTTTTTATGGCTACTGCTGGCTGGCTCAATCGTAGCCGTTGGGATAACAGGGTGTGCAGACCGGACTGCCCTAATAGAGAACGAAAGACTGAACGGAAGCGGGGCTGCACAGGACGGCAGCAGCCGTAACAGCAGCGATAATGCGGGAGTGGTTTCCGGAGACCCGGACGAGCCCGTATCCTCCGGTGACAGCGCTCAGAAGGAGCCAGGCTTACCGCAAAAAGTAAATGAAGTGGTGGAAAGCAGCAGGGAAACTGCAGGTATTAAGTCAATTCAGGCTGAAGCCAGAAACGGTGTTTAAAGGCGCTCTCTGAAACATATGAAGTACTCGTATTCATTGTTATTCTCCCTTCAAGCTGTAGTAAATATTTTATGTAAAGTGGGTAGGGGACGTGAATCAGGCTTTTCAAACCGGGTTTTGGACTAAAAACATTGGACTAAAACCTTACTTGACAAAGACGGGATGGTACTATAAAATATATTAACGTAGGCAGAGTCTGCGGCTTTAATGAGTTTGCCGAAACCGCACAGCAAGGGCGGACAGTTTCATGCTGTCCAGAAACGTAAAACCGTGCCCGGCCTGGCGAGTCTAAATGAGGGAGGTGTATGTATGTACGCCGTTATTGCTACAGGAGGCAAGCAGTATCGTGTGAAGGAAGGTGATGTCCTTTTTGTTGAGAAGTTGGCAGCCGGAGAGGGCGAAATCGTTGAAATCACCGATGTGCTGGCCGTAGGTGAAGGAGAAGACCTGAAGGTAGGCACTCCTTTTGTTGACGGAGCGAAAGCTGTATTAAAGGTTGTGAGCCAAGGTAAGGCTAAGAAAATTATTGTCTTTAAGTATAAGCCCAAGAAGAACTACCGTCGGAAAACCGGCCATCGTCAGCCATATACAAAGGTAACTGTAGAAAAAATTGAGGCCTAGGGTTGAGGGCTATGATAATTGTTTCTATTGACCGTTCAAATGGAACAATAAATGGTTATACTGTCAAGGGGCACGCCGGATACCGGCCTCCAGGGGAGGATATCATGTGTGCTGCCGTTTCTATGCTGGCTCAGACCACACTGTTGGGCCTGGCGCGTTTTATCAGGAAAGGCCTTGCCTATGACATTGACGATTCAGGCACATTAAGCTGCAAGCTGCCTGATGAACTGAGTAAAAAAGAGCAGCTGCAAGCCCAGGCCATTCTGGAGACGATGGTTATGGGACTAAAGAATCTGCAAGTAAACTATAAAGGATATGTAAGAGTATTTAGGAGGAGGTGGACCTCGTGATTAAAATTAATCTCCAGTTATTTGCCCATAAAAAAGGAGTGGGCAGTTCCCGTAACGGCCGTGATTCCAACCCCCAGTACCTTGGGGTGAAACGCGGTGAAGGGACTGTTGTTGCCGCCGGGAACATTATTATCCGCCAGCGCGGTACCAAGATTCATCCGGGCAATAATGTAGGAATAGGAAAAGATGATACACTGTTTGCATTAATTGACGGTGTAGTCAAGTTTGAAAGAAAAGGCAAAGACAAGAAACAGGTCAGTGTATACAGCAGGGCTGAAGCTGTTGTATCATAATAATGCTGCTTAAGGCACCTCATATGAGGCGCCTTTTTTTTCTTGTTTTTTGGGATAAGGGATATATTCAGTGAAATAATAACTGTATGGCTAAAAATTTCAGGAATACAGGGGAAAAATATTATCAGGTCATTGTTATCGGGGCTGGGATGGCTGGGATTACAGCAGCCTATTTCCTGGCCAAAGCGGGTATTGAGGTGCTCCTGCTGGAGCGCGGTCCATATCCCGGGTCAAAGAGTATCAGCGGGGGCGCTGTTTACTCACTGCCTACCCGGGAACTCCTGCCCGATTTTTGGGAAGAGGCACCTTTTGAGCGTGTTCTGGTAGACCAGCAGTACTGGTTGATGGCAGAAAGGTCTGCAGTTAAACTAGGTTTTACCAGCCTGGAGATGGACAATGAGCCATATAACAGGTTATCGATAATGCGGGCGGTCTTTGACAGGTGGTATGCAGAAAAAGCCGTATCAGCCGGCGCCGAACTCCTGAACTCCTGTAAAGCCGAAGACCTCATATGTGAAAATGGCCGGGTTTCCGGGGTCAGGGCCAGCGGTTCCAGACAGGGTGATATCCGGGCAGGAATGGTAATTCTGGCCCAGGGAGCCAACCCAATACTGGCGGAGCGGGCAGGACTTATCAAAAAGACCGGCGCCTCAGACATGTCATTATATGTCAAAGAAATTATTGCCTTTCCGGAGGAAGTAATCAACGAAAGGTTTAATCTTACCGGGAACCGGGGGGCTGTTATCGGGCTTCTGGGAGAAGCTACGGCAGGGCTCCCGGGTACCGGTTCTATCTATACTTTCAAAGAACATGTGGGCATCAATGTAGGGGTGGGAGTAAAAACCCTGACCTGTAAAAAACTAAAAATAAGTGAGCTTATAGCAACCCTGAAGGGGCACCCGATGGTGGAACCCCTATTGAGGGGCGGAACCACAGTGGAGTACCTGGCCCATATGATACCCGAAGGCGGCTTTAATGCAATGCCGCCACTGGTCTTTGACGGGATGGTGATAACAGGTGACTCCGGAGGTCTGGTTAATGGAACACATGGGATAAACCTGGCCATGTATTCAGGCAAATTTGCGGCTGATACTGCTCTTGAAGCCATAAACAGAAGGGACTATTCACGTAGAGTCTTACGTGGTTACCGAAAAAAACTGGAAAAGAGTTTTATCTTAAAAGACATGAGGGCTAACCGGGAAGTGCCGGGGTTGTTTCAGAAAAACCCGACTCTGTTTGCAGATTACATAGGGTTGGTTAATTCTGTATCCACACACCTGTCTATGGTATACCCGGTGTCAAGTAGAGTGAAACGCAAGTTTATCAGGCATGTTGTACTAAACAAGCAGCCCCTTGGAAAACTTCTTACAGATGCCCTTAAGGCAGTGCGGGTGTTCAGGTAGGGCGGCTGGCAAGTATAAGATAACAAGTTAATCAATGCAGGAGTGGTGTTTTTGGTAACAGGTATCAGGATAAATGACAAGAGCAGGTGTACCGAAATCTGTACCGGCACAAATTGCATATATGTCTGCCCGGTAGGGTTGTTTACCTTATCAGACGGTGAGTTAGTGTTTCATGAGGAAGGACCCTGCCTCGAGTGCGGCGCCTGCCGCCTGGTCTGTGATAATATCATATTTGATTACCCGCCGGCAGGTGAGGGTGTTTTACACCGGTACGGGTAGACCGGTAAAGGATTGATACCGGCAGACAGAGTTGGGAGGTGAGGGCAGTGGAAGAAAAAATAAGCAGCCAGCAGGCATTTATCCTGATGGTGTTGGTGTTAATCCCCCCGATTATCTGAAGTGTGCCGATTATTACTGTCGGCGACAGGTATCAGGATGTCTGGATAGCTGCTGTGCTGGCTACGGCAATGGGCGCTATTAATGCATTTCTACTGGCAAAACTGGCCGGTCTGTTCCGGGGGCGGACGGTTCTTGGCTTTATGGAGGATTTGGGTGCAGGGGTTTCAGCAAAGGTTGTGGCCCTTATTTTCACGGTTTTTTCGGTGCATTTGGCCAGTATAACCCTGAGGGACTTTGCCGAACTGATGGTCACTTCCTTTTATGAGGGAACCCCATTGATAGTTTTTATTGTTGTCATGGCTGTTTTGGCGTACTGGCTGGCATATATGGGGATTGAGGTTACCGCAAGGGTGGCTCAGTTTGTATTCCCCCTTATTATAGGAGGGATTGTATTACTGAACCTGGCATCCCTTAATCTTGGCGAACCGGGAAATATCTTCCCTATTGTAGCGAAAGGAGTGTCCCCTATTGTCCGCGGCGGCGTCACCCACTGGGCTTTTTTTGCTGATGTGGCCATATGGTTTTTGCTGATTCCACATCTTAACAGCAGTGTGAAGAAATATACTTTTTTACCGCTAAGTGTACTGGCAAGTGGACTGCTGCTGGTATTCACTATTTTTTGTATTATCCTGGGAATTGGAAACAGGATAGCAGTTATGAGAATCTATCCCTATCTGACCCTTATTGGGGAGATTTCGCTGGTTGAATTTATTGAACGTGTTGAGGGATTTTTCCTGATAATCTGGGTGGCCTCCAATTTTCTCAAAATTGTCTTATTCCTCTATGCAGGTTCCATAAGCACCGGCTACCTGTTTAGGCTGGGTGACCACAGGGCAGTACTGCTGCCCCTGATGATAATTGCAGTAAACCTGTCTGTGCTCCTGTTCGATAATTACCAACAGCTCAGGAATTTTTTCAGACCGGAGGTATATGCGGTTTATGCGTCAATAATCCAGCTGGGAATACCGGTATATATCACGGTTCTGTGGTTGTTTCGGAGGAGAAGTGCGGTTGGTACGGCAAATTGACAGCACACTGACAGCACACTGACAGCACACTGACAGCACACCGACAGCACACCGACAGCAGATTGATGTCAGATAAAAACACGGTTAACTTAGGGTGGTTCAAAATGTTCAAGAAATGGAAAAAAATTATCAAAAAGGCTTTTGTGAAGCCTCACAACGAGTCCCAGGCTATTGGACGTGGTGAGTCCAAGGAGACTGTCTCTACTGACCTGGACAAAAACATGAGACACCTTAAAGCCGTATTTGACAGGTGTACAGATATCATCTTCCGGGAATTTGAGGCAGCCATCGGTGGTGGAGTTAAAATTGCCATGGTGTACATTGACGGGCTTGTCAACAAGGAAATGCTAACCGAGGACCTGGTCAAAACGCTGATGTATGACGTCGCCAGTCTCAATTCCTCAGCTTCCGTCAGCGATCCTGCCGGCTACCTGAGTCGCAGGATAATTGCCTTTACTGAGGTTAAGCTTCAGGATAACCTGTTGGATGCGGTGAACTCAGTGTTAAGTGGTGAGACAGTCTTGTTTGTTGACGGAGTCAGCAAGGCGTTTGCCTTGTCTACTCAGGACTGGGTACAGCGAGCGGTTACCGAGCCGGCAACGGAAAATGTTGTCCGCGGCCCCAGGGAGGGTTTTACCGAAAATCTGCAGACAAACTATACCCTGATAAGGAGGCGCATCAAGTCATCACGCCTGAAATTTGAGACCATGAAAATCGGGGCAATCACCAAAACTGCGGTCAGTATCGGATATCTTGAGGGTATAGTTAATAACAAGATAGTTGATGAAGTAAGAAACCGGCTGCAGAGGATTGATATTGACGGAATCCTGGAAAGCGGTTATATCGAGGAATACATCGAGGATGCCCCGATGACTGTTTTCCCTACTGTGCAGGCAACTGAACGGCCTGACAAGGTTGCCGGGGGGCTGTTGGAGGGCCAGGTAGTTATCCTGGTTGATACCACCCCTTTTGCGCTGCTGGTGCCGGTTACTTTTCCGCAGCTCCTCCAGGCCAGTGAGGATTACTACCTGAGGTGGCCTTTTGCCAGTTTTATCAGGTTTATCAGGTTTGTCACCCTGAATATTGCGCTGTTGGCGCCGCCCCTGTATATTGCAATTACCACCTATCACCAGGAGATGCTCCCGACCCCTCTGCTGATTTCTATTGCCGCTGCCAGGGAAGGGGTGCCATTCCCTGCCTTTGTGGAGGCTATGCTTATGGAGACAACTTTTGAAGTGCTCCGGGAAGCAGGGGTGCGCCTGCCCAAGGCTGTCGGCCAGGCGGTAAGTATTGTGGGCGCCCTGGTAATTGGGGATGCGGCGGTTTCGGCAGGGCTGGTTTCACCTGCCATGGTTATCATAGTAGCCCTTACGGCAATATCGTCTTTCAGCCTGCCGTCATATTTCGGAGCCTTTTCCCTGCGCATTCTCAGGTTCCCGCTGATGGCGCTGGCTGCCGCCCTGGGACTTTTCGGCGTCATGGCAGGGCTGCTGGCCCTGTTGATACACCTGTGTTCCCTCAGGTCCTTCGGGGTTCCTTATATATCACCACTGGCGCCAACATCCTGGAGGGACCTGAAAGACATGTTTTTTCGCATGCCCTGGTGGAGCATGTTCACCCGTCCAAGAATGACGGGCAGCAAGGAACCGGCCCGGCAGGACTATATGCAGAAGCCCAGGCCGCCACGAAGGCGTCCCGGTGGAGGGAGCGGCAAATGAAAAAAGACGAGAAAGTATCCAGCATCCAGATGCTGTTTCTCCTGGTTACTACTGTAACAGTGACAGGGTTCCTGTTTGTGCCTTCCATAACTGCCAAGTTTGCATCCCGGGACGGCTGGATATCAGTGGCTGTTGGAGGTACCCTTTTTGGGATAATTGTGGCTCTGGTATGTACGAAGCTGGGTTTATATTATCCGGATAAATCTGTGGTGGAATATGCCCCCGAATTAGTGGGCAGATTTGGCGGTAAACTGATTGGATTGCTGTATATATTTTTTTTTATGCATACGAATGCAATTATAGTCAGGGAATTCGGGGACTTCCTGGTAACTGCGTTCCTGCCGGAAACCCCGCTGCTGGTTTTTAACAGCATAGTTGTCCTGGTGGCAGCATACGCGGTATATAACGGGATGGAAGTCCTCTGCAGGATGAACCAGTTCCTGTTCCCGCTGTTTATAGCGGCTTTCAGTTTTATCGTATTCTTACTAACTGAAAATATCAGTTTTGATAATTTTCTGCCTCTAATGGAAAACGGGGTTAAGCCGGTGATTTGGGGCTCAATGGTGCCCGGTGCCTGGAGGGGGGAGATTTTGCTGATGCTGATGTTTTTACCCTTTTTGAATCAGCCTCGGGAAGCAGGTAAAACGCTAATAACCGCGGTCTTTGTAATTGGTTTTTTTCTGACCCTGACAGCGGCTACCAGTATAGCGGTATTTGGCCCGCTGCTGACGCAGAACATGGTTTTCCCGGTACTGGAACTGGCCCGCTATGTCAGCCTGGGCCATTTTCTGGAGCGCCTGGAGGCAGTTGTTATTATTGTCTGGGTGGCCGGAGTAGCAGTCAAGGTGGCAGCATTTTACCTGGCTGCAGTGCTGGGGACTGCCCAGTGGCTGAATATTAAAGACTACCGGCCTCTGGTTTACCCTGTGGGAATATTTATTCTGCTCTATTCCGCGGCTTTGTTTGAAAATTCCCGGGAACTGGTCGATTTTTTAGCGACAGTCTTTGCGCCCTATGCTTATTTTTTTGAATTGATTATTCCCTTGGGATTACTGGCTGTGGCGCTGATCCGGAAAAGAGGAGGGCAAAAACAGTGAAAAAAAAGGTAATTGCCTTTATTCTGGTTCTGAGTGTGTCTCTCTGCCCCGGCTGCTGGAGCAGGAGGGAAGTAGAGGACCTGGCCATCGTGACAGCCATTGGGATTGACCGCATGATCCTTGACGGGAAGGAAAAATCCAAATTGAGCGTCCTGGTTGCCCGGCCATCCCAACTGGGAGGGCAGCAGGCCAAGGCAACTGCGGAGACCAATGCGGACTGGCTGGTCAGCGAGGTGGGGGACACCTTATATGAAGCCATGCGCAAGATTTACCGCAGGAGTCCCCGGAACTTGAGGATCTATCACAATGAAATGGTAATTATCGGTGAAGATTCTGCCCGTGCCGGGGTTCAGGATATCTTAGATTACCTTCAGCGCCATAAGGATATCAGGCTGCGGACCTGGATGTTCGTCAGCCGCGGGGATGCCGGGGACGCCATGAAAGTATTGCCTGAATTTGAAAATATGCTCTCTGAGGAGATTTCGGAAATACTGGTGAAGTCAACGCCCGCTATTTCAGATACTCTGGCGGTGGACCTGAGGAGGTTTAGTGATGCCCTGGTAACCCCCGGCTGGGATGCGGTGCTGCCGGTTATCAGGACAATCAACCCGCGTGAAGCCACAGGAAGAAAACGGGAAGAGAAAGAGGCCGGGCAGACAATTGTGCTGGAGGGACTGGCATTATTTCGCAAGAACAGGCTGGCCGGATTTATGGCGCCTGAGGAGGTAACGGGTTTTCTTTATATCATCGGGGAAACCCAGAGAGGCGCTATTACTCTGGAACATAAATCCGGAAACGGCAGCCCGTCCCAAATTGCTGTGCTGATATCACAGGCCTCAAGTGAAATCAAACCGGTGTTTAAGGAAGGCCGCCTGGAAATGGAAATAAAGATTGATGCCGAGGGTGATGTGGTGGAGGTTCAGGGAGATACGGCTGTAGGCAGCCCGGATGTCATCAAAGAGATGAACAGGGAGTTCAGCCAAAAGGTAAAGTCAATTGCCGAAAAATCCCTTGAAACAGCTCAGAAAAAATTCAAATCAGATGTCTTTGGGTTCGGCAAAATAGTGCATCAAAAGTATCCCGACTACTGGAGAGAGGTGGAGCAGGATTGGTATGAGATATATCCGGAGATGCCGGTCACGGTAAAAGTGGATGCCAAAATAAGGAGGACATCGATAATTGCGGACCCGTTTCAGATTCGGTAGTGTGAGGAGGAATCCAGTTGCTCATCTTGATATTGATGATGGTATTTATGGGGATAATTGCTCTGGAAGCACCAGTAATGGTAAAAAACCGTCAATGGCGGGAACTGGCTGCTTTTGGTGTATTGATGCTGGGGGCGATGGCGCTGACATTTGCCCAGGCGCTGGGACTGCCTCTTCCCAATCCTACCATGGGGATAGAAATGATTTTCGGCCCCGTTTCCGATATGATAAAAAATGTTCTTAGTTAAATGCAGAAGCAGGAATTACAGAGGTGTATTTTCGGCCCGGAGCAGGAAAAAATAAACATTGGGAGAATACATGAAAAGATAATTTGTAATGCGGAGGTTTCCCATAGTGAACGATATGATTGAGGTTTTGAGAGTGCAGAGGCATGATTTTATGAATCATCTTCAGGTTATTCTGGGCCTGCTGCAGCTGCAAAAGTATGACCGGGCAGCTCAGTATATAAAAGAGGTTGCCGCAGACATGGACCGGGCCGGGGCTTTGGCAAGGCTGGGGGCGCCGGGGGTAGTATCGGCAGTGCTCCTGGCGGAAGTGGCAGCCGGGAAGCAGGGTGTCGATATTGTCAAAAACATCGGGACAGGGCTTGAGAAAGGTCTGCGGCATGAAATGACTGTTGCTGAAATAATCAGAGAGATGCTTGCCCTGGCAGCCCGCCTCAGTCAGGCAGAGCCCTGTTCCGGTGGCAGCATCGATTTTGAGATTACCGAAAAGAACGGGGAATATGTTTTTCAGGCCGGTTTCCGGGTCCGGAAAGGAGCAGACAGCCTGGCCTTGGTTGCCGGGATTACTTTTATGGAGGAAGCTGCAGCAAAGGTGCAGGGCCGCATAGTGACAGGAGTTTCGGCAGACGGGATAACGGCAATCACTCTGTCAGTACCCATTAATTAAGTTTCAGGAACGTTAATTAAGTTTCATGAACGCTGTAACATTTTTCAAAAAATAACCGAAATTCAGGTGATAAAATTGTTTTATGATAAGGCAAAAGTGTATGTCAAGGGCGGAGACGGCGGGAACGGGGTTGTTGCCTTCCGCCGGGAAAAATATGTCCCCCTGGGTGGTCCCAGCGGCGGTGACGGTGGTAATGGAGGAAGTGTTGTTCTTACTGCAGATGAGGGTTTAAGGACACTGATTGATTTTCGTTACCAGAGGCATTATAAAGCTGACCGGGGCGAGCACGGCCAGGGCAAGGGTATGCATGGCCGCGGCGCAGAGGACATGATGGTAAGGGTCCCGGTAGGAACGGTGGTCAAAGATGCCGAAACAGGGGCACAGCTTGTCGATATGACCGTTCATGGACAACAGGTTGTGGTTGCCGCCGGCGGGCGGGGCGGCCGGGGCAATGCCAGGTTTGCCAGTGCGGCCAACACTGCCCCGCGGATTGCTGAAAAGGGCGAACCGGGACAGGAAAGATGGCTTGAGCTGGAATTGAAGCTGCTTGCTGATGTCGGATTGGTCGGTTTCCCAAATGCGGGCAAATCAACAATTATATCGAGGATTTCTGCTGCCAAGCCCAAAATAGCTGATTATCCTTTTACAACCCTGGTTCCCAATCTGGGTGTTGTCAGGATGCCTGACGGCCAGAGCTTTGTCGTTGCAGACATTCCCGGTCTCATTGAAGGAGCTCACCAGGGTGCGGGACTGGGACATGAATTTCTGCGCCACGTGGAACGTACCAGGGTGCTGGTCCACCTTATCGATATGGCCGGGGTCGAAGGCCGTGACCCCATATCAGACTTCAGAACCATCAACCGCGAACTGGAAGCTTATAACCCCAGGCTGGCTAAGAGGCCCCAGGTTGTTGCCGCCAATAAGATGGATCTTCCCGGGGCTGCCGAAAATTACGAGATTTTTAAATCAGAGCTGGGTGAAGGCTTTGAAGTTTTCCCTGTTTCCGCTGTGACCGGTGAAGGAGTTGAACCTCTCCTGTTCAGGGTGGCAGAGGCGCTCACCGGGGCGGTTCCTGTTGATGCAGAGATAACTGAACCTGAAAAGGTGACCCGTGTGTCAGCAGAACCCAGGTTTACCGCTGCCAGGGAAAATGAAGTATATGTCGTGGCAGGGCCGGAGGTCGAAAGGCATTATGCGATGACAGACTTTGGCAATGAAGAGGCAATAAAACGTTTTCTGCGTATCCTAAAGACCATGGGTGTTGATGAAGAACTGCGGAAACTTGGAGCCAGGGACGGTGATACCATCAGAATAGGCAGCCTGGAATTCGACTTCATGGATTAGACTCCGCTGTCAGAAGGAATCTGGCAACCGAATATTAAACGTGATATAATATGGCTTAACAGTTCAGTATAGAGATGCTTAACAGCTTACCAGCGAAATTGTACCGAATTTATATTGAGGGGGTTCCCTATTTTGGTTCAACAGGAAACAGACTTAACAGGAAAACAAAAACGCTACCTTCGCGGGCTGGGGAGTACTATTGACCCTGTAATCCAGATTGGCAAGGGAGGCGTTGTGCCTGGCATCATAAAGCAGGCAGATGATGCCCTGGAAGCCCGTGAACTGGTCAAGGCAAGGGTACTCAACAACTGTCTTGAAGACACGAAACAGGTAGCCGGGGTTCTGGCACGGGAAACAGGAGCGGCGCTTGTCCAGGTTATTGGACATACGTTCCTAATGTACAGACCGTCACCGGAAAACCGCAGGATAGAGCTGCCGTAACGGGGGGGAGAGAATTGGCGCTGGATTTAAATGAGCTGCGGGACTTTAAAAATATAAAACGGATTGTGATTAAGGTAGGTTCCAGCACCCTGAGCTATCCCAACGGGAGACTCAACATCACTCAGATGGAGCGGTTGGTCAGGGAACTGGCTGATTTGCAGAACAGGGGTATGGAAGTAATTCTGGTGTCATCAGGAGCCCAGGGAGCCGGTATCGGTAAGATAGGATTGTCCCGGAGGCCAAAGACAATACCTGAGAAACAGGCAGCAGCTGCCATTGGACAGGGTCTCCTGATGCATATGTATGAGAAGCTTTTTTCGGAGTACGGGATTACAGTTGCTCAGGTGCTGCTTACCAGGGAGGATATCATGGACCGGAAACGGTTCCTGAATGCCCGGAATGCTCTGAATGCTCTCCTGGGTATGGAGACCATCCCCATTATTAACGAAAATGATACCATTGCAGTTGAGGAAATCAAGTTTGGTGACAATGATGCCTTATCTGCTTTGGTTGCCAGCCTGATAGAAGCAGAACTCCTTATCATTTTGTCAGACATTGCCGGTCTTTATACAGGTAACCCTTCAACTGATAAAGGTGCCACCCTGATTCCCCTTGTTACCGAGATAAATGAGGATATCGAAAATATTGCCGGGGGCAGCGGTTCAAGGCTGGGAACCGGGGGCATGGTTACCAAGCTGCAGGCTGCAAAGGTGGCGATGAATTCTGGTTTCCCCATGATTATTGCCGGTGGCAGCGAGAAGAGGATAGTGAGAAGAATAATCGACGGGGAGCATCTCGGGACACTGTTCCTGCCGCGGGAAAACAGACTGCACTCGAAAAAACGCTGGATTGCTTTTGGCTCAAATGTTCAGGGGACAATCCTCATTGACAGCGGAGCCAGGAGGGCTCTGTCGGAGGAGGGAAAAAGCCTTCTCCCATCGGGCATTGTCAGTGTTGAGGGCACTTTTGAAATAGGCAATACCGTAAGTGTATTTCATGAGGACAAGGAAATCGGCAGGGGAATTGTCAATTATTCGTCCCTGGAAATAGATATTATTAAGGGCAAGAAAACCAGGGAGATTACCAAAATACTCGGATACAAGGACTTTGATGAGGTAATCCACAGAGACAATTTTGCATTAAATATTTAGGGGGAGATCAAATGGTAAGGGAAGAAGTGGTCAGGAAAGCGGCACATGCGAAGCAAGCAGCCAGGCTTCTGGGGTCGGTATCTACCGCTGTCAAAAACCAGGCTCTCCTGGTAATGGCT
Source organism: Thermincola carboxydiphila (assembly GCA_016841725.1). GTDB lineage: Bacteria > Bacillota > Thermincolia > Thermincolales > UBA2595 > Phosphitispora. Next base: position 65,589 of record JAENYP010000008.1, on the reverse strand, counting down.
GAAGAACTCCTGGACCGGGCAGATGAAATAGTGGCAGCTAATAAAATTGATATGTCCAAAGGCAGGGCGAAGGGACTGTCGGCAGCGCTGCTGGACCGCCTGCTGCTGACAGAAAGCAGAATTAATGAAATGGCTGCAGGTTTAAGGGAAATCGCCATGCTTCCTGATCCTGTAGGTGAGATAATATCCATGCGGAAGCGGCCCAATGGTCTGCAGATCGGGAAAATGAGGGTTCCCGTTGGGGTAATTGGCATTATATATGAAGCCAGGCCCAATGTCACCGTTGATGCCGCAGGCCTCTGCCTGAAAACAGGGAATGCCGTCATTCTCCGGGGTGGCTCGGAAGCCATTTATTCCAATAAGGCAATTGCGGGGATTATTTCCGAGGCTGCCGTAAGGGCAGGGATGCCCGAGGGTACCATCGGGCTGATTGAGACAACTGACAGGGAGGCTGTTGAGGTCCTCCTGAAACTTAACGAATATATAGATATCCTGATTCCCAGAGGCGGCCCCGGTCTTATTCAGACAGTTGTGAAAAATGCCACGGTGCCTGTAATTGAGACGGGGGTCGGTAACTGTCATGTTTATGTTGACAATGAGGCCGATCTGGAGATGGCCAAAAAGATAGTGATAAATTCCAAGACACAGCGGCCCGGAGTCTGCAATGCCATGGAGACACTGCTGGTGCATCAGGATGTGGCCGAAACTCTGCTTCCTGACCTGCTGGAGACTATGAAGCAGGAATACGGAGTGGAAATCAGGGGATGTCCTGCTGCCAGGGCCTTGGTGAATTGGGTAAAAGATGCTGCTGAAGAAGATTACTATACAGAGTATCTTGACCTTATAATGGCTGTCAGGATTGTCGCTGATATTGATGCTGCCATGGACCACATATATAAGTATGGTACCAGACATACTGAGGCTATAGTTACCACCAATTATAACAAGGCCCGCCGGTTTGTCCAGGAGGTTGATGCGGCTGCAGTTAATGTCAATGCTTCCACCAGGTTTACAGACGGCTTCCAGTATGGTTTTGGAGCCGAAATCGGCATCAGCACCCAAAAGCTTCATGCCAGGGGACCGATGGGGCTCACCGAACTGACCACTACTAAGTTTGTTGTGTATGGAGACGGCCAGATAAGGAAATAGAAGGAAAAGGATATGTATGGGATGGTTGCTGCTGACACTGCCAACACGCGAAAAATAGGTATCATGGGTGGAACCTTTGACCCAATACATTTTGGGCATCTATATATTGCTGAATGTTCCAGGCACAGGTTTGGTCTGGAAAAAGTCATTTTTATTCCAACCGGTGACCCGGTGCACAAGAGCAGGAGAGGGATTACCGGTCCAGCCATGCGTATGGAGATGACTGCTCTGGCTATCAGGTCAAACCCCCATTTTGCTATCTCCCGGATTGAAGTAGACCGCCCCGGGCCGACTTATACGGTTGATACCCTTAAAGAGCTTCACAGGGAAGGTATCGGTGACCGGATATTTTTTATCACCGGCGCTGATGCCATCATGGAAATACTGAGCTGGAAAGATGTGGACCGGGTATTCCAATTATGTGAATTTATTGCCATAACAAGGCCGGGGTATTCCTTTAAGGAGATAGACCAGGTCTTAAGCAGGTTAACAAAAACAGAGCGAGACAGGATTCATTTCCACCAAACCGGCGGTATCCTTATTTCTTCAACTGATATTCGCCAGCGAGTCCTGTGTGGTGCACCTATTAAATATCTTGTCCCGGAAAAAGTGGAGGAATACATTAAAGAATACAGGCTTTATCTTCCTGAGGGAGAAGGGCTGTCAAATAAACAAATAGGGAGCTGCAATGAAGCAGAGTGATAATTATTCCCAAAGCCAATGCTGAATAGAAAGGACTCAATTGAACATAATATTTACTAGATTCGACCTAATAAAATAGTTTCAGGCAAGTAGGTTCCCGTTTCCAGAATTCATTCCAGACAGCTGTCTGTTTTCCAACGGCACCCTGGGTTTCTCGGAACCTTGGGTGTCATTACATTCAGGCAGTTTCTTATTAAGAAAGAGAGGTGATGGTCAAGGTGGTCCGCACACTTTATGTCGGCAATCTGCCATGGGCAACCAAGCCTGAGGATTTGGAGGAGTTTTTCAAGGAGCACGGAGAAGTAGTTGGCAGCCGAATTATCACAGACCGTGAAACGGGTCGGTCCAGAGGCTTTGGCTTTGTGGAGGTAACTGACGAGGATGCCGATAAAATGATTGAGAGACTGAACGGCGCTGATTTCCAGGGCAGAGCCCTTACTGTAAATGAGGCAAAGCCCAGAGCCAATGAATAAATGACCGGAAGCCTCCTCTGTAAAGTGCAGGGAGGTTTGTTTTTTATATTTTACTGTTTTGGGGGAGAAAGAATGTTGAAAAAGGAGATTGAGAACTATATAAGTAGTTCATTATCCGACTTGCGCTACAGGCATACACTGGGTGTGGCCCAAACTGCAGTAAAACTTGCGGGTCTTTATGGAGTGGATAGCGCTAAAGCGGAAATTGCAGCACTGCTTCATGATATTGCCAGGGACTTTGATGACTCGCTCCTTCTGGAAAACTGCCGTAGATACAACATAGAACCCGATGAGACCGAAAGAGCGGTACCGGCTCTCCTGCACGGCAGGGTTGGTGCAGAAATTGCTGCCGAGCGTTTTAACATCACTGATGGTGAAATCCTGGATCCGGTCAGGTATCATACGACAGGGCGGAAAAACATGACAATACCTGATGAAATTTTGTTCCTCGCTGATATGATTGAGCCAGGCAGGGATTTTCCGGGTATTGCCGAGCTGCGGGAATTGGCATTTAAAAACCTGGATCTGGCGGTGCTGGGCGGGCTCGATTCAACCATTAATTATGTCATTGAAAGGGGTCTGACCATACATCCCGCCAGTATTGAAGCGCGGAACGTCCTCGTCAGGAAAATTAAGGAATCAGGGGTTACCTTGAAGGAACAAAGAGATTAGGACACGAATATATAAGTAAATAAACAGAAATTTTAACCGGGGGGGAAGCCGATTTGACCCTATCACCAAAACAGATTGCCTTGCTTGCTGCTGATGCGGTAAAAGACAAAAAGGCGAAAGATGTGGTAATACTTGATATTGAGGAAATTTCTGTTGTCTCTAATTATTTTATTATTTGTACCGGCCTTTCATCAACACAGGTTAAAGCAATAGCTGAGAATACGGAGCAGAAGCTTGAAGAACACGGTATTACCAAACTGAGGATGGAAGGGTTTAGGGATGCTCATTGGGTGCTGATTGATTTCGGTACAGTGGTTGTTCACATTTTTCAGGAAAGCGACCGGGAGTTTTATAATCTGGAGCGCTTATGGGGAGACGCCAGGGTGGTTGATCTTTAACCGCCTTTTTTTAGTAGAGTGTTAAATTGAAGTTGAAAGGATTGAAAATATTGGACGGAAGAAAGAAGCTGGGGACTCGGGAAAGACTTGAATTGAAAGAAGTGTTTCGCAATTCCAGGCCGGCAGAGAATGTCAGGAGAGGTGATACCCTCAGGGGAAAGGTATATAATATTATTGAGACCGGAGCTTTTGTGCTTACTGATGAGGGGTATATAGGTTTTATCCATGAACATGAACAGCCCCATCCCCTTAAAAAAGATATGGCTGTTGAAGGAAGGGTTACTTATGTAAGAGCGGACGGAAGGGTGAACCTGTCTCTTCGTCCCTTGAAAGAATATTCACGGGTAACGGATGCGGAAATACTTCTGGAGGTTCTTAGGAAAAGGAAGGGCGCCATGCCCTTTACCGATAATTCTCCCCCTGAAGTCATCAGGGACAAGTTTGGTATCAGTAAATCAGCTTTTAAGAGAGCCCTTGGAAAACTGCTGAAAGATGGCCTGGTAGTTGAAGAAGAAGGCTGGATTGTTCTAAAGGGAGAGGACCTTTCATGATATATACGAATTTTGCTTTGATCTATGACCGCCTGATGCAAGATATCCCTTATCAGGGCTGGGTCAGTTATCTGGGCAGAATATTCGGGAAACACGGAATAAATCCCGGGTACATCCTGGACATTGGGTGTGGAACCGGTAATGTCACTATCCCCCTTGCCGAAACAGGCTTTCAGATAACCGGCCTGGATATGTCCCTGGAGATGCTCTCACTTGCAGAACAAAAGGCTCGGGCCAAAGGCCTCTCGATAGAATGGCTGCAGCAGGACATAAGAAAGATGGAAATCGGTTCATCAAGGTTTGACTTGGTAATATCCATGACTGACAGCTTGAATTATATGTCCGGAGACCGGGAACTTGGGGAGGTTTTCCGCAGGGTGAAACAGTGCCTCAAGCCCGGCGGCTGGCTTATTTTTGATTTAAATTCGCATTATAAGCTAAGCAATGTGTTTGGAAATAATACTTTTACTTTCATGGAAGACGATATCACTTACATATGGGAAAATTCCTATAACCCGGAAACACATACCTGCACCATGGACCTTACTTTTTTTGTCAGGGAGCAGGATGGGAGATACCGGAGGTTTACTGAGCAGCACCGGGAAACGGGATATACTGTTGCAGTGGTAAGAAATCTCCTGAATAAAGCGGGTTTTTCAGTTGCAGCGGTTTACGCAGAGAATTCTTTTGAGGCCCCTGTGGAGACAACGGAAAGGATATATTTTACTGCCTGCAGCAAAGTGGATGATGAGAGAGGCAGCCTCTGAAAGGGGGCTGTCTTTTGGCTTTCCGGAGTTACAGGGAATAATTGCTTCCGGGAAGAATTTTAAATAGGTGCTTGACAAAAGTAGTAGTACTAACTAGTATAGAAATATGAATTGATGTAATTGTGCAAATTTTCAATCGGCGACATAATTTTTTGACGAGGTTTATAATATGAAACGTACCAAGAAAACCAGGGGACGGTCCCGGATTCGAGACTATTCTGTTTTGACAGGAATGAGAAGAAACAGATTTTCCGTACTTATTATTTTGACAGCCATAATGGCGGTAAGCCTGCTCTCTTTTACCATGCCCAGAGAGGTTCAAAAGTTTGTTTTTTTTATTTCGGGTATTCCGGTAATTTACAGTTCACTTGTCCTCGGGTTTAGGAGCGGCATTGTTGCTGCTGCTGCCGGATTTGGCATTCATCTCTATTCTTCCCTGGACTATTTGTTAAGGGATTGGACTGCCGGTCATTACACAGGGGTATTGGCTGAGGGTGTCATTATTGTGGCAGCTTATTTCCTGAGCATGTTGTTTATCAGCAGGGTGCTTGTTGATGAACGGGAAGCACAGGTCAGGTACAGAAAACTGGCCGGCAGCTATGCACTTCTGGCCGGAAAACTTAAAACTGCAAATGAAGACATTACCGAAATGTTTACCAGTACAATTAAAGCCCTGGCTGCGGCAATTGATGCCAAGGATGCGTATACCAAGGGACATTCGGAGCGGGTTACCGGATATGCAGTCAAAGTGACCCGGAAGCTGGGTCTTTCCGAAAACAAAGTGGATCAAATAATGTATGGGGCTATTTTGCATGATATTGGGAAAATCGGAATTGATGAGAAAATACTCAGAAAACCTGAGCCACTCAGCAGAAATGAGTACAGGCAGGTAAAGAGACATCCTGAAATAGGGGCAGGTATCTTATCATCCATAAAAATCCTGGAACCGGTCATTCCTATTGTATTGCATCATCATGAGCGGTTTGACGGAACGGGTTATCCGGCGGGGCTCAGGGGGGATAAGATACCTATTGGTGCACGAATTGTCGGGGTTGTTGATGCTTATGATGCCCTGACTTCAAGCAGACCGTACCGCAGCTCTACATCTATGTGGCAGGCGGTGGAAGCCCTTCAGAAGGAATCCGGGAAACAGTTTGACCCCAGAGTTTTGAAGGCCCTGGTAGCTGTTCTGACCGGTGAAACTGAGGAGACTCACCGGTATTCGGAAGTGTCAGGAGTAAGTTAGCAGGCGAAATCCGTAGCAGGCGAAATACGGTTGACTTTTTTAAAGCTTTTTAGTAAAATAACATACGTATTATGTTTAAATATTGGTAAATCAATGATGGGAACTATTAGAGGGCTGGTGCCTCTTAAGAGAGCTGCCGGAAGGTGCAAGGCAGCGGGGAAGGCCTTTGAACTCGTCCCTGAGATGTGCAGGCGAAATTAAAATTCCGTAGTCTGTGCCGGGCAGTCCGTTATCCTGCATCATGAGTGGGCAGAACCGGCTTTGGCAGCCGGATGCCAATTTGGGTGGTACCACGGAAGCAAGCCTTTCGTCCCTCTTGGAGGGATGATAGGTTTTTTTTATTATTAAGGAATTTACGTTGTTTGGGAGAGTCTTCATCAATTAATTTCAAGGAGGAATAAATTTGACCAGGAGGTTAACTACAGTAGAAGAAGCGCAGGAGGTCAACAGGCAGGAGGGTGTGCTGGAAATTACCCTTGGAGAGCTGCTGGATACCCAGGCCTGCAATCATCCGGATAATGATGCCCTAGTATATGTGGACAGAGGATTGAGATATAACTATACCCAATTTAATGATGTATGCCGCACCGCGGCCAAGGGATTAATGAAAATGGGTATTAACAGGGGTGATCATGTGGCCATTTGGGCCACCAATGTGCCGGAATGGGTGGTTGCCCAGTTTGCCACCGGGAAGATGGGCGCTGTTTTGGTTACCGTCAATACCAATTACAAAGCTTTTGAGTTGGAATATATCCTGAAACAATCTGATGCCACTACCCTTATTTTAATTGATGGGTGGAAAGATTCCAGTTATACCGGGATGGTTAATGAGTTATGTCCTGAGCTTGCGGAATCAGAGCCCGGAAAACTGAATTCGGAAAGACTGCCTGTGCTTAAAAATGTTATCTATATTGGGGATAACTGCCCACCGGGAATGTTCTCCTGGTCACAGTTAATGGAAATGGGGGGATCAGTTCCGGATGCGGAACTCGATGCGAAGCAGAAATCCCTTCAGGCGGATGATGTTATCAATATGCAGTATACATCTGGGACCACCGGGTTTCCCAAGGGAGTTATGCTGACACATAAAAACATCGTTAATAACGCTATCGCGGTATCAAACTGTATGAATTTTACGTACAGGGACAGGCTTTGTATCCCGGTGCCCTTTTTTCACTGCTTCGGTTGTGTGCTGGGCACGCTGACCTGTGTTGTTGCGGCGGCCACTATGGTTCCCATTGTATCCTACAACCCGGTACAGGTACTGGAAGCCATAGAAAAAGAGCGCTGTACAGCGGTTCATGGAGTCCCGACCATGTTTATTGCGGAACTGAACCTGGAAGGTTTTGCCAAATACGATTTGTCGGCACTGAGAACCGGGATTATGGCTGGTTCCCCCTGCCCTATTGAAACCATGAAGCAGGTAGTAGAAACAATGGGCGCCAGTGAAATTACCATAACATATGGCCAGACAGAGTCAGCTCCGGCCATTACCATGACCCGGACCAATGACCCTATTGACCTGAGGGTGACCACTGTAGGGCGCAATATCCCGGGAGTAGAAGTGAAAATTGTTGACCCGGAGACAGGCCGGGAAGTCCCCAGGGGTGTCCAGGGCGAACTCTGTGCCCGGGGCTATAATGTTATGAAAGGCTATTACAAGCTGCCGGAAGCCACCCATGCTGCTATTGATGATGAAGGATGGCTGCATACCGGCGACCTGGCCACAATGGATGAGCAGGGCTACTGTAAGATAACAGGCCGTGTCAAGGATATGATAATTCGCGGCGGGGAGAATATATATCCCAGGGAGATTGAGGAGTTCCTCTATACCCATCCCATGATTCTTGATGTCCAGGTGGTGGGAGTGCCGGATATCAAATATGGGGAGGAAGTAATTGCATATATCCGCCTCCGGGAAGGTGAAAAGATGACAGAGGAGGAAATAAAGGATTACTGCCAGGGTAAAATTGCCCGGTATAAAATCCCCCGGTATGTGCAAATAATTAAGGAGTTTCCCATGACTGCAAGTGGGAAAATCCAGAAATACAAGCTGAGGGAAATGGCCATTGAAAACCTTGGCCTTCAGGATGCTGCTTCAGTGGAAACGGCTTAACAGGAGGAGATAAAGTGAAAGAACGCTATGATTTTTCGGCAATTGAAACCAAATGGCAGAAAATATGGGAAGAAACCGGTTTGCATAAGGTTGTTGACAATGACACCACAAAGGAAAAGTATTATTGTCTGGAGATGTTTCCTTATCCCTCAGGGAACCTGCACATGGGACATGTGAGGAATTATTCCATCGGTGATGTGGTGGCCAGGGTCAAAGCAATGCAGGGATACAATGTCCTCCATCCCATGGGCTGGGATGCCTTCGGACTGCCGGCAGAAAATGCGGCAATTAAGCATGGCATTCATCCCTATCAATGGACCCGGAGTAATATTGAGAACATGAGAAAGCAGTTGTCACGGCTTGGTTTCAGCTATGACTGGGACCGGGAGGTAACCACCTGCACCCCCGACTATTACAGGTGGACCCAGTGGCTTTTCCTGCAGTTTTATAAAAATGGCCTGGCCTATAAGAAACATGCTGCGGTAAACTGGTGCCCGGGATGTGTTACGGTTCTGGCCAATGAACAGGTGGTTAACGGCGCCTGTGAACGCTGTGGGACCAGTGTGGAAAAAAAAGGCCTGTCCCAGTGGTTCCTTAAGATTACCGACTATGCCGACAGGCTTTTGGCCGATATTGAAAAGCTTAACGGATGGCCTGACAAAGTCAAGATTATGCAGGAGAACTGGATTGGACGCAGCGAGGGAGCTGAAGTGAACTTCCGGGTGGACGGTACAGATGATATCATAACAGTATATACCACCAGACCGGATACTATTTACGGGGTTACTTTCATGGTGCTGGCTCCGGAGCACCCGCTGGTGGCAAAACTGACCACAGGAACTCCCTATGAAGCGAGTGTCAGGGATTTTGTGCGCCGGATGCAAAATTTAAGTGAGATTGACAGGACATCAACAGATGCTGAAAAAGAGGGACTCTTTACCGGGGCCCATGTGATAAATCCCATGAATGGGGAAAAAATTCCGCTGTTTATCGCCAATTATGTATTGATGGACTACGGGACCGGAGCTGTTATGGGGGTTCCGGCACATGACCAGAGGGATTTTGATTTTGCCACCAAGTATAGTCTGCAGATAAGGGTTGTTATCCTGCCGGAGGGAGTTCCCGACAAATATGTACAGCTGACCCAGGCTTATGATGCCGAAGGAGTCCTGGTCAATTCCGGGCCTTTTGACGGGCAGAACAATGAAGATGCGATAAAAAATGTGGCTGCCTATATGGAAGAAAAGGGCATCGGGAAGTCAATGGTCAATTTCAGGCTGAGGGACTGGCTCATTTCGCGGCAGCGTTACTGGGGTGCTCCAATCCCCATTATATACTGCAGCAAGTGCGGTGAGGTTGCGGTTCCTGAGGAACAGCTTCCGGTACACCTGCCCACTGATGTGGAATTTAAGCCTACAGGGAAGTCACCACTTACCGATTGTGACTCCTTTGTAAATACAGTGTGTCCTGAATGCGGCGGTCCGGCCCGGCGGGAGACAGATACCATGGATACGTTTATCTGTTCATCATGGTATTACCTGAGGTACTGCAGCCCCCATGATGACCGGAATGCCTTTACCAAGGACAACGCTGCCTACTGGATGCCTGTTGAGCAGTATATCGGCGGGGTTGAGCATGCTATCCTGCACCTGCTTTATTCCAGGTTTTTTACCAAGGTCCTCAAAGACCAGGGGCTGGTTGACTTTGATGAGCCTTTTACCAACCTGCTGACCCAGGGTATGGTTCTAAAAGATGGGGCCAAGATGTCCAAATCAAAGGGGAATACGGTAAGCCCTGAGGAGACCGTGGCTAAGTACGGGGCAGATACGGCGCGGTTGTTTATTCTATTCGCTGCTCCTCCGGAGCGTGATCTGGAGTGGAGTGATGCCGGAGTTGAAGGCGCTTACAGGTTTCTCAACAGGGTCTGGCGTCTGGTTTATGCGTATATTGACAGGCTTAATGAGTCTCCGGCATTAGAAGAAGTTTCTGAAGCTGACAAGGAGACCAGAAGGCTGACCCATTATACTATTAAAAAAATTACAGATGATGTGAACCAGAGGTTTAATTTCAATACTGCCATCAGTACCATAATGGAATTTGTTAACTGGCTGTACCAGTACAGGGAGAAGAACCCGGTACGCAACAGCTCCATTGAGGCAGAGGCAGTAAACACCCTGGTTATACTGCTGGCGCCGTTTGCGCCCCACTTTGCTGAGGAACTCTGGCATGAGCTGGGTTATACGGACAGTGTCCATAAACAGCCCTGGCCCGGGTATGATCCTGCAGCCCTTGTTCAGGCAGAAGTTGAGATAGTGGTCCAGCTTAATGGCAAGGTTAAGAGCCGGATGACGGTGCCGGCTGATATAGATAAAGATGAAATGGAAAAATTTGTTTTGGAACAGGATAAAATTGTGGAGCTGATATCAGGTAAACAGGTGGTTAAGGTGATTGCAGTACCGAAGAAACTGGTAAACATTGTGGTGAAGTAATGTTTTTAAGCCTTTAAATTGTTGATGAATGAGATAGGGGTAAATGTATTCTTCCGGCGGGCAACATCTCCGCCGGCATCAGCTCCCGCTTTGCGGGTCGCTGGCCGGACGGACGACAGACTCCGCCTTCCAGAACACATCTACCCCTATCTTAATAACAATTTTAAAGGCTCAAAAAATCAACTCCGGTTATTCTTCAAATAACCGAAAGTTTAATTCAAATGTTTAAAAAGCAGAGGTTTCTGGAAAACAACCCAGTTGTTTGTGAGATTATGGCCAAATAGGCGTGCATGTATTCTTATGCCCATTTCTCGTCTGGAAGCGTTGTCCCTGACCCGGGATTGTACTCCTACCCACAGATACTGCTGCCGGGGTCCCATGACACTAACTTTATACTCTGCATTTTCATTGGTATTTTCCAACTGGTTAATAATTTTCAGGAAATCTGTTCTGGTGATATTTTTCAGAAGTGTCCCATAAACAAAGTAGTACGTATCTGCCGAGCAGTTAGGGGAATTAGAAAAATTCACCTTTTTCACCACCTCGGAAATTTACGTTTGCTGTGTCTGCGAACGAGGCTTATGACTAACTGTTTTAATAATTATATCATAAAATATGGGTATTTTTCAGAAAATTTCAGAAAATTAGCAGGAAAAATCTAATAGATAGAGAAATTTGGTACAAACCGATTTGATGGCTGGCCAAGTATTTTTGTGGGGTGATTATTGTGCGGAACAAGAATTATAAGATGTGTTTTGATATCATGGAACTTGAGGGGCTCAATGAAGCCCAGGCTTATGAAAAGGGACTGACTGCGGGTCTGGCCCTGGATTACCGGTCTGAACGGAGTATCGAACGCGCCAGAAACGAGGTGGTGGCTTTTGGGCTGCTGGCTCATGAACGGTGGGAAAAATCGGGGGAATTCAAATATGTGCTGCTTCATGAATATATCAGGGGATTAAACCATGGCCTGAAGGAAGTGGCTGACCGTCTGACTGAACGGAAGACAGCAAGGCAAACTGACGGGGCAGAATAACTACCTTCGGGGGATAATTGTGTTCCGAAAGACGGTCAAAAAACGGGGTATAGTATGCCTGGTCAGCCTGTTTGCCCTTTTACTTTTCCTATGCGGGTGCGGCAGCCAGAGTGAAGATAACACTGAAAAATTCACCACTGAGGTTCTCTCGCCGCACTTGACCAAAGCGGGACAATTGCCGGTGGTCTGCCGGTGTGCTCCCCTGATGGCCGTTGGATTGCCTTCCCGGGAGACAGTACCCCCAAACTTGTGGAGGCAGTGGACGGTAATTTTGTTTATGACCTGTCAGGGGCTTTTAATCCTTTGAAAGGACTGACAGCGATTTCGTGGGTGAAAGGCCGGTAAGCTTAGCGCAATTTATCGTTGTAGGGTATAAACAGCTTAATCTGTGAGGGAAATCACATCCGGGTGGAACCTGCTTCGCAGTGGACACCCGGTTTTTGTATTATTATTTAAGTAAGGATTAATATTGTTGGATGCCCTGCGGAAACCTATAGTAAATAAAGGCAGGGGAGAGGATCGTTATGATAAATACCAATACCAGCGGGAACCTCTTTTCCGGTTTCGTGGCAGACTATGACCGGATGATTGACTGGGAAAAAAGGCTTTCACGGGAAGCCCCCTTTTTTAAAAGGCTTTTTATGGAGAAGATGCCGGGCAAGGTCCTGGATACAGCATGTGCAACGGGACGGCATGCAGTAATGTTTAGCTCCTGGGGCCTTCAGGTGGCAGCTTCTGATGCCAGTTCCGAAATGATTGACAGGGCCAGGGCGAATGCTCTGAAGATAGGGTCTGATATTGAATTTCAGGTGGCAGGCCTGACAGAAATCCATAGGGTATATGCACACAGGAGGTTTGATTTCATAACCTGTATGGGCAATTCACTGCCACACCTGAAAACCCCTGAGGATCTGGAAGCGGCATTCCGGGCAGTTAATGGCCTCTTGGAGGATAACGGGCAGTATATTCTGCAGATAAGAAACTATCCCCGGATATATTCGGCAAATGAAAGGTTTATGCCGCTTAATTCGTATCAGCGGGAAGGTAAAGAGTACCTTTACCTTCGCATGAATGACCTTGGACCGGAATTTGTTACCTTTAACATTCTTATTTTGAGCCGGGATGAAGCAGGGAAATGGGCCTATCGGGTAGAATCGGAAAAACTTAAGCCCTGGACGCACCAAGATATTGTTACAGGACTTGGAAATGCAGGATTGAAAGCTTCTGGGGTATATGGGGATATGTTTTTTAAACCCTATGACCGAGAGGACTCACAGGATTTGGTTATCATAGCTGAAAAAGCATGATTTGCGGGTAACGCATGATTTAATGAAGCTGGGGGGATGAATTATGGAATGGAGCAAAGAGGCATTGACGGAGCTTGAACAAGTGCCGCGGTTTGTCAGACACATGGCCAAAAAGGCGGTGGAAAAGGCAGCTAAAGAAGAGGGAATTGACAGCGTAACCCCCGAAATTGTCCTGAAAACCAAAGAGAAGTATTTTTCTCTCGTGGGTAAGGAAAAGGAGGGGGGCAGCCGAACTACTAAATTAGCAGTAGTCAGGTGTCATACTGTTGCTGAAGTATGTCCCGGAGTTGGCTGTCTCAAAGCCTTCACTCACCGCAAACTAAATTTCAGCGAATACGGCCCTGACACCGAAATAATTGGTTTCTTTACTTGTGGCGGATGTTCCGGCAGGAGGGTGGCAAGGCTGGTTGAAAAGCTGCTGGACCACGGTTTGGATATTGTTCATCTAAGTTCGTGCATGTGTATGGATGATGATGACTATCCCAGGTGTCCCTTTAAAACCCAGATCAGGAAGGCCATTGAGGCCAAGGGGGTTAAGGTGGTTGAAGGTACACACCATTAATTAGAGAAGGTAGTCAAAAGTGGGGGCGGCCTAAATTAGGCCGCCCTGCATATTGCCAGCCAGAGGATGAGCTACATATTATTTTTGAGGCCGGTAAACAATAGTATCATAGCCGCGGGCATCGTGGTTCGTTGTAAAGGAGGAAAATTAGATGAATATCACCAGAGATATGACTGTGGGGGATGTCCTAAAGGCAAACCCGAAAACGGCCGATGTTTTCAGGTCTTTGGGCATGCAGTGCCTGGGCTGCCCTTCGGCCACCGGGGAGACAATTGCCGGAGCTGCCATGACCCATGGGGTTTCCGAAGCAGATCTCCTGCAGAAACTTAATGCCGTTGAACAGGGAGAAATGTCGACTGCTGCCAAAGCTCTGGCGCAGCCTAAAGGCGCCGTTTTGCAGAGGGACAAAGAGACATATGCTATTGTGCCTCATATGCCGGGAGGAATAACTAATGTAGAGACCCTGCGTAAAATAGCTGATGTTGCTGAAAGGTACAACGCGGCGGCGCTGAAATGTACCTCGGCTCAGAGAATAGCAATTGTGGGATTAAAACACGGTGATGTGGAAAAAGCATGGGATGACTTGCAGATGGACCCCGGTCATGCGGTGGGGCTCTGTGTCAGGAGCATAAAAATTTGTCCCGCAACTACGTTCTGTAAACGCGGCCAGCAGGATGCGGTTGGTTTGGGACTGGAACTGGATAAAAAATACCACGGCATGGAGCTGCCCAGCAAATTTAAGATTGCTGTCAGCGGCTGTCAGAACTCGTGTTCAGAGCCTGCTGTCAGGGACATTGGAATTATGGGTACACCCAAGGGCTATGTTTTAATGGCTGGGGGAAATGCAGGGTTAAACCCCAGACTTGGTGATAAAGTCGCTGCAGAGCTTGAACCGGATCAGGTGATAGAGTTGGTTGATAAGATTGTTAAATGGTATAAGAAAAATGGGAAACGCAATGAACGCATAGGTGAACTGATTGACCGTGTTGGGCTGGACAGGCTTAAGCAGGAAGTCTTGGGACAGGTTGCAGCAGGGCGCTAAGGCGCAAAGAGTGTTTCTAAGGCAAAATAGGGCGCACTGTTGCGCCCTATTTTGCCTGTTTCTTATTAGTGGGGGATTTTTTCTGTTTAACTGACTTAAGATAATCCTCAAACATTTTCAGGTCTGAACCTATTTGTTTAAGTAGAACTTCTTTATTCATAATGTTTCCTCCGCTTTTGGTTTACATTACCAGTATAGCCAGGAAACACTTTAATTATACCTTGCCGGAACTGATTTTTTTACCAGCCCCAGCCTCCGCCAAATCCTCCGCCAAACCCTCCCCCGGGGAAGAACGGAAAGAACGGGAAAAACGGGAAGAAGGGGAAGAACGGGAAAAAGGGGAATTTTTTAAACCCGCCAAACCCGCCAAACCCGCCGTCAATTCTTGCGGGGATGTTATAAGGGTAATAATAATTATAATTATTATGGTAATACATAATTATTTATACCTCCTTTTTTAATTTATCACTTTCAACCAAATATTTCGTCACCCACCAAAGTTGCTGCTGCAGTCCAGAGCAATCAGCATTTTATGACATAATAAGTTTCTGCTTTATATTATGTTAAGCGACAGGATATTGCTCCTGAATATTCCTTCCAAAAAACCCCTAAAAAAATTTTTTTTGACGACAGTAAATGACAAAAAAAACAAATGATGTAATATATAATAAAAACAGTAAAAAAGTGACAGAAAAGTTGTGGTGGGGTGCATGTGGACAATAGAAAGAAGACATTTGATGATGGGACTGGCTCTTCTTTGTGCAATTGTGTTTGGAGTTGGATTCAAGACAGGGCAAATGAAGGAACAAAAAAACTTCAGGCCGGTTATTGCCCAGGCGGAGTCTACCCGGGAAAGCATTATGGTACAAGCCAAAGAAGCAGATGGAGCTGATGATCAGGGAGGTGTCATCCGTAAAGAGGACACTTTAATTAGCGTACATGTTGCCGGAGCTGTGGAGAAACCGGGGGTATATACCTTTACGGAAAATGCCAGGGTATTGGAAGGGGTAACCAGGGCAGTTCCGGCCAAGGATGCCGACCTGGCCGGAATTAACCTGGCTGAGGTAATGCTGGATCAGCAGCAGGTTATTGTTCCCCGCAGGGGAGAGGCCGCCGCAGCAGCAGGAACCTCGAGCGGGTCCGGAGGGAGCAGTAATGCTGCCCAGACGGGAAGCGGTAGAAAAACCGGCAAAATAAATATCAATACAGCCGGAACCGCAGAACTTGTTAAACTGCCCGGGATAGGTCCGGCAACAGCACAGAAAATAATTGACCGGCGTAAGCAGCAGGGAGGGTTTAAGGACATCCGGGAAATAATGAATGTTTCGGGTATTGGGGAGAAGAAGTACAGTGATATCAAGGACCAGATTACTGTCTGATAATATATAATCTGCGGGAGGTAAGTATGTCCAGACCCCTGGTACTGATACTGATTTTTTTTGCATCAGGAATAATTATCGAATATCTTCTCCATCTCCCTGCATACGTACTGTTATGTGATGTTCTTACCGCAGCAGTTGTGGCGGCAGTTAAAGGATTTACCGCAAAGGCTGGCATTGCTGCAAATGCTAACATAAAGTTATGGTTTTTTGCAGCAGTGCTATTGTGCGGAATTTTAATGTGCCGGCTGGAATTTTATGTTTTGTGTGGTAATATCGATTTCCTGGCCGGAAAATACACAGTCTTCACCGGTACTGTAGTTACTGAGCCGGACAGGCGAATTGACAGAACAGACTATGTTGTGAATATCGAAATGATTAATTACTCTATAGAGAATGACGATACCCGGGCAGTGACTGACTTCCGTCCCAGAGGGCACGTGCTTGTATCCGTAAAGGGGCCGGGGCCGGAATTTCGTTATGGAGACAGGCTGCAGGCTGCGGGTTTGCTTCAAAAAACCGAAGTTCCCGGAAATCCCGGGGAATTTAATTATAGGAAGTACCTGGAGGAAAGAGGGATTCGTCTGGTACTTAAATCAAGGAACGGAGCAGGAATGAGCAAAATTGGGACAGGCCCGGTAAATCCTCTGGTGAAGTTTAGTATTGGACTGAAAGAAAAATTAGTCTCAGTGATAAATAAAAATATGCCTGAGCAGCAGGCAGCTCTGATGGAAGGAATACTATTCGGCTCTACCGGGAGGATTGATCCGGAGATAAAGGAAGACATGGCTTTAGCAGGTGTTGCCCATATACTTTCGGTTTCGGGATACCATGTCGGCCTGGTGGCAGGTTTTATTATCCTTGCGGGGAATACCCTGGGGTTAAGGAAACCGGTGTGTGATGCTTTGGCAGCAACTGCTGCCGGGTTATATGCCTTGACGGCAGGCGCGGGTCCCGCGGTGACCCGCGCGCTGATTATGGCTTGGGTATTGCTCTTGGTGAGATATGTCCGCAAGGAGTATGACTGGCCAAGCTCTATGAGCCTGGCAGGGCTGGTGATTTTGATGATAAATCCTTTGGCCTTATTTGAGCCGGGTTTTCAATTATCGTTTTTGGCTACATGGGGCATACTCTGCCTGGTGCCATTATTTAAGAGACTCAACACGATTTTGCCTCCCGTGGGTCAGGCCTCATCAGTTGCCTTTGCAGCCCAAATTGCAGTATTTCCGGTCACTGCGCATTATTTTAATTATTTTCCCCTTTTTTTTCTTCCGGCTAACCTAATAGTAGTACCACTAATAAGCATTGTAATGCTTCTGGGCGGTATCGCAGCTGTTCTGGGGCTCGTTTGGAATCCCCCGGCGGAAATTTTATGTATTTCCGCTGCTGCAGTTCTGGATGTCAGTCTCATGGCAGCCGGAGTGTTGGCAAGGTTACCCTATGCGGTAATAGATGTCAGGCCCCCGGGCATTATAAAGATTGCCTGCTATTACCTAACCCTGGGCCTCTTTATGGAATTTTGCAGAAACTGTGGACTCCGCATCAGGGCAAAGCGGCTGTGGTATCTTAACCGTTCGGCACTGGTCCTGGCAGTCCTGGCTATGTTGGTGGTTTTGCTGTGGGGCGGGATGGCGTACAGCGGATCGGATAGTGTGGAAATAACGTTTATTGATGTCGGTCAGGGTGATGCTGCCTTAGTACAAAGCCCTGGAGGCCGGAATATCCTCATAGATACGGGAGGAGTTCCGGAGAGCAGCACAGGGTTTGATGTCGGGGAACGAAGATTGGTACCTTTTCTCAATAGAAAGGGAGTCGGGGAAATAGATGTTTTGGTGCTCACCCATCCTCATTTGGACCATATCCAGGGAGCATCAGCTTTACTTGGGAAAATCAAAATCAAGACCGTAGTGGTGGCTCCGCAGTTTGCCCAGTATCCGGAAGGCATCGAGCTGAAACAAAAATTATTGGAGAGGAATATTCAAATAAGGGAGGTCGGTGGAGGAGAAAACATATATTTTGGCGAAGACATAATCCTTGAGGTATTAAGTCCCAATGGCAGGACGGCTGTGAATGCCAATGACGATTCACTCGTAATCCGGCTGGGATACCGGGATTTCCGGGTAATGTTTACCGGTGATGCTGAAACTGTTCCCCTGGAGGCGATTAGTGAAAGCGGTCAGGACTGCAGGGCAGATATTGTCAAAATACCCCACCATGGCAGCAGTAACGCATGGACAGAAGATTTTTTCAGGGCAGCCGACCCTGAGGCTGCAGTGATAAGTGTTGGTCAAAATCTTTTCGGGCATCCTTCACCGAGGGTTTTGGAGGGCCTGGAGCAGATGAAGATAAGGGTTCTCCGGACAGACCGGGATGGCGCTGTTACTGTCAGGTCGGACGGATATGGTTACAAAGTCACTACTACAAAAGGGATGAATTTAATTGGATATTAAGGCATTGGAAAACAGTCTTAAAAGACAGGTTATTTCTCCGGTGTACCTGTTTTACGGAGATGAAACCTACCTGAGAGACCAGTACCTGGAAAAGTTTAAGTCCCTGCTCCCGGATGAATGCCGTGACTTTAATATGGACATTATTGACGGCCGGGATACAGCTCTGGAGCCAATCATTAACATGGCCACGACCCTGCCTTTTCTAGCTGATAAAAGGCTGGTCATTGTTAAAAATGCTGAGTTCTTTAAAGCAAAACGGAAAAATCAGAAAAAAGGTGACAAAGGGGAAAAGGATGAGGCAGCTGGAGATAAGCCTGATATGTCCGAGGATATCCTCATCGGTTACCTGGAAAACCCGGTTGACTCGACATGCCTGATTTTCTGCACGGATTCGGTAGACAGGAAACGAAAAATATACAAAAGGATTGAGAAAAACGGGCAGGTTGTCCAGTTTGCTCCACTAAAGGGGCGCGACCTGACTGAATGGATAAATCGGACCGCCAGGAAACTGGGGAAAACAATTGAACCCGCGGCAGCAGCGGGACTTGTCACCGCTGCCGGCAATAATCTGCACCAGCTTAGAACTGAGCTTGAAAAGCTGGCTTGTTATTCGGAGAGCAGCGCTATTACTGCTGCCGATGTGGAAATGATGGTCAGCAAGACAGCTGAGCTGAGCATTTTTGAGCTGGTTGATGCTGTGGGAGACCGCAATTACAGTAAAGCCATCAGGCTGGCCCGGGAGATGGTCTTTCTGGGTGAACCGGTTATCAGAATTCTCTATATGGTAGCCCGCCAATGCAGGCTGCTGCTTCAGGCTAAAAGCCTCCTGGAAACCGGTGTTTCGGCAAGGGAAACGGCAGGGTTGATGCAGGTTCATCCATTTGTAGCCCAGAAGTGTATCGGCCAGGCGGGGAATTTTACTTCCGGGGAACTTAAGTCTTCTCTGGAAAAAATCCTTGAGACTGATGCTGACATCAAGGGCGGAAAACAGGAAGCGGTACTGGCCCTGGAATTATTGATTATTGCTCTGTGTGAGGAACAAAAGTAGTAGGCTTCCAGAAATGAATGGTAATGGTACAACACCTCACCATATGCCACAGTCATTTCTGGAGCCTACCTTTAATTTATTTTTAAAAGGATTGAAAAAGGCTGTTGATTTTGTCAACAGCCTGTTTAAAAAGGTTCACTTTTGGTGAGCCTTTTTATTGCTTATGCCCATTTTTCAATCTAATCAGCTTCAGCCAATTTATTGAGCCATATTGTTTAACCTTTTAGCCAGTCTGGATTTCTTGCGGGCAGCAGTGTTTTTATGTAAAACACCTTTGGCAACTGCCTTATCCAGAGCAGTTACTGCCTGCTTAAAAGCATTAGCGGCTTCGTCTTTGCTCTCAGCTTCAACAAATTTACGTAAACGGGTTTTCACACCTGTTTTGATTGCGGTGTTGCGTATGGTATTTTTCCTGATAAGTTCAATTCTTTTGACAGCTGATTTAATGTTTGCCACTGGCTTTTCACCTCCTCAAACATAAAAAACCTATATATTAAAGTGTAACTTTTTCAAGTGACAATCTACATTTTACCATGGCCATTTAAAAAATGCAAGCACATAAATGTATAGGCCTGTTATTTTTGGTCAAACCTAGATTTAGGCTTTATAAAGGAGGTGAAAAAGATGCGTGAATGGATAGGCTTCATTGTAAGGTTCATTGTTTCTGCCCTGGTGCTGCTGCTTGTGTCTTATATCCTTCCGGGAATTGAGATTGCAGGCTTTACCGGAGCCCTTATTGCTGCTGCTATTATTGCAATTCTTGGATATGTTGTTGAAAAGCTGTTGGGTGACAAGGTGTCACCTCAAAACCGCGGTTTGGTTGGATTTGCAACAGCAGCCGTGGTAATTTACCTGGCCAAGTTTATCATCCCTGCTTACCTGGATGTATCGGTAATCGGGGCTCTATTGGCCGCATTTGTCATCGGAATAATCGATGCTTTCGTACCTACAATGATCAGGTAATTATTTTGTGTCAGGGAGAAGAAGAGTGTCCCATAATTATATGGGGCCTCTTTTTTTACCTATTTTTAGGCAGGGGCAGATATATTCCTCCAGAACGGCTACGACTCAGTCTGTTACCGGTTCCCGCACAGCGGGAACCGACAAACGGACGTCAGACTCGTTCTTCCGGAACACATCTGCCCCTGCCTAAATCTATGCCTAAAAAAGCAACGCCTCATTTAATTACGGAGGTAAAGGGCCAGGAAAAAAAGATGACCTATTTGTTTTTCCTCAGGTGTTGGCTCCGGAAATGACCGTGGAATTTGGGTTAGGTATTAGATTTTCCTTGCACTGACGCCGTCATGAGTCTTGCTGAAATCATCGGCAACAAGGCAGGGAGTCCCCGGATGTTCGAAGATGGCGAAGGCCGCCGGGAAGTTTTGGCCTGCCAAAACGAGAGGTGGCCTTCTTACGAGAAAACTCAATGAGCCATCAAGTTCGGGGACGCTGCCTTGTTGACGGAGATGGCAGCTTAGACTCATAGGCGGCAGTGCGGAAAATCGGTACAATGCCTAACCATATTCCATTCCCGGTCATTTCCGGGAGCCAAAAGGTCATAAATGCCTTGACTGCCGAATATAATTGGGTAGACAAGGAGTGGTTAAAATGAGACAGGTAAGAGCAGCCAGCATTGTGCCTCTGGTCAGAAATCTCGGGTTATTTTTTTCAATTATTTTGCTTATTTTTACTGCCGTTATTGCCGGGCAGTTTCCCACAGCTGAAGAGCCTTATATTACAGCGCTCAGTTCCAAGTATTATTATGAAAAAGGCAGAGACCTGGTCCAGGGTCTTTCACAAAATGTAACCGATGAAACCCTGCAAACTCTTCTTAGAGCTGGACTGCCCGCTTTGGCAGTTAATGCGGGAGAGCCGGCTGCGGCACAGCGCGGGAAAAGCCTGTTACGGATCAGTCTAAATACCCTTTCCGGTGTCAGGCTGGATGACCCCCTGACCTACCTGAAGTCAGAAATCCCGATGATGGAAGTTACCCCGGCAACTGCTGATACCTATGATGAAACCGGGCCGGATGAAATTTTGGAAGATCCGGCAGATGGGCAGCTTCCCGGAGGTAGTGCGCCGGAGACTGACGGCGCTGCCGGTGTTGTGCTGCCGGTAGAAAACCGGGTACAGTCCGATACCCCCTTGATAGCCCTGTATAATACTCATACCAGTGAAACCTTTGAGCTTACTGACGGGCTGGCTCACCTGAAGGGCAAAGCCGGCGGGATAGCTCTGGTGACCAGAGAGATAAAGAAGGTGATTGAGGAAGAATACGGGATACCTGTGGTATATTCTGATAAGCTTCATGACACATCATTTAACAAATCATATGCGGAGTCCGAAAAAACGGTCAAACAGTTATTAGAAGGCAATCCTGACCTTGAGATGCTCTTCGATATTCACCGCGACGGAGCCGTTACGCGGGAGCAAAGCCTGGTTACCATTCACGGCCAACAGGTGGCCAGGATACTTATAATTGTTGGTACTGATGCCAGGGCTGATCATCCCGGGTGGCGGGAAAACCTCGATTTTGCCCGGAAAATTGCCGCCAAAATGGATAACATGTATCCCGGACTCTCCAGAGGAATTACCACCAAAGAGGGCAGATACCACCAGCAGTACAGCCCGAGAGCGCTGCTTGTGGAAATAGGCAGCGCCAAGAATGCCACTGATGAAGCGATTGCATCAGGCCGCCTGTTTGCCAATGTTGTGGTAGCCGTACTTAATGATATGGCTAGTCCGGAGAATAAAATAAGCAATGAAGTAAACTAATGGCAATTATGTAAAAACATTAATTATTTTTTAGAACAACGGTATTAAACTACGGAAATTAGTGCGTATTAATAATCAGTCAGCTGACAATATAAGAAGGAGGTACATAGTTTTGAAAAAGCTTATATCTTCACTTCTGGTGTCAGTATTTGTTTTGAGTATGACGTTTTCCTGGGCATGCCTTGGGGGCCTTAAGGGGGATTGTGACCGGCTTCGGGATGAGACCTGCCAGTTGTCTGCCTCTCAGCTGCGTGCCAAAGACCAGGCCAGGGACGGCTCCTGCCAGTTGGCTGCCACCCAGCTGCGCGTCAAAGACCGGCTCAAGGATGGTTCCTGCCTTACCTAATAGCGCCGTGCATTTTGAAAGGCTGCTGACACAGTTCAGCAGCCTTTCAATTGTTTTACGAATAAGTTTTGCGTAAATGAAACATATTATAATTGTTTAAGGGAAATTTACGAACAGGGGTGGAATTTGGTTTGAGAGACAGAACACTTATAATGCTGGCTCTTATATTTCTTGTCCTGACCATCGGGGCAGGGGTAAACAGGTCCCTTGCTGCCTGCGGCAGGATGACGGGACAACCGCTGGCTCCCGGGATCAGTGAGATGTACCGGGAAAAGAAGGAGACCTTTATGCTGTTCTGCAGTCAGATAACAGAAACGGGAGAATTACTTCTGGAAAGGGTTGAACGCAAAAAAAATGACCTTGTTCATTAAATTCTCCTTTTCCAGATAACCCAAAAGTGGTATATTAATTAAAGGTAATTGAATGGGTTGGGGAAAGGAGAACAGTACATAATGTCCACAGGCAAAAAAGTAGCCCAGGCAGCAGGCATACTGATGGTTGCCATGATGCTTTCCCGGGTGCTTGGTTATGTTAGGGAGGCTGTCCTGGCTTCATCTTTTGGTGCCAGTTGGGAGACAGATGCATTTTTGGCTGCCTTCACTATCCCTGACCTGTTTTATGACCTTCTGGTAGGCGGAATTCTGAGTGCGGCTTTTATTCCTGTTTTTTCCAGCTACCTGGCTACCGACAGAGAAGAAGAGGCCTGGGAAATGGCCAGTACAATGATAAACCTGACTGTTCTTTTAATGGCTGCCTGTATTATATTTGGCATGGTTTTTACTGTTCCACTGACCAAGCTTGTGGCCTACAATTTCTCCGGGGAAACCCTGGACCTGGCTGTCAAGCTGACCAGAGTAATGTTTCCTGCTTTCGTTATTCTAGCCCTTAACGGTCTTATAATGGGTATTCTAAATTCATATAAGCATTTTGCGGCCCCTGCAATCGGTTCTGTAGCATATAATTTTTTTATTATCGTGTTTGGCCTTGTTTTTGCGAAACAGTGGGGTATTATGGCTTTTGCCGTTGGAGTGGTAGTCGGTCACATTGCCAATCTGGTAATCCAGCTGCCTGTATTATACAAAAAGGGGTTAAGATATAAATTTATTCTGAACCTCCGTCACCCGGGGGTCCGGAAAATGCTTATCCTGATGCTCCCTGCCATGCTGGGGATGGCAGCCAACAGGATCAATCTGATCGTAAACCAGACCATAGCCTCAACCATTAATGAGGGCAGCATAACAGCCCTGAGATTGGCCAACCGGTTGATGTGGCTGCCCCTGGGGGTATTTGCAGGGTCAATTGCGGTGGCGGTGTTTCCTACCATGACCTCCCAGGCGGCGCGAAAGGAAATGACTGATTTCAAAAACACCCTTTCCATGGGACTTCGCTCGATTTTCCTGGTAATCATACCGGCATCAGTGGGGCTGGCAGTCCTCAGTGAACCTATTATCAGGATGCTGTTTGAGCGTGGGGAATTTACCCATGGGGCCACAAAAATAACGGCATATGCCCTGATTTTTTATTGTGTGGGGCTTTTCGCCCAGGCTGCTATCTGGATTATCACCAGGGCCTTCTATGCACTTCAGGATACCTTGAGACCTGTTTTAATAGCAATATCCACAATAGTAATAAATATAGCGCTTAATCTATTGCTGCGCCCGTACATGGCTGAAAAGGGACTGGCGCTGGCTTTTTCCCTGACGGGGATATATAACATGGTACTTCTATTGTATTTTTTGCGCCGGAAAATAGGGCCCATTGACCTGAGAAAAACTACCAGGTCATTCTTTCTTATCCTGGGATCATCAGCAGTTATGGGTGTGGCTGCTTATATGGTAGCTTATTACCTGGGAACGTTCCTGGACCTGCAGGATACCTCCAACCAGCTGATTCAGGTTGGTGTCTCCATTGCTGCCGGACTGGTTGTATATGTGGTGGCAGTTCTTATGTGCCGCCTGGAGGAAACACAGGTGATTATTAATCTGCTGCGCAGAAAGTTCAAAAAAGCATAGATAGTTCAAAAAAGCATAGATAGTTCAAAAAGGTTTAAAGAGCAGGAGGCCTTCTTTTGGCCTTTTACAAGGGAGAGAAATATTGGTGGACAAACATAATAAAACCAGAAACTTTTGCATAATTGCCCATATCGACCATGGCAAATCCACTTTGGCAGACCGGCTCCTTGAGGCTACCGGAGCCCTTACCCAGAGGGAGATGGCAGACCAGATCCTTGATACCATGGACCTGGAGCGGGAACGCGGGATTACCATTAAGGCTCAGGCCGTGAGGCTGTTTTATAAGGCTGATGACGGAGAGACGTACACCCTGAATTTAATTGATACACCGGGACATGTCGATTTTACCTATGAGGTTTCCCGCAGTCTGGCTGCCTGTGAAGGCGCTATTCTGGTTGTTGATGCAGCTCAGGGAATTGAGGCTCAGACCCTGGCCAATGTATACCTGGCCCTGGAACATAACCTGGAGATTATTCCGGTAATTAATAAGATTGATTTGCCCAGCGCTGAACCCGACAGGGTGAAAAGTGAAATTGAAGACATTATCGGCCTGGATACCAGTGAAGCTGTGCTTGCTTCTGCGAAGGACGGTACCGGGATTAAGGAGATACTGGAACAGATAGTGCAGAAAGTGCCTCCACCGGTGGGGGTTGAAAACGCCCCTCTGAAAGCGCTGGTATTTGACTCCCATTATGACTCTTATAAAGGGGTTATTGCGTATGTCAGGGTTATTGACGGGCTGGTGAAACCGGGAATGAAAATAAGGTTCATGGCCGGCGGCAAGGCGTTTGAAGTCAATGAGGTGGGTATTTTCAGACCATTTCTGACCACAGTCGATGAACTGGGGGCGGGCGATGTAGGGTTTATCGCCGCCAGTATTAAAAATGTCAAGGATGTACAGGTTGGCGATACTGTTACCGGAGCTGACAGACCTACTGATAAGCCACTGCCCGGTTACCGGAAAATTACTCCCATGGTATTCTGTGGGCTGTACCCTGTTGATGGGGCTGATTATGATGACCTCAGGGATGCCCTGGAAAAGCTCAGGCTGAACGACGCTTCCCTGATGTTTGAAGCGGAAAACTCGGTAGCCCTGGGGTTTGGGTTCAGGCTGGGTTTTCTGGGACTGCTGCATATGGAGATCATCCAGGAACGCCTTGAGAGGGAATACGGACTTGATCTGATTACAACTGCGCCCAGTGTTATTTTCCGGATCACCAAAACAAATGGTGAGGTTATCGAAATTGATAACCCGACAAATTTGCCTCCGGCGCAAAATATCGAAATCATGGAAGAACCTTTTGTTAAAGCTACCATTATGGTTCCCAATGAATATGTGGGGGCGGTTATGGACCTGGCCCAGGAAAAGCGCGCTATTTTCATAAACATGGAATACATGAGTGAGACCAGGGTTATGCTGACATATGAAATGCCGCTGATAGAAATAATTTATGACCTGTTCGACCTATTAAAGTCGCGGACCAAGGGTTACGGGTCACTGGATTATGAGTTTTCCGGATACCGGCAGTCCAAGCTGGCAAAACTGGATATCCTGGTATCGGGCGAGGTTGTCGATGCCTTGTCGTGTATAGTTCACAGTGATAAGGCTTACGCCCGGGGACGAAATCTGGCAGAGAAACTTAAGGACATTATTCCCAGGCACATGTTTGAAATACCTATCCAGGCTACCATAGGAACTAAGGTTATTGCCCGTGAAACTGTCAAGGCTCTGAGAAAAAATGTGCTGGCCAAGTGTTATGGCGGGGATATTTCACGGAAACGTAAACTCCTGGAAAAGCAAAAAGAGGGTAAAAAACGCATGAAACAGGTGGGCAATGTCGAGATACCCCAGGAAGCATTTATGGCAGTGCTTAAAATGGATTAGCGATCGAACGCCAAATACGGGTGATTCATATGTCTATTGGGATATATATCCATGTCCCCTTTTGCCTGAAAAAATGCAATTACTGTGATTTTATATCATATCCCTATGACGCAGGTTTGGCTGCGTCTTATGTTTATGCCCTTGAAAGGGAAATGAAGCTGTATGCCGGGAAAATGCCCGCTGACCAAAGGGAAGTCAGGACCGTTTTCCTGGGAGGGGGGACCCCCTCTCTATTGAGTGGACAACACCTGGCCCTGATACTGGAAAACTGCCACAGGTATTTCCAAATCAGGGACGATGCGGAAATCACCGTTGAATGCAACCCAGGCACGGTCACCCGGGAAAAATTTGCTCTGATGAGAAGAGCAGGGGTTAACCGGATAAGTTTAGGGGTCCAGGCCTTTCAGGCGAAACTTCTTTCATTTCTCGGCAGAACCCATTCCTTTGCTGAGGTTAATGAAGCAGTAAAGGCCTGCAGGTGTGAAGGGATTGACAATATCAGCTGTGACCTTATTTACGGGATTCCCGGGCAGACGGGGCAGGAATGGCAGGAGACCCTGGAAAGGGTGCTGGACCTGTCCCCGGCACATATTTCCGCCTATGGTCTCAAAATTGAGCCTGAGACTCCCCTTTATAAAGCTGTTGCTTCAGGAACTGTGGTTCCTTGTGATGATGAGGCGGAGCTGGAAATGTATCAGTATGTTATCAGTGTCCTTGCTGCCAGGAGTTTTAAGCATTATGAGATATCCAATTTTGCCCTCCCGGGGATGGAAGCACGCCATAACCTTATTTACTGGCTGAATGAAGAGTATCTGGGATTGGGCCCTGCTGCCCATTCATTGCTTAACAGGCATAGGTTTAGTAATGTGAAATGTGTGGCATCATATATTAAAAAACTGGAGAAAAATGAGCCGGCGGTTGCGGAAAAAAATCCATTATCCCTGGAAGACGAGATCTCGGAAACGATTTTTCTTGGGCTGAGACTGTTGGACGGACTGGATACCCGGGCCTTTACCCGGCGTTTCGGGTGTTCGGTTGCCGATATTTTCGGACCTCAGCTTGAAAAATTGACCGGTCTGGGTTTGATAAAAATTAACGCAAATGGCATCAGACTAACGGAAAAGGGCCTTCCACTGGCAAATGAAGTGTTTGTTGAGTTTATCTAGGACTATTCCGCTTCTTGACAAAAAATTTTATCAATGGTATTTTTTATTTATAGGTATTTAGCACTCGACCTAATAGAGTGCTAACAAAAAGAGGGTGTTAAGATGACCTTGGATGAACGAAAAAAAAAGGTGCTCCAGGCTATCATCAGGGATTATATCAGTACCGCTGAACCGGTAGGTTCCAGGACAATTGCCAAGAAGTATGAACTTGGAGTGAGTCCGGCAACCATAAGAAATGAAATGGCTGATCTGGAAGAACTGGGTTATATTGAGCAGCCGCACACCTCGGCGGGAAGGGTGCCTTCAGATAAGGGGTATCGTTACTACGTGGACTGCCTGATGGGCAAAAAGAAAATCTCTGAGCAGGAAGAAGGTATTATCCTCGGCGGGTATAAGGCCAAGGTTAAGGATATGGGCACAGTCCTCAGGCAGACCAACAGCATTCTCTCCGGGATTACCAATTACACTTCTATAGTAATGGGACCCCAGTATACCACAAGTAATCTGAGATATGTTCAGCTGGTGCCCCTGGACAGCAATAAGGCTTTGGTGCTGGTGGTCACAGACAGTGGACTGGTGCAGAATAAAATACTGGAATTGCCCCAGTCTGTTAATGAAGTAGATCTTCAGAAAATAAGCCAGATAATGAATGCCAAACTCCAGGGCGTTAGTCTTGACCAGATTAAGCTGACCCTCATTAAAGAGATCTATGATGAGCTTTCCAAACACAAGCATATTTTTGATGCTGCCATGGATATGATTCAAGAGACTCTGGACCTTAATCATGAGGAAAAAGTATACCTGGCCGGTACCCTGAACATTCTTAACCAGCCCGAATTCCGCGATTTAACCAGGGTGAGAACACTCTTGTCCCTGCTGGAACAGGATAAGGTATTGAAGGAAATCTTAAATGACGGCAGTCATGCCGAAACAGGCATATCGGTAACCATAGGCGCTGAAAACAGGGTTGACGGCCTGCAGGACTGCAGTACTATCACTGCAACCTATCAGATAGACGGCAGGACAATAGGTTCTGTCGGAATTATCGGGCCTACCCGGATGGATTACGAAAAAGCGGTCTGTATTGTTGAATTTATGACCAGTCATCTGTCAAAAATAATGAAGGACTTTTACGGGCATTGATACTTTTTTACGGATACTGATATAGGAGGTTTGCCAATGAGTTTGAAGCAGCAGGCAGCAAAAGGAGCAGATGTGGATGAAAGACTCTCGGCTCTGATCACTAATTCAAATGCTATCAGGGCTATCGCCTCAGCCGTGGAAGGCACCCTTGGTCCCAAGGGGCTGGATACAATGCTTGTCGATAGGTTTGGTGAAGTGGTGATCACCAATGACGGGGTAACCATCCTCACCACAATGGAGGCCAATCACCCGGCAGCCAAGATGCTGATTAATATAGCAAGGGCCCAACAGGCGGAAATTGGTGATGGGACCACTTCAGCAACTGTAATGGCCGGCGCATTGGTGGGAGAAGGCGTTGAACAGGTATCCAAAGGGGTACCGGTAACCAGGGTAATTGAAGGTATCCGCACAGGGATAAAAAAAGCCCTGGAACTGATGTGGGAACGAGCTGTTTCTATCAAGGGGCTCGATGACCCGGTGCTAAAACAGGTTGCCCTGATTGCCGGCAGGGACCATGAGGATATTGCCGACCTGGTGGTTGCAGCTGCCGGGATGACAGGTGAGGAGAAACTTAAGGACCCTTCATTCAAGCTTTCTGACGCAATTTTTTCTGAAGAAGGGGCCGATAATGAGGTGTTTATGGGTGTTATCCTTAATAAGGAACGCATCAGCAAACATATGCCCGGTGAAGTATCAGGAGCCAGAGTACTTATTATAGATGATGCTCTTGAACCTGAGGAAATGGAGGATGAAGCCCTGGCAACAGAGGCCGGGTTTGCCCGGTATCAGGAGCTTCAGGAAGAGTTCCGCAATAATCTGAATAAGATTGTGGAGATGGGTGTAAAGGTTGTCCTGGTCGATCGTGGCATTGACAGTTTTGCCGAAGAGGTGCTTACTGATGCCGAAATTATGGCAGTTCAGCGGGTATCCGGCAAAGAACTCCGGAAGGCGGCTGAGCATACCGGAGCCAGGCCGATTAAGCGAACAGGTCTGCGCAAGGAGGCGGCAGATCTGGTAAAATACCTGGGTACGGCTGAGAGGGTATTTGAGAATGAAAAGCTTGAACACATAAGGATTCTTGGCGGCGGCGGGAAGCCAATGGCGACTATTCTGGTGGGAGCTGCCACTGAAGAGGTGGTTGGTGAGAGAGCAAGGATTGCTAAGGATGCTGCCGCTTCCGTACAGGCTTCTGTTAAGGGAGGCGTTGTACCCGGTGGGGGTTCCATTGAACTCGCCCTGGCGCGTGAGGTGGAGAAAGTCAGGGAAAATGTCCGTGGGATGGCGGTTTACGGTATTGACTGTGTTGTTGATGCATTGCAGAGACCCTTTTTTCAGATAGTTGCCAATGCAGGCTTTAACCCCCTCGAAAAAATCGGTGATGTGGTTGCCGCCCAGTTGAGGGAAGGCAGGGAAAGCCTGGCTATTGACTGTGACACCGGAGATGTAGCAGATATGTTTGCCCTTGGGGTAGCGGATCCGGCCCTGGTGAAGGTCCATGCCTTGAAAGCAGCCGGAGAGATTGCCGAAGCCATCCTCCGCATAGACACAATAATTAAGAAAAGAGAAGACTCCGGCGGACAGTTTGGTAAGGATTTAATTGATAACGACGAATTACGCTAATGAATGGGGGGAAAAAGGTGACCTTTGAAAACAAAAATCATAAAGATCAGGGGAACACTGAAGAGTATATAACTGAAGATTGTATAAAGGGCGGCGAAGGCCAACAGGATACCGATGCAGAACAGGAAAGGCCGGAGGAAACTGCGGAGGATAACGATCTGAAAGCAAAAGCTGAAGAATACCTGCAGCTGCTGCAGAGAGTACAGGCGGATTTTGATAATTTCAGGAGAAGGACTGCACAGGAACGCCAGGAAACAGCAAAATATTGTTCGCAAAGGCTGGCTACGGGCCTGCTGCCGGTTTTGGATAATTTTGAACGGGCTCTTAAGGCAGAGGGAGAAGACCTGCAGGGATTCCGGAATGGCATTGAACTGATTTACAGGCAGCTACGGGATGTTCTGGAAAAAGAAGGTGTCAAGCCGATGGAGGCTGTTGGCAGTCAGTTTGACCCCAACCTGCATGAGGCTGTTATGCAGGAACAGAGTGACCAATATGACGATAATGTAGTCATGGAGGAGTTTCAGAAGGGTTATCTGCTGGCAGACAGGGTAATCAGGCCGGCGATGGTAAAAGTGGCCCAAAATTAAGTGAATTAAATGGCCATGTATTACAGGTTAAGCGGTTAGATTAAAAAAGATAATATTGATATTAGGAGGTAGAATTATATGAGTAAAGTAATTGGAATTGACTTGGGTACTACATATTCCTGCATGGCGGTTATGGAAGGCGGGGAAGCCACAGTAATCCCCAATGCAGAGGGTTCAAGGACCACCCCTTCGGTTGTGGCCTTCTCCAAGACCGGGGAGCGCCTGGTCGGCCAGGTGGCCAAACGACAGGCCGTAACCAACCCCGACGGTACCGTGATGTCAATAAAGAGACATATGGGCTCAGATTACAAAGTAAACCTAAATGGAAAAGAGTACTCCCCTCAGGAAGTGTCAGCAATGATTCTGCAGAAACTGAAGGCAGATGCTGAAGCTTACCTTGGAGAAAAAGTAGAACAGGCCGTAATTACGGTCCCGGCCTATTTTTCCGACAGCCAGCGTCAGGCTACCAAAGATGCCGGTAAAATAGCAGGCCTTGAAGTCCTCAGGATAATTAATGAGCCTACTGCAGCAGCTTTGGCATACGGCCTGGAAAAGGGTGAAGACCAGACCATCCTGGTTTATGACCTGGGCGGGGGAACCTTTGATGTGTCAATACTTGAACTTGGTGAAGGCGTCTTTGAGGTTAAAGCTACCAGTGGCAATAACCGTCTTGGTGGAGATGACTTTGATGACAGGATAATGGCATGGATGGTCAGTGAGTTTAAGAAAGAAAACGGTATTGACCTGGCCAATGACAAGATGGCCCTGCAGCGCCTCAAGGAGGCTGCCGAGAAAGCCAAAATCGAACTTTCCGGTGTTACCAGCACCAATGTTAACCTGCCCTTTATTACTGCTGATCAGTCAGGCCCCAAACATCTTGACCTGACACTGACCAGGGCTAAATTTGAAGAGTTGATTGAAGATCTGATCGAAAAAACAATGGAACCCACCAGGCAGGCCCTGTCTGATGCCGGGCTTAGCGCCGACAAGCTTGATAAGATTATTTTGGTGGGGGGCTCAACAAGGGTACCGGCGGTTCAGGCTGCTATTAAAAAGGTAACCGCACAGGAATCCCACAAGGGTGTTAACCCTGATGAAGTAGTGGCTCTCGGTGCTGCCATCCAGGGTGGCGTTCTGGCAGGAGAAGTGAAGGATGTCCTGCTGCTGGATGTTACTCCCCTGTCACTGGGAATTGAGACTCTTGGCGGGGTGTTTACCAAGCTGATTAACCGGAACACCACGATACCGACTTCCAAGAGTCAGATGTTTTCAACTGCCGCCGATAACCAGACTTCGGTGGAGATCCATGTCCTGCAGGGCGAACGGGAGATGGCTGCATATAACAAGACACTGGGCAGATTCCAACTGTCCGGAATTCCTCCGGCGCCAAGGGGTATTCCTCAGATTGAGGTTAAATTTGATATCGATGCCAATGGAATTGTTCACGTTTCCGCAAAGGATATGGCCTCTGGAAACGAACAAAAGATAACTATAACTTCCTCAGGCGGTTTAAATGATCAGGATATTGAAAAAATGGTCAAGGAAGCTGAAGCCCATGCCGCAGAGGATGCCAAGAAAAAAGAGGAAGTAGACACCAGGAACCAGGCTGACTCACTGGTTTATCAGGCTGAGAAAACTGTAAAGGATTTTGGTGATAAGGCAGATAAAGGATTGGTGGATAAGGTCAACCAGGCAGCTGATGCGCTTAAGGAAGCCCTTAAGGGTAGTGATATCGAGCTTATTAAGAATAAATCAGAGGAGCTTACCAAGCCGCTTTATGAGCTTACCACTGCCATGTACCAGCAAACCGCACAGGCAGAGGGCCAGGGAGGTCCGGGAGCGGGTAATCCGGGCGGGGCTGGAACCCAGGCAGATGATAATGTGGTTGATGCTGAGTTCAAGGAAGTAAATGATGACAGCAAGTAATTCCCTTCCGGGAATTATTTTCCGGTAAATCTGGGGTAAGAAGGTGTAATATAAATGAGTAAGAAAGATTATTACGAAGTCCTCGGAGTGGATAAAGACGCTTCAGAGGCGGATTTAAAAAAGGCCTTTCGAAAATTGGCCCGCCAGTACCACCCTGATGTAAATCCGGGTGATCAGGAGGCAGAGGCCAAATTCAAAGAGGTAAGTGAGGCTTATGAAGTACTTTCCGACCCCCAGAAAAAGGCCCAGTATGACCAGTTCGGCCATGCGGCTTTCGGAAACGGGGCCGGTGAAGCCGGTTTTGGCGGTGGTTTCCAGGACTTTGGCGGTTTTGGCGATATTTTTGACATGTTTTTCGGGGGGACCGGCGGCCAACGGCGCAGGGGACCGGCCAAAGGCGCCGACCTCAGGTACAACATGGAAATCACCTTTGAAGAGGCGGCTTTTGGTGTCGAGAAAGATATCAGCATACCCAAGACGGAATTCTGTGATAAGTGTGAGGGGACAGGAGCAGCGCCAGGGAGTTCTCCCAAAAAGTGTACCAAGTGTAACGGGACCGGGCAGGTCCAATTTGCTCAGACAACACCCTTTGGGCGTTTTGTCCAGTCAAGGGTATGTGAAACCTGTCAAGGTGAAGGTGTTATTATTGAAAAGCCCTGCACCAAGTGTGGCGGGAAGGGAACGGTCAGGAAAACAGCCAAGATTCATGTCAGGATTCCCGGCGGGGTGGATACCGGTTCCAGGCTCCGGGTTGCCGGTGAGGGTGAACCCGGGGATCGCGGCGGCCCCAGAGGCGACCTATATATCTATCTTCAGGTAAAATCACATCGGACCTTTAGGCGAGATGGCAATGATGTGCTTAGTGAGGTGAAGGTTTCCTTCCCACAGGCAGCCCTTGGTGACGAGCTTGAAGTGCCTACCCTTGACGGCAAAGTCATGTTAAAGATTCCGGAAGGGACTCAGTCGGGCACATCCTTCCGCCTGAAAGGCAAGGGTATCACTGACCTGCATGGTTATGGCCGCGGTGACCAGCATGTTAAGGTCATTGTAGTGACACCCACCAAACTGACCGAGGAGCAGAGAGAGCTTTTGCAAAAGTTTGCCGAGGCTTCCGGGGAGAACCCTGCAGGAGTTGAACGGGGGTTTTTTGACAAGGTAAAGGATGCGTTCATGGGATAACCGGAAGGCATTGGCCTGACCCCGTTTGCAGCGGGTTCAGGCCAATGCTGTATTATTGTTGGCAGGGAGGGGCTTTGTTTTTGGAAGAGAAGGACCAGCGGAAAATCCATATCCGGGGGATAGCATACACAGTTGCGGCATTTACCGCATGGGGGATTCTGCCATTATACTGGAAGGCCTTAAAACAGGTTCCGGCAGGTGAAATACTGGCCCACAGGATTTTCTGGTCCTTTATTTTTGCGGCTGCGGCTCTGTTTATTTACGGACGCCGCAATGAATTTATAAGCATGCTCTCAATAAGGTCGAACCGGGTTTATGCCCTGTTATGTGCCGGGCTTATCAGCGCGAACTGGTTTACCTATATTTGGGCGGTAAATGCCGGCCATGTCGTGGAGGCCAGCCTGGGGTACTATATAAACCCCCTTTTCAGTGTATTTCTGGGTGTCGTAGTGCTGAAGGAAAAACTTAATTTCTGGCAGGTGTGTTCCATTTTACTGGCTGCAGCCGGTGTGGCAGTTATCACCGCTACCTATGGCAGGATACCGTGGATTGCCCTGATACTGACACTTACCTTTGGGATTTACGGATTAGTCAAAAAACTTGCCGGTATAGAGTCCCTTATGGGGCTTACCCTGGAAACAGTGGTCATCGCTCCGGCTGCGCTCGGCTACATAGTATTTAAACAGGCAGCCGGCACGGGGAATTTGGGATATTCCCTTAGTTTGGCGGCATTGCTTGTTTTCTCGGGAATAGTGACAGGCCTTCCCTTATTGTGGTTTGCCAAAGGAGCTCAGATTGTCCCCCTGTCTACGGTCGGTTTGACCCAGTACCTGGCCCCAACCATAACCCTGTTTCTGGGAGTCTTCATATTCAGAGAACCATTTACATCTGTCGAAGCTATCAGCTTTGGCCTTATATGGGTGGCTCTCCTGATTTATTCCCTTTCAGGGATGAGATGGATGTACCGGCTGCAGCCGCGCTTGTTTAAAAAAGCAGGGATGTGATAATTCATGAACTGGCGGGAAATTGCTATAGAAACGGAGCCTGAGGCTGTGGAAGCTGTTTCCGCAATTCTTATTGACTGTGGTGCCGGGGGAGTGTCGATAGAGGACCCTTATCTGGTTAAGCGGCAGATAGTCGAAAAAGTTTGGGATGCCTACGAGTTTCCACAGGATATGATAAATCGGGACTATGTCCTGGTAAATGCTTATCTGCCTGTTGACAGCAGGCTTGAGGAGAGAGTGAGCCTGCTTCGTGAACGGCTAAGTGAGCTTGACAGTGATTTTTTTCCGGGTGCCATCAGGGGAATGGGATTTTCTCAGGTACAGGAGGAAGACTGGGCTAATTCATGGAAGGTATATTATAAGCCTGTGAAAATTGGCAGGAGGATTGTAATTAAACCAACCTGGGAAGATTATCATCAGAAGCCGGGTGAGCTTGTGATTGCCCTTGACCCGGGGATGGCTTTTGGGACCGGGACCCATCCGACCACAATTATGTGTATCAGATTTTTGGAAGACATTATCCAGGGTGGGGAAACGGTTTTTGATATCGGGACAGGTTCAGGTATTCTTTCCATTGCTGCCGGACTCTTGAGTGCGGGAGCGGTCCAGGCAGTGGATTATGACCCGGTTGCGGTAACTGTGGCTGCCGAAAACGTGACTCTAAATGGTTTGGACGATAAAATAAAAGTAATGGAAGGAAATCTTCTGAATGGGGTCAGCGGCCAGGCAGACATCC
Source organism: Thermincola carboxydiphila (assembly GCA_016841725.1). Lineage (GTDB taxonomy): Bacteria > Bacillota > Thermincolia > Thermincolales > UBA2595 > Phosphitispora. Next base: position 29,823 of record JAENYP010000008.1, on the reverse strand, counting down.
TGACAGCCAACATTGTGGCCGATGTGATTATACGTATGTGTCCCGATGCGGTCCGGTTTCTGAGAAAGGGCGGGATTTTTGTGGCTTCCGGGATAATCGGCACGCGTTCTGAAGAGGTTTTTGAGGCTGCCCGGGGGGCTGGCTTTGTTATCAAAGAGGTTGGCCGGGAGGGTGACTGGGTGTCATTCCTGGCTGCCAGGGAGGACTAAGATGGCGCGTTTCTTTGTTTCCGAAGTTTTGGCAGGTCAAAAAACCACTGCTATCAAAGGCCCTGATTTGAGGCATATCAGCAGGGTCCTGCGCCTGGGCCCGGGGGACAAGATAGAGATAGCTGATGCCGGCGGCAGGGAGTTTGATGCTGAGATCAGGGAAATTTCCGGCAAAGAGGTAATCTGTGATATAATTGCAGAAAGAGCAGCTGCCACAGAACCGCCTCTGGAGGTTGTTTTGTACCAGGGGCTTCCCAAAGGGGATAAGCTGGACCTGGTTATTCAGAAAAGCACAGAATTAGGTGTGAGCCGGATTGTTCCCGTAATCTGTGAGCGGACAATTGTAAGACTTGATGAAAGGAAAGCCGCCGGAAGGCATGCCCGTTGGCAGAGGGTTGCTGAGGAAGCGGCTAAACAATCACGCCGCATGGTTGTTCCAATGGTTGGGGAACCTCTCGCCTTCGCAGATGCTGTCGCGGAAATCACTCCCGATGTTTTAGGAATAATGCCCTGGGAAGAGGAAAAATCGGTGGGTATAAAAGACGTCCTGAGAGGTAATAAGATAACCGGGAAAAAGGCAGCAGTGTTTATTGGCCCTGAGGGTGGATTTACTCCGGAGGAGGCCAGGCTGTCCCGGACTGCCGGGGTTCTGCCGGTCTCTTTGGGACCCCGCATAATGCGGACGGAAACTGCCGGGATAGTGGCTGCAGCCATTATTTTATATGAACTTGGGGATCTGGGAGGCGTGTCAAATGGCTAAAAAAGCCGCATTCTTTACCCTGGGATGTAAGACAAACCAGTATGAGACTGAAGCCATGGCCAGCGCTTTCCGCAGTCGGGGTTATGAAACAGTGGATTTTGACGAAATTGCAGATATTTATATTATCAATACCTGTACGGTGACTCATATGGGTGACCGCAAATCAAGACAGGTAATCAGGCGTGCCGTCAGGAAAAACCCAGATGCTGTCATTGGTGTTACGGGGTGCTATGCCCAGACTTCCCCGGGGGAAGTTCTGGATATTCCGGGTGTTGATCTGGTCATCGGTACAAGGGATAAATCACGGATTGTGGAACTTGTGGAAGAGGCTGAAAAGTCCCCTGAACCCGTTAACACGGTAAGTGATGTGATGACCTACCGGGAGTTTGAGGACCTGCCCATTCTCGATTATGAGAACAGGACCAGGGCCTTTGTCAAGATTCAGGAGGGATGCAGCAATTTCTGTACTTACTGCATCATTCCTTATGCCAGGGGGCCTCTGAGGAGCCGGGCTCCCGAAAATGTGCTTGCTGAAGTCAGGAAGCTTATCTCACAGGGTTTTGGAGAAATAGTATTGACAGGTATCCATATTGGGGCTTACGGGGCCGGGCTGGCAGAACAGACAGATCTGGCTGACCTTGTCGTCCGGATTGCCCTGACTCCGGGAATTAAAAGGCTCAGGCTCGGTTCTGTCGAACCTCTTGACATCACCCCCCGCCTGATAGATGCGGTTACCCAGATCAGGACAGTATGCCGGCATCTGCATATTCCGCTGCAAAGCGGTGATGACGATATCCTCAAAATGATGAACAGGAAGTATACCACATTTGAATTTTCGCGTCTGGTTGGGGCAATCAGGGGCCAGATTCCGGACCTGGCGGTAACTACTGATGTGATTACCGGTTTTCCGGGAGAAACAGACGAGCACTTTGAAAATACCTATGAGTTCATTAAAGATGTTGGATTCAGCAGAACTCATGTTTTTAAATACTCCCCCAGAAAGGGCACACCTGCAGCCGGATTTCCCGGGCAGGTTGCAGCAGAGGCCAAAGACCTGAGGAGCAGGAGACTGATTGCCCTCGACCGGGAAAATCAGAAAAGGTTTGCCGCAAGGTTTATTGGCAGCAACCTGGAGGTTCTGGCTGAAGAAATGGCCGACAGGGATAATGATTTGTGGGAAGGCCTTACTGATACTTATATCAGGGTAATGTTCAAGAGCAGTGACGATATCAGGGGCAAACTTGTTGATGTCAGGGCAGTGAAGCTGAAAGGCACCAGCCTGCTGGCCAGAATGCGGATTTAATGCCTGTCAGGCAGGAATTTCATCATAGATGGCGAATAAATTTGTTTCAAAAATATGGCTAAAAAAGGAATCGTTAAAAGGAGGTGCTGAATAAATGCAGGAGTGTATTTTCTGTAAAATTGTAAAAAAGGAAATTCCCAGTGAGGTTGTTTATGAAGATGAAAGAATTTTGGCTTTTAGGGATATAAGTCCTCTGGCTCCGGTACATGTGCTCATCATACCCAAGGAACACCTGGTAAATGTTCTTGACATCAATGAAGAGAATGTTGATTTAATTGGTCATATCCACCTGGTTGCCAACAAGCTGGCCAGGGAAGCGGGAATTGCCGAAAAAGGCTTTCGGATTGTGACAAACTGTAATGAGGAAGGCGGACAGATAGTATTCCATATGCATTACCACCTCATTGGCGGCGAGGAACTGAAGAACTTTGCATAATTGAGGGTGGTCAGCTGCTTAAGTTGTCGTGCGTAGTTGACACCTTATTGAGGCATATAGTATAATTAAGAATGTGTAATTTTATGCCCTAACGATATGGCAATGGTCATAGAAATTATTGCAGACCGAATCCCGCATCATTGTCAGTAGCGGAGGGAGGGAAAAAGATGGCGGAAATAAAAGTTGGAAAAAATGAAACATTGGACAGTGCTTTACGGCGTTTTAAGAGGTCCTGCCAAAAAGCCGGAGTTTTATCCGAAGTAAGAAGACGTGAACACTATGAGAAGCCAAGTGTAAAGCGGAAGAAGAAGTCTGAAGCAGCTAGGAAGAGAAGGTTCTGGTAACTAAAAGGAGGTTCCTATGTCTCTTAAACAGACGCTGACTGAAGACATGAAAGCCGCCATGAAAGCAAGGGAAAGCGGCAAGAAACGCCTGTCCGTTATCCGCATGGTACTTTCCTCCCTGAAGAATGCTGAGATTGACAAAAAAGCAGAGCTTTCCGAAGATGAGGTAATTGAAGTCCTGTCAAGGGAAGTTAAGAAGCGGAAAGATGCCCTGGAAGAATATGAAAGGGCCGGTCGTCAGGACATTGCTGACGGGCTCAGGGATGAAATAAATATTTTAATGAATTACCTTCCGGAACAGATGTCTGAGGAGGAAATCCGCAGACTGGTCAGGGAAGTGATAGATGAGGTCAAGCCGTCAGGGCCCAGGGATATGGGTAAGGTTATGGGCAAACTTATGCCGGTGGTAAAAGGAAAGGCTGACGGCAAACTGGTTAACCTGATAGTAAAGGAATTGATTGGTTAAAGCTCAAGGGAGTAACCCAGAAGCAAAAGGCTTTGGGGTTCACTCCCTTTTTGTTGTGGTCATCGCGCACACTTTCCGGTCTTATTATGTAAAATAGCAGTAAGAATGCAAAAAAATGATTATTTTGGGAGTTATACAAAGGGTTTTTAGCAGTAATGTCGAAATAGACAGATATGGCAACATGCTCCAAAAAGGAGGAACGGCTATTGAGACAGAGGATTGCATCGGCATTTGCCGTGGTAACCATTATAACTGCTGCCTGGCTGATGTCAAGCCATGCACAGGAGAGTTCTGCTGTTAACAGCCCTGGACTGGAAACCGAGAGAGCCCATATTGTAATGGCTGTCCCTGCTGCCGTTAAGGATGAACCGGTACTTTTCAATGATTACAGCCGGGATGAGTGGGAGGAACAAACGGAAACCCCCGCTTCGGTTACTAATATTGCCATGAATACAGCGGTGGAAGGACAGGCTTCTGCTGAGAAAACGCAAGCTGAGACAGCAGTACAGGGCCAACCCGAAGCGGAAAAGCAGCCTGTACCCAAACCTGCAGCTAAGCCGGTATTGAAACCTGCAGTAAAGGCAGAGCCGGCACCTCAGCCCGCTCCGGATACGGCCAAGAGCAATCCGCAGCCGGCACCGGCCCCTGATGCCGGGCAGGAGGCAAAAGATCCTGCATCAAGGAGCGGTTCGGGAGAGACTAAAATCGACAAAGTGATTACTATTGCCAATTCACTGAAAGGTACGCCATATGTCCGCGGTGGTTCAACACCGAAGGGGTTTGACTGTTCAGGTTTTACCAGCTATGTTTTCAGGCTGGGGGCCGGTATCAGCCTTCCCAGGACCAGTTCCGGTCAGGCAACAGTGGGTAAAGCTGTATCCAAGGCTGAACTCCAAATTGGTGACATTGTTTATTTTAACACCAATGGTAAAAGTGTCAGCCATGTGGGTATCTATGTGGGGAACAACAGTTTTATTCATGCTTCTTATACAAAGGGGATAACTGTTACCAGTCTTTCCAATTCCTATTATGTCCCCAAGTATCTGGGTGCGCGCAGGGTACTGTAAAAGACCAAAAGGCGCTCTGAGCACTAGGAGTGATGTAATAGATCAGGGCGCTGTAAAAGCGAAAGGTACGGTAAAGGAAAAGCCAGGTGAACACACAGCGGTGTCCGGGAAATATTGGGCATCGCTTTCGTTGTGCAGCGGCAGCAGGATGTCGCTTTATAGAGCAATTTGTCAAATTAGCAGGAATTTACAACTGTTTCATCGAATGATTTAGTTAAGGTGTTTTAACTGCCATATTCAGGATGTGAATTTCTGTGAGCAGGACTGTTGATCCATGGAAGAAAAAAGCAAATATGCTGCTGCTTTCAAGGCTTGATGAGACTATTAGTGTCTGTTACCGCCAGGGGCTTTATCCGGAGGCTGCCCGGGCAGCAGAAAAGGCATGCAAAATTGCCGGAGAGACTTATGGTCCGGACCACAGGTCTGTAGCTGTTTATGCCAATAACGCTGCCCGGATGAGAAAAGCTCAGGCGCAAAGCTGCCTGCCTTCAGGGCAGGATCAGAAGGAGGCTTCCCGCGAACCGGGCGGGGGAAAAAGAAGGCTCAAGCCCGCTTTCGGGGTGGTTGCTGTGCTGGCGCTGGCGCTTTTTGTGACTGCGGGTTTTGCTCAGAGAGCAAATGTTCCGGCTGAAACTGCTCAGCCGGTTTATGCAGCAGCATCAGATGTTGAAGAACTGAATATGCCTTTTTATCATATTGAAGCCGATTTTGACCCTGCTTCCCAACTGGTGGAGGGAGAGGAAGAAGTTATTTTCATGTGCCGGGAACCGGTGGAGGAAGTGAAATTCAACCTGTACATGAACCGCTACCAAGACAGCAGCCTGGATTCCTCGGAGGTTAGGCGCTATGCCATGCGCAACGGTCAGGACACAGGCTATATCGAAATTGAGGATGTTACCTATAACGGGGAAACAGTTTATTTCGAAGTTAAGGGCGAGACCCTCAGGGTGGCGCCCGGAAGCGGCGGTTTTTTGCGCGGAGAACATGCCCTGATGATTAAATTCAGGGTGAAAATCCCCAATATTGCTGATCGGGTAGGAGGCACTAAAGAGGGAATCTGGCTGGGTAACTGGCTACCGGTGTTGAGCGCTGATAACCGGGAAAACAGGCCGACAGAAATTGGTGACCCCTTTGTTAATATGTCAGCAACCTATGAATTCCGGTTTTCGGTTCCTGAGGATTTTAACCTTGTATTAAGTAATACCAATAATGTTCAACAAAAAGCAGGCAGGAAAATATACACAGGTGTTCTGGAACGGGTGCGTGATTTGCCGGTATTTTTAAACAGGGGATACCGGGAGGCCGTGGCCAAAGAGGGAGAAACAGAAGTCAACTATTACTATTATTCATCTGACAGTCGGCCGGAGGAGGTTCTGGCTGCTGCCCGGAAAGCCCTGGCATTTTTTAATGAAAATGTGGGACAATATCCGTGGCAGCAGTTAAATATTGTGGAAAATGACATGTTTTTAAATGGCATGGAGTATTCCACGATGATACTGATATCAAAAGGCACCTCCAGGGGGAACCTGTCAAATACAGTGTTTCACGAAGTGGCCCACCAATGGTTTTATAATATTGTGGGCAGTGACCAGTATAATGCCCCATATATTGATGAGGGCCTGGTGGAATTTTTTACCTCTTATGCACAGAGCGGCCGGGTCCCCGGCTATACAGGCGAAGCCGGGGGGCTTTACAGAAGCCTGGACTCGTTTGGCTCATGGCAGGACTACCGCAATGTCCATTACCGGAATGGGCGGAAGCTGTTTGAACAGCTGTATGTGATATTGGGAAAAAATGAGTTTGAAAATTTTATTAAAGAATATTATGATAGATATAAGTTTGGCTTTGTTTCAGCTACAGAATTCCGAATGATACTGGATGGTAAACTGAGGGAAGAACAGGTAAGAAAATTACTGGATTAATACCCGTTTTGCAAACTATTGGCCCTAACGCAATATTTGCGGGGGCATACTTTTTTGACAGGGCAGGGGGAGAATATGGAATTTGTACTAAATGGAGATTCTGCGGAATATACTGAGTACATCAGGACTCATGGGGGCAATTTTCTGCAGGCACTGGAGTGGGCCAGAGTAAAAGCCGACTGGAAAAACATTTATTTTGTTATCAGGGACAAGGGTGTTGTCAAAGGGGCCGGAAGTATCCTTATCAGAAGGCTCCCGGTTATCGGGAAGAATTTTATGTACTGTCCCCGGGGACCGGTACTGGATTACACTGACAGGGAAGTCCTCGGATTTTTTACAGACAAGATGAAAGAAATGTCCCGGCAGTATAATGCCATTATGTTGAAGGTTGATCCTGATATTGAGGCTGCGGAAAAAGATAAGGTGGATAATCTCTTTGGCCTGGGGTATAAAAGAAAGCCTCTGACCCTTAATTTTGAGGGCATCCAGCCCCGTTTTGTTTCCCGCCTGGACATTACCTCCGATCTTGACGAAGTGATGGCGGGTTTACACCACAAAACCAGGTATAACATCCGCCTGGCAGAAAGAAAAGGGGTCAAGGTGCGTGTCGGCACCAGGGATGACCTGAAGGCATTTCACAGTATCATGGAAGTTACGGGTCTGCGGGATAATTTTGTGGTCAGGAGCCTGGCATATTTTCAGAAAATGTACGACGAACTGGTTCCCCCCGGCTATATGAGGCTTTACATTGCCGAGTACGAGGACAAGGTGCTTTCAGGGGCCATTTCTCTTGCCTTCGGAGATAAATGCTGGTACCTGTACGGTGCCAGCAGTAATGAACAGAGGAATCTGATGCCAAACTACCTGATGCAGTGGGATATGATTAAATGGGCCAGGGAAGAAGGGTGTGACATTTATGATTTCCGGGGAATTTCCGGAGACATGGATCCTTCCAACCCCCTTTACGGGCTTTTCAGGTTTAAAAAAGGTTTTAACGGTAAATTTACTGAGTTTGCCGGAGAATTTGACCTCGTATTTGACCCGCTGATGTACAAACTATGGGATGTCGGGATTCCGTTAGCTAAGAAACTGCGTTCGAAAGTGATTATGGCTAAAAAGAAATTGCGGAAGTAGGGGATGAACTTGGAGAAATGGATGGAGATAGACCTCGACAGGTTAAAGGATAATGTTCAGTCCCTGCAAAGCTACTTTGATGTACCCATCATGGCGGTTATAAAACAGAACGCTTATGGACTGGGAGCCCTGACAGTGGGGGGATTTCTGGAACAGCTGGGGATAGGATTTTTTGCCGTAACTACAGTTGCTGAGGGCGCTGAGCTGAGACAGGGCGGCATGAAGTCACCAATCCTGGTTTTTGCTCCCCTGTATAATGATTCTGCCCAGCTTGAGCAGTTGTGGGAATACCGCCTTATTCCTGCCGTTTATTCCCTGGAAGCTGCCGCAATCCTCAATGAATATGCCCTGAAAGCGGACAGGTCTGTGGATGTCCATCTAAAGATTGATTCCGGTATGGGGAGGATGGGCTTTTCTCCGGAAGAATTACTGTCATCTGTAAAGAGGCTTAAGGAACTGGATGGGCTGGTGTATAAGGGTGTGTTTACCCATTACAGCAATGCCTTTGAAAAGGACATGGACTATACAGCCGTACAGAGGGAGAAATTCCTCAATGTGGTGGCCGAGCTTGAGAAACAAGGGCTGGCTATTCCTTTGAAATACAGCGCTAATTCCCTGGCGGCCCTGAAATTTCCGGCTACTCACATGGATATGGTTAGCATTGGTTCTGCCTTCCTGGGTAACAGTACCGTTAATCCGGCAGTACCGCTGAAGAGAGTATACCGCTGCCGGGTAAAGGTGCTTCAGGTGCGCAGTCTGCCAAAGGGGAGTTATGTCGGATACAGCAACACTTACAGGACCAAACAGACTACCAGGGTTGCCGTGCTGCCCATTGGGTATACAGATGGGTTCGGGGTTCAGAAAAAAAATGATGCCTTCAGGTTTGCTGATTACCTCCGGGAACAGTACCACCTGATAAAATCTTTTTTTCGCCCGGATAATTTGGTATTCTTTGAGGGGAGACCCCTTAAGGTTATTGGAAAGACGAGTTTGCAGCTCACTGTAGTAGATATCGGCGGGCTGCCGGTAAAACCCGGTGATATTGTTGATGTCAGTCTTAGTCCGCTGTTTGCCGGGGCTCTTATTGAACGGGTATATATGGGCGCAGCGGCGGCGGAGACGGATGCAGGCGGCATGCCTGCAAGTGAGATTTTAGCCGGGGTCAGGGAGGCTGCCGTTACCGGGACGCCTCAACCCAAAACACACTAAAAACATCATATAATAAAAATGAGCAGCGAATATACTGCTCATTTTTCTATGTTTTTGCTTTATTTCAGGCGGAGGGGGAGCGGGAATTCCCGTCGCCGGGGGGGGAATCATTCTGGCGTCCCCCAGAAACACCTGACAGAAAACGAAACTTATGTTTAATGTAATAAGTTGATTTTTAAGGGAGTTGTGGTATTGAACGAACAGATAAATATTTATATTGATGAGCAAACATTAAGAGAGTTGGACAGAGATTGCACTCATGCCAGTTTAAGCAGGACAGCAGGCCTGAATTTTTTAATTGAAGAACTGTTATCGAGTAACGATTATTCGGTAAAATATTCGGTAAAGAAAGTTGAAGCCGAAAGAGTTATTTCAATAGCTGTTAATATTAAATCTGAGCTTATCCGGCAGCTGGATGATATAGCAGGGTGTGATCAACGCTCAGAGCTAATTAGAGAGGCTTATAGGCGGTATAACGAAGACTTAAGGGGCCGGGCACCGGAAAACAAGGGTGAACTGCATGAAATTATTCTGGAGACAAGCCAGAATCTTATTGACAAAGTGGATAGCCTGGCCGGTAAAACCGGGTCAAGAAATAATGTTATAAGAACGGCTATAAGTAAGTTGTTTAAGGAGGTAGAGAAGATAACGGTAAATAAAGAGGTATCAGTTGAGACCACCCGAAAAATTCAGATTTTCTCTACTGAATTTAAACAATTAATGGAGCTGCAAGATGAATTAACTGACCGGCTGGGGACTAAAATTTCAATAAATAAATTGATAAATACCGCAATAGAACGAATGTAGGGCATTTTTGGTTGTAGTTCAATCGGCCTCAAGGGAGTTTATGCACACTCTCTTGAGGTTCTTCTTTTCTAAAATAACAGAGTCTTTTCAGGTAATTTTTGTCCCAGGGGCGGCATACATTTATTTAAGAGACAAGGGGGGGTTAGATGTCCTGGCGTGACCGGAAAAAACAAATTCAACAACAGGTAGCCAATACCTTTGATATTCCCCGGGACTTGATGCTGGACCTGCCCAAAGTGATTTTGGTGGGAGATGTTCAGGTTCTGATTGAAAATCACCGGGGGATCATGGTTTATACCCCTGAGACGGTAAAGGTCAGTACAACCGTTGGGGACCTGGCTATTACAGGGACGGACCTGACACTGAAAAACATTCTGCCTGATGAGATAATGGTTGAAGGGCGAATTAAATCCGTGATATTTACGGACTAGGAGGCATCATAAGAGTGCTGGCGCGATTGTGGTCGTTTATTACGGGATACGTATCCTTAGTGGTTGAAGGTAAAAATCTTGAAAAATTAATAAATATGGCGGTAAGCCGGGGATTATATCTTTGGGACGTAAAATGGATTGATCCCGGAAAAGCCAGGGTTAAGCTCAGATTAAACGGTATCTGGGCTTTACGGCACATCGGACGCCGGACCGGCTGCCGTTTCAAGATAGTCGGCAGGGGTGGGGTTCCTTTTCGTATCGCCGGAATGAAGAAGAGAAAAGTGCTTCTGGCCGGAGCCGTTCTGTCAGCCCTGGTGATTTATCTGCTGTCGTCATTTATCTGGTTTGTGGAGGTTAAAGGCAATAACATCATTCCCCGTGAGAGGTTGCTGAAGACGGCGGAAGAAGCCGGTCTGTCTATGGGAACACTGAAGTCTGGACTTGACAAGGATGGAGTTGAAAAGTACCTGAGAAATGAAATGCCGGAGGTTTCCTGGGTTGGCATTACGGTTACCGGTACCAAGGCGGTGATAGAGATTGCCGAAAAGGTTATCGTACCTCCTGCAGATAATTCGCCGGCAAATGTTGTGGCCCGGAAAGACGGTCTTATCCAGGAGATCCTCGTTCTCAGGGGAAAACCGGCAGTCAGTGAAGGGACTATGGTAAAGAAAGGTGATATTCTGATTACCGGGGTTATTATACCTGAACCTGAGCCGGAAACAGAGAATGACAGTGAACCGGATAATGAGGAGGACCAGCCTCCTGTGCCGGTTGAACTGGTAAGGGCCAGGGGGATTGTGCGGGCAAAGGTTTGGTATGAAGGCTATGGAGAGTGTCTGCTTGTTAATGCCGGGACCCGCAGAACCGGCAAAAAAGTACAGGTACTCAGCATAAGGGCTTTGAACAAGGATTTTTTGATTAAAGGTCCCAGGTTAATACCGTTTCAAGCCTATGTTACCGACACAGATGTTAAAAGAATTCCTGCTTGGAGGAATCTTAGCATTCCTGTCGAATTAATTACAATGAATTATTATGAAGTTGAAAGTTACCGTGATATAATAGGCATAACTCAGGCCAAGAAAACTGCCCGGGAAAGGGCGCTTGCCAACGCAAAAGCTAAACTGCCTTCTGATGCCAGAATATTGAAAGAAATTTCTGAAGAGATTCCGGCCCGCGGAAGCAATGTGGTCAGGGTTAAACAGGTTCTGGAGACCATTGAGGATATAGGCTGTACAGAACCCCTGAAAGAAGAGCAGCAGCAGTTGAATTAAATCATACTACAATACCGGGAGGTCTCATAATTCTTGATTGTTAAATCTGAAAAGAAAATTCCGCTGCAGAAACTCGAAGATGCGGTCAATGTCTTTGGCAATCATGACGAAAACCTGCATTTTATCGAAAACGATCTGGGTGTGCAGATAGTGGTCAGGGATGACCATCTCGTTGTTTCCGGTGAGATGGAGCGGGTTGAGCAGAGTACGGGGGTTTTAAACCAGTTGATAGAACTGAGTGCTTTGGGGAACCAAATAACCCTCAGGGAAGTCCAATACAGTATAAAGCTGGTAAAGGATGGTCATGGTGAGAAAATCGGTGACCTGGCCACAGATGTCATTGCGGTGACTTTCCGGGGGAAACTGGTAAAACCGAAGACTCACGGGCAAAAGAGATATGTGGATGCTATTGCCGAAAATGATATAGTTTTTGGGATTGGACCTGCTGGAACAGGGAAGACTTACCTGGCAGTCGCTATGGCTGCAAAGGCCCTGAAAGAAAAGGCGATTAACCGGCTGATAATTGCCAGGCCCGCGGTAGAGGCAGGGGAAAAGCTGGGGTTTCTGCCGGGGGATCTGCAGGAAAAAGTGAATCCATACCTGAGACCATTATATGACAGTCTCTATGATATCCTGGGTACTGATAAGACCCAGAAACTGCTGGAGAAAAACATAATTGAAATTGCCCCTCTGGCATATATGAGGGGACGCACCCTTGATGATGCTTTTATAATTCTGGACGAGGCCCAGAATACCACACCTGAACAGATGAAGATGTTTTTGACCCGTATTGGATTCGGGTCCAAGGCGGTTATCACAGGTGATGTTACCCAGGTTGACCTTCCCAGAGGCCAGTATTCCGGACTTTTGGAAGCCCGGAAAACCCTTGGCGGGATTCAGGGGATTTCTTTTCAGCAGCTGAGCGGGGCAGATGTCATGAGACATCAGTTGGTACAGAAGATTATTGCTGCCTACGAGAAGGCTGAACAGGAAAAGGAGACTGAGAAGTCAAACAAATCTTTGAGTTAAATTGGGAGTGACATGAATGGCACTCGTTATCAGGGATCTGGCATCTTTTTTATGGAAAAAGGTGGTGCCGGCCTTAAAAAATACAACAACTAAGCGTCTGTTAATTGGAACCGGTTTTTTCACTGTTGTCACAGCTATTCTTTCGATGAATTTTATGCCGGAAAGAATCGATGTTAATGTTGGACAACCCTTTGCCCAGAAGAATCCGATTTTTGCTAACAGGACCATAGAGTTCGAGGACAAAATCAAAACCTCTGAAGCAAAGCGGAGAGCCGCTGAGAGTGTTGGCAAGGTGCATGAGGAGGACCCGGGCGCTCTTGATGAAACAATTGCCGATATTAATAATATCATGAATAAAGTTAAGGCCGTCAGCGGGAATCAGGAAATGACACTTGAGGACAAGGTGGGCCAGCTAAAAAAAGACATTCCCTTCATTCTGCCTGAGGGTGTATATTCAAGCCTTGCCAAGTATGAAAGCCCGACGGTCCAGGGCCTTGATATAAAAACCCGGGAGATTGTCACAGCTGCCTATAACAAGGGGATTCCTGAAGAAAATATTGGCCAGATAAAGTCATCCATCCTGGAACAGGATGTGGCTGCCGTCAATCTTCCCGAAGATGCCAGGACCTTTATGGGTGCACTGATAGACTATACCCTGAGGCCGAATTTTATTTATAATGCCGAAGAAACCCAGCGGAAAAAGGAAGCAGCTATGGAAGCGGTTGCTCCGGTAAGGGTTGTTGTCCAAAACAACGAAAAGATTGTCGGCCAGGGTGATATTGTAACAGCAGAGCATATTCAGAAGCTCGAAGCCCTGGGGTTGTTGAAAGCGCCTGTGCCGGTCAGCGCTGTACTGGGGATTGCCATGATGGTTGCCATCGCCATGGCAGTTGTGATGGTATACCTATACCAGAATCACAGTAACATCTACCTTAACGAAGGCTTTTTGCTCCTTATTGCCCTTATCGTTATCTGTGAACTGCTGTTAGCAAAAACCGTGATGGCAATCCAGATTAGTTCCGGATGGGCGGATATGCTCGGATATATGATACCGGTTGCCGCAGCCAGCATGCTGCTGGCCATTCTCCTGGATACCAGGCTGGCTCTGCTGGCAACAGCCGTGCTCAGTGGGATGGTTGGGGTAATCACCGGCAATGAACTGCGTTTTGCCCTTGTGGGGATGATTTCCGGGCTGGTTGCCGTTTACAGTGTCTCCAGACTGAGCCAGCGTTCTGATATGGCTAAAGCAGGGCTGGTTTATGTCAGCTCTGCAAATATCCTGGCAATTATATCTGTGGAATTGGTAACCAGGGGTGTGGATTCGACATCCCTGGCCATTGGAGTGCTGTTTGGCCTTTTAAACGGAATTTTTTCCGCAGTACTGACTATCGGTGTCCTGCCATACCTGGAAAGCGCCTTTGGGATTACCTCATCGGTTAAACTGCTGGAACTCGCGAATCCGGGACAGCCCCTGTTAAAACAATTGCTTATGGAAGCGCCCGGTACATATCACCACAGTATTCTTGTCGGTAACCTGGCAGAAGCAGCGGCTGATGCCGTGGGTGGTGATTCACTGCTGGTCAGGGTGGGTTCTTATTATCACGATATTGGAAAACTGCGCCGCCCGTATTTCTTCATTGAGAACCAGTTATCCAGTGAAAACCCGCATGATAAGCTAACCCCTAACCTTAGTACCCTGATTATTACTTCACACACAAAAGATGGCGCTGAGATTGCCGCTGAATTTAAATTACCCAGAATGATCATTGACATCATTGAACAACACCACGGTACAAGTCTGGTAAGCTTTTTCTTCCACCGTGCCCTGGAAAACGATAAAAATGAAAAAACAGTGAATGAGGAAGATTTCCGGTATGAGGGACCCAAACCACAGACCAAGGAGGCCGCACTTGTTATGATGGCCGACTCTGTGGAAGCTGCGGTAAGGGCTCTGCAGAAACCGACTCCGGGGAGGATTGAAGGACTGGTCCGGAGGGTTATTAAAGAAAAGCTGCTTGACGGGCAGCTAGATGAATGTGACCTGACCTTTAAGGATCTGGATATTATTGCAGGGGCTTTTGTAAGGGTATTGTCGGGAATTTTTCATAACAGAGTAGAATACCCGGAAACAGTAATTAAAGAAATTGAAAGGAGAAAAGCCAGAGATGCCAGTATACGTAAACAATCTTCAGGAAAAAGTGCCGGTGACCAACAAGCTACTTGACGCCATGGACATGGTTGCGGCGACTTCACTTAAAGTAGAGGGCAGAGATGACGACCCTGAAGTTACCATCGCTTTTGTTGATAATATGTATATTAAAGAACTTAATCATAAATTTCGCCATAAGGCTGATGCCACCGATGTACTCTCTTTCCCTATGGAGGAGGCCGGTGAAGAGGAGCCTGTGATTAACGGGGAGTCTGAGAATATCCTGGGGGATATTGTGATTTCAATGGAAATGGCACAGCGTCAGGCTGAAGAGTACGGACACGACCTGTTAAGGGAGATAGCCTTTCTGGCGACCCATGGCATGTTTCACCTTTTGGGCTATGACCACGATAATGAAGACAGGCGCAGGATTATGCGGGAACGTGAGGAAGAGGTTCTTGCCCTGCTGAATATCACACGATAATATTGGCAAAGAAGGGTGGATTATGAATAAGCCACCCTGTTAAGCTTTCCTGGGGGTGTTTTAGCATTAGGTTTATGTCTTGGATAAAAAAGCAAACAGGATTAATTCTGCTGATTTTTGGTATCTGTCTGCTAATATTTTCAGGATGCTCCGGACCTGGGCTCGGAGATGACGATGGCAAGGATGCTGTTAACAGTTCCGGGGCCGGTTATAAAAAGAGAGAGAGTAAGCTTAAGGTTCCCGAACCACTGCCCAGAACGGTCCGCTGTCCACTTTCAGGTGACATGGTTCCTGAGGGTACTACCGACAGGCGGCCTCTGGCGGTCATGATTGAAAATGCCCCTGCTGCCAGACCGCAGTCAGGACTTGACAAGGCAGACATAATCTATGAGATTTTAGCCGAAGGTGCGCTCACGAGGTTTTTGGCAGTCTATCTGCATGGCGACACAGGCGAATTGGGGCCTGTCCGCAGCGCCAGACCGTATTACATAGAGCGCATGTTTGAGTATAATGCAATTTACGCCTACTGCGGCGGCAGTGAGGAAGCCAAAAAGATGGTCCGTGTTCAGGGAGTGGCATCCCTGGATGAATTCGGGGTTGGCCGCCAGGCATACTGGAGGATAAAAGAACGCCAGGCTCCACATAATCTTTATACCGATACGGAAAAACTGAGAAAGGTGGGGCATAAAAGAGGTTATGAAAAAACCGTGGTACTCCCCAAATTAAGTTTTTTGGGTGAGGATGAGGAGAATCCCAACGGGATTACAGCAGATAAAGTGATAATTAATTACCTTAAAAGCTACAGTGTTGTCCGGTGGGATTATGATATCGGAACCGGCTTGTATTTCAGGACTAATGGGGGAAAGGTTCACAAGGATGCGGTTACCGGTAAACAGCTTACCGGAGCGAATATCATAATCCAGTATGCAAAAACAAGAATAATAGACAACGAAGGCCGCAGGGACATAGAAATGGTGGGAAGCGGAAGGGCGCTCCTGTTGACCGGCGGCCAGGTATATACCGGAAAGTGGTCCAAAAAAGGGATGCGCTCCCAGACATTTTTTTATGATGAAAACGGCGCGGAATGGAAACTGAATCCGGGACAGACCTGGATTGAGGTTGTGCCCGCAACCCTTAAAATTGAGTATTAAGCATTAAGTGTTCAGCCCTGATAGTTGAGCGTGAGCATTGATTGTTCAGGATTGAGAGAAGGTGGATGAAGTGGTTACCGAAATATCCAAGGATGAAATCAGAATGTTGTTGGCTGAAGCGAGGGCAGTACGGGAAAATGCCTATGCCCCGTATTCACAGTTTAAAGTGGGTGCAGCCCTGCTGGGTAGTGACGGGACAGTCTATACAGGGTGTAATGTGGAAAATGTCTCTTATGGACTCACCAATTGTGCCGAAAGGACAGCTCTGTTTAAGGCGGTTTCCCAGGGGCAAAAGGATTTTAAGGCTATAGCCATATTTGCCGATACTGAGGAGTTTTGCACTCCCTGTGGCGGCTGCCGGCAGGTAATGGCTGAGTTTGGCAACCTGCCGGTTATCCAGTTCAATATGCGCGGGGACTATGTTATCAATACCGTGGCAGAATTACTTCCGGGGAGTTTTCATGCCGGAATTTTTGGAAAGGAGACAGTAGAATGAATACCACAGTGGGATTCAGATCCGGGTTCATAGCTTTGGTGGGCAGGCCCAATGTAGGGAAATCCACCCTGATGAACCGCATGGTTGGCCGGAAACTGGCTATCATGTCAGACAAACCCCAGACAACCAGAAATAAGATTACCGCAATCCTGACAACTGATGAGGCCCAGCTGGTATTTATTGATACCCCGGGTATCCATAAACCAAAACATAAACTGGGTGAATATATGGTAAAAGTGGCCCGGAATGCTCTGAAGGAAGTTGATGTTATTTTATTCCTGATTGAAGCCTCAGAAAAAGAGATTGGGCCTGGTGACCTTTATATCAAAGATGTTCTCGGCCAGACAAAAACACCGGTAATATTGGTAATAAATAAGACTGACCTGGTGAAAGGAGATGAACTTTTACCACTGATAGATAAGTACCGCGGCATCATGGAATTCCGTGAGGTAGTCCCGGTTTCCGCCCTTGAAGGGGACAATGTGGATACTCTCATCAAACTGGTATCAGGATTGCTTCCCGAAGGGCCGATGTATTATCCGGATGGTATGGTGACAGACCAGCCGGAACAGGCCATAATCCGGGAGATAATTCGGGAAAAGGTGCTCCACCTTACCAGGGAAGAGATTCCGCATTCGGTTGCTGTTGAAATTGAGGAAATTGTACCGCGAGATAATGATCTGATTTATGTAAGGGCAGTTATTTTTACGGAAAAAGAATCGCAAAAGGGAATAGTTGTCGGCAAGAATGGCACAATGCTGAAAAAGGTCGGGGGGATGGCCCGTGAAGACATAGAGAATCTTCTTGGCTCAAAGGTTTATCTGGACCTGTGGGTAAAGGTCAAGAAAGACTGGAGAAATAAAGACAGCATCCTCAGGAACCTGGGCTATGATGGGGCCAAATAATTCCTCGTGAAACAAAAACTCTGCCGGTATCCGCTCCCGCTTCGCGGATTGCGGACCGGCAGACGTTTTAATCGTTTCACTGAGGAATCATTTGGCCCCTTACCTTTAACAAACAAATGTTAAAAAGCAGCCTGCCCTAAAAAGCAAGCTGCTTTTTTCATTATACTCTCAGATTAATTACAATTATACACAAAAATGTGCAAAACGCAAGGTGTACATTTCTGCCAATATTGCAGGATGCCATAATAAATGCTATGCTAGGAAAGAAAAGATATTATAGTAAGGAGGAACAAATGGCTGCAGAAGACTTTTCTATAAGCCCCGGTGATATGGCCAAGTATATTGACCACACAATCCTGAGGCCTGACGCGACAACCGCCGATATCCGCAAGTTATGTGAGGAAGCGGCTCATTATGGTTTTGCAGCTGTCTGTGTAAATCCCATTTTTGTTGGCGCTGCAGTCAAACTGCTGGTTGGAACCGGGGTTAAGGTATGTGCTGTGGCAGGTTTTCCACTGGGGGCTTGCACAACCGGGATGAAAGCACGGGAAGCGGCTGCTGCTGCTAATGAAGGAGCCCATGAAATAGATATGGTAATTGGGATAGGGATGTTGAAGGAAAAGCGGTATGAGGCTGTCGGCAGCGATATATCTGAAGTTGTCCGGGCAGTCAGAGGAATAAATCCCCAGGGGATTGTAAAAGTGATAATTGAGACCTGCCTCCTTGATAATGATGAAAAGGTTACGGCCTGCAGAATTGCAGAAGCGGCAGGAGCAAATTTTGTAAAGACATCAACAGGCTTTGCTTCAGGCGGGGCTTTGCCTGAAGATGTTGCCCTGATGAGAAGAAGCGTCAGCCCGGCAGTTGGCATAAAGGCTGCCGGCGGAATTCGGTCTGCAGAACAGGCCGTGGACATAATCAAGGCGGGAGCTGCCAGGGTTGGCACCAGCTCCGGGGTGCTTATCATGAAGGAAATGGAATGGCAATAACCCCCCAGTATACGCCTTTTCTCTTACGGAGATGATAAATAATGCTGATCCGGACAAAATGTTGCAATCCTAATAAGAAGGGATGAGCTGAAATGAGAACCAGTGAAGCGCTTTGGGAAATATTTAGGACTACCGGACACATTGGAGCCTATTTGCTGTATAAAGATTTTGGCATCGCGGAATCAGCCGGAGAAGAGATGCTGCCGAAAAGAGGATTTGACTATCTGGATAATACCGGTGTGGATTAGGATGAAAGATTATCAAACAGAAGGAATTATAATCAGGGTGCGTGATTATGGTGAGGCGGACCGGATCGTTACCATTCTTACAAGTGGATATGGAAAGGTGCAGGCTATTGCCAAAGGCTGCCGCAAGCCCAAAAGTCGTAAACGGGGGCTGATTCAGCTATTTACTCATGCTGACTTTGTCTTATATCGGGGGCGTAACCTGGAGACAATTACCCAGTGTGAAGGCAAGGAGTCCTTTGCCGGCATCAGGGGTGACCTGGACAGGATGGCTTATGCTGCTTATCTGGCAGAGGTCCTGGATGGTTTTGCCGTTTCCGGGGAAAGCCAGGAAGATTTGTTTTATCTTGCTCTGGTGTGCCTGCATTTGCTGACTGTTGAAGACCCGGAACTGGTAACCCGGGTTTTTGAGGTAAGGATTATGAGATTACTGGGATATATGCCTCACTTGGATGACTGTGTTTACTGCGGAAGCCCGCTAACGGGTTCGCAGGTGGCTTTCAGTTCCAGAATGGGGGGCGGGTTGTGTGGAACCTGTTCTCCGGCTGACCCGGAGGCCGCAGTCTGCACCCTGGGAACACTGAATATGCTGAAACAGCTGTCAAGATGGGATTTGAAAAGGCTGGGAGTGCTCAGGCTGACTGCAAAGATGAAACGGGAAATTGGTGAAATAATGCAGCAATATATTGGTCAGAGAATTGAAAAGAGAATCAGGTCAGCAGACTTCATTCAATCTCTGGCATCAGTGCAAAATAAAGGGTAATTCGGGGAATACTAGTGAACAGTTGCAGGCGCACTTCAAAAGGAGGGGTAACATGAGTGACGAACTTGAGAAGCTTGATATAATCAGGGAACGTATGGGGATTTCCTATCGTGAGGCTAAAGAATGCCTGGAAGAAGCCGGGGGTGACCTGGTTGAGGCTATCGTTCTGGCTGAGGAACGGACCGCACGGGATTGCAGCAGCAGGTGGCTGGAAAAGGGTGAGGAGATAGTCGGTGAGCTCAAATCATACATAAACCGGGGCAACCGTACGCGGATCAGGCTTAAGCGGAAAGATAAGACTATTGCAGAGTTTCCGGCTACTGCAGGGGCTATAGGTGTCCTGGCAGTTCT
Organism: Thermincola carboxydiphila; assembly: GCA_016841725.1. Lineage (GTDB taxonomy): Bacteria > Bacillota > Thermincolia > Thermincolales > UBA2595 > Phosphitispora. The sequence goes on along the minus strand of JAENYP010000008.1, from coordinate 9,902 downwards.
GGCCAGTACCCAGCTGGCTGTTGTGGCAGGCATAGGCACAGTGGCGGCAGTTGCCGGCAAAGTAATCCTGGAAGTGGAGAAACCCGATGGGAATACCAAGATAATCCCGATTAACAGACCCAGACAGTGAATGATTGACTTTTGAAAACAATTTTGGTAAAGTATTTGTATTAATAACTTGATAAGACAGGCTATGAAGGAGACACAGACTGATTCCCGGTTTTTTAGAGAGCCGGTGGCAGGTGCAAACCGGCAGCAGGGGCAGGATAAGGCACTCCGGAGCTGTAGGAGGAAAGCGGTTATCAGTACCGGGGGGTATGCCCTGAAGGTACAGCGCCGTTAGTAAAGCCTGCCTGTTTTCAAGCGGGCCGGAGTTAAACCCGGCCAATCAGGGTGGAACCGCGGGAGATAACCTCTCGTCCCTGGCTCGTAGGCCGGGGATGAGAGGTTTTTTGAACTTTGCAGGCTCCCGGAAATGACCGAAAATATAATATAGTGTGATGTGCAGCAAGACTCATAACGGCAGCACTGCAAGGAAAATCTTGTACAACAACTCACCATATGCAACGGTCATTTCCGGAGCCTACAATGATGGAAAAAACAAAAAGTCCCAGGACGCAATGACTTGACCATAAAGGAAATTTTTTTTCGAGAGACTCAAGGTCATTTTTTAAAAGGGAGGTACAGAAGAATGAATTTTCAGGAGATTATATTAACCTTGACCAAATTCTGGGCAGACCGGGGCTGTATAATTCAGCAGCCTTATGACATTGAAAAGGGCGCCGGAACAATGAATCCGGCAACTTTCCTGCGGGCTTTGGGACCCGAACCATGGAATGTTGCCTATGTTGAGCCATCCCGCCGGCCAACAGACGGAAGGTACGGCGAAAACCCCAACAGACTGCAGCATTACTACCAGTTCCAGGTCATTCTCAAACCAAACCCTGATGATGTCATCGAGCTATATCTTGAAAGTCTGAAGGCAATTGGAATTGATCCTGATCAGCATGATATCAGATTTGTTGAGGATAACTGGGAATCACCAACTCTGGGGGCCTGGGGGCTCGGCTGGGAAGTCTGGCTGGATGGTATGGAAATAACCCAGTTTACCTACTTCCAGCAGTGCGGCGGAATCGACTGCAAGCCGGTCTGTGCCGAAATCACTTATGGACTGGAAAGGTTGGCAATGTTCATTCAGAAAGTTGACAGTGTTTTTAACATTACATGGGTTGGAGATATTACCTATGGTGATGTGCATCACCGGGGAGAAGTGGAACACTCCCACTATAACTTTGAAATAGCTGACACCGAGATGTTGTTTGAGATGTTTAACATGTTCGAAAGAGAAGCAATGAGGATAATTGAAAAGGGTTATGTGCTCCCGGCCTATGACTATGTTCTGAAGTGTTCCCATACCTTTAACCTGCTCGATGCCAGGGGAGCTATAAGTGTTACTGAAAGACAGGGATATATTGCGCGGGTGCGGAATATGGCCAGGCATTGTGCCCAGGCATATGTTGAACAGCGTGAGCGGATGGGATATCCCCTGCTGAAAAAGGGAGGTGTGGTCAATGGCTAAGGACTTTGTTCTGGAGATTGGGACCGAGGAAATCCCGGCCCGTTTTATGCCTTCAGCCATCAGCCAGTTAAAGGAGATTGCCGGCAGGTGGGTAAAGGAAAACCGGCTGGCTTGTGATGAGATTGCTGCCTATGGCACACCAAGGCGTCTGGCAGTTTATATTACCGGACTGGCTGAGGAGCAGGATGATTCTGTAGATATGGTCAAGGGGCCTTCCCAAAAGGCTGCTTTTGATGAAAGCGGGAGCCCCACCAAGGCTGCAGAGGGTTTTGCCAAAGGCCAGGGCGTGAATGTATCTGACCTTATAGTCCAGGAAACTCCCAACGGAGAATATATCTTTGCTGAAAAAAGGCAGGCCGGGCAGGAAACTGCCGGTATTCTGCCGGGATTTTGCCTTGAATTGATAAATGGGTTGTCTTTTCCCAAACCCATGCGCTGGGGTTATCAGGAAATGCGTTTTGCCCGTCCTATAAGGTGGCTGCTGGCCCTTTTCGGCAATACAGTAATTCCTTTTGAAATTGAAGGTCTGGCATCAGGACGGCTAACCTTTGGACACAGGTTTCTTTCCCAGGGACCAATTGAGCTTTACCAGGCTCCTGACTATCTGGATAGGCTGAAGGATGCCTTTGTCATTGCAGACCAGGTGGAACGGAGGGAAAAAATCTGGAACCAGGTGGTCAAGGCTGCTGAACGTGAAGGCGGAGAAGTACTGCCAGATGATGAACTGCTGGATGAGGTTACCCATCTGCTGGAATACCCTACCGCATTATGTGGGACATTTAACCGGGACTACCTGCGGCTGCCCAAAGAGGTGCTGATAACTCCCATGCGGGAGCACCAGCGCTATTTTCCGGTGGTAGACTCCAAAGGCATACTAATGAACAAGTTTGTTACCCTAAGGAACGGGACCGATTCCTTCCTTGACACTGTAAAAGAAGGTAATGAAAAGGTTCTCAAGGCGCGGCTGGCTGATGCTGAGTTCTTTTACGAGGAGGACCTGAAAACGCCTTTGCGCGATAATGTCGCTAAACTTAACAAAATAGTCTTTCAGGAAAGTCTGGGCACGGTTTTTGAGAAAGTTGAGCGTATCGGAGCGCTTGGCAGGTATCTTGCATCTGAAATGGGGCTAAACGAAGAAAACCTCCTGGAGGACATTGAACAGGGCGCTTACCTTTGTAAGGCTGACCTGGTGACAAACATGGTTTACGAATTTCCCGAACTGCAGGGAGTTATGGGCAGGGAATATGCTGTCAGCAACGGTGAAAAAGAATCAGTGGCCCAGGCAGTATTTGAACACTATCTGCCGCGGTTTTCAGGGGATATTCTTCCTGAGACAACAGCAGGGTCCATTATCAGTATTGCCGACAAGATTGATACCATTGTCGGATGTTTTGCTGCAGGTATCCAGCCTACAGGCTCCCAGGATCCTTATGCCTTAAGAAGGCAGGCCCTGGGAATATGCCATATTGCCATTGAAGGGAAACTTGATTTTTCACTTAATAATCTAATAGAAAAGGCGTACCTGTGTTATGGAGACAGTATCAAGGCCCAGCTTTCAGCCGGGGAAACTGCGGTGGAGGTAAGGGAGTTCTTTAGGCAGCGCCTCAAAAATATATTTGCTGACAAAGGGTTTACTTATGATGTTATTGATGCTGTGCTCAGTGTGGGCTATGACAGGCTGACAGATACCCTCCTCAGGGCTGAGGCATTGACTAACCTGCGCAGCCAGGAAATTTTCGGAAAGCTGCTGACAGCTTATACAAGGGTATCCAATCTGGCTAAAAATGCGGAAACTGATGACATTGATCCAGGGCTGTTTACGGAAGACGTGGAAAAGGAGCTTTACAGCGAGTTTGTAAAAGCAAAGGATGAAATGAAAATCTACCTTGAAGAAAGGCAGTACCGGCAGTTTCTGCAGCGATTTGCCCTGCTGCAGCAGCATATTGACAATTTCTTTGAAGGTGTAATGGTTATGGTAGATGATGAGAAGATCAAGAGTAACCGCCTGGCGCTGCTGAGGAATATTGCCGGGTTAACCGGGGCAGTTGCAGACCTGACCAAAATAGTTGCCTGATTTAAATGTAATATTTTCAGGTGTTAATTCATAGATTAACTCTTGGTTAATGAAAAATGAAGATTAATTTAGAGGGTTTTTGCGACATAAAGGAGGACATTAAGGATAAATATAGTATATTAATAAGAGTATTTTGATGATTAGTATAACACAATTGATCAGGGAAAGACGGTGAGCATGTGTGGAACTTACCAAACGGCAGGAACAGATTGTCAAGATAGTCAAGAACGAAGGCCCGATTACCGGAAGCAAGATTGCCGCAAAACTGTCTCTGATAAGGTCTACACTGCGTCCTGATCTTGCGATACTGACCATGGCCGGTATTTTGGAGGCACGGCCTCGGGTAGGGTACTATTATGCCGGAAAGACTCCCAATAATTTTATTGCTGAAGCAATTCAGAAAATAACTGTCGGAGATGTAAAATCAGTACCCGTAGTTATTAAGGCAGATGCAACTGTTTATGATGCTGTTGTTACTATGTTTCTGGAAGATGTGGGAACCCTGTTTGTGGTCAGGGAAAAGGGGGTTCTTGATGGGATCATTTCCCGGAAGGACCTGCTGAAAGCGACAATGGGTGGTGCAGATATACATAAAATGCCTATAAGTGTAGTTATGACGAGGATGCCCAATCTGATAACAACAACTCCGGAAGAACCTATTCTGGTTGCAGCTGAGAAGCTTACAGGCAGGGAGGTGGATTCCCTTCCTGTAGTCAGGGTTTTGCTAACCGGGAATGGGAGTGAAGAGCTTGAAGTTATTGGCCGGGTCACTAAAACGACAATTACGCGTTTTTTTGTGGAACTGGGACATGGGAAATGACAAGATACAGAGATATGACAGAATGCGGGAGAGCAAACTGAAAATAAGCAGAAAAAGGAGGAGATACTGATCACAACAAAACAGGAACAACAATCGGTAGTCTTTGTTGTATCTGATTCAGTAGGTGAGACTGCAGATTTTGTTGCCCGAGCCGCCGTCAGTCAGTTTAATGCCGGTTTTGTGGACATGAGGCTGAGCGCCTATGTTAATACCCCGGAACATATTATCGAGATTGTTAATGAAGCTAAGGATGTTCCGGGAATTATTGCCTATACTATTGTGCTTCCGGAATTGAGAGAGACCCTGGTCAGAGAGGCGGAGCAAAAAGGGGTGCCCATTGTAGATATACTTGGCCCCATGATGGATGCCCTGACAAGGATATCAGGGCGGGCTCCCAAAATGAAAGCCGGGCTCTTGCACAAACTGGACCAAAACTATTTCAAGAAGGTAGAAGCTATTGAGTTCGCCGTAAAGTATGATGATGGGAAGGACCCGAGGGGCATAATGAGGTCAGATGTGGTCATTATAGGGGTTTCGCGAACTTCCAAGACTCCGCTCTGTATGTACCTGGCCCACAAAAGCATCAAAGCGGCTAACGTTCCCCTGGTCCCGGAAGTATTACCTCCTGAAGAAATTTTTAGTCTGCCCAAGAAAAAAATTATCGGACTTACTATTAAGCCTGAACTTTTAAATGAGATCAGGCAGGAACGTTTAAAGACTCTTGGCCTTAAATCAGGAGCTGATTATGCCAGCCTGGAACGAATTCTTATTGAGTTGGATTATGCTGATGGAATTATGCGAAAAACAGGCTGCCCAATAATAGATGTATCTAACAAAGCCGTTGAGGAGACAGCCAGCAAGGTTCTGGAAATTATCAGACACCAGAGCTAATTTAAAATTAAATATTTTTTAATGTAATGAGGGGGATAGGACAATGGGAAAGAAGTATGTGTATTCTTTTGACGAGGGTAAAGCAGATATGAAAGGGCTGCTGGGAGGCAAGGGAGCTAACTTGGCGGAAATGACCAATATCGGTCTTCCCGTGCCGACAGGAATTACGGTAACCACTGAGGCCTGTAATGACTACTATGCCCAGGGGGGGCAGATGCCCGAAGGACTTGAAGCAGAAATAAAAGAGAAAATGGTTGGTCTTGAGGCTAAAATTGGCAAAAACTTTGGGGATGCCGCCAATCCGCTGCTTCTTTCAATACGGTCAGGGGCAAAGTTTTCCATGCCCGGGATGATGGATACAATCCTTAACCTGGGACTTAATGATCAGACATGTGCGGCCATGATCAAAGCGACAAATAATGAAAGGTTTGTTCTTGACTGTTACCGCCGTTTTATTCAGATGTTCAGTGGTGTTGTTCTTGGCTTGGAACACCACAAGTTTGAAAGCGTTTTGGATGCCCAAAAGGAAAAGCGGGGGGTTCATTTCGACACTGAACTCAATGCCGATGACCTTAGGGAGGTTGTTGCCGCATACAAGAAAGTGGCCAAACGTGAAACCGGAAATGACTTCCCGGAAGACCCCATGCAGCAGCTTCTGCTGGCCGTTCAGGCAGTGTTTGGTTCCTGGAATAACCAAAGAGCGATAGTATATCGCAGGCTCAACCAGATTCCCGACGACCTGGGGACTGCGGTTAATATCCAGTCAATGGTATTCGGAAATATGGGTGAGGACTGCGGTACAGGGGTTGCCTTTACACGTAACCCTTCGACCGGAGAAAAAGCGCTGTATGGTGAATACCTTATCAATGCTCAGGGCGAGGATGTGGTCGCCGGTATCAGGACACCCCAGCCAATCAGCAAACTCCAGGAAGAAATGCCGGTGATTTACCAGCAGTTTGCGGATATCTGCAAAACCCTTGAACAGCATTACCAGAATATGCAGGATATAGAATTTACTATTGAGAAAGGTAAACTTTACATATTACAGACCCGCCATGGTAAGAGGACAGCCAATGCTGCCATCAGAATTGCAGTTGAAATGGCCGCTGAAGGCCTGATTGACAAGAATGAAGCGGTCCTCCGGGTTGAACCGGGCGCTCTCGACCAGCTTCTGCACAGGAGGATTGACCCTGCTGCTAAATTCGAAGTAATTGCCAAGGGCCTGCCGGCATCACCCGGGGCTGCCAGCGGAACAGTAGTTTTTGATGCTGATGAGGCTGAAAAGCTGGGTCAGGCCGGAGGAAAAGTAGTCCTCGTCCGGACTGAGACCACACCTGATGATATTCATGGCATTGTGGCTGCCCAGGGCATCCTCACCAGCCGGGGGGGCATGACCAGCCATGCAGCCGTCGTTGCCCGCGGGATGGGCAAACCGTGTGTCTGCGGTTGTGAAGCCATTAAGATAAACTACGCGGAAAAATTATTTAATGTTAATGGCATCGTAATCCGGGAAGGGGATACTGTTTCTATTGACGGGGCTACCGGGCAGGTGATTATGGGCAATGTTCCGATGATTGACCCTGAACTTTCTTCTGAGTTCCAGGAACTGCTGAGTTGGGCTGATGATATCAGGACCATGGCTGTCAGGGCCAATGCCGATACTCCTGAAGATGCCGCCAAAGCCCGTGAGTTTGGCGCTGAAGGAATAGGGCTGTGCCGCACTGAGCATATGTTTATGGCTCAGGATAGACTGCCTGTTGTTCAGGAGATGATTCTTGCCGAAACACTTGAGGACAGGGAAGCCGCCCTGGAAAAACTTCTGCCGGTACAGCGGGGAGATTTCTACGGTATCCTTAAGGCTATGGAAGGGTTCCCGGTATACATCCGGCTGCTGGATCCGCCTCTCCATGAGTTCCTGCCTAATATTGAAGAACTGGTTGTGGAGATTACTGAGCTCAAATGTACAGGCGGCGATAAAAACCTTCTTGCTGAGAAAGAGGAACTTCTCCGCAAGGTGAGACAGCTTCATGAATTTAACCCAATGCTGGGCCACCGCGGCTGCCGTCTCGGGGTAACCTTCCCCGAAATTTATGCAATGCAGGTTAAAGCTATTTACCAGGCTACAGTACAGCTGATCAAAGAGGGTGTGGATGCAAAACCGGAGGTTATGATTCCCCTCGTTATTCATGTGAATGAACTTAAAATGCTCAGGGAGCAGGCTGTGGAAATTGCCAAAGCAGTCCAGGAGGAACAGGGGATTACCTTTGATATTCATATCGGCACTATGATAGAGCTGCCAAGGGCTGCTGTTACTGCAGATGAAATTGCCACACAGGCTGATTTCTTCTCCTTTGGCACCAATGACCTTACCCAGACAACCCTTGGATTCAGCCGTGACGATGCTGAAGGCAAGTTCCTTTCTGATTATGTCAATAAGAAGATCCTGACAGACAACCCATTCGTGGTCCTGGACCAGGCAGGTGTCGGCAAGCTGGTTAAAATGGGAACAGACCTGGGCCGCCAGGCCAATCCGGCACTCAAGGTCGGTATCTGCGGTGAACACGGCGGTGAGCCCAGTTCAATAGGTTTCTGCCACAGGATTGGCATGGATTATGTGAGCTGCTCCCCATACCGTGTGCCAATTGCCAGGCTGGCTGCCGCCCAGGCTGCCGCCGGCGGAGAGAGTTCTGTAAGTACGAAATAAGAGTTGGACCCATAGAGTTGAAGCTCTTTACTAAAGCTAAACAAGAAATGTGCAAGCACAAGAAAAGGCTGCTGGAGAATCTCCAATAGCCTTTTCTTTGTCATGAAAAAGATATAAACTCTTCTACAAGCTTCGTAGGTTAGCCATTTCATTCCTTCATCTTCTTCAAAAATTAACGAGCTAAAGGAGAAATAATAATGAATTTTTGGGAAAAAACCACAGGCAGCGACATGACTAAAAAATTGAAAACTTTTGAATCGCGAGCTAAAAAGCTGCCGGCTGATTATCAAGCGGCATGGAAAAAAATTAATGCCAACCTTTGGACGTACTCAGATTTTACCGGTCGCAACCTCATGCCAATTCTAGACGGTGTGCTTGGTCTGCTCGAAGAAACGGCAGCGGATGGTCAGAGTGTCCAAGAGGTTTTGGGTGACGATATCAAAGGCTTCTGTTCAGCGCTGGTCGGCGAAGAAGGGGCAAAGTCTTTTCACGACAAGTGGCGCGAGCAACTCAACAATAATATCGCTAAAAAATTAGGTAAATAGGAGGATAAAATGAGAGTACAAGATATCAAAATGAGAATAAAAGATATCATCGAAGGCAAAAAAGAGTGGCGAGCGCACATGGCGCGTGTAGAAAAGCTTTAATAGTCAAAGTTCTTATTGAAACGTAACGACAAAAGCGTTACAATATTATCAGAAGGAGATGATTAGCATGGAAAAAACTACGACCTTAAATTTAAGAGTTAATCCTGAAGTAAAAAGAAAGGCTGAGGAAGTCCTTTCACAACTCGGCATACCTATGTCCACAGCGATAGATATTTATCTGAAGCAAATTTCCATGACCGGCGGAATACCTTTTGCTGTAACGCTGCCGAAAGCACCGGTTTCCGTAAACGCCGATTTGATGACAACGGACGAAATTCATGCGAAGTTAAAGGAAGGATACAATGATATCGAAAAAGGTAATGTACAGGATGCATCTGCTGCCTTTAAGAGATTTAGGAAGACACATGCATGAAGCAGTATAAAGTTCAGATTACGGATAAGGCACTTTCCGATATGGAGGAGATTTATAATTATATCGCAGAGCAGCTACATGCACCTGAAGCGGCCATTGGACAGTATAACAGAATAGCTGATGCAATCGAAACTCTTAATAAGTTCCCGGAACGTGCGAAGTTAATGGATACAGAAGAACGTATGCTGGGACTCAGGCAAATGCCTGTGGATAATTTTTTTGTATTCTTCCATATCAGAGAAAAGCGGGTAATCGTTACAAACGTTTTGTACAGTGCCAGCGATATAGCCAAGCGCTTACGTGATTTCTGAAGGCTTCAGGTGGATGTTCTACATAATATTTTTCCACAAGGAATGGATTTTATTAAAAAAACTGGTGTAGCAGTAGCTTCAGCAGCTATTTTCGTTGTCTTGCTTACAGCAGGGGTCAATAGCAGCCCAGTCTTTGCAGCAGCACTAACAAAAGTGCCGGTCATAGGTAGGATTGATTGTAAGGGTGCTGACTTTTAGAGAATATACTGTAAACGAGGATCGATTCAATGCAGATATAAACCAAAATTTCTACATTAACAAAGAAGGGAAATTTGTAATTTCATTTGACGAGTATGAGGTTGCACCTGGATATATGGGGGTACAGGAATTTATCATTCCAACAGAAATTATATCTAATATTTTGGTTAGCGATGAGTATATAAAATAGGTCAAAAGTATTCCATAATATAGGCCGCCTGGGGATAATTGCCACAGGTGGCCTTTTATATGTGCGCCCAGCATGGGCGCAGTCTAACGGGTGCAAGTCCCGAGTGCGGGTTGAT
>JAENYP010000029.1 GCA_016841725.1 Thermincola carboxydiphila | reverse complement strand
AACTACTCCGTTCCGGTTAAGTATGCCAGCAAAGAGATAACTGTAAAAGGCTATGCAAAGGTCTCTTTAATAGCTTTAATTTCTAAAGCAGTTTTTCTCCCAAAAAATTTTAATACTTTGGTGGCAACATCATCAGCAAAATGACCAACTCCTGTAACTCCTGGGATTAAGATTCCTGCACTATCAAAAGTAGCCGCAAAATAGTTTCCTTGCGAAACATCTAAAGCAACTAACTGTAAGTCTAGTTGAGTATCAGGTGAGCTGGCTACCGAAGCAACATATAAGTATATTGCTGCTACTGGATTTCGCCCACTTGGATCTACCCATTCACCGGATTATTCCCCACATATGCATACAGATGCCTGCTAAGCGGGTTCTGCAGATTCCCCTCATAACTATCTCTGCTCAGGAACCTCCCCGTCTCCGGCTCATAATATCTGGCCCGCAGGTACAGCAGTTCACTCTCCTGATCCCATATCTCACCGGTATAGCCAAAGGTGTTATGCAGCACATTCATGCCATCCTCTGACAGCTTGCTGTTCCCCGGTGCTGGTTTGCCATACTCATCATAACGGTAGTGATCACGCTTGTTCCCGTCAGGCTTCACCATAAAGGTAACACTGCCCAGCCCGTCATAGAGGTAGTACAGCGGGTCCTGTGATTCTGGCCTGGTATCATCCAGGGCTTCAACTTCGATGCGTTCCAACCCATAAGTATAGGCAGCGTTGAACTTGCCATCTTCACCATAGGTCATTAGCACTGTGTCCACGGGTCAGACACATCATTCAAATAGTAGGTGATTTCGACTCTTTCACCTTCCGGTCCCTGCGGTATCTTCCCATTCTTATACCACCCCGGTGTTTACCCCTGTTGGCATACTTACCTTTCTTACGGTAGCCCTTCTTAGCCTTGGCCTTCTCTTTTTTCGCTTCCCTATCTTTATATCGAGGTCCTTATTCTTTACTTTAGCGTTATTCTGACCGTTTATATTGCGATAAAAAGCCTTGAAGAAAGTGAAATCACCTCGTTCAAGGCTAAATGAATATATTATTATTTTAAAGCTTCTTTTGCACGATTTAAAATATCTAAATAATTTGACGCACCCTTAATATTTTGGAGTTCCCTGGTTTTTTCTTTATACTCAAATAATTTATCATTTAAGACTATATATTTTTTTATGGTTTCCCGTAATATTTTTGACCCTTCTTCATAAATAGGTTTATCGTATTTTATATCTATTTCTTCGAAATATGTTAAAGATTCATCTATAAAATAATAGTAATAAAGTTTCTTACCAGTTTCCCCAAAAAATGTAGTTATCATATATTTTAATTTCGTATCTTCATAATATCCTATTACCGTTCCTCCTTGGGAAGATAGTTCATTTAAATTTACTTCCTTTTTATTAAATTTATTTACATCAAAGACATTGTTATAGTTGTTGATTTTCTCCTCAACTTCATTGAAACTATTAGGTTTTGGTTCATTTGAACATGAAACGTTTATCATTATCATAAAAACTAATAAAATTAGACTCCCTGCTTTATAGAGCATGCCTATCTCCTTTCACTCGTTATACTCTAACATAACCTTCGGAATTTACATTATTAGCATTATACCTTTTCAAAAGTTCTGAATTGGAATAACCAAAGGTCTTTTGAAAATGAGGTTTATCTACTATGGTTTTAAAATCTCCTCCCCACTCAAATTCAAAGCTCTTCCCAAGTTTCCCTATTTCTCCCCATTTATTGCTATCCCAAACTGCTTTTTCATCTTTAATTTCAACGACATCAAAAGCAAGTCCATAGTTATGATAACTTTGGCCAGCTTTAGCATTTGTAACTATATTACCTGGTGTTTCCCTTCCTTTCTTGTATAATTCATTTTGTTCTTCAAATGTACGCAATCCTGTAGTTATTCTTAAATAGATCCCCTCTTTTTGGGCTCTTAAAATAAATTTCTTTGCATCTTCTCTAATTAATGGATGCAATTTTTCTATTCTATGCATTGTGACTTCATCCCAAATTAATTCATCTTTACCCGTCCCCTGAGGTTTAGCCCCAAGATAAATAGCATTTTCAAATTTACTATATTCAAGGAAAATACCCCAGTCGTTCGCAAATTGACGAATTGAAATCTGGTCAAGCGCAGCAACGTACTCTTTTTTATATTGAACGCTCCTATAAATATCCCATTTATTAGTTAAAAGCCCGAATATATCTCTCTGTTGAACAGCATTAAGATTGAAATTCGATGCTAACAACTGTGGGTCTGCAATAGAATGTCCCCCTAGGACGGTGAACCCGCTTATGATTTCTCTGCCATTTATAAAGAGCCTGGTATTCCCTGTCGGATCCACATAATTCACCGGATTATTCCCTACATATGCATACAAATGCCTGCTCAGCGGGTTCTGCAGATTCCCCTCATAACTATCCCTGCTCAGGAACCTTCCCGTCTCCGGCTCATAATACCGTGCCCGCAGGTACAGCATCTCACTCTCCTGATCCCACATCTCACCTGTATAGCCAAAGGTGTTATGCAGCACATTCACGCCATCCTCAGACAGCTTGCTGTTCCCCGGCGCTGGTTTGCCAAACTCATCATAACGGTAGTGGTCACGCTTGTTCCCGTCAGGCTTCACCATAAAGGTGACACTTCCTAAGCCGTCATAGAGATAATACAATGGATCCTGTGATTCCGGCCTGGTTTCGTCCAGAGCCTCAACTTCGATGCGCTCTAAACCGTATGTATAGGCAGCATCAAAATTGCCTTCCTCGTTATAGGTCATCAGAACCTGAGTAAGCGGGTCTGACACATCATTAAGGTAATATGTAATTTCTACTTTTTCACCTTCCGGTCCCTGCGGTATCTTCCCATTCTTATACCAACCCAGGTGTTTGCCCCTGTTGGCATACTTACCTTTTTGCCGGTAGCCGTTTTTCTCTTTGGCCTTCTCTTTTTTCGCTTCCCTATCTTTTATATCGAGGTCCTTATTCTTTACTTTAACATCGTCTTTACCGTTATTAACTTTATCCTTATCATTTCCGTTCTCTTTGCCGTTGTCAGGCTTGTCCTTGTCATTCCCATTGCCGGTACTGCCGCTATTGTTTCCGCCACCGTTATTCCCACTGCTGCCGCCGCCATTTCCACCGCTGTTGCCTTTGCTTTTGCCTCCCTCACCCCTGTCATTCTTCAGCAGCATATAGACCAGGTCAGCCCTCTGCTTCTTGACCTTCTGCTGGCCGGGAGGCACAAACTCAGGGTCATTGCCCTTGCCGTTGTCCTGTTTAATCTCCTCTTCATGCCACGGCTGGGTCATGGCTGACAACTTGGTGATGCGGTTTCCGTCGCCGTCATATTCGAACCCAACCCACTTATCCTGGTGGAAGTTGACTTCGGTGAGGCGGTTTTCGTAATCCCAGGTATATGTGGTTACCCTATCCCCGGGCTCTATTCTTGTAATCCTGTTCCCGTTACTGTCATAGCGGAATTCGGTATAGGGGCCTTCATTCATGTTGTACCTGAGCAGTTCATTTGCTGCATCATATTCATATTTCGTTGTGGTGATGCAATCCCCTTCTGCTTTTGTCATTTTAATCCTGTTGCCTGCCGGGTCATAGTCATAGGATACCTGGCTGCCATTGGGATTGTTTACGCCGATGAGCTGGTTTAAAGGGTCATATTCATAATCAGTGGTATAGACCATGTCTTCCACGGTCAGGGTGAAGCTGTCCCGGTTCCCGGCCCCGTCATAGGTATATTCATACCTAGCCAGGAGCTTGTCTGCCGGGTTTATGCTGGCAATACCGGTAAGCTGGTTTGCTGTGTCATAATCATATGAGGTGACTACACCGTTTGGTAAGACGGTTTCGGTACGGCGGCCTATGGCATCATATTTGTAGGTGGTGGCTTTACCCAGCCGGTCGGTTACGGTTTCCAGCCGGTTGAGGTTGTCATAACTGTAGGATACTTCTTTGCCATCAGGATAACGGACCATGGTTTTCTGGCCCAGTTGGTTGTAGTCATATTCGGTGGTTATGTCATCCTGGTTGGTTACTGAGGTCAGGCGGCCCATTTGGTCATAGTCATACCAGGTGGTGCCATAGATGTCTTCCATCCATTCCCGTTTACCCTGGTCGTTGTAGCCGTATTCGACATAGCTGCCGTCAGGGTAATAGGCCCCCAGGAGGCGGTTGAGTTCATCATATTCATATTCTACGGTGTCCTCGTTGGGGTCTGTCTTGGAGATGATGTTGCCGTTTTGGTCATAGACATAGGAGGTCTTCTGCCCCAGGGGGTTGATTACATCTGTGAGCAGGTTCTTCTCATTGTATTTGTACTGGGTGGCATTGTTATTGGCATCTGTGAATAATACCAGGTTGCCGACATCATCATACCTGTATCTGGTAACATTATTTTTGACATCAGTGACTATCTCCAGGCGCCCATTATCATCATAGCCAAACCTGGTGGTATTGTTGTTGCCGTCTGTGACTGCCACCCGGTTGCCGTTTTTGTCAAGTTCTATCTCGGTATCACGGTTTAACGGGTCAGCTGCCCTTACTAGGCGGCCCATTTCGTCATATTCATAGGTGGTCCTCTGGCCCATGGCGTCAATCATGGCGGTCCGGTTGTTGTTCTCATCATACTCAAACCGGGTGATGTTTCCTGCCGGGTCGATTACCTTTTCTAAGTTATTGTTGTCATCATAACGGTAGGTATATGTCCGGCCCAGGGTATTGGTCACTGTCTCCCTGTCGCCGGAACGGTCATAGGTAAATTTGGTGGCGCTCCCTATATGGTCAATAACCTGTTGTACCCTTGACAGGCTGTCATAGCGGTACTCGGTGACTGTCCCGTCAAGGTCTTTGTAGTTGAGGGTGTTGCCCAGTTCGTCGTAGATGTAATGGGCTCGCCGCCCCAGGGGGTCATTGACTGCCTCCAGGCGGTTCAGTATGTCATATTCATAATATGTGGTTTCACCTTTGGCATCCCTGACTGCAGTCCTGTTCCCATTGGGGTCGTAGTAGTATATGGTGGTATCTCCGGCAGGCTCGATAATTTCCCGCAGCCGCCCCAGGTCATCATAGCGGTAATCAGTCCGGTTGTTGTTGGCATCCTTTGTCCACAGCCGGCTGCCGTTGCCGTCATAACCCATCCAGGTATATTTCCCCATGGGGTCTTTTTCCCTGACCATTAGCCCCCTGCTGTCATATTCAAAGGTGGTCACATTCCCCTCAGGGTCTCTGGTGCCCGTCAGGTAATTGTTATAGTTGTAGCTGTTGACAGTCTCCCCTATTGGGGTTCTCTCACTGAGGAGGTTGCCGTTGTCGTCATATTCATAATATGTGCGGTTCCCTTTGGGGTCTTCTACTTCTTCCAGCCTGCTGATACCGTCATAGCGGTAATGGGTGATATATCCCCTGCCGTCTTTGACTGTGGCCACATTCCCGTCAGGGTCATAGGTATAGGACACCGTTTTCCCTGCCGGGTCTGATACTGATTTCACCTGGCCGGAGCTGTAATAGGTATATGTGGTTGTGTTCCCTTCAGGATCAGTTACCTCCAGGAGGTTGCCGTTACCGTCATATTCCAGGTGGGTCCCATTGTCCATGGCATCTATGATGTCAGTGACATTATTGTCATCATCATATACATAAGTGGTCTCTTTACCGTCGGCATTTATAACTGAAGTAAGGTTGTTTTTGTTATCATACCCATAATATGTGATATTGCCCATGGCATCAGTTACCGTGTCCCGGTTGCCCCGGTCATCATAATGATACTCTGCCAGGATGCGGGTCGCCGATGATGATGTAGCTGCGGCACTTGGTTCACTCTGCCCGGTCTCTACACCTTTAGGTGTTGTCTCAGCCGTTTTGCTTACAGATGATGTGGTCACCACTATCCCATCAGCGGCAGAGCCGTCAGTAATGGCGCTGTCTTTTCTGTCAATAACAGCACTGTCGTTTCCATCAATAACGGCGCTGTTGTCTACATCAGTGAATTTACCATCATCATCAGGTGCCGGTAAGTTCATATAAACCGCCCCGTCCCCGGTATCAGGCCCGGAGATACTGGTTACCCTGTATTCACTATCGTATTCATAGATGAATTCATTTCCATTGCGGTCGGTATATGTTGTCCTCCCGCTGTCATAATCCATGCTGACAGTGTAACCGGCGGCATCAGTTTGCCTGATGACCCGGCCCTCACTGTCATATTCATTGACTACAGCCACATTTCCCATGGGGTCGGTTACCCTGGTGACCAGGAAGTTGTCATGGACTATGCCCTGGTCATCGACATAGCCATATTCATACTTTACAGCCCCGCCGTTGGGGTCGATTACTTGCAGGAGCCGTCCCCAGGCGTCATAGTCATAGTCCACCTGGCGGCCTGCGGGGTCCTGGATCATGATGACCCGGCCCATTTCGTCATAGTACAGGGTTGAGGTCCTACCGGCGGCATCGGTGACTTCACGCAGCAGGCCTTCCCTGTCATAGTTCAGGGTAACGGAGTTGCCGTTGCGGTCAGTTATCCGGTCCAGGATTCCGTCAGCATTGAAGTGATAGACGGTGTCGTATTTGGTGATTACTGAATAAGTCCCGTCACCATTTGCCACCAGTTCTTCAGTGACATCACTGTCAGCTACATAACGGCTGCCTGACTTGCGGAAGAAATAGCCGCCCCCGTCACCACCGGTGGCCAGGATGGAGCCGTCTTTGTATTTAATAAGCATTTTGTCATAACCCAGATACCAGTTCTGTCCGAAGGGGCCCCGGTATGTTTCGGGTTCCTGGGCATTAAAAAACCTGGTGAATTCTACCGGCAGACCCAGGGCGTCAAAGGCTAGGTCGGTGTCCATGACAAAGAAGTTGCCGGTGGCGACATCAACAGAATTACCGGCTATTTCACCATTGGCAAATAAGGGCCGGATCTTTTCCCGGAGGCGGTATTCCTCGTCAGGGTCGGTGATGATTTCCCCACCGGTATAGGGGCGTTCCCGCTTGGGGTCGGGGATGAGTACCCAGTCACCGACAGCCATGTCCAGCTCTGCATCAATTTCATTCACCTGGCGCATCAGGTTGTCTTTGGCGCCGTCCAGGTAGTACAGCTTGGCCATTCTCTGGATCCGGGCGCCTTTGCTGTATCTGGTGATGAGGAATTTCTGGGTGGTGGTGTCACTGGTACGGGTTTCCGTACTGGTGTTGCCCTCTTCATCGGTTACTTCCACTTCATATGTGTAGTACATGGAGATGGTTTTGTATTTGCCTTCTTCAAAGGTGAGGCCATCTATTTCCCAGTCACCGCTGCTGTCGGCAGAGGTGGTGTAGCTGCCCCCGTCACCGGTGGAGAGATAAATCCTGGCATCATCCCTGGCATTGCCGTAAGCCCTGATTTTTCCTGTATTACGGTCTATGCCCAGGCTGAAATCTGCCGGCTGCTGGGGCGGGTTGAGGGTATATGTATAGGTCAGCTTGGGATGCCTGGTGTTGTATGTGTCTGACCTGGGGTCATCATCAGCGCCGTAGTTGCTGGAGATGAATTTTGCATAGCCTGAGCCGGAACCGGGGAAGAGCCCGAAGCCGACGTTCTTCTTGACGGGGTCTTCCATCCACCTCTGGACCAGGTCTTTGACATCAAAGTTCCACCACCCGGAGGAGGGGCCGGAGATGCTGTCAGCCAGTTCGCCTAGAGTGTCGCCCCGTCCGGATATGGCCTGCCAGTAGTCCCAGGTCATTATTTCATAGTCCCATAACCAGTCGGGGACTACCCGGTACAGGTCAACAGAGTCAGGACTGCCTCCGGCGGCATATATGGAGAAGGTGGCCTCGGTGACTGTGGCATTGGCTTCCCGGACGATATCCTGGAAAAAGAAGAAACTTGCTGTATCTCCATATGCAGAGGTATCCCCCACATAGAGGTATTCACTATCATTGTAGGCGGTGTCAGGGTATCTTGAGGAAATAAAGGTATCCCTGCCGAAGCGTTCTCCTGGCTGCAGGGTCGGATCGATAACAACTGGAAACGCCCTGTTCCGGGCCGAGAGCCATTCAGTATCTGCTGTTATGGTAAGGAAGAGTCCGCCAAACAAGCCGTATTCACGCCCTATTTTGGCAGTGACGGCCTGGGAACGTTCGCCCTTGGCATCATACATGTATGGTTTGGGCATGTTCCAGATGACATCACCTGTCCGGGGATCGGTGAAGTCGATGGAGCCGTTATCCAGCATAGTATATTCCAGATGTTTTAAATCAAGGGCAAACCTGAATTCAGACGGGGCTTCAGGTTCATTAAGGATAATTTCCTCCTTCAGGGTGGCCCCGTCCATAATGTACCTGAGGTCAGTATGGTCAGTTATATTACGGTAGGTGATGGTGTTCTGAACAACCTTGCCGTCAATGTCTTTGCTGTCGAGAAGGCGCCAGGCAATGGCATGGTCTTGTTGCTGGATCTGGCCCAGGTTCCGGTGACCGGAGTTCTCAGCGGAATCCCCCTTTGCCTTACCTGAATTCACCCCGGTGCCGCCGAAGCGCACTTTGAAATTGTTAGCCCGGTTTTCAAAGGCAAATCCTTTTTCCGCGGATTCTACCAGGGTGTTGTCGATGTCAACCAACTCATTATCTGCATTCCGATAGTGGACCGGTTCCTGGTATACCTCTGTCCGGTATTCACTGTCACTGATTTTGAAGGTTTTGGAGTACTCAGTTCTTTTCTCCATCACCTCATGTTTGTTTTGGGCTTCCAAGGCCACCGGGTTCTTTGATCTCTTGGGTCCTGCAGTTTCCGGGAGGACATTCTTGTTCCTAACGGATTCAACTTGACCACCTTCAATGCCGTCCTCCGGGTTAGTTCCGTTACCGGCTTTTTGGGCTTCAGCCGGGTGCAGGAACCCGGTAAAGGTCCCCAGGGACCATTCCTGCATGACTGCCCTGATTACCCCGTCCAGAGCCCCCAGGTTCAGTGACAGGGCCAGAACAATGGCCAGCGCTTTAATCCACATTCGTTTCCCAAGGATTTTCTTCATTTACCATTCCTCCTTCACAGACACTAAGTCTATCGGTTATATATACTTTACCTTCACCGCTTAACGCGTTGGGTTTTTTGTCCACTATTGGCTCTGGAAATGACCTGCAGTATGGTGAGGTGTTGTACAAGGTTTTCCCTACAATAGCTCACCATATGCCCCCACGGTCATTTCCGGAGCCTGCAGACACAAAAAACACCTACCCGATAAGATAGGTGCTTTTGCTGTAAGGTAATATCTCAAATTCTGCTTCGGCAGCCCGGCTGTCGTGGCAGGGGTAACCCCCACCCTTAGACCCGTGGCTTTGCGCCCCCGCCTTTCAGCGGGTTTGCCTTTCATCGGGGAACCTGGATTCATTCTGTTTTCAGATATTATTTTGGTTTTTTTGACATTGTTACTATTTTTTCTCCTTATTTCCCTATTTTTTCCTGCCCAAGTGGAATGAAATGCGGCTTTCGGGGTTTGAAACGCGGTATTATGGGTTTGAAATGCAGTTCGCGAAGTTTTACTAGTAAGACACGGAAGAACGAAATGAAAGGGGCCTCTATTTGCCCCTACAATCGCTTCTAATCATGTTCCATTGTTAAAATCACTTGGAGTTGGCTGAAAATCAATTGTTCTTATCTCCATCCAACAGAGCCTTTCTAATAAAAAATTAAAGGAAAAGTAAATGTAACGAAAGCTGCCCAAAGTCCGTAGACCGGCAAATACTTTGTAACGGCATCTTGGATGGTTGAAGGTCCGGTTTTGTTTTGTAGAAAACGCATATAGGAAAGCATAATCCAAATTAGATTGGCCCAGATAAGTATGTTTACGCCTAAAACAGCAAGTCTGTTGGGCGTAATCCCATAAGAAGACAGCCTGAATACTATGGCTGATAAAGCCACACTGTCAATGATAAGAGCAAGAACAATCAGGGCAAAATTTATATAATCAGAAATGTTCTTTTTCTCGTTTATGCCGCTTTCGGTAATGGAGAATATGGTGACGGCCAATACACTAAGGAGTATTCCGTTGAAGGCTATTAGGAAATCGCGGTCCAGGAATGGATTTTTCCCGACCCAAATAACCGTTATCAGATAGACCAACAATGTGACCAGTACAAGAGGACTAAAAATTTTAGCTATATATGGTGCTATATTTTTAGCAAGTTTAAGGTTCTTTGATACCAGGTATGCAGCCACAACAGCGAGAGCCGCAGCGCCAAATAAAACGACATTTTTAAAATAGAATTCCTCTATATCCAAGCCGACAAATCTAAATAACTGCATGGTTAATGCTGTTAGCAGCATTCCGCTGATTGCCATGCTGGCGTAGAGTATGCAAAATTCCCCATTAAATTTAAGATAGGCTAATCTTGTGCTGCCTATGCCATATTTATTTCCTGTAAATGCAAGCCCTAATAATACCCATAAGAAAATGGGAAGGTGTAGATAAGCCAGGATAATGCTGTCTTTTTCCTCTAGTGGCAGTAAGTTAAGATAAACTCCGGAGATTAGGAATAACGATGCAAGGGTGTAAAGAACATTTTTCTTGGGGTTATTATTATATACAAAATAGGCGGCAATAAAAGGAAGTATGCCAAAAACAAGGTTAATTTCGGTTATTGCCTGCTGTTCAACAAAATGGAAAATTATCCTGGTGCTTATCCCGGCCAAAATTGCTAAAATGCCCATGGATAAGAAATCTTTCTGAAGCAAGGAAGCTTTTTCTGTATTTGCCGTCTCCTTGAAATGCAATCTTTCATACCAAACGGCAAGAACCTGTGAATCTGGGTTTTGTTCCCAGGCGTATGAGAATGACTTTTTAAAAGCTTCGGGTTCTTTTCTAAACATTCTCTCCAGCTCATGGGGGTTAGCAATATTTTCAATAATCAAATTGTTAATGTCCATGGTTATACCTCCCCACTTTTGTATTCTAAAATATCTCCAGGCTGACATTCTAAAGCCTTACAAATCGCCTCTAGAGTTGACAATCGAATCGCTTTTGCCTTTCCATTTTTCAATATAGAAAGATTAGCCATCGTTATTCCAACCCTCTCCGAAAGTTCTGTGACGCTCATTTTCCTTTTAGCCAGCATCACATCAATATTGATTATAATCGCCATGTTATTCACCTCAAACCGTTAAATCATTTTCTGATTTTATGTCTATGGCTTCTTTTAAAAGCTTTTGAAGAACAGCAGCAAAGACTGCAATCACAGAAGAAGCAAAAATAATGATGATTGGGAATCCTACGGCACCTGGGGCGTCGTCTGCATCCGCAATGGGAATTAAGAGTGGGATGAGTCCTGCATATAAAATACTGATTGTGATTGCACAGTATTTTATATTCTTTAAAGCCTTTACAGATAATTCCGAGAAAGCTTTGTTCTTGTCAATATAGCTTAAAAGTTTTAAAGCCTGATACAGAGCAAAGAAAAACGGTATCGCCGCTGCATACATACCGATTAAAACGGGATATAGCAAATAAGCCGCATAATGTACTGCTGCTTCTTTAGCTATCCAAGGCAACCCAAATATACACAGAGCAAGAACCGGAATTCCAATAAGAACAACAGCTATCTTTAAAAAGAGTGTTGTTCCTTGTTTCATAAAAAGCACCTCACTTATTTATTATTAATTTGATTTTAACACGCATTTTATTGTTTTGCAATAAATTATTATTGTTTTTAATAATATTGTTATTGTTATAGAAATATCCTTTTAATTTTAGACAAAGATAAAAAGCATTCCTCATTACAAAGAAATGCTCTATAACTTTAAACTATTCAATTTATAACTTGTTCAACTAACTGCCTTACGAATAGCTTCCACTTCCTGAAAATATCGATTGATTTGTTCCAAATGAATCTGACCGGTCTAGAATCCTTCAGTAGGTATCATAAAATCCTGATTCACCATATGACACGTCATTAAGGTAATATGTTGTCTCTATCTTCTCCTCGGCACCTGCCGGTATCTTCCCATTTTTGTACCATCCTAAATGTTTGCCAAAATCTTTACTGTTTATTCAATCCCTTCAGGAAGGATTTCTTTCCATATTTCGTTTTCCGCTTTTATGTTATCTTTAATCCACTAAAGCTTTTTGGGTTCCGTCGGTTTTCATTTTAAAGATATCAAAAGAAACGTTTTCATAATAAAGCTGGTCCCCAATCACATTGAATTCGTCAACTAGTTTATCAAATCCTAAACTGGTTCTGCCGGTGCCATCAGGCCTGATCTTATAGATATTTGCCTTGGTAAAATCGTCCGGATCTTCGGTGAAATAGTAAATCCACTCTCCTGATATATTAACACTCCATGCTTCATCCTCAGTGAGCACTGTACGCTCTTGACCGTTGGTCCTGATTTTACATAACCCTGCAGAGCAGCCATAAAATATCCAGTCTCCTACAACTTGGACATTGTGACAGAATTCATCATTACCTACTCTCACCATGCCGGTTCCATCGATTTTCATCATATGGATTGAATATCGTTCTTTATGTGGTGTAAAGTACATCCAGCCATTAGAAACGCAAAGGCTACCAGCGCTAAAACCGGTCATAGTTTTAAATTCCGAACCGTCTGTCTTCATTCTGTATAACTTGCCTTCCCAGCCATTATAATATATCCAGTCATCCAGGACATACATCTGATGGGCAATCGTATTATTTACCCTTTGTCTCTCTGTCCCGTCAGTCTTGATTTTATACACCCTGCCTATGTCCGATTCATTTATGTAGTAAATCCATCCATCATAGATATTCAAACCGCTGGTCCAATCACTATTCAGTTTAACCTTCCCTGTTCCGTCCTTTTAATGTTCTTTGCTGGTAATTTCAATTCAATGGAGGAAGTACTTGGGTGCCAAGTTACCTGAGCACCAATATTTTCACCAATGAATCGTAAGGGAACGAGTGCCCTGCCCTGCTGTATTATTGGCCGCACCAAAGGAGAACCAGAATCAATACTGGTCTGGTGATTATTGACGTAGGCTTTAGAACTGTCGAGGCATAGTACCAGGTTGTTTTGTAAACAGTCTTCCAAATTGTTATGAAAGTTGACACCACTTAAAGCCGGAGTCACCGTCAGCATGCTGATTAAAAATATTAGGGGAATCAAAGAAAGCTTTTTAACCAATGTAAATCCCTCCCGTTCCTTAAATTACAACATTCCAGGAGTCTACCATAATTTGAAGCTGTTCTTCTGCAATAGGTTTCGAATCCTGAGGAATTACAGTTTCAATCACATAAAAAACATTGTCAGCACCCAGGGTGAAAAATAGATTAACAAAGACATCTTCTCCTTCTTTCTTATCCCGGTATATTACATGCATACCTGCCGCAGCATACATAACTCCGTAATATGAAAAAACTATTTCCTTGTCGCTTAACCTTTCTCCCCATACTTCTGCGTATTTTGCCAGGGTTTCTTCAGGGAATGCAGCTTCAGTCTTTCATTAACACCTTCCATAGCAGCCGCGGCTATGTTCTCTCTGGTTTCAGCCAGTTCCTGCTCCCCTGCCCCTCCCTGTAATTGGTTCAGATATTTCACCATGTTGTCTGTTCTTGATTTTTCAGCTTTATACAGTCCTTCTATTGACCGGTCAACATCCTGAGCGGCAATCCAGGCTGCCATCTCAGTCCACTGCCTGTAGGCAGTTTCAGCATCTGCCTGACCTCCTTCAACCTGTGATAGCGTTGGAAGCTCTCCCATTTTACTGTTGATTTTTAGATTAAAATTTTGATATTCCATGGCTGTAACGACTTTATCAAAGGCATCGTCATCGGCAAGTGGAGTTTGGAATGAAGAAACCATAACAGCTATTACATCATTGTACTTGTCCAAAATCTTTTTCTCCGCATCAAAATCCAGTTCACAATAACCGTTTCGGTCCCTGATAATATATTTTTCCCGATAACGCCCGTCATCCAACCTGTACCGGAAGTGATAACCCGGCATTCCTCCCATTATTACCGGATGATTTTGTTCATAATCGGTTTTGTCCTCCCCTGTTAACCAATCAGCTCCGTAATAACTATACCGGGACGGAGGGCGCACCAATGGCATTGCATATAAGGCTGCTTCAATTCTCAGGGTCAGTCCGTCATCTGATATGTACCTTTCGACAAACAGTTCTTCATCTTCTGTTAACTTCCAGGTTTCCGGCACAAGTAAATAATGAGGCCATTCATATTCTTCCACATAATATGATTCTATTTTAAAGGTAGTCTGAAGAAGTTGATCCAGTGAATTGGTACTGCTTTCTTTGTTAATAATTACAGAACGAGTGGAGCCATCCCAGGTAACATCTGCTCCCAAAGCCTCACTGACGAATCTTACCGGTACCATTGTGCGTCCGTTGATAATGACAGGAGCTTGGTCAGTCTGAATCAGGTTCCCATCAACAACAATCTTTATACCCGGCATTTGGGCAAGCTTCTGCAAATTTACTGTATTATTACCGAGAGTAGCAGCTATTAAGACGGTCCTGCTTTCTGAATCCCACGTTACTTGAGCTCCCAGGGCTTCACTGATAAACCTGACCGGCACCATTGTGCGGTCATTCACAATTTGGGCCGGCTGGTCTGTTTCAATAACACTGCCATTAACCTTCAGTGTTATATTGTTTACACTATTTTATTCCTCTTCAATCTCTTCCAGCACCAGCGTTTTAATTAAACTGTTACATACTCCTTATAATTTTTAGTAGGAATAATTATTTCACACCTTTTTAAAAACTCTTCCTCAGATATTACCCATTTGTGATCACTCCGATTATGCCTTACGCGAACGTAATTGTATTTATCCGCAGCATACAGTTTAAATCCGAACTTGATGCACTCTTTTAAAAAGGTTGTTTCTACTCCTATTGTAAATTTTAGAAATTTGACTTTGTCAAATACCTTTCTTTTCACTATGAAGGCAGAACTTGATAAAAAGTTGGTAAAACGATGCTCATTATCAGGAAATCTTAAAGCCAGTATTTCTTTTCCTTCAACAAAACCATAGTAGGTTTTTTTCCCCACTATATCTGCGTCAGCATAATTAAATGCATACATCAAATCGTTTAAAAAGTTGGGTGCATAAAAGTCGTCATCATCAAATTTTGAAATGTATTCGTAGCCCGCCTTTTCTATGCCGAAATTTAAGCACTCTCCTAATGTCTTTTCTTCTTTTAATTTATAAATAATAACATTGCTATACTCTTGTGCCCGCTGCTCCCATTTATCAATATTTAAATAATTGTTGTTCAAGACAATAACCATTTCTTTTTTGTTCCACAATTGATTTTGGTAGTTCTCAAAAATGTTATCTATAAAATCTTCTCTTTTTGTTATGGTGATTATGGAAACTCCCTCTGTGTTGCAGCTATCCTCTTCCAGTCCAAGCGTACCGACGATTGTTTTAAACCATATAAATGTTTTTCGTAAACAGCTCGAATTCCCAGTTGTCCCAGGCGGCGGCTGTATTCATAATTATTTAATAGCAGGGACAAGTTTTTTATTATGTCTTCCCTGCTATTACAGAGTGGTACAATAGGTCCGAACATTTCTTCAATACTCTTTGAATAATTGCTGATAACATTTGTGCCTGAAGCTAATAATTCAAATACGCGTCTCGAACACATTGTTGGTGAATTTTTTTCTGTATTAACATTTATACATACTTTAAATAATTTTTGTGCTTTAATAAGTTCTGGGTAACTTAGAGATCCTACAATATAATTATTAAACTCCTTTGGAAATTCAAAGTCGCGAGCCCCGCGATTATAATTCCTATTAAAAATGGTTAATCCAAACTCCTTGGCAGTTTCAAGTAAAGTGTATAAATCAATTCTTCGTTCTGCATGTTTGGCAGCATACCAACTGCCGGCAAAGGCCACATTCCCTTTTTTTTCATTACACGAGTCAATTGGGTTATGTATGAATGGCTGAGCTGCAAAGGGCAGTAAATAAACCTGCCTATGACCTATGTCCTGATAATACTTTTGGATACAATTTAAATCAGTTGTAAAAATGAAATCAAATAGTGTTGCCGCCCCAATGAAATGATTGTAATTTGAAGGGTCCTCTTTGTTCCAGAAAACTGTTTTGATTTCTTTTTTGTTGCAATAATCTAATAGCTCATATATCTGGCTTTTAGGGTTATGTTCCAGCTTTCCCAACTGCCGCTGCCACTCTTTATCAACTCCCCTCCATGCCGACTCAACTAATAAAAAATGAGGGTCAAGACTGTCAATCTGCTCTTTCCAGGTCTTTTTCCTTAATTGTTCTAACTGACATTCATATTTAAAGCCCTCATAACTAAATTCATCCAATATGCAGGCAACCCTGATATCCGGTCGATTACATTTGGAAGAAATCATCCGGAAATCCCCTCCCCCAACAACCCAACTCCTTTATAAGCCTTTAAGCCACTCATTAGATAATAAAACACTCATTGTGTATAATCTCCAAAGGAGGCTATTGTTCCTTTGACGAAAGTTTTCTGGCTGACGGTCTCTAAATAGATTGGTTACTTTATCTCGCTTTACAATTTGAAAGAGAATGTCTGCAGCAGATGAATGGAAAATCTGCTCATAAAAGGCATCTCTCATATCAGTTAAACAGGTTTGACGCCAATCAAAGGTTACATCTGAATTTGATTTGTAAACATTTGATGTCTTTGCTTCAAAGTTCCACTTCCCGTTGAAAAATGGTATATTTAGTAACTCAGGTGCAAGTCTTTTAACCAGGTTATACAAAACCTCATCATTAACCCTATAAGAGGTGGGAATTTGATATAACAACCTGGTAAAATTTCCGTCAAAAAACGGTTGATAAAGATAAAAGCTTGATGTGTAGCCTGACCTTGCTATTGCTGACCAACGGCCGGTTCTATAGTATAAATAGTAACGGTCCAGTGTGGTTACAGGTTCAACAACACTTTTTGGCTTTTCCTTAAGCCAACTTGGTATATC
The DNA here is from genome assembly GCA_016841725.1 of Thermincola carboxydiphila. Lineage (GTDB taxonomy): Bacteria > Bacillota > Thermincolia > Thermincolales > UBA2595 > Phosphitispora. The sequence goes on along the minus strand of JAENYP010000029.1, from coordinate 7,314 downwards.
TTCCTGATATTGCTCAGATAAGTTCTCATGTAAATACGAAGAATATCCAAACATAAGGTTATTCAAAAACTTAGTCCTGTAATCTTCATTATGTTTGGCCAGCCCTTTGGAATATCCACCTCTAATCATTTCCCCACCATGCCCTCCGAGTCTCACCTGATTCCTGTTAAATTGGGAATGGCGTGGAATGTTTTGGTATGCAGACATCATCCCTTCTGTCACCCAAAGCAAATCTTTAGCCCTGGTTAAGATGTCATGTTCAAAAACTTCACCATTTTTCTTTAATTCAAATTTAGGCACTGAATATGAATGAGGAACACCTAAGATTTCAGCAATTTGGCGTGCAATAGTAACGTCAGGATGATTCGGAAACCCACTGGTAGAGGTCATAAAATCTCCATTAATATATTTCAGCACCGCAACAATGAGACGGCTATCCTTGCCCCCGGTCAACCCCACTGATAAGGTGACAGAATGTTTCTTTGTCGGCAAGAAGCTCTTAATCAGAGCATCAACTAGTTCGTCGTAATAACTTGAAGTTGGGCCTTCGGTAAGAATCTTATCCACACTATTTATTTCTCTTATTTTAAGCTTGCCTTTACAAAAGGAAAGCTCTGCATTTGGAGGAAGCACATGAACATTCTTATAGGGAGTAGACTCATGAGAAAAAAAACCGGCATTAAGAAAAGAGGCGAAATTTTTTAATTCATAATGCGGCAAACTTGCATTTTCTGCAAGCAAATGGACAAATAATGCCCGGGTACAAATGAAAACGTACCTGTCATTCTCGGCCCAATATACCGGTTCGATTCGTGTTATTGTATTCCATACTGTAAGACTGTTTGACAGGTCATCTACAACACAGATTGAATACAAACCGCCCAAACTGGAAATATATTTCCGGCGCTTTACCGGTTTTATTTTTAGAATATTTTCCACAATCACTTCTTCAGGTTCGTTTAAATATCCCGTCATAACAAGAGCAGATGGCCCATTTTTATATAAATGTTTTTTGTAAATATTCTTTGGCGGCTCATTTGACCAGCTGTACACAATGATTTCTTTTGAAGATGATTGCCATTTCTCAGTGTCATATTCCCCCGGGGAACAAGACAAATATTTTGAGGCTATATCTTCTGCTGCTTCTGAAATATACGGTTCCACCTTATTTGTTTTGGCAATTACTGCCAAAAAGGTTTTCATTTTTTCTCCTTTCTGGAAGCTTATCATTATTAGTTATTTATGTACTCTTTCTATTATAGTTTCAACTTTAATCAGTTGTTACTTTTATGCATTACCGCCGTCCCGCCCTCGTGCATATTATGTATAGATTAAAATAATAAGAAAATTGTATCAGGGGGCGAAACAAATGCAGGTTTACGTTATCGGACTTGGCCATATCGGATTACCTATGGCCTGTTTTATCGCCATCTCAGGCAAACAAGTCATTGGAATTGATAACAACCCTCAAGTAATTAAAGCTGTCAAAAACGGCTCAATAAATATTTACGAGCATTACAATGGACTTCATATATCAAAGTTAGCAAAAAAATTAATTGATCAAGGTAAACTTACAGTTACTAAAAACTTGCGGACAATTGACCAACATCCCGGGGTTTTTATTGTCTCAGTTGGAATTAAATCCTCAGATGATTTTAAACAGGATATCTCCCCGATAAAAGAAGTAATGGATACTTTGGTGCCCCAGCTAAAACCCGGTGACCTGATAATTTTTAGAACAACCTTGATTCCGGGAACAATAGATGAACATGTTATTCCAAGGTTGGAATCATTAAACATCCCTGTTTACCTTGCGTATTGTCCGGAAACCATGGCTGAAACTCAAGCCTTTCAAGAGTTAAATAACAATCCCATTGTCATGGCGGGCAAGGATGAGGAAAGTTTCGCAAAAGCAAAGGAATTTTTTAATTCAATTTCAGATGCTCCTATTCATAAAGCTTCAAATATAAAAACAGCAGAGTTGATTAAAGTTGTCCAAAACATCTCCAGAGATGTTGAAATTGCACTGGTAAATGAAATTAGTGTCGTAGCTGAGGCTTTAAAAGTGGATACATATGAAGTACTAAACCTTTCTAACACACATCCAAGGGTAAAATTATTACAACCAGGCCCGGGCGTGGGCGGCTATTGCTTACCGAATGCTTTGGTTTACCTTAAACACACCCTTTTGAAAGGAAAAAATACTGATATCCCGCTCTCTCTTATGGAGGTTGCCAGAAAATCAAATCTGGATCGTCCTAAAAAAATTGTGGCCCTGATTGAGCAAGCTCTTAAAGATGTGAATAAAACCCTGGAAAAATCCTGTATAGCGATATTGGGATTGGCCATGAAAGATAATTGTGCAGACTGTAGATATAGTCCGGCAATAGATATTGCAAAAATGCTTACCGAAAAAGGGGCGAAAGTCAAAGGCTTCGACCCCGTTGTCGGCAAGAAATTTCCCTTTCAAGTCGACACCCTTCAGGAATGCATTGTAAATTCTGATTGCATTCTTATCACAGCAGTTCAACCGGGAATTTAATTTGACACAGATAAAATCAAAGATTTAATGCCGACTCCTTTGGTTGTCGATACCAGAAACGTTTTTCCTGGTTGTAAAGGTATTAAGGTTTGCAAGTTGTAGAAATGATAAAGACTCTAGTTTGCCATTGACAGCAGGTTATGCTCTGAATACATTTCATCCCTCAATCTGGCGACATCTTCGCTTTCCATATATTCGTCATAAGTCATCTGCTTATCAATAATTCCATTAGGTGTAATCTCAATTATCCTATTAGCTATGGTTTGCACAAATTGATGATCATGTGACACAAATAAAACAGTACCTTTGAAATTAATAAGTCCGTTATTTAAGGCCGTTATAGATTCCAAGTCCAAGTGGTTGGTAGGTTCATCCAATAATAATACGTTAGCGCCGCTCAGCATCATCCTGGACAGCATACAGCGGACTTTTTCGCCACCTGAAATAACACTGGCTTTTTTGAGAGCCTCCTCGCCGGAAAAAAACATTCGACCTAAAAATCCCCGAATAAAAGATTCATCCTGATCCGAGGAATACTGGCGCAGCCAATCAACAAGGTTTAGGTCAACATCAAAATGGCTGCTATTATCCTTAGGGAAATAAGCCTGGGAAGTTGTCACGCCCCATTTATACTCCCCGCTGTCAGCCTCAATTTCACCGGTCAACACCTGGAGAAGTGTGGTTTTAGCGAGTTCATCGGGACCCACTAAGGCTATTTTATCACCAGGGTATACGGTGAAATCAAGGTTGTCCAAGACCTTTTCGCCATCAATAGATTTATTAAGTCCCTCCACAAAAAGCAGGTTGTTCCCCGCTTCGCGGTCAGGTTTGAAATCAATAAAAGGGTATTTCCTTGACGAAGGTTTGATATCTTCCAAAGTAAGTTTTTCCAATTGCTTTTTCCTCGCCGTAGCTTGTTTGGCTTTTGAAGCATTAGAGCTAAATCTCTGGATAAATTTCTTTAGTTCCTGGGTTTTTTCTTCTGTTTTCTTGTTAGCCTCTTTCAGCAGCTTAACTGCTAACTGACTTGATTCGTACCAGAAATCGTAGTTACCTACATATAGCTGGACCTTTCCGTAATCAATATCAGCGATATGGGTGCATACTTTATTTAAAAAGTGCCTGTCATGGGAAATGACAATGACGGTATTTTTATAATTGTATATAAAATGATCCAGCCAGGTAATAGACTGGGCATCGAGGTGGTTTGTCGGCTCATCCAATAAAAGAATATCGGGGTTGCCGAACAAGGCTTGGGCTAATAGAACCCTGACCTTTGTCATGCTTTCTATACCCTTCATTTTCTTATCATGGAGTTCTACAGGCACACCTAAGCCGGTTAACATTGCAGCCGCCTCTGATTCAGCTTCCCACCCATTAAGTTCTGCGAATTCAGCTTCGAGTTCAGCAGCCTTCATGCCATCTTCATCGGAAAAATTGGTCTTGGCATAAATAGCATCTTTGGCATCCATAATTTCATAAAGTCTGCGGTGTCCCATGATTACTGTTTTTAAAACTTCAAATTCATCAAATTCAAAGTGATCCTGTTTAAGAATCGCTAACCTCTCTCCAGGAGTAATAATTACTTCTCCTTTGGTAGGCTCAATTTCCCCTGCCAGAATCTGCAGAAAAGTTGATTTACCTGCTCCGTTGGCTCCAATCAAACCATAACAATTCCCAGGAACAAATTTAATATTCACATCTTCAAACAACGTCCTTTTTCCATAAGTCAAACCTAATCCGCTTGTACTGATCAATTTTCTACCGCCTTTATAATTTAGTATTTAGTTATCCTGCAAAAATCACTATTGTCTATTATACTAGAAAATCAAAATTAATGAAACTTTAATAATGTATTTGACGAATAAAAAAAGAGGGGGTTACCCCTCTTCTACCTGACAACAACTGTAATTTCCTTTACAAGACTATTGTATTTTGCGCTTACTACAGTAGTTCCGATTCCGCGGCCCGTAATTTTTCCTGCATTCGCAGTGGCCACCTCCGGATTAGATGAACTCCACGTCGATATCTGAGTAATATCAGCGGTTTCTCCATTGTTGTCAATGCCGTAGAGGTAAGTTTCTGTTGTTGCTCCCACAGGTACGGCAACAAAAGATGGGGAACTAAACTGCAGATCAACTATATTTTTCGAAGGACTGTCATCGTCAAGGATAGTCAGAACCGCAGATTTCCGGGCTCCAGTACCTTCTAAAGCGCTTCCGGAACAGCTCAGCAGCTCAATATTTACACTTTCATTAAATTCGGCTCCGGTATCATGAATACTGCTGATGGAGAACGTTTTTGCCGCCTGATCTGGAAAGGTTAATTACCGCAGTATCCCCCTCATTTACCATCAAGGGCGGTGAATCAAATTCTATAACCGGCACCAGGTCATCGTCAGTTATTGTAATTTCACTTGTGCTTTGACCTCCCAAAGCTGCCATTACAGGATTACTTAAGGCAATGGAGAAGGTCTCATCATACTCATAAAGAGCATCATTTATAATAGGAATATCAAAGCTTTTCACCAGTTCACCGGGATTAAATGTAAGTGTTCCCGATACAGCAGTGAAATCTGAACCTGCTTCTGCAGTACCGGCATTTGTTGCATAAGAAACGGTTGAGGTTACAGTGGAATCGGCTGCCCGCTGTACGGTAACCGTGACAATACCTGCATTTTCAGCTGAGCTGGATGTGGCCGAAGCAAACTCAACAAGAGGCGGGGGATCGTTTTCAACTATGGTAACATTTGCGGTAGTATTAGTTCCCAGTTCTGCACTTGTTGGGCTGCTTAATCCTAAACTGAAATTTTCATCAGGTTCAAAGATGCCGTCATCTATTGATGTTAAGGTAATAGTTTTACTTAATTCACCTGATGCAAAGGTTATGGTTCCTGAAGCCTCAATATAGTCACTCCCGGCGGCGGCTGTGATGTCAGAAGTAATGTAATCTACAGTTGAAACTGTCCCAATAGCAGAGCGGGTAAGTGTAACACTAACAGTTCCACCCTCATTCATACTGTAATTAATGTCGTCTAATTCTATTACAGGCAGTGGTGTTGTATCGATAATCGTCAAAACCGAGTCTGTCGGGATAACCAGGTCAGCATTTGTTGGGCCGGTCAAACTGAGGTTAACTGTTTCATCTCCCTCTACTTCCATATCTGAATTTGTGATAACCGTAAACGTTTTGGCAGTCTCTCCCGGTCCGAAATTCAGGGTTCCGGCAGCAGGGATATAATCCGTTAAACCGGCAGTACCTGCAGAAGCTGCATAATTTACTGCAGAAGCGCCGCCTATTGTACCTGTTCTGGTTACGGTAACGGTAACCGTATCTCCTTCATCGACTGTATAACTTTCTGTGCTGAATGAAATTTCAGGTTTTGTATCATTATCGGAAATATTAATGGCTGCAGAGGTAATGCTGCCCAAAACACAACCACCCGGACTGCTGAGGGTAACCTTAAACTCTTCCGCACCTTCAAATGCATTATCATCTAATGTTGGAATAATGACAGTTTTCGTGGTTTCTCCGGCATTAAATGAAATAGTTTGGGTCAATGGTGCATAATCTTCTCCGGCAATTGCCGAATTATCGGCGGTACTCCAAATGACTGTAGAAGGATTATTCAATAAAGTGCCTGTCCTTTGTACCGTTACGGTAACCGGATCTCCTTCAGTGACCGAGTAGTTTGCAGCACTGAACCGGACGGCCCGGCCCGCCGAGGTATCTACATAAAACGTCCATTGTGCAGCTGTGATATTCCCGGCAGCATCTTGTGCGGTGACTTCCAAGGTATGTGCTCCATCCATTAAACCTGAAGCCTAATAGGTTAATGATGCGTCTTTATAACTGTCAATAACCCACCAGCTGCCACAGGCGTCTGACTCCATATGGCCCAGATATTCAAAATCTGCTGTAACTATGACGCCGTCAACTTTAACGATACTGTAGTTTTCAGTTATTGAAAATGGTTTTTGCTGTAACAACCAGGTTGGGTGAATTTATAGTATAAGTCGCTCCTGCACCGGCAAAAGTCAACTCAGGCCCCGAAGTTTCAATAGTATAACTCCAACTGGAACTCCCCGTAATGCCGCTGCCGGTCCCCTTTGCTGAAACCCAAACGGTATGAGAACCATCAGCCAAAGGCGCTGCCGGTTGATAACTGATGGTTTTTGCGGTACTGTCATATGAGTGTGCTGCTATCACACCATCCACTTTTAATACAATAGATGATGGGTCGATAGGGTCATTGTCAGTAACCCGGACAGAAACCGCATTATTAATATTTGTTACTCCGGTTGGGTACTTATTGTCAAAGGCAGGTGGTTCGGCCACATTAAATGTCCAGGACTGGGTTGAAGTATTGCCTAAATTATCTTTGGCCGTCACTTCAATGGTGTGTGGACCATCTCGCAGCCCGGAGGCCTGATATGATATTGCCGCTCCTTTATAACTGTCAATAACCCACCAGCTACCACAGCTGTCTGACTCCAAATGGCCTTGAAACTGAAGGTCTGCGGAAACAATCACACCGTCAACTTTAACTACATTATCACTTGATACATCGGCTGCTGAGTTTGATTTCACAGTAATTAGTGACGTACTCCCACCACCTACGTAACGCTTAGAGGTGGGGGCTTCTTGGGACGTACCAACTAACATCAGTATAATTACCAAGCTATCCCCGTTCGCCCAACGGTTCTTTGATTTTATTAGGCTATACCAAGTATCCGGCAGCCTTCATTTTTGATATTGATGGCAGCGTTCAC
>JAENYP010000028.1 GCA_016841725.1 Thermincola carboxydiphila | reverse complement strand
TTTTGCCCATGTTCTTCCCTAATTCCCCGCACATCTGCTTCTAACACATTTAATTTTTGCCCATGTTCTTCCTTGATGCCTTGCACATCTGTTTCTAATATCTTTAAATAAAGCCCGTGTTTTTCTTTAATTTCTCTAACATCAACTTCCAAATTGTTAATATGTGATTTCACTGTCTTTAATTCATTGAGAATTTCTTTCAGAACCATCTCCAAAGGGCTCACTCCTTGGCTGGATTTATTGTGATACCAAGTAAAGAATGTTATTCTACTTATAGATTCAAAAAACCTGCTAAATGGCAATAAATATTTCGTATCTCCGTCGGCACACGGAACCTTGCTATTCGTGGATTACCGGCCCTCTTCTTGAAGAATTTTTGGTATGCGGCATCCAGTCTCCGGAAAACATCCTGCAGCACTTGAAAAAATAAGCCGGTTGCATAGTATGCCCAACTTTGGCAATCCCTTACTTTATTATATCATCGAACATGTGTTTGGTCAACCCGTGCTCCATTTAGAGAAAAAGAGGACTTCTTGACTTTATTTAAAAGACGGGATGAGGGTATTCCCAAGGACGCTTCTATATCCGCCCGGGGAATACTCTAATCCCGTCAAAAATTAATTGTATATGTCAAACAGTATTTACCTTTCATTCACCCTTCTGATATCAGCGCCAAGCTGGCAAAACTTATCCTCAAGCTTCTCATAACCCCTATCAATATGGTGAACAAAATTTATCTCAGTTTCTCCCTTAGCCGCCAATCCGGCAAGGATCAGGGCCGCACCGCCCCTGAGATCAGTTGCATGGACCCTGGCACCATTCAGTTCAGATACTCCATTAACAACGGCAACACGACCATCCACCCGGATATCTGCTCCCATCCGGCCAAGTTCCTCAGTATGCATAAACCGGTTTTCAAAAACCGTTTCAGTTATCATACTGGTTCCATTAGCCCTGGTCAGCAGAGCAGTAATTTGAGGCTGCATATCTGTAGGAAAACCCGGGTAAGGCAGTGTTTGAATATTAACCGGCGCTATATTTTCCGGCCCTGAAACCCTTACTCCCGAACCACCGTTCTGAATTTTCACCCCTGCTTCTTCTAGTTTGGCAATCACGGGTTTCAGGTGTTCTGTGATGACATTCTCTATATATACTTCTCCTCCCGTCAGGGCAGCTGCCACCATATAGGTCCCGGCTTCAACCCTGTCAGGGATAACCTGATGCGCAGCCCCTTTAAGAGATGTCTGTCCTTCTATGACAACAACATTCGTACCAGCCCCGGTAACCTTGGCCCCCATTACATTTAAAAAGTTGGCCAAATCAACAATTTCAGGTTCCTCGGCAGCATTCTGAATCTGAGTTGTTCCTTCAGCAAGAGCAGCAGCCATCATGATATTCTCGGTAGCGCCCACACTGGGAAAATCAAGGTAGACCTTGCTTCCCTTTAACCTGTCCTTAACCTTGGCCACCACAAATCCGTTTTCCCTGAATATTTCAGCACCCAGGCTCACAAAACCTTTCAGATGAAGGTCAATTGGTCTTGTCCCTATTTTACAGCCACCGGGAAGAAATGTCTTGGCATGGCCATACCTGGCCAGCAAAGGTCCCATAACAAGAAAAGAGGCCCTCATTTGGCTCACGTAATCATAAGGGGCCTCGGTGTTTGTCAGTGTTTTGGCATCCACTGTCAGGGTTTCCGCTTCCAGGGCTGCTTCGGCGCCCATAAATCTTAGAAGGTCAATAAGAGTCTCCACATCAGCGAGGTAAGGGACACCACTTATATGGCAGATTCCCTCTTCAGCCAGAAGAGCGGATGCGATAATAGGGAGAACCGCATTTTTAGCTCCACTTACACGTACTTTTCCGGATAAAGGTTTTCCTCCCCTAACAACAAGTTTCTCCAAACTTACTTCCCCCTGTTATTAAATTATAATTTTTGTAGTGTTTTACTTAATATTCACTGGTTATTATCGGGGAACCAACATACCAAATAGTTTTTTTTTCGACAGAATTATATCTTGCTGCCATATTAATATTAACTGACTCCCCGCCTGTTGTCAATGGTTCTGGCAGCTGTGAAGTATGTGCGGAAACACTTACCATGGAGTCGTTTTCTATGACGTTTACTGTTTGTGCCTGTGCCTCCTTTATCATATCCCGAATAACTTTCCTCCTCTGGTCATTACTTACTTTACCTGAAATCTCTCCCCTGATAACGGTGCTCCGGTGATAGCTGTCACCTTCCATTATACTGTCAAGTATAGTGTAGAGTTTGTCATAAGAACAATGTGGATTAGCGGTACTTAAGGCCACAGTAAAATAAGCATGTTCCCCCGGCTGCTTTTCATGCTGACCGGCTGCATTTATCGTAGCCAGCACGGTGATCCCCTGCCCTGTTTTTCCCAGGCCCTGGGTTATGAATCCCCCGCTATGGTGGACTGTTTTTATTTCCGGCAGGTTCTCTTCCTGGGAAAACAGACTCTGCAGCCGCTTATTTAGATACTGTTCCGCATCTTCCTGAAGAGGTTTAATTTCACACTTCTCCCATCCATTGACATTAAGCTGTGCAAACCCGGCTCCGGATGCCCTGAAGACCTGTACGACAGTGGCCCCTTCAGGCTCCTTATTAACAGAAAAAGGCCTCCAGACTACATACAAGACACTAATTGCCGCTATAATTATTACTATTATTAATACGTAAAGTATCACTTTTTTTGTACCCATATTAATAAACATTTTTTTACCACCGACCAATTTTTTTGTGCCCAACTAAAAAGGGGCTCTACATAAAGTATTGCCCCGACATTACCGTCTTAGACCGGTATTATGCCATAATTACCTCTATATGTTATGAATTGACCCTAAACCTGGAATAATTGGCTATTATATAGGACGCAATTAAACCAAATACCGTATAAGAAACCATATGTCCAATCAACGTCAGTGGATCAGTTCTCATTTGAGGTACTGCACGAATTAATGGAATTACAAATCCCATGCCAACTAAATATCCTAACCCCGTGACTCCTAATCCTTTAATTAAATAATAATCCTTTCCGTAATATTTAAGCATAAAGGAGATGATAATCCCAACTACCGCGCCAATAAAAAGATGATTGACCCAGCCAATTATGCTTCCATACATTGTATTTACCTCTGACCAATTTAAAAACAGAGCGGCAGTAACCTGCAGGGATGTAATTTTCACTATTCCTAAAAACTGCAGCGCAATATTCGTAATATGCATCCCTAATGTACCTATTAGGCCGCCGATAACTCCCAAAGTTATTGTATCCCGCATATCTATCCTATCCTCTCCTCCCCGGATTTTTTTGATAGGTTATGCAAACTGGTATGGATTTATACATCCTCCGGCTTTATTTAGCTCACCGGCTTTTTGCGCAAGGGGAGGTCAAATGGTTCCATCGTTGCTATTCCGGTGGGAAGGTGGGTTGTTCCTAAGCGAAGGCGTCGGGACGTCCTCCGGTCGGCCTGCCGCACAGCGGCAGCCGCTCCCGGAGGAGTTCCTGCCTGAGCGTGGAACAACCCACCCTTCACCAGAATAACAAACAAACGGAACCATTTGACCTCCTATGTTGCGCAAAAAAATACCCGGATCTGTCACCAGACCCGGGGGATTCTTTCACGGGCTATTCTTTTCCCGAAGCCTTCAGCCTCGCAACAGCCCTTCTCAAGGCCATCTCGGCCCTGGCAATATCAATGTCATAAGACTTGTTTGCCAGTCGCTGCTCAGCACGTTCCCGCGCTTCCTTGGCTCTGTGTATATCAATTTCATCAGCACGTTCTGCTGTGTCAGCAAGGATAACAGCTCTGTTATCATTAACTTCCATGAACCCGCCGCTGATAGCAACCTTGGTTTCTTTACCTTCTTTAATTACCTTTAACACACCGATATTTAAACCGGACACAATCGGAGCGTGCATGGGCAGAATACCAAGGTAGCCCTCAATTCCGGGAATAACAACAAAATCTGCCGGTTCACTGTACACAATGCGTTCAGGTGTCACTATATCAACAACGACGTTCCTGTCAGCCATAATTACTCACTTCCCTCCAGCTCTTTGGCCCTGGCTACAACCTCATCGATTGTACCCTGCATATAGAAGGCCTGCTCGGGAATTTCATCATGTTTTCCATCAACAATCTCTTTGAAGCCGCGGATACTTTCCTTAAGGGATACATATTTTCCGGGGGTTCCGGTAAAGGCCTCAGCCACGAAGAACGGCTGTGACAGGAACCTCTGGATTTTCCGTGCCCTGGCAACAATAAGTTTGTCATCATCTGACAATTCATCCATACCGAGAATGGCGATAATGTCCTGGAGTTCCTTATACCTCTGGAGAACACCCTGCACTTCCCGGGCCACCTTATAATGCTCTTCACCGACAACCCTTGGGTCAAGAACCCGGGATGTGGAGTCAAGCGGGTCAACAGCCGGATAAATTCCCAACTCAACTATCTGACGGGAAAGAACCGTTGTTGCATCAAGGTGGGCAAACGCCGTAGCCGGCGCCGGGTCGGTCAGGTCATCAGCAGGCACGTAAATAGCCTGAACTGATGTAATGGAACCCTTCTTGGTAGAAGTAATCCGCTCCTGAAGCTGGCCCATCTCAGTTGCCAGTGTCGGCTGGTAGCCAACCGCTGAAGGCATCCGGCCAAGCAGCGCGGAAACCTCAGAACCGGCCTGGGTGAAACGGAATATATTATCAACAAAGAGAAGCACGTCCTGACCTTCCTCATCCCGGAAGTACTCAGCAACGGTAAGTCCTGACAGCCCCACCCGGAGACGGGCTCCCGGCGGTTCGTTCATCTGACCGAATACCATGGCGGTCTTATCAATAACCCCTGAGTCAATCATCTCATGATAGAGGTCATTACCTTCACGGGTACGCTCACCAACACCGGCAAACACGGAAAACCCACCGTGCTCATAAGCGATGTTCCTGATAAGCTCCATGATAAGAACTGTTTTACCAACACCTGCACCGCCGAAGAGACCGATTTTACCACCCTTGGCATATGGCGCCAGCAGGTCAACAACCTTGATTCCGGTTTCAAGTACCTCAGTGGCGGTTTCCTGATCCTCAAAAGCGGGAGCAGGACGGTGAATCGGATAAAAGGTATCTGTTTCTACCGGGCCCTTTTGGTCAATGGTTTCACCGATAACGTTCAGAAGCCTGCCCAGAGTCTGGCGGCCAACCGGAATCGAAATAGGCGCTCCGGTATCTAGAGCCTTCATACCCCTAACCATACCGTCTGTTGAACTCATGGCTACTGCGCGGACAAGGTTATTGCCGAGGTGCTGGGCCACTTCCAGGGTTACATTGAGTTCAACACTTGATTTTACAGTGTCCTGATCTTCACTTTTTATTTTGATAGCATTGTATATTTCGGGCAATTGTCCCGGCTCAAACTCGATATCGATGGCCGGTCCAACTACCGAAACGACTTTACCTATGTTCATTTAAGCGTTTTCCCTCCTATCGCATTAATCTAACGCGTTTGCACCACCAACAATTTCCGAAATCTCCTTGGTAATTGCCGCCTGCCGCGCTCTGTTCAGGGAAAGGGTGAGTTTGTCAATCATTTCTGAGGCATTCTCTGTTGCCGAACTCATCGCAGTCATCCTGGCTCCATATTCACTGGCCTTGGATTCCAAAAGCGCTCTGTATACAGTTGTTTCGATATACTTAGGCAGCAGTTCGGCCAGCAGTTCTTCGGGGTCCGGTTCATAAATATAGTCTATAGTTCTGGTACCCTTTTCTCCCTCATTCTGTGTCGGCGGCTCAACAGGCAGCAGTTTCATGGTTGTCGGTATCTGTGTCATCGCAGACTTGAATTCGGTATACACAAGATAAACCTCATCAAATACGCCTTTTACATAATAATTTACCAGAGTTTGCCCTATCTCCTTGGCAATACCGAATGGCATCTCATCACCAAGGCCCACAAACTCAGATTTAATATCATAACCCCTGCGGCGAAAGAAGTCACGCCCTTTACGACCGATAGCAACCATGCTTCCGGGTTTATCATACAGCAGCATGGCATTCCTCCGGATAATGTTGGCATTATAGCCGCCACATAAACCCCGGTCACCCGTTATCAGCACATAACAGACATTGTTGGGCTCACGTACATCCAGCAGTGGATGACTGACACCCGAATTGGCAGAAGTCAGGCGGGCCAAAACCTCTTTTATCTTCCCGGCAAAGGGGCGTGCTGCCAAAACCCGCTCCTGTGACTTGCGTAAATTTGCCGCAGCCACCATCTTCATGGCTTTGGTAATCTGCTGAGTACTTTTGATACTCTTAATCCTGCGTCTCAGGTCGCGTGCACTTGCCATATCGATTTCTCACCACCTTTATTTCTGTATCTGGAGTAACAGACCAGTCAGTTAAGCGAACATCTTTTTAAATTCTATAATGGCGCTTTTCAGGTTTTCAATAAGATCATCACTCATAACGCCTTTTTCTACGATTTCCTTGCCAATCTCCGGCTTACTGGAACGCATAAACTTAAGGAAATCCTCCTCAAATTTAGCCAGCCTGTCAACCGGCAGGTCGTCAAGATATCCGTTAACGGCGGTAAACAAAACCATAACCTGTTCCTGAACAGCCATTGGCCTATACTGGCCCTGTTTGAGAATTTCCATCATTCTCTCACCGCGGGCCAATCGGGCCTGGGTGGCTTTGTCGAGGTCAGAACCGAATTGGGCAAATGCCTGCAGTTCCCGGTACTGGGCCAGATCCAGACGAAGCCGCCCGGCGACCTGCCTGATAGCCTTAACCTGCGCTGAACCACCAACCCTAGATACCGAAAGACCAACTGATATAGCAGGCCTGAAACCGGAGTAGAACAGGTCTGACTCCAGGAATATCTGTCCATCGGTGATGGAAATAACGTTTGTCGGAATATAGGCAGAAACGTCTCCTGCCTGAGTCTCAATAACGGGCAGTGCGGTAATTGAACCCCCGCCCAGATCGTCATTCAGCTTGGATGCCCGCTCAAGAAGGCGTGAATGCAGATAGAAAACGTCTCCGGGATAAGCCTCACGGCCTGGCGGCCTGCGGAGCAGGAGGGAGAGTTCCCTGTAAGCTGCAGCCTGCTTGGTCAGGTCATCATAAATTATCAGCACATGTTTGCCCTGATACATAAATTCTTCAGCCATGGCACAGCCCCCATAAGGAGCGATAAACAGCATCGGAGCCGGCTCAGAAGCAGTCGCTGCTACAACAATAGTATAATCCATAGCGCCGTGCTCTTCCAGAGTCTTAACCACACCGGCAATGGTCGAGGCCTTTTGGCCAATAGCTACATATATACAAATAACGTCTGTGTCTTTTTGGTTAATAATGGTATCAACAGCAATAGCAGTTTTTCCGGTCTGGCGGTCACCGATAATTAACTCCCGCTGTCCCCGGCCGATGGGAACCATGGAGTCAATAGCCTTCAAACCGGTCTGCATTGGCTGGTTAACTGACTTCCGTTCAATTACACCTTCAGCCCTCTTCTCAACAGGACGGAACTTATCGGTATTAATCGGTCCCTTTCCGTCAATAGGCTGGCCCAGTGCGTTAACAACCCGGCCCAGCATGGCATCTCCAACAGGAACCTCAACGATTCTGCCTGTCCTCTTGACTGTGTCACCTTCCCGGATATCGGCGAAGGGCCCCATGATAACACATCCGATGTTATCTTCTTCGAGGTTGAGGGCCATACCGTAAATGCCACCGGGGAATTCGAGCAATTCACCGGACATTGCCTCTTCCAGGCCGTAAATCCGGGCGATACCGTCCCCTACTTGGATAACTGTACCGACATCAGTAACTTCTATTTCGGTTCGATATTTCTCAATCTGCTGCTTGATTATCGAACTTATTTCTTCCGGCCGTAATTTCATTTAGTTCCTCACCCCTATCTCCTTGACTTCAATTTGCAGAAGATTTTCTTTAAGCTTCTCCAATCTGCCCACCAGACTGCTGTCAATAACCTTGTCCCCGATGCGCACCACAACCCCGCCAATCAGGCTGGTGTCTATCTCTGAATAGAGCCTTACTGTCTTTCCCGTTGCTTCAGACAATTTAGCCTTGATCAGAGCCATATCGGCTTCGGTCAATTCTGCAGCAGATTTAAGCTGGGCATCAGCCATGTTGCGTGCTTCATTGGCATAGGAAACAAATTCCTCGTAAATAGCAGGGAAATATGAAGCACGATATTTCTCAATAACCACCTTCAAAAAATTAATGGTTATTTCTGAAATCTCCTCGGTAAAGACCTTTTCCATAATGGCCTTTTTCTCCTCCGGAGACACCAGCTGGTGTTCCATAACTTTTCTCAGGTCCTCATTACCGTAAATGGTATCAACAACATCCTTCAGTTCTGTTTCAAGCTGATCCGTCAGGCCTCTTTCCTGCGCAATAGCAAAAAAAGCATTCGAATACCTGCGGGCAACGGCATTCTCTAGCATTTAAGATCCCCTACCTCTGAGACAAATTCTTTGACCAGTTTTTCATGATCTTCAACACTGATAGTTTTGCCAAGGACTTGCCCCGCAGCCATTACTGCCAGAACAGCAACCTCGTCTCGCAGAGCAGCAATAGCCTGGTCTTTTTCCCTGTTAATTTCCTCCTGAGCCTTTTGAATTGCCTTTGTTGCCTCGCTTTGCGCATTTTCTACAATCTCACGCTTCATTTCTTCACCCAGTTTTGTGGCTTTGCCCATTATCTCCTGGGCTTCCTGCTTGGCTTCAGCCAGACGGGTCTCATATTCCTTGCGCATTTTTTCAGCTTCATTCTTGGCAGTTTCAGCATTATTTATGGCATCCTCAATGGACTTCTTGCGTTCATCGAGCATATCGAGAATCGGTTTATACGCAAACTTTTTCAAAAGGAACAATAGAATAAGGAAGTTGACTACCTGCCACAGGAACTTGGGAAATTCAAAGCCCAAGCTCTCAAGAATTGCTCCCATCTATCCGAAAACCCCCTCTCTGCAATCATTCAAAACCCTGTTTTAGGCGAAAAGAGACCAAGGTTCTACCTTCCCTGATCTCTATCGCCTTAGTTGATATACACAACTGATCGAATAACACTTAACCAATCTTACCAACCAAAATAAATGCGATCAACAAACCGTAGATAGTTAAGGTTTCCATAAATGCTAAGGCAATGAAAAGAAGTGTTCTGATGGTACCACTAACCTCTGGTTGACGGGCTATACTTTCGAACGCTTTACCGGAAGCAATACCCTGACCAACACCAGCACCAACAGCAGCAATACCTACTGCAAAAGCAGCACCCAGTGCGATTAAACCGCTAACCAGTTCCATTTTTTTCCCCCCCTTCTCAAGACTAGCAAATATAATTTTAATGGTGTTCTTCAGTAGCCCCAGCTATGTAAGTTGAAGCTAATAGTGTAAACACGAGAGCCTGAATGGCCCCCGTCAGAAGACCCAAAACCATCATGGGCAAAGGCACAAGAAACGGCACCATTTCACCCAATTGGGCTATTATTGTTTCTTCACCATATACGTTCCCGTATAGACGAAGGGAGAGTGATATCGGTCTTACCAATTCCTCGATTACGTTCAAAATGAACAGGAACGCCATCGGTTGGAAGAAGTGCTTGAAAAAGCCGATTCCCTTTGCCTGAATGCCAAAATAAAATACAGAAAGAAATACCAGAACTGCTAAACCTGCCGTTATACTGACGTTGTTTGTCGGCGGTACAAAACCTTTAATCATGGCTGCACCTGGGATTACCCCTGAGTAGTTGCTTAACAGTATATAAAGGAAACAAGTACCCAGAAACGGTCCATACTTTCTGGCTCTTTCTTCTCCCATAATGCCGCCAAAGAAACTGAATAATCCATCCACAGCATATTCCCACACGTTCTGAATGCCCTTTGGCATTCGATGCATATTTTTGGTGGCTAGCCAGGCCGTGAAAACCAGTATGAACATGATAACCCATGAAGTTATCACAAAATTATATATTGGCAGATGAAAATCTGTCCCTGGTATAGCAACATTAAATAATGGATCTACAGGCCCGTGATGTGCTGCGCCGCCCCCCTCTGCTGTTGCTGACAATGTTCCCACCTCCTTTGCTAAAACCTATTAAAATCATATATATCTTGTAATATATATCTTGTAATATATATCTTGTAATATATCCCTTCAATAATCCCCCTAAAGGTTCTAACTGCTGTCCGGATCATTGAACCTGGGGTCAGCCTGATATCTCTCGTCAAAGTCAAGACCGGGGAAACGTATTCCATCCGGCAGGTCTTTGGGTTTCTCCACTTCTACCTCCGGGGAAGCCGTCTGAGGAGCCTCAGCCTCGTTGTTCCACCATTCTTCTTCAGTATAACGCACCACATAAACTCCCATTATCATCTTAGGCAGCAGGAGACCCATAAAGGTTCCTAATGCAAAGAGGTAATGGGTCCTCGGTATAACTATGTATAGTATAATTACAATCAGCCAAAACCTTACATGGTAGCTGGCAAAACTTATAACCCTGGCCAAATCGGGTGAGGCCATCTTAAAGGCAACATCAAGTATGACTCCAACAACCCTGTAGTTAATTATACACAGCCCGACTCCAAACACTAAACCGAAGGCTAACTGTTTCAGTCCAAAGAAATATGAAATTCCACCTATCAGTATGGTTGCCAGCAAAGACCATTTTGCTATGCCTCGCTGAACCTGCGGAGTATCGACTGCCATACTCTAGTCCCTCCCCTTTTTGGGAAAGGCCAAGTCGTACAAAGACTTAAGGCCCGCCGCTGTCCCCAGAATAAACATAATCAGTGTCAACCAGGGTTTTGTCCCAAAATACTTATCCAGCCAGCTTCCGGCAAAATAGCCGATGGTAACCGATACGGCCATAGTCATACCTGCAGACATAATAAGGCCAACAGCCTTATAGCTCTGGTTTTTCTCATCTTCTTTCATTTTCACACCCTCTTTGGGGGGGCTTATGGGAAAGAGCTGTTTTCCGTATAACCGATGCCGGCACTAACCTTGTTAATTATATTAATTCAAAGAGGAGAATATTTCTTAATTCTCAAAATTTTTTGAACTCGATACGCTTATAAAAAGACATAAATATAATACCTTTTACCTCGGCAGAAGGTCTACATTGTATGTCTGGATAACCGCTGCAGAATTTATAACGTACTCTATATTCTCTCTTTCTTTACAAATTCCTTTTTTTTGACTGTAATTTTTAATATTTTTTTTCACAAGGTTTTTATACTGTGAATTCATCCGGTTTGCAGTGGTTTAGGCCAAAAAAGTATTTTAACCCTGAGACAATCCTCCCGCACGCCTGGCCATCCCCGTATGGATTTACCGCACCTGCCATCCTGGAATACTCCGCAGGATTTTCCAGCAGTAATTTACACTGGCTGTAAATTGCTTCCGCATTTGTACCCACCATCCTGACCGTTCCGACCTCAACCGCTTCCGGCCTTTCGGTGGTATCCCTAAGCACCAGTACCGGTTTGCCCAGAGAAGGAGCTTCTTCCTGCAGCCCTCCGGAATCAGTTAGCACTAAATATGACTTGTTCATCAAATTAACAAAGGGAGCATAGTCTAGCGGGTCAACCAAATGAACCCTCGGGACCCCCCCAAGTATCGCATTGACCACTTCCCTGACCCTGGGGTTTTTATGAACCGGGAAAACGATTTCTACTTCGGGATAGTTTTCCACCACATCCCGTAATGCGCGGTAAACGTTTCTCAGGGGATCACCCAGGTTTTCCCGGCGGTGAGTTGTCACTACAAATACCTTCCGCCCGGTATAATCAATACTGTCGAGGGCGCGATCACCAAAGACAAACTCATCCTTTACCGTTGCCAGCAGGGCATCGATAACTGTATTTCCGGTTACCAGAATGTCCTCTGGATTAACACCCTCCCTGAGTAGATTTGCCTTGGCCGTACCGGTAGGCGCAAAGTGGTATTCAGCTATGGAACCCGTAAGCTTCCGATTCATTTCTTCCGGGTACGGAGAGTACCTGTTCCCGGTACGCAGTCCTGCTTCGACATGGCCAACCTTAATCTGCCGGTAAAAGGCAGCAAGACTGGCAACAAATGTAGTAGTAGTATCTCCATGTACCAGAACAATATCCGGCTTTTCCTGTTCCAAAATCTCATTCAGGCCTGTCAGCGCCCTTGTGGTTATCTCATAAAGGGTCTGATTCGGAAGCATTATATTTAAATCATATGCAGGTTTAATATGAAATAATTCTAAAACCTGATCCAGCATTTCCCGGTGTTGTGCCGTAACAGCGACACTGCATCTGATATCAGGGTCACCTTCCATCTCTTTTACCAGAGGCGCCATTTTAATTGCTTCAGGCCGTGTGCCAAATACAGTAAGCACTTTCAGGGGATTGACTGAATTCACAAGAGTATCCGTTTTCACAGGTTCACCTCGCTAGTTATACAATGGATGTTGATTACACAGGTCATGCACCATATTACGAGCCTTGGTAAGTTTAGCATCATCTTCCCGTCCGGTAATAGCCATATCAATGATTTCAGCAACAGCTTCCATGGCTTTTTCCTCCATGCCCCTGCTGGTGGCAGCCGGGGTGCCAATCCTGATCCCGCTGGTCACCAATGGACTCTGGGGGTCAAATGGAATAGCGTTCTTGTTAACTGTTACCCCAACCTTATCCAGGACTGCTTCTGCTTCTTTCCCGGTGATATCCTTATTTCTAAGATCAACAAGCATCAGATGGTTGTCGGTTCCTCCGGACACAATTTCAAATCCGCGCTGTTCCAGAAAACCGGCCAGGGCCTTGGCATTTTTAACAACCTGCTCCTGGTACTTCTTGAATTCCGGTGTCAGGGCCTCTTTAAGGGCAACTGCTTTGGCAGCAATCACATGCATCAGGGGCCCGCCCTGAATCCCCGGGAACACTGATTTGTCGATAGCTGCGCCATATTTCTCCCGGCACAGGATCATCCCGCCTCTGGGGCCGCGCAGTGTTTTATGGGTTGTTGTGGTAACAAAATCAGCATGGGGAACCGGAGATGGGTGCAGGTCTGCAGCCACCAGCCCGGCGATGTGAGCCATGTCAACCATCAGCATGGCCCCTACTTCCTCAGCTATTTCCTTTAACTGCACAAAATCAATAATTCTGGGATAGGCGCTGGCCCCGGCCACAATCATTTTGGGTTTGTTTTCAAAGGCCAGAGCAAACAATTTTTCATAATTGATTCTTCCGGTCTCCTTTTCAACCCCATAGGGGACGAAATTATAGTATTTCCCGGACATGTTCACCGGACTGCCGTGAGTCAGGTGTCCGCCATGACTTAGGTTCATCCCGAGAACTGTGTCTCCCGGCTTAAGCATAGCGAAATAAACGGACATATTTGCCTGGGCGCCCGAGTGTGACTGAACATTGGCATGTTCTGCCCCAAAAAGTTCTTTGGCCCTTTCTATGGCCAGCCTTTCTACAATATCAACATACTCACAGCCTCCGTAGTAACGTTTGCCGGGATACCCTTCAGCATATTTATTGGTCAGGACCGCTCCCTGTGCGGCCATAACAGCCCTGCTCACAAAGTTTTCGGAGGCTATCAGCTCAATATTGTGCTGCTGCCTGTGTTTTTCCTTGGCAATTGCTTCGGCCACCTCAGGGTCTGTCTGTTTCACAAAATAGAGTTCATCATCCACAACAATTTCCTCCCCACGTAATAACTAGCTTTTTTCAAAGTCGATAATTTTTTGCACCCTCCTGGCATGGCGGCCGCCCGCAAAATCAGTCTTCAGCCAAACGCCGGCAATATCTTTGGCCAGGCCCGGCCCAACAATGCGTTCACCCATTGTCAGGATATTGGCATCATTATGCTCCCGAGACGCCTTCGCAGAAAATGTGTCATGGCAAAGGGCAGCCCGGATGCCTTCCATTTTGTTGGCTGCTATCCCTATGCCTATTCCGGTGCCACAGATGAGAATTCCCCTTTGGTATTCACCTGACCTTACCGCTTTAGCGACATCAAGTGCAATATCAGGGTAATCCACAGACTCTTCAGAAAAAGTGCCGAAATCCCTGAAGGCATATCCTTCTTCCTGAAGCAGCCCGATTATTTCTTCTTTAAGCCTGAAACCGGCATGGTCTGAACCTATGGCCACTGTAACAGCTTCCTTTGTCATATTTGCCTCTGTCATATGTGCCTCCCGTGTCAAATTAACGAAATTCTACATAACTTTACATTTTCCACAGTTTACATTCTACATCAATTCTTGTTTCCCTGCTGCAATATTTTATGTATCACCTTTTCCACAAGTTCCCGGATTTCCAGGGCGCTTTCCCTGTATACCCCGACTGGTTGTCCAAATGGGTCAGTTACATCTGTTCCCTGGCTGCCGGCATATTCAGCAAGGGTATACAGTTTTTCATCCAGCCAGGGATATTTCCCGGCCAGAGCCCTTTTATGGGCAGCGGTCATGGTAAGGATTAAGTCTGCTTCATCGGCAATTGCCTCTGTAAAGGGCCGCGCCGTATGTGAAGAAATATCAATTCCCGAGAAAGCCATTACCTCACAAGCCTGTTCTGATGGCGGACTTCCCGGGTAAGCCATCAACCCTGCAGAGATGAACTGAATAGCATTACCGCTTTCTCCTGCTGCGCCAAGAATCTGTCTGGCCAGCGCTTCTGCCATAATGCTGCGGCAAGTATTGCCGGTACACACAAAAGCAATTTTCAAGCTAACCACACTCCATTACACAAACAGCTTTATTCCTATTAACACCAGAATAGACCCACCTGCAACCACGGCACGCCGGCCCATCCATTCCCCGACCTTTTTGCCAAATTCCAGGCCAAAGAATGTCATTATCCCGGAAACAATCCCAATAATAGCTGATGCCAGTCCCACCGCCACCTGCTGGGTCCCCAGGGTAAAACCCACACTGAGAGCATCAATACTGACAGTTACCCCCAATACTACAATACCATAAACACTGGTAAGGATGTACCGGGAAAAATTCTCCTCCTGATTTTCCGAAAACCCTTCCCAGACCATCCTCAGCCCAAGCAGCATCAGGACTGCAGCTCCAACATAACCGGCCCATCTGCCAAGAAAGCTGCCCACAAAACCACCGGCAAAGTACCCCGTCAGCGGCATGATTACGTGAAATACCAGCACGGTCAGGCTTATCAAATAAACCTGCCTTCTGTTAACCCCTGTCATCCCCAGTCCCAGGGAAAAAGAAAACGCATCAGCACTCAATGCCAAAGCCAGGGCAAAAATTGTTCCCAACCCCAAAATCTACTCCTCCTAAACTGTGATGATACTGCCGGCAGCCTTTCTCAGCCTATTCATTACCGCTGCCCCGATTCCTGTTTCAGAATACCCCTCAGATATAATTATGTCAACACCCTGCATGTCCAGGTGGCGCAGTCCGCAAAACAGGTTCCGGGCAATTTCCTCGGGACACCCCCGGCTGCCCAGGTCAAAAACGGCATCAGCCTTGTATTTGGCTGCGGTCTCCGCTGATGCCAGAACTCCGGTCCGTTTTTCCCGGCAGCGGTATTTAGCTATTAATTCACTGACTTTCTTAGTAATCTCATCAGGCCGTTCCCCGGTCACCAGAA
Source organism: Thermincola carboxydiphila (assembly GCA_016841725.1). Lineage (GTDB taxonomy): Bacteria > Bacillota > Thermincolia > Thermincolales > UBA2595 > Phosphitispora. The sequence goes on along the minus strand of JAENYP010000028.1, from coordinate 9,048 downwards.
CCACTTCCGCCTTTGGCGAGTAGTGACGGTATTTCATCCCGGGTGACCGGGGCGCTTCCGCCTGGTCTGCTGCAAAAGAAGCGGCAGTTTCCACATGCCCCAGAACCCCCTCCAGCTCCTCCCGGGTAACACCCCCCGGACGTAATATTACCGGGGGCTCCAGGGTCAGGTCAATAACCGTGGATTCCACCCCAACCCGGCACAGTCCCCCATCAACGACAGCATCTATTTTTCCTGACAGGTCATCAGCAACATGCCCGGCTGTTGTAGGGCTGGGCCTTCCGGAACTGTTGGCCGAAGGGGCGGCTACCGGTACTCCGGCCCTGCTGATGAGTTCCAGGGCTACCGGATGGTCAGGCATGCGCACCGCCACCGTGTCAAGGCCGGCGGTGACCACATCGGGAACCCCGGTTTTTTTGGGCAGGACCACTGTCAGGGGCCCCGGCCAGAAGGCTTCCATAACCCTTTGGGCAGGAACGGTGATATCGTCTGACAGGTCATATACCTGGCTGACATCTGAAATATGTACAATCAGCGGGTTATCACAGGGGCGCCCTTTGGCGGTAAAGATTCCTGATACCGCAGCCGGGTCCAGGGCATTGGCGCCAAGGCCGTACACGGTTTCCGTGGGGAATGCGACCAGGCCGCCCCCCCGGATTAGCTGTGCCGCTTTTTCCAGATCGTCATCTGTTGAATTCAGTATTTCAGTCTTTTTCTGTATCTCAGTCTTATTCTGCATTAAATCCACTTGGGGCACACCTCTCAGCCGGCTGTCTTTCGCCGGTCATCCAAAGTTGAAACAGGGGGAATTCGAATGAATTCCCCCTGTCACTAAACCAGAACAAAGTAACGCAGATACACATATCCAGTCGAGATAATAATGGACATTATCATCAAGGGAAAAGCAACTTTCATATATCCCAGGAAAGATATGGGGTATTTACGACCCTCAGCCATCCCGGCAACAATAACATTTGCCGAGGCCCCAATCAGGGTGCCGTTGCCCCCCAGGCAAGCGCCCAGGGCCAGAGACCACCACAGGGGATCAATGTTCCCTAAGCCCCCTAATTCACTCATCGTGTGCAGCAGGGGTATCATTGTAGCCACAAAAGGAATATTGTCCACAAAAGCTGAGGCAATCGCTGACAACCACAGGATAATCATCGATGTGGGCAGCAGCTCTCCCCCGGTAATATCCAGGGCCTTCTCCGCCAAGCCATGAATTATCCCCGTTTCCTCCAGACCGCCAACCAGAATAAACAAACCGATGAAAAAGAATATTACCGGCCATTCAACCTGGTGCAGCACCCGTTCCGGGTCAATCCGGGTCAGCAGCATCAGAAGCACCCCGCCGCCCAAAGCAATTGTTGCCGATTCCATGTGAATAAACTGGTGGAGGATAAACCCCAATATAGTTAAACCAAGGACAAATAAGCATTTTTTCAGCAAAACCCAGTCTTTAATTGCAGAGAGTTCATCAAATCCCATAACCTTTTGCTTCATTTCTTCTTTTACGTGAAGCCTCTTACCATAAATAAATTTAAGGGCTATCATTGTGAAGAGATAGACTACTATTGCAACCGGCGCCAGGTTGACCAGAAAGTCCAAAAAACCCAGGTGAGTCTGGCTGCCAATCATGATATTGGGCGGGTCCCCGATAAGTGTCGCTGTTCCCCCGATATTTGAAGCCAGAATCTCGGTAACAAGAAACGGGATCGGGTTTATCTTCAGTTCCTCTGTTATAGAGAAGGTTACCGGCACTATCAGGAGCACAGTGGTCACATTGTCCAGTAAAGCCGACCCGACAGCAGTGATCAGGGCCAATGCCGTCATCAGTCTCCAGGGATCCCCTCCAGCCCACTTGGCTGACTTTATCGCCAGGTACTCAAAGACACCCGTCTTTTTGGTAATCCCGACAATTATCATCATTCCCGTAAGCAGTCCCAGGGTGTTGAAGTCAATCATTTCAATGGCCTTTTCCTGCTCCAGAATCCCCAGGAAAATTACCAGCATACCCCCCATGAGGGCAACAACCGTCCGGTTAAGTTTTTCAGAAATAATAAAAGCATAGGTTATCAGGAAGACTGCTCCTGCAATATACGCGTCCATATGCGCCTCCTTTCAGAATGAGAACACTAAATGTATTGTTAAATTGGGTGATCATTCATCATTAATTTAATATCCGGATTAATTTATTCCAGTGTTATCCTGCATATAGTTTTACATTAAATACCGCAAATATACATAGATGCTTGAGATGACTATTGACATGATCATTAATGGAAAAGCTACTTTCATGTATCCTATAAAAGAGATGGGGTATTTGCGGTGTTCGGCCATACCGGCAACAATAACGTTTGCCGAGGCCCCGATTAGTGTCCCGTTGCCGCCCAGGCAGGCGCCCAGAGCCAGGGACCACCAAAACGGATCTATATTTGACATCCCGCCCAGTTCACCCATTGTCTTCAGCAATGGAATCATGGTGGCCACAAACGGGATGTTATCTACAAAGGCAGAAGCTATAGCTGACAGCCACAGAATTATAAGTGAGGTCGATACCATTTCCCCGCCGGTTATTTCAAGGGATTTTACGGCCATGGCCTCAATAATCCCGGTTTCCTCAAGCCCTCCTACCAGGATGAAAAGCCCGATAAAGAAGAATATTACCGGCCACTCAACCTCGTGCAGCACATGTTCCGGGTTAATCTTTGACAACAGCATCAAAAGGGTGCCGCCGCCCAGGGCAATTGTTGCTGATTCCATATGTACAAACTGGTGGAGAATAAATCCCAGGATAGTCAACCCCAGCACAAAAAGGCACTTCTTCAGCAGGGGAACATCCTTGATGGCTTCATTCTCGTCAAAGGCCATGACCTTCTGTTTCAGTTCCTCGGCCACCTTAAGCCTTCTGCCATAGATAAACCTCAGGCAGATCATAGTCAGTATGTAAACAATAATAGCCGGGGGGGCCAGATTGACAAGAAAATCCATAAAACCGAGATGGGTTTGGCTTCCAATCATGATATTGGGCGGGTCTCCAATAAGTGTGGATGTACCGCCTACGTTTGAGGCGATGATTTCTGTAATCAGAAAAGGAATGGGATTTATTTTCAGTTCTTCAGTAATGGAGAAGGTTACCGGAACTATCAGCAGGACAGTTGTCACATTGTCCAGAAAAGCTGACCCCACGGCAGTAATAGTGGACAGGGCGAGCATAAGCCGCCACGGTTCCCCTTTGGCCCACTTGGCAGACTTGATGGCCAGAAACTCAAATAAGCCGGTGCGTTTGGTAATCCCGACAATAATCATCATCCCGGTCAGCAGCCCCAGAGTATTGAAGTCAATCATTTCAATAGCCTTATGCTGTTCCAGGATCCCCAGAAAGATAACCAGCAAACCACCCAATAAAGCTACCACTGTACGGTGAATCTTTTCCGAGATAATCAGGGCATAGGTTAACAAAAATACAGCAACTGCAATATAGGCCTGTACTTGGCTCTCCATAAACGACCCTCTTTTCTTAAGTTTTCTTACGGATCACTATAAATCGGTCAAGCCCAGCGTAATCCTGTAAAACCTGAATGCCTTCCCCCCATCGTTCTTCAGGCAGCAGTGTCGTCAGCCCATTTGTCTGACCTGTACCCATCTCCAGGCAAAGCCATCCCCCTGTTGCCAGTACTTCATAGGCCCGGATAACGAGCTCTCTGTACAAATATAGGCCATCACCCCCTCCATCCAATGCAGTATGAGGCTCATACTGAGAAACCTCCGGCTGCAGCCGAGACACCTCTGCAGTCGGAATATAAGGCAGGTTGGCAATTATCCAGTCAACTTTGCCTTCAAGCCCTGCCGGAATACCATCAAGCAGGCTGCTGTTTAAAAATTGTATCCTGGCACAGACCCCCAGCCTGGCAGCGTTTTCCCGCGCCACCTCTAAAGCGGCATCAGAAATATCAACCGCCCATATCCGGGCCTTGGGCAGATACGTGGCAAGGCTGACAGCGATTGCCCCGCTGCCTGTCCCTACATCGACTATAACCTGGCTGTCTCCGGCACGTTCGATAACCCATTCAACCAGAACTTCTGTTTCGGGTCTGGGAATAAGTACCTTCCGGTTAACCAGAAACGGCAGTGACATAAATTCCTTTTCCCCCGTTATATAAGCGGCCGGCTCCCGGCGCGAACGCCTGGCAACAGCTGCTAAAAACTCCTTTAGTTTATTATTCGGAATCACCCTGTCGTTTTTGACGTAAAGGTCGGTCCTTGATACCTTAAGCACAAATGCCAGCAGAACCTCGGCATCAAGTCGGGCCGTATCAATCCCGCTGCTGCGCAGGACCTGGGCCGCCTCGGCCAAAGCCTCCCTTACCGTAGGCATAATTTAATCCACCTGCTTTAATTTTTCCGCATGGTCAGTTGTAATCAAGGCTTCGATAATCTCATCCATATTTCCTTCCAGCACCTGGTCCAGCTTGTGCAGGGTCAGTCCTATCCTGTGGTCGGTAACACGCCCCTGAGGATAATTGTAAGTCCTGATCCTCTCACTGCGGTCACCTGTACCCACCTGGTTTTTCCTGGCGCTGGCAAGCTGGGCATCCTGTTCCTCCCGCGCCCTGTCAAGCAGCCTGGCTCTAAGAACCCGCATTGCCTTATCCTTGTTCTTGTGCTGTGATTTCTCGTCCTGGCAGGAAACCACAATCCCGCTGGGAATATGGGTAACCCTTACTGCAGACTGGGTCGTGTTCACAGACTGGCCGCCGGGGCCGCTGGAACAGAACACATCAATCCTTAAGTCATTGGGGTCTATATCTATATCAACTTCTTCCGCTTCCGCAAGAACTGCAACTGTAACAGTTGAGGTATGGATCCGCCCTGATGATTCAGTAGTCGGGACCCGCTGCACCCGGTGTACTCCGCTTTCGAATTTAAGCCTGCTGTATGCGCCCTGGCCTTCTATAAGGAAGGAAACTTCCTTAAATCCCCCGATATCGGTAGCATTGGAACCAAGGATTTCGGTTTTCCAGCCTCTCTCTTCAGCATACCTGCTGTACATCCGGAACAGCGCCCCGGCAAAAAGGGCAGCCTCCTCACCACCGGCGCCGCCCCTGATTTCCATGATGACGTTTTTATCGTCATTGGGGTCCTTTGGCAGCAAAAGTATTTTAAGCCTGGTCTCCAGCTCTTCCTTCTTTTCTTTTAGCTCCTCCAGCTCCAGTTCAACCATTTCCCTGAAGTCTTCTTCCAGGTTATCCTCAAGCATCTCCCTGGCTTCACTGATCCCATCGAGGATCTCCCGATACTCCCGGTAGGCTGTAACGACATCTGTCATGGAGGCATGTGCTTTGGCATGCCTCTGCCACTCGGTCTGATTTGAGATCACATCCGGATTACTTAGCAGACCGGCGAGTTCCTCATATTTATCTTCAAGCGCCTGTAATTTATCGAACATTTCTCACACCTCTGAATTGGATTATACTAAATAATATTACTGTAAATTACATTAAATAATTTTACTGCAGAGCTTCTTGCGATTTTTGCGAAGACGGTTCTTCCGGAGACACTTCTTCCGAAGATGCTTCTTCCCTTGCCAACACAGATTTAAGTGATGCGATAGCCACCTCAAGCTGACTGTCATCCGGCTCCCTGGTGGTAAGTTTCTGCAGCCACAGTCCCGGGGTGATAATAATTTTCATCAATGGGGAGTTGCAGTATTTGCCTGACAGCTTCAGAACCTCATATGAGACCCCGGCAACCACCGGCAACAGGAGAATCCTTGATACTATCCGCATTAACAGGTCCTGTTTACCCAAAAAGCTGAAGATAAATACCATGATAACCATCACAATCAGCAGAAAGCTGGTGCCACACCTCGGGTGCAGCTGGGAATATTTCCGTGCGTTTTCAACGGTCAGCTTTTCATTGGCTTCATAGGTGCTGATAACTTTATGTTCGGCACCATGATACTGAAAGACCCTTTGAATATCCTTCATGCGCGAAATGGCCAGTACATAAACCAGAAAAATTCCTATTCGTAAAAGTCCTTCAAGAAAATTAATCAGAACAACACTCTCCAGTGAGTATAAGAGCCTGGCTGCGCTTGTTGGGGTAACTATGAAAAGCAGTATCCCCAATATTACCGCCACACCTACAGTAAGTGTCATTTCCCAGGGGCTGAGCTGTTCCTCCTCATCTTCGGCTGCCTGACTGGCAGAAAACGTCAGGGCCTGGATGCCTATAATAAGTGACTCAAAAAGCATAACCGTCCCCCTGAAAAAGGGAAGCTTGAGAAACGGCAGCTTCTTGACTATAGAATTCACGGGACGCTCTTCTACTATAATATCATTATCAGGTTTTCTGACAGCTATGGCCACGTTATGGCGGCCGCGCATCATCACACCCTCAATAACCGCCTGGCCTCCATATGTCACTTTATCACTCAACTAATACAACTCCCTGCGTTTTAAAATAGAGCCCCCATCATCATTTTACCATATTAAAAGAGCAGAGCCGGTGCTCTGCTATGATTACATCCCGTATTTTTTCTTGAATTTATCCACACGGCCACTGGTATCAACAAATTTTTGCTTTCCTGTAAAGAACGGATGGCATTTGGAGCAAATCTCCACCTTTAATTCCTTTTTCGTTGATCCTGACTCAAAAGTTTCACCACAGGCACAGGTTACAACAGCCGACCCGTACTTCGGATGAATGTCCTTTTTCATGGCCCTTCACCTCTTTTCTGGAAATATCACCAATTGTCAACTTTTAATATTATAACATACGGCTTATAGGGATGCAACCATTTTCCGTTTTAAATCTCATTGTTTCGCACAGAACGGGAATAATTACCAATTTCCAGCCCTGGCAGCTCTTCTTTCAGAAAACCAATAAAATTATTAATCCCCATTACCTCCTGAGAGGCCAGTGGGACCCTGGAAGAAAGCAAATCAGGATCAATATTGAGATTGCGTATCTGAACCATATTTATGTCAAGCTTCCTGATTAAAGCAGCCAGCGCCTCAGCTTCTTCCGGCATATCGGTAAGCCCCGGAAAGGTCAGCAGGTTAAGGGATACATAGACACCCTTATCCCTGGCAAAAGCTATAGAGTCACAGACATCCTGCCACCGGTAATTCACGGGGGCATAATAAGCCGAATAGGTTTCTTCCCTGGCGCTGATAGTGCTGACACGCAGGGAGTCAATTCCGGCTGAACAGATTTCCCTGATGCCCGCAGTATTGCCTGCATTTGTGTTCATGTTTATGGTCCCTGTGCCTGTTTGGCTGCGAATAATCTTGATTGATTCAGATATCAGGGATGCCCGAAGGGAAGGTTCTCCCTCACAGCCCTGGCCAAAACTGATAATGGCATCATCTGCCCCGGAAAGGTGCCGGACCGCAACATCTGTCACCTCCCACGGCTCGGGAACAAAATCTATCCTGCTCTGAGGCGACGGGCAGCACTCCGCCGGCTGGAGAGATATACACCCCAGGCACCTGGCATTACAAGCCGGCGATACCGGAATACCCCCTTCCCACCTCCTGTAAAAAATGTTCTGAGCGGTAAAACAGTGGTACTCCAAGGCACACCTGGCCAATTGAGTGATAATCCTGTTATTCCCCTGCCGGTCAAGCATATCATATACCAACCCGGGCAGCTCAGGGGTCCCGTAATGGGTGGGGTTCCATTTCTCCGGGGCGTCCGTCTGTACCGCAGCAGCGTAGACCCTGCCGTCTTTCCAGCCCACCGCGGCATATCCAAACAGGGGCAGAGGCTGCCGGTCCTGACGCCGGTATGCCGGAAGCAGAGTCCTGGCAAAACCCTGGGGCAGCAAGGCCCCGACGGCAAAACAGGGGTCCCCTGCAAGCCCTGAGTTTACCTGAGTAAAACTCCCCTCTGCCCCTATAGCCACCGGAACTCCTCCGGGCACCATAACCAGCGAGGCCCCTTCAGGCAGAGGTATCATTTCGTCTTCCTCTAGCCCCACAAACAGGCCCCCGGTACGTCCCACCGCCAGCGCCTCCGGGTTTTCATACATCCTGCCTTTGCTATCTGCATACAGTAACTGAAACATCGCCATTCTCCTCAGTTGTGGCTTTGAATAACGTGACGTACTCCTACCACCTACGCTAGCGCTAAGAGGTGGGGGCTTCTTGGGACGTACCAACTAACGTCAGTATAATTACCAAGCTATCCCCGTTCGCCCAACGGTTCTTCGATTATTATCAGGCTATACCAAGTATCCGGCAGCCTTCATTTTTGATATTGATGGCAGCGTTCACGTCCCTATCCAGTTCTGCTCCGCAATGGGGGCATGTCCAGGTTCTGTCTGCCAGTGTCAATTCTTTGTTTTCATGCTTGCATAAATGGCAAAGTTTGCTGGATGGATACCATTTATCAATAATGACCAGATATTTGCCTTTTTCCATTAGTTTGTATGCTAAAAAAGTTTTTAGCATCCCAAACCCATTATCATTGGTTGATTTTGCTAAATTCAAACTTTGAGCCATGCCTCTCATATTTAGGTCCTCAATAGCAACAACATCATAGGCATTGGCTATCTGCCTTGACAATTGATGCAAAAAGTCCTTTCGCTGATTGGCAACCTTCTCAATGGAGTTTCGTTACTTTACGGCGTTGTTTCTCCCTATTCTTACCGCCTTTTTCCCTTTTCGATAGTTTTCGCTGTTCTCTTTTTAACTTAGCTTCAGCTTGGCGGTAGAATTTCGGGTAATCCGGACTGTTTGTCTCACTATCGATAAATAGTGCCTTTGAAGAATAGTCAAGTCCGATAGCCTTTTCTGCCGTCGGCTTTATTGGCTTTATCTTGGCTTCATATTCTACCAGAATAGATATGTAATATTTCCCTGTTGGTGTTTGACTTATTGTTGCTGATTTGATTATAACATTTGGTGGCAATTGCCTGTGCGTTTTAACCCGCACATCTTTTAATTTGGGTAATCGAATAGTTTTGCTGTCAATAAGCCTTATGGTTCCTTTTTGGTTATTGGTGGTATAGGATTTTCTGTTATGATGTTTGCTTTTGAA
>JAENYP010000027.1 GCA_016841725.1 Thermincola carboxydiphila | reverse complement strand
ACTACTGGTAAACAAATTCAGTGTCAAGTGGTAAAGAAATTCGTTGACATTCACACACAGATATTCTAAATCTAACAATTCAACGTTTTTCATTGTTCTCCTTGTTTTTTAACCAAACTCAAGAAGTCGTTACGCCTGCGGAGACTGTGTAAGACTTCATTACCTGGTTGTAGAAACAGGAAGCCCCCAGCTCTTAGCGTCTAGCGTAGCTGGGGGAGTATTCACAAATCCATTAAGTTCACCCTATCAGTCTGCCAATTTCTTTTTTCAGGTTTTCCAGGTCTACCGGATAGATTTCCAGCGGAACCCCGGTATATTCATAGAATTCCAGGACCTCTTCATCATTTATTTCGTGAAGTCCTGTATCTATATAGACTATCCGGTCATAATACCCAAAATTAATCCTGGCATCAACAGAATCCCATTTCAGTTCTTCAACAAAAATTTTTTTCCAGTTCTTCAGCCACCCATAAGAGACATAAAAAGTCTTTGCTTCAGCTTCCAGGTCCTTCATCTTTTCACCCAGCAGCAGCTCAATACAGTTAATTCCGCTTACTATTTTGGCTTGATACCGTGCAATGATATCCTGTATTTCCGGATGGCATTTGGTGCCAACCAGCACTGCCGGTTTCTCATCCTTTCCGGCATCTTCCAGCCTGCTGACCAGGGCCTTCTCCAGCCTGTCAAAGTCAACATGGAGCGCTGCGTCAAAAAATAATATCCGGTTTTCTGAATTAAGTTCTTCCATAACCTTCTCTATCTCTGCTTTCAGCATGGAGCAGGCTACAAAAACTGTCTTCATATTATTTCAGCCCGGCTCTTTTAAGAATAGTTTCAGCCACATCTTCAGAGCTTTTAAAAGGGAAATCTCCGGGAGTCAATAATTTTCCTGCTTCACCTGCAGTCATTTCAATTCCATCTGCCCGGCATGTAGTTGCCGCTCCCTGAGGAAATGCAGCCAGAAGCTCTTCCGGTGATGTGATTGGAAACTCCGCTCCCTCCAAGGCACCCATAATTTGTTTCTTGATAGTCTCTCTTACTGACATCAGTAAACCACTCCTTTTCACAAATTTTTCTTTTGGAGAACCATGTCCTGTCCTTTATGTTACCGGATAGTAAGCACATTTTCAGTAAAGTGGTTTACAAAAATGAAAAACTATGGTTCAGTTGGTTTTTCCGAAGAGCCTGGTAACTGTTTCCATTACCAGTATAGAGTCAAAACCGGCCTCTATCAGGTTAAATATCAGCCTTTTTTCATTAATGGTGCCATTGTCTACGGCTATCCCTTCAGCTGCCCTGTCAATAAGGAAAATTATGCTTTTCAGCAGTCTGCCTGATTCAGAGTCCTGCTTAATTTCGTATAAAACCCAGCGTGCTGTTTCCAGGTCTCTGACCAACTTGCGAATAGCTGTTTCTGAGTAAGTAAAATTGCTGTAGTTAAGCATTTTTAATTTCATCCTTCATTAATTCACGTTCAGTAAGGTAAAACCGGCGTTCAAAAACAGCAATCCTGCCCTCTCCCTTAAGGTCATTGAGAGTGTTTGTGACCATCACCCTGGAGGCATTGACCAGATTGGCCAGGTCCTGGTGATTTAACAAAATATCTATCTTTAACCCTCTGGGAGTATCAAGGCCGTAATCCCGGGCCAGGCGCTGCAGAACATCCATAACCCGGCCCTTCACATCCTTGAAAGCCATGTTCGCCATTTGTTCTGTATAGTTGTTTAGCTTGTCTGCCAAGGTTTTAATTATTTTGAGGGAGGTCATCGGATTTTGCAGGAGGCGGGGGATATCTTCTCTGGCACAGGTACACACATAGGTATCTTCCATCGCCTTTGCATTTATACTCTGATCAACATTCTCAAAGATAGTGTTTTCTCCAAATATGTCATCCTCCTGAAGAATATCAAGAGTGATTTCCTTACCCTCTTCGGAAATCTTATAAAGGAGAACCCGTCCGGCCCTAACCAAATAAATAGTGTCAGCCGGGTCACCTTCCGAGAATATAAGATCACCCTTCCGGTAAAAGATGCCCCTGGCCAGTTTAGTTACAGTCTGCTTTTCTTCTTCACTGAGGGCGTCAAATAATGCCAGGTCCTTCATACACTTGATTTTTCCGGTCACTCTCCAAATCACCTCTTTTGACAAAGTTATCATATATCTTAAAGTATATAATAAATTTTCAATTTCTTCAGTAAAGCATTTTACAAAAACCCTCCGGTAATCCTCTCATTCTTCTGGCTGTAATTCGACATTTTATTCCCTTGACTTCTTCATCCCATAAAATTAAAATTAAAATGCAGTTATTTTATTACATTATTTTTAAAAGGAGGTATTTTATCATGAAGAAATTGGCAGTACTTCTCACAACAGCTGCTTTATTGGTTTCTTTCATCGGCGCTGTCCAGGCTACCCCTGATAAGGCCGAAAAGACAGGCAAGACCTGTGGTGAATGCCATTCAAAGATTAGTCATAAACCGTTTGGAAACTAATGAGGGAGGACCAGTGATGGTCCTCAGACTGCTGACAAAGTCAATAATATTGAACTCTAAAAGTGTTATGAGACAGGGGTAGATGTGTTCCGGAGGGCGGAGTCTATCGTCCGTCCGGCCCACCATGGCAGCTCTGAGCGCTTTAGCGCTTAGAGATGGCGGTACCCTTGGGGTAAACCCGCGAAGCGGGAGTGGAAGCCTGCGGAGATGTCTGGGGGTCCCCCCGATCCGAGGAATTCATCTACCCCTGTTCATGTTACATTTTAATAATCAAAAAATATGGGGTTTGTCAATAAGCTGAGGACCAATAGTGGTCCTCCTTTAAATTTTATATATCGGTACAATTCCATAGCCCCGTTTTCTTATTTCCTTAATTATCCTGTCAAGCCCCCCGACCACGTCCTCTGAGTTGCCGTGCAGGAGGACAACTGCACCGTTATGCAGCTGAGCTGTTATCCCTTTTATGGCTTCCTGGGGCCCGCCCATAGGCAGCCAGTCCTTGATGGCCACACTCCAAAATGCCGTCCGGTAGCCCAGACCCCTGGTCAGCTTCAGGGTACGCTCACTGTATTCCCCCATCGGCGGTCTCATATACTTATATTTGATTTTATAACCGGCTGCATCTCTGGCGATTTTTTCCCAGCCGAGAATTTCCTGTTTCACTTCACTGTCCGAAAGTGTGGGCAGGCTCTTATGTTTTACCGTGTGATTTCCCAGAACGTGGCCTTCACTAATGAGCTGCCTGGCCAACTGCGGCTCTTTTTCAATCCAGTGGGTTGTGACAAAAAAACTTGCTTTGACATTATTTTCTTTTAATATTTTTAGTATTCTGGGGGTCAGGCCTTCCTTTTCGTAGCCAAGGTCAAAGGTCAGAGTCACCTGTTTTTTGCTGTTATCTCCCATAAACAGGGCATCATATTTTTTCACCAGATCACGCTGGTGGGCAGTCACTTCCGGAAGCTTCCCCTGTCTTGATTTGACAAACCCCCAGCCTTCCTTCCGGTCATAAACCTCTGCAGCGCCGCCGCTGTTTTCCTGACCCGGGATGAGGGAACTGTGCTCCCGGGACCCGGTTTTATCACCTGTCAATATATTTAGTGCGGTTACACTGCCAACCACCAGGACAATTAAAATCACCATAAATATCCTGTTTCGCATTACATAACCCCCTGTAGTAAATTGGTCCGCAAAACTGTTTATGGTTAATAGTTTTTGCCGACCACAGGGAAGTTATGCCCTCACAGGCACAGGAAAATATTTGGCCCTGATTAAGATAGTAATAGGAAAATCCTGTCGTGGCATCGAAAATATATAGTATCGAAAATGTGTGGTAAACTATTTTTGTAAAGGAGAGTCAGCATGAATGTCAGGCCAAGTATCCTCATAATTCAAAACAACAAAATACTGTTATTGAAATACAGTTACAGTGGACAAGAGGTCTTTGCACTGCCCGGAGGCAATCCTGAAGGTGCCGAAACGATGGAGTCCGCCCTTATCAGGGAGCTGCACGAAGAACTGAAGCTCGGTATTTCGGTTGACAGGCTGGTATTAGCCGGAGAGGTTATGCTGCCTGACAAAAAAAAATCCACCCTCCACTGTGTTTTCACCGGAGAAGTTATCAGCGGCATCCCGGTAGTGAATGCCGCGGAAACGTCAGCGCTGGGTTTTCAGTGGGTGGATGTGAAGCTGCTTGATTCACTGAACCTGTACCCTAATATCGGCGGGCATATTCAGACCCTGATAAAAAACGGGCTGCCAAACGAAAATGTTTATCTGGGCAAAATCCCCCAGAAATGGTTTTAAGTATGAAAATCAATGTCAGAATGACTTAAACAATCGCAATACTGTAATATATGCCTGTTGTCTGGTATATGGGCTAAAAGGTGAAAAATTGTCATTTCCGGTACCAACCATAACTGAATTTCCGGTTTCTTTATCGGCTGCTGTGGAAACAAAGTCTATTGCTTCGACAGCATAATCGGAGAAGTTACCGCCGTCGGAAAATACCTTCGGAACACCCGGAGGCTCGGTAAAATCAAGCACTTTTGCTGTCCTCTGCAGCATCACTGCAGCATCCTGCCTGGTTATTGTTCCTGTAGGATTAAACCTGTTGTTTCCCACTCCGTTTACAATGCCCAGACGGCCTGCCGCTAAAATAACCGGTTCGGTTGTATCGGTAAATGTAATTAGTGCAGATACCCGCTCTGACATACCACGGGTATTCATAAATACATCAGCTTTCATCCCCGTTTTAATTTCAATAAGGTTAATTGCAAGACGGCAAAAATCAGCCCTGGTGATATCCTCCCGGTAATCTTTACGCATATCTTCTGGAACAAGGCCGGCAGCAACAGCACGTTCCACCTCAGACTGGGCCCAGGCTTCAGGTTGTTCCACGTACCCCGGAAGGCTTATGTATCCGAATAAACCGTTCTTTCTTACGTCCACCATGCTTTCGCTGATATGGTACCCTATATATTCAAATTCCCCGAATGGGACAACTATATCTCCGTCTTTATTAAAAACAGCATATCCTTTTTCGTTATTTGCTGTGATATAATTATCATTCACAGGCCCAATACTCCAATATTCACAAGGCAGAACAGTCCTTCCGCTGATGTCTTTCAGCCCCCATCTGCCAGTAACTGCTGATACAACCAAAATGCTTCCGGTATCATCCCATAGATTTACATTACCATACCTATCAAGCGGCAGTACCACTTTACCATTTTGATTGATAACCGCACACTCATCACCAGCCGTAACAATCGTTAATCCATTTTTTGCTTCCCGCACTCCGCTGTATATAAAGGGAACTATTTCTTTCCCAGTTATATCAACAGCGCCGACTTTTCCGCCACGTTCCACAAAGACCAGATTTCCACTCACGGCACAGATGTAGTCAAATTTCCCGCCAGAAAAAATAACGGTTCCATTTTTGTCCGTGATTATAGTTTGGGAACCCAAACGCATTCGGATTAAACCATTGGGATATACCAGCCCATCTCCATATTCAAACGGTACAACCTGTTGGCCCTCAGAGTTTATAACACCATACTTACCGTAGGTTTCACCTGTCTTTTTTGGTAACTGTGCCAATGCAGCTCCGGCTTTGAATTCACTTATATAAGTATATTTGCCTAATGGTACGACAATTTTGCCGGTGCTGTCAATTACACCTGCTTCATTGGCCTGAATTACGGTAAACAGTTTACCATCATCTGATGATAAGATGTTGTCATATTGAAGCGGCGCCACAAAGTCACCCGAACTATTGACCAGTCCTGCTTTGCTGCCCGAAAACACACTAAAAGTTAATGAATCGTTGATCGGCATAATGTTTGCGTACATAACCGGCAGGACCTGCTGACCCGTATTCAAATCGAATATGCCCCAAACACCGTCAATTGACCCTGGACCCGGGCGCACCGTCCGACCCTTGCCCACAATCGCGAAACCAGTGCCGGTTATCCTAATAGAGTCATAGATACAGGGAATCAGCGGCTTCCCCGAATTATCAATAACTCCCCATTTTTGATTCTGTACAGCAATTAGATAATTACCGGGAACGGGTTTGGCAGCATCAGGGAAATTATAGTAAAGATTATCATATACAAAATCTATGACCACATTACCCATTGTGTTAATAACACCGTATTTCCCGCCATTCTGTACTACAGCCAAGCCTCCATGAAATTGACCGGCATTCCCATCAAACCGGCAGGGAATATCAACTGTGTAATTAGGTGAATCTGCTGCCCATACCGGAGTTATTATTGAGGATATCCAAATCATGCAAATCAATGTAATTATTAATCTTTTTATCCTTTTCATCACTATCGTGTTACCTTAAAAACGGGTTGTACTGGCGTTCGGTCCCCACTGTGGATTGGCCCATATGTCCCGGATAGACCTCAGTCTCGTCAGGCAGTGTCAGTATTTTAGTCTTTATGGAGTTAATTATGGTATCAAAATCCCCTCCCGGGAAATCTGTCCTTCCGATAGAACCGTTAAACAGGGTGTCCCCGGTAAAGACCGCCCCTTCGGCCTTGAGGCTGATACCGCCCCTGGTATGTCCCGGTGTATGCAGGACTTCAAGTTTTATTTCCCCAAATTCTATGGAATCGCCATCTGTTAATAATTCATCAGCGGGATTGAAGGTACTGGCAAAACCCATAAATGATGCCAGGTTCTGCTTTGCATCCCCCAACATAGCGGCATCCGCCTCATGAATCAGAATCTTGGCCCCTGTCGCTTCCCGCAGTTCATCATTCCCGGCAATATGGTCAACATGCCCGTGGGTATCAATGATATACCTGAGGGTAAGTCCCTGTTCGTCAAGATACATCCGAATCCTGGCCACATCGCCTCCGGGGTCTATTACCATAGCTTCTTTGGTCTTTTCACAACCGACAACATAACAGTTCGCCCCCATAAATCCTACCGGGATACCTTTGATTATCATGCAACCGTCCTCCTTACCAAGAATACAATTTTTAAATTTTTCTCTTCCGCGATTGTGTTTGGAAATATTCACAGTGGCTCTGGAAATGACCGTTGGAATATGGTGAGGTGTTGTACAAGATTTTCCTTGCACTGCCGCCGCGAGAAATCTTACCGAAGTTCCGCTAAGCGAAGTCCGGGACGCGGGCCACGGACGGCCCGCGCCGCCACTGAGGCAGGACGCCGAATTGGCGGTGTTCCCGGACTTCGCCAGGAACAAGGGTTAGATTCCTCCGGCGACAGTGTGGAAAACCGGTACAATAGCTCACCATATTCCATTCGCGGTCATTTCCAGAGCCTGCGAATCATTTCTTAAAACAGCTTTTTACTATCCAAAAGCATTGTTACCGGACCATGGTTATGGATTTCAACCAGCATTGTGGTCTGAAACCGGCCGGTATTTACCGGGACGCCGGCTTCCCTAAGACTGGCCACAAAATCCTCATACAGGCGTTCTGCCGGTGACGCGGCAGCCGCCTCCGAGAAGCTCGGCCTGCGGCCCTTGCGGCAGTCCCCCATCAGGGTAAACTGGGATACGGCCAGTACCGCTCCTCCGGTGTCCAGGACTGATAAATTCATTTTACCCTCCGGGTCCTCAAATATCCGAAGATTGGCGATTTTATCAGCCAGATACCTGGCATCCTCTATGGTATCCTCATGGCCCACTCCCAACAGCACAACCAGCCCTGGGCCGATATCTCCAACCACTTCATTTTCCACAGTAACCCTGCCCTTACTCACCCGCTGCACTACAGCCCTCACATGGCCTTCCTCCCTGAATCGGCAATATTTGTTACAATCTTTTAACTTTGCTTCCTGTCAACAAATGCCCGTACGGTATTTTGTCGATTATTTTTATACATATAATTGAACCAATTATTGTAACCAGAAACAAACAAATGATAAATGAGGACCTGTTAAAATTAAACAGACCCGGCAGTATCCTGTTCATCAAATTGGAGGAAACCACAATTATCATCAAATGGATAAAATATATCCCAAAAGAAGTATTTCCGCCGACTTGAAGAAAACGGCGCACCATTGGCATCCTGTTTTTTATCATCCTGCTTAAGTTAAAATAGAACGGAACAGCCATAATACTGTTAAACAGTACCGTTACCCGCAGAGAAGTCAGCCTTCCGGTATCAGTTGGCATATAAGAGAAGGCTTCCAGGATTACCAGGGCAGCAGTAATTACATAACCAAACAAAATCAAGACAAAAAACCTTGATGTTCTCTGTTTGAAGGCCTCAAACCGGAGACCTATCACCAGACCCAATATATAATAAAAATACCAGGCAATGAACATCTCCCAATAGTATTTCACAAATACGTCAATAAAGGCATTTCCGGTCAGCTGACGAAAATAAAATATGTAAATCATTAAAAATAAATATGAAATAAATGCCGTTATCAGAATCAGCCTTTGATTTGCCCATTTACTAAGTCTGCCCATTATAAACGGGTACATCAAATAGAACTGAAAAATTAAAACCACAAAATACAAATGTACATAATTCCACCCAAATAAAGAGTTCCTGGCAAAAATTAATATTAGGGACAGCCCGTTTAAATTGGCAGTATCCAGGTCCAGTGCTCCTGTCCCGCCAGGTATTTTCCCGAGGACAGCAAGATAAAAAATGAAATAAATTAATGACCAGACCATATAAGGGATAAAAACATTTTTGAACCGCCTTTTTAAATACTCTCCCGTTCTGATTCCTTTAGCGGGGTCATAATTATAAGCTGATCCCAAACCCGAGATTACCAAAAAAACCGGCAGGCTGAACCGTGCAAACTGGTTAAGCATAAAACCTAGTTTATAAGATAAATTATGCACCTGGCCGGTCCCCAGAAAAAATGCGGTAACATGCAGTAAGACTATGCATGAGATGGCCAGGCCGCGCATCAAAACGATTTCTTCAATTCTTTTTTTCATCTTAACTCCCTGACGCAATTGGCCGAAAATGCCCCGGCCGCATTATACCCGAGGGGTAACCCTCCAAATATCATAAAGGTCTTTAATTCGCCTGATTTTACTCATTATAAAATCCAACTGTTCCAGGCTGTTGACTTCCAGAACCAGGTCGATGGTTGCCATCCGGTTCTTGGTACCCCGGGCGCTGACCCAGTCGGCGCTGATTTTCATCTCTGAAAGTACTGTCATCACATCATTTAACAGGCCTGCCCGGTCCATAGCCGAAATCTCCAGGTGGACATGGTAAGAACCCTTATCGGTGTTATCCCAGGCTACCTCAATCATCCGTTCATCTTCCCCCAGGCCGTAGACCACCACATTACGGCAGTCCTTACGGTGTACCGAGACCCCCCGGCCCCTGGTTATATACCCGACAATGGGGTCTCCCGGAACCGGGTTGCAGCATCTCGCCAGGCGGACCAGGACATCCTCTTCACCCTTAACAATAACACCACTGCCCGGCTTCTGGCTTCTCTTCCGGGGTTCTTTACTGACAAAATCCTCTATGCTGAGAACCTTTTCTTTTTTGGTATCATCCCTGACCCTTGTAATGATCTGCTGTGGTGTTACCACACCCATTCCGATAGCACAATACAGGTCATCAGTGGTCACAAAGTTCAATTTCCTGGCTATTTTGTTTAACTGGTCAGTCTTGATAATTTCAGCCGGTTCGTCATAACCCAGCTTCTTGACTTCCTTTTCAAGTATATCTTTGCCCTTAATGATGTTTTCATCCCTGTTCTCCTTCTTAAACCAGGCCCTGATCTTAGTCCTGGCCTCTGAAGTCTGCACCAGGTTCAGCCAGTCTCTGCTGGGTCCGTTAGCCTGTTTGGTGGTTACAATTTCAACAATATCACCATTCTTGAGCTTGTAGTCCAGGGGTACCAGTTTACCGTTAACCTTGGCCCCTACACAACGGTGTCCAACCTGGGTGTGTATCCTGTACGCAAAATCAATGGGCACAGCATCCCGCGGCAGCTCTACTACATCCCCTTTGGGAGTAAAAACAAAGACAGTGTCGGAAAAGAGGTCAATCTTGAGAGTCTCCATAAATTCCCTGGCATCACCCATGTCTGTCTGCCATTCCAGCAGTTGGCGCAGCCATGACAGCTTATGTTCAAAATCCTCATCCTTGCCGGTCCCCTCTTTATAGCGCCAATGAGCAGCAATACCGTACTCGGAAGTCCTGTGCATCTCCCAGGTCCTGATCTGTATTTCCAGGGGTTCCCCCTGGGGCCCGATAACAGTGGTGTGCAGGGACTGGTACATGTTTGACTTGGGCATGGCTATATAGTCTTTGAACCTGCCCGGTACCGGCTTCCAGAGGGTATGGATCATGCCAAGGGCACCATAACAGTCCTTGACACTTTCCACCAGCACCCTGATGGCCATCAGGTCATAAATCTGGCTCAGTTCCTTATTCTGTTCTTCCATTTTCTTATAAATGCTGTAGAAATTCTTCGGCCTTCCCTGAATCTCGGCCTCTACACCCACCGCTTCCAGTTTATCCTTTAATTCCCTGATAACATTACTGATGAACGCTTCCCTTACGGCGCGCTTTTTAGCAATTCCATCAACAAGGTCATAATAATTATCCGGGTTCAGAAAACGAAACGAAAGGTCTTCCAACTCCCACTTAAGCTTATAGATTCCCAGGCGGTGTGCCAGGGGAGCATATATTTCAAGGGTCTCAAAAGCGATTTCCTTCTGCTTGTCTTCTCTCATATACTTAAGGGTTCTCATGTTGTGCAGTCTGTCGGCAAGCTTTATCATAATGACACGGATGTCTTTTGCCATTGCCAGGAACATCTTGCGGAGGTTTTCCACCTGCTGCTCCATTTTAGTCTTGTATTCGATACGGCTCAATTTGGTAACCCCATCAACCAGAAGGGCGACCTCAGAGCCAAAATCCTCTTCAATATTCTCCAGTGTAATGCCGGTATCCTCCACCACATCATGCAGCAGCCCGGCTGCAATGGTGACTACATCAAGCTCCAGCTTCGCCAGGATAAAGGCCACATTAAGGGGATGATTTATATAGGCCTCCCCCGAAATCCGGGTCTGCCCCTGATGAGCATCCTTGGCAAAGACATATGCCTTTCTGATGAGCTCTATATCGACATATGGGGTATATTTTTGTATTTCTGCAATCAACTGGCGGAATTTCACAAAAGCACCTTCCTTAATTCAAACCCTCGAATGTATGAAGCGCCAATATATTAAAATGGCATTAAAAAAACACCTTAGTTAATAATTATATCACATTTATTCTCCGGTGGATAATGGATATCCAGGTATTTTTCCGGGTAAATGGGCCTGTTAATCAAGCACAGCAATTCATCTGATGATGCCGTAAAAAAACCCTCCTCGAATTCCTGAAAAGCCTGTTTCTCTTCCTGTCCTTCCAGAAATCTGAGTGATGATTCTAAATCAACTTTTTTATTCGGAACTGATTCCAGGTATATTTCCCTGGCCCTTCCCACCGACTCCCTCCGGATAAGCCTCAATTCCTCCAGGATTCCCAGGCAGGCTGAGACCAGGTTTGCCCTGGCAAATTTTATCCCGGCATCTTTTAACATTCCGGCTATTTCCTCATTTGATGCGCTTACAGGCTGTGACTTTTCCGCCAATTCCCGGAGAACCACGAAAAGCTTGGCCAGTGTATCCCTGTCAGGTGAGGATGCATCCAGAATAAAACTGTTAATGGCCGCATCCCGTTTCCCGCAGAGCAGGTGGATCTGTGCCTTTTCACCGTCCCGGCCGCATCTGCCGCACTGCTGGTTAAACTCGGTAAAATTAAAATTTAGGTGAAAAACCAGGATATGCCTGATATCCGGGATGTCAATCCCTTCACCAAAAGCGGATGTGGATACAACGGCAGTAATTTCCCCGGTCCGGAACATCCGTTCAATATTATTCCTCTGGGCGCTGTTTAGCCCTGCATGATAGAAAACAATCCTGTCGGCCTTATCCGGGAGGGATTCCCGCAGCATTGCAGCCAACTCCACAGCCTGCAGCCTGCTGTTAACATATATAATGCACTTGGAACCAGTACTGACAACCTGTTTCAGATAATTGTTTTTATCAGGACAGTCCCTTTGATCGATAAGCTGCAGGTTAGTCCTTACGTGTGGGTCAATGACGACCTTTGCCACCCCAAGGGTATGGATAATTTCTCCGGCAACCTCCTCATCGGCGGTTGCCGTAACAGCCAGGACCGGGGGACTGCCCAGAGAAGCGGCAATCTCACCGAGGCGTCTGTATATCGGCCGGTGAGCCATTGATGACATTCCGATATGGTGACTTTCGTCAACCACGAAAAGGCCCGTCTTTCTGGTCATCTGCTGCAGCCTCAGCATATGGTGCAGGACAAACTCCGGAGTGGTCAGTAAGACATCTATCTCTTCCGCTTCCAAGGCTGCAAAAAGTTGTGCCCGCTCCATTTCAGATATGGAGCCATTCCCCTTGAAAACCCGGAGTCCCAGGCGTTCCAGTTTAACAGACATATTTTCAAACTGGTCGTTGACAAGAGCCCGCAAAGGATAAACGATTACTGTAATATCCCGGCTGCGGATTGCTTTAAAGGCGGCTGCCGTCTGAAACACCGCTGACTTGCCCCGCCCGGTTCCAAAAATAGCCAGGGTGTTACAACCCTGCAGCAGAAACCTGATGGCCTCTTTTTGTTTGTCCCGGTAAGGCCGCTCTCCCAGCAGAGCCTGCCTGATCCTGTCCAGCAGGTTTTCATCATCCAGGGCAGACAATTCCTTCCTCATACAGGCAAGTTTTTCCGTCAGTTGTTCCCTGGTTTCTTCCCTGACCTTTTGGATGATGATATTGACACCATAATTCCTGTCTTCACCACCGGTGACCTGAGATACGTAGGTATCATATCGTTCCCCGCAGTCCAACAGGGGGGCAAAATGCCTGGCCAGCCGTGCATTCAAATACCCGGCCTGGATGCCTGAAGTAGTTTCCACCCTAATGGCATTAGCATCATGCCGGTTATCCGGTTCCCTGACCAGGCACAGCCGCTGCCCCTCCAAGAGGCGGGCTGCCACTTCCTGCCTGTTGCCAAAGGTAACCCCGGCAATTTTTGTGTAAAATTCCTCTTTTGTGCCGACATCTCTATAATAATCATCAGTCAGGCATGAAACCGCGTCCCGAAACAGCTCATCAATAAAATCATTTTTTTCAGTACTGTCTTCCTGCCCAGAAACCAGTCCGTCATTTCCGGCAGCCTGATGTGCAGGCCTGATGTCCTTGACATTTAGCTGAAGACGTGTCCTGCCGTTCCATTCGTTTTTTTCCAGGGCAAATACCAAATCAAAATATTCGTCATCCTCCAGAATTGTGCCCTGAGGGCCAAGGTTAAATCCTATCCCATCCATTACCAGCTTGGTGTCGGTAACCCTCAGTTTGAGATGGGACCCATCTGAGCCGACATTGCGGTAATCCAGCACCCCTGCACTGCGGCAGGCCAGGACCGGGTCGGGGTTCTGGCACCCATATGGAGCCAGCATCTCCAACTGACAGAATAATTTATTATCAAGTTCACTGAGTGACACTTCAGTGTCAATAAATATCTCCGGAACCAGATCATCTTCCGCTAACTTCAGAGCTGCATACCGGTTAACCGCCTCCCTAAGCCCGGCAAGGTTTTCCACGGACAGTGTCAGACCTGCGGCCTGGCTGTGTCCGCCGTACCTGGTCAGGTACTCCTGACAGGCCCTAAAAGCCTCATAAATATTAAAAGGGGGGATACTTCTGGCTGACCCCTTGGCTGTTTCGTCATCAATGCCGAGAAGGACTACAGGCCTGTAAAAATCCCGAACCAGTTTGGAGGCAACGATCCCAATAACCCCCAGGTGCCAGCCCTCCTTTGCCAGGACTATGACCTTATCCCTATCGAGGTCAATGCCGCCACCCTGTATCATTTCCAAAGCCTCCGTATAAATCCCGGCCTCAACGCTTTGTCTCCTGCTGTTCAATGAGCACAGTTCCGCTGCCAGCGCCCGGGCTTCCACTTCATCTTCACTGAGCAGGAGCCTTACACAGATAGCGGCATCACCAAGCCTTCCGGCTGCATTGATTCTTGGCGCCATCTGGTAAGCAACCTGACGTGTACTCACATTAGCAGGGTCTATGCCACACTCCTCCATAAGGGCCCGCAGCCCTACATTTACCGTACTGCCCAGGAATTTAAGCCCTTCCTTTACAAAGACCCTGTTCTCGCCCTTTAATGGCACTATATCGGCAATAGTACCCAGACTGAGGAGTTCTGCCATTTCCCTTAATTCCCCGAGCTCTGTCTCTTCAAGCAGACACTGCCCAAGCTTAAAGGCCACCCCAACTCCTGCTAGGTCCTTAAAGGGGTAGAAACAATCAGCCTGCCTGGGATTGATTACGGCAAATGCCTCCGGCAGTTCTGCCGGGGGTTCGTGATGGTCTGTAACAATCACATCTATGCCCAGACTGTTAGCCAACCCGACTTCTGTAAGGGCAGAAATACCGCTGTCCACTGTAATAATCAGGTTAACTCCGTCTCTGCCTGCGGCCCTGACCGCATCCTGATTCATGCCATAACCTTCGGTCAGCCTTACAGGTATGTAATAATCGGCAGCAGCGCCAGTCCTTTGCAGCGCCTTCAGTAACACAGCGATACTGGTAACCCCGTCAACATCATAATCTCCGAAAATGCGGATTTTTTCCTTATTGGCCACAGCACGGCATATTCTGGCCACAGCTTTCTCCATATCCTTCATCAATAACGGGGCATATAATAGATCTGTTTTCCCTGACAGGAAGTTTCTTGCTTCTGCAGTTGTGGTGATTCCCCTGTTAATGAGGATTTGGGCAACCACCTTTGAGATACCCAGTTTCAAAGAAAATATATCCATTAGTGCAGGATTTGGTTTTGGGATACGCCAATTCCGGGCAACTCCCGGACCCTGTTGAGAAATTTTTTTTGTCACTCACCCTCAGCTCCGCCAAAAATTTTATTGTGATCTTGGTCCTGATACTCAAAATGAAAAATGGCTTGAGAAATAGATTCCCCCAGCCCTTTTTCAGAATTTCTATTGATTGCCGCTTTCCTCTGTTTCCTGACCATTACCGTTACTTTGCACATCATCAAGCTTTCGCTGCAGGAACCCGGCTTCCGTCTCCAGAGTTTCCGCCTGAGATTTATACTGCTTCAACATCTTCCTGAGTTTCAGCTGTTTAACCACTCCAAAAAGCCCGGCTGCCAATGCTCCAATCAACGCTGAACCAAAGATGACCACAACCAGTGAGATATTCTTTAACTGCCAGAAAAACAATGTAATCTCAACCCGGGAAGCATTCTGTACTGCAAAAATGGCCACACCGATGGAGAATAACAGAGCCAGTACCAGATAAATCTGCAACAGGCAAACCCCCTTAACGGTTTTTTTTAATTATTCTACCTTTTCTTGCAATTTCCTTTTTAAGTTTATCGCAATTTCTTGTTTAAGAAGCAGAAGAAGATGCTTTGTTTCACTCCATAGTTAAATGTAGCGTTTCTATATAAAAGATAAATTTAGGAAGTGCAGATATGTTCCTGAAGGATGAGTCTGACATCAGCTTGTCGGCCATGGCAGTTCTTAGCGCTTTAGCGCTTAGAAATGGCGGTACCCTTGGGGTAGAGCCGCGGATGCGGGAGCCGGTAACAAGCTGAGTTGTAGCCATCCTGAAGGAATGTATCTGCCACTTCCTTAAATTATTTTAAATTAAAAGGGCCCCCATTTAACTATGGGAGCCCCCCATTGCAAATCAATTTGCTTCTATACCTCTATGCTCTGCCCTTCTCCATCCCTTTCAGCATAACCCACATCGGGCTGGCATTAAAGATTGATGAATAGGCTCCGCTGACCACTCCTATCAGGAGGGCCAGGGTAAAAATCTTGACTGTTGTTCCGCCGTAAACCAGCAGGGCCAAAAGGATAAAGACAACTGTCAATACAGTATTTATTGACCTGACCAGTGTCTGCAGAATACTTTTGTTCACCATCTGCTCCAGGTCTTCTCCCTTTTTCCGCTTATTCAGGTTTTCTCTGATCCGGTCAAAAATAACAATGGTATCATTAATCGAATAACCGATAATTGTCAGTACAGCCGCTACAAAGGTGCTGTCAACCTCCCACCAGAATATCGAAAAAATCCCCAGGGTGATGAAAACATCATGAAGCAGGGCAATAATGGCTGATATCCCGAACCTGAATTCAAACCTGTAGGAAATATAAACAATCATCAGCACAGCTGCGATTAACAGCGCTAAAATAGCATTGCGGGTTAGCTCCTTCCCGATGGTAGGTCCAATCTTGCTGATACTCAATTTCTTTTCATCAAAGGGGCCGATTTTTTCTTTTAAGAGTGACAGCAGGTCGGCCTGTTTCTTATCATCAAGGACTACAGTCCTGATAATCGCTGCCCGGCTGCCTGACATCTGGATACTGCTCTTCTCCAGGTCAACTTCCCCTAAGACATCCCTTAACTGGGCAACGGTAACATCACTTTTAAACTCAATGTTAATCAGGTTACCACCGGTAAAGTCAATACCAAGGTTCAGAGGTGAACCAAGGGTAACCCATTTATATGCCATACTGATCAGCCCTGGGATAATTACCAGGAGTGAAATGACAAACCAGATTTTGCGTTTTCCTACTATGTCCATTACAATGCACCTCCTAGGCCCCAAAGAGCTTGGTATTTTTGACTCCGGTGTTTACGGCAAGCCGTAACAGCCAGCGCGTAAAGGTAACCGCTGTAAACATACTGGCAAGAATACCGATACTCAGCGTAATCGCAAAGCCTCTGATGGCCCCTGTGCCCAGGAAATACAGAATGGCAGCCGCAATCAGTGTCGTGGTATTGGCATCAAAAATTGTGGTAAAGGCCCTGGAAAAGCCTGCCTCAATTGCTCTGCGCAGTGAATTCCCCTCCCTGATTTCATCCTTGACCCGCTCAAAAATAATGATATTGGCATCAACAGCCATACCAATCGACAGGAGAAAACCCGCAATTCCCGGAAGGGTAAGGGTAGCATTCAGGGCTGCCAGGATCCCAAGAACCAGAAACATGTAAATAACCAGAGATACATTAGCCAGTAACCCCGGCAGGCGGTAAAATGCTATCATAAAAATCAGGATTGCAGCAACACCTATTATCCCCGCCCTGGTTGATTTCTCAAGGGAATCGACACCAAGAGACGGTCCTACAGACTGTATAGCTACCTTATCCAGTTTAACCGGCAAAGCTCCTGAGCGCAGCAGGATAGCATCCTTGTTGGCATCCTCCAGTGTTTCATAGCCTCCTCTTATTTCAGCTCTACCTGTGGTAATAGGTTCTTTCACACTTGGAGCAGTTAACACTTCATTATCCAACAAAATTGAAATAATTCTATTAGGATCACCATAATTTGGATACTGCCTAACAAGCTCGGTTGTTATCTTATTGAACTTTTTAGCACCACTATCATTAAATTTGAGAATAACGTAATTTTCATTACTCGGATCGGTTGTAGCCTGTGCGTCTTCTAAGTCACTGCCTTTTAAAACAATTTTTCCTTCTGATGTCACAAACGTGAGCTGTGCTGTCCGTCCTATCATGTCAATGGCTTCCTGGGTATTCTTGACCCCCGGAAGTTCTACAATCAGCCTGCGTGAACCTTCCTTCTGGATAATGGGCTCCTTAAGCCCTGTCTGGTTAACCCGGTTTTCGATGACAGCTTTTACCCTGTCAATGGAGTCAGGCTGCACCGGAGCTTCGGGAGTATCTACGGCCTCAAGAACGACATGCACCCCACCCTGCAGGTCAAGCCCCAGGTTGATGTTTTTCTGTAAAACCTGATACCTGACAAGCAAATATCCGCCCACTCCTACAACAAGAAAAATAATTAAAAGTATTGCAAGACTTCTGCCCTTCATTATGAATGTTTCCTCCTTAGTTCAATTGTGCGGAACACACTCCCACAAAACCCCCACGGTATATTATATACCCGCCCAAAATGCTTGTCAATGAATGCGAATTCAGGGTTACAGCAGTTTTTCAGCAGTTTTTCAGCAGTATCACAGCAGCATTACAGCAGTTTGGCACCATTGATTTCCAGGGCAAAATGGCTGTTCAGGAAGTCAGCAGCCCGGCGGCATAACACCATCCGGCTGAGAAATATTTCGAAATACTCCATTACAGGACAGATTTGGATATCAATGGTGAGTTCCATGGTAATTATTCTGGTTTCACCGGCCACCCTGAGGAAAGAGTGTTCTACAGCATAATTGACCCGGTCATGGATGTCAAATGTGGCAAAATCCTGATTCCTTACCCTGGAACGGTGCACATCCGATTTATCGGCAAGGATAAGGGCTGCGGCCACACTGTTAACCGGATACCCGTATTCTTCTTCATGGTTTCCGATTGCTGAGATGACCATGGCAATTTCTTCAGGAGGCATTCCCATCTTGGACAGGACATGAAAAGCCAGAGTTGCACCCGACTGACCATGGTCATAACGGCTGATGACATTGCCGATATCATGCATATACCCGGCAATTGCCGCCAGCTCAACCTCCCTCTGGGGATAATTAAGACGTTCCAGGATGTTCCGCGAAATCCGGGAGATCAGATTAATATGCCTGTACCCATGTTCGGTAAATCCCATGACACCAAGATATTCATTACCCTTTCGGATACAGGTGTCAACTACGGGGTCCTTTTTTATGTCATCTAATGTAATCACTGATAGCCCCCTTATAATATGAAAATACACCTGCAAACACACGTATATTTTTATTTTATCTCAACTAACACTTTTAGGAAATAGTTTTATGTATTTTTATATTTAATTTTTGAAGTGATCTAATTTTATTCACTTGGATTAATTAAATAAACAAAACTTAATTTAGTTCAGATAATAAAAATTTAACTTTCAAAAAGATACATAATATATTTAAACATTTCGGTCACAGGTATTTCCTTATTATAATAGAAGGTCTTAGTTTTTATCAAACGTGAAAACCCATTGTTTTTTGGAACAGATATAATAGTCTCTTTTATTTTTTTATCTGATGCAATAGTAGAAATAGCCCTGTAACTGCTGTTAAACTCATCAAATAAAAATATACGCAAATCAATTTCAAAATGTTTTTCAATTAACTTTATGTTACTGTAACTCGTTTTTGTTTTATCTATTCCATAAATAATTACATCTGCTGGGTAAATACTTCTTAAAAGATTTAGCCTATGTTCTACATTACCTATATGCTTGGTTAATGGTATATACTGATAATCCGCAAGTACGCCTAATGACGTTGTGGTTGAAATAACCGCATAATGCCCATTATTAGCAAATAAATAGTATAGGTTTTTTAAAAAATTTAGTAATTTGTTTTCTGTAAAATCATAAATAATTATTAGGGGAATATTATAATCAACTTTTTTTTCATTTACTATTGAATAAATATTATTATAGACGGACGGAAGCCAAATTTTAATATTGTTATTTGTTTTATACGAAATCTTTTTAATATTATTTAAGTTATCATCAATATAGACAAAATTTTTTTTAATTGTATCAAAATACTTAATAATTTGATAAATAACAAGTGACGATTTTTCCAACTTTCCATATATGATTATTATTACAGTATCAATTTCATATAGTAGTCTATAGTTCTTTTTTATAAAATCCATTATTTTTTCAAACCCATTATTTAAGTTGGTACATTTAAAATCTATAGATTTTATAACTTCAAAAGAATATCCAATATTTTTCGTATTCAGATCATATTTATTAATTTCGAACAATAAAGCACTTTGAATCCAATTGATACTAGTACTGTGATATTGATCAGCTTTGTTTCTTAAATTCCGGCTGCTTTTCGCCCCAATTTTTAGTAAACTTTTTATGTTATCAAAACTTATACCATGGTTATTTTTCATAATGTTATAGATTTTTGAAGTAATTAATGGCGTAGCATAGCTATTTGAAGGGTTAACCTTTTTGGGTTCCCCTGTAAATAAGGTAATGAAATTATTTCCATATGCAACAATTTCGATACCATCTGGTGAATAAGGCCTAAATATATATTCTCCCTCACTAAGATTATTACTTGTATCACATTTTACTCCTATAACATTAAAAAGACTTGCGGGATAAGTTACGATGTTGTCATTATTACAGGCTGCTACTATAATTATCCCCTTCTTAAAGGCTTTGTTTACAACTCTTTTCACCGAAAAAAAATCTCTGTAATCGACGGTTCCAAGACTTATGTTTATAAGTTGAATATTGTTATAAATGCACCACTCAATGGCTTTTATCAGTTGTTTCACATTACATGTTTTTGTATCATCTAAAATTTTAATACTATTTAAACTAGCTTCGGAAGAATAATGTTTTATTATTGCAGCACAGATAGTCCCATGACTTGGCTCACAAGTATTATAATTTGCCCTTGAGATTATTTTTAATTCGGGAGTAATCTCAATGTTATTTTTTAATTCACATTTATAAATAAAACCCTCATTAACCCCATCATCAATCAAACCCACTTGGATAGTTTTACTAACCATAAATTAACCATTCCCCCAAAATCCAAAAATTAACTGTTTTTTGCAAGCACTTTCTGTAACGAAATGCAATGCAAAAGTGTAACACCCCTTAAGGCTATTTAGTTATGTGTTCCTTTCATTAACGAATGGTCAAATCTCCAACTGTCACGGTCAAAAATTATCAGATGACTGTGATGCACTAACCGGTCTATCAGTGCGGCAGTGAGTTGGTCATCATAAAAGATGCCGTTCCATTTGCTGAATTCTATATTGGTTGTAATAATCAGGCTGCGTTTTTCGTAACAGTCTGCAATTACCTGATACAATAATTGGGAGCCTTCCGCATCAAAAGGGAGGTAGCCCCATTCATCACAGATCAGAAGGTCCAGCGTTGATAGTTTTTTAAATAATGCTATCAGCTTACCAGCTACTTTCGCTTCAACTAGTGCATTAACCAGAGTAGCTGTTTTATAGAACTTTACCTTTTTCCCCTGCATACAGGCCTCAATGCCGATCGCAGTTGCCATGTGGCTCTTTCCATTGCCTTGGCGACCGTACAGAATTAGGTTTTCAGTACGATTCAGGAAATCTGCCTGCTTTAGTAAATCTATCGTCAAACTGGGTGGCAGGGCGATTTTTTCAAAGTTATACCCTTCAAAGGTTTTCATGCTTTCGAAGCTTGCCTGCTTTAAATAAAGGTTTTTGCGCTTGTTGCTGCGGTAATCTACTTCAGCTTTTAAGACCTCTAAAAGGTAATCCTGGTGTGTTGCACCAGTTACATTCAACGCATTCTCTGCCAGTGTTGCACTCAAACGCAGTTGTTTGCAATATTCATAGATTTTCTCCCTCATAGTGCCGCCTCCTTACCAAATAACTTATCATACTTTGCATTATTCGGTTGGAAAGTAGGCATCTGGATAATGCTGTCTGATAATTGCAGTGGCTTTATGGGCTGCTTTGGATTCGTCAGGCGGTGATAACTGGCAAGAATACTGTCGGCATCCCTGACACCTTGTCCAAGAGTTACCGCTAATGCATCTGTTGCAGATGCAATGTCGTGCTTCCTAAGCATCTCTTCTAGAACGAGCATAGCATCTTTCTTCTTGTCCGAGGGCAGCTCTGCCAGGTATTCTTGCCAAATCTGCGGCAGTTGGTCATAAAAACTTGTATACTTCAGTGCATTTGGCCGTCTAGCCATCAAAGCTATATAAGGGAGCCAGTCCATTGAATCACCACCATTGCCATAAAGCCTGGGATGGGCGGTAATAATGGTGTACCTAGTATCCATAACGGTAACGGTATCACTGGATGCTTCCAGATACAATCCTTCTTTTGCATACTTCGGTGAGGATGAATACCTATTACCATTAAACATAACCTTGCCATATTTGTCAGCAATCGCACTCTCGAAGCGGGAAACCTTGAAATCCACCGGGTTTAATGGCAGCATGGCTTTCTTATCTGCTTCAAAGAGCTTGCTAATCAAGAGTTTTTTGCTATAATGCTCCCTGTACATATCCTGCTCGGAGCATTCAAACAGCCGTGTATTGAACTGTTTGAAATCCAGTATGGTAGGAACCGGAACGAACATATTGCGTCTTTCATAACCAACCTTGTTCTCAACGTTCCCTTTCTCCCATCCAGATGCCGGATTACAAAAGGCTGCTTCAATGCCATAATGAACTATGAAACGCTTGAAACCTTCTGCAAGGGTCCTTACATGGCCCTTTCCTATGTGAACTACAGCGGCAGAAAGGTTATCAAATACCATACGGTAAGGAACCGCATTCATATACTCTATGATGTTTTTGATTCCCTGCAGAAGGCATTCCTGATTCTCACCATGGAATATCTGGCAGTAAGCAGCATTGCTTTGTGGGAACGACACCGTAAGTTTACGGCCTTCCTTCATAACGCCGGCATTGTCATAGTAAGAGAAATGGCAGAAATCAATCTGGGCTTCACCAGCCGGATGATTTAAAGGCAGGTAGCCTTTACATTTCTCTCTATATAGCTCTTTTTTCTTATGTGAAACATAGTACTGTACGGTTCTAAGCTTGACCTCCAGTTTATCCGGATATTCATCCTTTAACCGTTCATAAACACGCTTAGCGGTATGACGTTGTTTGCGTGGAGCTTTCAAATCATCCTTAAGCCATTCATCAATGACTGGCTTAAGCGGATCCAGCAGAGAGGGTAATTCTTTGGACGGATAGTGAGGTTTATTAAAATCCTCCATATCCAGGTATTTCTTAACGGTTTCGTAATGGTAACCGGAGCGCCGCATGATTTCCCGGATGGAGCACCCTTCCACATCATGCATTCTTCTGATATACTTTATATCGTCCATTGATAACATCCTTTCGGTTCCTCCTTCAGTTCGTTAGACAAACTAAAGGATAACTTAAATTGAGGGGTGTTACAATGGACTTTTTGCATCGCAGAGTGTTACACTTTTGCATTGCACAATGTTACACTTTTATTTTACATTAAACAAATTAACCTTGTTAATATCGTCTCAACAAGTTACTATGTGTTTTATATCAAAAAATATAATTGTATATCTATATAAGTTAAACAAATGATTTTACATTGAAGTAACCAAATAGGTTACATGCGTACACAAAGACGGTCGATGATAGCCATAGGTCTTTTCATAATTTCTTGCATAAAGGATTTCACATTTTTCCTGATTTCTGCGACAGAATTGTAAAAAACATTATTGATAATATCTGACTTCAACCATTTCCATAGTCCCTCTACGATATTTAATTGAGGACTGTATGGGGGTAAGAAAATAAGCTCCAATCTACCCTTCATTTCGTTCAGAAATGGTTGTAATAGCTTTGCATGGTGAATGCGTGCATTGTCTAGCACCATAACGATTTTTCCAGTCGGATATTCGGCTGCAACCTTCTGCAGGAAGAATAAAAACGTCTGAGCAGTAGTCTCTTCATCTTCATGCCAGACAATTTTACCAATTGCGTAATCTACTGTACTCAACAACTTGACTCCTCTGTGTTTCCCAGTAGTTTTGATGATTCTCTGACGTCCTTTTTCGAACCATTATAATGTACACATAGGGTTGGACACAAAATTTCAAAACTAAGATATAATGGTGACATGATGAATAAACGAAAAAAATATTCCCCAGAGGAAAAAGCCAATATCGTTCTTGAGACCCTTCGAGAGGAAAACACATTGGCTGAAATTGCAAACAAGTATGAAGTAAGTCAGCAGTTGATAAGCCGTTGGAGATCCGAGTTTCTCACCAATATGCCTTCAGTCTTCGACAAGAAGGCTACAGAGCTAGAGAAGCTAAAGCAGGAGTTCGAAGTTGAGAAGGCAGCTCTCGAGCGTAAAGTTGGAGAACTAACCATCGACCTTGATTGGCTTAAAAAAAAACAAGTTCAAGTATTGGAACTGAGGAAAAAAAAGCGCTAGTAGAACACAAAAAGTCTAAGTTGACAATCAAACGCCAGTGTGAGCTCATTGGGCTCCCGCGATCAACCGCTTACTATCAAAATGTTGAAGTTGAAGTGTCAACAAGTGAGATTGCGATTAAGAATGCGATTGACAAAATTCACTACAAGGAGCCTTCTTATGGGGTTAGGCGCATCCGGAACGAGCTTCAGAAGCTAGGGTTTGAAAAAGTCGGCAAGCGGCTTCTGCGGCGATACATGGAAGAAATGTGTATCCACGTATTCTATCCAGGACCAAATCTTAGTAAGCGAGACAAGAAAGCTAAGACTTACCCATATCTACTGCGAAACCTCGATATCAATCATCCGAATCATGTCTGGTCAATCGACATAACCTACATAGGGACACCAGAAGGATTTGTGTATATGGTAGCCATAATCGACTGGTACTCTAGGTTCATCGTGGGGTGGTCAATCAGCAACACTATGCATTCTGACTTCATTGTTCGGGCAGTAGAAGCTGCCATTGCCACTTATGGAAAGCCTGAAATTATCAACAGCGACCAGGGCAGCCAGTTTACATCCAGGGCTTATATCGATTGTATAAAGGGTCACGAATCCATCAGGATCAGCATGGATGGAAAAGGCCGCGCCACTGACAATATCATGATAGAGCGCTTTTTCAGATCGTTTAAGTGGGAACGGTTATATCTGTTACGCCCTGAAACTATCCGAGAAGTAAAAGAGATGACCAATGAATCCATTACAACATCGAAAGAAGCCACCAAGGGCTTGATTATGCTACTCCGCATAATATCTATTACAAGTATGCGATTGTCAAGAAAAAACTGAGCCAGTCGCCAGGAAAAAAATGAGCCACTATTGTAGAAACGCTGGGAAAAAAGTGAGCCACATAAATGCATGAAG
>JAENYP010000026.1 GCA_016841725.1 Thermincola carboxydiphila | reverse complement strand
CGGTGGTGTGGGAGGTCGGCTACTCAAATAATGAGTGGCCTCCTACCCGATTTTTGCGCTGATGACAAGTAAAATGTGAATACAGCAGCGAAATCTTCATAAGGTCTTTTCCCGGATTTCAGACCAATGGAGGAACAAATGAAAAAAATACTGCTGGTAGAAGATGATTTAAGCCTGATTGAAGGTTTGAAATTTTCCCTGTCCAAGCATCACTTTGAGGTAACTGTGGCCAGAACGGTACAGGAGGCAAGAGGGCGTTACCATGACGGTATCTATGACCTGGTTATCCTGGACCTGATGCTTCCTGATGGGAGCGGGTTTGACATCTGCAAAATATATCACCAAGCCCTTCAAAATAAATGAACTGGTATCCAGAATCAATGCTGCCCTAAGGCGTTCCGCTGCCATAAAGGAACAGATCACCGAAATGAGCTCAAATGGGATTACAGTCAAACTCCTGGAAGGCAGGGTAATAAAAAACGGAACAGATATAGACCTTACTTCTGCTGAGTATCGATTGCTGTGCCTGTTTATGCAGAACCCGAGAATTATCCTGTCCAGGGAACAGATCATGCAAAAGTTGTGGGATTCCCGGGAGAGCTTCATTGATGATAATACTCTCGCTGTTTACATCAGCAGGCTGCGCGACAAAATTGAAGATGACCCCAGACACCCGTCGTTCCTGACAACAATCAGGGGCATGGGGTATAAATGGCATATCAATGGAGGATAAATGGCACATCATATGAGGAGTTTGTTATGAATTTATTGGTAAACCATAGTGCAAAAAGGCTCTTAGTCCTGTTAACCTCGGTTTTAATTGCAGGGGCTGTCCTGACACAGATTATTGCTTTCATTAGTGCCGGTCACTTTAAAAATGAAATGATCTCACATGACTATGCTCTGGCCGGATACCTGACTGCCAGCCATCCGGAACTTACTTCCGATATCAGGGCAGCCTTCACAGCAGACATAACAGAAGACCAGGTTAAAGCAGGCAGAACCCTGCTGGAGCAAGCGGGATATATCAGTCCGAACCTGCTTCCTCAGGTGGGTAAATTTTATAAATCCAATGTGGTCACAGGTCTGATATATTCCCTGATGATGGGTGCTGCAATTTTGCTGACAGTCTGTTTATTTCTCAGAGCTCACTATAAAAAAATAGCGGGGTACAACGATGCAGTCAACAAAATTATCGAAGGAGAAATTTCAACCAGGCTTGATGACAGTGAAGAGGGAACCCTGGCGAAGCTGGCAGCTGCCGTTAATACAATGACAGCTTCACTCCATACCCATATTGAAAAAGAAAAGCATAACAGGATTTTCTTAAAAGACGTTTTGACAAATGTGTCCCACCAGCTGAAGACACCGTTGTCAGCCCTGACCATGTATACCGATATCATGAGGGATGAAAATACGGATAATGAAGTAATCGCAAATTTTCTGGATAAAAGCGAAAACGAGCTTGACCGCATGCAGGCATTGATTGCCAATCTCCTGAAGCTGTCCAGACTTGATGCCGGAATCATTGACCTGAGCATCAAGGATTATCAGCTTAATGACATTATCAAACAGGCAGCTGCGAGCTTTGAAACCAGGCTGCAGCAGGAAAACAAGACCCTGGCAATAAAAGCAGACAAAGAGATACAGTACGCCTGTGACCGGGAATGGCTGTTGGAGGCCTTGAGCAACCTGATAAAAAATGCCGTGGAGTATACCACTGCGGGAAATCATATTGAGATTTCGGTTGAGGAAACACCGGTATTGGTGAAAATAGCTGTCCGGGATAATGGAGAGGGGATTCACCCTGATGATATCAACCACATTTTTAAACGGTTTTACCGCAGCCGGTTTTCGCAAAACAAGCAGGGGACCGGTATCGGGCTGACCCTGGCAAAATCAGTGATTGAAATGCACGGCGGGTTTATCTCAGTGGAAAGTGCGGCTAACAAAGGTGCGGAGTTTACCGTTCACCTGCCCAGGCTTACAAAATTGTAAGCCTGAATTCATTTTGGAGTAAGGTTGGGATGTTATTCTATGATTGTTCATAATGAACCATAGATTTTTATCATTGAGGTGAGGATATGGAAATCCTGAAAACCGAAAACCTATCAAAAACATACGGAGCAGGCGAAACCAGGGTGGAAGCCCTAAAGGGCGTGTCCTTCTCAGTTTCTAAGGGAGAGTTTGTTTCCATTGTCGGACCTTCTGTAGACAGGTATAATCAGACTCTGATAATGATTACCCATAATCAGAATTACGCCTCATATGCAAACAGGGTATTTAACGTTGAGGACGGCGTCCTGACTGAGCTGGGAGGTGGCGGACGGTGAAAGATTACCTCTCCCTTGTCCCCAGGTATCTCTCGGCCCATAAAAGGAGAACATGGCTGACCATGGTCAGTGTCGCTGTTTCGGTATTGGCTGCTCATCCAAAATCCTGGCTTATCTCCTATGATAAAAACCAGTTAAACTGGGCCAAAGCAGATTTAATTGCCGGAGAGATTTCTGAGGATTTGATCAATGAAAAGGATGGAGTAATCGCAGTTGCCATGAACTCAAGGAACAGTGTGCAGACCGGAACCGTCGATCTGCAGCCGGGAGATAAGGTTTATATAAATACACCTGCAGGGACCAAAGAGTTTACCGTATAGGGCATCCTGCGTTCGGTACCCTTCAGTGACTCGGAGTTGAACCTGGCCACATTTATCACTACTGAAAAGATTTTCACCGAGTTGACCGGTGTATCCTCCTATGAGGTAATCGATATTCAACTGGACAGCAGAAACCAGGAACAAACTATCAGTGAAATTAAAGCCATCGCAGGCGGCGCCATTGCCTTCCTGGATGCGCGGCAGAAGAATGCCGAAATTGACCAGACCTTTTTTACCATGGCTGTTTTTGTATATGGTTTTGTGGCGGTAATTGCATTCATCAGTATCCTCAATATCATTAATACAATGAATACGAGTGTTGCTGCCAAAACCAGGTATCTGGGAGTGATGCGGGCAGTGGGCATGTCTGGTGCCCAAATGGATAAAATGGTTCTGGTGGAAGCGGCAACCTATAGTTTGACCGGCTGTATTAGTGGATGCATCCTGGGAATTGCCCTCCAGAAAATGCTGATTGAAAACTGGCTGACACGTTTCCAGATGTGGTTAATTCGCTGTAACCGGCATTGCAGAGAAAAAAATTTCATTATAGAAAATCTTTTTATATTTGTTTAACATACTGGTTTTAAAGCCATGATCTTCAAATAATGTTATATAATCGTCCTCGGTCCTGATGTACTTTCCATTATCGAAACATTCCATAAACCAGTTGTTAATAGATGAATTTTCAAACAGGCAGGGTTCTATAATCAGCACATTGCCATTAAGTTTGAGAACCCTTTTAAATTCCTGAAGGTAATCTATGAGAGTTTCAGAAGGAATGTGGTGCAAAACAGCAATAATTACAATGCTTTCTATCGAATTATCCATGACCGGCAGCTTATTTTCGCTAATTACCTTATAATTGTAACCCTGGTTTAACTTCCTGGCATAGTCTACCCGTCTGACATCAGAATCTATGCCCAGGTAGTTTTGAGGCAGGAACATATTACTTATGGCCCCCACTCCACAACCGAAATCCAGAACTCTTTTATCCCTGAGGTCAAATCTATCATTTATGATATTTTCAATATATATTTTTGTTAAAATTCTTGGCCTGACAAGACGGCGATATATGCCTGGTGATAACTCCATGAAAACTCAAACCACCTCCGAATTTTGCTGTCAAAAATTAATATACCCATGTGGCAGTGAATTGATAGGAACCAATTAAATACTGTTAAGGTATTTGTATAACAAGAGGCCAAGGGAACAGTGGATTATTGCATTTCCGCAAGTTTCCATGGATAGAATACATAAGAAAGTGAAAAGACTAATTTCGAAAAAAGAATGAAGGGGGATAACAGATGCCAAACCAGGTTCAACAGCATATTCATTGTAGTGTAAGCAACTGTCATTACTGGGCACAGGGGAATATGTGCCACGCGAATGAGATTTTGGTTACCTCTGATAGTTTATCTGATACTCTGCCGGATAGAATTGACGCCCCGGCGGCAGCCCAGATCCAGCAAACCCCGGTAAACACATGTATGGACAGCTGCTGTAAGACTTTTGTACCAAAGGGCTCAGGCAAAGCCAATGTAGACGGTGTTATCAACAAATAGCGTTTGAATTTTTCTCTCGCTTAGAGGAGCAAATTATAAAGCAGACCATTCGGGTCTGCTTAGTCAAACAGAGCTTTCTAAAGAAAAAGACCTGCTAAATTGCGGGTCTTTAATGTTGTTGGTGTTTGTATATACACCCACATGCTATGGGAATTCAGCGGAGCCGCCATCAATATTGATCATAGTAAGTAATGCGCCTGATGATCTTCACATGAGATAAGAACAGCAAGTAAATGTACTTTAAAAGTAAGGACACTTTTAATTGAAGCCATCTGTTGTGTAAAGCAAGAAGCTATATTTGGTTAGTAAACGAGAGAAAAATATGTAAAAGAGTGACAAAGTTAGAAGGTGATTGGTTAACCCGGATAGAATTGTTTTCGCAATACAATTGCTTCCAGGAAAGGGGAAGTTAGTGTGAAAACAAGTAGATCTGCTATCGTTTATCTGTGCGCTGTAACAATGATAGTACTGCTGGCAAGCCTCGCCGGTTGTCAATCTTCTTCCAGGGATACATCCCAACAGCAGGCTGGTGTTCCCATGGTTTCATTACCGTCATCGGTCGCTGCTTTTGCGTCATATCAAGAGGTTCCGGTTACTTTTAAGCCGTCAGTTAAGGCCTACCGGGCAGCTGATGATCTAAGTAACGTTACTAACAGGGAACAATTTCAATTCTCTCCCCAGGCAGAAAGTCTTTTGAGTAAGAACGGCTTTGTGGTGGTCCCTTCATCATCTCGCGAGTTTTTCAGCATTTACGAGGCAAACCGGTATGATTCTGTTCCCAATTTTGTCACCACAGATGCCATGCTGCACAACTACCATTTGTATTTTAGTCACCTGCTGCGGACGTTGGAAAAAGATAAGCTGCGTGGTGAACTAAAAAGCTTGACAGGGTTAATGCTGGCTGAAAGTCAAAAACAGCACCAGATACTTAAAGGAACGGATTGGGAAAACGCGTCGAAACGCAACGTGGCATTCTTTGCCGTGGCTGCCCGGCTTCTTGATCCGACGGCTGATGTTCCTGCTTACGTTCACAGGGAGGTGGATGATGAACTGCAGCTTGTTATGGATCACCGGGAAATCTTTGTTCCTTCGCCGGTGATGAATATCGGAAATCCGGGAGCTGATTTGGCCGCAGCTTTAAAAGAAGACTACACCCAATATATTCCCCGGGGACATTATGACAAGTCGGATGAGCTGAAAACTTATTTCCGGGCCATGATGTGGTATGGGCGAATGACGTTCCGGGCTGCCAATGAGGATGAAACAAAGTCGGCGGCATTGCTCACACTGATGCTCAGCCGGCAACAGGCATATGACCACTGGAACCGCATTTACGAGCCGACCAATTTCTTCGTCGGCAAGAGTGACGATTTGGGCTTTAGCCAGTATTGTGAGCTGTTAAAGGAAACCTATGGGAAGCTTCCTGCCCTGGAGCAATTGACCGGGGGAGCTGACAAGTGGAGTGTTTTCCGCGATGGTATTAAAAAACTGGAGCCTCCGCAAATAAACTCCATTCCTATCTTTGACGAGACCATCCAGCCCGACCGCGCCAAAGAAATTAAAGGCTTCCGTTTTATGGGTCAGCGGTTTACCCTTGATGCCTCTGTCTTCCAGCGCCTGGTGTACCGGGAAGTAAAAGAAGACAACAGGGGGCAGCGCCGGATGCTGCCGAAAGGGCTTGACATCCCTGCCGCTATGGGTTCAGAAGAAGCCTATGCTATCCTTGCTGAGATGGGTGAGACCGGGTATGAGAAGTACCCGGAGAATATGCGTAAGTTGCAGACCTCCATCGCTTCCCTGGATACCAAGACCTGGACACAAAACCTTTACTGGTCCTGGCTTTACACATTGGAACCACTGAGAGAACCAAAAGGGGAGGGGTATCCTTCGTTCATGTGCAGCCAAGCCTGGACTCGTAAGCAGTTGGAGACCTATCTGGGAAGCTGGACCGAGCTTAAGCATGATACCATACTCTACGCCAAGCAGGTTTACGCCGAAGCGGGCGGGGGGATGGAACTTCTTGACGACCGGGGTTACGTTGAATCCAATCCTGTCGTTTATGCGCGCCTCGCCGCACTGACGAGGATGACCATTGAAGGGCTGAACAGCAGAGGGTTGTTGAACGAACGCGACCGTACTTCTCTCGAACGGATGGAGGAACTGGCCCTCAAGCTTAAGGAAATAGCTGAAAAAGAACTGACCGGCCAACCCCTGAGCGATCAGGATTACGAGCTAATCCGTGGTTTTGGCGGGCAGTTGGAGCATTTCTGGCTGGAAGCAATGCGTGATGAGGGTGTTGATCACCCTTCGGCCATCTACGAGAATCCGGCTGCACTGGTCGCAGATGTTGCCACTAACCCCTCAGGTGGTCAGGTGCTTGAGGAAGGGACCGGGTTCGTGAGCCATATTTATGTGGTTGTTCCTGTGGAAGGCAACCTGCGCATCACTAAGGGTGCAACCTACTCCTACTACGAGTTTCCCTGGCCGGCGGAAGACCGGCTCACCGACCAGAAGTGGAAGGAGATGCTGGAGAACAGCAAAACACCTGCTCCCCCCTCTTGGACGCAAGTCTTTAGGGCACCGGCATGGTAAAGCCGGTGAAATTCTCCCGGGTGGTTCGCATAGCAGCAATATTGGCCATCCTTCTAACCGTCTCTGTATCGTCAACGGGCACAGGAGGTATCGGCTTCCGCACCCGGGCTGAGGGTGATATTGACGGTGACGGGATGACAGAGGAATACATCCTGGTTGATCACCACCTTATTGTCAGGGAAGGAGAGAAATATCTCTGGCAGTCACCGGGTGATTGGCGCGTTGACAATTTTGCCCTGGGTGACGTTGACAACGACGGGACGGTCAACCTGGCGCTGACTCTATGGAAAGAGGGCAGTTTTGGATCTATCAAACCTTTCTGGCAAACCGCTGAGGATACTAGCTATAAGCATCACCTTTTTGTATACCGGCTGCAGAACAAGGCCATGAAGCAGGTTTGGTGTTCGTCTGACCTTGATCGCCCGATTGTCTCCTTCATAATCCGGGATGTCGATGGTGAAGGCCCGAGTTTGGTTGTCGAGGAAGGAAAGTACCGAAAGGTGTCCGGAGAACGTTATGCTCTCGATAAAAAAGCTTCAGTCAGGACTACTGTCTGGCGGTGGGACGAATGGGGATTTCGTCTTATCAAACTATACATTTTTGAAGGAGAATAAAATGAAAAGGAAATCTTTTGCAATTATTGAATCGGCATTTTCGACTACATTAATTCCAAATAATTAAAAAGGCTTCACCGGCGCGATGTGCAAGTGAGCCTCTTTGTCAGCCCTAAAAATATTATTTTCCACCCTTAAGGACTTTAATTTCAATATCATGATTCTGGACAATATCAGTTAAATGATCAACCTTGTTTTCAATATGTTCGAGCTTTTCTTATACTACCTTGTATCCATCAAGTGCAGCTTCAATTTTGGGTTTAAGGTCAATTTCTAACTTAACGACCTGGGAGCCCAGAGTATCAAATTTATTTTCCAGGTTCACCTGGCGTTTTTCCAGGTTAACCAGGCCTTTTTCCAGCCTGATTTGGTTATTCTCCAGGTTAACCAGGCCTTTTTCCAGCCTGATTTGGTTATTCTCCAGCTTAACCTGGCCTTGTTTCAACCCACTGATATCATTTCGGAGTCCATTGAAACCAGTTTGCATCTCAATGTACATTTTTTCTATTAAATCGAAAACCTTTTCTTCCAAGGTGAACATCCTTTCGACATGTAAATATCTTACATTTATATTATATCGTTGATTGATATGAATTACAATTTAATTTTACGGAAAACAGGTTAAAATATTTGGTAAGGAGGTTCATGATGCTTATCAGAAGAGAAACATATCAAACACTCACACGATATTCCGGATCAATATGTTATGGCATGTGAATTGGTTCCACAGGCATTGACTGAAATCAGGGGAACAACAACTGATTTTTGAGCGTTTGTGGTGAACCACAAATACAAAGTTGAAGACATAAAAGCCCAACGGCCAGCCTTTTCTGAGGCACTGCCGTTGGGCTTCATTCTGGTCGTGGTTTCTACTTAACCAGGTGATATGATTCCAGGCTGGAAGATATTTTTTCTCCTTCAAAGATGAAATCCTGTTGGACCATTCCCACACCTTTGGCAAAATACTGATACATAATCGAGCTGTCTCCCGAAAAAGTACTCTTTACCCTGATACAGTTTTTAAAGGTGCCTGCCGGTGTTTTTACTGTGGCTGAAGTATCTGCAATTTCAATTTGTGTATTGCCATCATTCCATTCGGTTCCGATGGACAGGGGGGACTTGAGTAAAATCCTCTGCTCGTTACTTTCCTCGTGCAGCAGATTGACGGGGTCGGCGGGCTCTTCCCGTTTAAATATCTCAGTTACCGTACTACCGGTTACCTGCACTATTCTGGTGACATTGGCGCCGCCGTTCATTTCCAGAGTCTGGGCCAGGTTTCCCTCGGTGAATAAAACTTCTCTGGTGAAAGAAGCATATTCGTTTCCTGTACCCTGGTAGACCCACTTGCTGCCTTTGCGCAGGGGGAAGTAATCTTTGAGGCTAGCGGATACTGATTCGGCTGTTTGTCCCGGAGCAGTTATCTCCTCTGATTTTTGAAGAGGCTTAGTATTCAATATCTGGTCTGCCGGTTTCTGTGCAACCGGTTTCTGTGCAAGCGGTTCCTGAACCTCACTGCCTGTTTCTTTTTCACCGGCGGGTTTGGTTGAGCTGCCCTGGTTTTTGGACGGAGAGAAGCCGGGTTTGGCAGCCGGGTCATTTACGTTGGGTAATGTCATGGCCACAAAGGCTACAGCTATGATGGCCGCGATACCCACCAAAGTCCACTTGAAAGAGGGTTTTCTGAATAATTTTATCATCTTAATTCTCCTTTTACTTAGTGATTCACCCCCGGAAATCCCAACTGTACTGAGAAGCTGCGATGGCTGGGGACCGGCGAACTCCAGCACCCGAATTAAGGTGCGCCCATAATCCTGAACAACTTCGGGCTTAAGATACCTTACTGCCAGGGCATCACAAGACAGTTCCTGGTCATCTTGACAGCGGTTAAAACCGTACCATATAAGAGGGTTAAACCAGTGTAATGCACGTAATGCTCCCGAAATCCAGTTTACAGCGATGTCACGACGTTTATAATGAACAAGTTCGTGAATAAAGATGTGAGCTAGCTGCCCGGATGTCAAATTGCCCGCCAGCCCGGTTGGAAGCAGCATCCGTGTCCGAAAAAGCCCAAAGAGAGCCGGACTTTTTAAAGCATCAGTTTCCATCAGGATTATGTTTTTGCTGACGCCGGCAAGCTGTTTACAGTCTTCCAGTACAGCCCGCAGGTCAAGATTGAAGACCAATTTGGATTTCTTGAGTTTCTTGCGGAAAAGGTACTCAGCTATACCGATCCGGATGACGAAGAAAGTGATTCCTGCCAGCCAAAGCCATGCAGCCGGCTCCCATAAGGAGTATACCAATGGTGTGGTATCAGGAAGACCCGGTTCGGAGACCTCGGGTAAAGGGCTGCTTACTGTTGAAGAAATTGGCTCTGAAGCTGTATCATCCGAAGTCAAAGGCTTGGGGGGAATAACCGGATTCGACAATTCAGTACCTGAACCTGGCTTCAGATCTGGATGTATGGCAGTCTCAACAAAGGTGGCAGGGAACAGTTCATATATACTCAGGGGACTGGATGGAGTCCAGGGAAGGATTAGCTGCAGAAATAAAAGAGACCAGATAACATAATGCCAGTTTGCATCCAGTCGGGTTCTCACCAGGGACTTGACTGCGATTATAACTGCCACGAGAATACCGCCTTTGACAGATGAAACGAGTACCCACTGGAAAACCTGATGCAAGATAGAATCCATAATTACTCACTCCTCTCATCCAGCAGGCGCTTAAGCTCCTCGATATCATTTGCCGTCAGTTTTTCGTCCCGAATGAACTGGACGAGCATTGGTTTAAGCGCGCCGCCGTAAACTCTCTGCAGGAAAGAACGGTTTTCGACTTTTCTACATTCCGATTGGGTAATCAGAGGGAAGTAGGAATAAGTACGGTCAATCTCCCGAAAGCCAATGGCTTTCTTTTTGACCAACCGGGCCAGCAGCGTCTTTACAGTGGTCGGCTTCCAGTCTGTGTTGTTTGCCAGTGCCTCGATAACTTCACTGGCAGTACATGTTTCTTTTTCCCACAGCACTCTTAAAACTTCCCATTCAGCTTCAGAAATTTTGGGTATATTGTTCACGCTATCCCTCCTGACTACATTTGTAGCTATAGCTTAATTTTAGACTACACCTGTAGTCAGGAAATGTCAAATGGAAATTATGGCCATACTGCCATCGGATGACCGGGAAGGGAAAAGTATGAACTTCCTGCTATTTGGAGCAGAACCTCCAAACTCTGATAAAACAGAGAGCCTTGCTCTTAAAGCAAGGCTTTTGGTAGTTTTTATTTTATAAAGTCTAATGTGATTTTAACGGCATAACCCAAGGCTACCTTCCAAAATTACAGGCCCGGAGATGCCTGCCACTTCTGCGAATGGTTCGATTATTACCCGTGAGTTGGGTGTTAACCTGGCCGCCAGTGGGATATTAATGGTTGTGGCATAAGTCGAT
Source organism: Thermincola carboxydiphila (assembly GCA_016841725.1). Lineage (GTDB taxonomy): Bacteria > Bacillota > Thermincolia > Thermincolales > UBA2595 > Phosphitispora. The sequence goes on along the minus strand of JAENYP010000026.1, from coordinate 14,693 downwards.
GGATCCCCCTGGGTTGGGAAAAGTACATTACCGGGTCCTCCGTCTATTTCCGGAATTATTACGGTTGCCAGGTATATGTTATAGTTGCCGAAGGTTGTCGGAGGAGGCAGGGCAGCAGATACTGTAACTGCCTCTCCTCCGGTGGCTGGGGTATATACAAAGGCTGAGGCTTCTGTCCCGACCGGAACTAATACACGCGGCATAAGCATAATACAACAGGGGAAAGGAATTAGGCCCGGGACACATAATACATCTCCGGGGAAAATGATATTAGGATTGGTGATATGAGGATTATTTACAACCAATGCTTCCAACCGTGTCCGGAAAAATTGGGCTATCCTGAACATCGTATCTCCAGGTCGAACTATATAACGACCGAGGAACCCCGGGGGACAGGAAGCAGGAACTCTGGACATTTTTACACCTTCTTTCAATTACTTTAGTTGATGGGTAGAGCATCACAGTATATACTATGTAAAATACTATGGAATCCGGAACAAATGGTTTCCAATAAAAGCCGAACGGGCTTTTTAACATCTTGACAATCTATTGAGATTATTTTAAACTTAAGAGAAATATATAATCCAATAAGGTGCCCCGTAAGAGGGGAGAATAGGGAATTCGGGAACAGCCTTTTTTAGGTTACAAACCGAGCGGACCCACCACTGTAATCGGCGAGCTGTCAAGTGGCCACTGGTGTAAGCCGGGAAGGCCCTGAAAATCAGCAATGACCCGTTAGCCAGGAGACCTGCCTTGTTATTATATTATTATTGTCGTCTGGGATGAAGGTAAAGTCCTGCGATCAAATTATGTTATTTGATTGTGGGACTTTTTTATTTGACAAATACTCTCGGAAATGACCGTGGGCGCATATGGTGAGCTATTATACCAATTTTCCGCACTAACGCCTATGAGTCTAAGCTGCTCTCCCCCGGTAACAAGGCAGCGTCCCCGAACTCGATGGCTCATTGGGCATTTCTGATTAGATGGCCGTCGTTTTGGCGAGCCAAAACTTCCCGGCGGCTTTCGCCATCTTCGGACATGCAAAGTAAATTCTATTCCAGAGACTTAAATTAAAAAGAGGAGGTGTATTTCATGTTAAAAGGGAAAAAGGTTATCATCATCGGTGACCGGGATGGAATTCCTGCTCAATCATTAGAGGAGTGTGTCATTAGTGCCGGCGGAGAAGTAATTTATGCGATGACACATTGTTACGTCTGAACATCGGCTGGTGCAATGGATCAGGAAAATCAGGCTCAAATCCGGGCGCTTGCTGAAAAGTACGGCGATGAAGAACTAATCGCTGTGCTCGGCAGTGCGGATCCTGAAATGGCGGTTATTGCGGCCGAAACGGCAGCAGGTAGTGACCCTGCGTTTGTTGATTTATTTGCAGAGGCCCAGTTGGGGCTTAAATCTTATCATATTGCAGAACTAAAAGAATTTATTGATCACCAGGTGTATTTAAGGCATATGGAAATGATGGAAATGGTCCTTGATATCCCGGGAATTATTCATGAGGTATCGACCGTACGGAAACAATTCTTCCCATCGGAAGTGAGCGTATGAAGTATCCGGTTATCAAAGGAACATCCTATGTGTTAATACATACACCCGGACTTCTTCTGCAGCAAGCAAATTTAGAGGGTTTACCGTTTAGTCATCTGCTCACGGACCAACTGCGGAGTTTTGACAGTGTGGCCGGGTATCCGCCGAATCAGGCGTTCATCGGTAATCTGTTCCCCGAGGATTTACCACAGATTCCCCGGCCCTGGTATAATAATTCTTTGCCCAACGCTAAGCGCCAGGGTCTTTTAGGGGAAATATTTCCTGAGGACGAATTTCTGGGTCTGCTCCATGCAGTTGATGTTTACGGACTTGTGTGCCTGGAAGCAGGATTTAAGCTGGCGGTCTCGGAAAAACTTCGTTCTCATCCTGCCTTATCCGGACTTAATGGGATAGCGACTGCCCAGGATAATGGGTGCTCCCATGCAGAAATTCAGGAAATCATTAAAGCAGGTGAAGCCCTGCCACTGACCTTTGGAGGACGAATTATCGGGTGTATCCGGAAGGCGCACTCGTCGGATTCCACTCTCTCTGCCTCCAGAGTACTGGAAAACCTTACGGCAAAAGCTTCAGCTGCAGCAGCTCTGCAACTCCTCTTCAGGAAGACAGGGCTTAAGCCACAGGACGTAGACTACATAATCGAAACTTCCGAAGAAGCCTGTGGCGACCTCCGGCAGAAGGGAGGCGGCAGTTTTGCCAAGTCTATCGCCGAAGCCTGTTCCTGTTCCAATGCCAGTGGAGCCGATACACGTGCATTTTGCGCCGCCCCGGTGCATGCCTTGATGCAGGGTGCAGCATTAGTTCAGTCAGGTATCTTTGAAAATGTGGTTGTGGTTGCCGGGGGATGCAGTGCAAAGCTCGGGCTCAATGCGGGGATTCACCTTGCCCACGGGATGCCCGTCCTGGAGGACCTGCTGGGAGCATTCGCATTTCATATCAGTAAAGATGACGGGATAAATCCTATTGTGCGTACAGACCTGATCGGTACAATGAAAGTCGGCTGTGGTGATTCACCGCAGCAGGTTTATAGTTCTCTTGTTGCTGAGCCTTTAACAAGAGGCGGCTATAAAATTTTGGATATCGATCGTTATGCTGCAGAACTTGTGAATCCGGAAATAATTGAGCCAACGGGGTGTGGTGATTTAGCCCAAAAGAACTACAAAATGATCGCTTCTCTGGCTGTTCTGAGGCGAGAGATGGACCGTACCGGGATTGAGGAACAGATTCAACGCTTTGGTGTACCCGGGTTTGCGCCAAATCAGGGGCATATCCCCTCAGGTGTGCCCTATATCGGGCCCGCCCGTGACCTTATACTGCGGAACAAAGTAAACCAGGTGATGATTATTGGTAAAGGCAGCCTTTTTTTAGGTAAACTCACCCGCCTCTATGACGCTGTTTCCCTGATTATACAGAGGAACCCGAAACAAAAAGCATCAGTATCTATTTGAGACAATCTTAAATCAGGAAATTTCAGAAGCTTTTTACAGGTGCCCGTTTTAGGGAGAATAGGGAACCGGGTGTGATTCCCGGACGGACCCGCCACTGTGAAGGGGAGCTCTTACCTGTACCACTCCATCCATTATGGGGGAAGGGGGTAAAACGCAATGATCCAAAGTCAGGAGACCTGCCTGTGAAAATTCTTTGTCGGCTTCGTGGATAGGCCGGCTTCGGTGAGGATGATGGAAAAATCTGCACCCAATTGGGATGTGGATTTTTTTATTTGGCAGAAGCTTGGAAAGGGGGGATGAAAAAGTGAGTGCGAGTACCATTTTTATCGCAGCATTGTTGCTTTTTTGTGGCTTGGCAATAGGAATATCTGTATTTGGCGGGAGTTTCTTTAAAAAGTTTGATTAGACAATTACAATTTTCAAACCTTAAATGAAAGGGGAATCATCTATGGAAACGAGCAAAGTAATTGCATTATTTGTGTTTTTTATTCTGCTGCCCAGCTGGGCATTGTATTATTCACGGAGTGGCAGGAAAAGTCTTGAAGGCTATGTTTTTGGCGGCCGGGTATTTGGTCCGGTGGCAACAGCTTTTACAGCTGCAACTGCAGCGACCAGTGCCGGTTTGTTTGTCGGCGGTGCAGGTATGGCCTATCAGTTTGGCTGGGGCGGCGCTACATGGCAGCTTGGAGCCGCTTTCGGTGTCTTTATCAGTTGGTTTGTGGTAGCTCCGAAAATCAGGGAAGTATCACATAAAATAAAAGCTCTGACGACTCCGGAACTCTTTGTTAAAAGATACGGCTCAAAACACTTTTACCCCATTGTCGCCTTTTGGATTATGATTTTTACCATTCCCATGCTAGTTGTACAAATGAGGTCGGCAGCCTTAACTATACAAAGTTACCTGGGCATACCGTACCTTTGGGCATTAGTTTCATTTTGCACTGTGTTGGTAATTTTCTCTGCTCTTGGCGGTCGTTCCGCCATTGCCTATCTGGACACTGTTCAGGGGATGATTATGATCATTGGTGTTACAGTAGCCATAATTATCGGTCTGAAAGCTGTTGGCGGTATCTCTGGGATGGACTATCTTTTAGCGCAGCAGGATCGCAGCCTGACCACTTTTTATGGAGAAATGCCCCGCTCCCTCTGGTACAATTTGGCTTTTGTATATCTGTTCGGTTTGTTTAGCGGCCCGCATATTATTCCGGCTTTTTATGGGATGAAAGACGGCAGGACCGCACGATTGGCTTTCCCAATTGGGGTTGTTATCTCCCTTTATTGGACTTTTGCTGCTGTCGTCATCGGTTTGGTTCCCCGGGCGTTAGGCCTCGGCACAGACACCCCGGACAAAGCCTTCGCTGTATTTACAACTCATGTTGTCCCGGAAATCGTTGGTATGGCGTTGCTTTTTTGCTTATTAGCGGCTGTTTTTACGACTTTGGATGCCTTGTTAATGGCAGCCGGGTCCAGTGTTATCCACGACATTATTGGCCGGATAAAAGGGCAGAACTTTACAGAAAGTCAAGAGCTGCGTTATTCCAGGATAGCTACTGTGGTTATAGGTATATTGGCGTTAATCTTAAGCCTGATGCAGATGCCCCTGATTACAATCCTGAACGCCTTTGGCTTTGGCGCCTTTGTTATTGTGATTGGAGTGCCAATGATCCTGGCGCTGTTTTGGGATAAGGCCAACCGTGAGGCAGCTTTTTTCTGTACCACTTTAGGACCAATTATTTATATTCTGTGGCGTACCTATCTGGTTAATATTACCGGTCTGGGTGAGCTGCCCGGAACCCTTTTGGTCGTCCTGGCTATATCGATCATATGGAGTCTGGCCAAACCGGCAAATAACGAAACCTATTTCCGGGAATACCGGAAAAACTACTTTGATAAAATCACAGCCTGATGGGAGGGAATAGCTGGTGAGGATACTTTATTACCTGAATCAGTTTTTTGCCGGAATAGGTGGTGAAGATAAGGCTGATAATTCCTTATTATTCGTCGAAAAGCCTATTGGACCGGCTGCCGGCCTATGCTCGCTTTTGGATGAAAAATTTACTGTGCCGGTTGTCGCTGTATGTGGAGATAACTACTTCGACAGCAATAAAGACGAAGTATTGCGAAAAATAGTTGCTAAGGCCAGGGAGTATAGTATTGATATGATCATCGCCGGACCGGCCTTTAACTCGGGCAGGTACGGTCAGGCCTGTGGAGCTGTATGTGAGGCGGCTGCCAGGGAACTTCAGATACCTGGGGTCACAGGGATGTACCAGGGAAATCCTGCGGTAGAAATCTACCGCAGGTGGGTGAACATATTCCCGACTTCTGAAAAAGTAGCGGGTATGAAAAAAGCGCTGGTTAAAATTGCAGGATTTGTGCAAAAAATTGCGGCCAATGAGCCTTTGGGTCCGGCCCGGGAAGAAGGTTACCTCCCCAGGGGGGTCAGGAAACTGGTTTATCGCCGGGAAGAAGCCGCCAGGCGGTTGGTAGATATGCTTGAAGCAAAACTGCAGGGTCAGCCTTTTATCACCGAGCTGCCCATCCAAAGTACTGACAAAGTGGCACCGGCACCGCCGGTTGCCTCGATTAAAGAAGCAACCATTGCCCTGGTAACAACTGGAGGACTGGTACCCCAGGGCAATCCTGACCGGATGCGTTCTTTTGGAGCCGAGGTTTGGAAAACATATGAAATTTCCGGAAAACAGATGTTGGATAGCGCGGAGTATGAGACAATTCACGGAGGCTACAATCCGGACTTTATTAATATGAACCCAAATTATCTGGTGCCTGTCAGCATCATGCGGGAATTGGAAACTGAAGGTTTAATCGGGCGTTTACATGACAGATTTTATTCGACTTCCGGGGTAGGGGCGGCAGTTAATATCTGCCAAAAAGACGGCCGGGAAATGGCTGCACTTTTGCACCGGGAAAAGGTAGATGGGGTTATTCTTACCTCTACCTGAGGAACCTGTACCCGTTGCGGAGCAACGATTGCAAAAGAATTAGAGAGAAACGGGATACCGGCAAGCATCATTACCGCCATGTACACATTAGCCTCCAATACAGGAGCCAACCGGGTGGTTGCAGGGACAAAGATCCCTCACCCCTGCGGTAATCCGGACTTACCGGCAGCGCGTGACCGTGAAATCAGCCGCAGGGTATTATTAACGGCACTTGGATTACTTGAGACCAGACTGGAAAAACCGCAAGTTCTGGTTGTAGATTAATGGAGGAGTTGGCTTATGAGATTAGAAATGGATACTTTTAAGATTAATCAAATTATATTTTCTGATAAAACATGCTTAAACAATGGGGTATTGGAGATCAATCGTGAAGAGCTGATTAACTTCCTTATGGAAGATAAAACATTTTCTGAAGCCGGTATTGAAATTGTCTGTCCCGGAGAAAATGCCCGGATTGTACACGTAATCGATGCGGTTGAGCCCCGGTTCAAGGACGGTGATACGGCACCTTACGCTGGGGTGGACTCACCGGTTGGACAATTGGGTGATGGGGTAACCTACCGGATGGAGGATGTTGCTGTACTCACTTCCTGTGAATTTCCCCTTACCAGACACGGAGGGTTGAATATAGTGAGAGACAGCGTCCTGGATATGGGGGGACCGGCCGGACCCATTACCCCATTCAGTTCAACTATTAATGTGGTATGTACTCTGAAATTGCAGCCGGAATGGATGAGGACCGGTACGAACAGTCGGTAAGAACTGCCGGTATCCGGGCAGCCCGGTATTTGGGTAACGTTCTGCGGGGTCAGATACCGGACAGCATTACACCATATACCCTGGAAGGAGCAAAGGAAGGTCTCCCCAGGGTGGCCTACCTTTACCAGGTACACTCTGTGGGACTTAATCTGAGCAGTTTCTTCTACAATATGCGCTTCGATAATTTACTCCCTGTAATTGTTCATCCCAATGAAATCCTGGATGGTGCGGTGGTTGACGGTAATTGGAGCCACCCCAATGTAAAAACACCTACCTGGTTTCATACGAATAATCCTCTAATCAGGGAATTGTATCAAAGACACGGGAAATCCCTGAATTTTGTCGGTGTAGTTTTATTTCGGGGCCGCTTCGAGGAAATGGAGGGTAAAAAGCGCTGTGCCAACCTCGTGGCAGCATCGGCTCAGTTATTAAACGCCAATGGTGTGGTGGCTTCCTGGGAAGGAGATGGTAATGCATTTATCGAAACAATGCTAAGCCTTAAAGCCTGTGAAGAGAAAGGAATCAAAACAGCGTTGATGACCTTTGAACATGGTGGCGCCGAAGGCGACGATGATCCCTTGTTTTACAGCGAGCCTGAAGTTGATGCTATTGTCAGCTTGGGAAGCTGGGACCCTCCCATAACTCTGCCACCAGTGGACAGGGTAGTTGGAGGTGATTACCTGCGGATCAGTCCGGAGCAGGGGGGAATCTATTTACCTGCCAAGGATGAAATAAAACTGGTGGACCGGTTAGAATACTTTACAGCCGCAAATGAACTTGGCTTCTCAAAACTTAGCTGTGACGAGTATTAAATGTACTTTTCAGCTTCGTAAGCCATTTATTTATTTCATTGATATAGCCATTGCTAAAGTGATATAATCAATATATTACACCAATTTTTTTCAAAGGAGCTGATTTGCATGTGTAAAGCATTTAACGCAGAGATAGCAGTGGAAGGGGAGGTGGCAGCAGAATAAATTCACTCTGCCCTCCCCTTGCCGTGCTATTAAAATACGGGAGGACAATTTAAACAATGAGCAAAAATAATTTATATGATATAGGGCTTTCCGAACGGTTTATCCAGGAAGCTGCGATGTATGACGGGAATCTGCATCTTGCCAGGGTTTCAGTCCAGCACAAGGATATGTACCGGGTTATCACCGAGAGCGGAGAGATATGGGCTGAGATTTCGGGAAAACTCGGTTACTCGGCAGCTATTTCTGATGATTATCCTGTGGTTGGTGACTGGGTATTGGTTGACCGGACAGAGGATACCGGCGGTCATGCGGTAATTCATCACATTCTTACCCGAAAAAGCTGTTTTCAAAGGAAGGCAGCGGGTACCGGGCAGGAACGGCAGAAGATAGCTGCCAATATTGATACAGTTTTTATCTGTATGTCGCTGAATAATGATTTCAACGTGCGTCGTATTGAACGGTATCTTGCCATTGCCTGGGACAGCATGGCTGTTCCGGTTATTGTGCTGACCAAATCCGACCTGTGTGATGATTTACCTGCAAGGCTCAGGGAGATAGCGTCTGCTGCTATTGGAGTAGATGTTGTTGTAACTACAAGTCTGAGTGGTGACGGGTACACCGGTATCAGCAAATACATGCATCAAGGCAAAACTGTAGCCTTTATTGGCTCGTCAGGTGTGGGCAAATCCACCCTGATTAACCGGCTGATGGGTGAGCAGGTGCTAGCTGTAAAGGAAATCAGGGGTGACGATGACAAGGGCAGGCACACTACTACCCACAGGCAGCTGCTGGTACTGCCTGACGGTGGCGGTGTGGTTATAGACACACCCGGCATGCGAGAAATACAGATTGCCGGCGCTGATCTGTCCAGGTCTTTTGCTGATATTGAAGAATTGGCCGCAAGGTGCCGGTTTGGGGATTGTAGACATGAAGCTGAACCGCAGTGTGCCGTGAAGAAGGCTATTGAGGACGGCACATTATCTGCTGAGCGATTGGAAAATTATAAAAAGCTGCAGCGGGAAATGATATTCGAAGCGCGGAAAAGTACCATGTCAGCGGCTCAGGCAGAGAAACAGAAAGTTGTGGATATGATGGGATCGCTAAACTATTGCAGGCAGGTCCAGAAAAGTAACTGGAAAAACAAAGGGAACAAATAAGAAAATCAAAAGGCTGTACTGAGTTTTGCCTCAGTATAGCCTTTTAGCTAAGATTGCTTCAGATGCTTTAACATTAGTTTTCCTGCCATTTCACTCAGCCACTATTGTGCCATCTGTATCAATAGTGACCACTTTGACCGGGATATCCTGACCACTGTTGATCACAGCCTGCATGACCCTGTTAACCAGGCTGCCGCAGCAGGGCACGGTCATTCTGACCACGGTAATGCTTTTAATTTCATGAAGCCGAAACATTTCCGTCAATTTCTCGGCATAGTCCACATTATCCAGTTTGGGGCAGCCAATGAGGGTGACCCGGTCCCTTATAAAATCCTGATGGAAATTGCCATAGGCATAAGCACAACAATCAGCAGCGATTAACAGGTCACAATTATCAAGAAAAGGGGCATTGACAGGGACCAGCTTAATCTGGCAGGGCCATTGGACCAGTTGTGAAGGCACCTTAATTCCCGATTCACATGAACAGTCTGCGGATTTCTTCAGAACCGTAACTGAATTGCCCGGGCAGCCGCAGGCTAAGGTTTGGAGCTGGCGGGTCTTGGATTCCATGTTTTTTTCCACGGCCTCTTCATCAAATGCTGCAGCTTCACGTTCAATAATACTTATTGCATCTGCAGGGCATTTGGGAAGGCAGTCTCCCAGGCCGTCGCAGTAGGAGTCCGATATGAGCCGGGCCTTGCCATTGATGAGCTGCAGGGCCCCTTCGTGGCAGGCATCTATACAGAGGCCGCAGCCGGTGCATTTTTCTTCGTTTACCTCTACAATTTTTCTGAGCATTTTCATCAACCTCACTTATGAATCTTTTTTAATTTAACCTTATTATAAAACCTAAATAATAAAAAAACAGTGAGGTTAATCACATATATCGAGGTCTTTGCTCACTGGCTGACTTGTTCTCTCAAATATAAAAAATACTGGAGGTTTATTCCTAAGTAGGGTATGATATAAAGAACGGTGTTCGTTACCGGTTTGCTTGGTGATGCAACGGAGATTTTATTGGTAATGTAAGCCGAAATATCTTAATGAGGTAATAATGATATGTTCATGTATGTTTTTTCAATTGTGCTCATAGTGGCTTCAAATGTCATTTATAACATATGTCAAAAATCAACTCCTGATAAGGTCAACCCTTTTGCGGCATTGCTGGTTACTTACCTGACTGCGGCAATATTGACTGCCGTCGTATTTTTGTTTCACAAAACCGATAAGGGAATTATTGATTCGGTTAAGGAGTTAAACTGGACGAGTATAACGCTTGGCATTGCAATAGTAGGCCTCGAACTTGGATATTTAATGGCCTACAGGGCGGGGTGGGACATCAGCGTGGGGTCTCTGGTGGCTAATATCATTCTTGCTCTGATGCTTATTCCGGTGGGGATACTGTTTTACAATGAAGGGTTTGGGGCTAACAAAATAGTTGGAGCAGCTCTTTGTATTTTTGGGCTGATTATGATTAACAGGTAATTTTGGCACTTATTGTGAATTTAAAATTCGGAAATGTTAATTAAACGTTTACAGGATTCTAAAGGTAATCAACCATTTCTATTCCACTTCCATACACCATGGAGGTGGAATTTTTCCGTTTTTCGGGACCGGTTTTATGTTTATCAATGATTCATTAAAGAATCAGTTTGGCCGGAGATTTCCTTTCGAAATCGGTGGCAGACCTTTTAGCTGTGGTGGGAAAAGACTTGGCACCAATTTTGCATATCGTTAGATAATATGGATTTCGAAAGCTTGGCAACAAAGTTTACTTTCTGAACTGCATGGAAGGGTGGTGAAACTTTAATAAATGGTCGACATAAGCCCAATTTAGGTGCGGGGGAGGTTGGGTTTTTCTAATCTGTTAAGAATGAGGTGACACTAATGGCTGAAACTGAGCTGAATAAAGGTATTGGCTCAAATGTCGTTTCTGGTGAAAAACATGAACTTCAAAGGTCGATAAACTGGACTGGAGCATTCTGGGTTGCCAGCGGTGTACCGGCACTGGTTCTTTTTTCTATCGGTGGTATTGCGGCTACCATAGGAAGTCCGTCGTGGATGATTTGGACCCTTTCTGTTTTAATGGGTTTTATACAGTCTTTTACTTATGCTGAGATTGCCGGTTTATTTCCCAACAAGTCAGGTGGGGCCTCGGTTTATGGCGCTATTGCATGGGTAAGGTATAACAAGTTCGTTGCCCCGCTGTCTACCTGGTGCAACTGGTTTGCCTGGTCACCGGTACTGGCCATTGGAACCGGGCTGGCGGCAGGTTATATTCTTACTGCACTGTTTCCCGAAGGGTCTGCTATACATGCCTGGCAGATAACCCTGTTTGACCTTAACTGGCTGAAAGAAGGGTTAGCCCTTAGAATAAACTCGACATTTATTCTGGGAGCTGCAATCCTGTTGATTATCTTTTTAGCCCAGCATTATGGAATCGCCCGGGCAGCCAAGATTCAGATGGTGATGGCAGTTGCATCACTGCTTCCACTAATAGTAATTGGTGTTGTGCCTTTCTTAACCGGTGATGTTGTCAAAGCAAATTTCCTTCCGGTTGTACCCCTAAACGGGTCATGGAACATGGAAGGGTGGACACTCTTTATAGGAGGCATGTTTATTGCGGCATGGTCAACATATGCCTTTGAGACTGCCATTTGTTACACAAGGGAGTTTAGAGACCCCAAGAAGGATACCTTTAAAGCAATATTCTATTCGGGTCTGCTCTGTATTTTTGTATTTGTCGTGGTCCCCCTTTCCTTCCAGGGAGTCCTTGGTGTTGATGGAATGCTGGCGCCGGGTATTCAGGACGGTTCAGGTGTTGCCAGGGCTATGGCGGGAATGGTTGGCGGCGGGGCTGTGGTTGCCAATGTTATTGTTATCATGCTAATTTTCGCTTTGCTGCTTGCTATTATGACATCAATGGCGGGTTCAGCACGAACCCTGTATCAGGCCTCTGTTGACGGCTGGCTGCCCAAGTACCTGTCCAGGGTTAACCGGCATGGTGCACCTACGAGCGCCATGTGGACTGACCTGGGATTTAACATGATACTTCTAATGATGTCTGATTACCTTTTTGTCCTGGCAGTTTCAAATGTTGCCTATATCATATTCAACTTCCTTAACCTTAATTCAGGTTGGATTCACCGTATAGATAATGCTCATGTAGAGCGCCCCTGGAAGGCACCTACCTGGGTAATCGGATTTAATACCATGCTGGCCTTCGTAAATGCTGCATTCCTGGGTATAGGAGCCAATGTATGGGGGAAAGGAACTCTGCTGGCCGGCATTGCATGGGCAGCCCTGATAATTCCGGTGTTCCTTTATAGGCACTATATTACCGACAAGGGGAAATATCCTGATTCAATGCTGGAAGACTTGCAGCTTAAGGCCAATGAAACCCCGGAAAAGCGTGCCGGAATGCTGCCAAACCTGACTTTTGCAGCCGGTATATTGGTGGTTATTGTTAGTAGTGTTATATTCTCATAAAGACTCTCACTCTATCGTACCTGATAAATTAAAAAAGCCGGTTTTCATGCCGGCTTCTTTGTTTTATGTATAATTTTATGATTAATTTTAAAAAGGGGGCATTTTTATGAGCCAAATTGGAATTGCACTCGATTTGGGTACCAGCGGTTTCAGGGGGCAGGCGGTCGACCTGGTAACAAATGAGATTATCGGCACTGTATTGACGGCGCGACACCCGCTGCCTGGGGCTAATGTAATGGACCACCTGAATTTTGCTGTTGATTTGGGTTTGGATACAGCCCACAGTATAATGATTGCCACAATAAATCAAATTATCGAGACTCTGAATGTACCTAATAATGATATTAAGCGGCTGGCGGTTTGTGGTAACCCGATTCAGCTGTCATTGTTTGAGGAAATAGAGATAAGAGACCTTGCTTACGCGGGTGAGCGTAAAAGGAAGAAGCTGGGGATAGTATCCCCAAACAGAGATGCTAAAAAATTGTCAGCCCGGGACATTAGGGGATTGGCACTGCCGGCAGATGTAGAGATTTATATTCCGGCTGCTGTAAAACACGAAATTGGCGCTGATGCACTGGCTATGATGGTAAAATCTGATCTGCTAAAGAATACCGAAATCGCCTTGGTAACTGATTATGGGACTAATGCCGAAATGGCATTAAAGGTTGGTGACAAGATTATTACCGGTTCCTGTGCTGCCGGGCCGGCTCTGGAAGGACAACATATTGAGTTTGGAATGCTCGCTGCCCCTGGCGCTGTTCATGATATACAACCTGAAGAAAACGGCTTCAGGTGTTATGTGCTTAATAATGATATGACTAGTGTACCTGGGGATCTGGTAGATTTTACTTTACCGGACATTATTGAAAAAGGACGGGCAAATACAGCCGGAATCACCGGTACCGGAGTTATTTCCGTCCTTTACGAGGGCATGAATGCAAAGCTTATCAAGCTTCCCAAAATTAAGACTGCAGACAAAAAGCTGCACTTGGGCCGGAATGTATCCTTTAATGAAAATGATATCACTGAGGCAGGCAAGGCTATTGGAGCAATAAGAGCTGGGTTTTTGACCCTGGCCATGGAAGCCGGAATCGAGCTGGGTGAGATTCAGACAGCCTATATGGCCGGGGCATCCGGGACTTATGTAAATGCCCTGAAGGCTCTGCAAATCGGGCTGGTTCCCCCTGGTGTCAGTAAGATTTACCAGATAGGCAATACTTCATTAGCGATGGCAAGAGATATTGTAATTAACCCTGAAAATCACTTAAAACTGCAGGAACTGGCACAGCAGTTAAGGGCCAATCACTGTATGTTTGCTGAATCCGAGGTGTTTGCGAAGGCCTATCTGCTCGAATTGTCTCTTTGGGGGGAAGGAATGCCCTGGGACCAATATCATAAGTTCAACAAAATGTACGGACTAGCTGAACTAATTCCTCCCAACCCTTCTGCTGAAATAATCAGGCTTTATGAACGGGATATCCCGGATCTGGGATACCGCGGGGTGTCTTACATCGACTCTGTAGGTTACCCCAGTAGTGTTAAATTTTCCGGGTGTACCGGATGTGGTACCTGTGTTGACAAATGTCCTGAGAAAGCCCTTTCCATATCAGATGCAGATGACTTCGTCATATCCATACGGCCTGACCGGTGTAATGGCACGGCCTGTAAGCGCTGTGAAGATAATTGCCCGGAAAAGGTATTTCAGTTTTCGTTAATCTCGTTTGCACAGTAATTACCTTTTAGAGGGTTATCTGTTTCAAAAAATGCAATGATTCCAGGAGGAATCATTGCATTTTCGTTCCCGGCATGCCTGGATTTGGGATACTGCCAATAGTTGGACATAAGAACCTCCTGTGGTTTTTTAACTTCCGGTATTTGCCAAAAGTTACAATGAAGCCAAGGAATAGCAGGACCTAGAAATAATAACGGGTCCTCCTAAAATGCCGATTCCGGCAAAACGGTATCACCTGATTACTTTTGGAATGGCTTAAAATACAAGGAAAACAGTGGCTTTGAAGCTATAATAGGCAAATGTATCAATTCCAATGGTAATCAAAAGAGCTAAAACGATTTGCCGCCAAAACCATTTTTTAAAAATTCGGAAGTGCATGCCGGTTGATTGGCAATAGAAAAACTACAAGCGTAGTATAAGCGGTGGCTTAGGTTAGTATAAGCTGTGGTATCAGTCAGTAGTATAAAGAGTCATAATGTTTGCAATTTTTATAAAAGGTGGCATTGTTTTTGCAAGTAGTAATTGGTGCGAACGGAAGGAGGTGATCTTTAGTAATGAGCAGAGAAGATATTCTGAACAAACTAAAGGTGTCAATTGAGAAATTG
>JAENYP010000007.1 GCA_016841725.1 Thermincola carboxydiphila | reverse complement strand
AAATTTACTAAAAATTTTTGACCTTAGGGTCTTGACATATTACCATAGGTCTTTACTTTCTTTACTTTTCCCGCAAGTAAGATTTTCCTTACAAAATATTATATCACTTTTCTACTTTCTACGTATAAATGCATATCCAGAAAATAAAAAACCGCCTTCGGCGGTAAATATTTAAAATAACGGCGGATTTGTTGTCGGATACCGCCATACCCCACGGTCACCTCAGAAGAGGTACCTTATCTTAGAACTGCTGATGGATATTGATAAACTTAAACTGTTTAATCAATAAACGGTTCTCTGATGGATATTCATAAACCTACACACAAACAATCCTAAGCTCAAGAAAATATTAACATATATAAAATATAATGTCAATGGGGGAAGTTATATGAAAAACAAGGTTCGATTCGGGTTGGATATTGGCATTGGTTCAGTTGGCTGGTGTATAATCAGCGGTGAAAAGGAAACGGCGAAAATTGAAGATTTTGGTGTCAGGATCTTTGATTCCGGCGAAATTGACAAATACGGCAAAGACCGCAAGAGCCAGCAGCGGCGCGGCTTTCGATCTGCAAGGCGGCTAAATAGGCGCAGGGTATTTCGAAAAAGTAGGATTAAAGCCCATCTCCAGAATATCGGTTTTACGACAATAGAAAAGATTGAGGCGTTTTTTCAAAACAATATCCGGGGCATATATGATATCAGGATTAAGGCTGCTAAAGAACAGGTGACACCTGAGGAAACGGCGGCCTGCCTGATTCATGCCTGCAATTTTAGAGGGTATCGGGATTTTTATGAAGAGGCGGAAAAAGAAGTTACTGGCAGCTACGATCAGATAAGAGAGGGAGAAGGGGAAGAAAAGAATAAGGAAGAGACTATAAATCAGCAAGCCCTTTCCGCTTTTGACCAGTTATTCAGGAGTAGTGGGTGTGACACGGTATCAGAATTTATCGTGAAAGAATTTAAAAAAGAAAAAGAGAATTTCCCCTCCATTCGGAACCGTGAAACCTATGAATTAAGATATTTGATCAGGCGGGAATATGTCCGGGACGAAATAAGCCAAATCCTGTACACCCAGTCCAAGTATTATTCCTGCCTTAACAAAGCCCAAATTGATATGGCACTGCAAATTATTTTTGCTCAAAGGGATTTTGAGGACGGCCCGGGAAATCCCAATGAAAAATATCGAAGGTACACCGGATTTTTGGACAGCAGGTGCATCGGCAAGTGCATGTTTTATCATGACATGGACAGAGGGTTCCGAAGCACAGTTATAGCAGATTTGTATGCTGTCACCAACACCCTGTCACAATACCGCTATAAAGAAATACAAACTGGAGATTCACTTCTGTCAAAAGATGCAGCGGGAGAATTAGTACAGTTTTTGCTGGATAACGGGAACCTAACTATGACTGATGTGCGGAAAATATTGAAAAAACACGGTATTCAATTGCTGAAGAGCGAGAACTCTGATGACAAGGCCCTTTCAAAAGCGGTGAAATACCTAAAAACAGCAAAAAGGTGTATAGAAGATGCCGGCTTGGAATGGCAGGACTATATTTCGGAACCCCAATTGGATTATCAGCATTTTTCAAAGCTCCATAAGCTGGGAGAGGTTATTTCAAAATACCATACTCCCTCTCGCCGTCGTAAAGAACTGGCAAAACTTGATTTTGCCACAGAAAAGCTGGCTAAAGCTATCGCTGGGAAAAAAATCAGCGGCACCAGCAATGTCAGCTACAAGTATATGTGTGAAGCTGTTCAGGCGTTTCTGAATGGTGAGATTTATGGTAATTTCCAGGCGGAAAAATTAAAAGCTCATCAAAACGAAAAAGATGTAAAGGACACTCGGAAGATGTTGCTGGCAGTGCTTGAAGATGATGAAGTGAGGAAGAACCCGGTGGTGTTCCGATCCATTAATGAAACCCGCAAAATAATTAACGAATTAGTCAGGGTTTATGGTTCACCGGACTGTATCAATATTGAAGTGGCCAGCGAACTGAATCGCAGTTTTACGGACAGGCTGGAAATCAAAAATAAGCAGCTAAAAAACGAAAAAAGAACAGCCAGAATCCGGGCGCATATTGCAGAGCTTTTGAATATACCTGAAGATGAAGTGCGGCAGGTGCAAATAGAAAAATACCGACTCTATGAGGAGCAGGGTGGTAAATGCCTTTATTCCGGGAACTCCCTTGGGGATTTGCAAGATGTTTTGGAAGACCGCCAGAAAAGGTTCGAGATTGATCATATCATTCCTTATTCACTGATTCTGGATAATAGCTTAAATAACAAAGCGCTGGTTTGGGCTAACGAGAACCAGATCAAAAGGCAGCGCACCCCTTTAATGTACCTGAGCCAGGATAAAAGGGATACCTTTCTTGCAACCATAAACGTCATGTACACCAGGAAGGAAAATCAAATATCCAAAAGGAAATACCAGTATCTAAAGCTGGAGAAATTATATGATAAAGAAGCTGAGGAAATTCTGCGGGACTGGAAAAGCAGAAATATTAATGACACCAGATACATCACAAAATATATTATCGCTTACATTAAAGACAACTTGATTTTTTCCGGCCGAAAAACAACCCCTGTTTATGGAATTAAAGGAAATCTGACCTCGCGGTTCAGGAGAGTTTGGCTGAATGAAAAAACCTGGGGCGGAGAGGAGAAAAACCGGGATGAAACCCACCTGCACCACGCAGTCGATGCAGTAATAATTGCCAATCTGACACCTGAATATGTGGAGATTGCCTCAGACAATATTAAGCTGCAACAAATCAAACGCAGGTACAGATCTGTATCCCATCCCGAATACCAGGAATACCTGGCGGCCTGTATCAGAAAAATGAAAAAGTATTACGGGTTTAATGAGGACTATGCCCGGGTACTCCTGACCAAGACCCAGCGGGTGCCCTCATATATTCCCAATCTAAGGGATGAGGTGGACATCCGATTCAATGACCAGGATGAGGAATTATGGCATATTCAGGTTAAAAACTTCTATGCCCAAAAGGCCAGTTTTGTGCGTCCGCCGCGAATCCCACTGGTATCCTACAAGGAGGAACGAAAATTCCGGGGACCTATTGCCGACTCTAACCCAATTAAGTTGTGTGAAATTGATGGACGAACAAAAAAAATTAGGCGGGTAAAAGTTGAAGATATCACCATCAAGCACTTAGATAAGCTGCGCACCGGGGATAAATCTCTGGAGACTGCCCTACACAGGATTTTGGCTGGTAAAGATGAAAAATATACGGTAGGTAAGTTTCTTAAAGACAGTGGCCTGCCTTTTTTTGAGACGGACCGGGGACAAAGGGTTAACAAGGTATCTCTGGTGGAAGGAACCACCTCCAATTTCTATCGCAAGGACATAAATGCCCAAAATTATTCGAACATGGGGGGCTTAAACTACTATTGTGTGGAGATTTATCAAAACACTAATGGCGAGACCTGCACCTGGGGCATCAAGTATGTTGACGCTGTCAAAAAGGATAAGAAACTGCTTATAAAGCCCTCAAGCCTTCCGGCGGATTACGGCCAGCATGTCATGTATCTGTTTCCCAATGAATTTATTGAAATCATCAATAAAAAGGGAGAAACCAAGTTTCAAGGCTATTATAAGGCTGTTTTCAATATTAACAGCAATGCATTTTATTATGCAAGAGGCAATCAGCCAAAGCAACCCAGAAAATGCTTTACTATAGCCAGCAGCGATAAGGTCAAAAAATATCATGTTGATATTCTTGGCCGGAGGGGAGGGGAGGTTAAATGTTCCGTACCCTTATCGTTACTCAGGGAGAACGAATCCGAATAGAACAAAACTGGCTGGTAGTTGAGACGGCAGAGGGAATGAACAAGGTGCCGATTGAAGATATCTATTCCATAGTTCTTGACAATAGCCAGAGCACCATCAGTTCTGCTGCTGTTACGGCTATTACCCAGGCAGGCACCCATATCCTGGTCTGTAATGAAAAGCATTTGCCCCAGTCGGTGATTTATCCCCTAAATACACATTACCGTCCCTTGAACGTGATAAAAAAGTAGCTTGACATGAGCGACGAATTTAAAGCTGAGATTTGGCAGATGATTATTCAGGGGAAAATCAGGAATCAGGCCAGGGTGATGGATCTTCGCAGGATACCACGGGAAAAGTCGGGCAGAATGCTCCGTTTTGCCGAAGAAGTCATTCCCGGCGACCAGGGCAATCGGGAAGGAGTTGCTGCTAAATGGTACTTCCGAGCCATTTATGGAAGTGCTTTTATCCGCCGCGCCGATGACGCTATTAATGCCGCCCTCAATTATGGATATGCCATTATCCGGTCTGCCGTGGGCAAAACACTGACAGCTTACGGTTACAATTGTGTGATAGGTCTGCACCACATCAATGAAAACAACCCTTTTAATTTAGCCGATGACATGATGGAGCCCCTTCGTCCTATGGTGGATTTTTGGGTGGATCAGAATTCTGAGGATTTGACAAATACCCTAAGCCAGGACAACCGAAGGGAACTGGTTAATTTAATTAACCAGCCAGTTCGGCAAGATAACAAGCGGATGAGCCTAAGAAATGCTATTGACAGGTATGTCAGCAGTCTTACCACTGCAATTGAGCGCCAGAATCCCAAACTCATCAAGATACCGCTTGTCATAGACACTGATGCTCAAATGGGGGATAAAGGGGATGAATAACAGGTATATGCGTATTTTGGTCATGTTCGATCTTCCGGTAACCAGCAGTAGGGCAAAAAAAGAATATACCAGGTTCAGGAAATTCCTAATTAATGACGGATACGACATGCTGCAATATTCCATTTATTGTAGAATTACCAGGAACCATGATGACGCATCAAAACATGTGCAGCGTCTTAAAATGAATCTACCTTCTAAAGGTTCGGTCAGAGCTATGACGGTGACTGAACGACAATATGCTTCCATGCTTGTGCTGGTGGGTAAGATTACTGCTACCGAGGATTTATTAAAACCACGGGAAATCCTTGAATTATAGTTTACTTATGATAAAATGAATTTAAGGTTTTGGTTCTCTGATGGATATTGATAAACTTACACAAAGTGTAAACTGTCCCACCTTCACCTTTAGTTTTGGTTCTCTGATGGATATTGATAAACTTACACTGATAATCCAGTTTATGTTTATACGAATTGTTTTGGTTCTCTGATGGATATTGATAAACTTACACCCCTATGCCTCGTATGTTGTTGTATATACGTTTTGGTTCTCTGATGGATATTGATAAACTTACACCATAAGATGCCGCTCCATTACCGCCAGCGTGTTTTGGTTCTCTGATGGATATTGATAAACTTACACCTGCCCCTAAGAGAGCTTCCACATCACCTAGTTTTGGTTCTCTGATGGATATTGATAAACTTACACCTTTATCATATGTTCCTCCGTTTGCTGGGAGTTTTGGTTCTCTGATGGATATTGATAAACTTACACGGAAACCATTTTTGGATACAACGTTCCCTCGTTTTGGTTCTCTGATGGATATTGATAAACTTACACCCTATTACGCCGGAAAGGAGGAGTATTGATGTTTTGGTTCTCTGATGGATATTGATAAACTTACACGAAGTAAAGGGTACAAGGTCAGTCACAGTAGTTTTGGTTCTCTGATGGATATTGATAAACTTACACACGCGGATCCACCGTATTGGCAATCCTGGATGTTTTGGTTCTCTGATGGATATTGATAAACTTACACATAGGATTGTGATGTTCCCGAGGGCAAGGAGTTTTGGTTCTCTGATGGATATTGATAAACTTACACTGGTCTGCCCGTTATTGTCCTCAACCTTAAGTTTTGGTTCTCTGATGGATATTGATAAACTTACACAGCCATATTCTGCATTGCTGTTCTCCGTCCGTTTTGGTTCTCTGATGGATATTGATAAACTTACACTAATTTGCATATATTTGTTCTGCATCCATAGTTTTGGTTCTCTGATGGATATTGATAAACTTACACAAATTTCCTATGGAAACCATTAAACCAAATGTTTTGGTTCTCTGATGGATATTGATAAACTTACACAAGGAGTAACGGCAAGTCTTTATGCTCATAGTTTTGGTTCTCTGATGGATATTGATAAACTTACACCACCTTTATGTCCTCCACCACCATATTTTTGTTTTGGTTCTCTGATGGATATTGATAAACTTACACAGTCCCTTTATGCTATTTCTCAAAAGACAGTTTTGGTTCTCTGATGGATATTGATAAACTTACACTCCCACGGTTCGTGATGTCCTCCGTGACCAGTTTTGGTTCTCTGATGGATATTGATAAACTTACACCTAATCAGGATGAAGCCTTTAAGGTGCTCAGTTTTGGTTCTCTGATGGATATTGATAAACTTACACTCTCCCAAACTACTAAAGGGAGGAATCCAAGTTTTGGTTCTCTGATGGATATTGATAAACTTACACCTGAAAACAATTCAGGCATGACTTACACCTGTTTTGGTTCTCTGATGGATATTGATAAACTTACACTCGGCCTGTCACCTATCGGTTATGCGGCATGTTTTGGTTCTCTGATGGATATTGATAAACTTACACGAAAGAATTTCAGCAGGTCAAGAAGATCAGGTTTTGGTTCTCTGATGGATATTGATAAACTTACACTCAAGCGAACATCAATGTCATACTTCAAAGGTTTTGGTTCTCTGATGGATATTGATAAACTTACACGAAAGAAAAAGGATGGACACAGGATGAACTGTTTTGGTTCTCTGATGGATATTGATAAACTTACACGGAGGAATTTACCAGTATTGCTCCATTCTTGTTTTGGTTCTCTGATGGATATTGATAAACTTACACAAAATGTATGGTCGGGCCGAAGAGCCATAAGTTTTGGTTCTCTGATGGATATTGATAAACTTACACCCGTCCAAAAATCATCCACAGAAGCATATGGTTTTGGTTCTCTGATGGATATTGATAAACTTACACTATTTTTTTCTCATTGTCCACCTCGGCTTGTTTTGGTTCTCTGATGGATATTGATAAACTTACACCCGCAATTGCTTCACCTGCGTAGTTTTTACGTTTTGGTTCTCTGCTGGATATTGATAAACTTACACCCGTGGCCGACTACATAAACCGGAGGAAGGGTTTTGGTTCTCTGATGGATATTGATAAACTTACACTCGTTGTTATAGGGAATCGCCGCCTTGCAGGTTTTGGTTCTCTGATGGATATTGATAAACTTACACTTATGGTTTTGTCACTGTCCTTATACTTCAGTTTTGGTTCTCTGATGGATATTGATAAACTTACACCCGTCCAAAAATCATCCACAGAAGCATATGGTTTTGGTTCTCTGATGGATATTGATAAACTTACACAACAAGTGAAACCTGGCCATTCCCCGCCAGGTTTTGGTTCTCTGCTGGATATTGATAAACTTACACCCGTGGCCGACTACATAAACCGGAGGAAGGGTTTTGGTTCTCTGCTGGATATTGATAAACTTACACATGAGCTTGATATTATTAACACTCTTGGATGCTTTTTGTTGTTGCGGTTATATCTGTAGTCATCTCTGTAGTAATCTCTCTTACCAACCTCACTGTTGGCTTATCTCACATCTCCCCTAGCTATAACCTCCACATTATTCCCACAAATCAAAGCTTTATCCTGATACTGTGGCAGCACCGCTTCACACCGGTGGCAGGCAAAGCGAAACTCACATCTTGAACAAGGCTCTTGCTCCTGGCTGCTTTGTCTCAGCCAGTGTGGCTGAATTTTTTTCTCTGCAAATATCTCCTGAACGGTGGTTTCCCGGACATGACCCAGTTCATGGTCCAAAAGTGCCGGACAGGGATAATATCTGCCATCACAGTTCAGGGCCAGTTTGCCATGCAGGCAGGTATGGTTTTTTTGTTTGGCAATATACCTGCCTATATCGGGTGGGATCAGATAATTTTCGCCATAAATAAAGTCCCTGACCGGGGGTGAACTTTTAATAAGTCTGTCACTGTAAACGGACCCAGCGCCGAGTTTATTCAGGTTGCTGAGTACTTCATAGGGGTCAGGGTCTTCCCCGGTAAACAGGTAAACCAGTTTGAAGGGGTAGTTATTTTCCTTCAGGAAAGAAATATTTTGCAGCAGTTGTGCCCAACTGCCTTTTTTGCCGCTGATCCGGTCATGAACCGCTTCCTGGTCAGAGAAAACCTGGAAGACAGGAGTGGTTTTAATTTTTATCAACCGTTTGGTAAATTCCTTTGCCAACGGGGTGCCGGTGATGAGATCAAACATGGAATAGTTCAGCTTTTGAGCAGCAAGTATCGATTCCGGAAGCAATTCCTCTGTAAGATGAGGGTCACCGGCATGGAAGACCACGGAATGGCAGCCTAACAGAGCTGTTTCTTCCAGGGCCTTTTTAATGGCGGAGAGCGGCAGTGTCTGTTCCCGGCCTGCCAATTCCCGGTGGCATCCGAGACAGGGCTGCAGCCGGGGAGTCAATTGGCCGGGCACACAAAAGCTGCAGTTCCGGCTGCATTGTCCCGTCAGGGTAATATGCAGGATATCGATTCTTGGCGCTGGACGGAAAAAGGTAATATCTTCAACGGGATTAAAGGGCCGGATTTTTTCCACAAAACAGGGCCGGTCCAGAAAACAGCCTGCCCCCAGTTTATTTAAGGCATCAAAAAAAATTTCCGTTTCCACTAAAGAAAGTCCTGTACGGTCTGCGGCCTCCTCCAGTGAGCAGTTATGTTCCGTATCGGCAAGTATCTGGCTGCGCACAGTATCAAGGGCAAACACTTTTTGCTGCAGAAGCAAATATAAGGCGCCACCCACGGGTCCCGGGACATAAACAGCCTCAGGAAACAGGCGAAAATGTCTTTTTCTGTTGGTCAAATTAATACCCTCCCACAGGATGTATCAAAAATTAAGGGACAACATTTGGCTGTACCGCCGCTGGTATATTTTCATTACTTCTTCATAGTACTCAGGGGCTTTTTCCAGGAGACTGTAAATCTCTGTCAATATTTCCCGGGTCCATTGGACCTGGTTTGTACAAAAGGAGGGGGTAGGTTTACGGAAGTCTTTTCCAGACCAGAAGTGTGAGAAACAGGTTCTGCATAGCTGCATAATCTGGCATCCACGACACCGGGCGGCAATCTCCCGATTATACGTATGAACCAAGTCGGCAATAACTTCAAAGTTAAGTCCGGTTTCCACTGTGCCGATATTGGCCAGGCCGGGCACCCTTTCACAGGGCTGCAGCCTTCCGTCCGGGAGGACACAAATTTTTTCTCCGGGCAGGCAGGTTCCGGTCGCCGGGACTTCAGGCCTGCCGGGCAGACCTAAGATTTTTCGCATTAAATGTAAGCGGTAGGGCGATAAAATGAAAAAATTTATCAGGGGGTCATTATCGTTTTCTCTTAAAGGGTCAGTTAGCTTTTCCCTGATTGCGGCCACACTTTCAAAAAAACCGAGTCTTTCCTGTTGGGAAAACTGTTTATAATAATCGGTGAAATGTGACCCGACAGGGTTAAACATAAACAAAGACCTTTTGAACTCCTGATGACTTTTGAAAAACTGCCATAGTTCACCAATATCGCTGCGCCAGTCATAGGTTACCAGGAAACCCAGAAGGGGATAGTCAGGGTGCCTGTTCCAAAAACGTTGAATATTGGCGTATACCTCGGAGAAACTTCCCCTGCCTCCAGGAGTGATACGATTGCGGTCATGCTGCTGCCCGGGACCGTCGAGGCTCACCCAGACGGCAAATTTATTGGCAGCCAGGAAATCTGAGACATGGTCATCCAATAAAAGGCCATTAGTACTAATGGTGTACAGAACGTTGGCCACTTTTTTTTCACGGACATATCGGACTACTTCTTCTATTAGGGGGAAACGCAGCAGTGGTTCCCCGCCGTAAAAGGTTATAACTCCGGTTCTGCAGGGATCGGCAAGGCGAATCCGGGTCAGGTTTTCCAGGTAATAATCAACAGCCGTTTTGGCAACCTCCAGTGACATGGCTTCAGAAGGGAGTGTTTCCGAATAGGGATAAACTGTTGAATTGATGCAGTAGCGGCACTGCAGGTTACAGCTGCCCGTAACCGTCAATATGAGTTGGCGAAATCCATTCTGAGCCGTGGTCTGGGCCAACATAGCCGGATCGGGTTTGGCAGGTATTGGGGGGAATGACTCCGGAGCCCAAAAGGCTCCATACATATGGCGCCGCTCTTGAATAAAACGTTCCCAATACTCCAGTTGTTCAGGTGGAGTTGTTTCTAAACGCTCCAGGTTGTTGGAGTCCATGTTTAGAAGAGTATTTTTCAGGCCGCCGGGGCACGGAAAAACCATCCCCGAACAGTCATCATAGTAGTAATCCATACCACTTAAAGTTTTAAAATGAAGTCCCCGAAGTGTTTTTTTCAAATGGCATCTTCCTCTGATTCATATTAATTAGCGCTTATCACGCAGTTCTCTGCAAATTTAGCAGCCGGGTTTTGAATTTAGTAACCTTCTGCGACCCCGGTTGCGACTCCTCCTGAAGCTCCTCCGGCACCGCCGGCAGCATATACGTCACCTACCGGGATAGGCCCATCCATGGCACACCCGCCGACACATCCACCCCCACATCCGGCGCTGCACCCTCCGCCGCAAACAGCTCCACACACCCAGCTTTTTGTAATATCACCACCGATTTCTTTTAGGCCTTCAACATATGCTGTGGCAATCTTGCCGGCAAGTTTTTTTACATCTTCCATTTGTTTGTTATCAGGTTGGTCCATAAATTCACCTCTTTTCAAACTAGACTCCGGGGACCATAAAATGGGTTTAATACCGTAATTATACACTGTCACAGACGGATTCTACAAGAAAAACACGAAAAATAGCAAACACGAAAATTTAGCCCTGGCGGCGAGAATACTCCACCTCTTTAGATGGTCAGATGAATCGCCGGTCTCTAAATATTTTCCGAACGCCAGTTCTCCTCAACTCTTGTTTGTGGTAAAATAAGGTTAAAACTCAACTAAGGAGGGGGTGTTCAGTATCATCAGAGCCTTAAAAATAAAGTTCCACACATCCCAAAAATATCTCGACCGTCTTTTTGCCTGCAATCGTGGATCAGCACAGGTTTGGAATGATTGCCTGCGCCTGGCCTAAAGAGCACTTTCAAAAAACAGTATGCTAATTGGCATATAGTTGCCGGCTCTACCGGAATGATGTACTCACACCTGTCAGGTGAGGCGCCTTGAAACCGAGATGCCAATGAGACATGCATTCTGAGCTGGCCGGAAGCCCCCACCCTCTACACAAAGTATAAGGGAGGTTCACTTAGCTAAGATTATAGAATAGTTCATTCAGATTTATTCACCGGGGCCAGGAAGTTGAAGCTGCTCCGGGTGCAAGGTTTAGGAAGGAGAAATAGTGTGGACAATTCCCGCAAATTAGGCGAAGAAAAAGTATCTAAGCTCTTAATGAAGTTTTCCATTCCGGCAGTAGTAGGAATGATGGTAAATGCTGTCTATAATCTGGTTGACCGGATTTTTATCGGGAATGCGGTAGGTTCTCTGGGGATAGCCGGGACCACCATTGGTTTCCCGGTGATGATGGTAATTATGGCTTTTGGTATGCTCATCGGCATAGGGGCAACCTCATTAATCTCAATCAGGCTGGGTGAACAGAAAAAAGAAGAGGCAGAACTGATTGCGGGCAATGCCATGGTCCTGTTGATTGCTATTTCTGTGCTAATCTCCGCTGTGGGTCTGCTGTTTATCACCCCCATTTTAACTGCTTTTGGGGCCAGTGGAGCGGTGCTGCCCTTTGCCAGGGATTATATGAGGATTATCTTATGGGGAACCGTTTTTTCGTCAATAGGTTTTGGGATGAATAACTTTATCCGTGCCGAGGGAAATCCCCGGATAGCTATGTACACCATGTTGCTGGGCGCTGCTTTAAATACAATCCTGGACCCGATATTTTTGTTTGTGTTCAAGTGGGGAATGAGTGGGGCGGCATATGCCACTATCTTATCCCAGGCAGTGTCTGCGGCATGGGTGCTCTATTATTTCCTGGGCGGCAGGAGCCAGTTGAAACTAAGGTTAAAAAATCTGAAAATAAAGCTGCCAACGGTAGGGCAGATTATGGCCCTGGGGGCGCCGCCTTTTGTCATGCAAATTGCGGCCGGGGTTTTGGGTGTGATTATGAACAGAAGTTTATTCACTTATGGCGGGGACCTTGCTGTATCAGGCATGGGAGTTGTGATGAGTGTTATGATGGTGCTGTTGATGCCTGTTATTGGAATCAGCCAGGGGGTACAGCCGATAATCGGATATAACTATGGCGCCCAAAAGTTTGACCGGGTTAAAGAGGCTTTAAAGCAGGGGATAATGGTGGCCACCATAATTGTTTGTATCGGTTTTCTGGTTACCAGGCTGATACCGGAACAGCTTGTGGCCATGTTTAACCGGGAGGACCAGGAACTTATTAAGTTTGGGGCACATGCTTTGAGGGTATTTTTCATTTTCCTGCCCATTATTGGGTTCCAGATTATATCGGCCAACTATTTTCAGGCAGTGGGCAAACCCAAACACTCCGCATTTTTAAGTCTCTCCAGACAGGTGTTGGTTCTGATTCCGGCCTTACTGATTCTCCCCAGGTTTTTTGCCTTGGATGGGGTGCTCATGGCCGGACCGCTGGCGGATTTAGCTTCATCAATTTTAACCGGAATCTGGTTATATAAAGAGTTGAAAAACTTGGATACCAAACACCAGGAGAGTATTGCCTGAAATAGGAGGCATATACCTTTGTTAACAATATGCTGGCACAGCTTTTCAGTGTTCCTGTAAACGCCAATGTTCTGGACCTGGCGGTCGGCCAACTGACTGATACCATGGCGCCCAATGGTCATGCCAGAAAAGCTGCCACTAAAAAATGGAGGAACTCCTGGATTTATCTAGAATATTCAGTATGTAGACCGGATGCTGCGTCTGTTTGCGAAAACCGGCAGGCTCTGATTCAAAGTCTGTTAAGGATGTGGTTTACATATATGAAAGTTAAGCACTTGTTAATTGTTGTTTTTATTGTGGCTACAGCGGGGATTGCGGCAGTCATGGTTTTTACCGGTGACGGCGGGAGTGAGAAGGCGGCCGGACCCCGGTTTCTGTATGAAATAACCGGGGGAGATGGGGCAAACGGCCTCAAAGAGCCGGTATATGCCGCTATAGATAAACAAGGCCGGATCTTTGTTGCTGACAGCGGCAACCGCCGGGTGGCGGTATTTACCTCAAAAGGCCGGTTTCTTCACGAAATCGGCGGGCCCAAGTCCGGACAACCTCTTTCTTACCCTTATGGAATCGGATTGCTGGGAAACCGGGTTCTTATTGCCGACTCCGGTGCAGGGGCCCTGTACGAATACTCCGCATCAGGAGACTATAAAAAAACCTGGCTTGGTCCCGAGCTGGGCATCCAGCCGGCCCAGATTTTTATAACCCCTGACAAGACTGTGTACTTAACAGATATGGCCGGTAAACAAATTCTGGTTTATGATGATAATGGCAGCCTGGTTAAAACCATCAAGTCCAGGCAGGTTTCCCTGGGGTCCCCCCAAGGCCTTGCGGTAACCGGTAATGGTTCCATATGGGTTGCTGACGGGGGCAACTATAATGTTAAACTTCTCAGCCCCAGCGGAGAAACCAGGAAAGTATTTGACGGTGGGCCCCGGCAGGCCCTGAGTATGGCCAAAGGACTGGCAGTTGACTCTAAAGGCCGAATTTATGTGGCTGATACTCTGTCAAACGTAATTCGGGTATTTGATGGAGACGGCAACAGCCTGGCGGGTTTCGCAGCGGACCCGGACAGGAAGACTACTTTCAATATACCGGTGGGAATATTTATAGATGATGACGACAAAATATATATCGCCGATCAGGGCAATAACAGGGTTCAGGTATGGGGATATTGACAAACCCCATATATTTTAAGCTTAAAATTGCTGACTTTGTCAGCGGCCTGAGGCAGGACATTGGTCCTGCCTCAGCTTATTGTAATAAATCCGAAACAAATGGCCATTTTACCTTTTGGACGGATTATTCCCATCATATTGCCTCCCTTATACTCTCTGGAAAATCCAAATACACACTTGATATAATTGTAGTATTTAGGAAATTGTAAATGCTATAAACATATTGCGGTTGTTTTTGAGGAGATTGCTGAATTGCAAAAATAGTTTTCTGATGTATTGTGCAAGGGAATAATATTTGGTATAATTTATTTTAAATAAAAATTAAATAGTTATAAATAACTATAAATAACTATAAAAGATTATAAATGGATTGAAAAGAGTGATATGGATGTCAAAAGATTATGGAGACAAAGGGTTTAAAAGTAAAACAGATTATCCGGATATTATGACAATTAACCAGGTGGCCGAGTATTTTCAGATAAGTGAAATGACCACATATAAGCTGGTACAGGATGGGAGCATTCCAGCCTTCAAAATTGGCCGGCATTGGCGGGTAAAGAGGGATGACCTGGATGGATTTATAGAAAGACTGAAACGGGGCGAAAAAATTTGAAAGTAAAACGCAGGAGTGGAACTAAATTGAAAAAAAACAACAGTGGTTTAAGTATTATACCCCTCGGAGGGGTGGGGGAAATCGGGAAAAACATGATGGTCTTTGAGTATGGTGAAGATATCATAGTAGTTGATGCCGGTGTTGCTTTCCCTGGTGAGGAATTGTATGGCATAGACCTGGTAATCCAGGATATCAGGTATCTGGTGGAAAACAAGGACCGGGTAAGGGGGATTTTCATTACCCATGGTCATGAAGACCACATCGGTGCTTTACCTTATGTCCTCAAAGATATCGATGTACCTGTATATGGTACCAGGCTTACCATTGGCCTGATTAAAAAAAGGCTGACAGAGCATGGTATGGTTAATGACGCAAATCTGATCGAAATCAATCCTGATGATGTTATCAATACAGGAGTGTTTAAGGTTGAATTTTTCCGGATTAACCACAGTATTCCCGATGGAGTCGGACTGGCAATTGATACCCCTGAGGGACTGGTAGTGCATTCCGGAGATTTTAAACTGGATCATACGCCAATTGACGGCAGGGTAACCGAACTGCACAAATTGACTTCGTATGGCGCCAGGGGGGTGCTGGTATTAATGTGTGACAGCACCGGGGTGGAAAATGAAGGCTTTACACCTTCTGAAAAAGTTGTCGGAGAGACATTTGCGAAAGAGTTTGAGAGGGCAGAAGGACGGATAATTGTAGCAACATTTGCCTCAAACGTTCACAGGATACAGCAGGTGGTAAATGCCGCGGTGGAACATGATCGTAAGATTGCCGTAGTGGGCAGGAGTATGGTAAACGTGGTTGAGGCGGCCAGGGAATTAGATTATTTATCCTGTCCGGATTCAATAATGATAGATATTGATCAGATAAATAAGTATGCCCCGCACCGAATTGTAATTATAACTACCGGCAGCCAGGGGGAACCGATGGCGGCCCTGACACGAATTGCCGAAGGCAGCCACAGGCAGATTGTGCTTGAACCGGGAGATACGGTAATTGTTTCGGCAACACCTATCCCAGGCAATGCCAAGCATGTCTACCGGACAATTAACAACCTCTTCAAAGGGGGCGCCCGCGTGGTCTACAGGGATATTGCCTCTGTACATGTATCCGGACATGCTGCCAGGGAGGAAATTAAGACCTTGATAAATATGGTGAAACCGCAATATGCTATGCCATTTCATGGGGAGTACAGGCACCTGGTAAAGTTCAGAAAAACAGCTTTTGAATTGGGGATTCCTGAAGAAAATGTTATCATCAGTGCTATTGGCGACCGAAATAATTTTCGCCGGGGAAGATTCAGCTTGCAGGGTAAAGTCCATGCCGGCAGCATAATGATTGACGGCTTGGGGGTAGGTGATGTTGGTAATATTGTTTTACGTGACAGGAGGCACTTGGCTGAAGATGGAGTTGTGGTTGCCGTGCTGACTATTGACAAGACCACAGGGGCGCTGTTATCAGGACCCGATATAGTCTCACGCGGGTTCGTCTATGTCCGCGAGTCTGAGGTACTGCTGGCTAAGATGAAACATGAATTGGATCGTACGGTGAAAACCTGTGAAAAATCAAATATCAGGGAATGGTCTAAAATTAAGGAACAGATCCGGAAAACATTAAGTAATGTAATGTATTCCGAGACAAAAAGAAAGCCGCTTATTTTACCGATAATTATGGAGGTCAACAGGGGGGAGGAAAATTGACAGAATTGAGACTGACAGATGAAAGGGTAATTCCAAAGGTTATGAATCCCCGAAACGGGATATTAAGGGAACACATTGCCAGGTATAGGTTTGCAAAAGATTTTATCAGGGGAAGAGTCCTTGACCTGTCATGCGGGGTGGGCTACGCTGTCCCGATTTTTCTGGCAGATTCCAACCGGCGGGTGATTACGGAATATGTGGGAGTTGATATTGACAGAGAGACCCTTGAATATGCCCGGAAAAACTATTCACACCCCAAAGCCGGTTTTGTTGCAGGGGATGCCTGCGACCCCAGCCTTTATTCTCAACTTGGCTTGTTTGACAGCATAGTGAGTTTTGAAACCATAGAGCACCTGGAAGAAGACTATAACTTCATCGAAAACATTATCACATCGTTGAAACCGGGAGGGATTGCCGTTATTTCAACACCCTTCGGCCGCGGCCGGGGGATTGAATGCAGCAATCCCTATCATGTCCACCAGTATACAGAGGAGGAGTTCACCCTCCTTCTTAGTCCTTTTAGAGAAGTCCGGATGTACCATCAGTTAGATGAGACTATAGAAGAACCTGTGCCCGGTAAAAAATATTACCTGATGGTAGCAGTCTGTCAGCTATAAAAAAACCGGCTGGGATATAGCCGGTTAATCGTCGGACAGTTCATGGGGTTTACAGAAACGAACGCGGGGATTTTTTTCTGTCGCCCAGCGGAGGGCAAAATCATTTTCGTAAAGTACCACAGTATCACCGTTGTGGTCCTTTACACAAGGGCTGGAACTGCTGTGTAGTTGTCGGATGTCTTCCGGGTGGTCACTTTTTACCCACCTGGCAATGTTGAAGCGGAGATGCTGTAGTACAATATCGGCCCCGTATTCTGCTTTAAGCCGGTATTCAAAAACTTCAAACTGAAGTTTTCCTACCACTCCCAAAATGATGTCTTCCGTTCTGTCCCTGAAGGTCCGGAATACCTGGACAGCGCCTTCTTCAGCCAATTGGTTAATTCCTTTTTGGAATTGTTTGTGTTTCATAGCATCCTTTACTGTGACCATAGCAAAATGTTCGGGAGAGAAACGGGGGAGCCTTTGATACTGAAAAGATCCTTCTTCACAAAGGGTGTCCCCAATCTGAAAACTTCCCGGATCAAATATTCCGATAATGTCACCGGGATAAGCTTCATCTATAATATTCCGCCCCTGGGCTAGAAATTGCTGTGGCTGTGAAAGCCTTATTTTTTTGCCCGTCCTGACATGGTTTGCCATCATGCCGCGGCTAAACTTACCTGAGCAAATACGGAGAAAGGCGATGCGGTCCCGGTGGGCCGGGTTCATATTGGCCTGAATTTTAAAAACAAAACCGGAGAACTGCGTTTCCGCCGGGTCGATAAAACCAATGTTGCTTTTTCTGGGCGTGGGGGACGGCGCCAGGTCCAGGAAGTCATCAAGAAAAGTCTGTACACCGAAATTGGTAATAGCGCTCCCGAAAAAAACAGGAGTCAGCTGTCCATTTCGGATTTGCTGCCGGTCAAAAGGATCTCCGGCGATGTCCAATAAGGAAATATGCTCATGAAGTTTACTGTAAAGAGTTTTATCGATTACCGTATTGAGAACAGGGTCTTCAATTCCTGCATCACAGGGAATAAATTTCCTTACACCCCGTTGATTAAAGAGTTCCAACCTGTTTTTTTGTCTGTCATAGATCCCCTGGAAATCTCTTCCCATGCCTATGGGCCAGTTCATAGGACAGGAACGTACCCCTAGCACCTGTTCAATTTCCTCCAAAAGTTCCAGGGGGTCTTTGCCATACCGGTCCATTTTGTTTATGAAGGTAAAAATGGGGATAGACCTGATCCGGCATACTTCAAACAGTTTTATTGTCTGGGACTCCACCCCTTTGGCGGCATCTATCAGCATAACTGCACTGTCAGCGGCATTCAGGGTACGGTAGGTGTCCTCACTGAAGTCCTGGTGACCGGGAGTATCTAAAATATTTATCTTTAAACCATGGTAAGAAAACTGCATGACACTGGAAGTAACAGAAATACCGCGCTGCTGTTCAATTTTCATCCAGTCTGAAGTTGCGTGTTTTTCTGATTTTCTGCCTTTAACAGTACCGGCTAACCGGATGGCCCCGCCAAACAAAAGAAGTTTTTCTGTCAGGGTCGTTTTTCCGGCATCGGGGTGTGAAATGATAGCAAAAGTACGTCTGGTGGAGACTTCTGATGTAAGATTGTTTTTATAATTATGCATTTGTTCCCTTCCTAATCGAAATTGATCTCATAAATTGTACCACATTTGAAATTGACCTTTTAAATTATACCACATTTTTTGTTGTATATGAAAACATGGAGCACACTTTTCGCTATTGCAATCCTTTGAAAACCTTGCTGATATTTTTAACTTATTTGAAAAAACATGTTAAAAAAAGGTTTACCATTTTAAAATTTCGTATTATACTAATATTAGAAAATACTAATATACTATCAATAGAGGTGAACGGAGGGCGAAAATTGAAATTGAAAGCAGTTGTTCTAATTTTACTGGTAGCTGCACTGGCTGCCCTGCTGGCTGCCAAGGGAATCAGAACAAATCCCGGGTCGGATGAGTATACCTCAAATGGGGCAGTTTCCCAGTCAGCAAAACTGATCCGGCAGGCCGGACAAGACGGTAAGCCTGCCTGGCTTCTGTTTCATTCAAAGACCTGTCAGTCTTGTATAGAGATGGAAAAAGTGTTTAACACACTAAAACCTGAATTCGAAGGAAAAGTAATCTTTATTGACATCAATGTAAATAACCCGGCTGAGCAGGACCTGTGTGCTGAATATAAAATACAGTATATCCCCACAACGTACATTCTTGATTCTGCCGGGAATAATACTTTTGATTATGTCGGTGTCATTCAGGTGGATGACATGCGGGCTAAACTAAAGGCCCTGGCGGTGGAGGAATAGAATGGAAGACGTAGTTGCCCGTTACCTTTCTCAGGTCCTGACCGGTTACTCTATACTGGCAGTTATCCTGGTTTTTGCCGGAGGGATAGTTACAAGCATAGGTCCATGCAACATGTCCATGATTCCTGTCCTTATGGCATATGTGGGCGGGACAGCAGATGTGTCCAAGGCAAGGAGTTTCTGGTTATCATTGTTTTTCACCCTGGGGACATCAACTACTTTTGCCCTGCTCGGCGTGATCGCTGCAGTTATCGGCGGGTTTTTCGGTATTTCCAGGTCTGTTTTGATTTATATTGCGGCTGCGGTAAGTATATTGGTAGGGATGAAAATGGTCGGGCTGATAAACTTTAACCTGCCAAATTATGGAGTGCGGATTTTGCGCCGGCCGCAGCACAGGGGGATTTGGGCGGCATTCTTTATGGGCCTTGTTATTGGTTTAGCCGGTTCCCAGTGCGCCACCCCGATACTGTTTGCAATCCTGTCTCTGGTAATGAGCAAAGGGGAAATAGCATACGGAGCGGTACTCCTGTTTTTGTATGGGCTGGGCAGGGGAGTACCTGTTATCATAGCAGGAACCTTTACCGGTTTTGCCAAGGGGCTTCCCGGGCTGACACGGTGGTCAGGAATCTTTGAAAAAGCTGCGGGTGTGGTATTAATTGTGATCGGGATGTATTTTGTATGGACTGCATGAAAAAAATTATAAAAATGGGGTTGAGCAAAATGGGGTAAAGTATATGAGGGAGCTAAGGGATGCAGTTGTGTCTGGTGAGCAGGAGGAAGCATTCAGGATTACTGAAACGGGATTGGCAGAAGGAGTTCCTGTATCAGCTTTGATTGAACATGGTTTATATCCTGCAGCGTGCGAGATAGCCCGAAGTTATGGAAATGATGAAGTATGCATGGCAGAAATACTGGCAAAATTTGAATTAATTCAGTTATTGCTTAACGAATTAATTCCAAAATTGCGAGATGAACTAAAAGGAGCAGTCAGAGGCCGTTTAATGATTGGCTCTGTACAGGGTAACCTGATAGATTTCGGTAAGCTGATACTGAGAATTCTATTCATTGCATCTGGTTTCGAGGTAATTGACCTGGGGACAGATGTACCTCCCGAAACATTTTCACAGCATGTTCGTCTCGAAAGACCGGATATCCTTGCTTTGGCAGTATATACCAGAGAGTCTTTACCTCTCGTAGTGAAGACTGTTGACCTTTTAAAGCAGCAGGGTCTCAGGCAGGACCTTAAAATCATGCTGGGAGGCTGGGCGGTAACGCCTGAATTTGTAGTTGAGGCGGGTGCGGATATTTTTGCAGTAACGGCCGAGGGGGCGGTGGAACTCTGTTTGGCTGCCGTGGGGGCTACTGATTTCTTAGGAAGGTGATATTTTTGAGTCCGGAAGAATTATGGGCCATTTATAGTTCCAAGCTCAAAACCTATATAATGAAACATGTGCCGGATAACCATGAAGCAGATGATATACTTCAGGAAGTCGGCATTCGTATGCAAAAAAATGTAAATAGAATTAAAGATATAAATAATGTCGAAGCATGGTTGTATCGAATAACTTACAATCTTATAATGGACTATTTCAGAAGAGCAAATAAGTATACCTTGATAGAAGATATCGACGAAATATCCGTCCCAGTTATACATGAACAGGAGAATTATAATAAAGAAACGGCGGAATGTTTGCTAAAGCTCCTTGAATATCTGCCTGAGAAGTATAAAGAAGCCATTATTGAAAGCGATTATTACGGTGAGAAGCAAAGCATATTAGGCCGCAAGTGGGGATTAAGCAATTCGGGAAGCAAAACCAGGGTCCAGCGAGCCCGAAAAAAATTAAAAGCTGTGCTGCTTAGCTGCTGTGAAGTGAAAGATATTCTGGATATCAAGGT
Organism: Thermincola carboxydiphila; assembly: GCA_016841725.1. Lineage (GTDB taxonomy): Bacteria > Bacillota > Thermincolia > Thermincolales > UBA2595 > Phosphitispora. Next base: position 163,459 of record JAENYP010000007.1, on the reverse strand, counting down.
ATCAGAGAACTACTGCGATTCCTGTACAGATTTGCTGGGGACTGATACCTACTGCAGAACGGTAATATATGAGGGCAATAAGTATGAAGACATACCTGCAAAGGCCATCCGTCAGGCAGCATTAAAGGTACTGGGCATAGAAGAAGTAAAGAAAGCGCCGGCAGGAAATTCTGGGTGTTGTAACAACAGCGGCTGCTGCTAAACCAATTCTGAACTTGCGTGGCGACCTGAAGACAACAGTTGAAAAAAGCCATAGGCTTGCATCAGCACCCATACAGGATGAACGGTTTCTATTCCTGAACCGTGGCGAATCTGAACCTGGCACCCCCCGCATTCGGTGATTACGGATTGAAATTCACTATTGGCAGCGCCCTGCCGGACCCGATTAAACAGCGGTTTCCCAATTTGCATGGCCGTATGGTATTTTTCTTTTTTAAAACCATAGCTCCCGGACAATCCGCAGCATCCCTGATCAAGGTCGGTCACCTGCACCCCCGGAATCAACCTCAAAAGGCGAACGGATGGAGTCCCGATGCCTTGAGCCTTCAGATGGCAGGAGCTGTGGTACCCCAGGGATACCTGAATATCCTTAAAATCTTTCCTGAATTCATTTCGCTCCTGAAGTTCCCAAAGAAATTCAAACAAATCGTAGGCTTGCAGTTCAGACGCAGATTCTGCGAGCCCGGGATATTCTCTTAACGCTAAACCGCAGCTGGTACATCCGGTGATTAAGGGGATGCCGGCACGCATATATGGCTCCATCAGAGCCAGGTTTTTTTTCGCGGTTTCTTGCGCTTCGCGCAGATATCCGTTGCCTTCAAGAGGAGTTCCACAACAATGAAAAGGAGGAACAATCACTTCATATCCATTGTGTTTCAATACCTTTACGATGGCTTGACCTGTGAGGGGGTCATTATATGTGACAAAACAACCGGGAAAATATACAACCTGTTTCTTGCTCTTCCGGTCTTTTTCAGCTGTTTCAAACTTTGTATGATAGGCAGGAAGCGGCGCTTCACTGCAAATACCCAGCGTTTGTTCCAATATTTGCCGAAACAGCGGCGCTTTAAGCAATACGTTAGTCAAGCCGGGAAGAACGGTCGCCAGTTTGCCCAGATATTCAGCCCGACCAAAGAGGTAATCCCGGATGCTGAATTGCAGGGTTTTTCCGCCTTCGGACATTTTTGCATCTTCCTGAGCCCTGGTAATCATTTCGGTGATTTTTACTCCTGATGGGCAGGTGATTTCACAGGTTTTACATTTCGAACAATAGTACGACAGTGTTGTTCCTATCTGTAAACCCTCAAGCCGAAAACGCTCGGCATCCGGTCCGAGGATTTTTGGTCCCGGGAACAAGGGATTTACAGCAGCGACAGGGCACATAGCCGTACACGCGCTGCACTTGATACAGGCATCCAGAATTTCTGCCTTGTCCTGTTCAAAACTCATTGATAATGCCCCCTTTCTAGAGCTTTTCTCCGGCATACCACCCCGAAGTGAGGGAAACCCCTCCGCCACAGTTATCGGTCCATGGGTCCCAATGGGCCAGCATACGGCCGGCAACCCGAAGATTTTCAAAGAGAACCTCTTTAGTACCCGGGTCTACAGGGCGAAGGTCACTGTCTGCCTCAATGCCGGTGTGCGCATATGGCTGCTCTCCCAGAAACTCGCTTTTTGTCCATTCCGCAGGAACATAGAGGGGGAGACCTAATAACGTTTCTTGAGCGGCCTCAGCTGTTACCTCAATGCCACCGCCAAGAATTCCTCCGGTGGCCAGGATAAAGGAATGTGCGGCAAAAGCCGTGGGCCTGCCTTTACTACTGACAATGGCTTTGCGGCATTCTTTCTCCTGTAACTCAATTCTCTGCACACCGGTCCCCATCAGTAATTCTCCGCCCAGTGACTTAAACTTTTGTTTCAAGGCATTGTAAAGATTATGCCCGCCGGCAGAAGGGGGAAATGAGGTCATTTCAATTACAGGAAACGGTGTTTCAGACAATACTTCCTTCAGAGGCTCAGAAAATGCAGTTGCGAGCCCGGGGAACAGGACAACTGTTTCACTGCAAGTTATGGTCACGCCGGCCAGCACCCTTTTCAACTCTGCAATCCCCGGTCCTGACTGCCAATATCTTGCATATTCCATTCCCGTTACCGGTTTTCCAATGGCGTGCCAGGCTTCAAACGCACTGATGCGGAACGGATAGATGTCCACAATACATTGTGGATAGCAAATTTTCAGATTGGTTTTGATAATTTTGGAAAAAAAATCCTTCATTCCCTCCGGGGCCATGAGCACAATCCTTTTCGCATCCTGCAGGACCGCTGCGTTTTGCCCACTTGGTATTATATTTGCTGTTCGGGGGGAGCCCAAGGGTGTGAACAAGGTTTGAGTCCTTCCACACACACCCTGATAATCCGGAAAAAGTTTTTGAAAGTAGTCCATTCCGGCCTGGATCACGTTTTCTTCAATCAAAGCATAAGGGTGGTTTTCACGGCTTCGTAACTGTACAACATCTCCGAAATTCAAGGCGCCTGAACTGTAGGTCAGGCTCCCTGCCCCTTCGGAGATAATCAAAACATGTTTACCTCGTTCTGATGCCCGGATACCTGCGATGAGGCCCGCTAATCCTCCGCCGATGATAATGCCATCCCACATAGTAAGTTCCTCCTTACAGACAGCTTAGTTTTCTCTGACTTGCAGTATACTGGCATATATGGCTCGTGTTAACTCCGTTTCGCGCAGCTGCTGCCCCCACAGGACCGGACGAATTCCCTTCCAGCGTTGATTTAAAAAATTCCTTAACTCGTCCTGGAGGGCATCATATTTTTCTTTTTTATCCCATAACAGAGGCAGCGCTCTATACGTGCAAAAGGCTCCCTGACAGGTACCCATACCTAACCGTGTCTTACGCCGAATGTCCGCCAAATGGTGAGTATCCTCATCTGAAGCTGCCTTTTCAACCTCAGCTGCACTAACCATTTCACACTCGCAGAGCATCTGCCCTTTACGCGGATCTCGCTGAATCTCTGTCAATACACTCTCCGCATCTTCCTGAAGCCGTTCCAGCATTTTTTCCACAGGAGCATAGGGCAGCAACTGGGCTGCTTTTTTATGTAAGTGTTCCGGAATTACGGGCAGCAGGTCTTCCGTGGCCGTACGGCAGGGGGTCATGCTGCCAAGCTTTTCAGCCACCCGGTCCGAAACCTTCTCAGCCATCAGACGATAGGTGGTAAATTTCCCTCCGACAATACTTATCAACCCTTGGATACCATCCTGAAGCTCGTGGTCAATCAAGGCGAAGGACCGGCTGACATTCCGCCCTTCTTCCTTATTTACGCCCGGGACATCGTGGTCTTCACGGTGGAGTGGTCTGATACCGGAAAAGGCCCGGATAACGCGGTTTTTCATGATGCCTGGCAGCACATGTCTGCCTATTTCGAGGAGTTTATTGACTTCTTCTTCCTGTGGATCGTTTTCTTCAGGAGAATCCACGAATTCGGAAGTGGTGCCCAAAATAGTTATGGTTTCATGGGGAACAAAGATATCCCCGTCACCGGAGGGACGCAGGCGATTAATCACGCGCTGAAAAAGCCGCTGGTTAAAGGCCAGCAGGGTCCCCTTATCACAGATAACATCCAAAGGGATTCCGATCGACCCGGTGACATGAGATGCCCATGCGCCGGAAGCGTTGACCACAATGTCACAGCTCACCATAAACTCTTCACCGGTTAAAAGGTTTTTGGTTGACACACCTACAACCCGATTGTTTTCCATAATCAGTCGTTTTGCCTGATGATAGGTTTTAAATTGCCCGCCATAACGTTTTGCGGATTTGGCATTGGCCCAGACAATCTTGAAGCCGTCTACGGTTGCATCAGGCACTTCGAAGACTCTGAGCACATCTTTGCTCATTAGTGGTTCTTTCCGGCACGCTTCAGAGGGTGAAATCTCACTTATGGGAATATGCGCATTGGCACAAGCCTTAGTCCATTGCTCGACATATTCAGGAGAGTCATCCCGTGTTTGGACAAACCAACCCCCGGTGTCGGAAATGCAGTGAGGGGCAATTTGTTTTAAAATAAGATTTTCATCAATACATTCCGCGGCCGACCCAGGGTCTTTAACTGCATAACGTGCGCCACTGTGTAATAACCCATGAAAACGTGAGCTGGTCCCGTGGGCGAGGTCTCCTTGTTCCAACAGCAGAGCCGAAATACCTCTCATACTTAAATCTCGTAAGATGCCGACCCCGGTGGCGCCTCCCCCGATTATCACGACTTTTGATTCTTTCACTTTGACCCCTCCTCGTATAGTGGTCCCTGCATTCTGCAAATGCTGTATTATACTCAAATTATTTCAAATTAAAAATGCCATTAGTGGAACCGCTCAAAACGGTCCACTAATGGCTTCTCTTATTCTCTGAGCCCAAATTATCAAGTTGTTATGCGCTTGTGTTGCCACCATTATAAGCCCTGATTCATTTTATGTCAAACGCAGATTCCACAAGTTCCTCCGGCTCGTTGTTACGGCCGTCAGCCCGTTGCCAAGCGCCTGGTGAACATCCTCTTCTGTGCGCAGTAATCCACCACCCAGAATGTTAAAGTCCGCTGCGTTTCGCAATTCATCAATCGCAAACTTAGGTACAGTCGCCGGCATAACTTCTATGGCATCAGGGGAAATTTGCCTAATAACCTTCAGGCCTGTGCGAATCGACTCCGAATCAACCAGGAACAAGCGCTGAACTGTTATCATTTTATTTTCTTTGCCATAACGCAGCAGCTGCCATTTTACTGATACAATTCCCTCGAGACCCATCCGTTTCAGGTAACGGACCCCAGAATTGTCTTTTCCGACCCCACTTATTAAATCAATATGGGCCAGCAAAAATTTCTCCGGATACCTGCGGCGAACTTTTAAAATTTCTTCCAGGTCGTTAATATCCCCACCGAGTAAAATAATAACAGAAACCCAGGGCATGTTCAGTACCTCGGCGAGGTCCTCCGGATGTTTGATGGCCGGCACAATTCTGCTTTTCAGTAAAGCGTTATTAAATTTGACCCTGGTTTTCAAAGCAATCATTCCTATTTTATTAATGAAATAAGTGGTCTTCGGTCAATCTGAAATACCGATAACATTATATTTATATCACAAAATTCGTATAATATCAATAATTGACAGTTGTTGCATTAAGTAGTATACTTATGCACATAAGGTGTGCATATGCACGTGAGTGTGCAAATGCACACTTCGCCGGACCAAAAATAAGATTATGTTGGTGAGTGATTTGGATTATTTATTAAAAGTGGCCAGGTTATACTACCAGGAAAATATGAGTCAACAGGAAATCGCAAATTACCTTAACATTTCTCGGGTTAAGGTCTATAGATTATTGCTGAAGGCCCGCGAGCAAGGGATTGTGAAAATTGAATTACGTGCCCCCTTTCAGGATTTCAGTGACCTTGAAATAAAAATTGAGAAACATTTTGGCATAAAACAATGTATTATCATTCCCACATCTGATTCCATGGAAATCATATATAATGGCTTTGCAGATGCACTGGCTTCTATTATAGACAGAGACTTTAATAAGGGTATGAGCATCGGGGTAGGATGGGGGCAAACTATTAAAGGCACAGTAGAAAGAATGAAGTTAACAAAGAAATACGATATGAAAGTGTTTCCGGTAATTGGCGGATCCGGCCTGGTTTACGACAATGATGATATTCATGCTAACTCCATTGTTTCTTTACTTGCCGGCAAACTGGGTGCATCCGGATATATCCTGAATTGTCCTGCTATCATAGATAGTCACGCCAGTAAAGAGGTATTTTTGCAGGAAAGCATTATTAAAACCATTGTTGATCAGTTTGAAAAAATAGATTTAGTTATAGTTCCTATTGGTTACATAGGACCTGATATAACGATATATAAGACAAGAGATATTATGGCTGAAGATATCGAATACCTAAGCAGTTTGAATATTGTCGGTGATATCAATTCCAATTTCATTGATGCTAATGGAAATTTGGTATCAAACAAAATTCAAGACCGGATTATTAATGTTACGTTAGAGTCGCTGAAAAAAATAAGAAATACTATAGCAATCTGTAATGGAGAAAAAAAGATCGATGCCACAAGAGCTGCTCTTAAAGCCGGTGTGATTAACACACTGATTACGGATACGAGTATTGCTGAGAAACTGTTGTAATCTTAAAATACTTATAGAGCTGACTATCGGCATCCTGATATTGAACTTGTGATTGTATACAAACCCCGGTTACTTTTTGAGAGCGAATGGGTTGTTGGCACCAAACCATTATATCCAAAGGAGTCCGGGGTTGTAGTTTTCGTGTACATAAAAGAACGACAAAATATCAAAGGAGGTTGTTAGATTGAGTGGACATTTAACTTTGGGAATTGATATCGGGACAACCAATGTAAAAGCCTGTATTCTTGACACAAATACAGGTAAAGTAATTGCTTCAGGTTTTCAGCCACACCCATTGTTCATTCCGAAACCCGGCTATGCCGAGCAGGAAGGAGACAACTATTGGCAGGCAGTGGTATCAGCAATTAAACAGTGCCTTCAGCAGGGTCTTTCTGCGGATGATATAGCTGCCGTTGGCCTGTCTGGTTTAGTTGGAGTTACATTACCAATCAGTCAGGACGGCAGACCCGTACGTCCCGGGATGATATGGATGGATGCCAGGTCTGAAGCCGAGTGCCAGGAGATTCGCGAAAAAGTTGGCGAGGACAAGATTAATTATAATAACGGAAACAGGATTGCTCCCTGGTTTATTGAACCAAAAGCTCTTTGGATGAAAAAACACGAACCCGAGCTTTTTGAAAAAACCTACAAATATTTATCTCCCGCCGGCTACTGTACATACAGGTTATCAAGAGAATTTACCATCAATACCGGTGATGCCGGATTATTTTACCCATATGATTATCAAAATGAGAGATGGAATCCGGAGATAGCTAATGCTATCGGCATTCCCATTGAGAAATACCCCAGGATTCACCGTTCTCACGAGGTTGTCGGGGCAGTAACTGCTGAGGCTGCAGCTGAAACCGGGCTAAAACAGGGAACCAAAGTTGTTGCCGGTGGCACAGATATCAGTTCGGCAGCGCTGGGAAGCGGAGTTACTGCTGCCGGACAAGCCTTTTACTCTATGGGCACAGGCTCTAACATTGGCATTATGATCCCTACCCAACAGAGGGTGGAAGAGTATAGAATATTAAAATGGCCGCACGTTTTACCGGGTTTAACTATGTTTGATGCACCAATGGCATTTACCGGAGCTTCACTTAAGTGGTTTGCCGACAACTTTGGGTCCAATGAGAGAGCAATGGCAAATCAAACCGGTTTAAGCGAGTTCTCCCTGCTGACTATGCAGGCAGATAAGACCAAGCCCGGTGCGGACGGTCTTTTATATCTGCCGTACCTGGGGAACACATTATCTCCAAACTGGAACTCAACTTCCAAAGGTGTTTTTTTCGGTGTCACACTTAGTACCACTCGTGCCCACATGATCAGGGCTGTTATCGAAGGGGTCGCCTTTGATATTTATTCTAATGTGAAAATTGCCAAAGGCGCAGGAGTGAAAATAGATAAACTGATTTTGAATGGTGGTCCGACCAAAAGCCCATTCTGGAATCAAATTACGGCCAATGTAGTCAATATTCCCCTGGAAACTACCAATATAGATGAAGCTGCTCCACTGGGAGATGCTATCCTGGCAGCAACCGGAGCGAATCTCTATGATAACCCCACCGATCCTCTGAAAGACATTGTCAAAACTACCGGTACAATCGAACCTGACGCAAAGACCCATGAAATGTACGAAGATTTCTATCACATTTGGCGGAGAGTTTATAAGAGCCTTATTAATGAAATGGAAGACCTGCACCAACTTCAGTACAAATATCATGTTCAATAAATAATTAGCAGACAAAAAAAATCGACTTTTGTGCGGAGGATAGTAAAATGAATGCCAAAGAAAGAGTTCTAATGTCACTCAATCACCAGGAACCTGACAGATGTCCCATAAACTTTAGAGCAACTGATGCCATTGCTGATGTGGTATGTAAGCACTACAAAAAGGACTACTTTGGATTGCTTGATTACTTAAATGTTGATTTTCGCGAGGTCTTTGCAGATTACGCCGGTCCAAAGTTCAAAAAGCTTGATGATGGAACTCAGCTGGACATGTGGGGGGTTGGCCGTCAGGAGTTAATAACAGAACTAAGCCGTGACGTATATGTTAACTATTCCCCATTAAGTCATGCGGAGACTGTTGCAGACGTTAGAAATTATAATTGGCCATCGGTTGACTTGTTTGATTTTAGCCAGATGGAAAGTAAGTGTGACCGGTTTAAGGGCTATGCGATTTCAACCCCGGGGATTCACGCCGAAGGGTATCATGGTGTATTTCACTTATTGACTTATTTGTTCGGTATGGAAAAAGCCATGCTGGATCTGGCGTTAAACGAAGAGATGGTACAGGAGACTATCAAGCATATAACCAAATTCCAGGTTGATTACTATGAAAAAATGCTTAAAGAGGCGAATGGGAAGATTGACTTTTTATTCTATAAAGATGATTTCGGTTCCCAAAACAGTCAACTAATAAGCAGAGAGATGTTTCGGCAGTTTTTCGGACCAAGTCTGAAGGAGTTATGTGACCTTGCCGACAGTTATGGCGCTACATTGATTTTGCATTCGTGCGGGAGTGTTATAAACCTGATTCCGGATTTCATTGATTTGGGTGTCAAGGTATTGGATCCGATACAAACCTCAGCAAAAGATATGGATATCAAGGTACTCAAAGAAAGGTTCGGCGACAAATTAACCTTTCACGGGGCTATAGATACTCAGGAAGTTTTGCCCAACAGCAGCCCCGAAGAGATCCGGGAAATAGTAAAAAATACCATCGATATCTTAGGTAAGGGGGGAGGGTATTTCTTCAGTCCTTCCCATCGGATTCAACAGGATACTCCTCTGGGAAATATCATCGCCATGTATGAAGCCGTTAAAAACTACTGATTAAGCTTGGAATTAGGTAACAATAAAAAATCAATCAGGAGGGGGGGGTAGTTATAATCACATAATTACATAGACCTTGAGTGTTAATGCCAAGTTTATCTGGTCAAAGTCCAATTTAAGGAGGATATGTGCAGATGAGAAAAGTTTCCAAATTATTGTATGTATTACTTATTGTTGTGATGGTGTTTACTGTTGTCGGGTGCGGCGGCGACAAAGAACCTGCAAAAACAGGGGATAACCAGACAAATACCGAACAACCGGCTGCTACCGGGAATGAGAAACTTGATGCACTTTATGCGGAAGTTGCCGGTCTTCAGGGGGAAGATGCCCTCAAATTCTTTAAAGGCCTTAAAGACAAAGGTCTGAGCGATGCTGAAATACTGCAGTTTTTTATTGACCTTCCTTTATCACAGGCAAATGAGCAAATCGCTAAACTTTATAAAGATGAAGGCTTCGAAATGTACAGCAAATCCTACCCCAAAGGCGAAACCTATAATGATTTCCAATGGTCTAAGGGTTCCGGCACCAAGATTACCGGACCATACAGTAAAAACGACTTGAAATTGCCTTTCACCGATTATGTGGCTCTTCCTGAGGGACCGGTGGGAGACGCTAACAAGAATTATAAGCTTGGCGTTGTGTTCCATGGATTCAGCCATCCCTGGCTGATAAACTGGGCTGATGCCGCCAAATGGGAAGCTGACAAGCATGCGAATGTTGAATTAAATGTTCAGGATGCCGAGTTTGATAACAACAAATGGGCCTCAATCATGGATTCATTTATAGCTCAAAAAGTAGATGGCATACTTGTATGGCCGATGGTTGAAGCTCCGACAGGACCTCCGGTTGACCGGGCTTTAGAAGCAGGTATTCCGGTAGTCAGTGTTGACAGAACATCCGGCTCCCAAGCCATAACCTCCAGAATTACCGGAAACTTCCCGGCCAATGGAGCCCAGGCAGGTATGTATGCAATTTGGAAACTGGCCCAGGAAGGCGACTTAAATGCTAAAGCAGTAATGCTCAGGAAACCGTTAGGGAGCACTGCTGATGCTGTGAGGACCGGTCACTTCCTCAAAGTGTTAAGCTATTTCCCCGGCATCGAAATACTCAAATCTTATCATGACACAGATAACAGAGAAGAAGCATTCACAAACGCACAATCAGCACTTCAGGCATACCCCGAAATTGATATCTTCTTTGGCACCGGTGACCATGAAGCACTTGCTGCACTGGAAGCGACCAAGATGGCAAATCGGATGGACAGCAGAAAAGACGGTAAGAAGATTATGTTCTTAAGCATCGACGATTCCAAGGAAGCTATCACCCAGGTCAAAGATGGCCTGTTTGAAGTCAATACTCCCTATACACCGCTTATATCGGATATCGGTATGCGGGTACTCCTCAATATAGTTACCGATTCAGCTGAAATGCCTCAGGATGTAATTACCCCTAATATTCCGATGGTTACCCAGGAAGGTGATGTTATCTTCGGAATGCAGACTCAGACACCTGATCAATGGTATGAGTATACTTTCGGCCCGGCGCTGAAATAAAATTACCGATACCGTATCTCTCTCTGCAGGCCAGCCGGCCTGTAGAGAGGGAATTTCGGTCTGCTGCCTTGACCTAACAATATCCTGTTTACTTAAGGAGAGTCGAAATGGCTAGTGAGAGTTCTTCGATAAATGGAGGTTTTATAGTACCGGCTAAGTTTATTAAAAATAATATGCTTATCATTATACTGCTTTTGGAGTTAATCATGGGTGTTATCCTGTCACCCGTGTTTTTGGGCAATACCAATGTTCAGAGTATATTAATCAATACGGCAATTTTTGGCCTCTTGGCCGTCGGCCAGTCATTAGTAATGCTGGTTAAGGAAATAGATTTATCAGTAGGTGCAATGATGGCCTTTAGCCCAATCGCTGCCATAGCTCTGGCAAAAAAAATTCTATCTGCTTCAGGGACGGAAATAATTATGGGCAGCAATTATGTTGTAGATGGACTCTTCATCATTGTGGTTCTGGTACTTTTGGTCAGCGCCTTAATAGGTATGTTAAACGGAATTATCATAGTTAAAGCCAAGGTTCCTTCATTGATAGTCACCTTGGGTATGTTGTATGTTCTCAGTGGTATGTCCTATATCCTGTCTGGTGGGTACTCTCTTTACCTTACTAACCTGAAGGGGGCAAAATCATTAGGCAGCAGCATATTTGCCGGTATCCCGGTTAATTTCATTCTGTTTTTGGCGGTTGGGGTCTTGGTTATTTTAGTTTTAAAATATACGAAGGTCGGTAACCGGATTTATTCCACAGGGGGAAATGAGAAAGCTGCCATATATTCCGGTATTAATACAGACTTCTGGAAGGTTATGGCCTTTGGCATAAGCGGTTTATCAGCCGGTATTGCCGCACTGATATATAGTTCTCGTTTGCAATCGGTAGAAACAATTCAGGGAAGCGGCTATGAGCTAATATCTATAGCAATTGCTGTTATTGGCGGTATCACCTTAGAAGGCGGCCGTGGTAAGATCTCAGGTGCAATTATTGCCAGCGCCATATTATGCATTATGTTAAACATTTTATCACTGGTAGGGTTAATAGCGTGGTATAAAACAATTATTATCGGTTTGATTATAATCGGGGCCGCATCACAGCATGCTTTTTCTCGCAAAACATCGTAATAGTTATTCTGCGTTTCAAGGAAGGTGAAAAATACTAATGCAGGAGCCTTTGTTATTATTAAAAAATATTCATAAACAGTTTCCGGGAGTCAAGGCATTAAAAGGGGTGAATTTTTCTCTTGAGAAGGGGAAAATTGTATCACTGGTAGGTACTAACGGGGCTGGTAAGTCTACCTTATCAAACATTATTGCAGGTATTTATCCTCCTGATGCCGGTGAAATATTTATTGAGGGAAGAAACGTGACCATATCTGACCCGAAAATTGCAGAACAGCTTGGTGTGGGTATAGTACATCAGGAACCTACTCTGGTGCCAAACATGACAGTTGTGGAAAATATTTTTCTTAATAAGGAAATTACCAAAAACAGAATTGTTCTGGACCTGAAGAAGATGAAACAAGAGAGTGAGAAAGTTTTGGAATTTCTGGGCTTTCAAATTGACGTAGATAAAAAAGTTGAAGCTTTAACACTGGTAGAGAAAGAAATAGTTGAAATTGCCAAAGCTATGCTGCTCAAGCCAAGAATTCTAATACTTGATGAAGTCACTGCTCCGCTCAACAAGGACGAAGTAGACCATCTTTTTAAAATTATTAAGGACCTGAGAAATAATGGCATGGGTATTATTTTTATCGGACACAAACTCCAGGAAATAATTGAGATATCAGATTCCATTATGGTATTTAGAGATGGCAAAAATGTTGGTGAGTTGATTCCATCCGAGAATTTGTCAGAAAAAGAGGTCATAGCTTTAATGCTGGGCTCAATCCTTAACGAAGACCTGGTAACCGGCGCAAAGGTGCCGGATTCGGGGCAGAGACAGGAAGTACTAAAGCTGGCAGGGCTTTCAAAGCAAAAGCTGTTCGAGGATATTAATTTTACCCTTCATAAAGGGGAAATAGTTGGATTTGCCGGATTGAAAGGCTCTGGAATTACGGAGTTATTTCAATCACTGCAAGGAATAATCACCTTTGACAGTGGTGAAATGTATGTCAAAGGCAAACGGGTTAAATTTAAGCATCCCAAGGATGGCATAGAGGCCGGAATAGGAATGGTTACCAATGACCGGCAAAGGGAAGGACTGGCCTTAACTCTTGACGTAAAAGACAATATTGCTGTGAGTTCTCTAAACTATTTACGTAATAAGTTTCGTACATTGAATACTAAACTATTAAAGGATAATGCTGGAAAATACGTTCAGGCGTTATCGATTAAAACGCCTTCAATAAACCAGTTTGTACAAAATTTATCCGGCGGGAATCAACAAAAGATTGTCATTGCCAAATGGCTTTTAAGAAATCTGGATATAATCCTTGTCGATGAACCTACCAGAGGAGTTGACGTCAAAGCGAAAAATGAAATATATAAACTCCTGATTAACGAAAAGAATAACGGTAAAAGTTTACTGGTAGCATCCCCGGAAACAAGAGAACTGTTAAGTATATGTGATAGAATTCTAATTATTAGCGGCGGCAAAATTATATCCGAAGTGTATCGAAATACCAAAGAATTTAATGAGGAAGACATCCTGAATACAATTCATTCATCTCAACGACACTGCACTACTGCTCGGGCAGTGTTCCAGGGTTAATTTGCGGGAAAGGGGTCATGACATGGAGAACATGGTGATTTCCAATGGACTGGACGATGATAATTTTAAGAAGGGTATTTTAAAAAATCATACCTTTATTCTGTTTATCATTTTGGCGTGTGTGATGATTATAGGCAGCATCTTTGTCCCTTCTCTCGCACAAAAAGGTAACTTGTTGAATGTATTGAGATTAGCTTCGATAGTGGGTTTAGCAGCCATTGGGGCAACAATGGTTTTGCTGGTTGGGGAGATTGATTTGTCCATCGGTTCCATAATGTCACTGTCTCTGGTGACAGGCGGACTGATGGTTGGATATGGATCACTGCCTGCCCTGGCAGTAACCTGCCTTACCGGAATAGTCTTAGGGATCATTAACGGGGTTTTAGTAACCAAGCTGAAAATTAACTCATTAATGGTAACATTGGGAACAATGTCGGTGTTTGCCGGACTTGCCAACGTCGTTACCAGAGGGCAATCCATTTTTCTCTATGACTCACCTTTATACCTATCATTAGGTCGGGGATACATAGCAGGAATACCGGTTCCGGTTATCATATTTCTTTTTGTCGGAATTGTGCTTTCAATAATGCTAAGGTATACAAAAACCGGAAAAGAAATTTACTTTACCGGTGCCAATAAAAGGGCCGCCTGGGTTTCAGGTATCAATACGGACAAAATTAAGCTCATCGCTTACTCTATATCAGGTTTAACAGCTGCCTTAGCGGGACCTTTGTTAAGCAGTCAGACTAACAGGATAACTCCAATCCAGGGCGTGGGTTTTGAATTATCAGCAATTGCCGTGGCAGTTCTGGGCGGGACCTCTCTTATAGGGGGGAAAGGTACAGTTATCGGTACAATTTTGGGAGCATTAACATTCCAATTATTATTGAATGTGTTAACTTTGTCCGGTGTAGGCACTTATATGGAGCAGGTTTTAAAGGGATTTTTGTTGATCGTTATTGTTGTGGTCTACCAGGTTATCGACAAACCGAGGAGATAAAGTTTGTTTCAAGGTCTGGAAAACATTAAGGCCAAATTTTAAAAATGGGGAGGAAGAACATGAACATCTTAGAAGAAATTAGGGATGCGGTTGTAGAAGGTAATGCAGCAAAGGTTAAGGAATTATCTGGAAAAGCGATAGAAGAAGGTTTTAGCGCTGCCCAGATTCTTGATGAAGGACTTATCGGCGGGATGAACATAATTGGTCCCAGATTTAAAAATAATGAAATCTTCATTCCCGAAGTTCTTAAAAGCGCCCGAGCTATGCATGCCGGTATGGATATGATCAAGCCCCAGATAGTGAGTTCAAATATTCAGGAAAAGGGTATCGTTCTTATCGGAACCGTTGCCGGGGACCTGCACGATATTGGTAAAAACATGGTCATTATGATGCTTGAAGGGTCTGGATTTAAGGTGATTGACCTGGGTATTAATGTCCCTACAGAAAAATTTATCGAAGCAATTGAGGAACACAAGCCCCAAATTCTAGGCTTGTCTGCATTACTGACCACTACCATGAAACAAATGAAAAATACCGTTGAAACCTTACTTACACTGGAATCACGGCCGAAAATTATTATTGGCGGCGCTCCGATAACTCAGAAGTTTTGTGATGAGATAGGCGCTGATGCTTATGCTGCAGATGCAGCAAGCGCCGCTGAAATCGCCAATATGCTGATCGGTTCCGGATCACAGGCAGCAGGAGCTTAAGGGGGAAAATAAATGATAGTTGTAGGCGAATTACTTAATGCCAGCCGGAAGGCGGTTGGAGCAGCTATTGAGGCTAGTGATGGCGGCTATATCCTGCAGGTCGCCCAGGACCAACTGGAAGCGGGAGCAGATTATATTGATGTTAATGCCGGCACCTTTATCGATAAAGAAAGAGAATATGTTGAGTGGATGGTCCGGTTGATTCAGGATAATACCGGTGCCGTGTGCTCCCTGGACAGCCCAGACCCTGAAGTGCTTAACCAGGCTCTCAAGGTTCATAAAGGCACTGCCATGATTAATTCTATTTCACTGGAAAAAGAGCGCTATGACGCAATACTTCCAATAATAGCAGGCACAGATTTAAAAGTTATTGCCTTGTGTATGAGTGATGAAGGTATGCCTGTTACCAAGGAAGATCGCCTGATAATTGCGGATAAATTAATTAACGGCCTCTGCAGGAATAATGTTAAACTGGAAAACATCTTTATTGATCCCCTGGTACAGCCTATTGCTACCGACCAGTCTTATGGAGCAGAGTTCCTGAATGCTATTGAGGGAATCATGAGCGGCTATCCCGGAGTTCATACCATATGTGGCCTTTCTAACATCTCTCACGGTTTGCCTAACCGGAAATTACTGAACATGTCTTTTGCCATCATGGCAATTGCCAAAGGCCTGGACGGCCTGATCGTCAATCCCGTTGACAAGCAGATGATGGCAAGCCTGATTGCTTCTGAAACACTGGCCGGACGGGATGAATACTGTGAGAAATATTTGGATGCCTACCGGGCTGGAAGGTTTGAGTTTTAAACGGTAAAACAAACATAGAACATAGATGGGCAGCAGCATTAAAAATAAAAAGAGAAGGGCCGCGGGTCAAACCGCAGCCCTTCTCTTTGATAACGGCATTTTGCCGGGGAGTTCGCCAAACCGGATCTCTTATGCACTGAAAAATTTTGATTCCTGGTCCGAACTCTTGATACCCTGAACCGCCTTCTCCTGTTTATACATAACTTTTACTTCACTAAGTAATTGCCGTAGGTTATGCTCATTTCTATAGACGGGGTCCCCATGAAAATAGGGTCTGCGGTAACAATTTTGAACAGAAAGTGATTATTTTGTGACCAAACTATGAAATTACTACAGAACGTAGTATTTCACCATTTGGTCACAAAATGGTCAAAGTTTGGTTACAATTATTTGGTAAAACCTAGCTTAATTAAATTGACCAGGGAGTGAGGTGAGTTTAGTTGCAGCAAAAAAACAATCGTCAAGCCTATGTAATAGTTGTTGGTATAATTCTTATTTTGGCCATAATCTATCTGGTCAAAGGCGGGGCATTTTTGAGTAATCTCAATCTTGGTAATTACCTGTGGGTGGGATTATTCTTATTATGTCCTTTAATGCACCTGTTTATGATGAAAGGGCATAATCATTCTTCGCAAAAACATAATCATTCTTCGCAAGACCACAATGATTATTCTCAAAAATCAGACCATAAACACTAGAACCTTTGCATAATAATTACTTAGAAGGAGGGTGGGGAACCGAATGCACGGTGAAGGAATATTCGCTTACGGCTTGTGGAGCTTAGTAGTAATAAATATTGCCTTGTTTGTTTTCTTTATTATGAGTTTCCTGGTGCCGTTTAGAAAGCGGGAATGGCGTTCCATGGGAGTTACGGTTGCGTTTTTTACAGCTTTGTTCACAGAAATGTACGGATTTCCGCTGACAATTTATTTATTCACCGGTATTCTTGGAACCAAATATCCAGTCTTGGATCCTTTTTCACATGCCAACGGACATTTATGGGTGACATTATTTGGCGGTGGAACTGTTATGATGGATATCATACATTTGGTAAGTAATGGTTTGGTGATTATCGCAATGTTAATTCAATGGCCGTCAATTATGGCCATAGTGATGGCTCCTATACTGTTAACTGTTTATTACCGCCTTTCCAGGAGTGAGGAGCAGGATGTGATAGTGAAATTCGGTGATGAATACAGACAGTATATGATAGAGACTCCCATGTTTATCCCAGGTCTCCGGTAATTTTAGGATAAAATAAAAAGGGCCGCGGGTCAATCCGCAGCCCTTTTTACGTGGTATAATCATGGAAGGTTGTTTAGGAGCAATTTTGTTAAAAATAAATGGTGAATAATTGATTCCGGTTTCAAGAAATTGCAGGAAATGACACGCCTGATGAGGTATAATAGATTAAAAGGCGTGGTGGGAGGGTGCTATGTCAGAAAACATAATCCCAAAAGATGTATTGATTTTTAAGTTGCTTAGGTTTACAGAACAAATCAGACATGACGGAAAAATAATTGCCTTTTATCTTTTCGGATCCTATGCTAAAGGCAGGCCAATTCCATCAAGTGATGTTGATTTGGCTGTCCTTTTAGATGAATCTGTTAATAAGGATTACTACCTTATGGAACGACTTAGACTGATGGGCGAGGTGTCAACAGTTCTTGGTATCGATGCGGTTGAACTGGTAGTACTTAATGAATTGCAGCCGGCTCTGGCATACCGTATTATTAAGGATGGAGAATTGTTATATACACGGGATGAAGTGAAAAAGCAGCTGGTTGCTTTTAAGGTGAAGACAATGGACCGGTATTTTGATTTTCAGCCGGTACTAAGGATGTTTTCCGAAAGTTTGGCAAGGCGAACCAGGGAGGGCGGTTTTGGTGGTAGATAAAGAAAAGATCGAACAAAGACTTATGAAACTTGAACAGGCGGTACGTAAATTAAGAGAAATTGCAGAACAATCCTGGGAAGAATACAATAGTAGTGAAGCCCTCAGAGACAGGGCAGAACGTAATTTGCAGGTTGCGGCGCAGGCTTGTATAGACATAGCTAACCATATTATTGCAGACAAGGGGTTTCGGACACCTCAGGGGTATGCTGACAGTTTTAATGTGCTGTTAGAAGAAGGCATTATCCCAGATGCCCTTTCAGATAAGATGAAAATGGTGGCCGGTTTTAGAAATATTCTTGTTCATGATTATCTGGAGATAGATAATAAAATTGTTTATCTGAGCCTGAAACATCTTAATGATTTTAGGGAATTTGCAAAACACGTATATAATCTATTGTGAGTAACGAAAGGCATATAATTAGACATATCACTAATAAGGCCGGAGGAATTATGCTAACACAGCAGCACATATTAAAGCGCAGGCATATAAACACAGAGTTTAATAACGTATTTGGTTTTCCGCTGATAGTGGCAGTAGCAGCCATGGGTTATGGAAAAACCACCTCAGCAAAGGATTTTCTAAACGATGCCGGCGCCAAATATGTCTGGGTATCTGTTGACAGCAATGAATCATCACCTCAGTATATATGGGATTCTCTTACGAGGCAGCTGGCGAAAACCATACCCGGGCTGGGCAGCCAGCTTCGTGCCCTGGGTTTCCCCGCCGATGTGCCGCAAAGAGAAAAGATTTTAAGAATAATAGAGGAGTATACCTATTCAAACGATACCGTACTGGTAATTGATGACTATCATTTTTCCCACTCTCCTGAGTTTGACAGGCTGCTTGAAATAATTGTGCGGGCAAGCATAGATGGATTACATATTCTCCTCCTTTCAAGGACAGTTCCCGAAATTAATATTGATGAATTAAGGCTCAAAGGGTATTGTTATATGATTAAAAGCAGCCTGTTTGAGCTTGGCAGAGATGAAATAGAGGAGTATTTTAAACTCTATGGCCACAATCTCTCTGAAGATATAATAAGTGAGATTCATGAAATATCTGAGGGCTGGATTTCGGCCGTATATCTGATGATGCGGAGATATGCCGAGACAGGCAGGGTTGAGCCGGGAAGAAGTATAGAAAGACTGATTGAAACAACGGTGATGTCAAGGTATACAGACCGGGAAGCACTGATATTAAAAGCCCTGTGTGTATTTGACAGTTTTACGCCACAGCAGGCGGTATATGTAACAGATGATGCCGGTACAGAAAAAATTATCCGGGAATTAAGCTATGGCAACTCTTTTATTCGTTATGATGAGCTTGAAGGTGTATATAGGATTCACAATATCTTCAATAATTATTTAAGGAAACTGCTTGAGGAGCAGCCGGCTGACCTGCAGCCTGATGAACTGTACAGGCGCTCCGGACAATGGTATATTCAAAACGGGGAAATTATCGCCGGTCTGAAATATCTTTTAAAAGCCAAGGAATATGACCTGATTCTTTCACAATTTGAATCAAATCATATTAACCTGGTGATAGACAACAATCCCAGGTACATATTGGAATTGTTTGAGGATATTCCTGTTGCGGTAAGGTACGGCCACCCCATTGGCTACCTTGCCTTTATCGGTTTTTATGTCACCAATATAGACAGGGAGGGTGGGGTTCGCCTTTTAATAGCTTTAGAGCAGCATTACCGGGATGATGATCATATCTCTGAGGCGCTGGAAAAACGCATTTCCGGAGAAATTGAGCTGATAAGAGCCTATACCGGCTTCAATGATGCTGCACTGATGCGGGAAAAATTGATCAAAGCCCATGGGCTACTGGAGGGGCGCTCTGTTATAGCCAATAAGGATAAGATTATTACCTTTGGCTCTCCGCATTCTCTCTATCTTTATTATCGTGAAAAAGGAAAATTACTGTGGACCAGAGAGTGTGTTGAGGAGATGTTTTCTTACTACACAGAATTGGCTGATGGCTGTGGCAGAGGATTTGACCACCTGCTGCAGGCCGAATATTATCTGGAGACCGGTGATCTCTCCCAGGCCGAACTATGTGCTTATAAGGCCATATACAGGGCCAAAAGCCTGGAACAGGTTTCGGTCATTATTTGTGCCCAGCTGACCCTTGCCAGGGCCTGTGCTGCAAAGGGGAAGTTTGATGAGGCAATGGAAATTATGGATGATTTAAGTGAAGAGGCAGATGCATGTAACAGCCCCATTCTAAGCAGCGCGTTTGATTTATGTGCCGGGTACATAGGGGGGATAACCGGGAAAGATACCGGTTTTGCCAAGTGGCTCACCTCCGGGGATATGGGGCAGAGTGAAGTATTATACCAGGGTATGGGGTTTAATTACATTATATATGGCAAGTACCTCCTGCTAAAAAAAGAATATATCAAGCTGGAGCTAATCTGTGAAGAAATGGGCCAGTTCTTTTCTTCGTTTCACAACTTGCTGGGATATTTACATACATACATACTGGATGCGGCTGCCAAGTACAGGCTCTATGGTACGGAAAGGGCAAAAACTGCAATTTTTCCTGCCCTGGATATAGGCAGGGCCGATGCTATCGTAATGCCATTTGCGGAATATGGCTTATATATTCTGGAAGTATTGAAAGATGTGCAAAAAGAGGCCGGGACAGACGAATACCTGGACAGGCTGGTAAACTGTGTGTCCCAATACAGTGATAATCTGAACAGCACAGAAGGTGCAAAACCAGTGGCAGTAATGCTGACTAATCGCGAAAAGGAAATACTGCAACTGGTTGTCACAGGCAAAACAAACCGGGAGATTGCTTCCGAACTTTTCGTAGCTGAAGTTACTGTCAGAAAAAACATTACCTCTATATACCGTAAATTAGATGTAACCGGGAGGGCTTCAGCAGTCAAGAAAGCTATGGACCTAAAATTAATCTAAAATTCGACAAAAAAGTATCTTTTGCGATAATATATTCTCCTGGAAAACTCTGCTATGATTTATATAGTGGAGTTTTTTTATCTGTAATTTTTAAGGAGGAAATATACTTGCCCAAGATTGTAAATGTTGTGCCACAAGATGACCATACTCTGATGATAGAACTTGATAACAAGCACAAGATTATTTATGATATGAAACCCAGGCTGAAGACAGTCAGATTTTCCAGTCTGGCAGATCCGGGCAGGTTTAAATCCCTCAGGGTTGAAAACAGGAATACCATCATTTGGGACGACCTGTGTCAGATAACCATTGATGAAGTCATCAGCATCATTGAGAGATAAAAGTATCCTATGATGACATTATTAAGCATTTGGGGGTGGCAGTATTGAAAAGAGGGACAGGAACAAGGGCCTTTGTAGTGGTGCTTTGTATTATGTTACTGTTTCCGCACAGCGCTTTTGCTGTGACCGGCACCGGTAACCGGCTGACGGATGAAACAACAGTTATAACTGAATTTTTACCTCTTGACGAAACGGCAGATGAGGAAATGGCAGCCACGGTTGTCTACGACAAACCGGAACCAGTCGTTGTTCCGGAACCGGCAGTTGTTCAGAAAGATGAGACAGCCGCCGCAGTAGTCTACGAAGAGCCGGAAGCAGTCGCCGAAGATGTCTATCACCCGGAAGACGATATTGGTTTCAAACTGGAAGATGAGATTGATCTCAGACTAATGGAAGCAGGTTTGGAGGACAACCCCAAACCATTGACACTTGCCGACCTTATTGCTGATTTTGATATACAGCCTTCCTTACAGACACAAGATACACTGCTTCAGAGTTCTGCGCCTTTCCTGTTACAAAGCAGGATGCTTGTCAATTCCGTACCGGCACCAACTTCTCCCGATACTGTCGTGATTGGACATGATAACGAAAACAATGCTCATACCGGTGTTTCTGACGGTGATATAGACGCATGCCTGGGCGGACAGAAGGCAAACTACCCTATTGAGATATCCTTTACCCTTAATAACCTGCCGGCTGAGAGCGCTTATATAGCTATCAAGGCCTTAGATGTGGACGAAGAAGCGGGGGAGAAGGATTATGTATTCATCAATGATGCCCCGGCCTCTCAGGGTGTTGCCGGGGAATCCATCGGTGCCCTTTCCGGTAACAATAACCAATGGAATACTACCGTTATGGAAATACCAATTTCCAAGCTGCATTTGGGCAAAAACTATGTTGCCATTACTGTTTCCAGCGGCTGGTATGTTACTATAGACTGGATACAGGTAATTCTGGACGGCGGTGCGGAAGACACAAACATCACTGATTTTTCGATAGAACTGAGTAACTCGGTACAAAATGGCAGTAATGTAGAAATTGAATCTTCAATAAAAATTCTGCAAACCGGATCGACAGAGTATTATACCGAGTATATGCTGAAGAATGCGGCAGGGGACAACATTTCATCATATTTTGGTACTGCTGCCGGTGTAGAAACTGCCCGCCTGTCTATGCCGCTAAACTCCCCAACAGGCACATATACCGTCACCGGCTTAATAAAGGATAAAGTAACTGAAACCATTAAGGCGAGTGATACTATCACCTTTGATTTTGTGAACGGACAGGTGCCGGTATTCGGGCCCAAGGTGAGTCACAGCCTTTCACCGGCCGCACTTACCAATGGCAGTGTAACCATTCAGCTCTCAGCGGAAAACAACGATCCTGGCATAATTACAGATGTGGAGATTTGGTATGAGGGCGGAAATATTACCGGCAATACCGGCGGCAGTACTACCACTGCAGCTCAGAGTGTGTCCCAAAGCGGAACCTATGCTTTTGCTGTGAAATTTACCCGTAACGGGACAATACGCACAGCAAACTATAATGTCACGGTATCAAATATTGACAAGGACGGCCCTCTCATAACCGCCACAAATGTTTCCGTAATTGAGGAGACCGGTGATGCTGACGTACTTACAAATATTCATAATGCTATTACCGTAACCGATAATTTTCCTCTGCCGGCAGACCCCTATACCTTATCACTAAACAGCGGATTTGCAGCAACCACAGAGGCAAAGACTGTTACCATTACTGCCAGAGATATGGCCGGGAATGAATCTGCAAAGAATATTACTGTGACAATTATACCCAAACCGGTTCAGATAACCCAGCATGAGGTCAGTGTAAACGATTCGGCGTTAACGGCTTCCCTCTCCGCTGCCCTCGATTTTACCGGCGGCCTTGACATTACGGAAAGCGGGTTTGTATGGGGTGTCTCCCAGAACCCCACATATGAGGTTTGTAATGGCAGAGTAGTGGTGGCCGGGGCAGTGGCCAAAGGAGGCAGTATCAGCGCCAGTGCCGGGGATCTTGCGGAGGGTGTGAATTACTATGCCCGTGCCTATATTAAAGCCGGGGGTTCATACTATTACAGTGACCAAAAAAGCTTTGGTATCGGCGCCCCGCAAAATGGCAGCTTCAGTGTTTCCACCTCTGCAGGGTATGTGCCGGCCGTCGGAGGTGCGGCGGCATTTACAATCAGCCGTCCGTCTGACCAGACTGAGGGCAGTCAAATTGTTCATTACCGCACGGTAAACGGTACAGCTATCGGAAATTTACACTTTCAGCACCAAACAGGTACACTGACTTTTGTGGAGGGGGAAGATAGCAAAACGGTTGAAGTGCCGGTGTATGGCGTTTCCAGACAGTATGGCAGCAATACTGCAACCACCTTTCAGAATAGTACCCGAAGTTTCTATTTTGAAATATACGAGGTCGAAGGGGGGGCAACCATAGATACCAACAGGGTGGAAAAGACCATTTCCCTGGACAGTTCTATGCAGGTCTCGCCAAATTCATATAACCAATACAATCCAGTGGGTATTATAAACTTAAACCAATTCTTTATTGTTGATGAAGGGTATGCGGGAAATGCGCCGGCGCGGGACACGGTAAGCTTCGACAGTTTGGACAATACACCTGCTGCTTATCTGGATGCCACGGCTGATCATTATGCGCTGAGATTTGACCTGGCGATCTCAGAAGATGATGATGGCTATCAGTGGATACAAGTAACTGATAACATTAGCGAATTCTATTTTGTGAGATTTGATCATAATATCAGCAGCTGGGATCCAACAAGAATTAATTACACCTTCCCCATGACTACAAATGCTGAAGCTCAGGCGTTTTATTCAAGCTCCCGGGTTGCTGAGCACAGAGGTTCCCTGACGGACAGCAACCATGCTGTCAATATCGGAAAGAAACGGACAGTTTATTTAAACTATGATGCTTCCGGAGAAGGCGATGATGACTGGTATAAAGACGACTTTAAACCCTCAATTCGCGCCATTGATACTGCAGAACCACAGCTTCTGGACGTTGCACCCATGGCAGGCGGTACATACAATTATGGTGATGAAGTATATATCAGTCTTATTTTCAATGAAATAATCGGCAGTGTTTCCGGAATAACCATTAATACAAATGTTTCCGATACGCCTTTTACCTATGTTGGCGGTATTGGGACAAATGTGCTGGTATTCAAGGGCATAGTAGATAAAGAGGGACAGAGTTTTACGTCGGTAGAGCTCCTTGATATAAATGGCAAAGACAGTATTAAAGATGCAGCAAACAATGCCATACAACCGGTGACAGCCACAACCGGCAGTACCGGAGTTGATGCCAACACTTTTCGTCCGGCTGTCAGCTTCACAGGAAGCAGCACCGGGACTTTGCCCAGGCACAGTGCTGTAGTGGCAATTGGTGATGCGGCTTCAGCCAAATATGCCTGGTCACAGAGCAGTGCCATGCCGGTTTCCGGCTGGATGAGCTTTACCGATGCCACCGGTGACATCCTGACCGAAACACTTGCGGGCGGTGCCAATGGAACAGCCGCCACCTGGTATCTTCATGTACTGGCAGCCCATACAAATGGCAACACACGCTGGGAATATCAGGAGTTTATATTTCAACAGCCGACTTTGAGTGTTACTGCTGATAATACTGATTGGGCACAGAGCCGCAGTCTGACACTGGCGGTGACAAACAGCAGCAGTGCACCGGTGAGTGTTTCTATGACAGGTGCAGGGACAGGCACTTATACAGGCAGTCAGGCTGTTAATGTGACAGCTGACGGAACCTATACCTTTACCCTTACTGACAGCTATGGCAGCTCTATTGTTAAATCGGTTGAGGTGTCCCGGATTGACCGTACACAGCCGGTTATCACCCTCAATGAATATGGTAATACAAATATAAAATACACCTCATTGGACTTCGGCGCTTCAGCCACTGAGGAGGAGGGCGGCTCCGGCCTCGCCGCAATGGAATATCAGTGGACCGACAGCCAGGCTGTGCCGGCCTCAGGCTGGACAGCAATGGCTGTGACAGGCGGGGCCATCCCGACTTACAGCGCCGTTGGGACAGCATATCTGCATATCAGGGCTCGCGACAATGCAGGGAATAATGCTTATGCCTGTTCGGCAGGGTATACAGTGATGGATAATACACCCCCGGCAATCGAAGTAACGGGTGGCGATCTATCTGCCTGGCAGGATGGCAGTGTTATACTCAACTATACTGTGGCAAAAACGGGTTCGGCTATTATCTATATCAATGCAGCGGACAACGTAATGCAGGGTGCGGACCTGCCGAATGATTCTGATTACCCTTATACAGGCAGTATCAGTGTCAGTGAAAACGGGCTGTATACATTTATGGTGATGGACGAAAACGGATTGAGTGATACCAAGACTGTCGTTGTTAATTTTATCGATAATGAAGCCCCGGCTGCTTTGTTCGGTTATGGCTCCGGCAGCACGCCGACGAGCTGGGCCCAAAGCAAAACCGTTACCGTAAGCGCCAATGATAATGCGAGTCCTGTGGTTGATTCAAATGGTGACATCACAGCTTACGGTGGCAGCGGCGTCACTTCCGTGGCATGGAAAAAAGGGGCCGGCGGAGCCTTCACAATGATTGGTAATGGCGGCAGCTTCACTGCAGATGAAGATTTCATTTATTATGTCCGGGTTACCGATGCGGTGGGTAACAGCGCCGAATATTCCCTGCCTATAAGCGGCATTGATGCAGCCGGCCCGACCATCGATGTTGCAACACCGGCTGCCTGGCAGAGGACAGCTTATAACGCAATGGTGACCTATGTGGATGCATATAGCGGTATTGCTTCGGCACAGTATGCCATTGCCGGCAGTAAGGCTGTTACTCCCGCCATCCTTTCAGACCTGCCCGAAAGCGGCAGCAGTATAATGGTTTCGGCTCAGGGAAGCAGCTATATCTATTATGAAGTGACCGACAATGCGGGTAACACAACTTACGGCTGGTCAGATGCAATCAATATCGATACCGCTGAGCCGCTGATTGAAGGTGTTCAATATCAGATAATGAAAAGTGACGGTACAACCGGTGAGCCGGCAGACTTTAACCTGGGCGGCCCCTTTTTTAACAAACCCATCCGCATCACTGTAAAGGTTTCCGATATAGTTTCCGGCCCAGCCTCAGTCACTTACTCTATTGATGGCACAATAAATACGGTAACTGTAGATGGAAGCGGAACAGCGGCCTTTGACCTTGCACCTGATATTTCAGGAGACCTTGTCATCAGTGTGGCAGACATTGCCGGGAATGCCATAGCTGACGAAAACAGGGCTGTCTATGCAATAAATATGGAGAACCATCCACCGGTTATCACCTTCAGCGGTGCGGGTGTCAGTGATGCCGGCAGCAATACATGGCTGCAAGGGGTTCAAATTGTTACTGTAGACAGCAACGATTCTGTAAATGGCGAGGTTAGTTCCTCACTGGATGAGATGAGTATAACTGTAAAACGCTGGGATGACACGGCATATGATGAGATTATGACCGACCTGTCTCATACCTTTGCCAATATCAGTGACACCACCGGCACTGTCTCCAAAGCTCACGATGTTGTGTTTAATGCCTCCGGAAAATATGAAATTACCGTTACGGCTGCCGACCGCGCAGGTAATTCTGCTGACCTTGAGAAGCGCTATATCAAAGTAGATACAGATAATCCGGCTGACAATCCAATACTTATGTTTGAAGGGGCAGAGGTAGTTAATAATGCCTACTATCAGGGCTTTAATTATATTGTTGTCCCTGTTACCGAAACAGACAGCAGGCAGAGCCCGGTTAAAGCAGAGTACACGTTAAACAACAGCATTAATACGGCTGACAATGTTAACGAGTGGACGGAGGTTTCCCAAAACAACGTGATTTCAGTGTTAGGCGGCCCCAATACCATTCAGCTGCGCACCATAGACGCAGCAGGAAACACTAGCGGCGGTGTTACTTATACCTTTAACTGTGACAATACACGGCCAATCATAAGCGGGCTTACTCCGGCAAATGGAGCAGCAGCTCAAAGTCTCACCCCGATGGTTAGCTTCATGGCAGATAAGCCGCTTGTCAAGGGAAACGGTTATTTTACCGTTTACAATAAGCGTTCCAAAGAAAAGGTGATGGATGTCCATAGCAGCAACAACCGCGTTAAACTGTCCAATGAGAACAAAACTGTCAGTGTAACCTTGCCCGAAATGCTGGCAAAAGGTACTGAATATTATGTTGCGATAGATGAGGGCTTCGTCACTGACCGTGCCGGAAATGAAATGGCTGCCTTTGGCGGGGAAGGAACATGGGGCTTCAAGACTGCTGCCGAACCTGTTATTTACGACAGTGAAATTGTTGTTCTTGGCTACTCAGTGGAATTGATTTCAAAGGCTGATCCAAATGCGGAGGAAACCAGTCAAACCCTTTCTGCTGTGACTGATAAGCAGGCGGTAAAACAGCATAACATCATAGCCAAGGCAGGTTATAGTGAAAATGGCACAGATTATTATGTGAAGCTGAAAGTCACTCCGATAATGAGCGCCAGTCCGCAATTGATTAACGTATCCACCACAGAAGGCACAGCCGTGCTTTCCGGAGACCGAAAGTATATTGACGTACTTATCCCCCGGAACGCAAGTGAAGCAGTCGTAACAATTTCACTTGGCGGCGCAGGAGATAATCAGTTCACCTTAATAATTCTCAATTCCAGTTACACGGCTCTGGTAGAGACCAGCGGCGGCATCAATGCAGCTGCAGATGAAAGCAATTTACTCAATTCAGTGGATCTAAGTGAAGAAATTGAAACGGCACAGCAGCCCGATACCACAGTTGATGTAACACTTAAACTGGTTATTGAGCCGAAAGAGAAAACTGAAGTCCCGCATGCCGGGGAAATCCAACAGGCTGTGCCCGGAACTGCTTTGCGGTTCCTGAATGTTACTTTGGAAAAGGTTGTTACAACCACAGTTGCAGGGGGTTCACCCATAACAGATACCGAAGCCGTCACAGCCACACAGCAGCCGGTTGTCATTATCATTGACCTTCCCGGGGAACTGCAGGGCAGGTACATTTATCAGATTATCCGTGAACATGATGGTATTATAGATGTCTTACCTGCTGAAGTTTTAGACAATGGGACAAGGCTTCGTTTCGAGGCTGACCGTTTTTCCACCTATTCCATAGCTTACCGGCACAGACCAGGCAGTTCTGAAATCATATCAAGTGTAACTGCAGATGCTAATCAGATGGTGGTTGACGTGGCCAAGCTGAAAATAAATACCGGTGCTGCGGCAAACGTGAATACTCTGCTGCCTTATTACACAGAGAATGGGGCGGAGGTTGTAGTGGGTCTGTCAGCTGTAACTAATGAACAGGTGAAGTGGATTGCACAGGAAGGTAAGACTTATTGGTTTAAATATAACTCCGGGGAGTTTGACGATATTCAGGATCATTGGGGGGAAAATGACATTCTGTTTGTTTCTGCCAGGGAGTTGTTTAATGGAACGGCACCGGGTAAATTCTCACCTGATATGAGTATGACAAGGGGAATGTTTGTGACAGTACTGGGAAGACTGCTGGGAGTTAGAACCGGTATTTCCACCGATTCAAATTTCACTGATGTGGCGGCTGATGCATGGTACGCTCCCTATGTTGGGTGGGCAGCAGAAGCCGGGCTTATCAAGGGCTATGGCAATGGAAATTTTGGCCCTGATGATGAAATTACCCGTGAACAGATGGCGCTTGTAATCAGCAAATTTGCCGGGTATACCGGACTGGAGCTGAACAAAGAGAATGAAGCAGTGGTCTTTTCCGATAGCAGCACCATCAGCCTATGGGCGAAAGATGCGGTAGAGATGGTACAGGAGGCCGGTATTATCAAAGGTACACCAGGCAACGGCTTTAATCCAAAAGGCTCAGCCACTCGTGCTGATGTTGCGGCAGTCTTAAAGGGCCTCATCAGGAATGTTGTAATTTCACTTGATTATCCAACACGCGCTATTTGACGATAGCAAGGAGAACATCCGCCTCGGCAGTATCAAGCAGCCGGTCATAACTTTCCACAACACAAACGTGTCCCGTTTGTGGGAGAAGGAAAAGAACCTCCTCCAGAAATTACAGCTGTCTGTGCGGAAATCAGGAACACAGGGATATTCATGGAGTAAAAAATATCTTAACCAAATACAAATATGGGGAGTTCCGGAAAATATCTCTGACGGAACATAAGTATCCAGGTGAGGCGTCTTGAAACCGAGATGCCAATGAGACATGCATTCTGAGCTAGCCGGAAGCCCCCATCCTCTACATGAAGTATAGGTGGGGGAAGTTCACTCAGAGCGCTTTATAAAGGTGGGAAGCTATTTAATGGAATTTGAGATAAACGGAATGGTATAGCTTTACTGGTATTAATCTTCTTAGCCGGGGTTCTGATAAAATGTGAAACTGAGGCTAAGCCTGCCGCGAGGCCGCTACAATAAAATAAAGGAGTTGGAAGCTCTTGAATTTCCCGGCAGCCAGACTTGAAGTCTGGCTGCCGGATTTTCTTTCTCAACAGCCTTTTATACAAAAAATTTGATTGACCGCTAACATACTATCCATTATAATAATATTATAAATTACTAATATAATCATTGAAAAGAGGTAATTATATGTCAGCTTAATTCCAATACTGCGGGATGAAAGAAAAGGCACAGCAGGGCGGTAACGCCTGAATTTGCGGCTGAGGCCGGTGCGGATATTTTTGCAGTAACGGCCGAGGAGGCGGTGAAACTTTGTTTGGCTGCCGTGGGGACTTGAATGGTACTGCATATACACTCAGGACAAAACGGGGAGTGATTTAACTATGAAAGTAAGTATTAATATTCAGGCAGGAATCTGTGGTTTTGAAACTACTGTCACAGCATGTGGTTCCGGTGTGAAAGAGCCGACTTTGATTGAAATTGAAAGTAACTGTGATAAGATTATTGCACTGGGGGAGTCTGTCAGGGAAGTCAGAGGACTAGACGAAATAACCCGGGGTTTTGATGGCGTAATTATGTCTGAGGCAAGAAATGTTCTTAGGGGATGCTGCGCCGGTTGTGTAGTACCGGCAGGCATTTTTAAAGCAATACAGGTTGCGTCTGAGTTAGCCCTGCCTAAAGACATATTAATTTCAATGACCAAAGAGCAGTATAATAACGTCAATAAGGATTGACTGAAACAAAATGATTTTATTGGAGGTGTAATTATAATGTCTGTTGATATTAAAAAGAATTTAAACATTGAAATCACTTACTGTGTGGAATGAGGATTTCTTTCCAAGGCCTCCGGTCTGGCGGCCGCTATAGAGAAGGAGTTTGGTATCCCTGCGAAATTAAGGGAAGGTCATAACGGTATCTACGAAGTTTCTGTAAATGGCAATGTAATGTATACAAATCAGAGTAAATGCAGCATGATTCCAAATGAAGAAGAGATTTTTCGGGCGCTCCGGCAGTTTGGCGCTCAAAAGAAAGAAGCTGCACGGGAGGTTGCTGAGAGCCCCGGAAGACAGGTGAATATTGAATTCATGTATCTTGACCTGAGTGTCTGTAACTGGTGTCAGTCAACGGAATCTAACCTTGATGAAGCCATTGCGGAAGTGGCCCAGGTTTTAAAGGCCACCGGTGTTGATGTGAATGTCAGGAAAATACATGTGCAATCAGAAGAACAGGCTCGTGAGCTGAGATTTGTCAGTTCACCGACAATCCGCATAAACGGACAGGATATTCAGTTGGAAGTCAAAGAAGCCTTATGTGATTCTTGCGGTGATCTGTGTGGAGACACTGTTGACTGCCGGATTTGGACATATCAGGGCAAGGAATATACTGCTCCGCCGAAAGGCATGATTATTGACGCCATTTTAAGGGAAGTTTACGGTGGGCCAAAAGAAAGCATGGCAAAGACCAGCCACTTGGGGGAGATACCTGAGAATCTGAAAAAATTCTTTGCAGCCAAGCGAAGGAAAGAGGAGAGCGGAATAATCCAGGTGATAAATAATTGCTGTGGTACCCCTGCAGCTTCTAATGATGACAGTTCTGGCTGAAGTTAGTAAATAGCCCGCAGTTTGCGGGTTTTTAATATGTGGGAAGAAAAACGCCGTCTGTTAGACACCGGTTAAGTTTAATCGCCATTATTGGCGCTGCCCTTATTTATATTCACAGGAATAAAATATAGAAAAAAAGGTTGACTTCAGCAATCTATGATATGTGGCAGGAGGTAGCGTTGAATTTCGGGAAAAACATTTTGAGTGGATACAGGCATCACATTTGCTGTGAAGCTTGTATCTTTTTTTGCCGGTTTTTAGATATAATCATTCATGATATGGGTATAATTTAATCCTATTACCAGAATTAGTAGGTGCATGTTATAATTAGCACAAGCAGTAGTGTAAATTATTTCCAAAAGTATTGAGAATTAAATCAATTCTGACAACTTGGGGTTGTAGTAATTAATTTGTTTCCATAAGGCAGTGCTTCGGTATCCAAAAGAAAAACATATTTTAAAATGGAGAGGAGGATTAGTAACAAGGCAAAACTCAAGCACTGCCGGCTGATGCCACGAGCAAATATAAAACATAAACGAAAGGGGAAATTATCAGATGCATTATTTATCAAAAAAGGCATTTTTATTAAGCCTGGTGATGATTCTTCTTCTAGCTGCCGCCGGGTGCAGTTCTTCCAATGTCGCCCAGAATAACGTACCTGCTGCCAGTGAAACGGAAACTTCAGTTGCTGTAGCAGCCCTAAAACTTCATCCGGCGAGCCCGGAAACAGTGGCTACCGGCACCGAACCCCTGGGAGCCTTTTCACTTGATGAGATCGGCCCGTCTGACATTGTGGATGTTGCTTTTGTTGAATCAAAGGCCGGTGCTTCGGGGTGGGTAATTATTGATGCCCGTTCTGCTGAAGAATATGCCAAGGGACATATCCCGGGAGCTGTTAACTTTGGCGGCAAAGGTCTCGTTACTGTTCTCAAGCACCCAATGGATGGCCGTGTCCTGCCTGCCGGAAAATTTGCCAAGTTAATGAGTGAAATGGGAATCAGCAATGACATGGACTTGATTGTCTACGGAAAAGCCAATGATTATCATGTATTTATCGAAGGGTCTCCGCTTTATTACGGGGCAAAATCATTCCACTACATGAACGGCGGTTACGAGGCGTGGCAGAAAGCAGGCAAGTCAGTTGAAACTGATCCCGTGAAACTGTCACCGGCTACTTTTACTGCTAAGGCTGTTAACCCCAATATGTATGTTTCCACATATCAAATGGCAGAAATCGCTTCAACAAAGGATCCCAATTACTACCTCATCGATGTTCGCAGTAAGGATGAGTATAATGGCATCGGATTTGGCACCACCCGTGCCGGGAGGATTCCGGGAGGAATTTCCTATCCGGTAGATATTAATATGGATAAAAAAGCCGGAGTACTTGCAGTTGATAAATTTGCAGAACTTTATAAGGATGTTCCCAAGGATAAGACAGTTATTGTTTATTGCCACCGCGGCTGCCGGACCGCCTTCTCCTTCCTTGCTCTCCGCAGCTTAGGTTATAAGGACGTCCGGGTTTATGAAGATTCCTTTGTTGTTTATGGCAACTGGCTTGATTTGCCTGTAGAAGAAGAGCATTTCCTTAACCTGCGCGGTGATTTTAAGACATCAGTTGAGAGGGCCGAAATCCTATGGAAAGAAGCAGGTAAAAGCTAAATAATTACATCCTTTTTTAAAAAGTTGTCTTTTAAGTTATTAGGGAAGGAGATTACCAGTGAGTAAAGAGAAAAATAATCTGGAAGAGGAAAAAAATTCCCTGCTGAGCAGGAGAAAATTTCTGATAGGCGCTGGAGCTTTGGCGACATCCGGTGTGCTCGCTGCCACAGGTCTGGTGGGATGCGGGGCGAAGGAAAAACCTGCCGGTAGCTCGGCTGAACCGGGTGCAACTGCATTGTCTTCCGGTGGTAAAGTGCCATGGAAATATCAAAAATTGGATGTTGAGCTGGTAAGGAAGAGAGGATATGAAGCTTATTTTAAATATGGCTGAGGTTACGGAGCCGCAGAAGCGTTGCTTCTGACTCTGAGAGAATCATCCGGGGGGCCGTGGGATAATATTCCGATAGAAATGTTCATATACGGCGCTGGTGGAGCTTATTCATGGGGTACTTTATGTGGTGCTTTAAACACCAGTATGGCTGTTATGTGTCTTGCTTCAGATAAACATGCCCAAATGGGCAACGAGTTAATCGGATGGTACACTGAGTTTCCATTCCCGTCCGATAAAATGGATGCTTATTCCCATTTTCCCAAACAGCATCAAACAATATCCAAATCACCTCTCTGCCACGTTTCTGTAAGTACGTGGGCCAATGCTGCTGACTCCATTCAAAGGATTAATGAAAAGGCAAAGAAAGATCGCTGTGCCAAGGTTACCGGTGATACGGCTGCCAGGGCAGCAGAACTCCTGAACCAGGCTCTTGGCGGCAAGGTTGTTCCTCTGTACAAGGTTCCTGAGGAATTTAATCACTGTATGCAGTGTCACCAGGGCGAGAAGAGTACTTTGGATAACCAGCAGGGGAAAATGAACTGTAATCTGTGTCATGATGTCGCTGACGATCATCCGGCGAAGACGCAGTAATCTTTTTAAAAAACAATTATAGAAATAATGAGCTGAAACAGAGCCGGACCCTTTCTTATAGCGGTTCGGCTTTATTTCCCCTCAATACTGATATAAATGGAATGTAAAACAGTAATTGGGTAAGTTCAGCATTAAAAGTAAAAGCTGAACTAAGCGGCATGGATGCTATAATGCTGTGCGGGCCTGGTAAAATCGACTTCTTTGCCAAAGTTTCGGTTTGAAAAGTCACCTGATTATTGTTTTATAGTAGAACAGTTGAAACAACTATTGTTCCGTGTGGATACACTTAAATTATAATTTTATCTTGTGGCAAACCTATCGGCTCTATGAATTAAAAAACATTAGAAGATCGTTAGCCCTCTGGCACGAATTTTGCGTAAAATCTTTGTTAAAGTTCTAAATAGGGGGTAATGTTTTTGGATAATCTATCTTCAAAACAAAGGGTATTGGGCTTATTAAACGGCGAAAAGGTTGACAGACCTGCTTGTTACAGCGGGACGGGAACAGCATGGGGAGCAGCATTGGAACACTACGGGTACAATTTTGCCGATACCCATCATGACCCGGGGAAAATGGCCAACTTAGCCACGTTTCCTTATGAGACGGCGGGTTTTGAATGTGCCCTGATACCTTTTGACATCTGTGTTGAAGCTGAGTTGATGGGGTGTGAAATAAACTATTTTCGCAATAACAACGAATCAATATATCCGAATATAAAGAAACGTTTAATTATGAAAGCAAACGAAATCGAAGGAGTGGAAGCTCCTGATGAGGTTATGGCGGGCAGAATACCTGTAGTTTGTGAAGCAATTAAACAAACCAAGGCTAAGTATGGTGATCAGATTGCCATTGGAGCACATATTCTTGGACCATTCACCCTGGCTACTAATCTTATGGACTTCAATGAACTGCTAATGACTGTTTTCAAAGCGCCTGATAAGGTTCAGGGATTGCTGAAAAAATTAACGCCCTTACTTATTAAAGTTGCTGCGGCATATGTGGATGCAGGGGCGGATTATATAAGTCTCAGGGAAATGTCGGGAACAACCGACCTCATAAGCCCTAAACAGTTTAACCAGCTTCTCCGGCCGGAATTGATCAAAATCATTCAACAATCTAATGTACCCATAATACTTCATATCTGCGGCAACACAAATAAGATTGTCAGTCATATGGCTGACTGCCAGGCAAATGCAATCAGTGTGGAAACGCGAAACGACCTCGCTAAAACACGGCAGGACATCGGATCCAAACCATTAGTTTTCGGCAATATCGATGGTTTTGGGGTTCTGGTTAAAGGGACGCCGGAGGAAGTGGAAAAAGAGGTTTCAAACTGTTTAAGGAGTGGGGTGGACGCTGTGTGGCCCGGCTGTGAAATTTCGTTGAAAGCTCCTTTGGAAAATTTAAAGGCTATGGTAAGAGCAGTTGAAAAACACGGCTCTTCAGAATGGCGTAGGTCTGCAAACAGTTAGTATTTATAAAAAATGAAGTTGAATATTCCTTTTCGGTATAATATGGGATTATTATAAACATATAAACAATATTAAATATGTTGATATTATAATTGCTTATGCGAGGAGGTGTAATAAAAAATAGCAGAGTTTTATAAGGCTTTGGGAGATGAGGTCAGGGGCGAAGATGCGGAATTAATTCAGTGTTATGCCGAACCCCAACATGGCTTTAACCGTTACTAGGGCAGGTCATGTTTTTTCCTTGCTCTCAAGGTTTAAAGGCCTGACTCCTGCAGTCAGGCCTTTACCTATAGGCAATTTTTGTTTAGAGATCCGCTTAAAATACCTTCTTACAGTTCAAATGTGTCTGCACATTATCCAGGACTTCCCCGAACCTCTGGAAGTGGACCACTTCACGCTCCCGAAGGAACTTCAGGGTATCATTGACACAGGGGTCATCACTTAAGTTGAGGATGTTTTCATAGGTGGCCCGGGCCTTTTCCTCAGCGGCCATATCCTCGACAAGGTTTGCCACCGGGTCTCCCTTGGTTGCAAAGTAGGCCGCGGTAAAGGGTACTCCCCCGGCATTCTGCAGGAAGACATCTTTGCCGTGGTTGGCATAATAGGCTTCCAGTCCGGCTGCCTTGGCCTGGGAGGGGGTGACCCCCTTCATCAGCTTATAGAACAGTGTGGCAATCATTTCCCAGTGTGCCAGCTCTTCGGTCCCGATATCTGTCAGCACTCCCTTGGCCATGCCTGTCGGCATTGTATACCGCTGTGTCAGGTAGCGGTTGGCTGCTGCCGCTTCCCCGTCGGAGCCGCCGTACTGTTCCAGGACTATTTTGGCCAGCCGTGGGTTGGGACCGCTCACCCGGACAGGGTATTCTAGCTTTTTCTCATATATCCACATACTTTCTTAACCCTCCTTAGTACTCGATTTGCCACGGCCATGGCTCATCAATCCAGCGCCACGGGTGCTGGCTGGGGGAAGTGCCGAAGTTCATCAGGGGACCGTAACATTTTTCATATTCAAATTTGAGTTTTTTCAGACACTGGGTAACCTGGTTATATTCTGCCAATGCCTTGACATCAGCAGGATGGGTGTCCAGAAAGAGGTTGAGTTCAACGGCAGTAAATTCGTAGCTCATAATTTCCTTGAGCAAGTGTGCCTGGTGAGAAATTTTCCTATTCATAACTACCTCCTGTCAATTTTACCATTCAGGTGTGCACGGATGAGGAACATAAGGTCTTACAAGTTCCGGAAAAATAGTGCCATGGTACAGCCCGATTTCCGGGTCAAACACCAGTCTCATATACTGGTAAGGTGTCCATGCCTGTGCCAGCCGGGCCTGGGGGAAGCATGCCCCTATTGGCTCCGGAGGCAGACAGTCGTTATGTTTCAACATTTTTTGACCCCCTCTTTAAACAAAGTTATTCCTATGTTCAGGATATGCAGAAAAGCCGGTATTTGTTATTCGTCAACCCGATATGTAAACAGAAAAAAAGAAGTCTCACTCAGAGACCCTTCGTTTACAAGATTATACAAGCCCTTAGAATACATTTCACTCAGATCCTCATAATACATTTTTCATATTGAGGGCTTCTTTTTCAGGGACGTGTTTTATAAGCAGCTTCAGTTCCGCCATTTCCGACATAAAACCGGACAGGTCCCTGGTGTCCATAAATTGCTTGGTCCGGGACATCGACGTATTTATTTGGTCCAGCTCTATATGGTCAATAAGGATGGTCCATTTGGTGATAGTCCTTTCCCATACGGCATGCAGCTTGGAGAAGTTAGATTCGGCCAGCTGCCATTCCTCATTGGCAACATTTTTTTCAATTCGTTCAGCCATAACCAGGAGTTCATTTGCGGTGCTGTCAAGGTAATAATAGGCATAGGTTCCGAAACCCAGGAGAAGGGCTAAAATCACTATTGTAGCCACTACAATTTTCAATTTTTTCACCTCTGTTATTTCGCTTCTTTACCCGACTTAAGCTGGCAAAAGAGCTTATCCTCGGTATCCAGACAGGCAAAAAGAACATCTTTGGGACTCGCTATCCCCAGGTCTTCAAGCTCCTGATACAGCCACTCAATATTCAATTTCAATTTCGCCAAATTCCTGTGAATGACATGTCCGTCCATTATCAGGGTATAGGGAAGCCCTTCATATTTTGTGGGAAGATTTAAATCTTCCGGTATCACAGGTCTTTTTTGAGACTTTTCGATAACGCTGAGCTGGCCGCTGGTTTCCAAAATGGCAAAT
Source organism: Thermincola carboxydiphila (assembly GCA_016841725.1). Taxonomy (GTDB): domain Bacteria; phylum Bacillota; class Thermincolia; order Thermincolales; family UBA2595; genus Phosphitispora. The sequence goes on along the minus strand of JAENYP010000007.1, from coordinate 126,063 downwards.
TCAACATCTGAAATGTTGGGGACATCTTTTGCTCTAAGTTGTTCCATTAGGTCACTAAGGTTATACCTCAGCCGCTTGAGCTCAGATTCGACGATTTTTCCGTTTTCGATGAGGACACTGGGTGTGCCGCATATAAAACCCCTGGCCCGGTCACTCTTTAAAGAAATATAGGACAGGATAACCTGAGCGGCAATAAGTGTCAGAATCGGGGTAATGCCGTTTATTAAGGGTATGCCCGGACTCTCCATAGGTATTGCGGCCAATTCCGACAGCATTAGGGTGACTACCAGTTCAAAGGGCTGAAGCTGGCCGATCTGTCTCTTGCCCATGATGCGCATGGCCATAACTACAAAGACATAAAGTATCAGGGTGCGAACAAGAACAATCAGCAAACCGCTGTCCCTCCTCTTGTCTAACACAAGTCTCTTTATTTTAACCACGAGGCAAGTCTTTTATTACTCCGGAGTTTGTGAAGCGGTTCCCATTCTGCTGATTACAGGCAACTGTTCAATCCCCTATAAATTCCATTCAGTGGGCAATTTTGCTGTTTCGTCCCCAAACAATAGAAAAACTACTCTCGTAGTGATACAGTAGTATTAGGTAAAAGGTCGATAAGAGTTTTTTAAACCCCCTATCATGAAAAGGGAGGGAAGGCCATGAGTATGGTATCCTCAGTTCTTGCGATTGTGATAATTATCTTGATTGGAGCCAGTCTGCTGACTTTATTGGGGATTGTGTTATCACTGGGACACTATGACAAAAAAGAGGTTATTGCCAAATTTGAAAGCGAGCCTGACGATCCTAGCCGGTGGAGCCATTGGCCGGAATGCAGCTAAACGGGACTCGATAGGATGCCCCTGAATTATATATTGAATTAAATTATTTGAATGAACCTGTGACAGGATATTTATCCTGTCATTTTATTTTGTTGCAATAAAGATATCTTTTCCATACGTGTATTCACCATCACAAGTCACGGAAATTAGCTGTAAGCAAAATCTTACATGTAAAGAAAATATGCATATCTTGTCAAAAACTGATAAGCCCACGTAAATTAGGACTTGTCACGTTATGCTAAAAAAAACATGATGCATACTTTGTGTTCATTTGGCGGCAGAATGTGACAAAATTCGGCTGGCATCAAATTTGCATATAGAGTGTATTAGGTTTCAGTGCATTTCCGGGAGGTGAATGACTCAGGTAGATTAACAGAACACTTTATCAAAAAACTAATGATTCGGAAGGAGGATTATTTCACTTGCAGATTTCACGAAGAAGCTTTCTCAAATTATCCGGCGCTACCACATTATCAGTTATGCTGGCAGATCTGGGTTTCGACCTCTCACAGGCTTCTGCCCAGGTACAGGGGTTGAAAATCAAGTCGGCCAAGGCGACCCCTACAATTTGCCCGTACTGCAGTGTTGGCTGCGGTATTTTGGTTTACAACGAAAACGGTAAGCTGGTTAATACCGAAGGAGACCCTGACCATCCAATTAATCAGGGCTCACTCTGCAGTAAGGGAGCAGCTGTTTATCAGCTGCATGAAAATGAGAGAAGGCTGAAAAAGCCCCTTTACAGGGCTCCCGGTAGTGACAAATGGGAAGAAAAAGACTGGGAATGGATGATTGAAAAGATTGCTGAAAAAGCAAAAGGCACCAGGGATGCAAACTTTACAGTCAGGGATACAGTGACTGATTCCAAGACCGGACAAGCTCTTGATATAGCTGTTAACCGGACTGAGGCTATAGGGTGCCTGGGCGGCGCCGCTCTGGACAATGAAGAATGCTATCTGCTGCAAAAACTCATGAGAGGAATGGGCCTGGTATTTATTGAACACCAGGCGCGTATCTGACACTCTTCCACGGTTGCCGGTCTGGCGCCATCATTTGGAAGAGGGGCAATGACAAACCACTGGATTGATTTGAAAAACACAGATCTCGCCCTGATTATTGGAGCAAACCCTGCAGAAAACCACCCCATTTCATTCAAGTGGCTTAACAAGGCCAAAGAGGACAGGGGCGCCCAAATTATCCATGTAGACCCGCGGTTTACCAGGACATCGGCCAAGGCAGATATTTATGCCAAGTTACGCTCAGGCACTGACATAGCCTTCATAGGCGGGATATTTAATCACATCCTGCAGAATGGACTGTATCATAAGGAATATGTCCTTAATTATACTAATGCTCCGCTGCTCATTAATCCCGGTTATAAATTCGAAGACGGTCTCTTCAGCGGATATAACCCGGAAAAGCGGAGTTACACTGTTGATACCTGGAAATACCAGACCGATTCTGAAGGCAAACCCTTAAAGGATATGACTTTAGCCAATCCTTTCTGTGTGCTTAACCTGATGAAAAAGCACTATGAGCGGTACGATATTGACACAGTTTGCAAAGTAACCGGCACACCCAGGGATGTTTACAAAAAGGTCCTGGAAAATGTAGCTGCAACGGCGGCCAAGGATAAGACTATGACTGTTATGTATGCGATGGGGACAACCCAGCATACCGTGGGGTCACAGAATGTTCGCTCCTATGCAATGCTGCAGCTTCTCCTGGGCAATATCGGGAGACCCGGCGGCGGGGTCAATGCCATGCGTGGTGAATCCAATGTTCAGGGTTCCACTGATATGGCTCTGTTGTTTCATATCCTGCCGGGATATATCGGCACACCTGCAGCCAAACCAGAACATGCAACACTCCAGGCATACCTGGATAAGGAAACCCCCAAAACCGGTTACTGGTCCAATAAGCCCAAGTTTATGGTAAGTATGCTTAAAGCTTTCTGGGGCAGTGCTGCTAGTAAGGATAATGAATTTGCTTACCATTACCTGCCTAAATTGAATGCAGCCAAAAACTACTCACACATAGCGCTGTTTGAGGCTGCTGCCAAAGGTGATCTGAAGGGGTTGTTTGCCTTTGGACAGAACCCGGTGGTGGGCGGACCCAATTCAGACCTGGAGGCCAAAGCCCTGGAGAACCTGGACTGGATGGTTGGGGTGGACCTCTGGGAGACTGAGACTGCAGCCTTCTGGAATCGTCCCGGGGCCAACCCGGCTGCAATCAAAACTGAGGTGTTCCTCCTGCCGGCATGTGCTTCCTATGAGAAGGAAGGCACTGTCTCAAACAGCGGGCGTTGGATTCAGTGGCGGTGGAAGGGTGTCGAACCGGCAGGTGAATCGAAGGCTGACCTTGATATCATTAATGAACTGGGCAATGTGTTGAAAAAGCTCTATGCAGGTTCAGCTAAGCCCGAAGACGCACCAATCCGTGACCTCCTCTGGGATTATGGTCAGGGCGCCTGTGATATAGATAAGGTGTCCCGTGAAATTAACGGTTATGATACCACCACAGGAAAACTGGTTCCCGGATTTGCCAAACTGAAGGATGACGGTTCCACATGTTCCGGAAACTGGATCATGTCCGGGATGTATCCGGAAGAAGGCAAGAATCTCACCCAAAGAAGAGATAACAAGGATAAATCAAAAATCGGGACCTACCTGAACTGGTCCTTTTCCTGGCCGGCCAACAGGCGGATTATCTATAACAGGTGCTCTGCCGACTTAACTGGCAGCCCTTGGGTTGCCGATAAGGCAGTTATCTGGTGGGATTCCTTCCAGAGCAAGTGGCTTGGTGAAGATGTGCCTGACTTTAATGGTACTCTTGCCCCTACAAGTCCAGGGGGCTGCAACCCGTTTATCATGAGACCCGAAGGCCTTGGAGGCATTTTTGGAACAAACGCCATGAAAGAAGGGCCCCTCCCGGAACATTATGAACCATGGGATACCCCTCTGGATAAAAACCCTTTTTCAGGACAACTGCTTAACCCTGTTGTTAAGGTGTGGCGTCCCGAAGAAATGGGTACTCCTGATAAATTCCCGATAGTGGCCACAACTTACCGGCTTTCCGAGCACTGGCAGGCAGGCGCTATGACCAGAAATGTACCATGGCTGGCAGAGCTTTTCCCTGACATGTTTGTGGAAATCGGCGAAGACCTGGCCAATGAAAAGGGAATTAACAATGGTGACATGGTGTTCGTGAAATCTGCCCGGGGTGAAATAAAGTGTTATGCTATGGTTACCAAGCGTTTTGAGGCCTTTGATCTGGGCGGGCGCACGGTCCACCAGGTGGGACTGCCGTGGCACTATGGGTTTAAGGGGATTGCCACAGGCGAGACTGCCAATAAACTCACTCCTCATATCGGTGACGGTAATACAATGATTCCTGAATATAAGGCCTTCTTGGTCGATGTAAGGAGGGCTGGCTAATGGCAGAACAAATGGGTTTGCTTATTGATGTCAGCAAGTGCACCGGCTGCCGCGGCTGCCAGGTTGCCTGCAAGCAGTGGAACAACCTGCCGGCAACGGCCACGGCTTTTTCCGGAAGCTACGAAAACCCGCCCCGGATTGAGGGTAATACCTGGACAAGGGTTAAATTTACCGAGGACAGGCAGAGTAATGGGAGTGTCCGGTTCCTTTTCCGGAAAACCCAGTGTATGCACTGTACTGAGGCCAGTTGTGTGGCAGTATGTGCAACAGGAGCTGCCACAAGAATGGAAAATGGAACTGTTGTTATTGACCAGGACAAGTGTGTTGGCTGTAAAAACTGTGTTGTCGCCTGTCCCTTTGGGGCTGTCGGATTTGACCCGCAGACCGGGACCAGCAGGAAATGCAGGGCGTGTTATGAGCGGGTTGCCAACAACATGCCTCCTGCCTGTGTCAAAACCTGTCCACCGGGAGCCCTGCAGTCCGGTAAACGCGAAGATATCCTGGCAGCAGCCGGGGAACGTGTCAGCCAGCTAAAGGCTGCAGGTAAAGAGGCATACATATATGGACAGAAGGAACTGGGCGGCACCGGTGTCATATATGTTCTTGATGCTCCTCCTAAAGTGTACGGGCTGCCTGAAAACCCAAGGCCTGCCACGGCGAGTGTGACAGGCAACTGGCTGGGTGTTCTTGTAGGAGCGGGGATTCTGGCTTTTGCACCTTTTAAACTCCTGTTTAGTGATAAAGGGTCAGATGTGGAGAATTCTCCGGGAACGGGGGTGGATGAGAATGCATGAAGTTAACTGGCCCGCACTAATTGCTGTATACCTGTTCATGGCCGGAGTTGGCGTTGCTGCTTTCTATACCGGGGTTCTTGCTGATATATTCAGTAACGGCAGGTATCGGAGACTGGCCAAATACGGGGCATATATCGGTGTACCAATGATAGTTATCGGTGTTTTAATGCTGCTTTTCGACCTGGGTAAACCAATGAGTTTTTGGAGGCTTTTGCTGAATTTCAACGCCAGTTCGACCATGTCAATCGGGGTTTGGCTGCTCTCAGCCTTTATGGTGCTCGGGGGTCTGAATGCACTGACCTGGCTCGCTGAAGAAAAGTTTGCCGGAAACTCCGGAATCCTGGGAGCATTTAAGAACAAGCCGGGTCTCAGGAGGTTTACCGGACTGGTTGGGATGCCCGTAGGATTACTTACAGCCGGATATACAGGGGTATTGCTGGCAAGTACATCGTCTTCTCTTTGGAGCAGTACACCGTATCTGGGCCTGCTCTTCCTGGTTTCGGCAACCTCAACGGGCATAGCTGCATTAATGCTGGTACTGGCCTGGCGCAAGGAAGATTTTGCTGTTATCCAGAAACTGGCCAGGGCGGATGCGCTGGTAATAGTATTTGAGATAATTGTGTTTTCCCTGCTGCTGTTGGCCTTAGGTTCAGGAGCCCCTGAAGCTGCAGCGGTAATCTTGAAAGGGAGCTATTCACTGGTCTTCTGGCTTGGCATAGTAGCCTGTGGCCTGGTAATACCTCTTATCGTGGAGGTCTATAACATGTTTTCGGCAAAACTCCACACCGGAAACGATTTTACAGTTCCTGTGGTGGCTTCTGTGCTGATCCTGGTGGGTGGATTCCTGCTGAGATATGTATTCCTTTTTGCCGGACAGGTGTCACTCTAAAGTACCCGAAATCAGCTGAAAGAAGGTGGGAATCATTATGGGTATCAAAGACATAATCAGCCTGCCCCGGGAAGTTGTTGAGCTTTCCAAGGGCATTCGCAGCATTAATGAAGAGGTTCGGCATCAGGCAAATTTCAAAAACCAGGTATTCTCACCACCAGCCAACTGGGTATGGACAGGGGAACAACCTGTAATATCCGATATCAGCCCGTCAGTTGATAAAGCCACGGCCCGCGGGTTGTTCAATCGCCTGTTGGAACTGTTGGCAACCTGTAAACCTGACTGGGCAGGGGATGCCGAAAAGCTTAAAGCCCTTGGCGAAGCAGAGTTTTGCGAGCTTATTGAATGTACCATAAATGGTGATATGGCGGGTTTCAACCGGATTATCGGAACCCTGGGAATTGCTCCGGAAGTGGCTGGTTTTGCATTCTTCCATACAGTCAGGCCATTTCTGAAGCTTTATTCAGAAGCCGTGAATTCAGCGATGGATACCGGCATCTGGCTGGAAAGCTTCTGTCCTGTGTGTGGCGGAGAACCTGCCATTGCCCGGGTTGAGAGCGGGGATGGCAGGCGTTACCTGAAGTGTGGTAACTGTGAGACTGAATGGCTTTTCAGGCTTTTGGCCTGTCCCCGGTGCGGTAATGATGACCACGGTTCCCTGGCGTTTCTAAGGATTGAGGAGACTCCGGGCTATGAACTGCACGTTTGTGAGTCCTGCGGCGGGTACATCAAGGCCGTTAATGAAAAAAACGGCGGGGACCGCCAGGCGATGGAGGATGAAACTGCAACCGTCTACCTGGACTTAATTGCACAACAGAAGGGTTATCGCACTGAGACAGGAAATGCCTGAATATAAGGAGGGATAATTCATGCTTGGTCTGGGACTGCCTGAAATAGCTATTATCCTGGTTATAGTGCTGGTCCTTTTTGGGCCCGGCAAACTCCCCGATATTGGAAAAGCCTTTGGTAAGAGCATCAGAGAGTTTAAGAATGCTGCCAGTGAACCGGGAGAAATTGCCCGGGAAATTAAAAACGAAGTCAATGGAGTAAAAGAGGTTTTAAATAAGTAACCAGTATATATTAATGACATAAACAGGGGTGGATATGTTCCTCCGGCGGGCTACGTCTCAACCGGTTACCCAAACCCGCTAATGCGGTTTTGGACCGGTTGACGACAGACTCCGCCTTCCGGAACACATCCACCCCTGTCTTAATAATTAATTGCTTAAAAGTAATGCAACTTAGCGATACCTCTTTTGTAACTTCGACATAAAGAGACCGCTTCAACTAGATTCAAATTGCTCAATCAACTTTAATAAGACAGGGCTTGAATGCAATCCTGTCATCATTGCGCCATCATTTTGATATCCGAATACCCCAAGCCTTTTTGATTCTGGAAAATAATATAGAGGATATATCTGACCTAACAAATCGTTTTCAAAAGTTAATAAATATTGGGTTTTGTCTGGCGGGGTGCTTACCATATTAGTAACAAAAGTCCATTTGAGATTCGAGATGATGTTATTGATGATATTTGGGTCTTCACTTAACAAGGTTTTTTGCCCTATTGGAACATTGTTTCTGTATACGGTCACGAATATTTTACTTGGTAAATTTTTATCTACCAATGGAACCTTAACCAAGGGGCCTATATAATAACCACTAAAGTAACTTAGCAGAAAAAATCCTATAAGTAGTAATATTATATACTTGGGTAGTTTAAAAGTCATAATAATCCTCCAGGTGTTTAATTATACCACCAAAAAGGACATTGTCCCTAAGGTTAGAGACAATGTTCCTTTTGCATTTAATGCTTTACTTATTCTTCGATGTACCAATAGGGAGAATTAACTTCAATTTCAACAGGAAGTTTAGAATCCTGAGACATGTTATCTTTTATCACATTTTGAACAACATCTGCCAGATAAACCTCTGATTCATCTATTATGCTTACAAGTGATTCAGCATTTTGAAGAGTGCCATATATGCAGTAAATACCGGCAACCTCAGCTTTCGATTTGTTATCTTCATTAGAGACTATATCCTCAATAGCTTTAAAGTCGAGTGATTTAAAATCATCAGAAGTACCTGCAAATGACACTCGTTCTTTATCCACAAAGGCTCGTCCGAAACATTTTGACAATTTGAAGTTATATTTTGACTCGAATTCACATAATTCGTCAATGCTCAGAGGGCGATTAAATGTAATGGCAACAGGAATATTTTCAACTTTTTTTAAGGCTAAGTCTTGAGCAATTTTCTTGTTATATAGCACATAGTTATCCAAGTTATCTTTGTCAGGCTCAACCATAATTTCAACTTTGGCATTGTTTTCCTCTACAGCTACAACAGAGTAACCTTTACTATTTTTTTCGGAGAACATTTTTTTCTTTACTTCATCAGGATTGCTTTTCTCAGAGGCATAGGCTTGATTAGTATTATTAAATGCTACAGGCGTGGAAATGTCATAATTAATATACTTTAAAGCTTCCCAATCAAAAACATCATATTCTTGAAAAATAAAGTTCCAAATACTATGTTGGGCGGAAGCTAAAAGTTGTCCGGTGCCCGAAGATTTTTCGTGTGTAAATCCTGAGTTGAACCAATATGAGTAATTTGCTTTCATCAGATTCGGAGACCTAGAAACTACTTCAATTTCATCATCTAGTCCATCCCCATTATCATCATCAAAGTCATAATAAGCATTAGGGTAATTTGAACCAACAAGATAACCTTCTAATTGCCCTTTGCTACGGGCAGTATCTTTTACATCAACACCTGGGTAAGCTGCGCTAGTATCATAAAGTGTCCAAATTGATGCCATGCGAGACGAGGAATACTGAAGGTTCTTTAGATTGACCTTGATAACGTCAGTAACTGTATTATTGATATATTCCCAGGTACCAGTGTTTGGTGAAAAAACTTCTGAGGTTGAAGCAATTGATCCTGTTATTGCAAGTGCTGGAAGAGTCAACAAAAAGAACGACGTTGCCAGTATCAAAATACTCAATGTTCTTTTACTCATTGTTACCTCCTAAATTTACTTTTTTCACCCCGTTAATCAGATGATAATCTAAAAATTCGAATTTAGTTTCTCGTAGCAACCCTCAAGAGCACCACCTCCTTTTCTACTTAATAATGGTTCTTTCATGAAGCCTCATATTAGTCCAATAATATTTCTGCCCCAGACAGGCAAAGATAAAAGCATACCCTGCCCTGTTATGACATTTATAAATCAGAGAAACCCTTTCTTTATGTTTAGGATTTGCCTATTTTGTATTTTTTTAACATTACACCATTTTTTTTTTTGTTTTCTACCAAAAAGGGCTGAAATGCGGCTTTCAAGGTTTGAAATGCAGTTTCTAAGGTATGAAATAAGTCTGTCCTGGTAAACAACAGAGACACTGATTAGACCAAAGACATTCCATTCTATTCCAGGGTGTTTGAAACTTGTATCTTATCTAACAAGGATAGTTCCGTGGCCTTTACTTTAGCATAATTGGTTAGCGTAGTTGCAACTCTCGCTTCTGCATATAAGTTAGCAGTAAAAAGATGTTTTTATCGTACTTATAATGCAGGTAAATATCAGATTCTTCTTTTGTGTTGGCAATATGACCTATTTCTTTGTATAATTTATTAATGTTTTCTGTCTAATTTTCCATCCGGTCAAGCACCCGGGGATACGCTTCAATATCTATGACGATTTTGTCATACTTGTTTAATTGCTCGACCGTTGTAAAATTAGACATGCTCCACACTGCTTTTTAATTTTTTATATTTTTAAACGTGAAAAACAGGCCGAGGCCATGCTTAGCATGGTTTAAGCCTGTTTAGGTTTCTGCCTTTTTTAGATGTTTTTCCGGTTACCTGAAGTATAGTGCCCCCACTTGCTAAGACGAAATTTTTGCTGGTCTAAGTTGGTTCATTTCCCTCCTTATGTATTGTTTGGCATATCAAAAGAGGTGTCATTGCTTGGCTGTAATCCTATGACAGGCCGAACTCTTTGGCCAGTTCCTTAAAGGACGGCAGCGAGTTTAAAATTATCTGCTTATCAATACAATAGGCCATCCGGAAATAGCCCGGTTTTCCAAAACCTGCTCCCGGTACCAAGAGGATATTATATTTCTGACCGGCCTTGACGAACTCGATGTCATCGGGAATGGGTGACTGTGGAAAGAGGTAGAAGGCGCCTGCCGGTTTAACAATCTTAAAGCCCATTTCAGTGAGGCTGTTATACAAAATATCGCGTTTTTCCTGATAGAGGGCGATGTCCACGCTTTCCCTCTGCAGGCCTGATACCAGATGCTGCATCAGTGCCGGGGCATTTACAAAACCGAGAGTTCTGTTGGCAAAGGTCATTCCCTCCATGACCAGAGAGAGGTTTTTAACCCGGGGGCTCACTGCAAGATAACCGATGCGTTCTCCCGGGAGGGCCAGGTCCTTACTGTGTGAGGTCACTATAATGCTGTTAGCAATGTATTTAAATACATTGGGCACCTTAACCCCGTCATAACTTATTTTGGCATATGGCTCGTCAGAAATGACATAGATTTCTGTCCCCAGTTCCGCCTCTTTTTTCTGCAGCAGTTTCCCCAGGTTATCCAGGGTTGCAGCATCATATACTACCCCTGTGGGGTTGTTGGGTGAGTTAATAATAATCGCCTTGGTACTACTCGTTATAGCTGCCTCAATAGTTTCCAGATCAAGCTGAAAGTCTTCTTTGGCAGGCGCTGCCTTGACTACTCCACCGTGGTTGTCTATGTAAAAGTTGTATTCCACAAAGTAGGGGGGGATTATGATAACCTCCTCGCCCGGGTTGAGAAGTGTCTTCAGCACTACATTTAAGGCACCTCCGGCGCCCACTGTCATGACGATGTTTTCTTCGGTAAGAACCAGGCCTGATTCTTCGGAGATTACGCCGGCAATAGCCCGGCGTGTCCCAGGATAACCGGCATTGCTCATATAACGGTGCATACCCGGAGTGGGGCTTAAGGCAGCTTGTTTCAGCACTTCTTTAAAGGCATCAGGGGGTTCGATGTCAGGATTACCCAGGGTGAAGTCATAAACCTTTTCCGGGCCGTGCACTTTCCTGAGCTTTTCACCCTCTTCAAACATAGCTCTGATCCATGAGGAACGTTTCAGATTTTCTTCAACTTTTTTTGAGATTCCCAATATGTATACCCTCCTTCGATTTTCCTGTGGTTTTTGGCAAAGAAATTAATGTAATTATAGCATAAACTGCAATTTTGTCACAATTGAAATGCAAGTATTAATTGTAAATGGAGGAATAATTACTTATTAGTAGAATTAAACAAGTATTTATTTTCTTGAGGAGGAATGCTGAATATGGATGGGGTAGAACGGGCAGTACGGAGGATTACTTCAAATGACAGGTTTGCCAGGCTGGTAGGAACAGAGATACAGGAGGTCAGACCTGGATATGCGCGGGTAAGCCTGAAGATAGAGGATAAGCACCTGAATTCCGTAGACATAACTCATGGCTCTGTTGTCTTTACATTAGTAGATATGGCCTTTGCTCTGGCATCCAATTCTCACGGTCAGGTTGCGGTGGCTTTGAATATGAGTATAAATTTTGTGAAGGCCACCGGCACCGGGAATTTCCTTACCGCAGAGGCGACGGAGGATAAACTGACGAACCGCACCGGGCTTTACAGGATAGCCGTAAGTGATGAGACCGGTGAAATTGTCTGTGTGGCCGAAGGGCTGGTTTACAGGAGAAAAGAACTAATTTGAGAGGCGGGTAGATTACCCGCCTCTCAAATTTTCGTATAAATAGGTTTGGTGGGAAGAAAAATAGCAGCATAGGGATGTCAGCAGATTGATGGCAGCAGAAAGGATGTGGAAGATGGATGGGTTGTTCTGGGTTAACCTGTTTATCCTGTTTACGCTCGTAATGCTTATATTTGTACCCCGCCGGGCAATTATAAGACTGTTTCCTGTTGGCATTATCGGAGGCTTCGGTCAGGCTGTTATTATTCTGGGACTGTTGACACCGGTATTTGGGTTTTGGAGGTTCCGATATACCGGTATTTTTTCCTTCGCCGGAATTCCCTGGTTTATAGGCCTGGCGTGGCTTCCGGAGGTAATTGTGTTTTCATATTTTATGAAATACCTGAACACCCAAAGGGAAGTCCTTGCTTACCTGGCAGGTTTCACACTCCTGACGGGGTTATTTGTTCACTGGCTGTTCCGGTCCGGATATCTTATATATAACGGCTGGAACAGTATTTTAACACTGCCGGTAGCGCTGCTGGCCCACACAGCGGTGGCCTATTATATTCTTAAAACTTCCGGGGTATTGGATAAAAAGGAGGCAGCATAGTATTGGATGAGGTGAAACAAGTTGCCGGTAATAATGCGGAAAATAAGGTCAGGGAAGCCCCCGGCTTATCTGTTTTTAAAATTGCAGCAACATATGTCGGCACGGTAGTGGGGGCCGGTTTTGCTTCGGGACAGGAAGTACTGCAGTTTTTCGGGAAGTTCGGTCTGTTGGGTTTTGGCGGGCTGCTGGCCGCAACTGCTATGTTCGGTCTCTTTGGCTGGGCAATCCTTGATATGGGAATGAGGCTCAGAGCCAAATCACACCTTGAAGTAATAAGACATATCGGGGGACGCTGGGTGGGCACAGTGATTGACTATGTAATCACATTTTTCCTCTTTGGGGCTTTTACGGCAATGGCTGCCGGTGCCGGGGCAATCTTTGCCGAGCAGTTCCAATGGCCGTCTGTCATTGGCAGCGCCGTTATGGCAGCCGTAACGGTAGCGACCGTAATGCTGGGACTTAGAGGTGTGATCACCTCCATAAGCATGGTTGTACCGGTATTATTAGCCTCAGTAGTGGGTATGGCTGTGTGGACAGTGATTAATAAGGATTTTTTTGCTAACCCGGTTATTGGCACAGTTCCCTTTAAAGCGGCTGTGCCTTTCTGGCCTCTGGCGGCGGTGCTGTATGTGTCGTACAATCTGGTAATGGCTGTGGCTGTTCTGGCGCCGACAGGAGCCAGCTACAATCGTCCCGGACTCTTGGCAAAGGGGGCAATCCTCGGCGGTATCGGTTTGGGACTTGGGGCAGCGGCCATTCTTTTGGCTCTGGCTCCCAATCTTCCCACAGCGGGAAGGTTTGAAATTCCCATGTTGTATGTGGCCGGAACCCTGAGTCCCGTGTTCAGAACTTTTTATAGCATAGTTCTTCTGGCAGAAATTTATACAACAGCTGTGGGAAGTCTCTATGGTTTTACAGTCAGGCTGACCCCTGAGGAGAGTCCCGGAGCAAGGTACTATATTATAGGTACGGCTGTTGCTGCATTCCTGGCAAGTCTGCTGGGTTTTTCAACTTTGGTAAGGACAGTTTATCCGGCAGTGGGGTATGCGGGCCTGCTGCTGCTGCTTGGCCTTGCTTATGGGCTTATCAGGAGGGGAAAAGCTACGGAAAATCAACCCCGGTTTTGAAGGAAATGGCCGCCCGGTGTTGAATAATTTTATATTAGGAATATTTGTCAAAAGGTAGATTCTTGACAAAACAACTGCCGGGGGGTTATTAAACTTGTTAAAAAGAATAATGTTAGTATTAGTTATCATGATTTCAGGTTTGCTCACAGGTTATTACTCAGAACCGGTTTATGAACTGATTTGGTCAGGCAGGGAGAGGACACCTGCGGGGCTGGCAGGTGCAGAGGGTCAGAAAGACCGGGCTGGCAGTACAGATGACAACACCCGAAAATACGTAACTGCTGAAGAGGCTGTCAGCGCTGTGAAGAATGTCCCCTGGGTAAACAACCTGATTCGGGTATCTGAGCTTGATGGAACCACCCTGACCTTTGAGATAGACCGTGAACCGTCAGATGACTACCCTGTCTGGCTGATTGAGGTCACTGAGAGGTATCCTGACCGGGTTCCGGAAACCAAATATTTTCAGGTCGAAGCCGAGTCTGGCAGGGCCCTTGATATACAGGAAAAGGATATGAAAATCTCAGGTATAGGCCTTGATATGACCCGGAATCAAGCCAAAGAGGCCGGCGGCAGTCCCCAAAAGACACGAAGGAAATGGGATAACCGGGTACAGCAGACTTTGAGAACAGACAGTTATGAGGGAATGGAAGTCATCTATGATAAGAACAGTGTGGTGGTCAGGGTGACTGCATCTGAGAAGGATTGTCCCGGTCCCGGCGGGATAGTGGTTGGCGATTCCCGGGAGGAGGTCATCAGGAAACTGGGCAAGGCAGGGGCCGTGAGCACCAATCTGTGGACGTATACCCTTATGGATAAAAAGGATTACAGACTATTACTGGATATTAACGGTGAAGGCCGGGTAACGGCTGTCACTATCAGTTCGGGCCTGCTTGACTAAAGCAGGTCTGTATTTTACTACAAGGGGTGAATTTTATTGCAGGACAAATGGGTGTTAGGGATTATTCAAAACATGGTAAGTGATGATAAAGACCGGAACTTAATCAGGGCCGGGGACATGATCAGGGAAGCTGCGGCACAGGGTGCAAAAGCAGTTGCCCTTCCTGAGATGTTTAACTGTCCGTATGACAGCAAGGCATTTCCTTTATTTGCTGAGTCATACCCCGCAGGGGAAACCATCAGGATGCTTTCAGAAGCGGCGGCAGCAAATAAGATTTATGTATTTGGCGGGTCGATTCCCGAAAAGGAGGATGACCACATATATAATACGTGTTTTGTTTTCGGACCGGACGGCAGTCTCCTGGCCAGGCACCGGAAAATACACCTTTTTGATGTTGACATTACGGGGAAACTGCGGTTTAAAGAGTCAGATACCCTGGGTGCAGGGAATGAGATAACGGTTGTGAACACATCCCTGGGGAAAATAGGCGTTGGAATCTGCTATGATATTCGTTTTCCGGAACTTGCCAGGTTGATGACTTTACAGGGCGCTGTCTTGATGGTTGTGCCTGCCGCCTTTAATATGGTTTCCGGTCCGGCTCACTGGGAACTGTCCATCAGGATGAGGGCGGTTGACAACCAGTTTTACGTTGCCGGAATAGCGCCGGCGAGGAATGAAGCTGCTTCATATGTAGCTTACGGTCACTCCATGGCGGCTGATCCCTGGGGTCAGGTAATCGGGGCCTTGGAAGAAAAAGAAGGATTATTGACAGTTGAAATTGATTCCCAAAAAGCAGAACAGGTACGCAGGGAGTTTCCCCTCCTGAAGCACCGCCGACTAGATATTTATGATGTCAGAGGGTAGTATTAAGACATATAATAACAATTACTACTATGGGTAAAAGGAGGATATAGTCGTAATAAATAGAAATAGAACGTATTATAAGATGTAATGTGAAGTGTTTTTGCGAAGTGCCAGTGGGGGGAGAGACCATGGCTTTCAAAAAAATAAACCAGGCTTTATTTGATTTGACAAACCGGTTGGAGTATAAATATTCCATAGGGCTAAGGACGAAGATCTTTATCCCTTTCTTTATTGTTACTTTTTCTATTATTGCTGCTATTTCCTATTATGCTATGAACCTGGTGGATACCAAAATTGAAGAAATGCAGCAGGAAAAGGCTTATGGCGTGCTGGCCGGGACTATCGAAGATTTCAGGAAGGAGACAGCTAGCCTTGAAGCCTATGCCCGGCTGCTGGCAGATTCTCCGGAACTGGAAAAGGCAGTAGCCGGGAATAACAAGAAATTGCTTTATGAATTGCTGGCCCCTGCCAAGTACTATTCCGGACATCAGAAAATACAGATTTTTGGCCGGAATAAAGAAATCATAGTTGAATTGTTCAACCGGGCATCAGAAGGTAATTCAGCTGAAGGCCGCCTTCTTGATCGTGCTATAGAGGGAGTTACCGGTTCGAATTTTAGTGTTACCGGGAACGGTCTGGAACTTTATGCAGCCTCACCTATTCATTTTGACCCGACCAGTTACGGGTTGAAAGTCCCTATTGGCGCTCTGGTGGTTGACCGTCATATAGGTGATCCGGAACTTGCAGGAATTAAGGACAGGTCTGGCGTGGAAATTAATATATTTCATGCGGGTAAGCTGGCTGCTTCAACTCTTACCCTGGAGACCCGTGCCGAAATCATGCCACAGCTGATTGCTTCAATGGAAGGCGGCGATTTCCGGGTTGTGGTTTCCGGAGACCGGAATGAGTACCTCAATGCCTGGGAGGAAATAGGTGATGACGGCAAAATTTCCGTAATGGTGCCAAATGAATACCTGCTTGCAGCCAAGGTAGAATTATCACATGATATTATAAGAATTACGATTGCAGCCGGAGTCCTGATTTTCTTAAGCAGTTTCCTGCTGGCAGAGTTAATCCTCAGGCCGCTGACGAATATGCTGACAGTAACAACTGCGATCACCAATGGAGACTTAAGCAGGAGAATCAGGGTATTGACCGGGGACGAACTGGGGCAGCTTGGCAAGGCAATAAACTTTATGGCTGATAAGATTAAGGCCAGGCTCGATGAGGCTGAATTGCTGGCCACTGTAGACGGCTTAGCGGGTTTATATAATCACCGTTATTTTCAGCAGCGCCTCAGGGAGGAATTAAACCGCGCCGAGCGTTTCAAGTATCCCCTTTCCCTGGTAATGATGGATATTGACTATTTTAAAAAATATAACGACAGCCAGGGCCATCCGGCCGGCGACAAGGTCATTCAGGTCCTGGGACAGATTATTAAGAGGAATATCAGGGGTGTGGATATCGCCGCCCGTTACGGTGGAGAGGAATTTGCCATCATTTTGATTGATACCGCGCCTGAAGAGGCTTATTCCGTGTGTGAGCGTATCAGGCAGGAGGTGGAAGGCTTCCCCTTTGAGGGTCGGGATACTCAGCCTGGCGGCATTTTGAGTGTTTCCGCCGGGATTGCTGCGGCGCCGGTCAATGCCACCAGGCAGGATGATCTGATAAAAATGGCTGATGATGCTCTTTACAAGGCTAAAAACACCAATAGGAACAGGGTGGTTATCTATTATTCGGTATTGGATGAACTCAAGCGTGTGGTTAATGAAGCCGAACATGAGCGTATTAATACCATTAAAACGTTTATATCGATGATAAATTCAAAGGATAAGTACACCTATGGGCATTCGGAAAGGGTAGCCAGGTATGCGCTCCTTATTGCAGAGGCCATGGACCTGGATGAGTCCACACTAAAAACAATAAAGATTGGTGCCTACCTGCATGACATTGGCAAGATTGAGATAGACAGAGAGCTGTTAAATAAAACTGGAGAACTGTCCCGGGATGAGTTGGGATTACTGCAGCGCCACCCGGAATGGGGAGCTGAGATAGTAAAATCCGTCGATTCCCTGATTGAAGTTGCCCCTTTGGTCTTATACCATCATGAGAGTTTTAACGGAGGTGGTTATCCCGCGGGGCTTGCCGGAGAAGAGATTCCACTCTCTGCCAGAATTCTCAAGGTAGCTGACAGTTTTGATGCGATGACCTCCTTACGCCCGTACCAGAAAAAAAGGACTTTCCAGCAGGCAAGGGAGGAAATGGTCAGGTGTTCCGGGACGGATTTTGACCCCGTTATTGTGGAGACATTTTTGCGGATTCTGGAAAATATCGATTTCGATGCATCTAGAATGGTCTCCTGAGAGAGGGGTATGGTAAATGGATAGAAGAAGGGTTTTAACTGCATTTATATGTACAGCTATACTAACCTTCATAATACTGGCAGTTTCAGGATGCTGGGGCAGCGACAAAGCTGCGGAAATTAAAGCTGCAGAAAGTAAGGCTCAGTTGAATCAATCCAGGGCACCGGGCTCCCAAAGGACTATTCTCATGGTAGGGGGTTCCGGGTCAAACCTGCCAATTACCAGAGTGTTGGCCCGGGCTTTTATGGAGCGGTATCCCGGTATTGGGGTGGAGATACCGGAAAGCCTGGGTTCCACCGGGGGCATCAAGAGCGTCAATGAAGGCTTAATTGATATCGGCCTGACTGCCCGTGAATTCCTGCCTGCAGAGCGTGAACTTGGGCTGGAATACATCCCCTATGCCAGGGTTCTGTTAAGTTTTGCCGTCAATAATAATGTTAATATTGACAACCTTACCGAAGAACAGCTGCTGGGGATTTACACTGCCAAAATTACTAATTGGAAGGAAGTTGGCGGACCTGACCATGAAATTGTTGTTCTTACCAGAGAGCTGTCAGACTCATCCCGGCTTGTATGGAACAACTGCCTAAAGGGTTTTGAGAAAGCCGGCAACCTGCCTGAGGCAGTTCTATTAAGGACCGATCAGGCAATGAATGAGGCCATTAGGTCCATACCGTACAGTATTGGATGGACAGACCTGGGTGCGGTAACTCTTGAATACCCCGGAACCCCCATGCTAAACATAAATGGGGTAAGCCCCAGGTACGAAATGGTCTTAAACGGGGATTATCCTTATATCAAGGAGCTGGCCTTTGTAACAAAAGGGCAACCGGCAGGGAATGCCCTGAAGTTCATTAGTTTTGTCAGAGGCTGGGAGGGCACCCGAATTTTGATGGACAACGGATATATCGCTGCCCGGAAGGATAAGTAAGGCATATTTTGACCGTTCCGGACAAAAAATATTTACATGAAATACCGAATTCTATTTTACGGCCTTTTAGGTGTAGCCATGGAAATAATCTGGACAGGCGGCGGTTCAATGCTCAGAGGTGATTACAGCCTCCGGGGATTCAGTTATATCTGGATGTTCCCTATTTATGGAGCCGCATTTCTATTGGAACCTGTTCATGAAAGCATTAGAGGGCTTAAATGGCCTGCCAGAGGAATGATCTGGGTACTGGTGATTTTCGCAATGGAGTTTGCTTCCGGCCTAATTATCAAAATGGCTGTTGGCAGGATTCCCTGGGATTATTCCGGTCATTCCCCGTATTCGGTGGGAGGCCTTATCAGGCTTGATTATGCTCCGGTCTGGTTTGTGGTTGGTCTCCTTTTCGAACAGGCCCATGAGTTTCTTAAGAAATTACTCAGGTAGAAATTTACTTCTTTTTTACCGGACCCATTCCCACGGGTTCTGCATATGTCTCACTATAAGTCATTTTATATGGCTTTTCCCGTGTAGTCTCTTTTTCTTTGTGTACTCCGGCAGCCTTTGTCTTTGGTTGCTTTTTCATAACAGATCTCCTTTCTGAACATAATTAATAGATGGTCCTTGTATAAGTATTTCCCCAAATCGCCTCATTATTGTATAATAGTTTCAGAGAGTATTGGCTATATTACCCAGATAAAAGGGTTTGTGATTAATTTACTGCAATATGGGGGACAAGATGCGAGACGATAATAGCGCTTTACTGAATAATGATTTATTAAAAAACAGGAGAGTACTTGTCATTATTCCTGCCTTTAACGAGGAACCAAACCTTCCCGGAATTGTTGGCAGGATCCGTCAATTTGCCGGGGTAGACGTGATTGTGATTAATGACGGTTCCGAGGATGCGACCTCGGCAGTTGCCAGAGAGGCAGGGGCCAATGTCATTGACCTCCCCTTCAATCTTGGAATAGGCGGGGCAGTTCAGACCGGCTACCTATTTGCCTATAAAAACAATTATGATGTTGCCATACAGGTGGATGCTGACGGTCAGCATAACCCTGAAGACCTGCTGCAGATTATCGGACCTGTGCTCAGGGGTGAAGCCGATATGGTATTAGGTTCGCGGTATGTTGCCAAGACCGGGTATAAAACTCCCTTGGCCCGTAAAATGGGAATGGTAGTTTTTTCTGCCGTAGTTTCACTAATTACCAGACAGCCTTTGAAAGACACCACCAGCGGCTACCGGGCAGTGAGTAAACGGGTCATCAAGTTTTTTGTCAATAACTATCCCACAGACTACCCGGAAGTAGAAGCCCTGGTTCTGCTCAAAAAGAGCGGATTTTCCATTAGAGAAGTGCCTGTTACTATGGCGCCCCGGGAATATGGCAGGTCATCAATAACACCCATCAGATCGGTATATTACATGATTAAGGTACTGCTGGCAATTTTCATGAATCTGCTTAGGGTACATAAAAAGGAGGCTTAAGCATAATGATTAACATATTTTTGTTTTCAGCTTTGTTCAGCCTGGGATTCCTTGTCATTGTTCTTGAGCTTGTCCGCAGCAAAAGGCTTAAAGAGCAGTATTCCCTATTGTGGCTGTTTGTCGGCGGGATTATGTTGACACTAACTTTGTGGCGGGGTTTAATTGAAAGGCTTGCCGAGCAGCTGGGGATCTTTTATGCGCCTTCACTGCTGTTTATTGTAGGTATTCTGTTCTCTTTTGCCCTGATACTCCATTATTCTGTAATTATTTCAAGAATACACAACCAGAACGTCCGGCTGGCTCAGGAGATTGGGGTACTAAATAAGAAGCTGGAAGACCTTTATGAATCTGTTAACAGGGGGGAAAAGATTGAAAACAATCCTGTTGATAGTTATTAATGTTGTTCTGCTCACCTCTGGGCAGATACTTTGGAAGATAGGCCTGACAAGGGAGGGCGGACTCTCTCTGGATAATATGCTGCGAGTTGCCCTGTCCCCTTTTATCCTTGCAGGTCTTGCTCTGTATGTGGTGGCAACAGTTATCTGGTTCATTGTCCTGTCCAGGGCGGAGTTAAGTTATGCTTATCCTATGCAGAGTATGGCCTATATTATCGGAGTGATAGCTGCCTGGCTATTGTTCAAAGAAGCTGTTCCAATGATTCGCTGGATAGGCGTACTTGTGATAATTGCCGGGGTAGTGCTGGTTTCCTATAGCAAACCACAGGATGATACCCAGGTATCAGGGGGCGTCCCGGAAGTGTATAGGACTGAAGTCAATGTAAAAGGTGAGCCAGATGATTAAATCAGTGATGCTTTTTATAATTCTTGCTATCATCTGGGTATTAATAATTTTCAACCGCAAGCTGAAAATTCAGGTAAAGAAAAATGCCCGGAGTATGAGTATACTGAGGGAATACACCGGATGGGGGACCACTGACTGTACATGCGGTACTTCCAGGCCAAAATGGCAGGTCCTGGCCATGCTGCGCCCGGAAAATATTGTTTTGCTAAAATGCCCATTGTGCGGCGGCCTCTGGGAGGAACAGATGAGCCTATATGGGAACAAATGGCGGCAGATCGACTCCGCTTATGCCGGTGAACATTATAACTACAAACAGCAGACAGTTCCCGGCAGCCGCATGGAGCTTTAACCGGTTCAGAAGCGGCAGACGAATATTTTCCGGGATTGAAGTATATCATAGTTAGAAACAACAGGCAGGAGCTGAGTAACTGATTATGAATAATGAAACACCGGATGAAGTCTATAATGACAAAAAGGATGAAGTACTAAATGCAAGGCAAACTCATAATGGTTCTTACTTTTACAAGCTTAATCAGGAGTTAAGCGGTCAGGCGGAGATTGGAGCTTACCGTGTTTATGGCATAACTGAAGACCATGAACCGGAAAATGATACTCTAAGCTGAAGAGGGTTTGCGTAATGGCAAACCTTTCTGAATTATGCGTTCTTTATGCTGCCGGCCACATACCTCGACAAAAGGCGGTGAAGCTATGCCCTATAGAATAGCCCCTGATATCTATGTTTATCAGAGTTCCATGTGGCAGACCAACAGTGCTGTCATAATAAATCAAACAGCAAACCTTGTTATTGATCCCTGCTATTTTCCGGCAGAAATCAGGGTAATAGCAGATTTTATCAGCCGGAAACGCAGCTTTAACAGGTACATGATTTTTACCCATTCAGATTTTGACCACATAGTTGGTTACCAGCATTTTAAGAATTATAAACTTGTAGCCCATGAAGAATTTGCGTTTTCTGACCGCGATTCCCAGTTAATCCAGCTCAACGAAATTGACCAGAGTTACTACGTACTCCGCACACCTCCCTTTGTTTTTCCGGAGCCTGATATAGTTTTTCAGGGGACGTACCGGATTCCCATAAATGGCGACGAATTGTTACTTGTTCATGCGCCTGGGCATACCGGGGACTGTATTTTCGTCATTAGTCTGGCACATGGCATCATGTTTGCCGGGGACTACCTGTCTAATCTGGAGTTTCCTTTTGTGAATTTCAGTACGGCAGCTTACAAAAAAACGCTGGATCTGGCCGGGAAACTTGTCAGGGACCATAACATTACTTGTGTTGTTCCGGGACATGGTGATATTGCTGATAGAAGAGAGGAAATCAATGACAGGATTGAAAGCGACCGGGAGTACCTGATAAGTCTCACTGAGAGGGCTCAGGATCTGTTTGTACAGGGCCTCCAGGCCAGGGAGATCACTGAAGTGCTTAGCGGCCTAACATATAGGAACCGCCCCATTGAGGGGGTTATGCTTAAAATGCACATTGAGAACATCAAACTTGTTGTATCAGAGCTGCAGAGTTTTTAAGTATTTACTTATTCACCAATAATGAAGCATTTTTATATGATATTATGGGTGAATGTTTATGGCTGGAATAACAGGTAAAAAGCAAAAAGCTAATGCTGTCTTTGAGGGCGGAGGTATTAAGGGGATTGGCATCGCCGGGGCATTTTCGGTTGCCAGTGAGCATTACAACTGGATGTATGTTGCCGGCACCTCTGCCGGGGCTATAGTAGCCTCCCTGGTTGCTGCAGGGTATACTGCAGAGGAGATCAGGGATTTGATTTTCAGTATCGATTACCGCAGGTTTGAAGACAATGATATGGTGGGCAAACTACCTCTTTTTGGCCCTGCATGGAACCTTAAGGTTAATCTTGGCCTTTACAAGGGTGACTACATTGAAAATTGGGTCAGGGAAGCTCTCAAGGCCAAAGGGATTGAGAGTTTTGGTGATCTTGTGGTTGTTAACAGGTCCACAGATTTTCCGGGGCGATACCGCCTCAGGGTTATTGCCTCTGACATCACAGCAGGCAAAATGCTGGTGCTCCCTCAGGATATTTCTCGTTACGGCATAGACCCTGATAAACTTGAGGTTGCCACCGCAGTAAGAATGAGCATCAGTATTCCATTTTTCTTTGAGCCTGTCCAGGTGGCGCATAAAACAGAAGACGGCAGGGAGGTTAACAGCTGCATTGTGGACGGAGGGCTGTTGAGCAATTTTCCGGTTTGGCTTTTTGACAATTGTACCGGGTTGAAAAATATGCCGACCATAGGCTTTAAGCTGACAGGGCCAAATGAAGAACGGCGCAACCATATTGATGGCCCCATTTCGATGCTGAAGGCCCTATTTGGCACCATGCTGGAAGCTCATGACAACAAGTTTGTTGAGGAAAAAAATTTTAAACGGACGATAGCTATACCCACTCTGGGAATCAGAGCCACAGATTTCGGTATTTCGGAAGAACGTATCCGGTTATTATATGATTCAGGTGTCGCTGCGGCCAGAGATTTCTTTAAAGATTGGAATTATCGCTATTTTTTGCTAAAGTACGGTCACCGTTAGGCATTTAAGAAATGTTTCACCTTCTGTAATCTCACCGGTTGTCAGAATCATTGTAATCCTGACTAATAATACTGGAGGGGAACCGGCCCCACCTGACCACAAAATAAGCCATGGAGACGGAATAAACTATGTTTGTTACGAACATTAGCAGGTTTGTCAGGGCATGTTCTTGCAAAACCGGCACAATATGAAAAGCCCTGTCCAGCAGACCGGAGCCGAGTACCCAAACAAAGCCGGTATAGCCAAGAGCCTTTAATAGCCAGTAATCTTTTCCTGTAATTGAAATTAGGTATACAAAGATTACTGCCAAAAATCCGCCCATAACCAGGTCTGCAAGCAAGCCTACAATATATCCGGCGGTAGTATTAAGGGCGCTTTCATTAAGAAAAAAATTGCCGGCCATTAAGAGGTGGTTGGTCTTGGCAAGACCAGTCAGGTAAAAAATGTATCCCAAAGCTGTTTGCAGGATGCTTCCTATTATCCCGCCAAATATGGCGGCAACAATCCTGTCTGACATAATCAGGCCTCCTTGTAAATTACATGCTGTTTAAAATATGAATTCCCTTATAAG
This sequence comes from Thermincola carboxydiphila, assembly GCA_016841725.1. GTDB lineage: Bacteria > Bacillota > Thermincolia > Thermincolales > UBA2595 > Phosphitispora. The sequence continues at coordinate 102,145 of JAENYP010000007.1, read as the reverse complement.
CAGGTTTTTATCCTGTGAAGAATAACTGAACGGTCTTCCAAAATATGTTTTTTCCTGGACTCCATTGGTCGTTAAATGTATAATTATATAGGAAAACCAGAGAAGGGAGCACTTTTCAGTGGATAAAAAAACACTTGTGGATAAAAAAACACTTAATGAAACATCTTTAGCAGTAAATCAAACTCAAATCAGGGTCCGGTATGAAGAAACTGACAGAATGGGTTTTGTTTATCACGGGAACTATTTTACCTGGTTTGAGGTGGGCCGCACAGAGCTGTTCAGGTCAATAGGACTTCCTTACACCGTGTTTGAGGAGAGAGGAATAATGCTTCCGGTTACTGAGGCCGAGAGCAAGTATAGAATCCCGGCAGGCTATGATGACCTGATAACTGTGGAGACGACAGTAACCCGGCTGACGCCGGCCAGGATAAATTTTCAATATCATTTACTTTCTCGTGAGGGCAGGGTTATTGCTGAAGGAAAGACTGGACATGCCTTTGTGGACAGTACCGGAAAGCCGATAAACCTCGCTAAAAAGGCTCCCGAACTGTGGAAAAGGATTACTGAAAAAATAAACGAATGAGTTGAACCCAGTCAGCTTGATAATACTATCACTGTTATCACGAAAGGAGAGCATAGATGGGGTTTTTTAGGCAGATCAAAGACAGTTTTACAAATTTTGAATCTTACCGGGAATTTGCCTTTCAAAAAAAGGGAAAGACCTTTAAATATTTTATCCTCCTGTTCACCCTGACATTTTTGATCGGGGGCCTTAGATTTGTTTTTGATTTTAATGCAGGTGCAGCGGGGGTAAGGGAAACTGTAGAGCAGCAGGTACCCGAATTCCGGCTGGAAAACGGCGAACTTTTTGTTTCTGGGGAGCAGCCCATTATATTAGGTGATGACGGACACACCGTTATGATAATTGATACCACCGGACAGACCCAGGAATCAGTTCTGGACAATTATGCTGAAGGGGTCCTGGTTTTCCGGGACAGGTTGATTACAAAACAGAATTACCAGCAGAAGGTAATCCTGTTCAGGGAGTTTAAAGAAATTTCCTTTGATAAGCAGGACCTGATGGGCTTATTGCCAATGCTAAAATGGTTGTTGGTGCTGGTTGCTGTTTTTGCCTATATTTTTAAATCAGTATGGGTTTTAATAACAGTATTGATTCTGGCCCTTATTGGAATGATTTTCAACAGCAATGAAAAATTAGGCCTGAAGTTTGAGAACCTATGGAATATGGCCATATATGCCTTTACCCTGCCCTGGCTCGTTGAGATGCTCAAAAATCTGGCCTATCCGGCGCTGCCCATGTTTTGGGTAATTAAGTGGGGCCTTGCGGTATACATCCTGTACAGGGGCATCAAAGCAGTAGCAACCAAGCCTCCTGGCCTGAACGAGGAACCCCCTGATTCTTCAGGGGATATAGTTATATAAAAGGCAGGATATCCTGCCTTTTATCATTCCTGCATATTCCCTTTTTCACCCAAATCTTCATCTGCTTCATAAGGTGTCACCCTATCCCCGGCAGAGGTATATTCGACTGCCTGATAGGGCTCCATTATATCACCTGCATTTGCGGCAATCTTTCCCCGGGTTGCCTTTTTCTTGACTTCCTCATTTATCTCTTTATACTGTTTTTCCTGTTTTAGTCCCTCTTCCTTATCCAACTATCCTTACCTCCTATTCTAATCTAATTTAACTGGAATCCTGAATGTAACAGCCACTGATACCATTTCCTTCTCTATAGTGTACCCATGCATGTACTTACTATGTACATGGTTACAATAAGTGAGATGCTGTACATCAATAATAGATGCCCGGTCCCGGCAAAGATAATGCAGAAAATAATTGACCGGGTTACGGATAAGGTGATAACATTAAAAGAACAACAAAGGGTGGTGATTTAGGCTAATGCAGTTGCGAAGGCTGGGAAAAACAGATTTACAGGTTTCTGTGGTAGGTTTTGGGGGCATTCCCATTCAGAGAATCAGCTCTGACCAGGCAGTCAAGGTAGTTGAGGCAGCAGTATCCGGTGGAATTAACTTCATTGATACCGCCAGGGCTTATACCGATAGTGAGTCCAAGCTGGGGGCGATTATTGGAAGCCACCGGAATAAACTAATAATAGCAACAAAATCCATGGCCAGAAGCAGGAAGGATATGGCGCGGGATATTGACATAAGCCTCAGGGAAATGAAGACTGACTACATAGACTTATATCAGCTGCACAATGTTAAGGATGAAGGGAGCCTGGAAAAGGTGTTGGCTCCGGGAGGCGCTCTGGAGGCCCTTCAGGATGCCAGGAGCAGTGGGAAAATACGTTTTATCGGTGTTACCGGCCACATAGCCAAAATACTTGTGAAGGTAATCAAGACAGGTGAGTTTGATACTGTGCAGCTCCCGTTTAACCCCGTGGAAACTGCTGCCCTTGATGAACTCCTGCCGCTGGCCAGGGAAATGGACATGGGGACGATAGCTATGAAGCCGTTTGCCGGGGGAGCTTTTAAAAATAAGGCTTCCTGCCTGAAATTCATCCTTGAAAGCGGATTTACAACGGCGATTCCCGGAATGGATGAAGTTTCTCAGGTTGTTGAAAATATTACTGCAGGACAGACGGATTCCGTATTGTCAGGTGAGGAGAAAAGCCTCCTGGATGAAGAAACAGAACTATTGGGACGGAAATTCTGCCGCAGATGTGAGTATTGTCAGCCATGCCCCAGGGGCATAGATATCCCGACAATTTTTTTGCTGCAGGGTTATTCGACTCGTTATGGATTGCAGGAGTGGGCTATGGAACGCTACCAGCCGTTGCCGGCTAAAATATCTGATTGCGCTGACTGCGGGGAGTGTGAGGAAAAATGTCCTTACAGCCTGCCAATTAGGGAAATGTTAAAAGAAGCGGAAACTTACCTGGAAAAATAGGAAGAAAAGAGGGTATTGAAATGAATGGACCGGTAAAAAGGAAATCACCGGTAATATCAACCCGTTTGGCTTTCTTGCTGTTTTTCACTCTGTTTTACTGGGGTGTTCATTTCATTTCAGGGAAAAGCAATCTGCAGCTAAGCCAGATTGTCTTTAACATGTTTGCAGGTGTATTTACCGGGGCAATCATACATGTTGCCATGGCGAAATTTTTCGGTCCCCTGCTGTTCGGCCGCGGCTTTTGCGGCTGGGTGTGCTGGAATGCTTCGCTTTTCGAGCTGCTGCCTATCAGAAAGGTAAAAAAAAGAATTCCGGAAAAGCACTTTATGTACAAATATGTGGTTCTTATAATCGCACTGGTTGTCCCGGGTTTCTTTATTGCTGCAGGATACAGTTTCCTGAGTCCGGAAGCCCAGTTTAAGTGGCTGTTGACGGAAAATGCTCTGATATATCTGGTGGGAACGGTCCTGGCATTGTTTTTGGGGGACCGCAGGGCATTTTGCAAGTACTTATGTCCTGCGGGGGCATTAATGACCCTGACTTCTCCCAAGAGTGTCCTGAAAATTGAAAAAAATCATCTGTCCTGCAGCAGGTGCCGCAGGTGTGAAGAAGTCTGTCCAATGGATGTACCGATAATGGAATACATCACAGCAGGACAGCGGGTCTCGCACCCGGAATGCATCTTATGTACTGAGTGTGTCAACAACTGCCCTAAAAACTGCCTGACAGTCGGAATAGGAAAAAAGTCAGATGCCACCCCGGAGTTTGGTAAGTCCTTTTAGAATGTTTTGGCACATTTTTCACCGTAGTATGGTACAAAAATAATAGGGAAATAATAATTCAAACAATTGTTCCTAATAGTTATTTTTTGAAGGGATAGTTGATTTGAAGGCGGTGAAAAGAGACAATGCTGAGTATTTTTAAGGAATTCATCAGGTTGAACCAGTCACTGGCGCTCCTGCCGCTGAAGGCGGCGCGTAAGCTGTTGGATGACAGGAATACGACGGGCAAACAGATGATGGATGTGGCTGAAGATTTGGTCAGCACTCCTTTTGTAGCTGCCGGTAAAGCTATCGATAATGGATGCCGCCAGTGTACTATGAAAGAGGAGCCCCACGGACAGCGCCGGTCTGCCCGGGAAGGCCGGGGCCCCGGTGCGCGGAATGTTCTCGTTGATCCTGAGGTCACGGTTTTATCAGATGCGGAACTGAATCCGGGAGAACGCAAGGTATTACTGTCCGTAACCGGTCTGTTGTGCGGCGGGTGAGTCAGGCGTGTCAGACAGACCCTGGAAGGGTTCGACGGGGTAACTAAAGTTGACTTTCATCCGGCACGGGAGGAATTCGAAGTTTACTACGGAGCCGGTTCCCCAAGGGGAGAAGAGTTTGCCGGGGCAGTTGCCGAAATCATTATATTTCCGGGTGTGCGCAGTTTTTTAGGGGGTATGGGTGACAGGCTGAACAATTCCAATGACCTGAATAATTCCAAGGACATGGGACCATAATAAGACACGAATATACAATGCTAAGAGGAAGCGAGGGATTAAGATGAAGGTCGAAGTTATTGATAATGTCTGTGTCAGTTGTGGTATGTGTATCAACACCTGTCCCGATGTCTTTGAATGGGGCAATGAAGACAAAGCTGTGGCCAAAGTCCCTGAAGTGCCGTCCGGTATGGAAGAGCTGGCTCATGAGGCTGTAGATGGATGCCCTACGGGCGCCATTAAAGAAGAATAAAGCAAAGGGGAGTGTCTTAGTTCACAAAATTAGGGACTGGAGGCATCTCTCCTTTTTTGATTAAGGATTAATTTTTTGGCACCAGGAAGGAAAATCATAATCGGGGATAGAATAACATTGGTAGAAACATTGTTAGAATAAGGGTTATCAAGCGCTCATAGGAGTTGGGCTTATTTTAACAGAAGGTAAGGGGAGAAGCAATTTGTATACTGACGGCAGGCATCTCAGGTTTAAAGTAGTTATTGTCCTGGCTGTATTGAATTCGATAATAACATTAGCTTACTTTGTCCTGATTAATCAGGGGGTTCTTGAGGATGCTTACATGCCCGAGAGTATCTGGGCAGTTGTCCTCCCACTGGCAGTTATTGCGGTAGCCCCTGTAATTATTGGTTCATATGGCTTGTATATGCGCCGAATGTGGGGACTGGGTTTTTTTACCCTCGGCGGTGGAGGCTTCCTCTTTGCTTCATCGGTAGGAATGATTCTATCTGTAAGAAGTGATGTCTTTGGAATATTGTTTTTTCTTTCACTTTACCTGATTTTATACAATGCTGCTGCTAATATTTATATCTGGATTTTCAGGTTTAATCTCAAAGATTTTTAGATGGAAAAGTCCTCTGAGGAGGATTTTTTGCTTTAGTTGTCTCGGTATTTGGTATAAGACTACCGGAGTTGCGGGTAATATTTAATGCACCGGGGAAGGAGGTAATTATGGGGGAACATAAAAAGCCGGTTAACCCTAAAATTATTCCATTTGTATCTGCTCCGTTTTTTATTTTGGGCATTTTTATGGCAGCCCTGAACTGGCGGCGCCTGGGATACCCTGAAAGGGCGCGCAATACAGTAAAATGGGGGATAATCGGTGTAGTTTTATTAGCTATAATAGCCAGTTATTTTCCGGTGGAGATACTAAAAAAGTTATGGTCTGTCGGTGTGGGAATTAACATAGGCACAGGGATGGCCCTGAAAACCCTGCAGATGCCTGAATACAACAAGACCATGGGAAAACCTGAATAGAGGTGCTAGCCGTGAAATTATGCTGTTTTTGCCCTGATTTTACCGGGGAAGAGTTTGACAATTTGGATTTAAAGGAAATTGATCTCGCGGGACGGTCCTTTTACATATTAAAGACGCCAATGGTGTCTCACTTTCCTATAAACCCGGAAATCAAAATCGAAAAAACCCTTAAAGAGATTGAGGAAAAGGGATACCAAACCGTATCGCCGCTGTTCGTCCTTTTTGAGGATGGTCTATTAGCGGGGAGTATAATGGTTGAAATAGTCAAACCATCTGTAAAGGACAGTAATGTCAAGACTTTTGACAAACTAAGACTTATGGGCAAGGCTTATACAGGCCCCAGGTATCTTGTGCCCAAGGCGCTGAAACAGTTTGATCGTTACCTGATGTCAAAACAAATAATGACAAACGATTTTTACTTTTGGTATCATTCATGCAAAGTGTGCGAAAAACAAAAAGGCGGCCGGACAGTAATCCTGGCTAAAATATAAAAGGGATTGAAGACATGGGAAACTGTGAAACCAGGGCTATTCTGCGAATTTTGGATGAACTTTATCCTAATCCCCAGACAGAACTCAATTTCGAAACCCCTTTTCAGTTACTGGTGGCTACTATCCTTTCGGCACAGACAACCGACAGGCAGGTAAATGCCATTACCGCGGAACTCTTCAGGAAGTATGCCACACCCCGGGATTTTGCTGTCCTGACAGCTGAAGAACTGGAAAGGGAAATTAGGAGCTGCGGATTATATAAAAACAAGGCTAAAAATATTATTGCAGCCAGTAAACTACTGGTCGAAAAACATGATTCCCAGGTGCCTGACGAATTAGCGGCATTGATGGCGCTTCCGGGAGTCGGCCGGAAGACAGCCAATGTGGTCCTGGCAAATGCCTTTGGTAAAGACGCGATTGCCGTTGATACACACGTTTTCAGGGTATCCAACAGGCTGGGACTGGCTGCTGCAGAGACAACGGAAAAAACCGAAGCAGACCTGATGGGGGTTATCCCAAGCAGTGATTGGAATCGGGCCCATCACTGGCTTATTTTTCACGGGCGCAGGGTCTGCCGGGCACAAAAACCGAAATGTCATGAATGTCAGTTGAGAGATTACTGCAGATATTACGGTAAACAGGGGAATTAGGGGATTTTTGCAGGAAAACAGCGAATTTTTGTGCTGATATCGGGAAACAGCTCATATATTATAATTACCTGAATTTTGGAGGGATTATACGGAGGTGCTGTTTTGCCGGAAATAAGAGAAGACCTGATTACCGGAGGCATGGTTATAATTGCCACAGAAAGAAGTAAACGGCCACAGGATTTTACGCACGTAAACGAACCCCCAAAAGGGAGTAAAAGCTGTGTTTTCTGTTATGGCAAAGAGGCTGCTACGCCACCTGAGATAATTGCGATAAGGCCCGGCGGTGGACTGCCTGACTGCCCGGGGTGGACAGTAAGGGCCTTCCCCAACAAATTCCCCGCTGTTACGGCAGCCGGTAACCCTGACTATATTAATGTAGGAGGCAGGAAGGCTGTTAAGGCTGTTGGCGCTCACGAGGTCATTGTTGACACACCGGAACATAATCAGACCTTCGGCCAGTTACCCGATACCTGTGCTGAACAGGCTATGGAGGTTATAGCTTCAAGATACCGGCATTTATCCGGAGACCTGCGGTTTCAGTATATCCAGGTTTTTAAAAATAGCGGGGCTGCTGCCGGGGCATCCCTTGAACACAGCCATTGGCAGATAATCACGGTTCCTCTGGTTCCTGAAACAGTTGCCAGGGAAATAAAAGGGACAGAGAGTTTTTGGGAAGCCAATGGAGAATGTGCTTACTGCAGAATGATTGCTGAGGAAAAAAATAATGGGTCCAGGGTTATCGAACAAACAAAGGAGTTTGTGGTATTAACACCTTTTGCCTCACGTTTTCCCTATGAAACATGGATTATCCCCACCAAACATGAACCCTTCTTTGAAAAAACCGGCATTGAGGAAATAAAAGCACTGGGCAGAACGGTCAGACGGTCGATCAGAAGGCTGGAAAGAACTCTGTGCCGCCCGCCATATAACCTGACAATACATGCCTGCCCTGCAGGCATAAAAAGCCGCAGTTACCACTGGCATATCAAAATCATGCCAAGGCTTTCCACTATTGCGGGTTTTGAAATGGGTTCAGGCATACATATAAACCCGGTGTCACCTGAAATGGCTGCAGGCTTGCTGAGAGAAACTCAGCCTGACATACAGGATGACAGCGGCATGAATGGAGTGGAAGCCAATGACTGAAAACAAAAAACTTAAAGTTCTTTATGTGGCCTCAGAGGTATCACCTTTTGCCAAGACCGGCGGGCTTGCTGATGTAGCCGGCTCGCTGCCCCGCTCGTTTGCCCGGATGGGGCATGACATTAGAGTGGTGATGCCCAGATACAAATTTATCTCATGCCGGTTTGATACCATACATGATTTCCCGGTAATGATTAGTGGGCGGAAAGAGGCGGCCATAATCCGTGAGCACCGTATTGAACTTGACCATGAAGACAGCCGCAGGACACTGCCGGTTTACTTTGTAGATAACTACCAGTATTTTGACCGCAATAATCTATACTGTTATTTCGATGAAGTGGAGCGGTTTGCCTTTTTCTGCCGTGCTGTTCTGGAAATGCTTCCCCGAATCGGCTTTCAACCTGATATAATCCACTGCAATGACTGGCAAACCGGTCCGATTCCTGTTCTCCTAAAGGAACAGTACTCTAAAAATGCCTTTTACCGGAATACAGCCACTTTGTTTACGGTCCATAATCTGTACTATCAGGGCAATTATCCCAAGGACTGTCTGCGCTTGCTGGGACTCAGTGACAAGTACTATCACCCTGAGAGGCTTGAGTTTTTCGGGGACATCAGCTTTCTCAAGGCCGGACTGGTATATTCAGATATCATTAACACTGTTAGCAGGACTTATGCCCAAGAAATTCAGACACCTGATTATGGTGAACGTATGGATGGGCTGCTGCGGAAGCGTTCTGATGACTTGTACGGCATAGTAAACGGTATCGATTATGACGAGTTTGATCCTGCTCGGGATTCTCTGCTGGCACAAAACTATGATAGCAACTCAGTTGAACTTAAGCGGAATAATAAATATGCCCTGCAGAAGGCCATGAAACTTCCGGAAGGCGACAGGCCGCTTCTGGGTCTTGTTTCCAGACTGGTAGACCAGAAGGGGCTGGACCTGCTGGTGGACATTTATGACCGGTTAATGGCGGACGATATCCAGGTAGTAGTTCTGGGATCAGGGGATAAGTATTATGAAAGTTTTTTCAAAGATATGGCTCTAAGGCATCCGGACAAAACAGCGGTCCATATCGGTTTTAACGCCCCACTGGCACAACAGCTTTATGCAGGTGCGGACATGTTCCTGATGCCTTCCAGGTTTGAACCCTGCGGACTGGGGCAGCTCATTAGCCTTAGGTATGGCGCTATTCCCATTGTACGGGCCACCGGCGGCCTCGCTGATACTATTACGGATTACGATCCCGGTACACATACCGGCAATGGTTTCATTTTCAAAAATTACAGATCGGAAGAATTGCTGACTGCTGTTCAGTCTGCTTTAGATATTTACCGGGGTAGGCAGGAACTGTGGAAAGAACTTGTCAGGAAAGCCATGACAGAAGACTTTTCCTGGTCTGCCTCAGCTCTCGAGTATGTCAAATTATACCATGTTGCATTAATAAAAAGGCTTCATTACAGACGAAGTATCACGGCATAAAGAGTGAAACCCCGGTCAGTGGGCAATTCGAATTTTTTTTAAAATTAAGAAGGGAAATTAGAATATTCAGAGTATTCAATATTTAAGGCGGTGAAAGTTGCAGGCATTAATGTGGCCAAAGCTGACTTTTTTTCAGTGCGCCCAGCAGACTGTCACGAAGAGAGGGATTTAGTTTTTCCCAGAAGGAAATAACATTTTTCATTTCCTGCCTTTTTGTCACGCCATTAGCCGGGCAGGGATTCTGAATAACGGGGAGGGACAATCTCTTTACAAGTTTAATTATTGTTTTTTCTTCTACATATATCATGGGACGTATCAGGGTTATGTCTGCCCTGTCCAGGTATGTCTTTGGTTTAAAAGTTTTAAAGCGGCTCTCAAAGGACATACACAGGAGAAGGGTTTCCAGGGCATCATCCAGGTGGTGCCCCAAAGCTACCTTGTTGCAGCCCAGTGACTTGGCGATATTGTGTAATGTTCCCCGCCGCAGTCTGGCACAAAGTGAACATGGATTTGACTCCTGCCTTGTTTCGAATACAATGGGGCCGATATTGGTTTGTTCGATATGATAGGATACCCCGGTCTCAGCACAATAGTTTTTCAATGGTGTCAGGTCACCGCCCCAGCCCATGTCAAGGGTAATGGCAGTAACTTTGAAGCTGACCGGAGAAAATTTTTGCCATTCAGTCATAATATAAAGGAGTGCGGTACTATCCTTGCCACCGGACAGTCCTAAGGCAATATGGTCACCTTCTTCGACCAGCCCGAAATCCTCGTTCGCTTTTCCAATTCGCTGCCACAATTCTCTGCGATAAATGCGCTTCAATGGTTTACCTCCAGAAAAATTAGGAATACTGTTAGTATAAACCAAATACCTGTTAAAATCCAGTTTGCCTTCGGAGGGGTTTCTATGGAATTAAAAAAAATATGTCAACTGCTTAAAGAATCATTCCCTTTACATGTGCGCAGGCATCGCCAGATTTTAGGCCTGCTTTATCCGTTTGCTAATTTAAAAAATGCCAAAAAGTATGACCCGATAGGTTTTGTGTTTCCCGAAGTAAACGTAAAGGCAGGAATTAATTACCGGAAATTTTACCGGTGGGCGTTTTTTGATTATTATAACGGGTTAATGATTAAAGGGGCCTCCAGAGCCAGCAGGGTTTTTTGCATGGTATTCCCCAACAGGAGACCTTTAGAAAACATTTTGGAGAAGGCGGACAGGGGTGATCTGGTGTTTACCCATCACTGCTGCGGGTTTGACAAGAAAAAGGGTTTTCTGCCCATTCCCTTGGATATTCTGCAGAAATTAAAGGAGAAGCAGATCTCAATCTACAGCCTGCACACCCCGTTTTTCAATAATGGGCCCTGGTCAACTTCAGTGCAGCTGGCCAGGATGCTTGGCATCAAGCAGGAAGGTGAATTTGCCGCAGTTAACGGCAAAACCACCGGAGTCTTTGGCAAGTCACCTGTTGGTAACCTCAATGACTTAAAAAACCTGCTCAGCAGGCAGACCGGGGCCAGGGATATCAATATTATCACTAACAAAAAGAGTACCGAAACCGGACGGGTTGCTGTGATTGCCGGAAATGGCGGGTATGAGCACTTTATCACTGAGGCCGGGCGTCTTGGCTGTGACACTTTCCTTACCGGAACAGCGATAGAAGAAGCTGAAATACCTGATTCCCTTGAGGCAAACCTGCGTTTCCGCAAACTGGCAGAACAATTAAATATCAATATTATCGGTGGGGGCCATTATTTTACCGAAAAGCCGGCTCTGCAGAATATGGTCTGTTTTTTTGACAAACACGATATTCACGCCGAATTTGTTCCTGATGCGGAGGAGGAGTCAGGCGATATCTGAAGGTTTTTCCAGCCGTTGCAGAACTGCTGCCAAGACCAGACCCCATATGGAAGCTCCGATAAAATTTGAAACAGATGTTTTTAGCGGTATGATAGAAATTTCCGGTACTTTTAAAATAATAATAAGAGCATAGATAAAGAACCAGCAGGTGATACTATAGAACCAGCCTTTTAATAATAAATTATCGCTGGAAAAAAGCCTCTGTATTAGATATACAAAAATTACACCCAACAGTGCATGGAAAAACCATGTACTCAGTGTGGCGAAAATTGCCTCCACCGTACTTAACGGTTTCCGGCCATAAATTATTATTCCCGCAACATCCAGCCAGCGAAATGTAGAATAATTTAAGTAATAAGCCAGAATGTCATAAGCTTTAGTAATAACCCCGGCAATGATACCGGCCAGCAGTCCCCGGGTAAATCGGTCTGTTATCTTCAGCAATTTTATCACTCCTTGTATCCATATCATTCCTTGAGTGAAGTGCTTTTATTAGCTGCTTATTTAAAAAGCAGCACATTACTTTCAGAAAAATTGTGGAAAAGAAAGAGCAGTCACAAGGACTGCTCTTTCTTTATTAATTAATCGTTATTTCCGCCAGGATTTGATTAAATTCATCCACAAAGATTACTGAATTTACGGGCTGTTCCGGAACAGGAACCTTGACTATTGAGTAGGGATAAGTAATTACCTCAATAACCATGGCGCTTTTAGCGGGATCAGCCCGGGTAGTCCAAACCCGGTAAGTGATTCCTTGTTCATCAGTTACTGAGGATATCTTGGTTATGTCTATCGTATATCCTCCGGTCTTTTTTTCCCCGCGGGTGACCAGGAAATAAAGATTACTATCAAATACAGCGGCAAGGTAATTTTCTGAAGCCTTATTTGTCTCTGCCCACTGCTGAAGTTCGGGCAGAGCATAATCGTTGCTTACCGGTTTAATGGAAACAGGCATACCGTTATCGGGGACAATGGATTGGGCCACTATTACGGTTAGGCTGTTATCCCCGGATGTGTTAACCCTAATGTAATTTCCGGGAGTTAATTGTTCAATTGAAACCGGTTTGCCGTTCAGGTAAACCAGGGAATATCCCGGCAGATTTACTTGACTGATATTATTTGCTGCATCAGTGATATAAATGAGGTCTTTTTCAGGTCCGATACTTTGCACAGACCCGGTGACACCGTCTGAATTCAAGTGAAGTGCAATATTACTCAACATTACTGCCATTTCAGCGCGTGATAACGGGGTGTCGGGCTGAAATCTGCCATCTGGGAAGCCGTTCATTATTTTGTATTCACACGCAAGTGAGACATAGGCCTTTATGTTCCCTTCAATCTGTTGGGAATCCGAGAATGGCAGAGGAGCGTTGGTTTTCTTCCGGGCTTGTTTTGCCAGACCCAGGCTGCGGACTGCTAATACAGCCGCTTCTTCCCTGGTAAGAGGCTGCTGCAGAGAAGCTTTTTGCAATTCACTGTATAGGAGGAGGTCCTGCTTTAAAGCCATAGCCACATAACCGATTGCCCATTCAGGAATATTAAAGTTTATCTGGAGATATTTATTTGACTCCAGGTCAAATTCCGATGGCTCGTAATTTAACATTTTTCCCAGAATAACCAGAGCTTCCAACATTGTTACCGGTCTATTAGGTTTGAAGGTAGAGTCTCGGTATCCATTAATTACACCCTTGACGTACATTTCAGCAATTGCCGCCTCAGCCCAGTTACCTTTGGCATCACTGAAAGGAAATGGATCCGGCAGTGATTCTGAAATTACCGGGGGCAGATTAAATTCCTGTACATATGAAAAAGAAAACCCGGTGGTTAGAAAACAGGAAGCCATTAAAGAAAAACCTGTTAATAGGGAAACTAATTTAGTTCGACGCATCAGGTGAGGCCTCCCATCTGTTCATGTTGGTTAATATAACCTATCGAAGAGGGAACCCGTTTTCTGGGGGTAAGTAAATTATTTTGGACAAGGGAACAGAATAAAAAGACTCTGGTTTTCACAATCTAAGATAAGATAAATTCTTTGGCATAAATAAACTTTTTTCGGAGGTATAAATTATGATGCTGGACAGAAATCTGAAGGTGTTGCTAGTAGGGGCAGAGGTTGTACCGTTTGCCAAAACAGGGGGACTTGCCGATGTGATGGGGTCCCTTCCCAAGGCCCTGACTGCCATGGGCAATGATGCCAGAATTGTGCTCCCAAGGTATCAGGGTATTCATGATCTGACCACTGTCACCGATTTCCCGGTAAAAATCGGTGACCGGACTGAGACGTGCATAGTCAGGCAATCTCATATTGAAGCCAAATTGCCTGAAGGAGGAACAAAGCATGTTCCTGTATACTTCATTGACAACTATCACTATTTCGATCGTGAAGGAATATACTGCCATTTTGATGATGCCGAAAGGTTTGCTTTTTTTGATGCAGCCGTACTGGAAATGCTGAAACGAATTGATTTCCAGCCTGATGTTATTCACTGTAATGACTGGCAGTCAGGAATGATTCCTTTCTTACTTCGGAAAAGATACAGCCAACAGGATTCCTTTTATAACAGAATAAGTACTGTTTTCACAATTCATAACCTTCTCTATCAGGGCAATTATCACCCTGACTTCTTGCGGGTACTGGGAATTGGCAGTGAGTATTTTAGCCCCAACTCTCTGGAGTTTTACGGCCAGGTGAGTTTCATGAAGGCCGGTCTGGTATATGGTGATGTTATCAACACTGTCAGTAAGAGATATGCTCAGGAAATCCAGACTCCCGAATATGGGCTGGGTTTTGAGGGGCTCTTGAGGAAAAGGTCCCAGGACCTTCACGGTATAGTGAACGGAATCAACTATCATGAGTTTAATCCGGAAACCGACCCCCGAATTTTCAGGGCCTATAATTCACATTCAGTTCAGGATAAGTATGAAAACAAATTCAGCCTGCAGAAGGAAATGGACCTGCCTGTCAAAGATGTGCCTGTAATCGGACTGGTTTCAAGGCTTGTTGACCAGAAGGGCCTTGACATTATTGCAGAAATGGTTGATGAAATGCTGAATGAGGACATTCAGTTCATTGTTTTGGGAGAAGGTGACACGTACTATGAAGAAATGTTTGCCGGAATCAGGGACCGTTATCCGGAAAAGCTGGGGCTATACCTTGGCTATAACGGCATCCTGGCACAGAGGATTTACGCCGGTTCAGACATGTTTTTGATGCCTTCCAAATTTGAACCCTGCGGATTGGGACAGTTGATCAGCCTGAGATATGGGACAGTTCCGATAGTAAGAGCCACCGGAGGACTTGCTGATACCATTGTTGATTATAATATGGAGACAAATTCGGGTAACGGGTTTTCCTTTGAAGCATATGATTCCGCTATGCTCATGGAAACAGTTAAAAGGGCCCTGCGGTTATACCATGATTATCCTGAAAGGTGGCGGGGTCTGGTTGTCTCCGGAATGGAAAACGATTTTTCATGGAACAGGTCTGCCGCAGAATATCTCGAATTATATGACCTGGCCATTAGCAAGTATATCCGCGGCTGCAGAATCGCCTGAAATTTTATTGTGAATCAGATTAAAACTAAGAGAAAATGGTCGGGAGGGTAAAATTTTCGGAGGTTAAAGTTTTATGGATAAAAGAATTTTAGGTATTACATTGTCATTTTTAGTGCAGCTATTGGAGGCTTCCTAGGCCTTTTCGCTATTATGGCTAAAAGACGGCGTCGGTGTGCTCAACAGGATGATATTATGATTAAATCTAACGAAGCTGTTAAAAATGGCAAAGTGATGGCTGCCATCCTGAGCGCAGGTTTTCCACAACCGCCGTTTTAGGATGGCTTATTTCTTGGACGGCTTTTTACTTTGCCTGGCGACATTGCGATGTCAATTTCAATAGAGTGTTCATCATAGGATTAATCCTCATAGGCCTGGGTTTGCTTCTCATATTTCCATTTATTGAGGTGCTGCAGACGCCCCTGATATGGTGAAACCAATCACTCTTGGAAAACATCTGCCACTTCTTTTTACCCGGTGTGTCCTGAAAACAAGGAAATATTTTAAAAATATCAGAAACAGTGAAGGAATTAAGTGGTATTCGTCGAATATAAGCTTAAACACAGTGTGTCCCTTCGGGGAGGTTGTCTATGACCCGTTATTACATAACAGTAATATTAATTAACATTCTTTTTGCCGCATTTTTTTATTTCAAACTAACAAATACGGGCTTGTCAACCAAGGCCTTTATTTTTATTGGCGGCTTTTCGGCGATGGTCGGAATAAGTTTTCCACTTTTGGCAGGATTTTTTAACATTTATGTTGTTATTGGGATTAATTTGTTAATAATAAGCTTGGGAACTTATCAAATTACACAGATGGAAAATGCTAACCCGCCGGAGGCGAAGCCTGAGAGTGACCATGTAATTACAAACCTTGAGAATACGGATACTGATACTAAAAATTTAGACTTTGAGGACACCGATACTGAAAATACTGATCCGGTTGTGCTGGTTGCAGCTGCCACTGAGGATATTATCATACAAAATAATTTGGACCAAGAAGAGACTGCAGAAGAAGCCGTAGAAGCAATAGAAGAAGCAATAGAAGATGTAGAAGAAGAAGCAATAGAAGAAGCAATAGAAGATGTAGAAGAAGAAGCAATAGAAGATGTAGAAATTCCAGAAGAGGTGGAAACAGAACCAGAAACAGAACCAGAACCAGAAACAGAACCAGAAGATTATACAGGCGGGCTGCCTGGTCTGGATAATACCGCACAGGGAGAAGAGATTATGATTTCTGAGCAACGTGGCCCCAAAGAAGTACTGGAATTGATTTATTCTTACATTGACAGGGGATTTAACGCCAAAATCGGAGGGGAACTTGACCTGGCCATAAAATACTTCTCTTCAGCGCTTGACCTGAATCCTCCCCCAGATCTGAAAAGTATGCTGGTTTTTGATTTGCATTCAATGTACAGGGAATTGGGACAATATACTGAGGCGAAACAATGTATGGAGGAATTTTTGGGGTGCATGTCAGGGGAATTGCCTTCTGAAGTGGCCCGGGAAATAACGATAAATATAAAATATGTAGAGATATTGCAGGAAACGCTTAATAAGGCGAATACGCCAAATTTGCCGTTTTCAAAGTTGCCTGCTCTGATAAAGGTTAGTGTAGAGGGAAAGGTAAATCAGTGGCTGAATAATGCTTTTAATAATTAGCTTTGATAAAGTCTAACGGATTTTTGATTTTTATATAAAGCCTTATGATAGGAGAGTAGGTAATGAAACGAAGCGAAGAACTGTTGGGATTATCAGTCATTAGCATTGAAGACGGGAAAGAGCTGGGAACTGTAAGCGATCTGGTAATAAATGCCGATAACGGGCTGGTACAGTATTTGGTAGTAGACAATGGTCTCCGGTATCTGGGTATCAAGGTTTTGCCTTTCAGACTGGTTGAAGGTGTTGGGGAGGATGCAGTTACCATTCAGAATTCCTCCTGTATAGTTGACCTTGGTGATGAGCCGGAAATAAACGGACTTCTGGAGAAAAACGTGCGGGTCAAAGGTACCAGGGTTATGACCAGAAAAGGTAAAATGATTGGTATCGTCAGCGAAATTCTGGTTGATGAGGACAGTGAGGGACGTATTGATGCCTGTGAAATGACTTCTTTAAATGATACAGGCAGTAAGGAAATAATTCCCGCAGATGAAATTATTACTTTTGGCAAAGATGTCCTGATAATCAATGCATCATCGGAAACTTCCGGCAGCCCGGAAAGTGTTTCAAATTCTCAAAATGCATCACCTGACAGCGCTTCTACTGAAACTGCAGAAGCAACTGCAGAAACATTGCCTGAGGAAAAAGCCGGAACCCAGGAGCAGTCGGAAGCAGCCAAACTATTTGAAGAAAGACAACGGAAATACCTTTTGGGCCGGAAGATAAGTAAAAGGCTTGAAACCGAAACCGGAGAAGCTATAGCTGAAGAGGGAGATGTTATTACCGAAGAGTTAATGGATAAAGCCAAAGCTGCCGGTAAATTCTCCGAACTCTCCATGAATACCAGGGATTAGGGCAAATTCAGGAGAAATCCAGGGTGGGGGAGCGAATATGACCGGTTTTCAGAAAAAATACCTGTTGGTTGCCGCTTTTCTGATATCCCAGGGCTTGGTCAGTATTATAGGTGGACTGGCTTTTGCATCTGTCCCCGGGGAGAATATAATTTTCCCTGGGGTTTTTATTAGCGGTATGGAAGTCGGGGGACTGACAGCAGATGAGTCTGCAGCCCTGTTGGGGAAAAACCGTGATAAGCTTCAGACCAACAACATAGTTCTGCAGTATAACGGGAAGAAATGGCTTTACTCATTTAATAAATTGGGAATTACTTTTGATATTCGGGCAACAGTTGATAAGGCGCTTCAGGAAGGGAAAAGCGGCAGGAACCTACAGAAAGCGCTGGAAATGTTCAGAATCAGGTACAGTAAGCCTAATTTCCCCCTGGAATATAATTTGGATGAAGCCAAATTCAAAAATGCCCTTAAGGAAATTGCAGGGGAAATCAATGTTCAGCCTGTAAATGCCGCTGTGGTTTCTGAGCATGGTAAGATCAGAATAGTTCCTGAAGTTGACGGTAAATCACTTAATATAGCAGCCAGTATGGAACAGGTCATAGAAGCCATCCGCAAACCAGGCAATGACCCTGTGGAGCTTCAGGTTTCAGAGGTAATGCCGCAGAGCAAGGCTTCAGACCTTAAGGGGATCAATGGGTTAATCGGCACCGGGATTACGACTTTTTCATCTTCAGATAAAGAAAGAGCGGATAACATTTACCTGGCTGTTAAGATGTTAAATGGGTCAATTATACCTCCGGAGCAGGTATTTTCCTTTAATACGGTGGTTGGGCCCAGAATTAAGGAACAGGGCTATCGCAGCGCTCCGGTACTGGTAAACGGACGACTGGCTGAGGGTACCGGGGGTGGCGTATGCCAGGTTGCCACAACACTTTACGAGGCTGTTCTGTATTCCGGAGTAGCAATTAAGGAAAGACACCCTCATTCTTCGCCTCCTGCCTATATCAGCCATGGCATGGATGCTGCAGTGGTATACGGGGAAATGGATTTGAAGTTTCTTAACAATACCGGCAACCCTGTATATATATCAGCAGTTATCGCAGACGGCCGTGTTAATGTAAAGCTGCTTGGAGCCGGAAAACCGGGTGAATCTGTCCAGGTGGCTGTGGAAAATGACACTGAAAGCGAAAACCATAGGTCTGAAAGGTCTTATGTCAGGGTTTATAGAATATTCTATAACAATGGCACAGAAGATAGGAGGGAGCTTGTTTCTGAAGATTACTATCTCAAAGGGATAATAATAAAATGACTTGGAGGTCTGCAAATAATGTTTGCAGGTTTGTGTACTGTGGAGCTGCGGCTAGACTGGTCCAACTCTCTCAAGGACAAACGGCGGGAAATCAAGAGCCTGATTGACAGGGTCCGCCTTAAATTCAATGTTTCCATTGCAGAGACCGGGTGTCAGGATGAGTGGAGGAAAGCTGTTCTGGGGTTTGCAGCGGTGAGTTCCGATCGCAGGCATGTTGACAGTATGATTAATGAGGTAATCAAATTCATTGAACGGAATACAGATGCGGAAATGATGACAATAAATACTGAGATAATTTAAAGGGGCTGTCTTGAGACAGCCCCTTTTGCTCTACTTACTGAAATGACCTCCAGTGAAGGTAATTATAAAGGTCACCAAGGGTATGAATGTTGCGTGAAGCCAGCATTTTGAGAAACTCGAGCAGGATTTCGGCTGTTACCAGGGAATCACCCAGGGAAGTATGCCGTCCCTCGGGAGACAGCTTGTAAAACCTGATCAGGGCATCCAGGGTCTGACAGTTTTTTCCGGTGAGGAGGGCATTAGACAGGATAAATGTATCCACAATGTGATGCGAAATTTTTGTATGGCAGTACTGCTTTAGCTTAATGTTAATAAAGTGGAGGTCAAAGTCCGAATTATGGGCTACCAGTACACTATTTCTGGCGAAGTCGAGAAATTCATTAAGGACCCAGAGGACAGACGGAGAATTTTCTACCATTTCATTGCTAATTCCGGTGATTTCGGTAGCAATGGGCGGGATTTCCCTGTGGGGATTTACCAGCTGGTCAAAATATATGTCCTTTCTAAGCTGACCATTTTCTATCACCACAGCGCTCACAGAGGTAATTTCATCTCCGCTGAAGGGATACAGCCCGGTTGTTTCCAGATCAAATACTACGAATCTGGTTTTCATAAGGGGGGTATCCAGTGATATCTTATTTTTTTCTGCCGCGGTTTTATATCTAATCTCGAGAAGCACGGCGGGGTCAATTTCTCCTGAGGTGACGTCTTTACGGGGGCTCCTCAAACCTACGGCCCATTGAAGGATTCTAAACAGATCTTTCATCTGCACACACTTCCTCCGGTAGAATGCCGGCAGGTCGGGTTAATAACCCTCTACCCTGAAATAAGAGCCGGTAAAACTTTGTAGTCTGGTTATTGCCTTAAATGATTCGCGAAGGACTGCCTGCTCCCGTTTGCTTAAATTGTACGGGTTGATATAGTTGTCGGGTTTCAGGCTCAGGGCCTGTTTACGCAGGTTCTCCCTGTTCCTGAATGTTAACAGGGTTTCATATGCAGCATCAATATACTCTGCATCATCCTTAGGCAGGGTGCGGTTTGCAGTAAGCTGTGCAATCCGCTCAAAGGTATTGGTTGTGGTAATCCCGTCCCGGATTGAGAAAATCCGGGTACAGTCAACGATATGAACCAGTGCGGTACCTTTGATATCCAGTTCACCCTTGTGCTCCGTGGACTTTTCGGTGATGAACTGTTTGAAAATACCGAGGGGTACGGCGTGTGACAGGTCGTCCCTGGCGAGGAGATGTAATACAATCGGAGATTCATTGATAAGACGGAAAACACTGTTTTTCAAGCGTTCCGCCAGTCTTACTGTTCCGTAAACAGGTCGGAAATCCAGGAAAATCGTAAAGTTGCGCAGCATTTCTGAGTGGGGTTCCTGGACCCAGTAGGTAACTGTGGAAACCCATTCCTTATACGGCTTGCGCCATTGCTGGTTGGTAGCCATCACGTTGCCGCTGCACAGGGCGAAACCGCACTGATTGAGGGCATCCACAGCTTTGGCTGCCAGCCGGGGAAAATATTCTTCTGCGTCCTGTATTTTGGCAGGGTCGGTGTCATCATAAATAATGCCATTATCCTGGTCTGTCCGGGTAATCTGTTCCTTACGGCCGCTGCTGCCCATAGTAATCCAGCAGTAGTCGACAGGCGGCAGACCATAGCCTTCATCCAGCATCTGCCTTTCACAAATCTGAATGATTTTCCTTGTCAGCCGGTCATAAAGTTCTGTCATGACTTCACAAATCTCTCTTGATGAGGCCTTTTCCGCCACCAGGGCCTTCAGGACATTGTCGATATCATGACTGGACCTTACCATGCCTTCTATTGTTGTTTCAGACTCAACATTGCTTACTGTGGTAATGGCGCCGGTGCTCCGGCTCTGTACCAGGTCACGCAGGGTGACGATTCCAAGGAGTTCGCCGTTGTCAATGATGGGAAGCTGCTTAACCTTATTTTTGACCATTGTGAGCAGGGCCTGAAAATAAAAGGCCTCCGGGGGCAGAGACACCGGGTTGGGGGTCATCACATCCCTTACCTTTGTTTCGGTAAAATTATTGTCCCCCCTGGTGAGTATTCTGGAAACCATGTCAGACTCAGTTATAATTCCAACCGGGCGCTTGGATTTATCGACTACCACAAGTGAGCTGATCCTGTTTTTGGTCAACTTTCTGGCGGCAGTTGTTACCAGGTCATCCTCAGTGCAGGTGATGACCGGTGATGTCATTACAGCGGTAACCCGTTTTCTGAATGGCTGGGCATCTTCCATCCCGTACGCATCGTATGACTGTTCCATGATTACTTCATTAAACATATCCCTGAGCCTGTCTGTCAGCAGCCTGTTGAAAAAATCAGAAAACTGGGGACTCTGTTGCATTAGGGTGTCAAATATGTCCCGGTCTAGCAGCAGGCATGTGCAGTCCGTTGCTGCCCTCATAGATGCGGGATAATTCTTTTCAGAAAGAATCACCGTCTCACCGAAAATGTCATACGGGCGGCGCAGGCCTACCACGGATTCCACTCCTTTTTCGTTGTGGACGATTATTTCGGCAACACCATCTGTAATAATGAACAGCGTATTCAGGGATGCGTCTCCCTGTCTGAATATAAAGCTTTCCCTGGGATATTTCTTTTCCTGAATATTGGGCCGAATAGACAAAAGTATTTGAAGGTCCAATTGATTAAAGGGAGTAATTTTTTCAAGAATCTCAATTTTTTGCATAATAAAACACCCCCGAGGATGCCTGTTTAAAACACTATACTACAAATTATTACTAATATACAACAATTTTATGACTGATGGGCGATATAGGAGGGTTAACGGTCGTAAACAGTGACCAATGGGAGAAGGCCTTTGTTCTTATAGTAAAGGACTGCCAATATTTTGGGTTCATCTCTTATGGCTATTAAAGTAAGAGTGGCAGATATATTCCTCCACGATGGCAACGATTCAGCCGGCTAGCCACTCGCGCGAAGCGCTCGTGGGCCGGCTGACATCAGACTCATCGTTCCGGAACACATCTGCCACTCTCTAATTTATAGCCATAAGTAATTAACCATTAATATTTGTGGACACTCCCAGTTGCTTTAAAAACTAAGAGGCCTTCCCGCCGGTTTTAAATATGTAATACGAGAAGGATTGTAGGCATGGGAGTGACCGGTGAAATGTGGTGAGGTGTTGTACAAGATTTTCCTTGCGCTGACGCCGTTATGAGTCTTGTTGCCGGAGAGTAGCAGCTTAGACTCATAGGCGGCAGTGCGGAAAATCGGTACAATACCCACCACATATTTATCCGGCCTGCTGCTTGGTGTAATTGAGGAGACCACCCGCCTTGATGATTTCCATCTGGCGCGGGGTCAGGTCGTGGCGTACCCTGAACTCATTCCCGCCGGTGACGTTTTTTACAACCAGCTCATTCATGGTGTCAATGGAGGATACGTCTATTTCCAGGGTATTTTCTTCATTGAAGGTGTCATAATCAGTTTCGTCAACGAAAGTAAGGGGGAGAATCCCGAAGTTAACCAGGTTTGCCTTGTGAATTCTGGCAAAGGATTTGGTTATAACGGCCTTTATACCTAGATACATAGGGGCAAGGGCGGCGTGTTCCCTGCTGGAACCCTGACCGTAATTGTGACCTCCGATCACGAACCCTTCACCTGCTTCCCTGGCCCGGTCCGGAAATGACAGGTCAATTCCGGAAAACACATACTGGGAAATCGCCGGAATATTGGAGCGCAGGGGTAAAATTTTGGCTCCTGCCGGCATTATATGGTCTGTGGTGATATTATCTCCCAGTTTCAACAGAGCCGGTCCGCTGATTTTTGCGGGGAGCTGCCGGTTAACCGGCAGAGACTTAATATTGGGTCCTCGCAGGACTTCAACCAGGGATGGGTCTTCAGCCGGGGGGATAATCATGCTGTCATCTGTCAGGAACTTATCAGGCATTTGTACATCAATATATTCTCCTAATTCCCTGGGGTCAGTGAGGACACCCGTTAAAGCTGATGCTGCAGCTACTTCAGGGCTTGCCAGATATACCTTGGCATCGGCAGTCCCGCTCCGCCCCTCAAAGTTTCTGTTAAAGGTTCGTACCGTGACTGCTCCGGAAGACGGCGACTGCCCCATGCCGATACATGGTCCGCAGGCTGTTTCCAGTATTCTGGCCCCGGCAGAGATTATATCAGCCATGGCGCCGTTTCTGGCCAGCATTTCAAAAACCTGGCGGGAACCGGGGGCAATACTCAGGCTGGTTGAGGGATGGACCTTTTTGCCTTTAAGAATTCCGGCAACCCTCATCAGGTCGGTATAAGAAGAGTTGGTACAGCTGCCGATAACTACCTGGCACACGGGAATCCGGCCTATCTCCGTGACTTTGGCTGCATTATCAGGGCTGTGGGGCTGAGCTACCATGGGTTCCAGTTCAGCAAGATCTATTTCAATGATTTCGTCATAGGAGGCATCGTCATCAGCTTTGATCTCTGACCAGTCATTTGCCCTGTCTTGAGCCTTAAGGAAAGCAAGAGTAACCTCATCACTCGGGAATACTGAAGTTGTGGCCCCCAGTTCGGCCCCCATATTGGTAATAGTGGCTCGTTCAGGAACACTCAGTGTTGTGACACCCTCCCCGGAGTATTCGATTATTTTGCCTACACCGCCCTTAACGGTCATAATACGCAATAGTTCAAGAATGACATCTTTGGCAGATACCCAGGGCTTCAGTCTGCCGGTAAGTCTTACATTTACGACCTTTGGCATGTTCAGGTAAAATGGACCGCCTCCCATTGCCACTGCAACATCGAGGCCGCCTGCGCCCATCGCCAGCATACCGAGCCCTCCGCCTGTTGGGGTATGGCTGTCTGAACCCAAAAGTGTCATCCCCGGAACCCCGAAGCGTTCCAGGTGCACCTGATGACATATCCCGTTTCCGGGTCTTGAAAAGTAAATACCGTGTTTTGCTGCAACTGACTGTAAAAATCTATGGTCATCTGCATTTTCAAAACCGGTCTGCAGTGTATTATGGTCAACATAGCTAACTGAAAGGCGGGTCTTTACCTGCGGCACTCCCATAGCTTCAAACTGAAGGTATGCCATTGTGCCGGTGGCATCCTGTGTAAGTGTCTGGTCAATTTTTACGGAAATCTCTTCATTTGGAACCATATTTCCGGAAAGTATATGGCTGCCAATGATTTTTTGCACAATGTTCTGTCCCAATCTGTTAACCTCCTTATCATACTGTCATACCTTTAATTAATTTATCAGAAATTGGGGTGGGTGTCAATGAATGGAGACATGCTGACCATTTGTTGTTACATACAACCCGTTTAGCAGTAATTTTAATCAGTTTACGAGAATTTCTTATCCTCTGCAGAGGAAATTTGATATAATCTAAATAAGAAATAGTAGTTACCTGGCAGTAAAAATTAATAATTTGGGGGGTGGCTTTATGACTAAATCACTGTGTACTCATGAATTTGACGAGGTATGCAGGCTTTTGGACCGATTGTCTCACGATGCCGGGGAGATGACGATCAAAGCCTTTGACGGCTTATTGAGGCATAGCCGGGCGAGCCTTGAAGATGCCGAAAAGCTCGGACGGGATATTGACAGCATGGCAAAAGAAGTAACAGTAATGGTTCTTGCAGCAAAGGAAGATTCAAAAATCCTGCCGGCAGCAACTATTGTAGAAATGGTGAATGAACTGGAGAAAATTAAGTACAGCCTTGATAAAATAATCGCAAATATCCGCAGCAAAGTTGATGAGGGGGTTCTGTTCAGTGATAAAGCCATGAGTGAATTAAAGGACTTCTTTATGGCAGCACAGGATGGATTAAACACAGTCCATGATCTGATTCTGACAAGAAACCCTGTTCTGATAAGTCATATTATTAAAAAGGCGGAAACATACGAGGAAATAGGGCGTAAATACGCCGATGAGCATCAGGAACGCCTGATTAAGGGGATTTGCCTGCCAAAATCTTCATTAATTTACCTCCTGATACTCGATGGGCTAAAGGACATTCTGAGATTTCTCAAAACTATTGCTTTTTCATTCAAGGAGGAATAAGATAAGGAATATAGGTTACATTGGTTCGGGAGTGTCTCCTAAGTCTATCTATTCAGCACTTAGGGCACTCCTGTTATTTTTTGAAAGTTCAACTGTCATAGACTTCAGGCTTATTGGAAAGATTGTACCTTTATGGTATAATGTATACGTAAAATATCTAATAATTCTAAAAACTTCTTCGGAGGTCTCATGATGAGGGAGCGATTTATTTTTATTTTCTTATTTCACCTGCTGGCCATCTCCATGCTTTTGTTTCCGGATCAGTATCAGGGTCCTGTGGTTACAGCCGTTTTTGATGTTCCCCTCCGGGTAATGGATACTGCAGCAGTAGGACTTACAATGGCGGGGTCAGTTTTTCTGTACTTTTCTCTGTTTGCTTATCTTAAATTACATCTTAAAGAGAATGAGCAAACTTCTCCAGACAACAGTTTGGATGAAAAAGAATAAACCTGAGGTGAAGCCTGGTAATGAATATTGTACTTGTAGAGCCCGAGATTCCACAGAATACAGGAAATATTGCCCGCACCTGTGCAGTTACCGGAAGTTCACTACACCTGGTCAGGCCTCTGGGATTTTCAATTGATGACAGATATTTAAAAAGAGCTGGACTTGATTACTGGCATCTGCTTGATATATATTATTATGACACCTTCAATGAACTTCGCCAGAGGTTTAGCAAGAATACCTTTTGCTATCTGACCACAAAAGGAACCAGGTTTTATACTGAGGTTAACTACAGCCCTGAAGATTTTCTGGTTTTTGGCAAGGAGACGGGAGGCCTGTCCAGGGAGATTCTTGAAGAGAATTCCGCTTATTGTATCCGAATTCCCATGATAAATGAAGTGCGCTCACTTAACCTCTCCAATTCTGTTGCTATCGTTGTTTATGAAGCCTGGCGGCAGTGCGGCTTTCCGGCGGGAACATAACCTTCGGCTTTCATATGTTGTTGTATAAAGCTCTTTTATGGATTTAATCAGAGGGGTGTTTGACCGGATATAGGTGCTGTGATATAATATAAATACTAAAAATGCATATTGGAAGTACGCTTAAATCTCCGGTTTTTCGCCGGGATGCGGGGGAACCAAATAAATGGGGTGAATCTCACAGTATTGTGGGTAGGGGGACTCTTCCTTCCGAATCCGACAGCTAACCTCGTCAGCGTGGCAGGAGGAATTGCTGTGCATTTAACATATGGGTCAGCTTTCGAAATTTCCTTTTAAGAATAAGCTCAGGCATCCTCTTTACCTGGGTTTTTTTGTGCCTTTTTAAACTGTGTTGCGAAATAGATAGACGAAAAAAGGTTAATGTTAAGCAGCGTATGAAAAAAACCAATTGTATAGGGAGGGATTAGATGGAAATTATTGATCGGTTAGAAAAGGACGGAGTACTAAATTATGCTCATTTAAAAAACCCCGTTTATCTGAAAACAACTTTTCCCATCCTGGTTGAAACGTTTTGGTCCGAGAACCCGGTTTTTTACCAACTGATGCTGCAGGAGGCTGACCTGGAAACCATCAGAAAAAGGGTTTTTAATTATCTCGGGGATTTTGAACGTAAAAACCTCATTCACCACCATAATGCCGATATTACCAACCGGAACATATCACGCCGGTGTATTCAAGTGCTAAAAAATATTTTTTCTATAAGAAGTGAAGAGCTTACAGGGCACAGTGTGCTGGAGTCATTAACTGACCTGGCGCACAAACGGAAGGGAATGGTGTCTGCAGCCTTTATCGAGGACCTGAGAAGGATCTTCCTGGGCATGAAGGGGAAAACAGGGCTTGGCAGAAAGGTTATTGCCATGGACCATTTTGAACAGGATGACCACAGGGCAGTGGCACGTTTGAGGTCAAAAACCCTCAACATTGTGGGGGAAAAGATAGATGCCCGGATCAGCAAATACCCCGGAGGTCTGGATGATGAAGTAATCCGGAAGAGGGCTGAAAACAGGGACAGGGTCATCAAGGTTTTGGGCGCTTCCTCTAAGGAATGGAATGACTGGAAGTGGCAGTGCCGCAATATTGTAAGAGATGTAAGTGTTCTGGAAAAAATGATCCGGCTGACTCCAAAAGAAAGAATGGCAATTGAAAGGGCCGTTGGGAACAGTCTTCCATTTGGGATTACCCCTTACTATGTCTCCCTCATGGACTATGAAAACGGAAGGTTCCATGACCATGCGGTCAGGGCACAGGTTATTCCACCTATTGATTATGTGGAAAACGTCCTCTTAAGTAAAGAACTTGAGACTGATCTTGATTTCATGGGAGAAAAGGACACTTCGCCGGTAGACCTGGTTACCAGGAGATATCCCCAGATTGCCATTTTCAAACCATATAACACCTGTGCCCAGATTTGTGTTTACTGCCAGAGGAACTGGGAAATAACCGATGTCCTGGATGAGAGTGCCAAGGCCTCCGAGAGTAAGCTGGAGAGCGCTCTGCAATGGTTTGAAGAAAATCCTGAAGTAACTGAGGTCCTGGTTACCGGCGGAGATCCGGCAGTAATGAATGATTCCATGACCCGGAGGGTGCTGGGCAGATTGGCGGAATTGGACCATATCAGGAGAATCAGGATAGGAACCCGGACACCTGTGGTGCTGCCGATGCGAATTACTGATGAATATGCCAAGATGCTGGCCGGCTTTATTGAGCCCGGCAGGCGTGAAGTTGCGGTAATGACTCATTTTGAACACCTTTATGAAATAACTCCTGAGAGCGTGCGGGCTGTCCGAAAACTTCGGTCGAGGGGGATACCGGTTTACAACCAGGGGGTCTTTACAATGGAGAATGCCCGCCGCTTTGAGATGGTAGGCCTGCGAAAGGCGCTGCGGTCGATAGGTGTAGATCCGTATTACACCTTTAATGCCAAGGGCAAAGAGGAAACCAGGGCTTATCGGGTGCCTATTGCCAGGCTGATACAGGAGCAGGTTGAAGAGGCAAGGCTGACACCGGGGCTGGATAGGTGTGATGAGGCCGTATTCAATATCCCGCGTATCGGCAAGAGTTACCTCCGCGCCGGGCACGACCACGAGGTCATTATGCTTCTTCCCGATGGCGGCAGGGTTTACGAGTTTTATCCCTGGGACCTGGAATTTGCTGATACTAAGACGTACCTTCATGAGGATGTTCCAATTCTGGATTTCCTTGCTGAAATGTCTAAAAGGGGTGAGGACCCAGACGAGTACAGGAGCATCTGGTATCATTTCTAAAAAGATTATTGGGTAAAGAAGAGCGTCCTATTAAGTTCATGTGTGAACTGGGGCGCTCTTTTTTTGCTAAAATGCGGGGAAGCAGCAGTATCGTTTAGGACCGGGGGCTGGTTGCTAGAAGCACAATATGGGTATATAATAAAAATTGTGTTGTTGGAACTATTGGTAAAAGTTGGGTGAGATTTAATGAGCATACTGCGCCGTGTTTTAGATAAATCCATTATTCCTGAAAATACTTTCCTGGTTATTATGGCTGTTGGGGTCGGGGTAGGCGCCGCTTTGCTGGGACTGATATTCAGGTATACAATTGACCTGTTTACCGAATACTTTTTTGGCGGGGGACGGGTTCTTCTCGGAGGGCTGCTGAAGGATTACTATGTTTTTTTACTTCCTGTTGCTGGGGGGCTGTTGGTAGGACCCCTGACTTACTTTTGTGCCAGGGAGGCAAAGGGGCATGGGGTACCTGAAGTCATGGCCGCTGTCGCCGTAAAGGGAGGAAAAATCAGGTCCAGAATTGTACTGGTAAAGTCCCTGGCCTCAGCCTTGACAATTGGTTCAGGGGGATCTGCAGGGGCTGAGGGGCCTATTGTTCAGATAGGCGCTGGGTTTGGTTCCACAATAGCTCAGGTTTTTCACCTGTCAGAGGAAAGGATGAAAACCCTGGTTTGTTGTGGAGCTGCAGCCGGAATTGCAACGGTATTTAATGCGCCGATTGCGGGAGTGTTTTTTGCCCTTGAGGTTATCAGTGGACAGTTTTCTTCATCCTTTTTCAGCCTTACCGTATTGTCTTCTGTGACCGCCTCCGTCATAGCCAGGGCGATCTGGTGGGGTAACTCGGCAGTGTTTGCCGCTGATTACTCACTGGTTGACTACAGGGAAACCTTAATTTACATAACGCTGGGAGTATTGGCAGGGATATTTGCAGTTTTTGAGATAAAGTTCATGTACTATTTCGAGGACCTTTTTGAGAGGATTAATATTCGCGAATATCTTAAGCCGGCCCTGGGAGGGCTGCTGGTAGGGGTTATCGGGCTGTGGTTTCCTGAAATATTTGGCGCAGGGTACGGACCAATTCAGGAAGCTCTGGCAGGCAAACTGGCCCTTTGGCTGCTGGCGGTGCTTGTTTTCGTTAAACTGCTGGCGGTTGCACTAACACTGGGTTCAGGAGGCTCCGGCGGGGTTTTCGCCCCATCACTGTTCATGGGAGCGATGCTGGGGGGTACAGTAGGCACAGTTGCCCACAATCTGTTTCCTAATATAACAGCAAGTCCCGGGGCCTATGCGTTAGTGGGGATGGGCGCTGTTTTTGCCGGCGCTGCCAGGGCTCCGATTACCTCAATGATAATGTTGTTTGAGATGACCAATGATTACCGTATAATACTGCCATTAATGGGGGCGTGTGTAACCAGTTATATGGTGGCAAACCAATTATTTGGTGAATCCATTTATACCCTTAAGCTTAAGCGCAGGGGAATTAATCTGCACCAGGGGATGGAAAAGGGCATCATTGAATCACTGATTGTTGGTGAGGTTATGGCAAAGGAAGTAGAAACGGTTTCGGCCAATATTAGTGTGCGGGAGATGAACAGTATATTTGAAAGCAGCAGGCATATGGGATTCCCTGTGCTCCGGGAAGGACGGCTGGTGGGGATAATAACTTATCTCGACATAAGGAAAGCACATGACCGGGGATTTGATACCCGGTCAGTAGGGGAAATAATGAACACAGAACTCATGGTTACATTTCCTGAGGAGAACCTCAGTGAAGCATTAAAGAAGTTCGGTTTAAGAGGTATTGGCCGCCTGCCGGTTGTTGACAGAAATGACCCCGGGAAAATTATTGGGATACTTACCAGAACTGACATTATCAGGGCATATAATAAAAGGCTTCTCAAAACTCAGGCGGCGGATGTTACGGGAAGTTCCACATAAACTATTTTGCCTCTACTTCACGAAAAGGCTCAATGTAGGAAACGTCATCAATGGTATAGCCGGCTTTTTTCAGGTCATCGACAAAATCCGGGCGGCTGCCTTTTACCTTGAGCACCAGTTCATTACCAAAGGTTACCATATTATCTATACAGACATTCTTATTATCTGTGAAAGAAACCAGGTCTGAGAGGAACCCCCACTTTTTTTGAAAAACGATAGAAATCCTTGTCCCGCCATCCTTGAGTCCCAGGGATGTTATGAAGGCATCAATAATGCCGTTTTTGGTAATCAGGCCGACAAGCTTCCTGCCATCCAGAATCGGCAGACAGCTGATCCTGTGGGTGCGCATAGTCAGGGCTGCTTTTTCAGCAATTTCATCAGGCGAAATTGAGACCGGGTTTGATTTCATCACCCTTGAAACAGGAGTCCGTGAAAGCAGGTTGGATTCAAATGAGGATAGTTCCCTGCCGTTAGGAAACACCTTTAACAGGTCGGATTCGGTTACTACCCCGACTAGGGACTGGTTTAAATCAACCACAGGCAGATGCCCGATATCTTTTTTTCTTAAAATATCGAGGGCTTCACCGACGGTGGAATCATCTAATATAGTCACTACAGGCCACGACATAAGGTCTTTTACCAGCATGATAACACCCTCCTTAAGCAATTAAGAATTTCTCCTTATTTCGACACCAACACCGTAAATCCTTGTATTAAACCACAAAAATATTTTGTATAATAAAGGAGTGGAAAGATACGACGGCGAAATAACAGCAAAAATAAGTCTAAAGGGGGAAAAACGGTGAATAGTGAAATAAAGAGGATTGGCGTATTGACAGGCGGTGGGGATTGTCCCGGCCTTAATGCCGTTATCAGGGCGGTTGTCAAAACTGCCATTAATAAGTACAACCTGGAAGTAGTCGGCTATTTGGACGGGTTTGGCGGTCTGATCAATAACATGGTCAAGAAAATGACAGTTGCTTCAGTATCCGGGATACTGCCCAGGGGAGGAACAATCCTTGGCACAACAAACCGTGACAATCCCTTTAAATATCCTATGATGAAAGACGGGGAACGTGTATATGTGGATATGTCCGGACACATTATGGACAACCTGAAGGAAATGGCGGTAGATGCCCTGGTGGTTATCGGAGGCGATGGCAGCCTTAGTATTGCCAAGGAGTTCTGTGACAAAGGCCTCCCTGTTGTCGGCGTCCCCAAAACAATTGACAATGATCTTTCGGCAACTGATGTTACCTTTGGTTTCGACACTGCCCTGGTTACGGCCACAGAGGCCCTTGATAAGCTGCATACAACAGCAGAGTCCCATCACCGGGTTATGGTCCTTGAGGTAATGGGACGGTATGCGGGGTGGATTGCTCTCCATTCAGGCATTGCCGGAGGGGCAGATGTTATTTTGATTCCCGAGATCCCCTTTTCTATTGAACATGTCTGTCAAAAGATTAAGGCACGGAAGGTTCAGGGCAAGAAATTCAGTATCGTGGTAGTTGCCGAGGGGGCCAAACCGGTGGGTGGCGAGATGGTGGTACAGAAAATTATCCCAGACAGTGCTGACCCAATCAGGCTAGGCGGGATTGGTAATGTCATCGGTGAACAGTTGGAAAAATGCAGTGGAATGGAAACAAGGGTTACAGTTCTGGGTCACCTGCAGAGGGGGGGGAGCCCCACGCCCTTTGACCGGCTCCTTGGCACCCGGTATGGCGCTCATGCGGTGAAAATCCTTATGGAAGGGAAATTTGGTGAAATGGTCAGCCTGAGGGGGACAAACATCGAATCTGTCCCCATAATGGATGCCGTTAAGGTGCTGCGCAGGGTTTCTCCTGACAGTGATATAGTCTTTGCTGCTAAAGCTGTGGGAATTGGGTTTGGTGATGAATAATGCCACATGAGCAATATGCCAAACTGGCAGATATCTATGACTGCCTGATGGCCGGCATAGATTATGAGGAATGGGCAGACTACCTGGAGCAGCTTCTGGAAAGGTACTCTGCCAGTGCCGACAGAATTGCTGACCTGGCATGTGGTACCGGTAATACAACTTTACCCCTGGCTGCCAGGGGTTACGAGGTATATGGCATAGACATTGCTCCGGCAATGCTGGCTAAGGCCCGTCAAAAAGCCGGGGAACAGGGTTTGGCTCCGGTATTCCTGGAGCAGGATATGAGGGGTCTGGAGCTGCCTGTTCCTATGGACCTGGTTACCAGTTACCATGATGGGCTGAATTACATTATCAGCCCGGATGACCTGTGCCTTGTTTTTAAAAAGGCTTACAATTCCCTGAGACCGGGCGGATTATTTATTTTTGACATGAATGCCGTTGAAAAGCTGTCTGGCGCCGGAGGAGTTACCACCTTTGCCGATGATGAGGACATGTCCCTCATCTGGGAAACCTCCTATGACCGTGAGGCTGACATCTGGGAGATACGGCTGACCGGATTTGTGAAACAGGGCGGGTTATACGAAAAATTTGTGGAAACACACCGGGAAAAGGCTTATAAGAGTGAGGAAATACTCAGCTTTCTAAAAGAAGCCGGGTTTATTGTGCGGGATGTTTTTCATGGGTTTTCTTTTGACCTTCCCAGGCATGACACTCGCAGGATATTTTACGTTGCCCAAAAAACTGATCGGTAAAGTTCCTCATAATACTAATATCTTCGGTATTTATTGACAGTTTAAATACCGGGGATTTTTTTTGGCTTCACATAAGTTTTTTAAGAACAAAACCTTTAACGGGTGAATACAACCACTTATCCCGTTTTTTTGACCGGTTGTTCCCTCATTATCAAAAGCCTTAAAACGGCCCAAAACGCTAATTATTTCTGTTAACGGAATTTTTAATGCTCATTAAGCCTGTGAAATTTATAATTAAGCTAAGGAGAAGTGTTGGCCGAATTCTTATATACGGGGGGGAGAGGCCGGTGCGTGACAGCATTGGAAAGCAACCAGGCCCTGAAGCAAAGCAGATATCTGTATGTCATCAAGAGAAGCAGAAAACTCTATGCAGTGAAGGGAAGCAGATACCTCTGTGCAGTGAAGAGTATCTTGACAGACTTATGAAAAGCCAGTTTAGACTAAGTTTTAAGCTGTTTATGGTTTTTGTGGGCATCCTCATGGGGCTTCCGGTCCTTAATTATGTATTCCCGGAAATTATGAACTTCAGAATATCCGGTTTTACCGTTACCTGGCTGCTCCTTGGGGTGTTGATTTATCCTGTTACCTGGGTTATTTCATGGGTTTATGTCAGAAATTCGATTGCCCTGGAGGAAAAGGCCCTGACATGGATGAAGACAGGTGATGGGGAGCGGGAAGGGGGGGCTTGCGATTGCAGCAGGAAATCCAGGTAATCCCTCTTGTCGGTGTCATTTTGCTGGCATTTGTTACTATCGGGCTGGGTTTTTATATCCGGAGTTCGGTCAGGGGCGCTGCCGATATGTATGTTGCCTCCAGAGCGGTAAGCGTCCCTATGAACTCTTCCGCTATTTCCGGGGAGTACCTTAGTGCGGCTTCCTTTATGGGTGTTGCCGGAATGATAATGAAGAGCGGGTATGATAATATCTGGTATCCGGTAGGTTATGCTGCGGGCTATCTGTTTCTGCTCTTATTTATTGCAAGCCCCCTGAGGCGTTTTGGGGCTTATACGATTCCGGATTTTGCTGAAGGTCGTTATAACAGCCCGATGTTCAGGAAGATTGCGGTTATTTTTGTTCTGTTTATAGGTTTCTTTTATACGATGCCCCAGATGAAAGGAGCAGGAACAGCTTTTGTAAATATCCTGAACACACCGTACTGGGTTGGTGTCGGTGTGGTCGGGTTTGTGGTGGTATTTAACGTGGCTCTGGGAGGCATGAAGGGAATCACCTTCGTACAGGCTGTCCAGTACTGGATAAAGATGGCCGCGATTTCAATACCTATGTTTATTATGTTTATTTTCCTGGGCGGTTATGGGGCGAACCTGGAAAAATTTCATAATGACCCCCGCCTTGGCAATACCCTGCCAAAGTTTGCTGCTGATTATACGGCCATTTACAAGCCGGACCCCCCCATGAATGAAATTGTGTTCGGCGCTGCTACCCAGGGCGTTTTCCTCCAGGACACGAGGGTCCTGATTACCAGTTCCCGAAGAATCCCCGGTGATGCCGCCTGGGTGGAAGCACAGCAGCTGATGAACTCAAAACTGCCGGCTGCTGCCGAGTCAGTGACCCTTCCTTCGGGAGAGCAGGCAGAGGTGTATACTTATCGGGCAGGCGACCGGTTTGAAACGGGTAACCCGGTGACCGTCACCGGGCAGGGGCAGTCGGTAACTGCTGCTGACCCTGTTACGGGGGAAATAAGTCCACTGACGGTTTCCGCCAGGTTCACTGTTACTCCTGCGGGACCCGAGAATCAGGTTTTGATTACTTACAATGCGGGGCAGCCGGTGCCAAATGCTCCGAATGATAAGAGTTGGCTGGAACCTTATGGGGTCCTCAGTTCCCAATATGGCCATCCTGTTATCTACACATATTCACTGATTATTGCCATTGTGTGCGGAACGGCAGGTCTGCCTCATATACTGGTACGTTTTTACACAAATCCTGACGGCAAGACTGCCAGGAAGAGCACCTTTTGGGTAATGATTCTCCTGGGAGTCTTCTACCTGTTCCCCCCGATGTTCGGCGCACTGGGGAGAGCCTGGACGCCGGAACTGTATTCGGTTGCCGGAGGAGCCCGGTCAACTGACTCCGTTGTTCTGGTCCTGCCCCGCCTGTTGAATAACTATGTCCCTCACCTGGGGGATATTCTCTCAGCGGTTACATCAATGGGGGCATTTGCCGGGTTTATGACTACTTTCTCGGGGCTTCTGGTTTCCATAACCAGCGCTTTGGCCCATGATGTATATGGGACAATGATTAACCCGAGGGCTACGTCGTCGCAGAAAGTGGCCGGCTTCAGGGTATTTGCGGTTATAGCCGGGTCGACGGCATGTCTGTTGGGTGTCTTTGTAGAAAACTTTGATATTAACATGATGGTGGGCTGGGCCTTTGCCATTGGAGCTGCTTCATATTTTCCCATGCTCATGGTAAGCTGCTGGTGGAAAAAATGCACCGCTATCGGCGCCGGCACCGGAATGCTTATCGGCGGCACCTCGGCATTGGCTGCCATTATGTCTGTCATGCTGGCAGATAAGCAGTTGATACCTTCCCTGGGGCTGTGGTTTGGGGAACATCCTGTTATCAAAACACTGTGCGAACAGCCGGCTATCTGGGCAGTTCCGTTTTCCCTGCTGCTGATCATTGTGGTTTCGGCGGCAACACAGAAATATGCCCCGCCGGATTCAGCGTGGAAGATGCTGGTCCTGCATGCCCCGGAGGAATTGAACCTGCAGAACACGGAATATATTATTGAGGATGAAGAGAGGGGATATTTATGAACAGAAATGCATTAGTCTATGGTTCATACTTGGGGATTCTAGGGATAATCACACTATCGGTCATCTATCTGGGTATTCCCAACCGGGCAGGATTATGGGTCGCCCTTGGCGTAGCGGCCGTTTATGCCATCTTCTGGCCGCGCTGGGGATGATTTTTTTCAACCGGCTTTGTTACCGTTAGAAATGAGGCAAGCCTTTATTTTGTCCTTAAGCTAGAGAGTGGCAGATATATTCCTTCAGAACGGCTACAACTCCGCCGGCATTCTGCTCCCGCACTCCGTGCGGGTCGCAGGCCGGCGGACGTCAGACTCGTTCTTCCGGAACACATCTGCCACTCTCTTAATTTTAAGGGCTAAACTAGACAGGCTGCCTCATTTACACAGGGGATAAGGATGCGGAAAAAATCTAAACCAGATAGCAGAGAAAACATGAATTGCTTAGAAAATTCTTGCTTCAAACCCCTTGACATACCCGGTGGGGGTATGGTATAAATTATATAAAGATACCCCAGGGGGGTATTGTAAGAGGAGGTTTGAATATGGGCGGTATTTCCAGAAGAGAGTTTTTTAAGCGGGCAATAGCTACCGGAGTAGTCAGCGGCATGACCCTTACGGGGGCTGAAAAGGTTGCCCAAGCTTCCACGGGTCAGGAACCGGCAGGCACATTTATAGATATGACTCTGTGCAATGGCTGTAAAGGGTTAGAGGTTCCCAAGTGTGTCAGCGCCTGCCGTGCCAAAAATCAGGATAAATTCCCCAATCCTGTGAAAAATACTGAAATCCCTAATTACTGGCCCCAGGACAAAAAGGAAGACTGGTCTGACAAAAAAGGGCTCACTACCAGGCTTACTCCGTATAACTGGACATTTGTTCAGCAAACCAAAATTGAACATAATGGCAAGACATATGCTGTAAATATGCCCAGGAGATGCATGCACTGTGATAACCCGCCCTGTGCCAAGGTTTGTCCCTTTGGCGCCCAGACCGTTACCAAAGAGGGTGCTGTTCTAATTAACCCCGAGACCTGTTTCGGGGGCGCCAAATGCAGGGATGTCTGCCCGTGGGGAATCCCGGCGCGACAGGCAGGTGTGGGACTGTATATGAAGATTGCGCCTGATTTTGTCGGCGGAGGGGTTATGTACAAATGTGACCTCTGTATTGACCGGGTAAAAGAGGGTAAAAACCCTTCCTGTGTGGAGGCATGTCCCAATGGAGCCATCAAATTCGGTTCCAGGAACGAAATGTTGGCACAGGCGAAAGCCAGGGCTAAGGAAATCAACGGATATGTTTACGGCGAAAAAGAAAATGGCGGGACTTCCACTCTTTATGTATCACCTGTACCCTTCGAGAAAATAAATAAGGCTTTTATAGCCCAGAAAGCAAAACAGCCTAATCCGGATGCACCCGGTTACCCCGGTACACCTGTAAATGTGGGGAACTTTCTGGACACTCCCAATGGTCTGGCTGCAGGCCTGCTGCTGGCCCCGGTTGCCGGCCTGTTTACAGCCGGATATAAGGCTTATAAAACCATGAAGGGGGATGATGTCAGTGACCGGTAAGAATACTGCGGAAAAGAAACCCACGATACTGCGGCATTCCCTGACAGTAAGGCTGATACACTGGACAGTAACGATTTCCACCTTTATCCTGATATTTACCGGATTTGGCCAGATGCCAATGTACAAGCGCTATCTCCTTGACCAGGTTCCCGGATTTGCCTGGAGTTCGAATTATGAAATAACGGTATATGTTCACTATATTGCTGCCATAGCGCTGATTTTTGCGGCAGTTTTCCATGTGGTATACCATGGTATGTGCAGGCACTTTCACATAATACCCCGCAAGGGTGATCTGAAGGAATCATACCTCTTGGTAAAGGCTATGCTTACCAAGTGTGAAGAACCGCCATGCCACAAGTATCTTCCGGAACAGAGACTGGCCTATGTTTTTATTGCGGGAAGTCTGGGCACAATAATTATAACAGGGATTTTTAAAGTCCTGAAAAATCTTCCCTCAATGGCGAATACCTTTTCCAATGACCTTATTTACTGGATGACAATGCTTCATAATATAGCGACCTTTATGGTTATTTTCGGAATCATAGCACACCTGGGGGCCTTTGTTTTCAAGGCGAATCGGGCTCTGCTGCCAGGTATTTTTACCGGCCGAGTGGACCTGGAGTACATTCAAAAAAGGCATTGCCTCTGGTATGAGGACCTATGCTGTCAAGAGATTATTTCTCCGGAACAAATCAGGGAAAACGGCAGATCGTATTAAACGGAGGTGGATACAATGTTTGGTCTTGGACCCGCGGAATTGATTCTGATTCTGGTAATTGCCCTGGTTATCTTCGGACCGGCGAAGCTGCCGGAAATGGGTAAGGCTCTGGGGTCAGGAATCAAGGAATTTAAAAAGGCGACTTCCAGCATGAAGGACGAAATAAGTCTGGAGGCTGCAGATGATAAAAGCCAGGAGGCTGCAGATGGTGTAACAAGCCAGGAGGCTGCAGATGGTGTAACAAGCCAGGAGGCTGCAGATGATGAAATAAAAAAAGGATAACAACCTGCAAATAATCACATCTGCAAACTTTAAATAGGTCTCCATACCCACCATGGAAACAGCGGGACTACAGCCAAGTCCCGCTGTTTTTTTCTTTGCTGATTTGTGAAGAAGGTAGGGAGACCAAAAAAAGTAGTAGTAAATTACGGTAAACCCCAAAATTAAGATTTCACCGTCTAGAGCTTACCAATTAAAGCCAAACCGCATTTCAACCCCCCAAAACCGCATTTTAGACCCCGAAAGCCGCATTTCATTCCACTTGGGCAGGAAAAAAAGGGCAATTTAGAGAAAAATTAGCAACAATGTCAAAAAAACCAAAAAAATATGTGAAAACAGAATGAATCCAGGTTCCCCGATGAAAGGCAAACCCGCTGAAAGGCGGGGGCGCAAAGCCACGGGTCTAAGGGTGGGGGTTACCCCTGCCACGACAGCCGGGCTGCCGAAGCAGAATTTGAGATATTACCTTACAGCAAAAGCACCTATCTTATCGGGTAGGTGTTTTTTGTGTCTGCAGGCTCCGGAAATGACCGTTATCGAATATGGTGAGGCATTGTACCGGTTTTCCACAGCGCCGCCTATGAGTCTAAGCTGCCACCTCCGGCAACAAGGCAGCGTCCCCGAACTTGATGGCTCATTGGGCTTTTCTAGTAAGATGGCCACCTCTCGTTTTGGCAGGCCAAAACTTCATGGCGGCCTTCGCCATCTTCGGACAAGCGGGGACTCCCTGCCTTGTTGCCGGTGATTTACAGCAAGACTCATCACGGCGGCATTGTAAGGAAAACCTTGTACAACACCTCACCATACTGCAGGTCATTTCCAGAGCCAATAGTGGACAAAAAACCCAACGCGTTAAGCGGTGAAGGTAAAGTATATATAACCGATAGACTTAGTGTCTGTGAAGGAGGAATGGTAAATGAAGAAAATCCTTGGGAAACGAATGTGGATTAAAGCGCTGGCCATTGTTCTGGCCCTGTCCCTGAACCTGGGGGCCATGGACGGGATAATAAAGGCAGCCGTGCAGGAATGGCCCTTGGGGACCTTTGCCGGCTTCCTGCGCCCGGCTGCGGCCCAAAAAGTTGACAGCTCCGTCTATACTGACATTGGAAATGATGAAAATGGCAGGAACAAGAACGTCCTCCCGGAAACCGCAGGGCCGAAGAAACCAAAAAACCCGGTGGCTCTAGAAGCTCAAAACAAACACGAAGTAAAAGAGAAAAGAACTGAGTACTCCAAAACCTTCAAAATCAGTGACAGTGAATACCGGACAGAGGTATACCAGAAACCCATCCATTATCTGAATGCAGATAATGAATTGGTTGATTTAGATAACTCCCTTGTAAAATCTACGGAAAAGGGGTTTGCCTTCGAAAACCGGGCCAATAGCTTCAAGGTGCGCTTTTCCGGCAGCACCGGGGTGAATTCCGGCAAAGCAAATGGAGACTACAGTGAGACAAAGAGGAATTCCGCTGAGAATTCTGCTGAGAACTCCGGTGACCGCAAGCTGGGCCAGATCCAGCAACAAGACCATGCCATTGCCTGGCGCCTTCTCGACAGCAAAGACATTGACGGCAAGGTTGTTCAGAACACCATCACCTACCGTAATATAACTGACCATACTGACCTCAGGTACATTATGGACGGGGCCACCCTGAAGGAGGAAATTATCCTTAATGAACCTGAAGCCCCGTCTGAATTCAGGTTTGCCCTTGATTTAAAACATCTGGAATATACTATGCTGGATAACGGCTCCATCGACTTCACCGATCCCCGGACAGGTGATGTCATCTGGAACATGCCCAAACCATACATGTATGATGCCAAGGGCGAACGTTCCCAGGCCGTCACTGCCAAAATAGGGCGTGAATACGGCTTGTTTGGCGGACTCTTCCTTACCATAACAGCAGATACTGAATGGCTCTCGGCCCGGAACAGGGCGTTTCCAGTTGTTATCGATCCGACCCTGCAGCCAGGAGAACGCTTCGGCAGGGATACCTTTATTTCCTCAAGATACCCTGACACCGCCTACAATGATAGTGAATACCTCTATGTGGGGGATACCTCTGCATATGGAGATACAGCAAGTTTCTTCTTTTTCCAGGATATCGTCCGGGAAGCCAATGCCACAGTCACCGAGGCCACCTTCTCCATATATGCCGCCGGAGGCAGTCCTGACTCTGTTGACCTGTACCGGGTAGTCCCCGACTGGTTATGGGACTATGAAATAATGACCTGGGACTACTGGCAGGCCATATCCGGACGGGGCGACACTCTAGGCGAACTGGCTGACAGCATCTCCGGCCCCTCCTCCGGGTGGTGGAACTTTGATGTCAAAGACCTGGTCCAGAGGTGGATGGAAGACCCCGTCAAAAAGAATGTCGGTTTCGGGCTCTTCCCCGGTTCC
Source organism: Thermincola carboxydiphila (assembly GCA_016841725.1). Taxonomy (GTDB): domain Bacteria; phylum Bacillota; class Thermincolia; order Thermincolales; family UBA2595; genus Phosphitispora. The sequence continues at coordinate 61,568 of JAENYP010000007.1, read as the reverse complement.
GGCTCAGGCTATACAGAATTCATTTCCAGCAACTACGGCGCAGATGATGACCCCAGGTCAGACACATACAACACCAGGCATCCCAAATTGACCTATACATATACCCTCAACCCGCCCCAGCAGCCGGCAGACTTCAGCCTGGGCATAGACCGTAATACAGGAAAAATCAGGGCTTACGGCAATGCCAGGGATGATGCCAGGATTTATCTCTCCACCGGTGACGGGGGCAGCTACACCACCTCTGCCGACAGCAGCGGTGACTGGGAAATAGATGGCCTCACCTTTGAAGAAGGCAAATACAAAACCATCTCCATGTACTACACATATGAAGTGGAAGTAACCGATGAAGAGGGCAACACCAGTACGGAAACCCGTACCAGTGACACCACCACCCAGAAATTCCTCATCACCAGATACAGCAAAGGCGCCCGGATCCAGAGAATGGCCAAGCTGTACTACCTGGACGGCGCCAAAGACAACCTGATGCGCCAGGTGAATGAAATTGATGCAGAGCTGGACATGGCTGTCGGTGACTGGGTACTCATCCCCGACCCCAAGCGGGAACGCCCCTATACCGGTGGGGAAATCATCACCGACCCTGACGAGGAATACCGCCTCCGGGAAAAGATTCGGCCCTTATATACCAATGGCGAAATAATCGGCAACTCTGTTGATGCCGCCACCGGCAACTTCTTTGTCATGGACACCGACCTCGCCTTTGACGCCTTGGGTCTGCCGGTGGAATTTACCCGGTTCTTTAATGCCCAGGAACCCGAAACATACCGGGGCCCCTTCGGGCAAAACTGGTACATTGGTTATGACAAAATGCTCATCAAATACAAAGACGGCTCCATCCTGGCCACCGGTGGTGACGGGGGCGGCTATTTCTTCCGCAAGTCAGGCAGCCGTTATGTAGCTGACAGTGATGTCACTGAAGAACTGGTGGCAAATGGTGACGGGACTTATTCAGTAATCACCAAATACGACACCGTCTATCACTTCAATGCTGACGGAATCCTGGACCGGATAACTGACCGCAACGGCAACTCCGTTACCCTGAACTATGACAGGGAAGGCCTGCTGCGTGAAGTCACCGATGCCGCCGGTAGGACCTCAACCCTGTACTATGACGAAATGGGCCGGGTCATCATGATCCAGGACCCTGAAGGCCGCCAGGTGGACTATGACTATGACGCCTGGGGACGGCTCCTGCAGGTAATCGACCCCAATGGAGGCGTCACCAGATATGAGTATGGCTATGTCGATGACCAGGGCATGGTCCATGACAACTTCCTGGTCACCAGGGTAACCGACCCCATGGGGAATGTGGCTGTAGTCAATGAATATGACAGCCAGGGCCGGGTCATCAGGCAGACCGATGCCGCCGGTTACAGTGTCAGCATGGACTACAACAGCGGCAGGACCACATATACCGACCGGAATGGGAATGAATTTATCTATGAATATGACAGTGAATACCGGGTAACCAGCATCTCCGGGCCTGATACCGGGGACGGGGCGGTTTATGAGAATTTACCGGCACCGGCAGCTGACGGCAAATTCACTGACGGGGATAATAGCGCTGTCATTGACAGGAAAGACAGAGCCGCTACTGACGGCACTGCTGCTGCCCAGACAGTGGTTACCGCTTCTTCAGCTTCTCGCATCCTGGCAGAGTATCATTATGATGCCAGGAGCAACCGGGACACGGTAACTGATGCCATGGGCAATGTGACCCAATACGATTATGATAATAAAAACAACCTCACCTCAGTTATTAATGCCGATGGTAAAGAGACCACCTACGTATATGATGATGACAACAATATCACTGACATCATAGATGCCATGGACAACAAGACCCACCTGGACTATGACGGTAACGGCAACCTCCTCAGGGTGACCGATGCCGAAGGTAAGACAACCACATACACCTATTACGGTTCCGGCCAGGTGAAGTCAGTATCAGACCCGGCAGGGAAAACCGTGTCCTATACCTATGACCCTGACGGGAATGCAGCCACAGTCAAAGACGGCAGGGGATATATCACCCATTACCGCTATGACGGCATCAGCAGGCTGGAAGAAGTCGAAGACCCCAAAGGCAACCGCACATATTATGAATATGACGATAATGGCAACCTGCTGGAAGAAAGGACACCCATAGGCACAACCCTCAACAGCTATAACTATAACAATTACCTGACAGGCACCAGGGACCCTGAAGGGAATGTGACCACTTTTGAATATGACAGTAGGGGACTAATGGTCAGGGAAAAAGACCCCCTTGGGAAATACACCTACATGGGTTATGACGGCAATGGCAGCCGGCTGTGGACAAAGGATGCCAACAGCAACCGGACTGATTACCGCTATGATGATCTGGGCCGGCTGCGGGAAATTATTGAGCCTGCCGGAGATACCACCATATACTACTACGACCCCAATGGGAACAGGACTGCAGTCACAGATGCCAAAGAGGAAACCACATACTATGAATATGACACCTTAAACCGCCTGGAGGCAGTCAAAGACCCCCTGGGGCGGCGAGCCGTATATACCTATGACGACCTGGGCAATACCCTCACCTACACAGACTTTGACGGGACAGTCACCGAGTACCGCTATGACAGCCTGTCAAGGGTACAACAGGTTATTGACCATATAGGGAGCGCCACCAAATTTACCTATGACCGTTCCGGCGACAGGGAGACAGTGACCAATACCCTGGGCCGGACATATACCTACCGTTATGATGACAACAATAACTTAGAAAAGGTAATCGACCCGGCAGGAAACATCACCCGGTTTGAGTATGATGAGAACAACAACCGGACCGCCATGATTGACGCCATGGGCCAGAGGACCGCCTATGAATATGACGAAGCCGCCTGGTAAGGGTAGCTGACCCGTTAAACCGTGATACCGAGATAGAACTTGACAAAAACGGCAACAGGCTGGCAGTCACCGATGGCAGCAACAATACCACCAGGTTCGGCTATGATGCCAACGGACGCCTGGAACAGGTTATTGACGCCAAAAACAATATCACCAGGTACAAATATGATGATGTCGGAAACCTAGTCTTATTTACCGATGCCAATAACAATGCCACTCAATACAAGTACAACGAAAAGAACCTGCTCACAGAGGTAATCAATCCCCTGGGGCAGCAGACCTCCTATGTCTATGACCAAAACGGGAACATCACTTCCAAGACAGACCCCAACGGGGACACCGTAGAATATGAATATGATGAACTCAACCGCCTCCTGGGGGCCTATTACCCTGACGGCAGCTATGTCGAATACGGCTACAACGACCAGGGTAAACGGGAATGGATGGAAGACATCTATGGCACCACCTGGTATGACTATGACCAAATGGGCCGCCTGACCTCAGTAACCAACCAGGATGACATAACCACCGAATATGACTACAACCAACTGGGCCAGAAAACCATGGTCCGTTATCCTGATGGCAAAGAAGTATCCTACAGTTATGACAACCTCAACCGGCTGGAAACCGTAACCGACCGGCTGGGTAAAGCCACCACCTACAAATATGATGCCATAGGCCGCCGTACCGAAACCGTCTTACCAAACGGTGTAGTCACCTCATATGATTATGACACAGCAAACCAGCTTACCGGTATTGCCAGCATAAACCCGGCAGACAAGCTCCTGGCAAAGTATGAATACACCTATGACGGGGCCGGGAACCGGGATAGCTTCACCCAGACTGTAGAAGATATGGTCTATACCACAGATTATGAATATGACCCCTTAAACCAGCTCATCGGCGTAAACAATCCCGACGGCAGCCGGGTATCCTATGACTATGACCCGGCGGGCAACAGGATAAAAATGACAAAAGCAGAAGGGGATTGCATCACCACCACGAAATATGAATACAACCAGGCAAATGAACTGCTCAGATATAATATGAATGAAGGCCCTTATACCGAATTCCGCTATGACAATAACGGGAACAGGACCACCAGAATAGAGCCGGGGGACCGGGCAACCACATATACCTGGGATTACGAAAACCGCCTCACAGAAGTCAACTTCCACCAGGATAAGTGGGTCGGATTCGAATATGACGGAGACGGCAACCGCATCACCAAACTGTCAGCCATGACCCAGCCGTGGCGTGAAGAGGGGATTAAACAGGATAACGGCAAAGGCAATGACCCTGATTTTGTGCCTCCAGGACAGCAGAAGGTTAAGAAGCAGAGGGCTGACATGGTCTATATGCTGCTGAAGAATGACAAGGGCGAGGGAGGCAAAAGTAAAGGCAACAGCAGCGGAAACAGTGGAGGTAACAGTGGGAATAACGGTGGCGGTAATAGCGACGGCAGTAACGGCAATGGGAATGACAAGGATAAGCCTGACAACGGCAAAGAGAACGGAAATGATAAGGATAAAGTCAATAACGGTAAAGATGACGTTAAAGTAAAGAATAAAGATCTCGATAAAGAACAAAGAGAAGAGAAAAAAGAAAAGGCTAAGGAGAAAAACGGTTACCGTAAGAAAGGTAAGTATGAAAACCGGGGCAAACACCTGGGTTGGTATAAGAACGGAAAGATACCCCAGGGGCCGGAAGGTGAAAAAGTCGAAATCACCTACTATTTGAATGATGTGTCTGACCCGCTGACTCAGGTATTGATGACCTATGACGAGGCAGGCAACTATGATGCAGCTTATACATACGGTTTAGAACGTATCGAAGTTGAAGCTCTGGACGATACCAGGCCGGAATCCCAGGACCCGCTGTATTATCTCTATGACGGCTTAGGAAGTGTCACCTTTATGGTGAAGCCTGACGGGAACAAGCGTGACCACTACCGTTATGATGAGTTCGGCAAACCAGCGCCGGGGAATAGCAAGCTGTCAGAGGACGGCAGGAATGTGCTGCACAATACATTTGGCTATACCGGCGAAATGTGGGATGAAGAGAGTGAACTGCTGTACCTGCGGGCAAGGTATTATGAGCCGGAGACGGGAAGGTTCCTGAGCAGGGATAGTTATGAGGGGAATCTGCAGAACCCGCTGAGCAGGCATTTGTACGCATATGTGGGGAATAACCCGGTAAATTATGTGGATCCGACGGGGAATTGGGGGTCAGACCCAGGTAATTATGATTGGACAAAAAGTACTCATCGCTGGATTACTGGAAGGGGTATTGACTTAGTTTACAATAATTCTGATGCTGACCAGGCATTTAAAGAAGAAATATATTCGTATTCAAAATATAGGGGAGTTATCTTAGACGGGGCAGACGATGCTGACGATAATCCTCCATTTTTAAACCACTTTTGTAGTCCGGGAGACGATTATAAGAACTATTTGGGGACAAATGAGACCGCATTGTCAACCTTAATAACCCATTATGACAATGCTGTAAAACAATATAGAGAGACTTCGGGAAATTACAACAACTATACCAAACATTTAATGCGAACCTTTGCGTATTATGTATTAGGTCGGGCAGTTCATTTTATACAGGATTTAAACAATCCCTATCATGCCTCAAACATGGTGGAAAACATTGAGTTTTTAAATAATGGATTAAAGTGGTCAGATCATTCTGCTTATGAGGAATGGGCTCACTCTTCAATTAATAGTGACAGAACAAGGTTCATTGAAACATCGATTTCGTTCAATGATAAGGCTTCTATCAAAGAATTGGGCAAAGCAGCTGCAAACGCTGGTTATATTGCTGATGAAGATTGGGACTATTACTATCAATTGTACTGGACTGAGGGTGGCTTTATGACAAAGAAAATTTACTATTTGCCTCGTGCGTTACCACAGTTGGAAAACTTCATTAAAAAGGCTGAACGAGATACTGCTCAAGTTATTTATATTTTTTATCTTGAAACGCACTAAACAGGGGCGGGTAACTGCCTGCCTCTTCTAACCGGGAAGGGGGGGAAATGTATGGACATTGAGATTGTTGACAGACTGACAAAAACAAAACACATAGTAATTAAAATATTTATGATATTGTTTGTACTTTACTCTTTAGTTCAATATAAACTAACGAATTATTTTGTTGTTGGACCAATTATTGATCGGTTGGGGAATTGGATTACCAATTTTAGTTTGTTTTTTATAAGAATTTTTTCCCCTTTGGGTTTCACCGCAGTCGTTTTTTTAATCCCCTCAATAATATTTATTTCGTTGATTCTGGGATATTTTTGTGGAAAATGGGTGGAGGAAGTTATTACATCTCCAAGAAAACGCTTTCAAGTTGCCCTAGTTGCGGTTTTGTTTTTCTTTATTTATCATTCGGGGCTGGTTATATATTTTTCTGTTTTTTCAAATATTGCTAACGAAGTTGTGTACAAAGATGAGAGATATGCGTTCGTTATTGGAAAAGTAGAGGGTGATGTGAATGAAAACTCATTATGGGTTAATTTTAAGGCAATGAAAAATGGGAAACCAATAAAAGCCGATAGAGTAGACATTGTTATCCAAAAGAATGGAAAAAAGTATTATCCTAATGAAAGATTAAAGACTAGTTTCACATACTCCTTCGACTATGTAGAAGAACCTTTTATATTAAATGTCAAAGAAGTGACTTTATCTGAAAAATCTGTTCCTATAGTTCTCAATATCAACAAAGATGTGAAGATAAAAAAAATTGTACCATTCGGCACGTAATGCCAACACAAACATTTGGTAGCAAATAACTTTGAAAAGCTATTATTTGACCTTACTTACCTGTAGGGTCAAATAGTTTTTTGAAATTAATTTTTAAAAAGAACCCCTGGGGAAATACACCCGCATGGGTTATGACAGCAACGGCAGCCGCCTGTGGACCAGGGATGCCAACGGCAACCGGACCGACTACCGTTATGATGACCAACGGACGCCTGGAACAGGTTATTGATGCCAAAAACAATACCACCAGATACAAATATGATGATGTCGGAAACTTAAGATTCTTCACTGATGCCAATAACAATGCCACCCAATACAAATACAGTGAAAAGAACCTGCTCACAGAAGTAATCAACCCCCTGGGGCAGCAAACCTCCTATGTCTATGACCAAAACGGCAACATCACTTCCAAAACAGACCCCAACGGCAATACGGTGGAATATGAATATGATGAACTCAACCGCCTCCTGGGGGCCTATTACCCTGACGGCAGCTATGTCGAATACGGCTACAACGACCAGGGTAAACGGGAATGGATGGAAGACATCTATGGCACCACCTGGTATGACTATGACCAAATGGGCCGCCTGACCTCAGTAACCAACCAGGATGACATAACCACCGAATATGACTACAACCAACTGGGCCAGAAAACCATGGTCCGTTATCCTGATGGCAAAGAAGTATCCTACAGTTATGACAACCTCAACCGGCTGGAAACCGTAACCGACCGGCTGGGTAAAGCCACCACCTACAAATATGATGCCATAGGCCGCCGCACCGAAACCGTCCTACCCAACGGGGTAGTCACCTCATATGATTATGACACAGCAAACCAGCTTACCGGTATTGCCAGCATAAACCCGGCAGACAAGCTCCTGGCAAAGTATGAATACACCTATGACGGGGCCGGGAACCGGGACAGCTTCACCCAGACTGTAGAAGATATGGTCTATACCACAGACTATGAATATGACCCCTTAAACCAGCTCATCGGAGTAGACAACCCCGACGGCAGCCAGGTATCCTATGACTATGACCCGGCGGGCAACAGGATAAAAATGACAAAAACAGAAGGGGATTGCATCACCACCACGAAATATGAATATGATGCAGCAAATGAACTGCTCAGGTACAACATGAATGAAGGCCCCTATACCGAATTCCGCTATGACAGTAACGGAAACAGGACCACTAAAATAGAGCCAGGGGACAGGGTAACCACCTATTCTTGGGATTACGAAAACCGTCTCGCAGAAGTCAACTTCCACAAGGATAAGTGGGTCGGGTTCGAATATGACGGTGACGGCAACCGCATCACCAAACTCTCAGCCATGACCCAGCCGTGGCACGAAGAGGAGATTAAACAAGACAACGGCAAGGGCAATGACCCTGAATTTGTGCCCCCCGGCCAGCAGAAAGTCAAGAAGCAGAGGGCTGACCTAGTCTATATGCTGCTGAAGAATGACAAGGGTGAGGGAGGCAACAGTGGTGGCAGCAGTGGGAATAACGGTGGCGGGAACAGCGGCGGCAGTAACGGCAATGGCAGTGATAAGGATAAGCCTGACAACGGCAAAGAGAACGGAAATGATAAGGATAAAGCCAACAACGGTAAAGATGGTGTTAAAGTAAAGAAAAAAGATCTCGATAAAGAAAAAAGAGAAGAGAAAAAAGAAAAGGTCAAGGAGAAAAAAGGTTACCGCAAGAAAGGCAAGTACGAAAACCGGGGCAAACACCTGGGCTGGTACAAGAATGGGAAGATACCCCAGGGACCGGAAGGTGAAAAAGTCGAAATCACCTATTATTTGAATGATGTGTCTGACCCGCTTACTCAGGTATTGATGACCTATAACGAGGAAGGTCAGTTTGATGCAGCTTATACATACGGTTTAGAACGTATCGAAGTTGAAGCTCTGGACGATACCAGGCCGGAATCACAGGACCCGCTGTACTACCTCTATGACGGCTTAGGCAGTGTCACCTTTATGGTGAAGCCTGACGGGAACAAGCGTGACCACTACCGTTATGATGAGTTTGGCAAACCAGCGCCGGGGAACAGCAAGCTGTCTGAGGATGGCGTGAATGTGCTGCATAACACCTTTGGCTATACAGGTGAGATGTGGGATCAGGAGAGTGAGCTGCTGTACCTGCGGGCACGGTATTATGAGCCGCAGACAGGGAGATTCCTGAGCAGGGATAGTTATGAGGGAGAGATTGAGAATCCGCTAACTCAGAATAAATATACTTATGTACAAAATAATCCGGTTAACTTGGTAGACCCTTCTGGGCAATGGGCTGAAAAAGTACATAGAGGTCTTACAGAAGATATTATTGACTCATTTGTTAAAAGTTATGGTGGAACTACTCTCGGAAAGTTCGTCAAGGAAAACAAACAGAAGATTATAGACCATTCAAACGATCCAGACGGGTATTTTTGTAATCTTGTAGGAGGCTATCAATGGGCTGATCATTTTTATAATCCTGAAACGGGGACGAATTATGCGAAAAATGATAATTTAGGTACAGCTCCTAAAAGAGTTAAGCAATATATGATGGCTTCTGAGGACGGGTATGATTCAAAAAATGACCCAATAATTGCAAGTACTTTAGCAAAGGCAATTGCTTGGGCTTTACATTATTTAGAGGACATGAGTAACCCATATCATACATCAGATAAGGTAGGAGGGCCAAATCGTAATTCTGACCATTCCGATTACGAAAAATGGGCGGAGACCAAATTTAATAATAAAACTGTAAAAATATCTACTGAGGTTAAAACATATGAAAAAATTGCTGTAGATCTAGCACAAAAATCACATGATGATGCAAAAAAGAAATGGAAAAGAGACGCTAAGTATAAGGATGAAATATATTTTTTGCCGCGTAGTAACGATGATTTAAATTATTATTTAGATTTAGCGAGGGAATACGGTATCCAGCTACTATACTCGTTTAACTGTGCTGTTGAATAAAAGTTATTTAATTGGACAGCCAACCAATATGGTTGGCTGTCTTAAAGGAGGACAATAAAATGTCTAAATTGAAAGCATTGCCTTTCCTGGGACTTATTCTTGGTGGAGTATCAGGTACGGTATATACCGTTTTATTTATTAAATTGTCCCTGGACTATATAAGACGCTGGTTTTTTTTAATAGATTTTCCATCTGCTTTTCTTGTTATGATTGTAGGTAAGTTAACCGGAAAACATGAAGATGCTCTAACATTTTATTTAGTTATTGGTCCATTAGTAGGTGTAGTTGAAGGTTATATTCTAGGATTATTTTTAGAAAAAATGATAGGGATAGAAATCTTTACAAGAAAAACAGCTTGCGTCGTACTTGCTCTGTTGTTTTTATTAAATATTATTCCTATAAATAGTGCATATTTTACAGTTGCCAAGAAAAATTCACAAACAAATTTATACGATTTTTCCCCCAAAGAAATAATATTTAATTCTTATAGACTGGTTATATTTCGAATTGAAAAAGACCCTCAAGATGCTTCTAGAAGTAAAATAGTTTACAGTGTTTTCGGCCCAAATAAAAGCAGTATTAATATTAAAAATTTTGCTGTTCAAATATTTAAGGATAATAATAAACTTGAAATTCCTATAAATATCGATTATTCAAATTCTGAGATTACTTTTCCTATGATTGATGCCCCTTATACCATAAGGTTAATGGAAGTAAAATTATCTGACAATACTAAAATTCCGAAAACCTTTAAAATCGAACAAGAAATAACAGTATATGGTTTTCAAGAATATTAGTCCCATTAGTAATAGATTTCCTTGTTGCAAAGGGCCTTGCCAGTCTAGAGGGAACAAAGTTTTACAAAATAAGAAATGATGGGACAGATAGACAAGTAGTAAAATAAGGTTAAATGCGGCAAACCGGATATGGGTCAATTCTGGTAGTATCTCTTTTTTAGGAAAGAAATGCCCCTGATTGCATACTTATTCATCTTTTAATTGTATTTTAAATTTTGGCAAAAACCTAGTATAATAGATAAAGTAGGCTGTTTGACTCGAAATAATTATTATGGTAGTGAAACATACCAGGAAGAGAGGGTTTTATGCTAGAGGCGGCCGCAGTAGTGCTGGCAGGAGGGAAAAGCACCCGCATGGGCAGGGACAAGGCCCTGGTAAGGGTAACCGAAAACCGGATGCTTGAAGGAGCCGTTAAGGCGCTGGCCCCCGAATTCCCGGAAATAATCATTTCGGCAAATGGCAGTTATCACAATATTCCCGGGGCCAGGGTTATTCCTGATACCATGCCCGGGCGGGGGCCGCTCGGCGGAATATATTCGTGTCTCGCGGAATCGGGGCATCAGGTTAATTTTGTGGCTGCCTGTGATATGCCTTTTATCGATGCCAGGCTGGCAGCGTACCTGGTCAGCCTGATACCCGGCAATGATGCGGTGATACCACGTATTGGGGAGTATTACCAGCCGTTATTTGCCGTATATACAAAAAAATGCCTTCCTGCCATTGAAAAAAGCCTCAAAGGCGGCAGGAACAAAATAATTTCATTCTATCCCAACGTTAGAGCCCGGTTCGTCAGCCCGGATGAAATCCGGCAATTCGGTGATCCGGACAGGATATTTTTTAATGTGAATACTCCCGGTGATCTGGACAGGGCTCAGAAAATGGCCCTGCAAATTCCGCAAATAAAGGTTCCGGAGGAAGCCTGATGAATAATACTTACAAAACAGTCCGTGCCTGGCGAATAAAAGAAGGCATACGGGAAGAGATTGCCGATCCGGTAACTGTTGAAAGCCCGCTGACAATATATTTTAATGACAGTGAAATTGTAACCCTGCTCTGTACGTTAGAGTATTCTGATGAGCTGGCCGTTGGTTTTCTCTGTTCCGAGGGATTCCTAAAGAGCCGCGATGACATTAAGAAGGTGGCTGTGGATTCAGAAGCAGTTGCTGTCCGGGTGACCTCGCGAAAATCAGCGGTGATTGCGGAACAGACCTTTTTAAAGCGTTATATCACAACAGGGTGCGGCAAGGGAACGAGCTTTTATCACCTCTCAGATGCGGTTTTAAGGCCCATTGACACAGAGTTCCGGATTGGTTCCGGGCAACTGCTGGACCTGATGACAGAAGCCCAGAGAATGTCCGAACTCTTTAAAACAACCGGGGGTGTCCATAGTTCTGCGGTTTGTTCTGGGGGGAAGATATTATACTTCAGAGAAGATGTGGGCAGGCACAACTCTGTTGACAAGCTGATCGGGCGGTGTTTTCTTGAAGGAATCGACATGGGTGACAAGGTACTCCTGACAACAGGGCGGATATCCTCAGAAATTCTGATAAAGGCAGCCAAAATGGGTGTCCCTGTGCTTGCATCCCGTTCCGCTCCCACAGAGCTGGCAGTCAGGCACGCGGAGGAACTGGGTGTTACCATTGCCGGCTTTGTGAGGAATAGGAGAATGAACATTTATACTTTTCCCGAAAGGATTACGATTATTTAGGTAAATTAAGATTTAGATAAAAGGATTTTATTTAGGAGGAGCTGCCTTGATACCGGTAATTTCAGTTGTCGGATATTCAAACTCAGGGAAAACGACACTAATGGTCAAGCTAATCAGAGAATTTAAACAAAGGGGCTTCAGGATTGCAACTGTCAAACATCACCACAGGGATGTGGATATGGATATCCCTGGCAAAGACACCTGGAAGCATGCCGAAGCGGGCGCCGACACCGTTGTGCTGGCCTGTCCGGGCAAGGTGGGCATAATCGAGAAGAGCAGCCGGGAATTATCTCTTGACGAAATTGCATCCCGAATTTCCGGAGTTGATTTGATCATCACTGAGGGCTATAAAAAGGAGAACAAACCTAAAATAGAGGTTTTTCGGTCCGGGGTGCACCTCAAACTTATCACCCCGCCCGGGGAACTGCTTGCCATAGCCGGCGATACTGATTTACCGGGTACTCCGGTTTTCGGACTGGATGATGCCCGGGGGTTGGTGGATTTCCTGGTGGAAAAACTTTCTCTCACAATTGGCGCTCATGTTTAATTATTAACCGCATAAATGCATAATACCGGGCGAACACTAAAAAAAATGCCCGGAGGTTGCATATGAAAGACAGCGGAAAAAATTACAGCAGCAGCAGAAATAAATACAGCAGCAGAAAATACAAGGGTTATGTTTTATCTGTCGGCCCGCTGCTAGTTATTATTGCAGCAGGAGCGCTTTTAACCACAGGAATGATAAAATACACCTCACAATCGGAATTCTGTATAAACTGCCATGAAATGACTCCTACCTATCAAACATGGCAGTCATCAAGCCATAAAAATGTTGAATGTATCAAGTGCCATTCCGACCCCGGGACTGCGGGGCTGGTAAAAACCAAGACCAATGCCCTGAAGGAGGTATATCTTCATGTCACGGGGAATTATGAAACTCCGATAACAATTTCTACGGATAATGCTGCTTTTACCAACAGGTGTCTGGGGTGTCACCAGGAAATAAAGGGTAAAGGTGAACCACATAATAACAAACATTTTGAGGCAGACATAGCCTGTACTGACTGTCACCAGGGCCTGGTTCATAATGAAAAGACAAACCGGGAACTCCCCACACGGGAGATATGTATCAGGTGTCATGGAACAGAGATGGGTGACAGCTAATCATTAGTGCTGTCCTGCAGTGTTGAGCTTGCGGGGGTGTGGCGTGCAGAGCCTGCCGGGGAGGGAATATGAACGATTATAGTCAATTCCTGGGCAAGATACCTTTGTTCAGAGACCTTTCAAGTGAGGAACTTAAGGAAATCAGCCTGCTTGCAAAGGTCAGAAACTACAAGAAGAACATGTTAATATTCCTGGAAGGGGAGCCGGGAGAGGCTTTATTTTTTGTTATTTCCGGGAAGGTAAAAATTTCCATGATGACCGAAGACGGCAGGGAACAGATCTTACACATACTGCAGCACGGAGACGTGTTTGCAGAGGTCGTCCTGATTGACCGGGGGCCGTATCCTGCCAGCGCCGAGGTTATTGAAACCGGGCAGATAGGTATGCTGATGAATGATGACCTGGAAAACTACCTCAGGACAAACCCGGACCTTGCCCTGAAAGTGCTCAGGTTAATGAGCAAGCGGTTGAGGCTGGCCCAGATACAAGTAAGGGACCTAGCCTTAAAAGATACCTATGGCAGGCTGGCCAGCATGCTCCTGATGCTTGCCAAAGACCACGGAGAAGACGGACCGTCCGGAATTACCATTGACCTGCCCCTTGGCCGTCAGGAACTGGCCAATCTTATCGGGACAACGCGCGAAACGGTTACCCGGATCTTGGGTGATTTCAAGAAGAACAAGTGCATTGAACTGGATAAACAGGCTATCACAATTATAGATGAAGCAAAGCTGAAGACTTGGCTGTAACAAACATATTGTGCAGCAGCTGCCAAATTGTGATATGCATCATTGTTATAAGCAAGTGTAACATGATATTATTTCCATGAGAAATCTGACCGCTTCGGGAGGTATGGCTGTGGAATTATCTATAGAACAACTCAGGCAATCTTTTGAACAGCAGGGCTATATTGCTGATCAGGAGACAATAATCACTGTATACTTGGCTTTAAAACTGAAAAAACCCCTTTTGATGGAAGGGCCTCCGGGGGTAGGTAAGACCGAAATCGCGAAAGTTCTCTCAACTGTTTTTGATGCTGAACTGATCCGGCTCCAGTGCTATGAAGGCCTTGACGAGAATAAGGCCTTATATGAGTGGAACTACCAGAAACAGCTTATCAGAATACAACTCAGCCAGGTTAACCGTGATGCCCAGTGCACTAATGTTGAGGACAGCCTTTTTTCTGAGGAGTACCTTCTGGAAAGGCCGCTCCTGAAAGCCATCAGGGCTGAGAAAAGACCGGTATTGCTGATAGATGAGGTTGACAAGGTTGACCAGGAATTCGAAGCCTTCCTCTTTGAGGTTCTCTCAGATTTTCAGGTATCGATTCCCGAATGGGGGACATTAAATGCCAGGCAAATCCCCATTGTGGTACTTACCAGTAATGCGGAACGGGAAATATCGGACGGGCTGAAGCGCCGCTGTATCTATCTTTACCTGGATTTTCCGTCACCTGAAAAGGAACTCCGCATAATAAATGCCAAGGTTCCCGGGATTGGACAGAGACTCTCCCTGGAGGTTGCCAGAGCAGTAAATTATATCAGGGAACAGTTACTGCTCAGGAAAAAACCGTCTATTTCGGAAACCCTGGATTGGGCTAGGGCCGTTGTGGCCCTTGATGCCGACAGGCTGACACCTGATATAGTTAATTTTAGTTTGAACCTGATATTTAAAAACAAGGATGATATTGATACCTTCAGGCAGGAACTGGGAACACAGGGACTTGTGAATTATTTAAATGGAAACGGCAAACCAGGTAACGGAGGAAAGGGGTAGCCTGATGGAGAGTAGTACCCCCTTACATGATACATTTGAAAACAATTTTACCAGGTTTATTCATATACTCCGCCACCTTGGGCTCAGAATAAGTTCGGCTGAGGCAGTTGATGCCATTAATGCCCTGATAGAGGTGGATATCCTTGACCGCAGCCAGGTAAGGACTGCCCTTATGGCCACCCTGGCCAAGTCTTCCGACGACAGGGTAATCCTGGACCAGGCGTTCCGGTCATTTTTCATCACTCCTGAAGAGCGGTCTTACAGGACTGCCAGGAACCAGGAGATCCAGGAACAGGAAGCTCAGGAAATCAGGGCTGCCGAAGATGAATTGAAATACGAGGTGGAGGACCCCGAGGGGAATGACAGCAGGGAAGTAATGGTTCCGCTGACTGAAGAGGAAAAGGGAATATATGCAAAACTGCCGGAACAGAACAGAAACAAACTGCGGGATTACCTGCAGAAGCAGTTTCAGAGCAATCCGGTGAATAACCCGGAACAACTGATTGCAAACATGGTTAGGAGTTCGCTCAATTATTGGCGGCACTACCTCAAGCTTCAGGGTGATGGACCGCCTGAAGTAGAATATACGGGAGAAGCAGAAATTGATGAAGTACTCCGGGAGGTAGTAGAGAATATCAGGGATGAAGAACATTTGATGTACCAGGATATTCAGAAATTAACCGAAACAGATATGCCTGCTGCCACAGTACTGATAAATAAGCTTTCCCGCCGGCTGGCGACAAGGATTGCCAGGCGTTACCACAGAAGCAATAAAAGGCAGCGCCTTGACCTGAGGAGGACAATCAGGCACAATATCCGCTATGGCGGGACAATGTTCCGGCTTAAGTACAGGAGCAGGAGAGTTCAAAAACCCAAAATACTGTTAATATGTGATGTTTCCGGATCTATGGCCAAATATGCAGGGTTTGTGCTGCAGTTTATGTTTGGCCTCTCCACTGCTGTGGAGGAAATTGAAAGTTTTATTTTTTCTGAGGATGTTGAAAATATCACCGGGAAATTTGAACAGAAGAGGCCTTTTGCAGAAATGATGTCAGAAATAATTAACCTTAGTGAAAGTTGGGGAAAAGGGACGGATTTCGGAAAAGCGCTTACGGTAATATCCGAAAAACATGGTGAGATACTGCATAAGCAGACCTTTGTGATAGTGGTAAGTGATACCAAGACTCTAAATGCTGAAAAAGCGGCATACCAGCTGAGTGTCCTCAAGAAAAAGGTCAAAGATATTGTCTGGCTGAATACCCTCCCCCGCAGAATGTGGCCGGATACCCCGAGTGTTTCTGTTTTCGGACGGCACTGCCGTATGTTTGAATGCAATACCCTGGCACATCTGGACAAAATAATGAGAACACAAATGATTAAATGAGAATAAGTGTATAGTTGCTTAAATGAGATCGGAGTTTTATGGCAGGAGGCATGATTATGGAAACAACACGGGAAAATGTTGATATAATTGCTTTCGGGGCACATCCCGATGATGTCGAGATAGGGGCCGGCGGCCTCCTGGCAAAAGAAGCGGCACTGGGTTACCGGGTCGGCATAGCAGACCTGACCAGAGGGGAAATGGGCACCAGAGGGACTCCTGATGTGAGGCTGGAGGAGGCTCGGAAGGCAGCGGAAATACTGGGGGCGATATGGAGAATAAACCTGGAAATGCCTGATGGGAATATTACCGCTGACCATGAAAATGTCATGAAGGTTGCCAGGGTTATCAGGACTTACAGACCAAAGGTTATTATTGCGCCTTATTGGGATGACCGCCATCCCGACCATGTGAATACAAGCCGCCTGGTAACAGAAGCCCATTTCAAGGCCGGACTGAGGAAACTGGAACCGGAACTTGAGGCCTACAGGCCAAATATAATACTTTATTATTTTCTGAACAGGATGGAGGGCTTTTCCTTTATTGTTGACATCTCCGAAAATTATCCCAGAAAACAGGAAGCTGTTAATGCACATTATTCACAGTTTGGTGATGCCGGATTGAAGCCGCTTGCAGTACTGGGGGTTAAGGCTCCTCTTCAGTTCATCGAAAGCAGGGACAGGTTCCAGGGTTCACAGATAGGGGCTGCATACGGGGAGGCTTTTCTTGTCAGGACCCCGGTTCCTGTGGAAGACCCGTTAGAAGTTTGGGGGAGATAAAATGCGGATAGGAATCGTATGTTATCCTACATATGGGGGCAGTGGGGTAGTTGCCACCGAACTGGGGAAGGCTCTTGCCCAGAAGGGCCATGAAATTCACTTCATATCTTATGACCGTCCTTTCAGGCTGGACATGTTCCATCAGAATATTTTCTATCATGAGGTAGAGGTCCTTGACTATCCTCTTTTTAAGTTTCCGCCTTATATGATTGCATTGGCCAGTAAAATCGGTGAGGCAGCCAGGTGGGCCGACCTTGACGTGGTCCATGTCCATTATGCCATTCCCCACGCTGTCAGCGCCCTGTTGGCGAGGAAGCTGGTTACTGATAAGTACCTGCCTGTGGTAACAACCCTGCATGGCACCGATATTACAGTCGTGGGGCATGAACCCCAGTTTTTAGATATCACCAGGATGAGTATTGAGGAAAGTGATGCCGTTACGGCGGTGTCCTCTTCCTTAAGAGCTGAAACAATAGACTTGTTTAAAATTTCCAAAGACATTGAGGTTATCTATAACTTTATTGACCCGGAAGAATACAGAAGGGTTGCTGCCCCAAAGTTGAAACAAAAGTACGCTGGTGCAGGAGAAAAAATCCTTATTCACATATCCAATTTCCGACCGGTTAAGAGGCTTAAAGATGTCATCGATGTATTTGCCCATGTTAACAGAAGAATACCCAGCAGGCTGCTAATGGTCGGAGACGGTCCTGAGGCGCAGGCTGCCCATCAGCAGGTGGCAGCCCTGGGACTCAGCGATAGGGTTCATTTTCTGGGAAAACAGCAACGGGTTGTAGAACTGTTGTCGATATCGGATCTCTGCCTGCTGCCTTCGGGAAAAGAGAGCTTTGGTCTGGCAGCTCTTGAAGCCATGGCCTGCGGGGTGCCAGTTATTGCTTCCATGGCTGGCGGACTGCCGGAAGTAATCAAAGAGGGTGTTACCGGATATATGCTTCCGGTGGGTGAGGCGGAACTTATGGCCATGAAAGCAGTAGAACTTCTCAGCAGCGCCGCAAGGTGGGGTGAAATGTCTGAAAGCGCCCAACAACATGCCCGGGAGGCTTTCCGGATGGAAATAATTATTCAGCAGTACGAAGAGGTCTATAAAAAGGTATCATCCAAACTATCGCCATAAAAATACATTTAATAGAACAATCGCCATAAACATATAAATTAACCAAAAAAACAGGTAAGAACAGGTTGACTGATTTACCAAAAAAAGTTATACTATTATCGAGCTATATAAGCAGAGTTATTAATACAGTTATTGCTATTTAAATTTTTAGAAAATTCGGAAAACAATGAATGCGGTAGCCTTAGGAGGGAGAGAGGAAAGTGAGCAAAGCAACGAGGATGACCAAACAAAAAAAAGTAATCCTGGACATTCTGCGAAACACCGACTGCCATCCGTCAGCCGACTGGGTTTATGAACAGGCCAGGAAACTGGTTCCTGATATAAGTCTGGGAACGGTGTACCGTAACCTGAATGTTCTAAGGGACTCGGGACATATACTGGAGCTAAACTATGGCAGTACATACAGCCGTTACGACGGTCATGCGGAAAACCACTACCACTTTTATTGTGAAAAGTGCCATCAGCTTTTTAATGTCAAAATCCCTGTTTATGAAGGGCTTGATAAGCTTGTTAAAGAAACAACCGGCTTTGATGTAAAAAATCACCGAATGGAATTTTACGGCCTTTGTAATGATTGCAAGGCTTCGTTATCTTCATCTTCTTCGATGTGAAGCTATCGTTAATTCGCAATAGAGTTGCCGTAAATTGTAGTTAAGGATGTATCTAAACAAATAAAAAATAAAGCCGGGAGTACAATTACTCCTGGCTTAACGTTTTTTCTCGGCTATTTTGTTAATACTCTAATAAACCGCCTGGCTGTAGAATTGTAACAGGTACTCCGGTTTCCAGTTCAACCGCAGATTTAAATTTTTCGGGGTCCTGGGCAATTATATCCCAAGTATTAAAATGGGCCGGGATAACATGCTTCGGCTGCAAAAGCTTAACCGCTTCCAGGGCGTCTTCAGGGCCCATGGTGTAATTATCTCCTATCGGAAGTATTGCAAGGTCAACAGGATGCAGCCTTCCTATCAGTTCCATATCTCCGAAAAGGCCGGTATCTCCTGAATAATAAATAGTCCTGCCTTCAATGAAAATAAGGAAACCACAGGGCTGACCAAGGTATTCAATGGGATTCGTGCCTATTGAACTGCCATGAAGGGCGAGGGTCATTTTTACGGTGAAGTCTCCAAAGTTGTATTTGCCCCCGATATACATGGCATGAGTTTTGGCCCCCCTTTGTCCACAATATCGGGCCACCTCGGTAATTGTAACAATAGTGGCGTCATTGTTCCGGGCGATTTCCACAGCATCTCCAAGATGGTCACTATGCCCGTGGGTTACCAGGACCCAGTCTGTCCTGATATCATCAGGAATTGCAGAAGCCTGGGGATTCTCTCTCAGGTAAGGATCAATGATCATAGCTGTTTTTTCTGTCTTCAGCATAAAACAGGCATGCCCCAGGAATTCTAAAATCATTTTACATAACCTCCATTTACATCGATTTGTCTTAAGAGTATCAATATTTGCATGGGTTAGCAAGTTTATTGTTGCCGGCTGTGGGGCAGGATAGAACATGAAATTATATTTTGCGCGGATACGGGAGCGGATACCGGTGTTGCCTGATGTCCTTAAAGACAAGATGAAGATAGTGTTTTGTGCCAATGTTATGGGTGAAACAACCTCAGCAGACTGCAATTATTACAGCGGTCCGGGTAATAAGTTCTGGGACATTCTGCACCGGACCTGCCTGACCCCCTTCAGGATAGACCCGGGGAGTTACAGGGATGTAAGTTTGTACGGTATAGGACTTACTGATTACAATTTTAACCGGGATGAACTCATTAATAAAATTAAAAGGTATAACCCACAAATACTGTGTTTTAACGGGAAAAAGGCGGCCAAGAGTTTTTGCGGGAAACGTGATATCGATTATGGCTTTCAAGACATAACTGTTGAGGCCACAAGGGTATTTGTCGCCCCATCTACATCTGCCAATGCCCATAAGTACTGGGATGAAAAATGGTGGCAGCTGCTTGCTGACAGTGTGGGTTCCTGTTTTTCCAGGGTCAGCCTGAACAATTATTTTGAACCTGACGAGATATGCAAATTAATGGAGAATATCGATTTTGTCACAGGAACCGTGACCAGGACCACTGAAAAAGATTTTATCAGGGCAGTAGGAGATATTGAACTTCATTCCAATATACCTTTATACATTAAGAATATATTTGAAATTGCCAGGGCCCTTTTTGCTTACGGATACCTGTATTACCCGTTCTGCACTGTTGCTGTGGAACAAGCCTTAAAGAGCCTTGAAGCGATAATATCGGAAAAATATGAGGTTTCCGGAGGAGCGCGGGTAAAAAGCAAAGGCAGCTATCCTGTGTTAAGGGATAAAATTAATTATCTCTATGCGAAGGGGTTGGTATCTGAGCAGCAAAGGGAAATACTGCATGATTTCCGTCATCTGCGTAATCTGACATTTCACCCCAAATATCAACAGATTCTTGGGCATTATGACGGTACGCTTCGCGTACTTGCCCATTTAATGAATGAAATTTGGCTGGCCGAGGTTAAAGAGTAGCTAAGTTATCTGTGGCACTTTAATTATTGGGCAGCTTTTTTATGCCAAGGAGAACCCTGTATGGTCCTGGAGTCCCCGGCGGGATAAAAGCTACCCGGTCTCCCGGTTTTACCAGACCTTCATCAGGCTGGTAGGCTTTTCCGTTGATAAAAACAGCTTCAATCATTTCTGCCGGAAGTTCCAGGGCTTGCGCAAGTTCCTTTGCAGAGCATTCTTTGTCAAGCTTAAGGTAATGGGGGAAGGACCAGCCCCGTTCATCAAAAACTTTTTTCAGGAAATTAAAGGCGCGAATTTCGACAGTTTGATTTTGTGGGGAGTCGAGATTATTTGTTTTCATTTTACATCCCTCCGGAAAGTATTTTGCTTTGAGGATATTGCCATGTAAGTGCCTGGATAACTATACCTGAAGTTATCATATCAGGAAAAACTGATTTTAACAAGAATGTGGTTCCTGATGAGAAATTAATTGTAACAGTTTGTAGTAAGTTAACAGAGAAGGAAAATTGTAGTCTGATGTAGAATTAAATAAAAATATGGCAAGAAAAACATCCAGGAGGGAAAAACAATGGATGTATTCGTAGCCCGGCAGCCGATATTTAATAGGCAGCAGCAGGTATTTGCCTATGAACTTCTATATCGCGTGGGGACAGACAACTTTTATAACGATCCGGATGGAGACCATGCGACCTCAGAGGTTATTGCCAACAGTTTCCTGCTTTTTGGATTGGAGTCACTTACAGGTGGTAAGAGAGCATTTATCAATTTTACGGAGAACCTGCTGAAAAATGAAGTTGCCGCAAATCTGCCTAACAATCTGATAGCTGTTGAAATTTTGGAACACGTCAGGAGGAACAAGGAGATTGTGGCTGCATGCAAAAGGCTTAAAGAACTGGGATACATGCTGGTTCTTGACGATTTTGTGTGTGATTCCATTTATGAACCCCTGATGGATATTGTGGATATTATTAAGATTGATTTTTTGGGGACACCCCCTCAGGATCGGAAGAACCTGATACGTAAGTGTGGGGATAAAAAGGTAGAGTTTCTTGCTGAAAAAGTTGAGACCATCAGGGATTTTAAACAGGCTCTGGAAATTGGATTCACCTATTTTCAGGGTTACTTCTTCAGCAAACCTGTTATCATATCCGGGAAGGATATTCCCGCCAACAAAATAAACTATCTTCAGTTGCTGCATGAGATTAACAGGCCGGACCTGGATTTTGACAGGATCGACAATATCATGAGACGTGATGTTTCCTTGTCCTACAAGCTGCTCAGGTACATTAATTCAGCTGCCTTTGGTTTCAGAAATAAAATAACTTCGATTAAGCATGCCCTGGTAATGCTTGGGATATGGGAAATTAAAAAATGGCTGTCATTAATTGCATTAAAAGGCATGGTTGAGGATAAACCTAATGAAATACTGACCAGCTCAATTATCAGGGCCCGGTTTGGTGAATTGATTGGACAGAAATGCGGTTTGGCTGACCGGAGTTCAGATATGTTTCTTGTTGGCATGTTCTCCATGATTGATGCCCTTGTTGGAAGACCGATGGCAAAAATTTTGGCTGAGCTTCCGGTTTCCGACGATATTAAAAAAGCCTTGTTGGGTGAACAGCATCGCTACAGGGAGATTTTTGAACTGACAGTATCATATGAAAAGGGAGACTGGAAGAAGTTTTCTTATTTTGCATCCCGGATAAACCTGGATGAAAAAGAGATTCCCAAATTTTATATGATGTCTCTGGAATGGGCTAATGGCTTTAATCAAGTAGAAATTTAAATTTTTAGTATTATTAGGAGGGACCGTATGGCAGGGTATATTTTACTGCTGGTGGTACTGGCAGCAACAGTTTTTCTGGTCAAAATTAATAACCGGGCAAATACTATAGCCCAGGAAGGGAATACAAATGAAGATGTTTATGAAATGCGTGACAGCCTGTTAAGTGATGCGGAGAGGGATGCCTATATTAAGCTGAAAGCAATATCGGCCAGGTATAAATGCACTGTCTTCCCCAAGGTCGGGCTTCCCAGTCTGGTGGAGATACCAAGGGGTACCGGTAACTGGTTAACTTTCTGGAACCGGATTAATTCCAAGTATGTCGATTTAGCGGTCTGTGATGCAGACAGCCTGGAGCCGCTGGCTGTAATTCAGCTGGATGATTCAGCCCAAAAGGATGCCAAAATTGAAAAGGATGATTTTATCGAAAAGGTGTTGGATCAGGTCGGACTGACCGTGCTTAGTATTGATATTTCCGGATTAAGGGAAGATGAATTAGCTGCCAAATTAGTACCGCTGCTTAATTCTAAGGGAAAAGAGGGGGGTTGAACCCCCTCTTCTTTATTTTCCTGTAAGCATATGAATCTTTGATTTCTCCTTAAATATGTCATGAACTGCCTGGGCGATCATATACCCTACACTTACTGCGCCAATTATTGCATCAGCTGCTGCATTTACGTCCAGATTAAGGTTTTTGCCGAAGAATGTATGCAATGTTAGTACTATCAAGGTAAGCAGGGCAACAATGAATTTTTTATAGCCATCGATTTTATTCATATTATTAGTCCCCTTTCAGCCCTTCACTCAACACATTATATTCGCGGCAGTATTCACTTGTTACTTGCTGCATTTTAACCCCTGAAAACCGCATTTTAACCCCTGAAAACCGCATTTTAACCCCTGAAAACCGCATTTTGAGCCGTTTGGCAGGAAAATGAGAATTAATGTTGAAATGAGAATTAAGGAGAAATAAGAAACAAGTTAATATTTTGGCAAACCCAGCGAAAGCCGGGGACGCAAAGCCATGGGTCTAAGGTGATTTTTCACTAGGACTGCCAGGTTGCCGCTCAAGCGAAAAACCCCTTTATTCATGGCGAAAATAGGGGTTATTATTTTCTTATAGCGGCTCGCCGACTTAAAATAGTACGCATTAGCGTAATAAAGTATGGTGAGGTGCTATGCTGACTTAAAGTTAACATAGGGAGGGATATGTATGCATTTTTCGGTAGGAATCTGGGATACCCTGTTTGGAGAAAGGATTCAGCTTGAGATTCCCGACAGTTGTGGGAATACGGTAAGGCGGTCGGTGACAAAAAAGTGGTTTGAGTTGATGAAAAACCAGGAAAGTATACTCAGTCTCTATAAACAGGTCCTCCGTGTTCATATGCTTGATGTTGTTAAGGGATACCGGGTCCTGTACTGGGTTGTCGGTGAAAATATTGATGAAGCAACAGCCAGGATGTTTATGAATCAGGATACGGGGGATATTTATGCAATATATTATTATGAACAGGATGAACCCAAAACTGAAGTGCTAACCAAAAAACGCTGGGATATAGCATACAATAAGATCTATGGGGAATCAACCGAGGTAAAAAATCAGGTTATCTCACCTTCCACTTCATAATTAATATAATGGCTCACCGTAAACCTGTTTGCCAGGATGTAACTCTTGTTGACCAGAGGTACTTCCCCCACAACCCGGCCATCTTCAGCAAGTACCGGGTATATTGAGAGCTCATGGGGCTTTTTAACCGGTCTGGGGGGCCGGCTTGTTGACATCAAGTGATTGAATAACCTGACATAACGGTTATCAACAAGGCGGCCGTGACCAAGAAGTTCTCCTTCAGGTGAAATAACCGGATACAATTTTGAGTTCTCCCATTTTAAACAGTTTTTTTTCTGAACATATGACATGTGATAGCCCCCCAAGGTTTCTATAATCTATCTGTTCGTCAGGCTGGCAATATTTCCTTTACATTGGCTGAAAAACAAGAAAATTGACTCCGAAAAGTTATCTTCGGTGTCAATTTTCTTGTTCAAAGGGGGCACACCCCCGATAACCCGGATTACGGGCTTATTTTTATTGTTTTTCCCTGCCTTCCCTCCAGTTCCCGAGCCTTTTCAACCGCTTCCATAGGAAGTTTTCCCATTACCACGTGTTCTGCCGCATTATCGAATCTCATCACAATCTTGTCCCCAGGTTCCAGGACGAGCCTGTCCCTTACTGCCGGCGGAATGTCAATACTGTTATCCTGGTTCACTTGCACAATGTATTCTGACATCTTCAATCCTCCTCTAAGCTTTCTTTAGAAATATCACCTTAAACATATAATGTAAAATGTGGGCGGTAAATATGCATTCCTGTCAGCGTACGCGCCTGGCGGGGAGAACACAGAAATTATTACACAAAACAATACCCAATATTCATAAAAACACAGCAATACCCACAAAAACAATCGCAATATCTTGATAGCATTTATACTTATCAAAATAGTACAATGACTTTAAGTGCAGATTTGTTTTTTCTGTAGAAAACTGTTCGGAAAGGGGGTGTGATGATGAAACAGAGACAGATGTCTCTTTGTACATTACTGGTTTCAGGCATAATGTTATGTAATATGTTCTTTTTCACACCTGTATCAGCGGCTCTTACCTTTCCTATAAAGTATGATCCAATCATCGAGGATCCCTCATTAATAATTGATAACCCTATAATTGATAACCCGCTAATAATTGACGATTCACTGATCCGTGAGCCTCTAATTGTTGTACCTGCCGCACCATCTGATTTAATAATCGGGGCAACTACTTCCACTGAAATAACCATAGAATGGAGTGACAACTCATCTAATGAAACAGGTTTCACGGTCGAACGGAGGACCGGCAGCAGTAACTGGAGCCAGGTGGGGGAGGTTGGCCCAGATGAAACCTATTTTACCAGTGACGAACTTTCTCCTGAGCGGACTTACTACTTCCGGGTTGCAGCATACAACAGTGCAGGCACTTCAGGTTATTCCAACCAGGAATATGGTACTACTGACCAGCCGGCTCCGGTAACAAACAAACATTTACGAGGATAACTCCAATACAACCATTAATGACAATGATGTAACAAATGAGGCTAATACAACGGTAAATATAAGTGACAGCACAATTACCAACAGCAATATTGCCAGCAACAACCAGGTTAACCAGACAACTTCAGTGGCCAACTACAATTCGGCCAGCACGGCTGTTGAGTATGTGAAGATTGTTGTCAATGGTGAGCAGATGAATCCCGGTGATGCCCCGCCATTCATCAATAAGAACAACCGGGTAATGGTCCCGTTCCGGGCCATAGCCGAAAAGTTGGGTGCAACGGTCCAGTGGGACCCTGAGGAAAGAATTGCTGCTCTCAGCCAGGGGCAAAAACTTGTCCGGGTTCCTGTCGGGCAGCAGGTTATCGAAGTGGACGGAAACGTGCAGGCAATGGATACCCTGGCTGTTATTAAATCCTCACGTACATATATTCCGGTCAGGGCTGTCAGTCAGGCGCTGGGAGCCACTGTGGAATGGGATCAGGCCAACAAAACTGTGATTGTAAAAACAGATGCCGGGCAGTAAGAAGAAAAAAAGGAGATGGATATTTTGAAAAAGAGGGTTTTATCCGTATTATTGGCGCTGGCGCTGGTTCTTTCCTTTGCAGTTATGGCCTGTGCTGAAGAAACAATTGGTCCTGTTCCGGGAGTTACCGGAGATATAGGAGCAGGAACTACTAATACTACTATCAACAATGACACCACAACTGATAATACTTCTAATACAAATATTAACATATCAGGGAATACCACGATAACTAACAGCAATATCGGCAGCAATAACCAGGTTAACCAGCAGAATACTGTGACAAATACAAATACGGTAACAGTAAAGAAATATGTTATGGTAAATATTGACGGTGTGCCCCTGGAAGCGGACGTCAAGCCGTTTATCAACCAGGATAACAGGACAGTGCTGCCCTTACGGGCGATTGCTGAGGCCTTCGGAGCAGAGCTCAGGTGGGACCCCGCTACGCAGACGGTTTTACTTACCCTTGGCGACCGGTCTGTAAGGCTTAAAATCGGTGATAAGACCTTTGAGGTTAACGGTCAGGTATTTACCATGGATACCACTGCATTTATTGAAGGCGGCAGGACATTTCTTCCTGCCAGGGCCATCGCAGAGGCGCTGGGATTGACAGTTGGCTGGAATGCCGAAACCGATAGGTGAAGCAGTTGCAGACGGCGTTGACCTGCTTACACCTGACCTTCCCTGGCCGTTCTAAAATTAGTACGGCAATCGGGCTTCACTAAACTAAAAGTAAGATCGCACCCGGATAAACCAAAAAGAGCCCTCCTATGGTAAAATAAAAAACTACTATAGGAGGGCATTTGTATGTGGAAACAGACAAAAACATAAACCTGTAGAGGAAATAATACTTTTTAGAGCGAATTATAAGTCAGGGAATTTTACTCTCAAGATATGGCGATTTTAATGGAGGCCAATAATTATGCAGGATTTCGTTCATCTTCATGTACACACCGAATACAGCCTCCTTGACGGGGCGGCCCGCATCAGGGAATTGGTAGCCCTGGCTGCCGCGAGAGGTATGCCGGCTCTGGCCATTACCGACCATGGGGCTATGTTTGGAGTTATTGATTTCTATAAGGCGGCTCATAAAGCCGGCATAAAACCTGTCCTTGGCTGTGAGGTTTATGTGGCGCCAAGGGCAATGGAAGACCGGGAACCCGGTAAAGATGATGCCAATTACCACCTGGTCCTTTTGGCTGAAAATGAGACAGGCTACCGCAACCTGCTGAGTATAGTTTCCCGTGCCTATACCCATGGCTTTTATTATAAGCCCAGGACCGACAAGGAAACCCTGAGGAAGCACAGTCAGGGGCTGATTGCCCTAAGCGCCTGTTTGGGCGGGGAAATTGCCACAGCAATCAAGAATTCACAGTTTAATCTTGCCAGGGAAGCAGCCAGGGAGTATGAAGACATATTTGGCAGAGGAAATTTTTTCCTTGAAATGCAGGAACACGGATTGGAGGGCCAGCGGGCGGTAAATACCGAGCTGGTTAAGATAAGCCGCGAACTGGGGATTCCTCTGGTGGCCACTAATGATATTCATTATGTCAAAAAAGAAGATGCGGAGGTCCAGGATGTGCTCCTCTGTATTGGAACCGGAAAGACCTTAGGGGACACAGACCGCATGGACTTTGGGACTCAGGAGTTCTATTTCAAGGATGCTGCCGAGATGCGCCTGCTTTTCGGAGAATACCCGGAGGCCCTGGCCAATACGGTGAAAATAGCCGAAAGGTGCAATGTTACTCTTGATTTTGAACATACCTACCTGCCGGAATATCGCATTCCTCAGGGACATACCGTGGAAAGTTACCTGGAGGAACTTTGCCTGAAGGGCCTGGCTGACCGTTATCCCGGGGCCGGGCCGGAAGTCAGGGAGAGGCTGGATTATGAGCTGAAGGTAATCGCTGATATGGGGTTTCCGGGCTATTTTTTAATAGTTTGGGACTTTGTCAGGTTTGCCAGGGAGAATGGTATTCCGGTAGGCCCGGGGCGCGGCAGCGCGGCCGGGAGCCTGGTCGCCTATGTCCTGGGGATTACCAATGTCGACCCACTGAAATATGACCTTCTGTTTGAGAGGTTCCTGAACCCGGAGCGGGTGTCAATGCCTGATATCGATATCGATTTCTGTTATGAAAAACGAGAACAGGTCATCAGGTACGTGGTAGACCACTACGGGGAAGAACGGGTGGCCCAGATTATCACCTTTGGTACAATGGCAGCCCGTGCTGCCATCAGGGATGTGGGCAGGGCGCTGAATATGCCATATGCCGATGTCGACCGGGTGGCCAAGCTGGTGCCCGCGGAACTGGGCATCACCCTTGACCGGGCGCTGGAGAACGGGACTGAACTGCGCCAGCTTTATGACCTTGACCCCGGGGTGAAGAAGCTGCTTGATATGGCCAGGGCTATAGAGGGTATGCCCAGGCACGCCTCCACCCATGCCGCCGGAGTTGTGATCGGGAAAGAGCCGCTGACTGCCTATCTGCCCCTGTACAGGGCCACTGACGGCCTGGTGGCAACACAGTTTCCCAAAGACACCGTGGAGGAAATCGGGCTCCTGAAAATGGACCTGCTGGGTCTGAAGACCCTGACCATAATTGACGATGCCCTGACGGTTATCAAACACACCCTGGGTGAGGAGATAGATATTGATACCATCCCCATGGATGACCCGGCTGCCTTTGAGATGCTGGGGAGGGGGGAGAGTATTGGGGTTTTCCAGCTGGAAAGCTCCGGGATGAGAGCGATTCTTAAGGAGTTAAAGCCAGAGGTCTTTGAAGACATCATTGCCCTGGTGGCCCTGTATCGTCCCGGTCCCCTGGGGAGCGGGATGGTCGAAGACTTTATCAGGCGCAAACACGGTGAGAGCCCGATTACGTACCTGCACCCGTCACTGGAACCGATTCTGCGCGAGACCTATGGTGTTATTCTCTACCAGGAACAGGTTATGAGGATAGCCGGTGATTTGGCCGGTTTTACCATGGGGGAAGCCGATTTGCTGAGGCGTGCCATGGGTAAAAAGAAACCCGAAGTAATCTCCGGGCTCAGGAGCCAGTTTGTTGAGGGTGCCAGGAGAAAAGGTATTGCTCCGGAGATTGCCGGACAGATATTTGACCTGATGGAGTACTTTGCCGGTTATGGCTTTAACAAGAGCCACAGTACTGCTTATGCCCTGGTGTCATACCAGACTGCCTATTTGAAGGCCAATTATCCGGTAGCCTTTATGGCAGCATTGCTCACTGGGGCTATCGATTCCGGAGACAAGGTAGCCCTGTATATTGAGGAATGCCGTAAGGAAGGGATTGATGTCCTTCCTCCTGATGTTAATGAAAGCCTGGTCAGTTTTACGGTTGTGGGTGATAAGATCCGGTTTGGCCTGGCAGCTGTGAAAAATGTCGGCCGGTCAGCAATTGAAAATATCATTGCCGCTCGCAAAGAGGACGGGCCCTTCGGGTCACTGCAGGATTTTTGTGAACGGGTGGACCACCGGCACGTTACCAAACGGACCCTGGAGAGCCTTATCAAATGCGGGGCTATGGATTCGCTGGGAGCAAAACGCGCCCAGCTGATGGCTGCCACTGACAGGTGTATGGATGCCGCCCAGCAGAGTCAGAAGGACAGGGCCAATGGCCAAATATCCCTCTTTGACCTGGGAGGAGACAGTCCGGTCATGGAAAAGACTGCAGAACCCCTGCCGGATGTTCCCGAATTCCCTGCCAGGGAGATGCTGGCATTGGAGAAGGAACTTCTGGGGCTGTATATCAGCGGGCATCCCCTGAAAGAATATGAAGATATGCTCAGGGAAAAAGTTTCACATAATACGGCACAGCTAGCAGAGCTGGCCGATGAAACGCCGGTTATTGTCGGCGGGATGGTGGCAGGGCTGCGTCAGATTACCACCCGGAAGGGGGAACCCATGGTTTTTTTGGTCCTGGAGGACCTGCTTGGCAGTGTGGAAGTGGTGGTTTTCCCAAGAGTTTACAGGGAAAACCGGTTTCTCCTGAAACCTGATACGGCTATACTTGTCAGGGGAAGGGTTAACTTCAACACCAGGGATGAGCAAGCCAAGGTGATTGCAGAACAGATTTCCGGACTTGATCAAAGGCCTCCGGCAACCGTTTACCTGAAGGTGCCCGAACGTGATGAACAGGACCCGTTATCTGGAATAAAGGAGATTTTGCGCCGTCATAGAGGAGATAACCCTGTAGTACTATACTTTGAATCAAGCAAAAAAGTCGTCAGGACCACCAGGGAGTGGTGGGTAGACAGCCGTTCCGGGGCTATCACAGAATTGGTCCGGCTCCTGGGTGAGGAGTCTGTATGTATTAAGGATTAAGGCGTCTGCTGACAGGGATTTCTTGCAAAGAACCACAAATTGTGGTATCATTACTTTGCCTGAGAATTAAGGTGAGGTGAGAAATTTGAAGGAAACACAGATTGTCGGCGAATATATTGTAATTAAGGCCATGGAAAACGGTGTTAATATTATAGGGTTGACACGGGGGCAGGATACCAAGTTTCATCATACCGAAAAACTTGACAAGGGAGAAGTTATGATAGCCCAGTTTACTGAACACACGTCGGCTATGAAGATTCGGGGCAAGGCCCAGGTACTGACTAAACACGGCCTGTGCGAGTCAGGTTTCTAGAGATAAACTTGTCCAGGGTTCTGCTCTGGATTTTCTTGTTTTATTTGTTTAAAAATAAAGGAATCTAGATAATACTAGTCGAAGGACTATGTAAGAATTAAGAATTGTTCCATCCCATTGAATGTAGCAGATAGGGGGCTTGGACGTGTGGACAGTGGTCTATATAGCGCCTAATAAATCAGTTGCTGAAAACCTGCAAAGAGTGTTAAGCAATGAGGGCTTGTTAGTTACATTACGTGCTATTGGATTGCCGCATGGGAACGATACGGGGGCTGTTGAGATTCTTGTTCCCGAATCAGAGGTAGATGAAGCTATGGAGATTCTTAACAGTGCTGTAGGATGACCAAA
This sequence comes from Thermincola carboxydiphila, assembly GCA_016841725.1. Classification (GTDB taxonomy): domain Bacteria; phylum Bacillota; class Thermincolia; order Thermincolales; family UBA2595; genus Phosphitispora. Next base: position 30,275 of record JAENYP010000007.1, on the reverse strand, counting down.
CGGCATATACTGATTAAAAAACACTGCAAGTCAACCCTGCCAATGACCAGTGCACTATACTGGCATTGGCGAAGGTTGACTGTTGTTAATTAACCGCCGGTAAAGATCACTGACCCCGAAAGTACTAGTGGCTGCAAAGGGGGCTGTTCAGCCGGCGCTTAGTTTAACAGAGGGGAAATGAGGTGCATGGTCTCTAATGTTTAAGGACCTTTTTCGCAAACCGAAATATGTTACCGTACATGCTGATACAGTTAAAAAAGATATGCCTGACGGTTTATGGCAGAAATGTCCTAACTGCAATGAAATTCTTTATGCCAAGGAGCTTGAGAAGGGCCTGAAAACCTGCCGGAAGTGCGGGGGCTACTTCCGTGTCGGAGCCCGGGAACGGGTTAAGATAACTGTTGATGAGGGCAGCTTTGTGGAAACAGATGCCGGCCTTCTGTCCACCAACCCCCTTGGATTTGAGGATTATCCGGCAAAAGTTGCCGCTGCGGTAGAGGTTACCAAGTTAAATGAAGCAGTTGTGACAGGTGAAGCAGTTATCGGAGGAAATCCTGTTATCATAGGGGTAATGGACAATAATTTCATCATGGGCAGCATGGGCTCTGTTGTTGGAGAAAAAGTTACCCGGGCAGTTGAACGGGCAATTGAGAAAAATATCCCCCTGATTATGTTTACTGCATCAGGTGGGGCCAGAATGCAGGAAGGGGTTATTTCCCTGATGCAGATGGCCAAAACGTGTGGAGCCCTGGCCAGGTTACATGAAGCAGGGCTTTTGTATATCACTGTGCTTACTGACCCCACAACGGGAGGGGTTTTAGCCAGTTTTGCCTCCATGGGTGATATTATCATTGCTGAACCCGGCTCTCTGATAGCATTTACGGGGCCGAGGGTAATTGAACAGACAATGAAAATAAAGCTGCCCGAAGGGTTTCAGACGGCAGAATTTATGTTGGACCATGGACTTGTAGATATGGTAGTAGCCAGAGCCGATTTAAGGAATACTCTGATTAAACTTCTAGACTTACATATGACCGGAGGAAATGCAAATGCCCAGCATTATGCTTGAGTTTGAAAAGCCTATTGCCGAGCTTGAGGCCAAAATTGAGGAATTAAAAAACTTCAGCAGTGAACAGGGAATTGACCTTGCGGAAGAAATAAAGATAATGCAGGCCAAGGCAGAGGCGCTTAAAAAAGAGATATTTGGCAAGCTTACCCCAGTTCAGCGGGTTACCATTGCCAGGCATCCTGAAAGGCCGGGGACTCTGGAATATATTAAACATATTTTTGAGGAGTTCATCGAATTGCACGGAGACCGCTATTTTGGTGATGACAGGGCCGTTATTGGCGGAATTGCCAGGTTTCGGGGAGTACCTGTTACGGTTATCGGCCATGCCAAGGGAAAAGATACCAAGGAGAACCTGGCCCGAAACTTCGGTATGCCGAATCCTGAAGGGAACCGCAAGGCGCTGAGGCTGATGGAACAGGCTGAGAAATTTGGACGGCCTGTATTCACCTTTGTTGACACCCCGGGCGCTCACTGCGGTATGGGCGCCGAGGAGCGGGGCCAGGCAAGGGCCATTGCGGTCAACCTGACCCGCCTGATGCAGCTTAGGGTTCCCGTAATTAATACGATAATCGGTGAAGGAGGGAGTGGGGGCGCCCTGGCCATTGCGGTGGGTGATCGCCTGATGATGCTGGAGAACTCGGTGTTTTCCGTGATTTCTCCCGAATCCTTTGCTTCAATCTTATGGAAGGACCCAACCAGGGCCCAGGAAGCTGTTGAGGCGATGAAGATGACCGCCTATGATCTGGCGGAACTGGGTATAATTGACGAGATTGTCCCGGAACCTCTGGGTGGGGCTCACCGGAATCCTGAGGAAATAGCTGCCCGGCTGGGGGATTACCTTAAAAAGAACCTCGACAGCCTAAAGGAAATGCCTGTTGCAGAAATGCTGCAGAAAAGGTACGAGAAATTCCGTGGCATAGGACAATTTATTTCCGGATAGAATACAGATGATATTCAATGGCCACTGTTAATTAAGGAGGCTTTAGGATTGAAAAAAATCGGAGTTTTGACCAGCGGCGGAGATGCCCCCGGGATGAACCCTGCTATCAGGGCTGTGGTAAGAAAAGCCATTTTCGCCGGGTTGGAAGTTGTCGGAATCCAGCGCGGTTATTCCGGTCTCATCCGGGGTGAATTCAGGGAAATGAACCTGAGTTCTGTGGCAGATATCATTCATCGCGGCGGGACAATGCTCAGGACCGCCAGGTCGGAGAATTTCCGGACCCCGGAGGGGCGTACGAAAGCCGCCGGGAACCTGAGGAGTCAGGGGATTGAAGGTCTTGTCGTCATCGGTGGGGATGGTTCCTTCAGAGGGGCACAGGTGCTGGGCAGGGAACACGGTATCAGGTTCATCGGAGTCCCTGGCACTATTGACAATGACATTCCCTGCACCGATTATACTATAGGATTTGACACCGCTGTCAACAATGTAGTAGATGCTGTCAACAAGATAAGGGATACGGCCACTTCCCATGAGAGGACTTATGTCATTGAGGTAATGGGACGCAACTCCGGCTTTATTGCTCTTGAAGCCGGTCTGGCAGGAGGGGCGGAGTCTATCCTGATTCCTGAAATGGGTGTCAATATAAATGACATCATCGAAAAGCTTGAGCGGGGCATGCAGCGCGGTAAACTCCACAGTATCATAATTGTTGCCGAGGGGGCAGGCAGTGGAATAGAAATCGGCAGGCTGATTCAGGAAAGGACCGGTTCTGATACCAAAGTCACCATCCTGGGTCATATTCAGAGGGGGGGAACTCCCACCTCTTTTGACCGGGTTATTGCCAGCAGGATGGGTGCGCTGGCCGTTGATCTGCTGGTCAAAGGTGAAACCGCCAAAATGGTGGGTATGATATCGGGAAACCTTAAAGATTTTGATATAGATTATGCCTTAAGCCAGGAGAAGACTATTGACAGGGCGGTTTATGAACTGGCAGGTATTCTTGCCATTTAAACGGGGTGGTTACCATGAGACGCACAAAAATTGTATGTACTGTTGGCCCGGCAAGTGATTCCGTGGAGATTCTCAAAGAAATGATCTCCAAGGGAATGAATGTTGCCAGGCTGAATTTTTCCCACGGCAACCATGAGCAGCACGCCGCCAATGTTGCCTTAATCCGACAGGCTGCCAGAGAACTGAATGCAGTAGTAGGGATAATGCTGGATACCAAGGGACCGGAAGTGAGGACAGGCATTTTGGAGGCTGACAGGATTACTCTGGAGGAAGGTCAGCGAATAACACTGACCACAGAGGAGATCAAAGGTACTGCGGAGAGGCTTTCTGTCAGCTACCAGGGGCTGCCGGGCGATGTCTGCCAGGGCTCGAAAATACTCATTGCCGACGGGCTGGTAGAGCTTGAGGTCGAGTCTGTAGAGGGGACGGAAATACACTGCCGCATTGTCAGCGGCGGCGAGATTGGGAGCCGGAAGAACATTAACCTGCCCGGGCAGGTAGTAAACCTCCCTGCCGTTACGGAAAAGGATGTGGCAGACATCAGGTTTGCCGTGGTAAATGATTTCGATTTCATTGCTGCTTCCTTTGTCAGGACCGCTTCAGATGTCCTTCAAATCAGAAAGGTACTGGAGGAAAATGAGTCCTGTATCCAGATCATAGCCAAGATTGAAAACCACCAGGGTGTGGAAAATATAGATGAAATACTGAAGGTTGCCGATGGGATTATGGTGGCCAGGGGCGATCTGGGGGTGGAAACCCCTACTGAAGAGGTGCCCCTGATTCAGAAGATGATTATTGAAAGGTGCAACAGGCTGGGAAAACCGGTAATCACAGCCACCCAGATGCTAGATTCCATGATAAGTAACCCGCGTCCTACCAGAGCAGAAGCTACAGATGTGGCTAATGCCATATTTGATGGGACAGATGCCCTGATGCTGTCAGGTGAGACTGCAGCCGGCAGGTATCCTGTGGAGGCAGTAGCCATGATGGACAGGATTGCCGTAAGGACTGAAAGGGCGCTCGGTTTTAAGGAAATCCTGGGCCGGAAAGAAATTGCCCCGGGAAGGACTGTGACAGATGCTATCAGTTATGCCACATCTTCCACCGCCTTCAATCTGGGAGCCACGGCAATCATTACTTCAACAAAGTCCGGCCATACCGCACGGATGGTTTCCAAATACCGGCCCCAGGCGAGGGTTATCGCGGTTACTCCGAAAAAGGAAGTGGTGCGTAAGCTGACCATTGTCTGGGGAGTATCGCCATTACTGGTTACAGAGACAGACAGTACTGATGAAATGATAGATGCAGCAACCAGGGGAGCCCTTGAAGCCGGTCTTATCCATAGTGGTGACCTGGTGGTAATTACAGCGGGAATTCCGGTCGGGGTTCCCGGAACCACTAATATGATTAAGGTTCATATTGTCGGTGATGTAATTGCCAGGGGGACCGGTATAGGGGTCCGGGCAGTAACCGGGACTGTCCGGGTTGTCAAAAATGCGCAGGAAGCTGAACGCGTTATTGCACCGGGGGACATTTTGGTGACTGCTGCCACTGACAGGGATTTTGTTCCTGCCATGGAAAAGGCCGGTGCGGTGATAACAGAAGCCGGAGGCCTGACCTCACATGCCGCTATAGTCGGCATTAACCTGGGGATCCCGGTTATCGTCGGAGTAGACGGCGCCGCCACCATTCTGGAGGCGGGGATTACCGTTACGGTGGACGGGACCAGGGGACTGATTTACCGTGGGCAGGCCAAGGTTTTGTAGAGGAAAATTTAATATTTGTTGAATATAAAATTGAAATAAGGACAGGGGTAGATATATTCCTCCGGCGGGCTACATCTCCGCCGGCATCAGCTCCCGCTTCGCGGGTCGCTGGCCGGACGGACGACAGTCTCCGCCTTCCGGAATACATCTACCCCTGTCTTATCATATTTTTATATTATAATAATAATGTGGCCCTCTACATTGAGCTGTCCTGGCTCAGTAGAGGGCTTTTTATACTACTATTCTACATAAGCGGCAGGTGTTTTCCCAAGGGCGTGTCTGACGTCAACCGGCCCTCGATTCGCCGATAGGCGAGAGTGGATGCCGGTTGAGTTGTAGCCGCCCGGGGAAAATACCTGCCGTTTTTCCGAAGCCAGATGACGGAGGATAAATATGGCAGAAAGTGTCGCTGAAGCGAATACAATGCACCTCTGGTGAATAAGGTAAAAAAGAGACGGAGGTGATGCCGGCAATGAAAATTGCTCATTTACACTGGGGGTTCCCGCCGGTGATCGGTGGTGTGGAAAGCCATTTGGCCATGCTGGGCCCGGAACTGGTAAAAAAGGAGTGCAGGGTTTCGCTGCTGACCGGGTCTGTCGGAGAGCGGCCTGCTGAAGAACGTTATGAAGGGATGTATGTTAGAAGGACACCTGCCATGGACCTTAACAGCCTCACCCCGGAACGAATTGAAGAACAGTTTGGAGATATCAGCAGAGAGATGGCCCGATTTATAGACGATACAGACCCTGATATCATCCATGCACACAACATGCATTATTTCAGCCCCCTGCACACAGACATCCTGAATAAAATAAAGCTTGAAAGAAAAATACCCCTGGTGCTTACTGCCCACAATGTATGGCCAGATAACGACAGGACCTGGAAGGAAATGAACCAAAGGGCTGATATATGGGATGCGGTAGTAGCTGTCAGCCATTACATAAAAGGTGAGATGGTCAGGGCAGGATATAGAGGAGAACGGATTACAGCAGTACACCATGGCATCGACTTGGCCAAATTTGGCCCGTGTACCGGGGAAGACAGGGAAAGGATCAGATTCCTTTATCCTGAATTTGAAGGGCGCCGGGTTATTTTTCACCCGGCCAGGATGAATCTGGAGAAAGGAAGCCATATAAGTGTCCGGGCTCTTGATATCATCAGACGGGAGTTTCCTGATGTGCTCCTGGTTATGGCAGGAACGGAAAAAGCAGTTGACTGGGGATCCCAACACCGGAAACATGTGGCCACAATCATGGGAATGATAGAAGAATTCGGGTTGAAAGAAAACATATTCGTGAAATTCTTCCCCTGGCAGGAAATGCCCCTGGTTTATAAGGCCGCAGAGTTCTGCCTGTCTCCGTCCTGTTTTGAGGAACCCTTTGGTATCGTAATGCTGGAAAGCATGGCCAGCGGAAGACCGGTTATAGTCAGCAGGGCCGGAGGGATGCCAGAAGTCATCAGTGACGGTGAAAACGGCTTTATTGTAAAAATGTCTGATGCCAACGCTCTTGCCGAAAAATGCCTTTTCCTGCTCAAAAACCCCGGGACATGCAGCCGGATGGGGGAAAAGGGCATAGAAATGGTCAGGGCTTATTGGACTAAAGAGAAAATGACCGCAGCGACCCTTGAAGTGTACCGGAATGTTTTGGAGAGAAAATACAAAGTCAGCATTTAACGAAGCTTGGACCTCGGAGGTAACATATGGAAGTCTGTAGTCAAAATATACATGATGAATTAAGGGTATCCCCGGCTGATATACGCTCCAGCATTGATGTGTTAAAAGAAGGCCGAATGTTTATCAACACCCTGCCGGGAGGGGAAATACCTTGTGATGATCAAGGTGGACTGGGCTTTTATTTTGCTGATACGAGGTTTCTCAGTTGTCTGGAACTGAGTCTGAATGACACCTCACCCGTTTTTCTGTCACGGACTTTAAGAGACAGTCACTTTTCCCAGGTTGAAATGACAAATAATGAGTTTATCAGCAATGACGGGCAGCAGGTTTTGCTGCAGACAGTGCATCTCCGCCTGCTCAGGATGGTAAAGGATGATTATTTCCAGCGCATCAGGGTGGCTAATTTCGGTTCCTGCCCATTTGAGGCAACCCTTACTATCAAGCTGGGTACGGATTTTGCAGATATCTTCCAGGTACGCGGGACACCGCGGGAAAAAAAGGGTTCCTGGCTGGGAAGTAAACTGCAGCGGTACAGTGCAGCCATAAATTACCTGGGAACAGATAACATCCGGAGATCGACCCTGATAAAGTTTTCACCGGCACCTGCCAGCCTTAGGGAAGAGGATGGTTTTATATTTGCTCAATATGTCTTGAGGCTGGAACCCAAAGTGAAAAATTATATTTACATTAAAGTTACGCCTGTGGTGGAACCGGCTGCCGGCCCTGTTAGGAAGACCCGGGCTGGGGGTAAGGACGACCTGGGGTTTGCCGGTGCCGCGCAGTACCTGATTGATGCCTACCATTCATGGAAGAATGAATGTGTCCGGATAACCTCCGATAACGAGCACTTTAATCAGATGGTAAATGTTGCCGTTACCGACCTCAGGGCTTTGAGCACAGTCTATCCGGGTACGGGAGCCGTTATGGAAGCAGGTATTCCCTGGTATGCCGCCCCTTTCGGGCGTGATTCTATGATAGCGGCCTGGCAGGCCTTATTGATAAATCCTGTCCTGGCCAGGGAAACACTGCGCTACATGGCCAAGTATCAGGGGCGGGAAGTTAACCATTGGCGGGATGAACAGCCGGGAAAAATCCTTCATGAGATGAGGTTTGGGGAAATGGCGCTGTCAGGTGAACTGCCTCACACGCCTTATTATGGTTCGGTGGATGCGACCCTCTGGTTTATTATTCTGCTGGCAGAATATGTCAGATGGACAGGAGAAATGGATTTCCTGGAGGAAATGTCCGAACCCCTGGAAAATGCCCTGAACTGGTGCCGGGAATTTGGCGATATGGACGGGGACGGGTATATAGAATATCTGTGCCGGTCAGAAAAAGGCCTGATAAACCAGGGCTGGAAAGATTCCTGGGACGGGGTCATTCACCGGGATGGTACTATTCCGGAAGGCCCGATTGCACTTATTGAGGTCCAGGGTTATTATTACCGGGCTTTATTGGATGCTGCGGAACTTTACCAGATGGCCGGCAGCAATCTGAAGGCAGCAGATCTCAGGGAAAGGGCAGACCAATTGCGGTCACGTTTTGTGCATGATTTTTGGCAGAATGAGACCGGGTTCGCCCTTTACGCCCTGGATAGGTATAAGAAGCCTCTGCCCACAATTGTTTCGAACCCGGGACACTGCCTGTTTACAGGCATTCTTCCTGATAGTTTGACGGTTAAGGTAATAGAACGCCTGATGGAACCAGATATGTTTTCCGGCTGGGGTATCCGTACAATGAGTGCAGATGAAGCTCCTTATAACCCCATGAGTTATCACAACGGTTCTGTATGGCCTCATGATAACTCGATTATTGGCTTTGGGATGAGACAGTCAGGAGCGCTAGATGAACTCTTGCTGCTGACCGATACCATTTTTGAGGCAGCTCAGTTTTTTGACCACATGAGGCTGCCGGAACTTTTCTGCGGCTTTACCAGGGCGGGTAAAGCCGGCCCTGTAAGGTATCCTATAGCATGTGACCCCCAGGCATGGTCAGTTGGCAGTGTATTCCTGCTGTTAAGGTCAATACTGGGTCTCCAGTGCCGCGGAAACGAGTTGTATGTACGCAGCCCTCATCTGCCGCAATCACTGAAGATGCTGCGCCTGGAAAATATCAGGGTAGGCAGCGGCACAGTAAGCCTGGAGTTTGCCAGGAGGGAGCAGCACACATACACCAGTGTTATCGGTACAGAAGGGATGGCTAAGGTAATTTTTGAGAAGGAGGTGTAGAATTGTTGGATTTTTTTGAACCTCTTAAACCTAATACCAAGGGCGGTCTGACAGTAGTATCCAACAGAGGGCCATACACCTTCAGGAAAACAGCCAGGGGTATGCAGGTGACTCCGTCAGTTAGTGGATTGGTGTCAGCCATCCAGCCTGTTATCAAACAGATTCATGGTAAATGGGTTGCCTGGGGTGGGAGATACGGCAGTGAAGAGGAAATCCTGGGCAGGTCTATTGCCCTGCAGAAAACGGATAAGTGGCTATTTCAGGAGATACTGCTCACCGAGCCTGAAGCTGCAGAGTATTACGAAGGTATGTGCAACAGCTGCCTCTGGCCTTTATGTCATAATTTTATCGAAAAATCGGTCTTTGAAGAAAAAACGTGGCAGTCTTACCGCCGGGTAAACAGGAAGTTTGCTGAAGCAGTTTTGAAGACAACCGGGCCTGATGATATGATCTGGGTCCAGGATTTTCACCTGGCCCTCCTTCCCGGGTACCTCTGCCGCCAGAGACCCGGAGCCGGGGTTTCCCTTTTCTGGCATATCCCTTTTCCGCCGCCGGAGATATTTGCGATACTGCCATGGGCCGAGGAATTTATTAAGGGCTTATTGAATTGTGAATTTATCGGATTTCACACGGAAAGCTATGTGCGTAATTTTTTGCTGAGTGCCCGGGAAATCTGTGGTGTTACCATAGATGCCACCAGGGGGCTGATTTTCGGCCCGGAGCGTACAGTCAGGGTGGGGGCAGTCCCTATTGGCATTGACTGGCGGGAATTTGAGAAAATTGCTTCCCAACCCGGAGTCGTCCGGAAGGCTGCCGGAATCAGAAGTGATATCGGCGGCGAATATGTGATTATCGGTGTTGACCGCATGGATTATACCAAGGGCATTCCGGAAAGGTTAATGGCTATAGAATACCTTCTGGAGCAATGGCCGGATTATAAGGAGAAACTTACTTTTGTTCAGGTTGCGGTCCCCAGCAGGACAGATGTGGCGGCATACCGCAGCCTCAGGAGACAGATAGAGGAAATTGTGGGCCGGATCAACGGCAAATATACCGAGAACTTTCATGTCCCTGTCAGATACCTGTTTAAACCACTGAGCAGGGAAGACCTGGTGGCTCATTACCTGGCCGCAGATATGGCTGTGGTTACTCCGTTAAAAGACGGCCTAAACCTGGTTGCCAAGGAATATGTGGCAGTCAAGTCCGATACCGACGGGGTCCTGATTTTAAGCCCCTTTGCCGGAGCCGCAGTCCAGTTAACCGGCGCCCTGAAAGCAAATCCCTATGACCCGCGGGAGTTGGCAAACCAGGTGATTGCCGGCCTTGAAATGGATGAGACTGAAAAGAAACGGCGCATGTCGGCATTGGCCAGATCGGTCAGGGAACAGGATATCAACTGGTGGTGGCAGAGTATTCAGCAATATTGGCTTTCTAATGCGGAAGCAGCAGGGGAAGCAGCAGGGGAAGCAGCAGGGGAAGCATCCCACGGAAGCGCTATTGGGAGCATGTTAAACCAAGGGATTATGTTATGACCGGTTTACCTTTGCCCATCGGCAGTAGAGATGCCTTGGCGGAAATTATAAGAGACTGGTCGGAACTGCTGATAATGAGCGATTATGACGGTACTTTGGTATCCATTAGGGAAAGACCGGAACTGGCGGTGCCTGGTTCTGAACTCGTGGCTGCTGTCGACAGGCTCAGGGAGCTGGAAAATATCGCTTTTGCCGTGATCAGTGGTCGGAGCCTGGAAGATTTGGAGAAGATGATTCCGGTTTCCGGGATTTACCTGATCGGCTGTCATGGGGCCCAATTTCAGACTCCTAATGGAGAACAGTTTGAAAAAGTTGACCCGGGCAGGCTGCAGCCGGTAATTGACCGGCTGGCGGAACTTGCTTCAGGGTGCACCGGCGGCAAAAAGGGGTTTTTAATTGAACATAAGGGTATTTCCCTGGCCCTCCATTACCGGCAGGCCGAACCCGGGGCGGTCCCGGGAGTATTGGAGAGCTTTATTAAAAAGGCAGCCCCTTTAATGGCAGGCGCCGGCCTTGAAACCATAGCCGGGAAAAAGGTTTTGGAAATTCGTCCCCGTAATATTAACAAGGGAGAAGCGGTAAAATACTTAATGGACCTTTACCCGGAACACTATCCCGTATACTTTGGTGATGATACTACTGACGAGGATGGTTTTGCAGCAGTGTCAGAGAGGGGAACCGGTGTGCTGGTGTCCCGAAGGCCGGTGTGTGGAATAGCAGCATCGTTAAGATTGCCTGGGCCCGAAGATGTAATAAGATTTCTGGAAAATATAGCAGCAGGGAGCTGAAGTAATTGGTTATAAATGCAGGTGTTGAACGGAATATTTCATTAAATGACTATGCCTCTTTTGCTGATGGGGAACTGCTGGACCGGATAGATAAACTGTCAGCCGGATTAAGGGGAGCCGCCATTCAGCATATTAATTCCACATTTATCGGCGGCGGCGTGGCTGAGATTTTACAAAGCCTGACCCCTATCATGCGCTCCATTGGCCTTCAGGCCAGGTGGGATATCATAAGTGCGGGTGAAGAATTTTTTGGGGTCACCAAGGCTTTTCACAATGCCTTTCATGGTGAAAAGATTGATTTCAGTGATAAAATGGCGGAGATTTACCGCCTGACCGCTGCGGCCAATCTGGATGTAGTTGACCGGGAGGCCGACTATGTAATAATTCATGACCAGCAGCCACTGGGACTTGCTGAGCGCAAGGCTGGCCACAGAGGCAGGTGGGTCTGGTACTGTCATATTGACCCTGTCAACGTGGATGCCAGGCTCTGGGAATTTTTAAGCAGCTATGCTGCCAGGTGTGATGCCGCCATCTACCATATGGCTGAATATGCCAAAAACCTGGGCAACCGGCAGTTTTTCCTGCCACCTGCCATAGATCCGTTAAGTGACAAGAACAGAGAAGTCACTGCTGCCGAACAGGACAGGGTGCTTCAGGAGCTTGACTTTCCCAGTGATAAGCCGGTAATCCTACAGGTTTCCCGTTTTGACAGGCTAAAAAATCCTTTTGGGGTTGTGGAAGCTTTTCGCAAGGTAAGGGATGATATACCCAGTTACCTGATTCTTGCCGGCGGTGCTGCCGATGATGACCCAGAAGGCCTGGAGGTACTGGCCGAGCTTTTGAAAATGGTTGATAACGATCCGGATATCAGAATTCTGAATCTGTCTCCCACCAGCCACCTGGAGATAAATGTCCTCCAAAGGGCCTGTGACATTATTGTTCAGAACTCTATAAAGGAGGGGTTTGGCCTTACGGTTACCGAGGCGCTGTGGAAGGGTAAGCCGGTTGTGGCCGCCCCGGCAGGCGGCATCCTGAAACAGGTTATCCATGAGCAAACCGGGCTCCTGGCAAAAGACGGGGAGGAACTGACAGGATGTTTGACACGGCTCCTGAAGGATCCCGGCCTGGCCAGCGAACTGGGCCAGAGGGGGAAAGAACATGCCCGGAAAAATTTTATTACCCCGGTTTACCTGTACAACTGGCTTTCATTGATGGATGAGATGAGGGCCTGAGGGAGACGGGAACGTTATATAGGCAGCCACCGGCATTAACCGGTGGCTGCCTATTCTGTAATCCCCAGCAATCTGAAAATAGGCCTTACGGCCTTTTCTTTTATAAGGGCAAAAGAGTCTGCATTTAGAAGGTTTTTTCAGGTAATATGTGGAATTACTATTTAGCCGGCTGTTTTGGACATTGGTTCGGGCAGTTGGCGCTGGGAGATGGGAAGACTGAAACGGAGGGTTCAATCCATGATCAAGCATAAGAAAACAAGGTTTCTGGCGGTATTGATACTGATTATCGCCATGATGCTTCCTAAGGCTGCGGGGGCATCGCAGTACGCTGCTGGACGATTACAAAATGCTGCCGGGCCATCACAGCAGCCTACAGCAGTTTCTCCCGGAGTAGGGCAGTATGGCCCGGAACCGGTATACCGCAAAGGCGAGGTTATCTTTAAAACCGGTCGTATGGCTGATGTGTTCACCTTATTGAAAAAATATGAGATGAAAATGGTCCGGGGAGATACCCGGTTAGGTTATGTTGTTGCGGAAGTGCCGGCAGATACCAATGTTGCTGCCCTTTCCCAGCAGCTGAGCAGGGAAAATACAGTGCAGTATGCCCAGCCTAATTATACATACAGGCTTTTTGCTGCTCCTAATGATTCCCAGTATGGGAAGCAGTGGGCTATGAAACAGATTAATGCCGAAAATGGTTGGGGGGTCCGGGGTTCCGGCGCCCCTGTCATCATAGCTGTGCTGGATTCAGGAGTGGATGTGAACCACCCGGACCTGAAAGGCAGGCTGGTCCCGGGAGTTAATACCGTTAACCCCCTGAAAAGCGCCAGGGACAGTGAAGGCCATGGGACTCATGTGGCCGGGATTGCCGGCGCCACGGCTAATAACGGCCTGGGTGTGGCCGGTGTGGCCGGAATTCCCGGTGTCAAGATTATGCCGGTTAAGGTTTTTGACGGATGGGATGGCACAGATACTTCAATAAGTGATGGGATTATCTGGGCCGCAGACCACGGAGCCCGGGTTATCAATATGAGTTTTGGAAGCTGGTTTCATTCTGAGGTTTTGAATGAGGCCATCGAGTATGCCTACGAAAAAGGAGTGGTCATGGTTGCCGCGGCCGGGAATTGGGCATCAGAGGATATCAGCTACCCTGCGGCAATTTCCAAGGTAATTTCTGTCTCGGCCACAGACAGGGAAGGCAGCCTGGCTAAATTTTCCAGTTACGGGCCCCTGATTGATATCTGTGCACCGGGTGAGGAAATATACAGCAGTGTCTGGGACCCGTATAAGGGTTCCACATATACGGAAATGAGCGGTACATCTATGGCATCCCCGATGGTTGCCGGCCTGGCAGCCCTGCTTCTGGTAAAAGACCCGGGGCTGACAGTGGAAGATGTCAGGCAGATTATTGAGGTTACTGCTGCTGACCTGGGAGATCCCGGATGGGACCCTGAGTTTGGTCATGGGAGGATCGATATCGGCAGGGCTTTGGCAGCCACCCTCAAGAAGGCCGGGGATTCCAACAGCAGTATGGAAAATGCAGTTATAATGGAAAATGGCCGTCCGGTATTGGAGAAGCTTGATTCCGGGGAGGATGCGGATTGGTTTAAGGTTGGTGTCCCGGGAGGAAGCCATCTCCAGGTGGAGGTTCTGCCTGCGGGAAAAGTGAGTCCCGGTGTTGAGGTCTGCGACTCTTCGGGAGAGGCAATATCTGCCTTCAATACGATTAAACAGGAAGCTTCCAGCAAGGGGGAAGATATTTTTGCGGCGTCCGGCCCCTCGCTAAAGGTTGCTGAGGCCGTTTACGGCCTGGTTACAGACCTGGAAGAGGGAGACTATTATATTAAGGTGTTTGGAAACCATTTCCGCTGGTCTGAAGAGAATTATACCGTTACAGCAAAAATTATAGCTGCTGACAGTCTTGTCAGTGATGCCAACGAACCCAATGATACGTATGAGGAAGCAAAAAAGCTGGATGTGGGGAAAACTGTGAAAGGGGTCATTGGGGGCCAGGAGGATGAGGATTGGTTCGAAGTCAGACTGACCGGTAAAGCTTACAAAATCAGTCTTGATGTCCCTGATGGGCTTGACCTGGCTGTTGCAGTGGAGAATTCGGATAATTTCAGAGAATATGATGAAGATGACTATATGAACTATTACAGCAACTGGTACTATGAGTTGATAAATAATGCCGGTCAGGGTGAGGGTGAAGAAGGAGTAATCATCCTTCCCGAATCAGGCAGCGGCACTTACTACTTAAGGGTCTATGACACCGGAGGCGCTTCTCTGAATGCAAATTACAGCCTAACCGTGTCCGGGTTCAGTTTTTCCAGGGATCGCTATGAGAGAAATGACACCTGGAAACAGGCAGCCAAGGTGGCTCTTGGGGAAGAAATCACAGGTAACTTTCACAGCGAACAGGATGAAGACTGGTATGAATTTGATGTCCCGGAAACAGGATTGCTTTCAGTTGATTTTCAGGAGCCAAAGGGTGGATGGTGCAGCCTGTATGTGTTCAGCGATCCAGAAGAACAAGCGCTGGGGTATTCCAACGGCAGCGCTGATTATGGATATTTAGGGGATTCTGAAGCGGGCGGTTCTCTTGCCATCAAAGTTAAGCCCGGCAAATACTATATCAGTGTAAGTAATTGGGGATACCAGACTGCGGACAATTATCAATTGAAAGTTGAATCCAGCCGGTATAATTTTGTGGATCAGGAAATGAATGACGAGCCGTTGATGGCAGTCCCCGTTGTTCAGGGGGTCGTCCGGGAGGGGACAATTTTCCCTGATGACGACCTGGATTTTTATGTTTTTGATGTGGTCAAACCCCAGCCATTTCTTGTCTATGTTACACCCCCGGACGAGTTGGATACGGCTGTGGTTGTAATGAAGGAAATGGAACCCGGTGATTCCGGAGAGGCTGAAGATGGAGATGAAGCAGGAACCGGAGAGGGTTCAAGCGGAAATGACGGCATGCCTGGAGACAGTTCGGAGGATTCCGGAGAGATGCCGGAACCCGAACTGATGCCGGTGACAGAAATAGACAGCGGGACAGCGGGTCAGCCCGATACAGGGGTATTTATCCCTGCCAAGCCAGGTAGGTACTATATTGCTATTTTGTCTGTTGAGGGCAGATCGGAGGAAAGGTATTCGTTTGTTATCAAACCATTTACAGCTTCCCCTGATGCCTGGGAAAACAACGATACCCGGGATAAAGCCGCAGCGCTTACCGGCGGGGCTGCCATAAAACCAACTTTTATGGGGACTGAAGATATTGACTGGTATAAGGTCTATATTCCCGACACGGGTGTATTGGGAGTGACCCTTGATGTTCCCGGGGATATCGATGGCGCATTTGAGGCCTATGGCCCTGACGGCAGACTATTGGGCAGGGTTGACCAGTCCATGACCGGGATAGAGGAAGTGGCCACCTTTAATGTTTTCCAAAAGGGATATTACTTCATTAAGGCTTATGACTATCTGGGCAATTCATCAGTTCAGCCCTATGCCCTGACTGCACGATACCTGGAAAGGGTCGCACCGGTAGTCAGTGAAGTGAAGACCGGCGGCAGGGAGATTTCCTTCAGGGTTTCGGAAGATGTGCGGGTTTTCATTAAAGTGCTTGACAGCAGTGACCGGTTTATAGCCATGGTAAAAGATGATGTCAAAGTTCAAAAAGGAAAAGTATCGGCTGTGTGGAACGGAAAGGATGCTCAGGGGGGAAATGCTCCAGCGGGCAGTTACAAGGTAAAAATTGTCGTTATCGACAATTCAGGAAATATGTCCAAACCGGTTTTTGCTGCCCTTAAGCTGTAGAAACTCGTACCTTTAGGCTGCTGACAAGTTCGGCAGCCTATTAGGTGTTGTACACCGGACTGTAAAGGTGCTATACTGATAATTATTACAGACTAAATCAGTACGGGATAAGTGAAAAGAAGTTTTAACGGAGGAGTCGGGACTGATGAAAACTAAAAAACCGAAGGCAGGCTGCATATTGTTTGACCTTGACGGAACTCTGCTGAACACTAATGACCTGGTGCTGGAATCACTCCAGCACACTATAAGGGTGCATCTGGGTCATGAAATGGAGCGGTCCGCGCTTTACAGGTATTTCGGGGTGCCCCTTGTAAAGATTATGGCAGACCTTGACCCGGGGCAGGCTGAGGCAATGTGTGCAACTTACAGGGAGTACAGCGCCGAAAGACACGACAAGATGGTCAAAGTATTTCCTTATGTTTCCGACACTCTTAAAAAGCTTAGACAATACGATATACCAATGGCTGTTGTTACTTCCAAGTTAAACAGCCTGGCCTTAAGGGGTCTGAAGTTGTTCCAGCTTGACAGCTTTTTTGATGCGCTGGTGGCTTTTGAGGATACCCCAAAACACAAGCCTGAACCTGACCCGATATTTAAAGCTCTTCATAAACTGGGCAAACCTTCCGGAGACGGAGTAGTCATGGTAGGGGACAGCCCTTATGACATCGGATGTGCCCAAAATGCAGGTGTATTGAGCGCTGCAGTAACCTGGAGCCTTCATAATAGGGCAGAACTGCTGGACCTCGGTCCGGACTTCTGGCTGGAAGACTTCCGGGAATTACTTGATTATGTATAGAAATGCCTGTTTTGGTTTATAAAGGTTATCTTTCTGTGTTTACCGGTTCAGTTGCAGGTGGCACACCTATTATGTTAATTGCATAATATGTTAACGGAAAGGGGTGACCACTATGGCTGACCTTATTAAATGGGATCCGTTCCAGGACATAACCGGTTTTTTTGATGAATTAGACAAATTGTTCACTCATTTTATGAAATCATTTTCTGAAGAGTTGTATTCATCTCAGTCGGCAGGTAACAGGATGAACCTTCAGGTAAAGGAAGAGGGCCGCGACCTGATTATTACCGGTGATATTCCCAATTCGGTGAAAGACAATATCGATGTTGTGGTAAGACAGGACAGTGTGGTGATAAGCGGTGAAAACCTGCTCCAAAAAGAAAATGGGGAACAGAAAGAATATCAGTGGAGCAAATTTACCAGAGCCTGTTCTCTGCCGGTTAAAGTTAATTCTGAAAAAACAAAGATTGATTTAACGGAAGGAAAACTTACCATTCGAGCTCCCAAAGTTTAACACTTTGACGGCAAAGTGTCTCCCTCAACATTTACGTAAAGAGACCAACTACAAATGTTAGTAATATTTTCTCCAATCTATTGAAATATATTACAAATTGAGATACAATATTTAAGAATAGTAGTATTTATTAAATAAATCTACAAATTAATACCGGGAGGGATAGGCTTTTGATGCAGAGATTTTTTCATTTTACAATAACAAGTGATGCCAGAAGGCAAATTCCCAAAATGATACTTGAACGTCTGGTAGATGAGTACATCTGGCAGGGTCAGCAATACCAGTGTGGTGTTGCTTCTATCAAGGATCGGGCTCAAAGGGTCCGCAAACTCGTTGAAACAGAAATCACCAGAAGAAATGTTCATAAGGAATTTGACAGGTTGATGAACACAAGAGTGAGAGAATTGGAAATGGAACGGGAAAATCAGGAAAAAACCGGAAGCTAGTTAATATTAAAGGAATTCCAGTTAAAGGAATTCCTTTTTTTTTAGTTTTCTCGACAATAAATAGGCGTATTGTGTAAGAATTTGACGTACGTTTTTTTACCATTTTGGAGGCTACTTATGCTATACTGTTTTCAGTGCGAAAATACAATACTTCATGTTAAAATTACAGGATTTTTTGAATACAACAAATCCAAAGGAGGAGAACAGGACATGATTCGGGCTAGAGTTTCGGAAATAATTGGAGGATTTGCTATTTTGGAATTTGACGGAATTGCTAAGGTTGTGTCATGTGCTGAATTGCCTGAATGTGTTAAAGAAGGGGATATAGTGTTTTACAAGGATCGAAAAACTGTTTATGTTCAACGCAATGCTGAATTAAACGTACGTTAAGGTAAACGGGCCGGCTGACAAAAGGTTTTGAAATTGTTATTAGATAGGGGTGGATGTGTTCCAAAAGGCGGATTTTGTCGTCCGCCGGAGGAATACATCTACCCCTATCAACATTACAATTGCAAAATCAAAGTACCTTTGCCAAGTTGCGGAATGCCTGCTCAAGGGTAATTGTGTTTAGATTTGCTTCAACCACAAGTGGCTTAAACATTAACAGCAGTTCTTCGGCAAATTTAAATTTCCCGGACGGGTAAAAGGAGGTATCAACAGGAATAGCCCCAAGGTTCAGGAAAAACTGTTTCCTGTTGTCGGTTTCCTCATTTGACCGGCGAACTTCCAGAAGCAGCCCTTCAATTTCAGGATGTTCTTTTTCCAGGAATGAAGTGACTTTATGGTAAAGGAAGCTGCCGATACCACGATTCCTGTATTCCGGAGTAATTCCTATGTGTTCCAGGTATCCCAGTCTGGAATCCTTAAGGTAGTAAAAACATGTGATGCCGACTACCTTGTCACCTTCCATAGCTGAGAGGAGATAAAAGCTGTCAGGTTCTATCAGGTAAGGGTTCAGCATTTTATTTACAATTGACTGCTGAGTGCTTACAGGGTAATGAAAGACATTTCTGAGCAGGCGGATTCCTTCAATGCTGGCATAATCATGGGGAGTTTTGCCAAGGACAAATTTAATATTATCAACCCCAACTTCAACGATGTTGCCATAGTTGTCTTTCACAACCATTTCTCTGTGTTTGATCATTGCCAAATCGCCAGTATCCACAAAAGCGGCATTAGCCTCATCTGTATCAATATGAAATTCTGTCTCACCCGCATCTGTAACCCTGACCAGTACATTGTGGTAGCACACGACTTTTTGGCCTTTAATCAGTATGCTTACTTTGTCCCGGTCGTTCAGGTCCAGAGACTCGGCTTTTTGTTTAGCCATGTGGATATGAGCCCGAGGAATAATAACACCTTTACTCAGGACAAGGGGGCCGGCAGGTCCTATAAGGATAGCGCCCGGTGTGTTATCCAGGTCGCCCGAATCCCTGATAGGCGCTTCGATACCTAGTTTAACCGCATCGGTTCGACTGATTTCAACCTGTGAGGCGTCTCGAGGAGGACCGACAATCCTTGCCCGCTCCAGAACCCCTTTGGAACCCACGATATTTACCGTTTCTTTGGCTGCATAGTTTCCCTTCTGAGCCAGTTCTTTGGCAACAGTAAGCTGATACCCCCTGCCAAACAAGATCTCTATATCTTCCCGGGCCAGGTGAATATGCCTGTTTGATACACCTACAGGTACCAGCCACTTGTTGGATTTTTTAAAATCCACTTTATCCGGATCGATTTTGATGTTTATCATTTGCTGTCTCCCCTTCTGTTAATATGACTGCGTCTTATATTTCCCCGGATATACACCACTAATTATAACAATAACTATTATTGTATACAAACCGATAAGGTATACGCGCCGCAGGCATATCAGCAGAAAACGGGTATTATCTTATGATAGCTTATGATTTTAAAGTAATTCTTGAAGAACACCTTGGTTCCGATGCACAACAGACACAAGAAGAACATCAAACTGAGCAAGTTGGGTGACAGGAATATTTTTCCGGGTCTGCAGGATTAACCAGGAGTTATATCGAACAAGTACCGAAATAGGAGGAGTATTATGTTTCGAGATAAAGAAGCCTTTAAAAGCGCTTTCCTGGAAAAAATGCAGGCCGTCTGCGGCAAAAGTCTGGATGAAGCTACCATGTTTGATAAATACATGGCTGTGGGCGGTATGATCAGGGATTATACAAGCAGGAAATGGGTCAAAACCAATGCTCGCTATCTGGAGGAGGATGTCAAACAGGTATATTATTTTTCCCTGGAATTTCTGTTGGGCCGCTTGCTGGGGAGCAACCTCCTTAATCTCGGCCTGACTGCAGTCTGCAGGGAGGCGCTGGATGAGCTGGGAATAAATCTCAATGAATTGGAAAACGCAGAAGCAGATGCAGGGCTTGGGAACGGCGGCCTTGGCAGGCTGGCGGCTTGTTTCCTTGATTCCATGGCTTCACTGGGTATACCTGGCCACGGTTGTGGTATCAGATACAGGTACGGTTTTTTTGAGCAGAGGATTGTCGATGGATACCAGGTGGAACTTCCTGATAACTGGCTCAGGGACGGTAATGTTTGGGAACTGCGCAAGCCTGACAAGGCAGTTGAAGTACGGTTTTACGGTAAAGTCAGGGGAGAAAACAGCAGTGGAACAACTGTTTTCATCCATGAGAATTATGAACCGGTTCTTGCTGTACCTTATGACACTCCGGTGATAGGTTATGACAATAACACTGTAAACACACTGCGGTTGTGGAGCGCTGAAGCAGTTCAGGCCGATTTTGACTTCTCCTCCTTCAGCCATGGGGATTATCTCAAGGCTGTGGAATACAAGTATTCGGTTGAAGCCATTTCACAGATTTTGTACCCTGACGACAATCATTACCGGGGCCGGGAACTCCGGCTCAAGCAGCAGTATTTCTTTGTTTCCGCAGGGATCCAGAGTATTGTCCGCAGGTTTAGGAAAAAGAACGGTTCACTGCAGCAGCTGCCGGAAAAGGTCGCTATTCATGTAAATGATACCCACCCCGTGCTGGCAATTCCCGAACTGATGAGGATATTGATTGATGAGGAGGGAATGGGTTGGGACAAGGCCTGGGAGATTACTACAGCTACCATATCATATACCAACCACACCATTCTTTCCGAAGCCATGGAGAAATGGCCGGCAGACCTGTTCAGGAACCTGCTGCCAAGGATATATATGATTATTCATGAAATCAACGAAAGGTTCTGCCGTGAGCTCTGGGACAGGTATCCGGGAGATTGGAACATGATATCCTCTATGGCAATAATTGCCGATGAGCACATCAAAATGGCTCACCTGGCAATTGCCGGAAGCTGCAGTGTCAACGGTGTGGCCCGGATACATACCGATATACTCAAGTGGCAGGAAATGAAGAATTTTTACCTGGTTTACCCACATAAGTTCAATAATAAGACAAACGGGGTTACCCACCGCAGGTGGCTGATGAAAGCCAACCCCGAACTGACCGATTTGATAACTGAGGCCATTGGTCCCGGCTGGATTCGTGAGCCCGCTGAACTTACCGGCCTGCTAAAATTTGCTGAAGACCCGTCCTTCAGGGAACAGGCTGCAGGTGTTAAGAGGCGGAACAAAGCAGTCCTGGCAGGAATGATAAGAGATAAATATTCGGTTGATGTTGACCTGGATTCGATATTTGATGTCCAGGTTAAAAGACTGCATGCATATAAAAGGCAGATCCTGAATGTGCTTCATATAATGGACCTTTATAACAGGCTTCTGGAAACCCCGGATCTGGATATGGCGCCAAGGACCTTTATTTTCGGAGCCAAAGCGGCTCCAAGCTATTACCAGGCTAAGACTACCATCAAGCTGATTAACACCCTGGCACATATTATTAACAATGACAGCCGTGTCAGGGACAGAATCAAGGTTGTTTTCCTGGAGAACTACCGGGTTTCCCTGGCAGAGATGATATTTCCGGCTGCAGATGTCAGTGAACAGATTTCAACTGCCGGAAAAGAGGCTTCCGGTACCGGAAACATGAAATTTATGCTCAATGGGGCAATTACTATAGGCACCATGGATGGCGCCAACATAGAGATTTATGAAAAAGTGGGTCCTGACAACATTTTTACCTTCGGGCTCACTGCTGAAGAGGTTATGGACTATTACCGCAGCGGCGGTTACAGTTCACGTGAATTGTATGAAAATGACCACAGGCTAAGATTAACGCTTGAAAGCCTCGTTAATGGGTTCTTTCCGGTCCCGGCCGACGAGTTTAGAAACATCTATAACTCACTGATGGTGCACAATGACGAGTTTTTTGTTCTCCGGGATTTTACTGCATATGCCGCAACCCAGCTGAAGCTGGACAGGGCCTTCCGGGATAAAGGGAAATGGATGGAGATGAGTATAAACAATATTGCTTATGCAGGTACCTTCTCAAGTGACCGGACTATCATGGAATATGCGCAGGACATTTGGGGAGCCAGACAGCTAAGAGTTGACTGATTTAAGGGGCTGCTCCTATTTTTCCTGCAATAGCTATTTTTATTGACAGCCTGAACTTACAGGATATATAATATGACCATGAAGTCATATGACCAGTAGGTCACGTGACTGCGTGGTCATATATTGTTTACGGAGAGGTGAAATCATGCCAAAACCGACCTTTTTTAACCTGCCTGAAGAGAAGCGAAAGCGCATTCTTGATGTGGCCATGGATGAATTTGCCACATATCCCTATAGTAAGGCATCCCTGTCCAATATTGTAGCCCGGGCCGGGATTGCCAAGGGCAGCATGTACCAATATTTTGATGATAAGAAGGACCTGTACACATATATCCTGGACTTGGCCGCCCAAGAGAAAATGTCTTATGTGAAACGGGAATTGGACCAGAAGACTGATTTTTTTACTACCTTCGAACGGCTAATGGCAGCAGGCACCCGTTTTAACCTGGAACACCCGCAGCTGGGGCAGGTTGTTGCCAATGCCCTTGATGTGCCGGGGGAGGGCTTGCTGCATGAATTGTATTCCAAAGGCAGGGAAATGACTATTGAGTTTTTTGAACATATGCTTAAAGAGGGAATGGAGAAGGGAGAAATAAGGGGGAACATTGATCCCAGGCTGGCGGCAACTCTCATGTATTCTCTGGTTGGGCAGGGATTGGCTGACTATTTGCTGGAAACCCTGGGAGTGACCATGCATGAATACCTGGCTAATCCGGAGATTTCGCAAAAACTGACCCCTGAGCGGATAGAATACGTCGTTACAGAAGTAATGAAAATATTGCGGAGCGGCTTTGAAGCCCAGAAATAATAAAGGAGCCGGTGCTAATGGAAACTGTAATTCAGACCAAAAACCTTCATAAGATATTTAATACCGGAGAAGTATCTGTTCATGCCTTAAAGGGGGTAGACCTGGAGGTGCCTGAAGGGCAGTTTGTGGTTATCCTGGGGCCCAGCGGTTCCGGGAAAAGTACCCTGCTCAATATCCTTGGAGGCATGGATACTCCGACTGATGGAGAATTTATATACAGGGGAACTCCGCTGCAGCAGATGGATAAACATGAGCTGACGATGTTCAGGAGGAAGGCAGTGGGTTTTATATTCCAATTCTATAACCTGATGCCAAACCTGACGGCCTTTGAAAATGTGGCTCTGGCGACAGAACTTACCGATACGCCTCTGGACCCCGGTGAAGTTCTTGCGGAGATTGGGCTGGCTGACCGGAAGGACCATTTCCCTTCCCAGCTTTCAGGCGGTCAGCAGCAGAGAGTTGCTATTGCCCGGGCGATTGCCAAAAACCCTGATATATTACTCTGTGACGAGCCCACCGGGGCTCTTGATTACGAAACTGGGAAACAGGTGCTCAATTACCTGCAGAAAATTAACCGGGAGCGGGGCAAGACACTTTTGGTAATTACCCATAATGCTGCCATTGGTAAAATGGCTGACAGGGTGGTTAATATAAGAGACGGCAGGATAGACCGGATACAGGAAAACATCAATCCGGTTACAGCAGATGAGGTGAGCTGGTAATGCTGAGACGCAAACTGTGGCGAGACATCAGGGGAAACTATGGCGCATATCTTGCAGTTATCAGTGTTTCCATCATCGGGCTGATGTTGTATGTGTCAATGGCGCTGATACTGGGCAGCCTCAAGACCAGTGTGGACAGTTATTACGGTGAACATGATTTTGCCGAGGGGTTTACCCGGATAGTCCGGGGGCCGCAGGGCCTTGTTGAGGATATCAGGGGTATTGAAGGAATTGACAGGGTCAGTGGCAGAATAGTCAGTGATGTGCTCGTCAATAAAACGGCTGGAGAAGATAATACGACACTGCGCCTGGTTTCCTTTGGCGGAGATAAAAATGATTTGAACAGGTTTAAGCTGGAGGATGGCAGCATACCATCAGGAGATAGCAGAGAAATCCTGGTATCACCAGCCTTCCTCGCTGCCAACGGGTATAAAATCGGGGATGCGCTTCCCCTGATTATTGCCGGAACAGAAATCCAATTTACAATTGCCGGAACTGCTATCAGTCCGGAATATGTGTATGAGATTCCCAGCGGGCAGACTCTTACACCTGACCCCAAGGTTTTTGGTGTGGCCTTTATGCCCTACAACACAGCCGCCCAGGTACTGGGTATGGATGGCCAGATAAATGACATTGTTTTTACCCTTGACAGAAATATCAGTTTTACCACTATCAAAAGGCCGGTGGAGAACATTTTAGCGAATTACGGCCTGACCCAGCTGTACCCTCGCAAAGACCAACTGAGCCACTCCATGCTGAATCAGGAAATCGTGGGACTGGAGGCTACCGTAAACACATCGCCGGTGATATTCCTTCTGGTAGCAGCCAGCATCCTTTATATCATGCTAAGAAGGATGGTGGAACAACAGAGAGGACTTATAGGTATCCTGAAGGCATTTGGCTTTACTGACAGGGAAATCATCACCCATTATCTAGGGTATGCCGTGTTTACAGGGGGTCTTGGGGGGCTGGGGGGAGGTCTTCTGGGGACCTGGCTTTCATTTTATTTCGCCAAAATGTACCAGCAGTTTTATAATATTCCCGGCCTGTCGGGAAGAGTGGCCCCGCAATACATTATTACAGCAACATCATTGGCAATTGCTTTCAGCGTTGTTGCCGGTTACCAGGGATGCAAAGGGGTCCTCAGGCTGAGCCCGGCGGAAGCGATGCGGCCTCCGGCTCCCAAAGTAGGGAAAAAGACCCTTGTGGAACGGATCGGATTTCTCTGGAACATGTTAACCACCCTAGGTAAAATGGCTGTAAGAAATGTTTTCCGCAGCAAACAGCGGAGTTTTTTGGCAGTGTTTGGCATAGCCACCTCCTTTAGTCTCATGGTAGCTTCAGGGGCTTCCTTTGATGCTGTCTATTATTTAATAAACTTTCAGTATGAGAAAGTGGAGAAATACGACATTAAGGTAGGCCTGAGGAGCTATGTGGGCAGAACAGAGGCTGTAACCGGAACCCGTTACATGGATGGAGTTATCGAAGCTGAGCCCGTACTGGAAGTGCCGGTGACACTTTCCAATAAGTGGCGGGAAAAAGATACCGTGATCACCGGACTTCCTCAGGAGGCTTCACTTTACCACCTCCTTACAGACAAGGGGCAACAGGTCAGGCTGCCGGACCGGGGAATGGTTATCTCAACACAGATGGCTAAAATACTGGATATTAAGCAGGGTGATACTGTAACGGTCAAACCGTTCCTGGGAGACAGGGAGGAGCGGCAGGTGGTTGTCCGTCAAGTAGTGCCTCAGTATGTGGGGCTGGGGGCTTATATGGACCTTGAGTCTCTTAGCAGCCTTTTAAGGGCGCCACCTGTGGCCTCATCAGTTTTAATCAGAGTTGAGGAGGGAAATATGTCTGAGGTTCGTGAAGAACTCCGCACCGGGAAAAACGTCTCCGCAATTCATGATAAGAACAAGCTCAAAGCCCAGTTTGAGGAGTTGATGGAGACTTCCCAGGCCTCACAATATATACTGTTATTCTTTTCCTTTATCATGGGGTTTGCCATTGTCTATAATGTTAACATCATCTCACTCTCGGAACGGGAACGGGAAATGGCCAGTCTTATGGTGCTGGGGATGACTGAAGGGGAAGTTGCCCGGATTCTCCTGTTTGAACAGGGGTTTCTCGGCGTGGCAGCCATAATTGCAGGAGTGCCGTTAAGCTATGGGATGCTTTATGCTATTGTTAATGCATCAAGCAGTGAGATATATAATATGCCTCTAATCATTAATCCCGCCAGCTTTATGATGGCACTCGCAGGTACACTGACATTTGTGCTGGCAGCCCAGTGGAAAATGAAGGGGAGAGTCAGCAAGCTGTCGATGCTTGATGTTCTGAAACAGCAGGATTAGTCCGTATTATTCAGGGCGGCATCTATACAAGGAGGGAACAACATGAAAACATGGAAAAAGCGGGGGCTTATCGGGGCGGGAATAGCTGTTGTGCTTATAATTGCGGCCCTGTCATTGTCCAAGGCGATCGATGTGGAAGAAGTAAAAGTAATCAGGGGAGATGTGGCTGCAGCCGTCGTGGAAAAGGGCAAGGTGACCAGTGAAGAGAGTGCGGACATCTACGGTGAAGTCCAGGGCAAGGTGAAAGCCGTTTATGTGGAGGAAGGTGATACAGTAGCAAAAGGTGACCGCTTGGCAGAAATAGATGCAGCTGACCTTGAGGCTCAAATTGCCAGGATGGAAGGGGAACTGAAGTCTATTGAAGGCATGGAGAGAGCCGCTCAGGGGGATGCCAGCCAGGTCAGGCAGCAGGAATCGGCGCTGCAGCAGGCTGAGCTGTCTTTGGAACTTGCCGGGACCGCATATCAAAGGGCACAGCAGTTGTATGCCGAGGGCGCTGTTACCAGGGCTGAACTGGAACGTTCGCAGAATGAGATGGAAAGCGCCTCAGAGGCGGTGGAACAGGCCCGTGCCGCCCTCAATGCGGCCAGAAAGCTGGGTGAGGGCAGCAGGCTGCAGTACCAGGGACAGAAGGAAAGCCTGCAAGCCCAGTTAAACCGGCTCAGGGAGCAGAAGGAAAAGGCAGTGGTGACTGCTCCCGCAGACGGGGCGGTGTTTGCTGCAGGTATTGAACAGGGTGACTTTGTTTCACCGGGCACACTGATGTTTACTGTCGGGAAGGCAGGGAAGATAAAGATAGAAACCTATGTCAGCACCAAGGATATCCGAAATCTTAAAACCGGTGACAGTGTCAGGGTGCTGTTTAAAATGCCGGGAAAGGATACGGAAATTGCCGGGAGAATTACCAGGATTAACCCGGCTGCCGAAGAACGGGTTTCATCCCTTGGTATTACCGAGGACAAAATTAAGGTAATTGCCGAACTTGGTGAAAAGCCCGGGGAGCTTCTTATCACTCCCGGGATGTCTGTTGATGTCACCTTTACAACCCAGGAAGAGCGGGGTGTCCTTGCGGTTCCCCGGGAGGCTGTCTTTACAGATAACGGCAAAGACTATGTCTGGGTTATTAAGGACGGGAAGGCTGTCCTTGGAGAAATCACAACAGGTACCGAGGGAGACGAATTAATTGAAGTCATAAAGGGCCTGCAAGAAGGTCAGCAGGTAATTTTGAATCCACACCAGGAAGGACTTGCAGAAGGGGTAAAAGTGAAGTAAGTGGAAATTATATAATTATTATGATAGACAAAAAAACAATACCTCCTGAGGTTATGACAATATTATATCAACTGCACAGCAGTGGTTACCAAAGCTATCTGGTGGGCGGGTGTGTCAGGGATATGGTCCTGGAAAGAGAACCGGCTGATTTCGATATCTGCACTTCTGCCCACCCTGAACAGGTAAAGGAACTGTTTTCAAGAGTATTGGACAGTGGGATCAGATACGGAACTGTAACTGTTTTGCTCGGCGAATGGTCCTTTGAGGTTACAACCTTCAGAAAGGGATTTGACTCCTGGGATGGCCGGAGGCAAAATATATATGACTTTGGCTCTGATGTCAGGGAAGATGTAAATTCACGGGATTTTTCCATCAACGGCCTGCTCTGGGACGGGGAAAACATTCTTGATTATGTAAACGGCCTGGAGGATTTAAACAGGCGGCTGATCAGAGCAGTTGGCAGCCCACAGGACAGGTTCAGGGAAGATGCCATAAGAATGCTGCGTGGGGTCCGGCTTAGCTGCCAGCTGGGGTTTGACATTGAAAAGGAAACCTTTGCAGCTATCCCGGAAAACGCAGGCCTGCTGGAGAACGCAGCTATTGAACGGATTAGGAATGAACTGGTGAAAATTCTGACCTGCCGGAACCCCTCCAGAGGAATGAGGAGTCTGCAGGCGGCGGGTCTGCTCTGTTACTTTCTTCCTGAACTGCTGGATTGCTTTGGGTTTGCCCAGCATAATCCCCATCATGACAAAGATGTCTTTGAACATTCCATGGCAGTGCTGGACAATACCACAAGCGATCCGGTTCTAAGGCTGGCGGCATTGCTTCATGATATCGGCAAGACCAGGACATTTACCCTTGATGATAACGGTAAAGGGCACTTTTACGCTCACCATATTGTGGGTGGTGATATGGCGGCAGAGATTATGTCAAGACTCCGGTTTGACAGAAGGACTGCTGCCTCTGTATCTGCTCTGGTGACTGACCATATGAGCAGGTTTGCTTTTTTGCGCAAGGGAGGGGTCAAAAAGCTCATCAACAGGGTCGGGACCGAAAACCTGGAAAGGCTGGTCAGGCTTCAGGAGGCTGACATCCTTGGTTCGGCAGGGCCACATGATTTCAGGCTGCTGCTGGACCTGATGAAAGAAATAAACAGGGTTGTTAACCGGGAAGAACCCCTGGGTGTTAAAGACCTGGCTGTCAGCGGAAGGGACCTGGTTAAGCTGGGAGTAGAGCAAGGCCCTGAAGTGGGCCGGATATTAAAAAAACTCCTGGCAAAGGTCTGGGAAGACCCTGAAATCAACAATCGGGAGTCGTTAATTACTCTACTTAAAGAAGGATTAGCTCAATAATTGTAGAAAAAGGTTCCCAGGAGGAGTCGAAATATGACGGACGGTAAATCATGTGGTCTGGCCGACGATGCGGCCGCGACCAGGAAAATATTATATTTTGACTGTTTTGCCGGGGCGAGTGGTGATATGATAGTCGGAGCTTTACTGGACCTGGGACTGGATGCGGAAGTGTTCAAAAAAGAACTGGGGAAAATGCCCCTGGATAGTTATGATATAAGTATCAGGAAAATAAGAAAATCCGGAATAAGGGCGACAAAATTTGACGTGCTGCCGGAAACAGAAGAGACCTGTGAAAGGCACCTGCATGATATTGAGCATATAATTGACACAAGCCGGCTGGCAGCAGAAGTCAAGAACAGGAGCAAGGTAGTTTTCCGGCTGCTTGCTGCTGCAGAGGCCAAGGTGCACGGGACGACACCGGAAAAGGTCCATTTTCACGAAGTGGGGGCAGTGGATTCTATTGTTGATATAGTTGGGGCGGTGATTGCAGTAAACCTGCTCCGGGTTGACCGGATTGTGGTATCCCCGCTGCCCATGGGCCATGGTTTTGTCAGGTGCCGCCATGGACTGATCCCTGTTCCGGCTCCGGCAACGGTGGAACTCCTTAAAGGAATGGTCACCTATGGTTCTGAACACGAGGGAGAGACGGTCACCCCAACCGGGGCGGCACTTCTTTCTGCTCTGGCGGAACAATGCGGCCCGATGCCGGCTCTTGAGGTGGAAGGGGTGGGATATGGCGCCGGAACCAGGGACTATGGAATGCCCAATGTAGTCCGGGCCATCATCGGGATGGAAGCCGGAGGCAATGTGAATTTGCTGCATAACAGCCTGTCTGACAGTATTGCGGGTACGGTTGTGGTCCTTGAAGCAAATATTGATGATATGAATCCCGAGTTTTTTGACCATGTTTTTGAACGATTGTTTGAAAAAGGCGCCCTGGATGCATTTCTCGTTCCGATACATATGAAAAAGAATCGCCCTGCGGTTCTTATGAGAGTGCTTTGTAATGAGGAAGATAAAGCAGGAATTGCAGAAACCCTGTTTCTGGAGACCTCAACAATAGGGGTCAGGTTCAGCAGGTGGGACAGGTTCTGCCTTAAGCGGGAAAGCCGTGCGGTTCATACCGAATACGGTGAAATAGGGATAAAAATGGCCTTGCTGCATGGGGATATTGTGAATGAGGCTCCCGAGTATGAAGACTGCCGGAAGAGGGCGCTGGAATACGGGGTGCCGCTGAAAAAAGTATACCTGACTGCACTGAGAGCAGTTGAAAAGGATAGTTGAAACGAGTAATATCCAGGAGAAGTTGACAAAAGAATATTAAGGCCGGTATTGAAGTTTCCCCCTATTTGGAAATCCTTGTTAAGAGCCTTCCTGAACGTTCAGGGAGGCTTTTTGTGTGTGCGCCCAGCATGGGCGCAGTCTAACGGGTGCAAGTCCCGAGTGCGGGTTG
>JAENYP010000006.1:188676-191863 GCA_016841725.1 Thermincola carboxydiphila | reverse complement strand
TGTCCATAATATCTATAGATAAATTACTGAAATTATGGTAAAATACGAACATAGGTTCGGGATAGCGTGGTGTCTAAAATGTTGGCTGCCCGATTGAGATTATCAAGAGTCACATTGAAAGCCAGGGTGAAAAGTTATGAATAAAGCATATAAATACCGCCTTTATCCTAACAAAGAACAAGCTGTTCTAATAAATAAAACCTTTGGCTGTGTTCGGTTTATATACAATCAAATGCTTGCTAACAGAAAGGCCATCTATGAGCAGTATAAAGACAATAAAGAAGCATTAAAACAGCAAAAACACGCATTGCCGGCTGATTACAAAAAAGAATTCCCCTGGCTCAAAGAAGTGGATAGCCTGGCTCTGGCCAATGCCCAACTAAATCTCAATAAGGCTTACAATAACTTTTTTAGAGACAAGACGGTAGGATTCCCGAAATTCAAAAGCAAACATCATAACAGAAAATCCTATACCACCAATAACCAAAAAGGAAGCATAAGGCTTATTGACAGCAAAACTATTCGCTTACCCAAATTAAAAGATGTGCTGGTTAAAATGCACAGGCAGTTACTACCAAACGTTATAATAAAATCAGCAACAATAAGCCAAACACCAACAGGGAAATATTACATATCTATTCTGGTAGAATATGAAGCCAAAATAAAGCCAATAACACCAACAATAGAAAATGCTATCGGACTTGACTATTCTTCAAAGGCATTGTTTGTCGATAGTGAGACAAACAGTCCGGATTACCCGAAATTCTACCGCCAAGCTGAAGCTAAGTTAAAAAGAGAACAGCGAAAACTATCGAAAAGGGAAAAAGGCGGTAAGAATAGGGAGAAACAACGCCGTAAAGTAACGAAACTCCATTGAGAAGGTTGCCAATCAGCGAAAGGACTTTTTGCATCAATTGTCAAGGCAGATAGCCAATGCCTATGATGTTGTTGCTATTGAGGACCTAAATATGAGAGGCATGGCCCAAAGTTTGAATTTAGCAAAATCAACTAATGATAATGGGTTTGGGATGCTAAAAACTTTTTTGGCATACAAACTAATGGAAAAAGGCAAATATCTGGTCATTATTGATAAAGGAAACTTACTTCAGATGGAGTTTTACACTCCATCTGAAGTTTAGTTGACTTATCCAGGGGCTTAGCGCCACTTATCTCCCACTTATGAAATAGAGAATCTTAGTGGCGCTTAGCCATCGGACAAATGGTATCCATCCAGCTAACTTTGCCATCTATGCAAGCATGAAAACAAAGAATTGACACTGGCAGACAGAACCTGGACATGCCCCCATTGCGGAGCAGAACTGGATAGGGACGTGAACGCTGCCATCAATATCAAAAATGAAGGCTGCCGGATACTTGGTATAGCCTGATAATAATCGAAGAACCGTTGGGCGAACGGGGATAGCTTGGTAATTATACTGACGTTAGTTGGTACGTCCCAAGAAGCCCCCAACTTTAAGCGTTAGCGTAGGTGGTGGGAGTACGTCACGAGTAATATAAGATTATTAGTTAGTTAAAAACACTTTCATCATTAATTCATACCTCAATATTCATGGTTTATTTACATCAAAACATCAATTCATTTTACCATAGATTTTAGAGGTACTCAACGTTAATTGGGAGAAATCCCACAGACTTGAAGCGTCTGTGGGATTTTGCATCTTGCTAAGCAGTTAGTTTTACGCCTCCTTAGCGGTTAGAAGGACCGAACGGGCCGGACGTAACCGGAGGTATAAGTCTTCCAATAGAAGTTGTACGCATTTAAGAAAGTCAAACCATATGCATCTGTAGCATTTACCTCTGATGAACTCCAATAGAATGATTCTGCCACAAATTCAGTACTATAAGCTCCCTGGTACAGGTTTTGATATATGAGCGTCAGCTCATCTTTTGAAGGTAAAAACCAATCATCATAATTCAAAAATTGATCCACATTAAAATAGTTCCAGTCAGCGCAGAGTTTCGCTGCACTTGTCCAATGGCCGGCCTGTGCCATCATGGCATCAGTATTTGCCTGACCTGTGCCAATAGCTATATCAGTTCCTGCCAGAGTCGTGCCCACATTACTCCATTCCGTATCAAACCATGTCCAATCGGCACCGTCACCCTGGGCCAGGGTGGCAATTTCAAGATACTGCCAGCCGTCAGAATAGTTACCTTTGTCATAGAACACTATCCCGCCTGACTGCCCAACATCACCGACTGCGTAACTTGTTGCCACTGCAATGACCGTTTGCCCAATAACACCTGAACCATCATTAGCTGTTGCCTTAACAGTTACCGTTCCTACCGAGGTACCGGTTAACAGTCCGGTTCCATCGATTGTTCCTGACCCAGCTACAATACTCCAGGTTACACTGTCATCTGTTGCATATACCGGGTCTATTGTTGCAATCATTTGTAAGGTATCACCATTTACTACTGTATCAATATTATCTATTCCTGTTACAGTGATTCCTGTTACCAGCGCGGCATCAGTCGTAATGGTTGTAGCAGCGCTTGCAGCTGATGCTTCATGTGTCGATGTTGCTTTTATTCTAGCAACTAAATCATATGCTGTATTTGGGTCTAATCCTGTGAATGTGTTACTGATCTGCCAGGTCGAACCATTGTCAATGCTAAATTCATGTAAGGCATTGGCTGTCAATGTGACTTCTGTTGCTGTCTTGCTTGCCATTGCCGGAGCTGCCGGGGCTGAGGGTCCGTCTGCTTTTACTACCACTGCTGTGGCAGCACTGGTTACACTCCCGGTTGCATTATCTCCATCGGCGGTCACAGTCACGGTTATAGCTGTTCCGATATCCTCAAGAACCAGTATGTAAGTATCGCTCGTTGCTCCACCTATGTTTACCCCATCCCTTGCCCATTGATAAGCAGGCACATCGGCTCCTGTTGCCGGAGTATAGGTGAGAGCAGAAATATCTGCTGTTAAGGTCTGCCCAAACTTAGCAGTTCCTGTAATCGTTGCTGTTCCAGCCATTACGGACATTTCTATCAGGCTTGCCTGGGCTGTTGTGATTGCTGCTGTTGCTGCATCCACATCTGCCTGCAGATCCTGGTCTGTTACCACATTGGCATCAACCACTCCCTGATATGTTGTCCAACTGGCGGTGGTGTAGTCTGCCTCTGTTACCGCTGCCAGGGCTGCATTGTAGGCTGTTAAGTCTGC
>JAENYP010000006.1:0-188576 GCA_016841725.1 Thermincola carboxydiphila | reverse complement strand
TGTAGTCTGCCTCTGTTACCGCTGCCAGGGCTGCATTGTAGGCTGTTAAGTCTGCCAATTCTATCAGGCTTGCCTGGGCTAATGTGATTGCTGCTGTTGCTGCATCCACATCTGCCTGCAGATCCTGGTCTGTTACCACATTGGCATCAACCACTCCCTGATATGTTGTCCAACTGGCGGTGGTGTAGTCTGCCTCTGTTACCGCTGCCAGGGCTGCATTGTAGGCTGTTAAGTCTGCTAATTCTATCAGGCTTGCCTGGGCTGTTGTGATTGCTGCTGTTGCTGCATCCACATCTGCCTGCAGATCCTGGTCTGTTACCACATTGGCATCAACCACTCCCTGATATGTTGTCCAACTGGCGGTGGTGTAGTCTGCCTCTGTTACCGCTGCCAGGGCTGCATTGTAGGCTGTTAAGTCTGCCAATTCTATCAACAATGCTATCGCTTCATTAATTTCCGTTGTCTTGTCTAATACCTCCGCATTTGTTGTCTCCGGTAAAGCCAAAGCGGCTGTTCTGGCATTAGTGAAATCAATCCAGCTTGCTGTTGTATAGTCCGCTTCTGCCTTAGCTTCGGCCTCAGCTACCGCTGTATTCAGCTCTGCCTGTCCGGCAAACACCAGTGCTGCTTTAGCAGTCCCAATGGGGGTCACCGCTGCATCTACTGCTGCCTGCAGTGCACTTGCATTGTCTTCAACAGCTAACGCTACTGTAATGGCACCTGTATATGCTGTCCAGCTCTCTGCTGTATAATCAGCCTGGGTCAACTCATATACAGGGTTCGCATGATCTGCTCCTACTTCTGCTGTAATTGCTGCTGTGAGGGCAGTTTTGTCAACTGTAACTACTGTAACTTCCAAGGTCCCTGTCACACTGGAAGCATCATTAGCTGCTGTTACCAGTACCGTCCCATCTCCGGTCCCGGTCAATAATCCGGTTGTGTCAATTGTTGCTGTGCCGTATACTAATGTTGCCACACTCCATGTTACCGTCTTATCTGTTGCATTCTCCGGCGCTACAGCTACATTCAGCTGTAAGATACCACCATTGACAACAGTGACTGCACCACCTTCACCGGTAACACTGATGGAAACAACAGCTACACTTGATGAACCGCTGCTGCCACTGCTTGTGGAAGGTGCAGCTACACCTCCGGTGGAGACCGATGTACCTGCTGTACCCCCAACAACTGATTCACCGACAACTTTGGTACCGCTTATATTTATACCAACCTCAATTTTTGTCCCTACCGTATTTATACTGGAGTTATCTCCCTCTATGTTTGCATTTTTGACTGTCCCTGTACCGCCAACCGTTGTGTTGGGAGCTGCTGTGTTGACGTTGGTAATGGTTGCACCATTACCCGCAGTGATTGTCGCACCCTGGGCCGCCTGAGTTACAGAAACCGTAGTTACCGTTGCGGCGCTGCCAACAGTGAGGCTTGCGTCCGGGGCGGTTACTGTCACACTTGTAATCACTGCGTTTTGAATGACAACGGGAACATTGGAAGCAGCAACTTCGATACTGCCAATATTACCCTCGATAACAACATCATCTTTACCATCATCAATATATACTACTTCTACCATCGCGCCGCTCTCGGTAACGACACGGACATTTCCGTTAACCTTGGATATAATCACACTGGCAATTTCGCTGCCTCCGATAATCCTTATGGAGTTAACGCCACCGCCGCGAACCACCGTTCTTCCCGTTACCTTGACATTATCAAGAATAATATTACCGTCACCGACACCGTCACCAATTATTAAATCGCCCTTTACCGTAACATCTTTAAGGGTTACCTCGGCAGCGTTAATCATGACGTTGCCATCTGAGACCTCTGTATAGGTGCCTGCGGTTTTGATGTAGCTCTTTAAAAGGTTGTCCATAATCTGGGCGAATTCAGCCCGGGTAATGTTCTGCTTTGGATTCAGCCGGCCGTTAGAGCCGGCAGCATAACCTGCTGATGCAAGTGATGCAATGCCGTCTTTGGCCCAACTGCTAATGGCAGATTTGTCCGCAAATCTGTCAAGCGTACTGTCTGCACTGCCTGTTAGCTCGAAGGCACGGGCAAGCACCACAAAGGCTTCCTCGCGGGTAATATTGCTTTCAGGATTCAACCTGCCGCCGCTGCCGACAAATGTTTTCATCTGCACCGCCTTGGCCATATCAGCATAGTACCACGCGCCGGAGGCCACATCAGTGTAGCTGTTTAACGAAGCCTGATGCTCTGCGCCAAAGGCACGGTTGATAATCACCGCCATTTGCGCCCTGGTTAAATTGTCTTTTGGCATAAGTTTTCCATCTGCCCCTGTGAGCAAACCGTTTGCAACTGCATTTTCAAGAGCTTGTGTGGACCAGTCATTTGGCATGTCAGAGAATTCTGCGGCAAATACTCCTGTGGGCAGCATGGCAATAACCATTGCTGCAGATAGCAGAAAAACCAACGCTTTCCTCTTCATGATATCCCCCCTAACAAATATTCTACAAAATCTCTACTATATATAGAGATTTCACCATAATTATATATTTTTCGCTCTTTTGTAACAATGTACCAAAGTACAGTCATCCCAATAAAAAAAGTACAGCTCTTTATGAAAGAGTCCTGTACTTTACCAGTCCCATCCGGGCTGCGTAGGCAATCACCTGAGCCCGGTTTTCCAGCTGCAGCAGCTCAATAATTCTTCCCATATGGTATTTTACAGTCCGTTCTGTAAGTCCCAGGGCATCCCCCGCTTCTTTATAGGTTATCCCCCTGGCTACCATTTCCAGTATTTCCAACTGCCGTTCGGTAAGCTGTACCCTCTTAGCTTCCTCTGATCTTTGAGGTGAGGCATTATTGTCATATGCTCCACTAGGTTTGAATTCTTTTAACAACCGGATACCCAGGCCCGGTGACAGAGGAACCTCTCCTTTTTCCAGGTCAGACAGCATGTCCACAAGCTCCCGGGCATTAGTGCTTTTCAAAAGGTATCCTGAGGCGCCATATTTGACTGCATCAAAGAGATCTTCATCCTCCTCCGAAGTTGTCAGCATAACAATTTTAATTTCAGGCATTTCCGCCTTAATCAGCTTCAAGGCATCCATTCCACTGCACACAGGCATCTTAATATCCATCAGGATAATATCCGGCTGAAGCATCCGGGCTTGAACAACCGCTTCTTTACCATCTTTGGCCACACCGGCAACCTGAATACCATGAGTTTCCAGAAGGTATTGCAGGCCTTCCAGGAATAAAGGATGGTCATCTGCCAACATCAGTTTCATCTCTATTCCCCTCCCCCTTGCTGATGGGTACACGCAAAACAATCCGGCTCCCTTTCCCCGGCGTTGATTCAATGTCCAGCTGAGCTCCTATCTCCAACGCGCGCTCCCGCATTATGTCCAATCCAAACCTGGTTTGATTCCCATTATGACTATTAAAAACATCAAAACCCATGCCATCATCCTCTATGGCGGCAGACAACTCCTCCCGGGCAAGTGAAAAGGCTATTTTTACATGGTCAGCTCCGGCATGTTTCCCGATATTGTTCAAAGCTTCTTTGACAATGTTAAGTACACTAAGCTGGACATTGGGTTCCAGATCCTGGGCGGTAAAATCAATAGGGATATCAGGCTTTACTCTTAAGCCGGTCTGTTCCTCAAATCTGATAATAACCTTAGCCAGTTCAGTAATAAAATCCTTTTCCAATTTTGCTGCATTCCTGGCATTGCAAATATATTCCCTGATTTCATGATGAGCGGCTTGGGTGGCATCTACCAGTTTGTTAAGCTTATGTGTTGTAATTTCTATGCCGGCGTTTATTAATTCCTGCCTGATGCCCTGTGCCTGAAGATTGATGAACCCCAGCACCTGGCCCAAATTGTCATGCATATCCCTGGCCATCCGCTCTCTCTCCTGAATGACAGCAAGCTTACGCTGCTGCTTTAAAAATGCCTGCTGAGCCTGTTTTTTTTCCGTTATGTCATAGGTTACTGCGAGTCTCCCAATGAGTATGCCCTTACTGTCGGTAAGCGGAGAAAGCAGGACCTCGTAAACCCGTGTTGTTTCCTTTGTGTTTAAATAAAACTCTGTTTGGGTAATGCTGCTGTCCATACAAGCCTTAGCCAGTTCGGGAATTTTACCACAGACTTCGTCTGCTCTCCGGGACGAAATCTGGGAAGCAGATAAACCAACAATTTTTTCGAAGGCAGGATTGATGTCCAATACCCGGTTCTGTAAATCAAGTACCATCACACCTGCATCCATTGTCTCAATAACTGTGGTGCGCGCTAATGGCACCAAATCCAACAGCTTAAGCCGAAAAATACCCCATGCAATCACCAAGCCGGAAGGTCCAATGAATATCGGTGTA
The DNA here is from genome assembly GCA_016841725.1 of Thermincola carboxydiphila. Taxonomy (GTDB): domain Bacteria; phylum Bacillota; class Thermincolia; order Thermincolales; family UBA2595; genus Phosphitispora. Next base: position 184,219 of record JAENYP010000006.1, on the reverse strand, counting down.
ATATCAAACCTTTCCACTGGGCTGATACCGGAAATATACAAGATATTCGGTAATTCGATTAAACATAATCCAATGAGTAATGCAGCGGCCTGTTTCCGGTAAACCGTATTCCGGAAAAATAGCGATCTAATAAGGATCACCCCTGCGGCTAAATTTAAAGAATGTGCGTATACCGCATGAAGGAAAAAAACAGGCCCATATTTTTTCGCGATTACCGGGAAGGAACCGCTGTAATCCATATGCATATCATACCTCATCAAACCATGCATTCCGTCAGTCCATATAAGTATAATAGTAATGGTGGGTATGATTGCAAACCACAAAATCCTTTTATTTTGAATCCACCTGTCATAACCGGTGAATTGCAGGCATAATGCCAGCAAGGTAACAGGGGAATAGCCAAAAGCGAAATACTGCACGTTAGCCCAGAAAAGCTTTGTGGAAAAATCAGTTGCTGACATTTCCAGGGCATTGGCTAAAGACCATATTGTCACCACAAGCATGCTGAGTATAAAGCTTATAGCGCCTTTGGAATTGCGCCGCCTGGACAGTGCATATATGCCCAGGGACAGGGAGATCACTGCAGACACCATCAGGAGCCAGATGTATGGAATATACTGATACTGCATTTTCTCCCCCCTTATTTACAGCCTTTTAGCATATATTCGATTCTGATTAGAAAAAGTAATGGTGCATTTTGCCCTGTTCGGCAAAATACACCATTATTATACCATATTGGCGGCCACTATTTCACTAATTCGTTTTATTATTGTTAATGGCTGAGTGCTCTAGATTGTTAATGGTTGTGTACTTTAGCTTGATTGTTTTCATAATTACTATATAATGGTATTAATATTAAGTCTGAATCTCAGGGGAATACTATGAAGCTATATTCCACAGAATTATTTACAGAGTTTCCTCCGGATATTCCAAATATAGTAAAGACGTATTCCAGCGATAAAATAACTATTTTAAAAGCAAGAAACGTGTTTTCAGAGCCCAAGGGATTTGGATGCTATAAATTTCTGCTTCCTGCAAGGAATATGCCTGTAGCCGTGGTAGAAAAAAAGAAATATCACCTGGAACAGCAAAAAATCTTTCCTGTAAATCCCGATCAGGTTCACCTGTTTAATAAAGAAAAATCAGTTGAGACTTTTATACCTATTTTTATTCAAACCGATTATATGAAAGAATTTTCCCACTTACTTTCAGGAAAAAGCGGCATATTCTATAATAACGGCTCCTTTAATATGCACCCTAACATAAGCAGACTGGTGTTTCAATTTATGGAAGAGGCCGAAAACAAGCAGCTTGGGTATGAATTTGTTCTCCAGAGTCTTAATTCACAAATCACAGTCAGCCTATTAAGAAATGTAAGTAACAATCTTTCAAATGATTCGAGACCCAAAGAATATAGTGATATCAGGGCCATAAAACGCGCCAAAGAATTTCTCCAAAGCCACTTATGTTCCGATTTTTCACTGGATGATCTGGCATCTTTTGTAAACTACAGCCCCTATCACTTTATACGTATATTTAAAAAGCACACCGGGAAAACTCCTTTTGAGTACCTGACAGAATTAAAAATTGAAAAAGCTAAAGGTCTGTTAGCAACAAAGAGTTACTCCATTACTGAAGTAAGTTTTTTATGCGGTTTTGCTAACCGTACTCACTTTTCTACAATATTTAAAAGGATGGTGGGTATGACACCATCCTTTTATAGAAATTCAGCCGCTTACAAATATTTCAACAGAGTTTAACTAAACTATATTTATCACTCAACATAATTACTCGATGCATCAATTCCTATCGTCTGTGTAGTACCATCCCAAGTAATTCCAAAGTTTAGGGTTTTTCCCAAGTCACGAAGCTTAAAGTAATTGTTGCCGTTGATGTTGTATGCTACTACAGATATCTCTTGGCTATTTAACAGTACTGTTGCGGTTGACAACTTTGCCTCTGTTTTAGATGGCCCTGTAGTCATACTAAGTTCCCCGCCAACAGGTGAATAAGCCTTTTGGCCAATTAGATTAATGGCTTTTGCCGTATTATCCCATGTTATTTCAAACTGTTTATTAGAACTATTTAAAGCCATAGCAATGTCACGAAGCTTGAAATAATTGTTACCATTTATGTTGTAAGCATCAAAACTGACTGCTTTGCCATTTACAATAACATTAACATTTGATTTGGTTGCCATAATGCCTGTAACAGGTGGAGTTGTTGCAGCGGGAACTGTTGAGCCATACTTCATCACTGTTGTCTTCCCACTGTTTTCGCCATCCATATATGCCACATAAAGCACTCCACTACCGTCAATCGCTATTGAAGTATAATTTGTTCCACCTGCTGAAAAACCTGGACTGCCTACGCTTTCCCAACGTGTTCCATTATACTTCATTACTGAAGCTTTATCATTGCTTCCTACGTCTTTATATGCTACATAAGGGGTTCCGCTGCCGTCTATGGCTATTGAAGTAGTAACTGCCCAGCTTGGTGAAAAACCTGCATTTCCCACTACTTCCCAACTATTCCCACTGTACGTCATTACTGTGGCTTTATAATCCATTCCAAGATCCTGATAAGCCACATAAAGTGTCCCGGTATCATCTATGGCTAATGAAGTATATGCTGCTTTACCTGCTGAAAATCCCGGGTTTCCTATGGCTTCCCAACTGGTTCCATTATACTTCATCACTGTTGCCTTATTATTATAAAGCTCATAACCGTCCCTGTAGGCGACATATAATTTCCCACTATTGTCTATAGCTATCGACGTATACTCTACCCCTCCTGGTGAGAAACCTGCACTTCCTACCGCTTCCCAACTGGTTCCATTATACTTCATAACCGTAGCTTTGACGTCATTTCCTCCGTCTTGATATACCACATAAGGGGTTCCGTTGTCGTCTATTGCTATTGAAGTATAATCAGCCGTACCTGCGGAGAAGCCTGCGTTTCCTACGACTTGCCAACTGGTTCCATTATACTTCATCACTGTTGCCTTATTATCATTTGCCTCATCTCTATATACCACATAAGGCATCCCACTACCGTCTATCGCTATTGAAGTATAACGTACCATACCTGCTGAAAACCCTGGATCTCCTACGGCTTGCCAACTGGTTCCATTATACTTCATCACTGTTGCCTTTAGACCATTTCCGTCATCCTGATATACCACGTAAGGCTTTCCGCTGCTGTCCATGGCCATTGAGGTATACTCTGACCACCCTGCGGAAAATCCTGTACTGCCTACCGTTTCCCAAGTAGAAGCTGCATATACAGGTACCGCACTCAATACAAGTAATGATAATATTAAGAAAGTAAATATTATCATTACTTTTGCAGACTTCAAAAAACATTTTTTTGTAATCAATATTACTCCTCCTTTTTATGGTTCATTTTTATGTTGTTTTACCCTCACCTTATATTTTATGTTTTTATCTATTATAAATGGTTTCAATTATTGCTCTATTTGTTTCTATAATTGCTATATCTATTTGTATTAAGAAAAAAGCCGTCGCTCTGTCAGGATATGACAGGCCAACAGCTTTTTATGTCTTAGCTATTTTATAGATTGGTAGATTTGAAATAATTTATCATTTGGTTTAATACCGAGGTCTTCCTGCAAGAGCTTTGAATATGAATTGAAGTGTATTACTGCTTTGCTTTTTTCACCTGTTTCAGTATAAAGTCTCAGCAGAAGTTCGGTAATAATTTCTTCATAAGGGTTTTTAAGATATGCTTTGATTAGAATGCTCTCTGCCTTTTCAAAATACTTTTTCTTAATATACAGTTGGGAAATTTTTATCAGGCACTGTTGGTACAGCCTTGCCAGGCTCTCTCTTTCAGAATCCGCCCATAGGTAGTCTTCACCTTCCAGATAATCGCCTGCATATAGAATTTCCATTACTTCCAGTGTCTCTAAATTGTCAGGTCCGGCGCTATTCTTCAGATCACAGAAATTCTTTACATCAAAATCGACCGGTCCCAACTTTAAATTATAATTGCTGTCAATACATATCAGACTTCTGTCTACGTCATATTCCTCCAAAGCCTTACGGATATAATAAATTCCATTGTAGAGCTGCCGGATGGCCTTTTCAGGATCAATCTCCGTCCAGAGCCTGTCTAAAAGCTCGTCTTTGGAGACATCCCGTCCCTGGTTATAAAGCAAAAATGCAAAAAGCTCTTTTGTTTTCTCAGTGCGCCACTTAATAGGTTCCTGGCCTTCCCAGGTTACCTGAAACCGCCCCAGACATTTTATTTGAAGCCTCCCTGCACTCTTTTCCTTTAGCAAAGGTTTCTTTTGCACCAAACGCTCTACGGTTTTCCTTAAACGTTCCTGATTAATAGGTTTTAATATGTAGTCCAACGCATGGAGTTCAAAGGCTTCGACAGCATATTGGTCAAAGGCGGTTACAAAAACAATATTCGTGTCCGGGCTCACATCCAGTATTTTGGAAGCCAGGTCAACTCCTTTTAGCTGCGGCATATTGATATCGAGAAACACAGCCTCAGGTCTTAATCGTCCTATCTCATCTAAAGCTGTAAGTGGATTTATATACATTCCCACTACTGAAATCTCCGGATAAGGTCTTAAAAAAAATTCAAGTCCCCGAAGCGCCGGTCTTTCATCATCCACCAGAACTGCTGTTACCACTTAATGCACTCCCTTCCGGTCTGTTAAAACCCCTCTCTTTCACCGCGTCTTATCGGAACAGACCATGTGACTTCAGTTCCCCTCCCCGGACTGCTTTTCATCTGCAGTCCCTTTCCGTAAAGTTTCCTCAGCCTGTTATCTATATTGGACAGGCCGACACCGCTTCCGAATTTATGTTCAAAAATTCCGCCCTCCTTTTCCATATCCATACCGGCGCCATTGTCCTTAACCCTAAAACACAAAGCTGTTTCATCCCTTTTTATACCGATTTCAATACGTCCGCCTTCTTCTTGTGGTAATATGCCATGTATCACCGCATTTTCTACAATAGGCTGTAATACCAGTATCGGAACCCGCACTTCCAGATCATCTGTCAGGTCATAGACTACTTCAATCCTTTCTTCAAAACGCGCCTTCTCAATCTCAAGATATGACCTGACAAGCTCCAGTTCATTCCGCAGTGGGGCAAGCTGGCTTAAATCTTTGAAATCAAAGGTTCTTCTTAAATAATTCCCAAAATCTATAATCAGGTTTCTGGCTTTATCTATGTCATATTGTGAAATTGAAACAAAAGTGTTTAAAGCATTATACAAAAAGTGTGGTTTAATCTGAGCCTGCAAAAAGGCTAATTCGGAAGCCCTGGCCCTGTCTGCCGACTGCTTGAGCTGGATAAGGGTCTTTACCCTTGCTAAAAGCTCGTCTGTATCAAAAGGCTTGGCAAGATAATCATTGGCTCCAGCTTCCATACCCATAACGATGTCCTGAGTGGTTGTCCTGGCTGTCAGCATCAGTACAGGAAGCTCAGAAACAGTAAAGGTTTTTCTGATTTCACGGCATATCTCATACCCCGACAGGCCTGGCAGCATTACATCCAGGATGACAAGGCTGACATCGCCTGCCGCTTTAAATTCTTCAAAAAATTGCTCACTTGAAGCAACAGCAGTGACTGCATAGTTTTCCATCTTAAGAATCCCGGCCAGGGATATAAGGTTGGAGTTGTTATCATCCACCAGCATGATATGGGGGCCTTCCCCCCCATACCTGCATGAAAGCATATCAGGGTAATTTCCGGTGTCTTCGGCAGCCGCTATTTCGGCTTCAACTCTGTCATACAGCCATGATTTTTCTTTGACAGCTTCTGTGGCCACAGGAACAGAGAAACAGAATTTTGAACCCGCCCCTGCCTCCGATTCCACACGAATTTCCCCGCCGTGGGCTTCAACCAGATATTTGGTTACAGAAAGACCTAATCCTGTGCCTTCGCTTTTTCGGGTCAGGGAATTTTCAATCTGCCGGAAAGATTCAAATACAGTGTCAAGTTCGTCTTCAGGAATTCCAATTCCCGTATCTTCGACACAAATTTCAACCCTATTGTCCGTCTGGGCTGCCGATATCCTGATATATCCTGTTTCCGTAAATTTAACGGCATTTCCCACAAGGTTGTATAAAATCTGGAGCAGCCTGTTTTCATCTGCATGAATGTCAGGGAGGTCATCGGGAATATCAATAAGCATCCGGACACTTTCGGTTTTATTTAACCTTCCAAGTACATTGACAACGCTTTCAGCAATACGCTTCACATTTACCGTCCTGAAATTTAACTGGAGGTCGAAGTTTTTAAGTTTGGCATAATCCAGAATATCATTTATGAGATTGGTCAGGCGCTTCCCGCTGCCGGTAATCAGGCCAAGTGCGGCTTTCTGTTTTTCATTTACCGCTCCCTCCGTTCCCCGGGATATTCCGTCAGCAATATTTATCATGGCATTGAGCGGAGTCCTCAGTTCATGGGATGTGTTGGCAAGAAACTCGTCCTTCATTTTATCAAGCTTCATCAGCTTTTCTGACAGCAGTTTCGACTCTTTGAAGGCTTCTGAGAATCGTCTTGCCAGGATAATGGCATTCAGGAAAAGAAAGATAAGAAAACCAAAGGAAGAAAGTTCCCCAAAATCAGAGGAGATAATGTTGTCATGATAAAGCACATCATGGATGCCTCCCAAAGTAACAAGCAATGCTCCTGCCACTATGATTACTGAATCACCCCGGTTTTTGGCAATAGCCATGGCGGCACAAATGACAGCATATCCCGCCGTAACAAGGCCCACAGTCTGAAACATATATAAAAAACCGGTATAAACATGTATTGGAAATGACAAGATAAGCAGTAATGTTAAAACTGCATAGATTATTAACAGTTTTTTGATTTTTTTGGAAACCTGCTCCGGAAAAAGTTCTCCCATAAGAAAGACAAGGACTATGGGAGCCCAGGTTGTCGCAGCATAATCTATGGCGACTATAACATGATAACCGGCCTGAGGAACAATTCGGTTAATAATGAAATCTCCGTAAATAACAGTCATACTTATGGCAATCAGGCACAACAAGGCAAAGTAAAGACTGCTCCTGCCTTCTTTCAGCATAAAAAAAATGCATAGATAGTAGAGCGCCATGATCAGGAAAGCCCCAACCAAGAACAAATCCTTATAGCCTATGGTTTTATCGTACTTGACCATATTTTCATGTGATCCCATAAAAATAGGATTCCATACACCACCACGGGCATAAGAAAAATTAGCTGTCTGAATAATTATGTCAAAGTCTCCGGAAGGCGGGGTAAATTCTGTCATAACAGGGCGGTATTCCGGTAAAAAATGCCGCTTTTCCAGGGCGACCCTGCCATTGGAACCTGCCAGTTTATCATCTATGTACAGCTTATAAGCAGCAGAAACTGTCGGCATTCTAATAACTAATTCCTGATTTTCCGGCGCATTTTTTACCTGCAGCCTGTATGTTGCAGCACCGAAGCCGGGTAACCTTTTGCCGTCAATATTGTAACTGTTCCATACCTTAGGTACCTCAGCAAACAAGTCCGGTTCTAGATTATCGCTATAAAGGTCATCGTAAGTAAGCAGTTTTTGCCAATAAAACTCCCACTCGCCGTTGAGGTTAAGATTAACCTCATTGCCCGGATTCCAATCAGACAAATCCATAATACCCTTTTGAATACGTGGTTTCGTGTAATGCTCTTTTGCCAATCTAGAAAAACCAATGACAAATAGTACAGCTAAAACCAGTAGAGTGATTAATACTGTGATAAATCTCTTTTTATATATCAGCATTCTCAAAATACACCTCTGGAGCAAAATTGGATAATAGTACGAATCATTAATAAAACAATAAATTCCTCTGTAAAGTAGATTTTTCCTGCAAATAACGTCGAAACATGTAAATTTTTTAAAATGGATAAACCCCTCTCCTGTCTCCATGAGAGGGGTTTCATACCGGTAGTTTGTCTTCTGTGTTGTTCCGTCCTGTGCTGTTACCCTGATGTAAGCAATATTTGCCCCTACCGTAATTTCTTCATCTTATGTTTTCAATAGCGGTCTCAGCGAATTTTGTTGTTACAATTTCAGAGTAGGGGGCCGTTTTTTGAAGTTCGCCGGCATCCTGAAGGGCCTTTTGCAGGACCCCAAGATCATTCTCTGAGAGGATCGGGTCCTTCTTCCATGTATTTTGCTCTTTATAGCGTTTGACAACAGTCGTTAAGATTTCAGTGTCGGCGTCAGGGAAATGTGGTTTGATGACCTGGGCAATTTTTTCAGGTGTGTGGGTATCCACCCAGCGCTGTCCTTTATAGATAGCGTTTGTAAACTTTTGAATGATTTCCGGGTTTTGCTCAATATAGCTTTTCCGGGCAAAATAGGCTGTATAAGGTACCTCTCCGCTGGATTTTCCCAAAGAGGCCAGGATATAGGCTTTCCCTTCTTTCTCCATCTGTGATGCTGTGGGCTCAAAGATAATGACATAGTCTCCCTGGCCCCCAATGAAGGCTCCTGGCATGGCTGCAAATTGCATGGTCGTGTCAATCATTACATCTTCACCAGGTTTCAGGCCATTATTGCGCAGCACATACTGGAGTATTACTTCAGGCATTCCGCCTTTGCGCCCGCCGATAATAGTCTTACCCTTAACATCACTCCATTTAAAATCGGGATCAGGTTCCCTGCCCATTAAAAATGTTCCATCACCATTTGTCAGTTGGGCAAAGACTACACTGTTATCTTCTTTTCCTTCATTATAGACATAGACACTGGCTTCCGGCCCGGCAAAGCCTATATCTGCCTGTCCGGTCAGTACTGCGGTCATGACCTTATCGGCACCCTGACCGTTAGAGAGCTCAATCTTCAGACCTTCTTCCTCAAAGAAACCCTGACTTAAAGCAACATATTGAGGTGCATAAAAAACGGAATGGGTGACTTCAGATAGCTGAATTTTTGTTAGCTGATGCTGGGAGTTTTGTTGGCTGCACCCGCTTATCCCTAAGAATGCTCCCAGTATTATTGCAATAAGAAAGAAGAAAAACCATTTCCTCTTCATATTTACCCTCCCTTTCTTGTTTTAAATTCATCTGATTTTTTCGAGTCATTGCCCCTGCCTTTTAACAAGCATTTTTTCAAGGTAAACCACCCCCTGGTACATTAATGCTGCAGCAACACCAAGGATTAAGACACTGGTCATCACCAGATCCAGCTTAAAAACCTGCCCTCCATAAACAATTAGATACCCTAATCCGGCTTTAGAAACCAAAAACTCGCCTACGATTACACCGACCCAGGATAACCCGACATTGATTTTCAATGCATTGATGATGGTGGGCAGGGACGCGGGGAGAATAACTTTGGCCATCACCTGAAGCTTGGTACCCCCAAATGTCTGCACAAGCTTGATCTTTTCCTTATCAATGGCCAAAAAGCCATTCAGTACTTCAAGAATAGTGACAATCAGGGAAATAGCCAGGGTCATCACGATAATCGCGGCAGGCCCTGCTCCGATCCAGACAATAAAAATGGGTCCCAAAGCTATTTTAGGAAGGCTGTTCAAGATGACAAGATAAGGTTCTGAAACCTTGGAAATGAATTCTGACCACCATAATACGATAGCTGCTATTGTCCCCAATACCGTTCCGAGGACAAAGCCGATAACGGTTTCCAGGCAGGTCACAGCAATATGTTCAATAAGCACTCCTTCCTGGTGGAGCATAAGCATGGTCTTGAAAACCCGCGAAGGCTGGCTGGTGATAAAGGGGTCCACGAATTTGCAGGCCGCGCAAATCTCCCATAAACCAAAGGCCAGGATTAAAATAAAAACTTGTGTGAATCCGACCATGATTTTTTGACGCCGGACATGTTTTAAGTAATCCCGATGTTCCGGGGAAATGGGCAGAGGCTGTAATGCAACTGAATTTTTTTGGTGCTTAAACATGGACGTCCAGCTCCTTCCATATCTGCTCAAAATATGTCTGGAACTCAGGCACCTTTCTTGATTTTAAGGGAGTTCGTTTGTCCAAACCGAATATGATCGTGTGGCAGCTCTTTACCGTCCCCGGCCTGCGGGTGAGGACAATGACCCGGTCGGCCATGCTGATACTTTCAGCAATATCATGGGTAACCATGATTGCTGTTTTGTTTTCTTTTTTTATGATGGCATAAATATCGTCATTCACAGCAAGACGGGTTTGATAATCCAGTGCTGAAAAAGCTTCATCCAAAAGCAGTATCTGTGGATTGGTGACCAGAGTACGAATAAGGGCAGCACGCTGTCTCATCCCCCCCGAAAGCTGGCTGGGGTACTTATGGCCGAACTCAGAGAGACCATAGGTTACAAGAAGACGTTCGGCATATTCCTTGGCTTCAGGCGTAACGGCTTTTTGAATTTCCAGGCCAAGAAGGACATTCTGGGTGATGGTTCTCCAATCAAACAAATGGTCTTTTTGCAGCATATAGCCAATCTTTTTTGATGGGCCCATTACCTTTTCACTCTCTACAAAAACGCTGCCTGATGTAGGGCGCAATAATCCGGAAACTATCGATAAAAGGGTCGATTTCCCACAGCCGCTGGGACCGACAATACTTACAAACTCCCCTTGGCGAACCTTCAGACTGATGTGCTCCAGGGCAGGGATCTCTCCATTGAGGGACTGGTATTTCATTCCGATGTCATTCAGCTCCACAACATTGTTCAATGCTCTCCCCCCCTTTCAAGTCCCTATTACAGTATACTGAAGCAGGCAGAGATGGGTGAATGGTCAGAGATGTCTACACGACTAAAAAAAATAAAAAGCCCAACATCAAATGCTATCAGTCACCTGATGTTGGACTTGCTTACAACCGTTAACGGTCTACCTCGTATTCTTTGTTTTCAGGAGGTATTTCGGCCCGGAGATAGTACATATGTCTCAGGTTATCTTAAGGTAATCATTTATCAGCTTCATATATTTCAAATAGTAATCAAGGGTATATTTTATCGAACTATGGACTTTACGGTCATCTATCTTTTGGTATTCATGGACAATTATGTTTCTAAGCCCTGTCGACGGGGCTATGCTTATGGCGAATTCCACCGGCAGTATTCCGGCTTCCGCCAACTCAATAAACGAAGAATAGTAGTCAACAGTTGGGCCTTTATCTAAGCTTTTTAACAGCATATTATTAATATCTGTCGCTGCCTCGACAATAAGTTGTATGATTCGCTCTACCGTTCGCTTATAAAGATTATTTTGCATATACTCTTCAAATGAAATATGCTCCAGTCCCTTTAATTCCTTATAATATCCCTGTAAAGCAGCCATTTTCTCCAAAATAATCTCAAGCTCTATTTTGACCATTCAATAACCCCTCCAACTGTTCCCGGAAAAATTCCTTTTTCCCCTGCCGGAATTTATCGGTATCATAATAATAACGGTAACAATACAGCTTATACCTTTCAAATAATCCTTCAGAACGCTCAAACAGGACCCTTCCCTTGACAGCAATCTCATACTTTAATAATCCGGAGGCTTTCTGTAAATCAATCAAGTCTATTTTGCTGTACTTAAAAATTCGGGATAACTCATTCATGAACTCTAATTGCCTCTCAATCCCTTTTATCTCATCACCTAAATAAGCTATGTCAATATCACTTTCTCCCGGCCTAAAATCACCGGTATCATAGCTGCCCAGTAAAATCAGTAAATTAAGTTGAAAACGTTTAGCCAATTCCAGCACTTTTTCTTGCACTTTTTCTTGCACTTTTTCTTGCACTTCTTCTCGCACCTTTTCCTGCATTTTTTCACTGCATTTCTTCCCACCGTCTTATTCATTGCCCATTTATCAGATGGCTTTTCCTTTATATTATATCACAGAAACTTCCATTTTGATAACCGGCATCTCTGCTGCGATGTTGCCCACGACCCCTTTGAGTTGATTATGATTTATTTCGGTTTACTATAGTTAGGAGCCTTGTGGCAGACCACAACTGTTTCCCTGTTTATCAGTTCCGAAGTTTTTAAGAGTCTTTCTATTATGACGATACATTCAGCCCTTGTAGCACTTCTTTGCGGCATAATACTGTCTTTGTCGCCATTTATTATTCCGAGTTTAATCCCTGAGTCCATTGAATATCTTGCCCAGTTTGAGATAACATCCAGGAATACGTCCTCTCCTTCCAGCGCTCTGTGCAGTCCCAGTCCGGTAACCAGCATCAGGGCAAATTCTCCCCTGGTTACCTCGCGGTCAGGCTCAAACTGATTATTGCCTATACCCTCAGACTGTTTATTTTTGCAACATAGTTACCGTCCCTATACATTATTTCTGTTGGAATGTGTGTACTGGTATCGTCTCTTTGCTGCATAACTGCTGTAGTTATTTTCTCCAAAGTCTCAATTATCAGATTTACATCTAAGACCTTATCAGCATTGATGGTCTTAATTCTTTCAATCAAGCTTTAGTGACCTCTCCTCACTTTTCAATAATCCCACCTGTTATAACTCTGCAGAATAAGCCTTCACCGGGCAATAAGCTTACACCCAGTGTCCTGGTAACAATACTGGGAGGATCCTCTTTGCCAGTAAAACTCTCATTTATTGCTCCTCTAATGTTTGTCGGGTCAAAAAGTTAATCACCGATTTGAGAAACGGTCTGTGTAAATTCTGTAAAGGAATACTGCTGCTTCGGCACGGGTAGTATTAGCGCGTGGGTTCAGCTTATCCCCCGAGCCTGTAATAAGACCTTCACTGACAAGTGCCGCCAGACTTTCTGCGCTGTAGCCGGCTATATCATTTTTGTCACTGAATTGATCCAACACGGTAGAGTCGCCTAATATCTTTAGCCCTTTGGATTCCTCCAGGGCACGGGCTGTCAATACCATCATGTCCTGCCTGGAAATTTTCTCATTCGGGCTAAACCGGTTCCTTCCGCTGCCGGCGGTAATGCCGAGTTCTTTGGCAATGCCAACGGCTTCATAGTAGTATGTCCCAGATGCCACATCACTAAAGTTGCCGTCAAAGTCAGCTGTCAGACCCAGGGTTTTTACCAGCAGCACCAGATAATCAGCTCTGGTTATATTGGCAGCCGGTAAGTAGGTATCCGCTCCGGTCCCGTTGATGATGCCCTTTGAGGCCATGACTTCAATGGGTTTCCGGGCCCATTCCACACGGGACAGGTCACCAAAAGTTTTATATACAAAGGCCACTGCATAGTTGCTGAAATGGGTGGTGGTAAAGGTCACGTATCCAGTCTCCGGGTCATAACGGCCGCTGGGCACCAATACTGCTTTTCCGCTTCCATCAATGTACCAGACAACAATATGTTCCAGGTCCTGCTGTTCTGCTGCTGTAGGTGTATAAGGAATAGAAACGGTTACCGGAGCATCCGGATTGTTCCACGCCACCTGTCGGCCGTCTATGGTCAGGGAAAGCTGTACCAGCGGACGGTCACCAAGTGCTGCTTTCACATCAGCGGACATGCTGGCCTTGTCCCCCCGGCCTATGGTAACAGCCGCTTTTTCTCCTGCCGCGTCTTCCAATCCTGTCAGCATGTCATCAGGTATGCCGATTGTGCCTAAGGGAGTCGTTAACAGCATTTCTTTATCCGTTCCGGTGGAAGACAATCCCGTCACAGAAGCTTCGAGGGTATATGAACTTGCTGCTTCTACCTCAGGAATCACCAGTCGGATAGTTTTTCTTGCTCCTTCACCGGCTTCAGCCTTTCCAAAGAGGTATTCAAGCAGCTTATCATCCACTGATGCAGATACATTTCCTGTTGCACTGTCAAAAGTCCCTCCTGTAAGCTGCTCCGAAATTTCTGCCACAGGCTCCGGCTCGGGCTGAGGGATGGTACTGCTGCCGCCATGGCTTCGCTTAATGGTCACAAGATAGGTTTTTGTAGTTACTACATCCTCCGCTGTCACCATAACGTTGATGGTATTAAGGCCAGTATTCAGGATGATGTCATCGGAAGCCTGTCCAGTGGATACCGATAAACCATTGATGCTGATGCTGGCATTGCTGTCCTCCGCCATGAGTGTGACAGTAATGCTTCCCACACGATTCGCCACACCGGCAATATAATTCGTTATTCCGGAATCAAAAGCAGGGCTGAAGGTTAAATTATTTAGGTTCAAAGCCGGATTACTGAGGGAAAGGTTGCTCAGGTGGGCATTAGTGCTTAAAATCCGCAAAGTTCCCGGTATGAAGGTGATCTCGTAATTATTCGAACTCAGGCCCGAAGGTGTAATAGTATAAGTGCCTGCATCTTCACCTTCTGCACGGTCTAAGGCAAGTGTTCCGCTTAGATTTTCTTCATCCTCTCCTGTTATCAATCCATCGTATGTAACCGTAAAGACAGGATCAGCCGCTCCGTAAACCTTGCTTTTATCTTCTGCCCTAATGGATAAAGCTTTCTTATCGACAGTTAGTATTCCTGTTTCATAAGTAATTTCGTAGTTAACCGAGGTCAGGCCTGAAGGTGTAATGGAATATTCACCCACATCCTCACCTTCTGTGCGGTCAAATGCAAGTGTTCCGAGCAGGTCGCTTTCATTCTCACCTGCGATAAACCCGTCACAGCTTATTGTATAAGCGGGATCAGCCGCCCCGTAAACTTTGCTCTTATCCCCGGCTCTAATGGTCAGGGTCTTCTTAGTGATGTTCAGGACTGCTCCGGCATAAGTGATGTCATAGTTAATGCCGGCACTCAGGGTCCCCTGTTCTATCATATATGTCCCTGAATTCTCACCGGCTATCCTGGTTAAGGCTCCGGTAATTCCATCAGCTCCCAGCAATGCACCTGCTGTTATCACATAGGTAAGCTCCGGATCCGGCTCGCCGTAAATTTTGCTTCCGGCATCCGCGGTAATGGTTAAGGCTATCGGTGTAATCTCCAGTTGGCCTGTCTGATAAATGATATTGTAGTTTGCGGAGGTCAGCCCCGATGGTGTGATGGTATATGTCCCGGCATTTTCACCCTCTTGACGTGTCAGGGCAAGGATACCGTCAAGAACGTTATCATCCTCCCCGGTTATAAACCCATCATAGCTGACTGTAAAAACAGGGTCAGCCGCTCCGTAAACCTTGCTCTTATCTTCTGCTTTTATGGTTAAAGTTGTCTTATTGATTGTTAATGCTCCTGTTTCATAAGTAATTTCGTAGTTAAGCGAGGTCAGGCCCGAAGGTGTAATGGTATATTCGCCCACATCCTCACCTTCTGCACGGTCAAAGGCAAGTGTTCCGTGAAGGTCGCTTTCATCCTCACCTGCGATAAACCCGTTACAGCTTATTGTATAAGCGGGATCAGCCGCCCCGTAAACCTTGCTCTTATCCTCTGTTCTAATGGTTAAGGCCTTTTTATTGATGGTCAGGCTTGCTCCGGTATAGGTGATGTCATAATTAATTCCGGCAGTCAAAGTGCCCTGTTCTATCATATAGGTCCCCAAATTCTCACCGGCTATCCTGGTTAAGGCTCCGGTGATTCCATCAGCTCCCAGCAATGTACCTGCTGTTATCACATAAGTAAGCTCCGGGTCCGGCTCGCCGTAAATCTTGCTTTCGGCATCAGCGGCAATGGTTAAGGCTGTCGGTGTAATCTCCAGTTGGCCTGTCTGATAAATGATATTGTAGTTTGCGGAGGTCAGCCCCGATGGTGTGATGGTATATGTCCCGGCATTTTCACCCTCCTGGCGGGTCAGGGCAAGGATACCGGTCAAACTGCTCTTATCCTCACCATTGACAAATCCCATATAGCTTTCTGTGAACAGGGGGTCTGATTCTCCATAGACCTTGGTCTTATCTGCGGCTTTGATGGTTAAGTCTTTTTTCTCTACTATCGTGGTTACAATCTGCTGCAGCACAACCCCGGAATAATCAAAATTTACAGAATCAGCGGGGGTGAACACCATTTGATATCCTGCATTCTGTACCGGCGGGACAGCAGCAGCGTCCTGCCAGGCAAAGCTGCCATCGCCCGCAGCGCCCGTAAGCACAGCCTCCCCAAGACTCTGACCGTAGGTGAGTGAAGCGGCTGGGAATATTACCGCCTCGGGGATGGCTTTATTTACAACAATTGAGACAGTGGCCGAAGCCCCATTATAATAATCGTCACCTGCTTTGGTTACGGTAATTTCAGCCGTTCCTGCCTTTAATATGGTAACTGCACCACTCCCACTCACTGTAACAGCATCACCGGAAGTAACATTAAAGCTCAATAAACCCGTACCGCCTGTCCCGCTGACAACCATGTCAAAAGCTGCATCACCGTACGTTATGGTATCTGGAATGCCGCTCAGCAGCAAAGCCTGATTAAGCTTATTCACAGTATAACCCGTAATCTGTAACACATCAGCAGTATAATAGCTGTCAACACTGTCCTGAACATATTCCGCGATAAATGTGTAACTGCCGCCGGGAACATCACTTTTACTTATACCGGCTGTACCGGCTGCAACCACACCTTCACGGGTGATGGGGGTACTTGCGATTTCAGCCCCATTGGCCTTAAAGGAAATACTCCCTTGTGGATCAGTATAGGAGAGCCCATTAACATTTACCGAAAAAGTAATATTATCCAAGGCATTTACCTGACTATTGGGCAGAGCGGTAAAGCTGCTTAAAGTAATTTTTTTATGCCCATTCAAATAAGTCCCGGAGTGAAGTCCCGCTCCCCCGCCACTGATTGTACAGGTGATAAAATCTGTCTGTGCATCTGTTCCGGTCGCATTCAGGTTAACCGTGGCGCTGTCATCAACCGTAAGTGTCCCGCCATCCCTGATAGTTTGGTCATAATTATCTCCTGAGCCGATATCTTTTCCGCTGCCACTGCCGCGTGCATTCACAACAGTATTACCTCCGGATACAGTTACTGTGCCTCCGGCAGCCCTGCGTGGGCTGCCGCCCCGTCCGCAGCCTATGCCGGCACCGTTGGTTCCGGCGTTTGCGTTGACCGTACCACCCAGGATATTTATAATACCGCCTACCCCGTCACAGCCGCCGCCGATGCCTGCACCATTATAGCCACCGTTTGCGGTCACTGTGCCACCTTCAATAGTGATTGTCCCAGGGTAATTATAATCACCGCCGCCTAAACCGGCCGCCGAAGTCGTACCATTGGCGGTTATACTGCCACCCCTGATGATGATGGTGCCATATTCACTGTATAACCCTCCACCGATACCTGCGCCGTATGTTCCGCCGTTTGCGTTGACCGTGCCACCCTCAATTATAATTGTGCCTGTATTAGGCCTAACCCTGTCCGGCGCCCCGATTCCCGCAGAGTTATAGCCGCCATACACTGTCAGACTGCCTGTACTGGTCTGGGTAATAGTAAGTATTCCACTACAAACCTGCAGGCCGGCAAATCCACTTCCGCTTCTGAGAGTGTTGCTGCCGCTCAGGGTGAGGTTCACCGTTGCCCCGGTCATAACAAAAGCCCCGCTGCCCGAATTAATGTTCACACTATTTATTGTAATATCAGCTGTTACGCCGCCATTGACCACAATTCGGTTTGCTGTCTCAGTTCCTGTGCCGGTAAGGATATAGCTGCCATCCTGAGTGATTGTGACAACACTGTCCAAATAAGTATAGCCTGCACCGTCTCCACTCACTGTTTCCATATTGATTTCCCCAGCTTCTGCAGCAGACAGAACCGGAGACAAGCATGCCTGTCCCAACAATATCAGTACAGCAACAATATTGGTCAGAAAAAGTAACCGTAATATCTTTTTCATGCTGTTTTCCCCCTCAATTATTCTTCAATATGCCCACCTATAATATCACTTTTATATTAGTAAAAAGTGCCATTATTGCTACCTTTAATAATATCATACAGTTATGGCAATATAAATAAAAAAAATCCCCATTTAAACGGGGAATTCGTAAATTCACTATTCAATTGCAGAAGTGCAGAAGTGCAGTTGGGACGTTCCTCTTCATGGCAAACTCCCTGAATTCCTTCCACATAAAAAATCCCCCTCTTATTCCTTTAGTTTCTTATTGTTTGTGTTAAAAACCATATCATCTCCCCCCTTTGCTAACTTTATACTCCTTCGTAAAAATCTGCCCATGGTATTCCAGGTCTCTCTTGTAATCCAGCTCGACAAAATCTGTCGGCTTTACTTCTTCCGGCTTTTTCTCAAAGTAATCCAGCCCGGCTGCTTTCAGCATACAATAAACAAACTGAGAACAGAACATGATATTTTCCCGGTGAGAATAAGGTACAAACAGGCCAAGTATGTTGTAGGAACTGCCATCCTGATTAATCTTTCTGATTTCGTCAAGGACTTTTTGCTTCTTCCCTCTGTCTGCCTTTATCTTATAAATCATGATATTAGCATCATCCTTCTGACCGAAGAATTCAATCATCTCCTGATTGAGGCCGGGCGCATAAATATTTTCTCCCCCGTTATAGCTGACAATGGTCTCTAACTCCTCATCAAAGGCAATGGAAGCATGTGCATATTCCTTTTTGGTTACCTTCTGGATAAGTTCCCCGGCGGCGCTTCCTGTACTGGATAATATGATATATAAGTACCCATTATCCAATGACTTTTCAGCAATTTCAAAATATCTTTCATTCAAAGAATTATTATTGATATAATTCAGGGCATTATGCCGTGACATATCAGCAGCTAATGAAACCAGGTCCCTGAATGTACTGCGGTCAGTCAGCATTTTGTTAACCGGCCCGGTAAACTCATTAAAAATTCCATTAGATATCATCTCAACAGCCTTTTTCACATCGTGAAAACTGAAGTTCTGCTTTTCCTGACAGCCTTCTTCCTGATTGTTCCTGGTGATTAGTTTGAGTTTTGCTGAAGCAACTGAAACCTTCACCGGAAAACTAAAACCCTTTTCACCATCCATATCGGTCCCGACAGATTCGTTACAGTCTATCAGCATTTCTGCCGTTTGAATATAATCAACATAGGGACTCTCGGCATGCTCCCCGTTTGCAGCCTGTATGATTAGAGGAATCAGCTCTATTACGGGGCATTTTCGAAAAATATATACATCGAGCAATCCATCGGTTAATGATGCCAAAGGGGCTATCTTCTTAAAGCCTCCTGCCGATTTGCCGTTCATAATCAGGATAAAATATATCTCATCATCCCTGTCGGCTTCCTGGCACCGAATGCTGACCCGTACAGGCTTCAGACCGGATAATTCTTCTGCACCCTTTAGGTAATATGCAAGAACACCAAAATTGTTTTTCAGGTTTTTATCTGTTTTTTGACTGACATCTATAATAGAACCCAGACTGGCCACATTTAAGAAATAGTGACCATTGGCAGCTCCAAGATCACAATAGGTATAATTGTCTCTCAGCAGGATTTCTGTCATTTCGTCGATTGTGTCAGGGAAATTAAAGTAACCGGCAAAATCATTAGCTGTTCCCACCGGATATATACCTACCGGGACTTCACACTCCAATCGCATCAGCAAATTGACCACCTGATGAATAGTCCCGTCACCCCCGGCAATCCAAATCCTGTTGAAGCTATTTATGTCAATGGCCAAAAGCATCTTCTCCAAAACTTCCCCGGAGTTGATTCTATATGGCACCAAATAAAAGCCTTTATTCTGAACTGCTTGTACAATTTTGTCCAAATTAGATTTGAATTTTCCATTACCTGAACCCGGGTTGTAGATCAGTAGTATTTTCACATTTGTCTCCTTTACATCCATCCTTTTACCCTAAATTATACCATATTAACATAAGCGCTGCTCAACTTTTGGCATAATCATAGAATATCGCACGATATTCTATTGATTGTATTTTTTCGTGCCATATGGTATAATTTTCGTACGAGGTGATAAATATGAATGATACAACAAAAGTTGTTACCGCAACAGAATTCAAGACTAATCTGGGCAAGTACATTGACTATGTCACTGAAAACCATGAGGTTGTGGTTACCAAAAACGGCAAGAAATCCGTACGACTCACTCCATATATTACAGAAATCGACCGATATTTCATGGTCAAGGAAAATGCTCTGGATTATCAATACGGCGGCAAGAAGGTATCTTATGAAGAGTTTATGGAAATTTATGAGAAAAGTGACCTCAGAATGGAATACATCAATGGCGAAATAGTTCTTTTAGCTTCACCTGACACTTTTCACCAGGATATTTCCGGTAATCTGCATATCCACCTGCGGACTTACCTAAAAGGTAACAAATGCAAGGTATTTTATGCGCCTTTTGATGTCCATTTTTTCAAAAAGGACTTCGAGACACCGGATGTAATGCAGCCTGATCTGCTCATCGCCTGTGATCTGAAGGATGCCGTTAATGAAAAGGGGCGGTATATGGGTACACCCACCCTGTGTATTGAAATTTTATCAAAAAGCACCCGCACAAAGGATATGGTAGATAAGCTCAATACATATATGCTGTCAGGAGTCAGGGAATTCTGGATTGTCGATCCCAAAAAACATTCAGTCCTGGCATATGGCTTTAAAGACTTTGACATTGATGAATACGCCGGCTATAAGGCAGGAGACACCTTAGTTTCCTATTTCTTTGAGGGTTTGGAGATTACAGTGGACGAAATATTTGAGGCTTAGCGCAGTGAACTTAAAACGAACCCCCGCAACAGAGTCAGCTCCGGCAGCTCCGATGCGGGGGTTTATCATCCATCATATTTTCTATTCTATCGATACATCATCACCTGCTGATACCTCAAATGTCTGCAGAATTGAGCTTCCTTCCTTGACCGTCCCGGTAATATCGGCATCTTCAAAATCATACCAGATGTCGTCACAAATGTCTTGCAGAAAGATTTCCTTCTCAGAGGCTGAAAAAGAATCCCAGTCTGACTCGTCTACCTTTATTGTAACCCTGATATCGTCTTCATCTCCGCTGAGGACAATATCGGTAATATCATCCTCGTAATAATCCACCAGGTAATCTTCCAAATCTGATAAGTCCATACTGCTGTTGCCGTCTTCCAAATCGTCAATCTCATCTTCTAAGTGTTCAATCTCATTTTCCAGGTCATCAATCTCACTTTGCAGGTCATCGTTTTCACTTTGCAGGTCTTCGATTTGGGATTCCTTTTCCGCCAGTTGATACCTCAGTGAATTTTCAGCATCGGTGATAATTACTTTTTGATTCACTGCATCCCAGGAAATCGTTTTATCACCAAAGGTGTTTATCAGCATCCTTAGTGGCACATAGGTTCTTCCTTCTGAAATAAACGGGGCTTCTGTACCGGCCATCACTTTGTTATTGTACACAACTTTCACACCGTACTTCACCTGTAGTGACCTGTGAACTGATGCCGCGTTTACACTCACTGCCATTATGCCCATGAGGATGACAAAAACCAAAACGCACAACCCTGTCTTCTTTGATCTTTTCATAACCAACCTCCAGTCTCTCATGTTCAGAAAAAATCATCCTTTGATAATTACCCTGTCTGCACCATCAAGGACTACATAATTTCTTTTTACAGCCTCTTTTAGTCCCACAGAAATAATCTTCTCAATAGAAGCACTGCCACGGGAAAAACCGAAGATTTTATATACTTCCCTGATTAAATCCGGTTTGAGTATGCTGACCTGACTTTTTAAAATGTGTCTTATCGCATTAGCTATTTCCTCGGAACAAAGGTCTTCCATGTTTCTGCGGGTGGCATCACTTGCCGGGACCCGGAACATGGTATATTCAGCCGGTAATTGCGAACTGTTCCAATAGAACGCAACATTATGGGAAATGTTTTTCTTCAACTTCAACTCCCGAAAAAATTCTTCAAACCGCTTCTCCAGCCGAGTTCCCAAACGCGCTATATCCCACGCGCCCAGAACGCGCCGACACAACAGATTCTTGCTTACCGGGGCTTCCACTTCCAAAACCTGTTTGATTTGTGTCTGAATCAGCCCGTTATTCTGCGGCAGATAGAATTCATCTGCTCCGCCGCTGCTGCCCTGTAAAACACAAACCTCATACCTGACATTTTCATCGACAGGTGTGTTTTTGGCAGGGGGTTCTGCTTTATTGTCAGCATAATTAAATCTGACCGGCCTGATAGTTTCCGGGGTTGCCTTTACCATGGGTTTTTCCTCTTTGTTTATAAGCACTTGCTCCACGGCAGTGCGGATTTTCTCCAGTTCCCTGTCTTGGTTCTCCCACCAGTCCAAAATCCACAGCCGGTATATATTCCAGCCCAATGACTGCAGTACATTACTTTGCAGGATATTTCTGTCCCGTGCTGTATTTGCCGAGTGATAGGTCTTCCCATCACACATTATTCCTAATATGTATTCATCCTTTTTATCCGGGTGAACTATGGCGATATCAATTTTGTACCCGGAACAACCAATATTGGTTTTAACTTCGTAGCCCAGTTTCCGGATTTTTTCTGCAATCAGTTTTTCGGTAATCCCCTTTTTCATAGAGATATTTGATGCCTTAGCAGCCAAAGCGCTCTTCCCCTTCTGCGCATACTCCAGGAATGCCTTTAATCCTTCCACTCCCAATGATCTTGTTTTGGATAAATCAATTTGTTCCGGCCTAAGGGTGGAAAACACCATCATTTCATTTCTCGCCCGGGATACTGCGACATTTAATCTGCGCCAGCCACCCTCCCGGTTAACCGGGCCGAAGTTTAAGGTTACCTTTCCGGAAGCATCCGGGCCGTAACCAACGGAAAACAGAATTACATCACGTTCATCACCCTGTACATTCTCCAGGTTTTTGACAAAGATCGGCTCATATGACCGGTTATTTATTTCTTCAAGTTCAGGATTTTTGGCAAAGACCTCTACCAGTAAATCATCGATTAAATTCTGCTGTGCCGAGTTGAAGGTTACCACCCCTATACTTTGTTCACAAAGCAGAGGATCACTTAATCTCCTTATTATTTCAGAGGTTACGGCCTCGGCCTCAGCCCGGTTCTGTTTTGTTTTACCTCTGTCGTAATAGCCCTCTACCGGGACATATTTCACACATGATACCAGATCATTGGGTGATGGGAAAGTAAACAGGTTACCATAATATTGTATATTACTAAATGCTATCAGACTCTCATGACGGGAACGGTAATGCCACCGCAAATGCTGTTGCGGCATGGATAATGCCAGACAGTCGTCCAGGATGCTCTCCAAATCTTCCTTTTCATAATTGTCCTCATCAACACTGTCCGGGTTAAAAAAGTTTGTTGGCGGTAACTGTTTTGGGTCACCGACCACGATAACATTGCTACCCCGGGCCATTGCCCCGACAGCCTCACAGGTCGGCATTTGTGATGCTTCATCAAACACAATCAGGTCAAACTGGGGGTATTGGGGGTCAATGTACTGGGCAACTGAAATCGGGCTCATCAGCATACAGGGACATAATCTTCTAAGCAGGTTGGGAATACCGTCAAACAGTTTCCGGATAGATAACATCCTGCCTCCGCTTCTGATTGCCTTTTGCAGTATCCCGATTTCCGAGGAATTGGCAAAACTAGCCGGGGTCGCCGGTATCTTGGCGCTCAATCTCGAAATAAGTTCATATTTTGTAAGGGTTTCATAATCAGCGCAGGTTTGCTTATATTTTGAGATTTCATTTTCAAAAACAGCCCCATTAAAATCAGATAAGCATTTTTCCTCTTCAACAACAAAAACGGCACACGCATGGGAGACTCCCCGATAGAACACCGGTAAAAGTTCTTCTTCAGATACCTGACCGCTCTCATAGGCCAAAATCAGATTTGACAGTCCTGCTTCTGATACTTTTGCTTTAGTACTTAAGTAGGTACACCAGTTTCTCAGGTTCTCCAGGTTTTCCAACCATTCCCCAGCCTTTTTGAGGACGTCTGCCGGCCAATCTGCGCTTTCTCTGAGCTTGTCAAATTCGATTCCAGCCTTTTGGGAAAGGTTGTCTTCGATCTCCTTTATCCGGTCCCAGTGGGCAGCCACAGATTTTAAAGCGTCCCCGTAAGAGTGCCGGAATCCGGTTAAATCAGTTAACACTTCGGCAACAATTCCGGACCTCACGGCCTGTCTCTCCGAGCTACTGTTACAAATAGCCGAAATCAGGGCATTCCCTTTAACGGCAGCGGCATAGGTCTCACTGATTGCCGTCCAGTCTGCCCGGCCCTCATGCCATAATAAGCCGAACAATTCATTAAACAGATCTTTCTGTTCATCAATTGCCTTTGCTTTTGCCTTATACTGTAAGACCAGGTTCATGTAGACAACTGTCTTCTCTTTTTTAAATTCACCGGGATTTTTAGCCATCACCTTAAGGGATTTGGCAACTTTGTTCTGCCCCAGGAGTTTTGGCAGGAACCATTTTGTTTCCGCTAATCTCCACTGCTGCATAGCAGTCTCCGCATCGAAGGAAAGAATCGCCTCGGAAAACTCGGATAAAAGCTGCTTCTGCAACTCATCCCGTTTTCCTCCCTCTTCACAGACCATGGCCACAGTTTCCTGCAGCAAGCTAAGCTCCTGATAGGCAAATAACTTGCCCGGTATGGTTTGAGTTATGTTGAGCAGTGTAATTAATTCTATGAAGGCGCGAAGCTGGCGGTAAGACAGGGGTTTTTCCAACCCGAGCAGCCGCCCAAGCTTCATGATTCCATCCTGCAAATTGTTTGTTGCCTCTACATAATTTTTCAGGTCTCCCCTGATTTCATCCTTAATACTTTGAGAATAACTGCATTTGGCAAATGCGCTTAATGGGTTACAGGCAGCGCCGCTACATTCCAGGCCTGCGGTTTTCAATTCACCTGCCAGGTCAACCCAAAGTGTATATTTTTCCGGGGTCAGGGTTTTGATTTGTTCCCGGGTAAACTTTGTGCAGTCGGCATAGTCCCTGTATTGTTCAAAACAGGTAATGGCATCATACAGAGAAAATCCGAAATGCCTTCTCTGATGAACCGCCGCAACCATACTGTTTAGTTTTTTCCGCAAACCGTGCAGGCGGTTGGCCTGGGACTCATATTCCTGCGGTGACCGGTATTTTCCAATTGTCAGCACCTTCTCCAACTGCTCCAGCACATCTTTTTTCCTGGCCTTATTGGAGTGCAATTCCAAACAGAAAGGCGCTAACCCAATTGACTCCAGTCTTTTTTGCACCACAGACAGAGCCGCCATCTTTTCGGCAATAAAGAGCACAGACTTACCCTGGAACAATGCATTGGCAATAATGTTGGTTATCGTTTGCGATTTGCCCGTCCCCGGGGGTCCGTGTAAAACAAAACTGTTCTCTCTGCCAGCCGCGGCAATCGCCGACAATTGTGATGAATCTGCATTGATAGGCACTGCCAGGTCCTTGGGGCTGTAAACATCGTCCAGGGTATCGGGGGAAGGGAAATCTTCATTTGGTATCCACTCCATCTTACCTGACAATAAACTGGCGACAACCTTATTTTCCTTCAAATCATCCGAACGATTGCGGATATCATTCCACATAATGAACCGGCTAAATGAAAACAAGCCGATGAAAGCAAATTCTTCCACGTCCCACCTGGATTTTCCCATCACAGCCTGGCGAATTATGTTGAAGACCATCTTTAAATCTATACCGCTGGCATCAGTTGGCAACGGGTCTAAACCGCCAATGGTCAGGCCAAAATCCTGACGCAGCATTTCCAGCAGGGTGATGTTCATTTGCGGTTCCTCATCACGGCTGCGAATAACATAGCCCTTCTGGGCAGACTTGCGCACAATCTCGACGGGAATCAACACAACCGGTGCATATCTGGCCTTTTCACTGACTTCAGACTCGTACCATTTTAAGAAACCCAGCGCCAAAAAAAGCGTGTTTGTCCCATTCTCCTCCAGGCTGAGCTTCGCCTGGCGGTAGAGATTGGTAACACGATAGGCTACCTCATTTTCTTCAATAAAGGTCCGTATTCTTCTGTTGGCAAACTCCGTTCGGGAAAGACTGTCCAAGGCCGAGGCCTGGTTTTCCACTGCAAATATTTTGGCATCACGCAGCGTATTGTTCCAATCCCTGGGCTTTGCCATGATTTGAAACTCCTGGCCCCCGGCCAATTCGTCTTCCAGTTCCCCCAATTGGCTGACCATCAATTGTATAGTGGTTTTTGTAACCCGGAAGTTGACCAGGGTGTTTCTCAAACTCAGGTCTAGCAGCTTACGTTCCCAAATTTGCTGACGGGTCAGGTCAAGATGGTCAACCTGTTTTATCTTTTCAAATACTTCAAGTTCTTCAGGCACATTTACCAAATCCTCTATTCCGCCTGACGAGGTTTGCCCGGGACCCATTTCATCACAAATAACCCGGCCATCATCCGAAGTCTTCAATAAAGGAATCGGTCTTATCCCACTCCCCCGGGAACGCTTAACATCAACCAGAAAATCAAATTGCCCGACATCAGTCAAGTTATTTTTCCCTTCTTTAATCGCATCCTCAAAAGTCATTGTTTTGCCGGCAACATAGCAGGTAGCCTCAACCAGACAAATTTCATTGATGCCTTCCGCTATCCTTTTGGTGACCAGGGAAACATCATCCTGCACACATTCGGCAAAACACTGGTCTTCCATCCAGCAGCCGGCAAATGCATGCCCTTTTAGAAAAATCACCAGGGGATTGAGACCAACTGCTTCCAGACAGGAAGCATACAAAAGTGACAGATCAAGACAGGTCCCCATCTTCTGACAGAGCACTGTATCACAGAGGCGGACCCGCTGCCCTATGCTTTCGTAACTCGCCGGCGGCATGCAATAGGTGATATTTTCTTTCTGCAGGGCCGCATAAATAGCAGCCATCTGCATTTTTACCGCATTTATGTTATTGCTTTGATATCCGGTAAAAGAAGGGCTGCCACACCATTCCTGCAGTATCGGCTTAGATTTCATGATAATCTCAGTGACCTTAGGGTGATTGGGAGTAATAAAGGCACATATTATCTCCGGCATAATCAGGCTGCCGCTCCATTCATTAAAAGCCAATACGCCGATATCATGTGCCCCACTTGCCAGTAAGGATTCACCATGTTTTACCTCAACGAAAACGGTACCCGACATTTTTTCTGTCAGGCTGTATAAAAACACGGGAGACAGTTTAATATTCAGGGGACCCAGTTCTACCGCCTGTAATCCGGGTATTACTTCAATCCTCATGGTCCACTGATGAGCAAATTCCGGTTCTACTGTAATCTCAATATCTATATCTCTGATATCTTCCTCGCGAAGGTTTTTTACGGTTAGTTTTTTTATGATTGGAACATAGTTCTGCTGCATGGCAAAATTAACGACATCACTGAATGAACCCTCAACCAATATCCCTTTATCCATTTTTCTAACCCCCTTCATAACAGAGCAAAACTGCCCATAAACAATACCCATATTATACCACTATAATTAATTATTGTATATGATCCGACAGGTTACAAAAAAGGTGAGCTCTGGTGCTCACCTTTTTGGAATAATCTGAATGCCCGGATGATCAGAATCGATTTGGAGGCCTTTGGGAATACGTAAATAAAGCATCGGATTTCCGGCAACATGGCTTATTTGATGCCCCTGCCTGCCTTGTTCTGCACCATTACCCCAGAATTGTGCCACGGTAAAATCCCTGTTGAACTTCACAAACTCAACCTGATAAAGATCCATTGGCTTTATTATTAATTCATTTCCTGATAACGTAACCTTTGGCGGTTCTAACCTGCCGGTGAAGTCAATCCCCTCCAAAATAGTAAGCGGCATATAACTGCTTATTTCAATTTTACTATCATCGCTTTCCTTCCTTTCCGCTACAACTAATATGCTTTGATCTCTGTCAATAATCTTCAGTTTATTTCCAGTGTAATCAAATTTCCATTGCCCATTAACAGATACCCCTTCAACCTGATCTAATTTCCCTTCTATGGCAGCTTCATATAAATTCCCCGCAGCAAGCTGAGCTTTTGCTATCTTTTCTGAAGTAAGGATATCCTGAGCAAAAAAACTCTCCTTGGGAATCATATAAACAGCGGCAGCGGATAAAAGCAGGATAGCTAAATATATACCTAAAATCCACTGTAACTTTTTATTATTTACCATCACTGCCTTACCTCCAATCTATTGGACATAATTATTCCACCCCAAAAAAGTACAACGACAGTTATCATTACTTTTAATGCAAACAGTGTAAATGACCCTTCATTAGTAAAAAATTCGGCCAGCTTTACAAAAGTCTGCGGTTTACCTGCTATTTTGGCTTCCGCGATCATTGTGCCAAATATAAGAGCAGGTAATAAAACAACAATTGCTTTGTGCAGTTGGGCCAGTATACCCACAAAATATCCAAGGGAGCTGACCAAAATAATGTATAAAACTGCGGCTATAGTGCCGGCAAGTAATTCCTGAGGTAAAATAAAGAAGTTTTCGCTGACAATATGTTGGCTTCCAGTGGACAAATACGCTATAACCCTTATCAGATAGCCTGCCAAAGATGCTGTAATTCCACCTGCAACACCTGCCGTTAATAAAAAAGCAATATTAGATAGATTACTGCTCAGCCGGTTAGATACAAAACCAAAATCAATATTTCGATAGTTGTTTGTGGTTAAATAAATCGCCACCACAAAAGCCCACATTAAAGTAAAACTTAGTACCATATCTGCAGAAAACCAGTTAACAGAAAATTGTATATTATTAGAGCTCATTCCCGAAGAACCCGAGACCCCACCGGATGAAAACAGAAGCGCCACTATCTGAACTCCAACCATATTTAAAAACATGCTCATATAACCTCTGAGCTTATAAAAATACTGCCTTTTAGTAACTTCAATCAAGTTAGTTTCTGTCAAAGACATCATCAATACCCCCTTTGTTTCTGGAAGTAAGGAAAACACAAAGCTCATCAGTTGCCACAGGAGTTATTTCGACTCCTGACAACTTTACATTTTGCAGCCTATCCTCCGTAAAATCGTTTTTTACGACAACATAGGCGCTGTCTTTCCCTATGTTTTCCTTATGGTAAATTTCTTTGCCTGTCGCCAGTTCCTGAATTATACCTGCTTTCCCCTTTAGACAAATGGCCAATTCCTTAAGTTCTTCAACAGGCATATGCATACATTTTTGTCCTTCCCTTAATAATAAAATATCTTCCAAGACATGTTCCACTTCATTTAAAAGGTGACTTGATATAATTATCGTCCGCGGATTTTGCAGGTAATCCTTAAGTAAAGCCCTGTAAAAATCTTTTCTGACTGCCACATCCATTCCTGTTGTCGGCTCATCATAAATTGTCAGCGGGCATCGGGCAGACAGCCCAATGATCATATTAAAAGCGCTCTTCATACCCTTTGAAAGGCTACTGTGAGGCTGCCTGGGATTCAGATTAAAATAATCGATAAGGCCGTTAGCGAGTCCTGCATCCCAGTTATCATAAAAATTACCTGCCGCTTCAAGTATATCCACGAGGTGCAAGGAAGCCGGGAAACTCATCTTGTCATCAATAAATATCATATTGGAAGATACTTTAATACTGTTAAAAGGATTGTCCGAAAAAACCTCAATCTCTCCTGAAGTCTTATGTAAGAAACCGGCAATCAGTTTTAAAAGTGTTGTTTTACCGGCCCCGTTGCGCCCAATCAACCCGGTAACCTTATTTTCTTCGATATCAAAAGAAAGGTTATTTACAGCCTTCAGGTTCCCATATGTTTTGGTAAGCCCCCTGGACTCAATTACGTTCATGATCCCTTCCCCCCACAAATTTGTTAGAAGTCTTTATCATGCTAATCAGTTCATTTTCATCGACACCTAAACGCCCCGCTTCCGTAACCAATTCCAGTACCAAATTTTTTAAAATTTGGTTTTTCCGTTTCTCCTGAATGCTTTCTTTTGCCTTGGGTGAGACGAACATACCCAGTCCCCGCTTTTTATATAAGATTTTTTCGTCAGCCAATATATTAAGCCCTTTGGCGGCAGTGGCCGGGTTAATATTGAACATCTCGGCAAGTTGGTATTGAGAGTATATCTTTTCATCACTCTTTATGCTTGCGGAAAGTATTTCTGTTTCCAGCCATTCCGCAATTTGAACATATATGGGTTTCATTCCTTCGGTGTTAAGCTTCAGCTGCGACACCCCCTTAAACCCAGCGCCAGATTAGTGCATTACTGTTGTAATGTAGTATACACCTTTTGGATAAATAATTCAAGAAAAAAAGCCCATTTACTTCTTCTTTTAAACGGCATTTAGCGCAGTCAACCATATTTGGTGCTGCGCTAAATGTTATTTAAAGATATTTTTTTATCCCTTTGAAACCTCAACGAAAGTTAATATATTACATCAAGCACAAGGATCTCTAAAGTACAATTCAATGGATCGCCCGAAAATTCCTCAACAACAATGGTGTAATCTCCGGGGGACAGAGTTAACATAATGGAGGAATAATACCCGTCGTTATAGTCATCATTATACGCAATCTCATTACCGTTCACATCATTAATATATAAAACGGTATCACAGTCTTCCATGTAGTAAGAGGTGGTAAATTCATATATCCCTTCCTGCACAACGGTTATCGGTATTTCATGCCACCCTTCAGTATTCTCGATGTTCTCCAGATATACCGACGTCTTGAACCTTCACCGGTGGCATCATAGGGTTCTATAAAGGTCTTATCGGCAAATTCCGGATGGCTTGTATCCACACCGGTATCAATGACAGCCAGAATTACATTACTGTCACCGATGGTTTGCTGCCAGGCCTCCTGGGATATAAGCTCAAAGGGCAATACATAATCAAACTGGTCAGTAAAATATTGGGAATCTATCCGATAATCCGTGGCATCATATAATGAAAATTGCAGGCAATCTCCGAGAAGTTCATTATCCGTTCCATGGTTACTTCCAACTGCTCTTTGTTTTGGTTGGTTACAATTTACTTTGGTTAATATTCGGTATACAATAGAGACAGATATATAATAGAAATAGAGGTGATAGCATGGCTGATAATAACGAACTGATAACCGCCCATGTTCTGGCTGATACTTTAAACCTGGCTGTTGACACAATCTGGAGATACACCCGAGAGAAAAAAATCCCCTGCGTGGACCTGGGCAATAAACAATACCGTTACCGTTATGCCGATGTAATTAAAGCGCTGGC
Source organism: Thermincola carboxydiphila (assembly GCA_016841725.1). GTDB lineage: Bacteria > Bacillota > Thermincolia > Thermincolales > UBA2595 > Phosphitispora. The sequence goes on along the minus strand of JAENYP010000006.1, from coordinate 153,195 downwards.
CGGGTCAACCGTTCAGGAAAACGCGGCCAGGTATGAGATCGACCCCGCTAAAAAGTATACTTATCAGGATTACCTGGAACTCCCGGAAGAACCGGGATACCGGTTCGAGGTTCTTGAGGGGGTTTTGGTCAGGGACCCGTCACCCAATGTTATGCACCAGAGGGTATCCCGCCGGCTGCAGCGAATTTTGGAAGACTACTTTTGGAAGGCTGACCCCGGTGGCGAAATTTTCAATGCACCGTTGGATGTAACGTTTCAGGATATTACTGTTGTCCGGCCGGATGTGTTCTATATTGCGGGGGAACAAAAACCAATTGTAAAGGAAAAACGTATTGACGGCCCTCCAAAACTGGTGGTTGAAGTAATGTCTCCTTCAACCGGCCGCAAAGACAGGCTGACAAAGATGCGGATTTACCGGAATGCCCAGGTCCTGCACTATTGGCTGGTGAACCCGGACGAAAAAAGTCTGGAATGTTTTTCCCTGAAGGATGGCATATATGCCCTTGCTGCATCCGGAATGGATGAAGAGGTTGTCGAACACCCGGATTTTCCCAAGTTGGTTATTAACTTAGGGGACTTGTGGCAGACTTATTAAGAAAAAACAGCCTCCGGATAAACCACGGAAACTGTTTTTCACCTGCACAGAATACAGTATTGGAAAACAAACCGCCTATATACAGTTAATCACTGATTTGAGAAGTGGTCTGTTCTTCTGTGGGGAGTTGATAGAAATCCTTATAATCTAAAACCCCCTTGTATTGCTTGACCACATTTATCGGTAACCCCTTGAAATAATACGTCAGATTAATACCTTCTCCCTCTTTCTGATAATACATATCTCCCGAATAATATACTTTACCGTCATAGACAAATTTCATCTTTACAATTTCACACCCTGTAACTAATGCAAAATTATCATATGTGGTCTCGTACATATATTTTGCCCTTAAGGTTTCCTCCAGGGAATTCATTAAATCCAACGCCTTCTTATCCCTGGCAATAATTAAAGTCATCCCTTCGGTTGCATAGAGATTATACGGTTCAGGCCATAATCCATCAACTACTGATACCGTAATTAAAGTATCTAACTCCTGCTTCACTGTTTCGTAGTCACTGCCTATTCCCTTCGGTTTAGCAGTTAAAATTTCTACCAATTGGTTTTCTGCATCCCACTGAACCTCAGCGCCAAGAGCTTCAGAGATGAATCGCACCGGCACCAGTGTTCTTCCATCCTTTAGGACAGGGGCAGCATCCAAGTTTTTATTTGTACCGTTTATTTGTGATAATTTTTTATCTATTGTGAGAACAATTGTAGTTCCGTCTTTCCTGGCTGTAACAGTTCGGGCATTCCCGTCCCACGAAACCTCCGCCCCAAGAGCCTCAAAAATTGCACGCATGGGAACCATGGTTCTTCCTGCTGAGATTAAAGGCGGAACATCCAAATCAAGCAGTTCTCCTCCGACTCGGACACTGATACCGGTTAAACTCTGAAATTCCGGTGTCTGTCTGATTGCATTAAAGTCACTGTCTTGCCGAATGTCCAATTTATCATTAATATTCAAAGACAAAAGTCTTTTCAGGTAGTTAATCGCCTGGTGGTTTTCCCCCAGTTTGGCACTGGCACATGCTGCATTATAAAGAGCCAGTTGATTATTGGGGTTTAGTTTAAGTTGTGCCGCTAACGTATCCAATGCTTCTGTGGTCCTGCCCATTGCAAAATAACAAGCAGACTTGTTCCGATAAGCTTCCATAATTAATAGACCTTTTGCTAACATCTGGTCTGCCAGTTTTATACATCCTTCATACTGACCACTTTTACACAGGTCATTCATCTGGTTAGCTGTTTTAATCAAATCAACATCAGCCGCATGTGCCAAAACAGGAAAACCAATAAAGGACCCACATAAAAGAAAAACCGCTAACACAAGAATCAATTTTTTCATCCTGAGAATCACCCCTTAAAACTCGTAATTTGGCATCTTCCAGTTTTGCCCATCGGATTTACTTACCAAATACATTTCGACACCTTAATAAAAATTCCTTTTAGGTTAAGATTTTCCATTTTTTAAGACTCCTTTTGAAAATTTTATTAAATAAATTTCGTAGAAAAAATGTTATTGAGGATAAAATTACTATATAATATGTCATGAGACAATCTACATTAATAAGGTAAGGAGATAAAATATGCCAAAACGAACTGATATCAACAAAATACTCATAATTGGCTCGGGACCCATAATTATAGGACAAGCCTGTGAATTTGATTATTCCGGCACTCAGGCCTGTAAAGCTCTTCGCAAGCTGGGTTATAAAATAGTACTGGTAAACTCAAATCCGGCAACCATTATGACTGATCCGGCCATGGCTGACGCAACTTATATTGAGCCGCTTAACCTGGAAAGGGTATCACAGATAATCGCTAAGGAACGGCCTGATGCGCTGCTGCCGAATTTGGGAGGTCAATCCGCCCTTAACCTGTGCTTAGAGCTTTCAAAAGCAGGAGTTCTTGAAAAATATGGTGTTAAAGTAATTGGAGTTCAGGTAGATGCAATAGAACGCGGTGAAGACAGAATTGCATTTAAAGAAACCATGAACAAACTTGGTATAGAGATGCCTCAAAGCAAACCTGCTTACACTATAGAAGAAGCTGAAAAAACCGCACTCGAACTTGGATTCCCGGTAGTTATCCGTCCTGCTTATACTATGGGCGGTACGGGAGGCGGGCTGGTATACAACATCGAGGAGCTAAGGGTTGTTGCACAGCGCGGAATTGCCGCAAGCCTTATCGGACAAATCCTTGTTGAAGAATCGGTACTTGGCTGGGAGGAACTGGAGCTCGAAGTCGTACGTGATGCCAAAAACCAAATGATTACTGTGTGTTTTATAGAAAATATAGATGCCATTGGTGTACATACAGGTGACTCCTTCTGCTCTGCACCAATGCTGACGATTAGTCCTGAACTCCAACAGCGTTTACAGAAATACTCTTACGATATCGTAGAAGCAATACAGGTCATTGGTGGCACTAATGTGCAATTTGCTCATGACCCGAAAACCGGCCGGGTAGTGGTTATTGAAATAAACCCCCGTACTTCACGGTCTTCAGCCTTAGCATCTAAAGCCACAGGTTTTCCTATTGCCCTGATTTCTTCCATGCTGGCCGCAGGTCTTACTTTGGATGAAATCCCCTACTGGCGTGAGGGGACACTTGATAAGTATACTCCATCAGGTGATTATGTGGTTGTTAAATTTCCGCGCTGGGCTTTTGAGAAGTTCAAAGGCTCCCATGACAAACTTGGCACCCAGATGAAGGCTGTCGGTGAAGTCATGAGTATCGGGAAAAACTATAAAGAAGCCTTCCAAAAATCTATCCGTTCCCTTGAAATTGGCCGTTATGGCCTGGGGTTTGCCAAGAACTTCAACAAGTGTTCCTTGAAGGACCTTATGGAAATGCTTATAGAGCCATCCAGTGAGCGGCAATTCATAATGTATGAAGCATTACGTAAGGGAGCAGATATCAATGAACTCTTCCGTTTAACCAATATCAAACACTGGTTCATTGAGCAGATGAAGGAACTGGTTTTATTGGAAGAAGAAATCCTGAAATATACCGGAGATTCACTGCCTGACAATTTACTCATCCAGGCTAAAAAAGACGGTTTTGCCGATCGTTATCTGGCTATACTCTTAGGCATCCCTGAGGAAGAAATCAGGAACCGGCGTATTGCTTTGGGAGCAGTCGAAGGATGGGAACCGGTTCCAGTAAGTGGTGTAGAGGATGCAGCATATTATTTTTCAACCTATAATGCAGAGGATAAAACCCAATCCAGCAACAGGCAGAAAGTGATGATCCTAGGAGGAGGTCCTAACCGGATCGGTCAGGGAATAGAGTTTGATTACTGTTGTGTCCATGCAGCATTTGCTTTGCGTGATATGGGCTATGAGACAATAATGGTAAACTGCAATCCCGAAACGGTTTCCACTGACTATGATACATCAGATAAGCTGTATTTTGAGCCACTGACTGTTGAAGATGTGCTCAGCATTTACCACAAAGAAAACCCCCTGGGGATAATCATTCAATTTGGCGGGCAGACTCCGTTGAATATTGCCGGAGAACTTGCTAAAGCCGGAGCCACAATTCTGGGCACTACCCCGGAAACAATAGATCTTGCCGAAGATCGCGACATGTTCCGTAAAATTATGGAGGAACTTGATATACCCATGCCCGAATCCGGCATGGCCAGCAACCTGGAAGAGGCGCTGGCAATTGCAAACAAAATTGGATATCCTTTAATGGTTCGGCCATCATATGTTCTTGGTGGACGCGGCATGGAAATTGTTTATGATGAAGGAATGCTTCTCCAATATGTTAAAGCTGCTGTTGACATAACCCCGGAGCGGCCTATCCTGATAGACAGGTTCCTGGAAAATGCTATTGAAGCAGAAGCAGATGCCATTGCTGATGGAACCGACGCTTTTGTACCTGCTGTAATGGAACATATCGAATTAGCAGGTGTTCATTCCGGGGATTCAGCATGTGTAATACCTCCAATCAATATTGCCCCGGCGCATCTGCAGACCATTTACGAATATACCTCAAAAATCGCCAGTAAAATGAAAGTCATCGGTCTTATGAACATGCAATATGCTATTGCAGATGATCGTGTTTATGTTCTGGAAGCCAATCCCCGGGCTTCACGAACAGTTCCACTGGTTTCAAAGGTCTGCAATATATCCATGGCACATATCGCCACAGAAATTATTCTGTCTAACCTGACGGGAGAAAAATCGCTGATCAATGAGTTAAAACCCAGGAAGATTACCCATTTTGGAGTAAAAGAGGCTGTTTTCCCGTTTAGTATGTTCCCTGAGGTAGATCCTCTATTAGGACCGGAAATGCGTTCTACCGGAGAAGTCTTAGGTATTGCAAATTCCTTCGGACTTGCTTTTTTCAAAGCTGAGGAGGGCACCCAGGTATCCCTGCCGACCTCAGGAACTGTTTTAATCAGTGTTGCCCAACAGGATAAAGCCGCTGCGCTTCAAGTTGCCAAGATGTTCACCGAACTTGACTTTAAAATAAAAGCTACTAAAGGAACCCACAGCTTTTTAAGCAAAAACGGCATCAAATCAGAATTAATTAAGAAATTATACGAAGGCCGTCCAAATATAACAGACGCTATAATGAACAAAAAAATACAGCTGATTGTAAATACACCAATCGGTAAACAAGGCCAGCATGATGATTCCTATATTCGGAAGACCGCTATCAAACATAAGATACCTTATATCACCACCCTTACTGCCGCAATGGCAAGTGTTAAAGGAATTAAAGCCTACAGGGAAACTCATCTGAAAGAAGATAAGGCAAGATCCCTGCAAGATTACCATACTGACATTATAGAAGAATAATAATCAACAGGAGTCAAGGTATTTTAAATAAGCGCAGGAGAGTGAATATATTATGGGGGGACTATTTGGTGTAGCTTCAAAAGGCAATTGTGTTATGGATTTATATTTCGGTACTGATTATCACTCACACCTAGGTACAAGCCGGGGTGGAATGGCAGTTTGGACCGGAAATAGTTTTGTAAGATCCATCCATAATATCGAAAACATTCAGTTTAGAGCAAAATTTGAGAACGATTTATCAGGTCTGGAGGGCAATATGGGCATTGGGTGCATCAGTGATACTGAGGCCCAACCCCTGTTGGTTTATTCCCACCTGGGCCACTATGCAATAACCACTGTAGGTCGGATTAACAATATTCAGGATCTGGCCAATAAATCTTTGGCAAAAAAAAATACTCATTTTTTAGAGATGAGCAAGGGAGTAATCAATCCTACTGAAGTAGTTTCCTCTTTAATAGATGAAGGAGAATCCTTTAAAGATGGTATCCAAAAAGCGCAGGAAGCTATTGACGGTTCATGCACTATGCTGATACTGACTTCAGAAGGAATCTATGCCGCCAGGGACCGTTTTGGCAGAACACCTCTGGTTGTTGGTGAAAAAGAGGGAGCTTACTGTGTATCATTCGAGTCTTGTGCTTTTCCCAATATGGGATATCAGATGAAATATGAGCTTGGACCTGGAGAAATCATTCTTTTAACACCTGAAGGTGTCGAAAAAATTTCACCTCCCCGTGAAAAAATGAAAATATGTGCTTTCCTATGGGTCTATTATGGGTATCCTTCTTCATCATATGAAGGAATGAATGTCGAGGTCATGCGCTATCGTAATGGCGCTGCCTTAGCATGCAATGATGATGTGGAAGTAGACCTTATTGCGGGAATACCTGATTCCGGTATCGCCCATGCCATAGGTTATTCTAATGAGTCCCGGGTTCCTTATGGCAGGCCTTTCATCAAATATACACCAACCTGGGCCAGAAGTTTTATGCCCCAGGACCAGAATATCCGAAATCTTGTTGCCAGGATGAAGCTTATACCCATCACTGAATTAGTGGCAGAAAAGCGGATTCTTTTCTGTGATGACTCCATTGTGCGGGGTACCCAAATGAGGGAGACAACTGAACTGCTTTATAACTGTAATGCCAAAGAAGTGCACATTCGCTCCGCTTGTCCTCCACTGGTTTTCGGCTGCAAATATCTGAATTTCTCAAGGTCGAACTCAGAGATGGACCTGGTAGCCCGGCGGGCCATACGGGATCTGGAAGGTAATCAGCCGGCTTCGCTGGATGAGTATTGCGAACCGGATTCAGAAAAATACAGTTGTATGATTGCCTGGATTAGAAAGCGTTTGAACTTTACCACATTAAAATATCAATCCCTGTATGATATGCTGGATGCAATCGGCTTGCCGTGGGACAATGTGTGTACCTACTGCTGGAACGGCAAAGAGTAAACATTTTTGCATGTGCGTCAAAGTACCCTCTCGCTTTGTTGCGCGCGCACCCGCAAACGGGATAAAAACCATCGTGTGGGGAGTCATAATATTGTTCATATGCCATAAATATGATAGAATATAGTCAGAATAATATCATGCACAAGGGAGGATATCTAATGTATATAAAACCGTCCACAACAATTCGGCAAGATTATAATGGCTTTTCAAAGTTCTGCCACGAGCTTGACGAGCCGGTAGTACTCACGCGTAACGGTGAAGCCGACCTGGTTGTCATGAGTCATGAGGCATTTCGGCGGATGGAAGCCCGCATTAAGTTACAATCCAAATTATTGGTTGCCGAAAAGCAAATTGCCGAAGGTGAAAAATTGATTGAACATAATGAAGTCATGGCTAGAATGCAGAGGAAAATCGATGCCGCAAAAAACTAAAATTATATATGCTCCGGTAGCGGTTGATGATATGGATGAGATTTTCTCATATATATCAAAAGATAATATTGCCGCGGCAGAAATTTTGTTAGAAAAGATAAACACAGGAATATCCGGACTGTCCGAGTTCCCAAATATGGGTTCGGTACTTTCAGATGAAGATTATACCCTTGTTAATAGTGCCTATCGCTTTATCGTTATTCAACCATATCTTGTTTTTTATAGGGTAATTGGTCGTACCATTATAATACACAGGATATTACACGGTCGCCGTGACTATTTGCGCGAATTGTTTTCTATACAGGAATGAGGCTTATCAAGCCTGTGTCGTTGTGCACGGCCTCCCAATCCTCGAAGTCGGGGGTTCCCCCATTTTGTCGAAACGTCTGACTTTGCTTTTTAAAGTCAGACGTTTGAAATATTTGAGGCTTAACAAATGGGCATCCGGATGGATAGAGCATCATCCCAGTCCTGTGGGGATCAAGCTTTTCCCTTCTCATGGATAATCAAAAGACACGAATGATAATCTTCGTGTCTTTTGCACCCAACGCTTATTTATTTTTTAATTTCCCAATAACAAACCTTCGGAGAAATTATTTTTTCCTCTTTTTTAAGCTTGGTCATTACTTTGTCAACTTCTTTTCTTGCTATGCCGGTTGCAGTCGCGATTTGCCCTGCACTAACCGGCTTTTCAGCCTTGCTGAAAAAATCCAGTATCACCTCATAATTGTCCACTTTTTGTCCTTCCTTTCTTTATTCTCAGGGGTTTATTGCTATATTATATCACGTACCGTACTACCTTACCAATTTTTCTTTACTCTTCAAAATCGGTATCATATTTGACTTTTAAAAACTGGTGAATTTTCCTACACAGTTATGTGGTGTAAATTGCTTTGGTTGGCTAATTTGTGTATAATTGGTTAAATAGAATAATGATGTGGAGGCAATTTTAATATGAGAGTTGCAGTAATTTCACCAATTGCTTGGAGAACGCCGCCAAGACACTATGGCCCGTGGGAGACAGTAGCATCACTGCTTACAGAGGGGCTTGTTAAGGAAAAAATAGATGTTACCTTATTTGCCACCGGTGATTCCTTGACGTCGGCTAAGTTAAGAAGTATTTGCCAAGTGCCTTACGAGGAGGATAGAGCCATAGATCCCAAAGTCTGGGAATGCCTTCATATATCAGAAGTAATGGAGCAGGCAGACGAATTTGATATTATACATAATAACTATGACTTTTTGCCTTTGACTTATAGTGGGTTAATAAAGACTCCAATGGTTACCACAATTCATGGTTTTTCTTCACCGAAGATTTTGCCTGTTTATCAGAAATATAATGCAACAACCCATTATGTTTCCATAAGTGACGCTGATAGGAGCCTAGACCTTGATTATATCAGGACTGTCTATCATGGTATAGATATTAGTAATTTCCCCTTCAATGAAAATAAAGGGGATTATTTGCTCTATTTTGGCAGAATACACTCTGATAAAGGTACCTGGGAGGCTATTCAGGTCGCCAAAATGGCGAAAATGAAGCTGGTTATTGCAGGGCTTATTCAGGACCGGAGGTATTATGAAGAATATGTTCAGCCTTACTTGAATGATGATATTACTTATATCGGTTGTGTCTCACCGCCAGAAAAGGATTCTGTTTTAAGCAATGCCTACGCATTACTTCATGCAATTAATTTTAACGAGCCTTTTGGGTTAAGTGTTGTTGAAGCAATGGCCTGTGGTACGCCCGTACTTGCCTTTGGGAAAGGTTCCATGCCTGAGATCATTGAAAATGGCCGGAATGGTTTTATTGTCTCAAATATAGAAGAAATGGCACAAAAGGTGAAAGATGTAGAGAATGTTTCCAGAAAATTATGCCGGGAGACAGTTATCAAGAGATTTTCACAGGAGAAAATGGTTCAAGAGTATATCGAAGTGTATAAGGAAATAGTGAATAAATAGCCTGTTTAAACAGGTATAGGCGGCCTGGCATTATTCAGGCAGCAGTTTATGAGATCATCAATTTGGGCGGTTCCTACACACATCACTGAATCAGCGGCTCCCCAATATATTTTAACTGTCCCGTCATTTTCAGGAACAGCGCCACAAGTAAACACAACATTATTAACATACCCGGTTACTTCCCATGGGTCCTCAGGCTGTAAAATCCAACTGTCACTAACGCCAAGTATTCTGGCAGGATTTTCGAGGTCGTGCAAGGCAACACCTAATCTGTAAACTGAACCGCACATAGTCGGGAAAACACCATGGTATATTGATAGCCACCCTTTATCTGTTTCAATAGGAGTAGCCCCTGGACCGATTTTCATCTCATCCCAATGATAAGGCTCAGGTTTCATAATTAGTTCAGATTCACCCCAGTATATTAAGTCCTTTGAATAACTAATCCATATTGACCAGGGGGAGATTTCAGAGTGTGGTCTATCCAGTCTTACATATCGTCCATTTATTTTTTTAGGGAAAAGAACGGTATTTCGATAGTCAGCTTCGGTAATCAAGGATATTTTTTCAATTGATTTAAAGTCATTGGTTTTTGCCAGTCCTATTCTTACTCCGTGCTTTGAGTAAGCGCTGTATGTTATATAATATGCACCTTCTATACAAGCAATACGAGGGTCTTCAACACCATGTGCTTCGTATTCCTTGAAAAATCCATCTTTTGCAGGGATGAGAAATGGCTTATCATGTGGTTTGAATTTATACCCATCATCACTCTCAGCCAAACCTATTATAGAGCGTCCGGTATCCAGGTGTGACCTGAAAAGCATGTAATATTTACCGTTATGCTTCGCTACACCTGCATTGTGTACGGTGTGTACAGGATAAGGTATATCTTTTTTTGTTAATATAGGATTGTCCTGATAGCGCTTTACAATTGGGTTAGTCATCATCTTTCCCCTCTCGTTATATCGGAAGAACAGTAATTATGTATCCTCCCGCAAATAAGCTTAATAAATTTGCTATAATCACATATAAAAATGTCCTTATACGACGATGCTCTTGTACCAAGATTAAGAATGCCATAATTTCAACAATAAATACCAGGATTTCACCAAATATCAGTGTAAGAATCATATAGCTTCCCAAAGGAGTAAATCCATTTATCCAGATATTCAATGCCCCTTGGGTAATTAAATTAGTAATAAGAAAAACAATCCATGACTTTTTAGCTCTAAAACCAAATAGCCAAAATGCCATAGCTTCTATTAAAAGTGTCAAGGTTAGGCGCAGGGACACTAAAAAAATTGATCTTGACACTGATTTCCCAGCTGTAAGTGTCTGATTATTCAAATCCAGTGTAAAGATGTTGTTATATAGTTTCATTGGCTTATCTAATGATATTTCAAAGGTGCCGCTTCCTGAGCTTATTCTTAGAGTATAATCACCTGCTGTTCTTAGCCCATGTGAATAAAAGGTAAAATATGTTTCAACAACCTTGTCCGTTTTCATGGCTTTAGCATACGTATTATCTAATCTTATGCTTATTTCAAGATCATCTGGCGCATTATCAACTATAATCAATATTGACGGTGGCTCAGCTGAATTCCCATAGCATACAGGTGTGAGGACAAATACCGTTAACACTAATATAATTATGGTTAAAAACGCTTTACTTGTCATAGCACCAGCCATCCATAATCCTGCCTGCAATCAACGATATAATCGACGTATACCGTCTGATCCTCAATCTGATAAAGAATCAGATACCATTTCTCCACGAACATCTTGTGATATTTATTCGGGGGCATAAATTCAGCCTCCAGAAACGGAAACCGCTCCGGCATTTGATAAAGGGAACGGATAGCATCCATCAGGTCATTTTTCACTTTACGGGCAGCGAAGGGATTTTTTTGTGCCATAAACCGGACATGGTTTGCCAGCATTTGACGGGAACGATCTGATACAATCACCTTATATTGAGGATTTTTTCCCATGCTCCACCTCATCAATGATACTTTCCAAATAGCTATCCAGTTCCTCCGGCGTAGTTCCGGCGCGTCCGGCCAGACGACCTTCCTCAACGGCCAACAGTTCTTCCCGCAGCTTTAGCATTTTCTCACGGCGGGTAAACGACTCTATATCCATAACTACAAGATCGCCCTCACCGTTTTTCGTAAGATACACAGGTTCTCCGGTAGATCTGCATAAATCCGCGATTTCGTTGTAATTCTGCCGGATGCTTGCTGACGGTTTAATCTGCATGGTATCAACTCCTCATAGTAACATTCTAATCATATTATACATTTTTTATGCTATAAATTCAATCAACAATTTCTTTACAGCCTTTCAATTTCATGTGAGACGTTGCAATCCCAATGCAATTTTCAAGTAGTCGTTCATGTCCTTTCCGCGGTATATTAAGCTAAGAAAGGTCGGGGTGTTTGGCAAGGGTGTGCGACATGCCACGAATCTGATTAATAGCGGAGCCCCGATGGTTTCAACCCACGCACCCGCAGGGGGTGCGACCATACACATATGAAGTTGAATACACCGAAAAGGATGTTTCAATCCACGCACCCGCAGGGGGTGAGACCAGCGGCGCTAAAGGATTTAATACTAAGCCGGGTTTCAATCCACGCACCCGCAGGGGGTGCGACGCAGGGTACGTAAAAATTTGCAAGGAGTGTGACGTTTCAATCCACGCACCCGCAGGGGGTGCGACTAAAAATCTGCAGGAGGCATACGAACAATGCACAGTTTCAATCCACGCACCCGCAGGGGGTGCGACCTGGCAGATGAATGGATTAGCTGCTAATTACAGGTTTCAATCCACGCACCCGCAGGGGGTGCGACGAAGCTCGGCGTTTCGCAGCTCGTTGCTCGCCTGTTTCAATCCACGCACCCGCAGGGGGTGCGACCTGCCCCCCGGCGCGACTTTGACTGTGGAGTTATGGTTTCAATCCACGCACCCGCAGGGGGTGCGACGTACCTGACACTGGCACTTATGACTGGATTGCAATTGTTTCAATCCACGCACCCGCAGGGGGTGCGACTCTTCCGGAGTTGGTGCGACTCGGAGGGGGTTTTAGTCATGGGTAACCAGGCAGTTTCAATCCACGCACCCGCAGGGGGTGCGACGTGCCCATTGTGGAAAGGTTTTTTATTATGCCAGTTTCAATCCACGCACCCGCAGGGGGTGCGACGCCCATGTCATACAGAGGTGAGTATGGGACATTGTTTCAATCCACGCACCCGCAGGGGGTGCGACGACTTATCCCCAACCTCCAATGCCTTAATCTCTTGTTTCAATCCACGCACCCGCAGGGGGTGCGACTAGATATCTCTTAAGCCATATTTCACGCTTTATCGTGTTTCAATCCACGCACCCGCAAGGGGGTGCGACCCCCTTGGCCTGGGCAGGGCTCTATATCCTCTTTGTTTCAATCCACGCACCCGCAGGGGGTGCGACCTCCGGCAGATTTGACAATATCCCAGACTCTCTGAAGTTTCAATCCACGCACCCGCAGGGGGTGCGACCATAAAGTGTATGATATGGCTGCAGAAATACCTTGTTTCAATCCACGCACCCGCAGGGGGTGAGACCAGCGGCGCTAAAGGATTTAATACTAAGCCGGGTTTCAATCCACGCACCCGCAGGGGGTGCGACTTTTTCAACTGGTTTGCCACCCTTGGCTTTGCTGTTTCAATCCACGCACCCGCAGGGGGTGCGACTGCGCAGCAGGCTATTTTTGACAGAGAGACTTATGTTTCAATCCACGCACCCGCAGGGGGTGCGACCTTCCAGTTCGGTGGTCAATAAGAAAGGGGGATTGTTTCAATCCACGCACCCGCAGGGGGTGCGACCGCACTTCCAGGCCGTTACCCATGTCGGTAGCGGGTTTCAATCCACGCACCCGCAGGGGGTGCGACGCTTTGAGCACCTTAAAGGCCGCATCCTGATCAGTGTTTCAATCCACGCACCCGCAGGGGGTGCGACTTAAGCATTGGCAATTGCCCCTTTTACCTTAGTCGTTTCAATCCACGCACCCGCAGGGGGTGCGACCTTTGATTTGCTCATACAGAAATCTATGGGCCAGTTTCAATCCACGCACCCGCAGGGGGTGCGACCGGGGGCACCGGGCGGCGGTGTCACCTCCTTCCGTGGTTTCAATCCACGCACCCGCAGGGGGTGCGACTCGCAAAATATTCTTGCCCCTTCCTGTCTCCCTGGTTTCAATCCACGCACCCGCAGGGGGTGCGACCACATAAGATTAATGAAGTTAATGAGATTGTACAAGTTTCAATCCACGCACCCGCAGGGGGTGCGACTAATTATGAACTTATCAAAAACATGAGCATAGAGGTTTCAATCCACGCACCCGCAGGGGGTGCGACCTCCGGAGCATGAAGAGGTTACTGCCCTGATCCAGTTTCAATCCACGCACCCGCAGGGGGTGCGACTATCTTTTGATATACTATATGAGACATCTGTAAGGTTTCAATCCACGCACCCGCAGGGGGTGCGACTTTTGGTGGTCCGTCTGGATGACGGCATATAGCCTGTTTCAATCCACGCACCCGCAGGGGGTGCGACGCGGACTCATCATGTCTTTTGTTTTTAAATCTGTGGGTTTCAATCCACGCACCCGCAGGGGGTGCGACGCGGACTCATCATGTCTTTTGTTTTTAAATCTGTGGGTTTCAATCCACGCACCCGCAGGGGGTGCGACGCCCGGGGAATATGGAGGTTTGTTATTGATAGTCCGTTTCAATCCACGCACCCGCAGGGGGTGCGACCGGCGGGATCTGCTCGCCGAAGCCGGCTATAATGTTTCAATCCACGCACCCGCAGGGGGTGCGACCAGATTTATTTCTGCAGCCGCACCGCTAACAGTGTTTCAATCCACGCACCCGCAGGGGGTGCGACCATAACCCAGTCTGCCTGTATCTCTGTTCAACAAAAGTTTCAATCCACGCACCCGCAGGGGGTGCGACAGTTAATTCCGTACCTTCTGATTCGTAACGCTGGTTTCAATCCACGCACCCGCAGGGGGTGCGACTACAATGCCTTGCTGGACATTAGGTGACAGTGACGTTTCAATCCACGCACCCGCAGGGGGTGCGACCAGCATCAAGGGTGCCTTTTTTCATCCTGTCACGTTTCAATCCACGCACCCGCAGGGGGTGCGACGTTTGAGGCAGATACGATGCCTTGCAATATATTTTGTTTCAATCCACGCACCCGCAGGGGGTGCGACGTCAAAATAAGCCAACAAAATAGCTTCGATCTTTGTTTCAATCCACGCACCCGCAGGGGGTGCGACTTACTTCGAAAAAAAGCCTGCCACAGCTCATCATTGGTTTCAATCCACGCACCCGCAGGGGGTGCGACGAGAATCAACCGGCACCAGATTGCAAAGGAGACCGGTTTCAATCCACGCACCCGCAGGGGGTGCGACGCAGCGGGTAATTATCGTACCCGGAGTGATTGAGGTTTCAATCCACGCACCCGCAGGGGGTGCGACTTCTATGACTTACAAAGAGGAAACATTGGCACTGGTTTCAATCCACGCACCCGCAGGGGGTGCGACCTTGGTTTATGCCCAAAAATTCGCTCATAATTCTTGTTTCAATCCACGCACCCGCAGGGGGTGCGACGGGCATGTGTGGGCTGTGCTGCGGCTGCTGTTGGGTTTCAATCCACGCACCCGCAGGGGGTGCGACTCACTGAGGTCATAAGGCTGACCGGCCTGAGCCGGTTTCAATCCACGCACCCGCAGGGGGTGCGACGTAATCACATGATTAAGCATAGCAAGCAGGTTTGGGTTTCAATCCACGCACCCGCAGGGGGTGCGACCCGCCAGGAAATGCAGAACAACATCAACAAAATAGTTTCAATCCACGCACCCGCAGGGGGTGCGACGAGGGGTTTATCAGTGACACGCAAACAAGCATTAGTTTCAATCCACGCACCCGCAGGGGGTGCGACGAGAATCAACCGGCACCAGATTGCAAAGGAGACCGGTTTCAATCCACGCACCCGCAGGGGGTGCGACGTAATTCCTCCTTATAGTGTTAAATTTTGGGGGTGTTTCAATCCACGCACCCGCAGGGGGTGCGACCTGCTTCACTTCTATGTTGGGCTGTGCCAGGAAGTTTCAATCCACGCACCCGCAGGGGGTGCGACCTGGGGATTCGATATAAACCCGGCCTCTATGAGTTTCAATCCACGCACCCGCAGGGGGTGCGACGTAGAAACGCGACCTGGGTAGGATTGAGTGGATAGTTTCAATCCACGCACCCGCAGGGGGTGCGACTTGGCAAAAACCCTAAGACTGGCACATACAATAAGTTTCAATCCACGCACCCGCAGGGGGTGCGACTTGTAGAATGTTATCATAGTATCTGCTATATCAAGTTTCAATCCACGCACCCGCAGGGGGTGCGACCAGTTGTTTTGGTTATTTGTCTGCTATTGGTATCAGTTTCAATCCACGCACCCGCAGGGGGTGCGACATCAAAAGCTGGCCATTTTGGGGTATCCACCATTAGTTTCAATCCACGCACCCGCAGGGGGTGCGACTAGAGAAAAAACATCAATCGGCCTGATTATTTCCAGTTTCAATCCACGCACCCGCAGGGGGTGCGACTTTTGCCGTTTGCGTCTGTTCTGATATGCTTTGGTTGTTTCAATCCACGCACCCGCAGGGGGTGCGACGGTCGTCTTGAACAGCGGCTTCCTTGAGGGCCTGTTTCAATCCACGCACCCGCAGGGGGTGCGACTTATGAGCGAATAATATCATATTCGACACAAACGTTTCAATCCACGCACCCGCAGGGGGTGCGACAATGATTCTTATAGCACAACCAACTCGTAGTTCTGTTTCAATCCACGCACCCGCAGGGGGTGCGACGGACTTCATCAACTTCGTTTGTACCGGCCTGGTAGTTTCAATCCACGCACCCGCAGGGGGTGCGACGGGCTGTCATCACACGTCGCGTAAATGCCCGGGAGGTTTCAATCCACGCACCCGCAGGGGGTGCGACAAAGCAAAGGAGTGGTCCGAATGAAAGTTTGTAAGTTTCAATCCACGCACCCGCAGGGGGTGCGACGGTGTTGTCATGGGCGCAGAGGGCTACAGCATCGTTTCAATCCACGCACCCGCAGGGGGTGCGACAAGGCCCCGTATATGGGCAAAGAGATCATGTCAGTTTCAATCCACGCACCCGCAGGGGGTGCGACGGCCCTGGGGTGTGCTTATGCCGTGTACTCTACCCGGTTTCAATCCACGCACCCGCAGGGGGTGCGACCATATCATAGCCCCGCCATTATCAGCTTTTCTTAGTTTCAATCCACGCACCCGCAGGGGGTGCGACTTTTAAAATGAGTAAAAGGTTAATTAAAATCGTGTTTCAATCCACGCACCCGCAGGGGGTGCGACAGGCACAGTTGACAATGTTTTCATGTCTGGGCGGGTTTCAATCCACGCACCCGCAGGGGGTGCGACGGTGGTACAATCGGTTACAGCAATCAAAGCAGTGGTTTCAATCCACGCACCCGCAGGGGGTGCGACTCTGTAAACTGTAAACTGTTGACTTTACCAACAAGTTTCAATCCACGCACCCGCAGGGGGTGCGACTACCGGTCTCCACCAGTGGACCTGGTATGTCAAGTTTCAATCCACGCACCCGCAGGGGGTGCGACTATTGCCACAACTGCCGATACTGTTGTTGCTAGAGTTTCAATCCACGCACCCGCAGGGGGTGCGACTTATTTACCTGGGGTGGCCCACTAAAAAGGTGGTGGAGTTTCAATCCACGCACCCGCAGGGGGTGCGACCCAGGCAGATGGAAAACTTCAGTGACTCCTTATTTGGTTTCAATCCACGCACCCGCAGGGGGTGCGACGATATCCCTGTCATTAATGCCAGCTCTCTTTGTGTTTCAATCCACGCACCCGCAGGGGGTGCGACGGGTCCGGTTTGGGGATGTGGCAGCCAAATTTCTTGTTTCAATCCACGCACCCGCAGGGGGTGCGACCCAATATATGATGCCGATGATGTGGATGAACTGGAGTTTCAATCCACGCACCCGCAGGGGGTGCGACCGGGAATTTTCTGTTCTTGACCCATGATACCATGTTTCAATCCACGCACCCGCAGGGGGTGCGACTTAGTGGGCTTGTGTGCGGTGTGCTGTGTGTATGGTTTCAATCCACGCACCCGCAGGGGGTGCGACCTTACACAATCGGCTGGAGCGGTGACTGTAACAGTGTTTCAATCCACGCACCCGCAGGGGGTGCGACTTCCAATACTTGTGGGAATCTTCTTCGCTCATTTGGTTTCAATCCACGCACCCGCAGGGGGTGCGACTTCAGCGGTTAATTACTTGCCATCACTGTTACCTAGTTTCAATCCACGCACCCGCAGGGGGTGCGACGCAACTGGCTACCAAGGTGTTAGGTGGGCTAGTTGTTTCAATCCACGCACCCGCAGGGGGTGCGACGAAGACCGGGAGCGGGACGCAGCTCTTAAAGATATGTTTCAATCCACGCACCCGCAGGGGGTGCGACGTCGATACTGCATGCTTCAAAGGCTGTTTCCAGTGTTTCAATCCACGCACCCGCAGGGGGTGCGACTTGGCCTTCATGTAATTAATTTGAGCCGGTGAGTTTCAATCCACGCACCCGCAGGGGGTGCGACCGCTTAACCCGAAAATAAAAGGAGGCTACATTATGTTTCAATCCACGCACCCGCAGGGGGTGCGACTCCTGAATTCCGTTCTCATAGAATCTCTAACAGAGTTTCAATCCACGCACCCGCAGGGGGTGCGACCACAGTCAAATATATATTTACGTTTGAACATATGTTTCAATCCACGCACCCGCAGGGGGTGCGACACCATTGTTATGACCTGCGCAGTAATATTGTCCGTTTCAATCCACGCACCCGCAGGGGGTGCGACGGCGGCTAAAGTCTGAAATGCTTGACCTACCAGTTTCAATCCACGCACCCGCAGGGGGTGCGACGTTTTTTACCTGGGATATTATAGGCCGCTAAAATGGTTTCAATCCACGCACCCGCAGGGGGTGCGACTAAACACGGAGAATTCCAGCCTGGTATGACATCTGTTTCAATCCACGCACCCGCAGGGGGTGCGACATTCGCATTGAGGCTCGGAATCCAAACCAAACGGTTTCAATCCACGCACCCGCAGGGGGTGCGACCTAAATAAACTACCATATAATTGATTCTGTGATGTTTCAATCCACGCACCCGCAGGGGGTGCGACACCACGCTACATCCTGTCTCACCAAACTACCCAGGTTTCAATCCACGCACCCGCAGGGGGTGCGACCAGAATGACCCCCAGGATGAAATTAAAAAAGATGAGTTTCAATCCACGCACCCGCAGGGGGTGCGACAATATTCTATCGGTCAATCTACTGGATGCAAGAAGTTTCAATCCACGCACCCGCAGGGGGTGCGACTAAAGACCCGCGACAAACTAATTGACATTACTATGTTTCAATCCACGCACCCGCAGGGGTGCGACTGCAGATGTCCCGGCCCCTGCCGGGGCTGCATCGGGTTTCAATCCACGCACCCGCAGGGGGTGCGACAATTACGGTAATAAGTCTTTAATATGGCATATTGTGTTTCAATCCACGCACCCGCAGGGGGTGCGACATCAGCTAGTATTGCTTTTTGTTTATTGACAAGGTTTCAATCCACGCACCCGCAGGGGGTGCGACCTACAGGGCAATTTGGAGGCTCTGAGAGGTATTGTTTCAATCCACGCACCCGCAGGGGGTGCGACATCCCCTTCCCAAACCCTGCCACATGACAAGGATAGTTTCAATCCACGCACCCGCAGGGGGTGCGACGTCCGCACCTGCTTTTTCAAGTTTTTCAAGTATGGTTTCAATCCACGCACCCGCAGGGGGTGCGACAATATTCGCCATCATGATATTGTAGTTTTATGGGTTTCAATCCACGCACCCGCAGGGGGTGCGACGTGCGGACGTAAAAAACGCAATCCAGTATTTACAAGTTTCAATCCACGCACCCGCAGGGGGTGCGACACCGCGCCGGAGCTCAATAAATGCTTTACCTCCTGTTTCAATCCACGCACCCGCAGGGGGTGCGACCCAGAACTTACACAAACGGTAACAGCAAAGATGTTTCAATCCACGCACCCGCAGGGGGTGCGACCTAAGCACACAGCCAAACAGTATGCGGGGCTTAAGTTTCAATCCACGCACCCGCAGGGGGTGCGACTCAAAACTAAATAACATTAGCCAAATTATAGACGGTTTCAATCCACGCACCCGCAGGGGGTGCGACCCTTTAGCGGGTTCATCCGTGGGTAATCAGGGCGTGTTTCAATCCACGCACCCGCAGGGGGTGCGACTAACCAGCCTATTGGTTCCGATGATGCTGACAACGTTTCAATCCACGCACCCGCAGGGGGTGCGACCATCAAAAAAGACGGGGAGCTGCTGTATGACATCCGGTTTCAATCCACGCACCCGCAGGGGGTGCGACTTTGTTTGGGAATTTGCCCAAGTAGTAGCTGGGGTTTCAATCCACGCACCCGCAGGGGGTGCGACGAGGATATGAAGTCTTATTATGAGACTAAAGTTAGGGTTTCAATCCACGCACCCGCAGGGGGTGCGACGAGTGATTAGGATACATTTAGGCAGGCTTTTAGGCGTTTCAATCCACGCACCCGCAGGGGGTGCGACTTTACCCGATATTGGACCTGGCTGAGTTTACATCGTTTCAATCCACGCACCCGCAGGGGGTGCGACTTACCTTGCTGGCGACACCCAAGACGAACACCTTGTTTCAATCCACGCACCCGCAGGGGGTGCGACGATTTACTCGGTTAGATAAGCCAAAATCAGCCCGGTTTCAATCCACGCACCCGCAGGGGGTGCGACATTTATGGGGACGTCGTCGGCACGGGAGCAGACGGGGTTTCAATCCACGCACCCGCAGGGGGTGCGACAGGTAGATACCTTCCGTATCCTCATTGTAGCCCTGTTTCAATCCACGCACCCGCAGGGGGTGCGACAACAGTATCGGCTCAAATTAAGGCAGCATTGATGTTTCAATCCACGCACCCGCAGGGGGTGCGACCACTAACGAAGAGCTTTAGTTCGATATTTCTCAAGTTTCAATCCACGCACCCGCAGGGGGTGCGACAACATCCGTAACCATCCAGGGTGACGGCGACTTGGTTTCAATCCACGCACCCGCAGGGGGTGCGACGGTTTCGTCTACAACGTTAACTGATAAACCATCGGTTTCAATCCACGCACCCGCAGGGGGTGCGACGCTAAAGGTGCTTATCCCTCCAGGGCTTAAAGATGTTTCAATCCACGCACCCGCAGGGGGTGCGACGTGGCGCCGGTTTTTACTACAGTATCGCCAAAGGTTTCAATCCACGCACCCGCAGGGGGTGCGACGAGTTTATTATTTGGTACGAGGAGTAATGCCATGGTTTCAATCCACGCACCCGCAGGGGGTGCGACTATCCTTGCCCTCCAGGGCTTCCAGATATCTGGTGTTTCAATCCACGCACCCGCAGGGGGTGCGACTTGATAATGAGAGATATTGCCGAAGCGCTAACGCTGGTTTCAATCCACGCACCCGCAGGGGGTGCGACGTTTGAGGAGGGCATAAACATCAGCTGCCCACCAGTTTCAATCCACGCACCCGCAGGGGGTGCGACCCGGTAACAGCAGAGGAAAATGATCCTATCGGACGGTTTCAATCCACGCACCCGCAGGGGGTGCGACGTCGTTCGCCCTTATTGGTTTTAGCTTCTGTCATCGTTTCAATCCACGCACCCGCAGGGGGTGCGACCCAGGATGGATTTTGTAGAGACGTGCAACGCACTGGTTTCAATCCACGCACCCGCAGGGGGTGCGACACCAAAGAAGGTGCGGTTGACGAAACCGCCCTGAAGGTTTCAATCCACGCACCCGCAGGGGGTGCGACAACCCATGCCTCCACAAACGCTTCGACTTCTGACGGTTTCAATCCACGCACCCGCAGGGGGTGCGACCCAGTAATCAAAAACATTGTTGCCAAACTGCAGGAGTTTCAATCCACGCACCCGCAGGGGGTGCGACTTACGATAAAGAAACTTCCTCTTATAAGATTAATGTTTCAATCCACGCACCCGCAGGGGGTGCGACTGATCCCATATACAGGCTCGATTCTGCCTATGATGTTTCAATCCACGCACCCGCAGGGGGTGCGACGGGATACTTACAGTGGCAGCCAATTATTCAGACACTGTTTCAATCCACGCACCCGCAGGGGGTGCGACTTGATTGAAGCCGGCTTTATTAGCAATCCCCAAGAGGTTTCAATCCACGCACCCGCAGGGGGTGCGACCTTTCTGGTCGCTTTTGGCTGCAAGGTGATAATGTTTCAATCCACGCACCCGCAGGGGGTGCGACGAACCGTTTTTCAGTTAGCTCAGCCAGTAGTTTTGTTTCAATCCACGCACCCGCAGGGGGTGCGACCCTCATTGAGGCCGGGTTTATCAGCAATCCACAGGTTTCAATCCACGCACCCGCAGGGGGTGCGACCAGTGTTAAAAGATAATCTTGGTAACACTCTGGAGTTTCAATCCACGCACCCGCAGGGGGTGCGACAGTATACACAAAAAAATCTACTATATCAATGAGTGATAAACAACTTTTGCGAACGTATCAATTAATCTACAAAATAGATAAAACTAATTCTAAAAATAATGCTAATTGCTTAGTCACACTAAGAACTGCGAATCCCCCAGAAAAAACATGTTAGCAATAGGTTCGCAAATTAATAAATATTAAGTAATCAATATTCCTTCAGGATCATATGCAACTTTGGCTCCAAAATGCTCGACACGTTTTTTCCATTTTTCACCCAAAAAATAGTACCGCAAACTATCTGTAGAAGGTTCTGCTATTTTCTCTAATTTATTTCTCAACTCCGAAAATTGGGCGGGGTCTACTAAACATTCAAAAACAGAATTTTGAACTCTTTGGCCCTTATTTACACATTGTTTTGCAATCTGCCTTAAGCGCTTTTTACCCGCATTAGTTTCCGTGTTAACATCATAAGTTATTAATACCATCATATTCTATCACCTACTTCCAAAAAAATGGCGGATATGCATCCAGGTCACCCCTTAAATGCCTTGCTAATAATAATGCTTGAACATATGGTAATAGACCTATACTGATTTTTTCGTTCAAAAATGGGTGAGTTATTTTCTCCTGTTTTCTTTTCTGCCAAGCGATTAAAACCTCTTTTCTTGTATCCGCATCCATCATTACTCCACCACTTTCTTTAACAGTAAATCCTTTTGTGGTGATTTGCTTTCTGTTAATTAAAGAAAGTGCTAATCTGTCAACAAAAAAAGCTCGGAATTCTTCCATAATATCCAATGCAAGTGATGCTCTTCCAGGCCGTTCCCTATGCAAAAAACCCACATATGGATCTAACCCTACAGTTTCTAGTGCTGACTGTATATCATGGGCTAGCAGTGTATAAAGAAAAGAAAGCAAAGCATTTAAATTATCTAATGGAGGTCTTTTGTTTCTACCATGCATGAAAAAACTTTCTTTTTGCTGTAAAATCAACTCATTAAAAATCCTAAAGTATAGTTTGGCACAATCACCTTCAATACCTCGTATTCCATCTAAAGTGTTGCAACTCTGCAACCGTATCGTGGAATTTTTCAGGTATGAAGATGCTTGTTTAAGAGCAGTAATATCTACCTGTTCAGCATGATCTCGAATCCCCCGTTCAACTACGACTCTGGAATTTACTAACTTACCCGTAATACAATTTATAGCTATTGGTATGCAATCACCTTCAATATCTGAAACACGAAACTGCTTTTTTCTTAGCAGCACATTTCCATATACACCGCCGGATACACGAGCTAAAAACTTGCCATAGAGACTCACAAAACATAGCCCAACGCCTTTTTCCGCACAAAATCCCATCAAAGCGGGACTTACTCCCAAATAACCAAAACATACAATACTTTCAATATTATGAATTGGCAAACGAAACTTTTCACTGCCACCCATTGAAATCACAATATTCTCACCATCTAAGGATAAATATGAATCTGGCGTAGTTACATATAAAACATTCAGTAATTTCTTCATGATTTTTCCTGCCCTAAATATTTTTTGATGTAACCATTAACATTTGCTTGTTTGGTACCAACTTTAGGAAGACAAATACCAACAAGGGAGCAGGACTTACAATTTTTGTTAGTGGCACTGGCTTTGGGCGTAATTTGTTTATCAAACAAACTGTGCATTTGTTCAGAAAACTTTAGAACTTGCTGCCTAAGTTCCTCGCAAAACATTACTTTGGTTCTATGCTTTGTTTCTCCATAAAAGAGATATCCATGCTCAATAGTAGTGCAAAGCATTTCCTCAAGACAAACTGCCTGGGCGCAAAGTTGCACCTCGTCAATAATGTCTTTTTTGGGTCTTCCCCTCTTATACTCAACAGGAAGGGGGCACCATTGTCCTTCACGTCCATTTAATGTTACACCTTTTTCCTCGATAGCATAAAATTCAACTACATCAGCTACACCATAGAAACCGAGCACATAAGAAGAAAGAGGCACTGAACGTGTTGTTAAAATCCCACCTCTGGCTTCAAAAAAATCTGGATTATCAACACGTTCATGCAATTGTCTCCCTTCAACTGTACGCAGGTTTTCACTCCACTGTTTTTCAATATGTATCAAAGCCCATTGTCTTGGGCAATAGGCAAAATGTTGAATCCCAGATAAAGCTAAAAGATCTTCATCATTGTATTTCGGTATCATAACTTCTCAATAACAGATACGCCCTCAGGTACTTTTGACATATCAATTTTTACATTGTAATCATTATAATTACGAGCAGGTCTTTCACTTTCATTTCTTTTAACACTTATTAATTCAAATAACTTGTTTGAGGGAGCGTTACCAAGTTCACTGTCATGCTTAAATATTATTAGCTTCCGTACTGCCATTTTACCTCTGGCAGCTGAATGGTCATGTTCAAACATATTTATTACGGATTCCCATAGTAACTCTAAGTCTTCCTCTGAAAAACCGGTTGTCTTTCTTGCCAGGTTTGCGGAAACATAACCTTCTGTCTTATATAGTGCATATGGGACAATATGCTTCCTGCCCATTTCATTTGTCTTATTTTCAGCATCCTTTTCAGTTGTTACAGCCATCCGGGTAATTGTTATTTCTTGTGCAACAATAGGATCTATACTTCTTGCGAAATTAATTTGAATAGGTCCTCTAACTTGTCCACAATTAACCTTTGTAGTCATAACTGCGCCAAATGCCCGGACATCGAAAAAGTTTTTGCACATAAAATCTCTAAGTGGCTCACGATTTTGTTTTGCCGCTTTTTCATCTTTGGGGTCAACACCTAATCCGATATAGGCTGTTTCATGCTGTTTATTAAGCACTGCACCCTCTTTAACATAAATTTTATATCCCTCACTATCGTCTTTCACAACCTCAACATAGTTCCTGATTTTTCTTTTAATGCATACATCTGTTACAATCCCATACCCAGTTTCAGCATCAATCCTTGGCATATTTCCCGCGTCAGGGTCACCGTTTGGATTTCCGTTTTCAACATCAAATAAAACTACAAACTCATAACGATTTTTAATAATTTCACTCATTTTATAATCCCTCCAATTTTAAATTTTCTTTTTCTTTTTTATCGACTTTTTGAAATAATGCAACTCTTTGGTGATAATATCCTAATATAAATACTCCTTGCTGCTCAAGTGTCAAATGAGACGGAAATTTAGTTATTTTATTCATAATGGGCTCAATTTTTCGGTCAATTGCATAACCATAATCTGACTTCGAAATATGGTGTTGTGCAAGCCTTAGTAGTATTGGAAATACTGCTGCGGGAGTTGCACATGCTGATGCAAAATAGCGGTCTTTTATGGTTGCGTTTATACCGGGGTTTGCATCCTGTTGTGCTTTTTCCAGTACAGCAAAAAGTCGTCCCAGTAAGTACTCGACATTGGTTGATTGCTCGTTTAGACTCACCGTTAAAACCTCCTCCAAATTTTTGTGTTTATATATTCTGGTATTTCTTAGTAGATAGGCTTTGATTATGGCAACTCTAACATAGTTCACCCTATGAATATTTTTATCCTTATCATCCATATCAGCTCTTACTCTAATCATAACAGCATTAAAAAGCGATGCCGGGTATGGCGTTCCACTTATGATAGAGCGCATAACAGCACCTGCTAAAAGAGGGACCGCATCCTTATCTCTGCTTCTAGGTGAAACAGTTTCTCCAAGTATCATCCATATAGGTATATTTTCCGGTTTATTGTCAAAATCTTTTACCAGTTCCATATCTTTATAATGCTGAGCAGTCTTTTCTATAAATCCGCCAAAGCTATCGGAATGGAAAAACCTGATTGAAATACGACTGGCGTTTGGTGATAATCCTAAAATGTAAAATCTGGTTTGTGGATTCACTTCTCCATTTAAATCATTAATTCTCATACCCGCCTTTGCTCTTAACAAAACATCTTTAACCAACTCTTCAATATGTGCATCGCGTTTATGTTCATTTTTACTTTCTTTTCCTTGTAGAGCAACAGAAGGATTGAAAAACTCAGCCGCCAGATCCGGATATATTTCTTCAGGACTTTCGGCCCAAAATACTGTAGTTGCATCCCCTACTTGAATCTTTTGCTTTTGACGTGAAAGCATATGGTTTAAAACTGTCGTATATGCAAATGCTGAATATTTGCCAACAGGCGAAATATAGCCATTTTCTTTACCATAGGATTCATAAACATTTGCATTAAATGATACTATTGATGCGCCACTTGATTGAGCATTTTTTACATTTTTTATAATTGGGTGCAGCTTCGCTATTGAAGTATTCTCCCCAACTATTAGGCATTGTCCTGTTATATCATCTTCACCTTTTGAGTTGTATTCTTCCCATAGTTTTTTAATCTCTAAATCATTGTGTATATAGCCTACTTCCCCATCTAACTTAAAGACTAAATTGCTTCCTTCTAAAATTTCTTCTAAATAATCTATTAAAACAGGATGATTTTTTGCTTCGTTTATATTCCAGTTATCTAAAAAAGCCAAAATAGCTTTTGCTGCGTATCCTACAGCATAATTTAAAACTCTATTGTGTAAGTCCTTAAATGCTGTAAAAGCATCTTTTGACCGTTGAGGTTTACCTTTTTTGTCAATCCCCAGAATATATGTGCTATTGTCACATAAAAAATTTGGCGCAATCCCAGAGGATCGAAGCTTTTGTTCCGGTACTATCAACATTCGCAAAAACAATTTTGTTTTAGTACCAACTTGTTCTTCCACTTTCAACGGGATAACATCAAGCAATTCTCCCGCCTCTGAAATATTAAGAGCAAAACCAACCTTCGCACTGCTGTAACCGTACAACGGGATTCCACTCTTTTTATCCCCTGCAAGTATTTCATAGTACTTATTTAACGCATTGATGATCATTTATTTGTCACCTCACTTTCAATAGGTCTTTAACATCAATGATTCCTTCTCTCATAATTGCTCTGTAAAATATTGGTGTCATATCATTTTGAAAATCAATATCCCACAGCATCCAGCCTAAATCTACTTCACCACTGTATGCGCTTATTGGAACTTCATTCTCTACTATTTCAAAGTTTGCAGCGAATTCCCTTGTCCCAAAGCATGGTTGATGATAACACTGTCCTTGTCGCATTCGCCTAAGTGCAATGTTATAATGTTTTTCTGGGGTATCTTCTGCACCGGCCTTTTCAGTCATTTCAAAATGTGCTTCAATAATATAGCAGACATCCTTTAGTATCATAGATGCTCGCTGCTGTCTAATTTCCGGAGCTATTTGATATAACTCTGAATTGCCACCATTCATAACTTTTTTTACATTACTACTTGAAATCTTTTGGCTAACTTCATTCCGCCTTACATTCGTAAATTTGATTTCGTTGATAACATGAATTCTGTCTATAACCCATCTTATTGCCGGTTTCCAGTATATTGCTTCAATAATTCCTCTTGCGGCTGACGGAGTGATAACATCATAGCTGACACGTTCAACCTTCATTTCAGGCCTTGTAAAACAAGCATAATCTCCATACACCTTAAATTTAATTCCGTATCCCATCTCTCACCCTCCTTTCCCCTATGCGAATATAGCTTCACCATAGGTATCTTTTGGTATAATAAGACCGGTACTTTGGTCATAATTTTTTTCAAAAATATCGAGAACAGTAAAATTATCGTTAATTGTTTTTAATGCAGCATTTTTGAGCAGTGTTTTGAATTCATATTCGTAAACCGATATAGTATACGGCTGCAGTTTCCTTGCTGCACCACGCGGATATGGGCTGAATTGCGCTTCGTTCAACAACTTTTTAGCAGCTTCATTATAAGGAATTACAATAGAGTATGTGTTGCTTTCAATTAGTTTAAATCTCTCTGCTGCTGTTTGAAAATTAAATTCCAACTGACTACTTTTTTGTTCAAAGCAGGCTATAATATCTTTTTTATCTATGGCTTGTTCTCCCTCAACGTCAAACAACATCTTAAAATAATAGTCAATGGCATCTAAAGAGATTGGATCATCATATCTTCTAAATACCATATCCGCAACCTTGGCAGTTCTTTCTAAATAGCCTTTAATTTTGGCATATTCTGAAACAGGTTTAAATACAAAGACATTTCCTGTCGGTAAACGGCCTTCACGGTTACATCTGCCCGCAGATTGTACTATAGAATCAATACCGGCGATAGAACGATAAACCACTGGAAAATCAATATCAACACCCGCTTCAATAAGTTGTGTAGATACAACTTTACATGGCTGTTTATCTTTTAGACGTTGTCTAATTTCTGCAAGTGTCTCTTGCCTGTGAACCGGACACATCAAAGTACTAAGGTGAAAGACATTGCCTTTTAATTTGTTGTAAATCTCTTTTGCATGCTTTCTTGTATTTACGATGCAAAGCACCTGTTCAAGTCTGTTGATTTCACCGGCAAGAGTGTCGTCATCCATCTCACCTTTTTTAACAGCTTTTACTTTTTTAAAATCATCATATAGTTGCTTTGGATTATCCATTATTTCTATTGACTTAACAGAAGAAGGAAGTAATTCATTTATTGAGGGTTGTGTAGCCGTACAAAGGACAGCAGTAGAGCCATAATTCTTTACAAGCTCAGACACCGCTAAAAGACATGGTTTCAAAAACTGAATAGGCAGCATTTGGGCTTCATCAAATATAATAACACTTTTTGCCACGTTATGAATTTTTCTACATTTCGAGCTTCTGTTCGAAAATAAAGACTCAAAGAATTGGACATTTGTTGTAACCACAATTGGAATATCCCAATTTTCCGATGCAAACTTCAATTTTTCGTTAATAGCCTGAATATCCTCGAAATCCTTGTTGTCAAACTGATAATTGCTGTGATGCTCTAAAACGTTTTCATCACCTAAAGCATCTTTAAACACCTTTGCATTTTGTTCAATAATGCTGGTATACGGTATTACATAAATAATTTTTTTAAGATTATTTGATATTGAATGATTTAATGCAAATGCAAGAGAAGAGTATGTCTTTCCTCCTCCAGTCGGGACAGTAAGCGAATACAATCCAGTGGCTGATTTAGCCATACTTAAACACCGCTCCAAGATTTCTTTGCGCTTAATATTGATTTTCGTTTTATTAAAGGTCATATCCGATAAAAACTTATTAAATACATCGTTTAATTGAGAAATTGAAGTATTATTTCCGCGAGGTTTTAAGGTATCAGACATATAACTCTCAGTATCAATAAAGTCAGCATCTACTAAGCAAGAATAAATCATCTTAATAAAAAAAGCCAATGTAAAGCCCTGATATTCATCAATGGGTTTAATTGGCAAGTTAAGCAGCGTTTTAGCTGAAACCAAATTTAATTCATTTTTATATGCACTATAATCCTCTATTATCTTGTTAAGCCTAGCAAATAGAGTTCCTTCGGTAGATGCCGCAGTACCATAATCAGATAACCCACTATGATGGCCAGCTATACAATAAGCCAGAAGTTTACCCAGGGCTTCGCCATACAGATTCACAGCTTCCTGCGCTCCCGCCGTAGAATGATCAACACTTAAAATAGCCCCTTGCAGTTTTTGTTGAAATTTTGTTGAATACTTTCCTAAATCATGCAGCATCCCACATACGTAGCCAAACTCTTCAGCATTAAATTCTGCAGCAAACTCTCCTGCCATATTAGCAGTTTTCTCCAAATGCTCAACTATAGTTTGCCATGGTTTTTCGGGATTATCAGCCGAGTGGGCATAATATTTCATTGATTGTCAACCCTTCTAATTCGTTTTCCAGACCATAGTTTTACAAACTTACAATAAATATTATATTTCGCTTTTATTTACCAATTTCCTCCCACATTTTGGACACTGCTGATAATTAATCGCCATCATTATCACCTGCTTATCAAATCGAAGCAATCCCAATTCCCCAATATTTGTCACCCTTACCTTAGTTCCCCTCTATTCTTCTTCACCTTTTCAATGGTTCGAGTAATGTAGCTGTTCAACTTCTCTTCAAAAACTTCCCTTGTAGTCTCGTTATTTTGAATCATGAACAAGCCCTTTTCCCAACTTGCAGTCAGGATAGGATTCAACAGTTCCTTTGCTGATAAGCGAACAAAATCAACAATCGCTTCCCCTTTGGGCTCAGGTGAAACAACCTGAGTCTTAGGATTAATTCTAATATAGCCAATATCCTTAAGCTTTTTAATAATCCCGGAACGTGTGGCTGAAGTCCCTATACCACATGTCTTGATCTGCTCTCTAAGCTCTTCGTTTTCGATATACTTCCCCGCTTTTTCCATGGTTAGCACCAAGGAGGCATCGGAAAAGCGGGAAGGTGGCTTCGTTTCCTTCTGTTCTAAATCAAAGGCCGTTACAGCACACTTTTCCTTTTTAATGAGCAAATGCAGAGGTGAAGTGGAAATCACCTCTCCGTTTTTTGCAGGCGTAACTTCATAGACCTCTTTCCAGCCTGGCTCTTTCATGGTTTTGGAATTGGTTACAAAAATTTCTCCTGTAATTTCCGTCTCTACCTTCACGGTATTATACTCCGCCTGCGGGTAGAAAATAGCAAGAAACCTTTTCACAATTAGGCTATAGACATTCCGGCTATTTACATCGAGCCTGGAAATATCAGTCGTCACATAGGTGGGGATGATAGCATAGTGGTCAGTCACCTTGTTGTCATTAACAAACCTTTTGGTGGATTTATTAATAGCAAGCTTGCCAAAATCCTTAATCCTTAGCACAAAGTCCTTAAACACGGCATTAGCAGCCAAACCATTAAGGACTTTCGGGATTTCTTTAATAATATCAGATGACAGTACCCGGCTGTCGGTTCTAGGGTAAGAAATCAACTTTTTCTCATAGAGGCTCTGAGCGATCTCCAAGGTTTTATCTACAGGTAGTTTGAATTTTTTATTAACTTCCGATTGCAGTTCGGCCAGATTAAAAAGCAGGGGTGGTTGTTCCTTCTTTACCTTAACCTCTACTTTTTTTACTGCAGCCTCCTGTCCCTTCAGTCTTTCGATGATTTCTTGTGCATCCTCTTGGCTGAGATACTTTTCTTCGCTTTCAGGTTCTTCTGTTGGGTCTGGCCCCCTTTTTTTCTTGGGCTGCCATTTACCCTTATAGGAAATACAACTCTCGCAAGAAAGAAATTCGGCCACAACCCCATAATGAACCTTAGGCACAAAGTTTCTGATTTCCAATTCCCGCTCCACCACTAAGCCCAGGACACAGGTCATCACTCGGCCGATGGCAATTACCGACCGCTTATTCTCTTTGAAACGGGCTGATAAATCCTTGCCATACTTACAGGTGTAAATCCTGCTGAAATTCATGCCAAAGAGCCAATCCTCTTTAGCTCGGCAATAGGCTGCTTGGGATAGGGAATCGTACTCTCTGATATCTTTTGCTTCATCGATACCCTTTTTTACTGCTTCATCAGTCTGGGAAGATATCCACACCCTTTTGGCAGGTTTGTTCGTTCCACTTAATTGATAAACTAAGCGGAAGATATACTCACCCTCTCGCCCGCTATCTGTACAAGAGTAAATCATATCCACATCATGACGGTTCATCAGCTGCTTTATCACTTCAAACTGTTTTTTTGTGCCTGCATTATCAATGACTATATATTTATATTCTTGGGGAATGATCGGCAGATGCTCCACTCGCCATGACTTATAGGCTGGATTGTAGGCTTCAGGGTATGCCATTGTCACAAGATGGCCAAAACACCAGCTAATAATCACTTGATTATTTTCCGCATAGCCCCTTCCCCGATCAGATTTAGATATTTCTAAACCTAACACGTTTGCAAAGCCATTAGCCACAGATGGTTTTTCTGTAATGTATAATTGTTTAGCCAACATGTTTTACCTTCCCTATTTAATCTTTTTTCCGCTTCTCCTAAAATATCCGATTTTCCCGGTTTGGCGCACAGCCGCTTGCGGGGGAATATCCCTGGAGGGCATTAGCGAATCTTCACTTAGGGGGTAGGGGTGATCCTCGATTACCGGTATTGGCTTGGCAATAAGCTTCTGGATGTCCTTGAGATACGCCTTTTCTTCCTGATCACAAAAAGAAAGCGCCACCCCGGCCAGACCGGCCCTGCCGGTTCTCCCAATGCGGTGAACATACGTTTCCGGCACATTAGGCAAATCGTAATTTATTACATGAGACAATTCTTCGATATCAATGCCCCTAGCCGCGATATCTGTCGCCACCAGAACCCTGGTCTCCCTGTTTTTAAATTTTGTCAAAGCCCGCTGCCTGGCCGTCTGTGATTTATTGCCGTGAATAGCCTCGGCCTGTACCCCGGCTTTAACCAGGTTTCTGGTTACCTTGTCGGCGCCATGCTTGGTGCGGGTAAATACTAATGCGGAGACAACAGCTCTGTTTTTGAGCAGGTGTACCAGCAGCTGTTTCTTATCCTTTTTCCCCACAAAATATACGGTTTGCTCAATAGCGTCTACCGTAGATGAGGTGGGCGTTACAGCTACCCTGACCGGATTTTCTAAAATATCCCCAGCCAGTTTAGCAATTTCCGGAGGCATAGTGGCGGAGAATAGTATGGTTTGCCTTCTCTCCGGCAAGTGGGCAACTACTTTTTTAACATCATGGGAGAATCCCATATCCAACATGCGGTCAGCTTCATCAAGCACGAATAGCTTGATATGATGCAGGTTAATATATTTCTGATTCATCAGGTCAAGCAACCTGCCCGGTGTGGCAATAAGGATGTCAACACCTTTCTTTAAAGCGCCGGTCTGCAATACTTGCGATACTCCGCCAAAAATAACAGTATGCCGTAGACCAAGATGCCTGCCATACGCCGTAAAGCTCTCACCAATCTGTATGGCCAGTTCCCGGGTTGGAGTCAGTATCAGCGCTTTAATAGCGCGCCTCCCGTGGTCGTCTTTAGACCCAGCCTCGAGAATCTGCAGAATGGGAACAGCAAAAGCGGCTGTCTTACCGGTCCCGGTCTGGGCTAATCCGATCAGGTCTCTTTTGTCAAGTATAACAGGAATAGCCTGTTCCTGAATCGGGGTAGGTTCGGTGTACCCTTCTTTTTCCAGGGCCTCCAGGATAGGAGCAATAATTTTCAATTCTTTAAATAACATTAATTTTGTGTCTCCTTTAACAGTGTCTGCCATCATATTTGTCATCGGCTAATTATACCATAATATTAGATATTCCATCAAACGCAGCCAATTTCATCTAATTTTCAGGGCGCACCCATAAAAGTTCCCTCAAACATCAGTCTGTGGGAACATAAAACCCACTTTGAAATTAGGTGGTAAAATCTTATTATTATTTTTTCACACTTTAGTCTATATCAAATCGCATTTTTGCAATAGCTTTTTAGTTATCACTGCAACCTATGCTCTCGAAATATTATCTTTCGGCGCAAGTGTCTTATCCACTCTTCCTGAGACTATAGCACTTTCCATCAATGACGACTATCTTTGTTGGCACATTTTAATTTGATACAGAATCAAATACCAGAAATCCTTTTAACCATTCATCCAGTTCCCTTTCACGATCTGCACATACCGAGAATTCCTTACTGGCAGCAATCTGTCCATCCCTGATATAAATTACTTTCCTTGCTTTGGCAGCGACACGCTGATCATGGGTAACAGTCATTATGGTCATTCCATCACGATTCAAATCTTCCAGGATTGCCAATACCTGATCCGTGGCGCCGGAATTTAGAGCTCCTGTCGGTTCATCCAAAAACAGAATTTCAGGGTTATTGATCATGGCGCGGCAAATGGAAGCCCGTTGTAACTGTCCGCCAGAAACTTCCCGGATATCACGCTCTTCGATTCCTTCAATTTCCATCCGCTTCATTAATCCCGATGCACGTTTCCTGATGTCATCTGCCGATTGTTTTTTGGCTACAAGACCGGGCAAGGTAATATTATCAAAGACAGAAAGATTCTTTAACATCTGTGCATTCTGAAATACGAATCCCATTTTGGTCAGCCGGAATCCGGATAATTCATCCTCCTGCATTTCGGATATGTTTATTTCTTCAAACAATACCCTGCCGTCACTAATGCTATCCATTCCGCTGATACTGTAGAGAAGTGTTGACTTACCGGAACCGGAAGGTCCCATAACCGCAACGAAATCTCCCTTTTTGATTTCAAAAGATATGTCATGCAATATCTGTGTATCCTTAAATGACTTACTGATCTGTTCAACTTTTATCATGGCTCGACTCCTTATTCTATTATTTGATCTCTGATATGATAGTTTCTAACAACTTTGGTTCCCACAATCACTGTGATGAACACTACCAGCAGCTGCGCTGCCGGGCAAAGCAGATAGGCCGTAACCGGTTCAACTAACATCGTTATTTTGGATACGCCCATAAAAGAAAGCATCCATCCGAAAATAACTTCTCCCAAAAAGTTCGCGAGGACCGTTCCGACAACGATTGCCACGAATTGAATCATAAGAATCTGTATACCGAACTGTATCCTGATGTCCCTGTTTGCAAAGCCAATTGCTTTCTTGATTGCGATTGCACTGTGTTCCCTCGCTGTGATTAGCTGCAAAATCATCACGGTAATCAGCACGATTAACAGCAATGAAATCACGATGGCTGCACCTTCCACCAGGCTCATGTTATCAGAAATACCGCCAAGCGTCTGCGAAACGAACTCACTGTTCGGAGTTATTTTACTGTCTGTCAGAATACTTCTCAATTTATCCGTCTTTTCCTCAATCGCGACACCGTCGTAGACATCCAAATAAATAATATAGACTTCCACATCATTTTCCTCAAAATCAATGGCTGCTTTGCCAGTCTTGCCACCGTATGTAATATCCTGATAAATACCGCAGACGGTAAATAAAAGTTCTTCCCCCTGATAGGTTACCCTCAGGGAATCGCCAACTTCTTTTCCTAATTCTGAAGCATTTAGATAAGAGAGCGCCATTTCTTTACTGTCATCCGGTGCGTTTCCCTCAAGATACTCCAATGGAAAAACAGATTCATCACCACTTTCCACACGGATGTATTCCCATTCCCCATCCGCATTCTGAAGCTGCACATAACCATTCCGGTAAATTGCATACTTCTCAATTTCGGAATCATTCTCCAGATAGGATTGGACGGCATCTTTTTGTTCCGCCAGTTTCTCGCTGTATTGAATATCAATACGAATATCGCATTCTGCTACACCCATATAAGTAATGAAAGACGGATTTTCAATCGTATTCTTCATATTCATCGGAAGCAGAATCAAAAATGACGAAAATATAAATACGAAAAAGATAACGGCATATTCCTTCCATTTACATTTCAATTCACCGCATGCTATCGTTAGATTGCGATGTTTCAATCCTGCGGAAGGTAAAGAATAGTGGCCTTCTCTCTTTATCTTCTCTTCCCCGCGCATCAGTTCCATAACAGTACTTTTCAGATTCCTGCGAATGATTCTGCGGCATCCGAGCATTACAATCAGGCTGAGCAGGATTACCCCGATGAAAGGAAATAACCATTTCATCCACTCGCCGGTACCATATCCGCAGTACATAATAACCGAGGATGAAAAGAAATCTCCGAACGGAATGGCTGCCAGATAACCGATCACTCCCGCTAGCAGCACAAGTATTATATATTTCATCTGATATAACTTCTCAATTGCTTTTCCCGGAAATCCTATTGCTTTCATCTCCCCAATGGTATAATTCTCTTCTGCCATGGTTGCCCGAATAATATAAGATAGACACAGGACTGCTATCATTATTAAAAGAATACTGATTGCGATGATTATGAATGCTACCAGACCATGAGAAAGATTATTCAGCATACTCAGAAGACTGCCTGTTACCGCAACACCGTTGGATGGCATGCCCGCATCAATATAATCCTTTTCCAAAACCGCCGTAGATGAACCATCCTCTAACAGGAATTCAAAACAGTATTCCCATACTCCCATGTGAAGACTTATTTCATTAAGGTCTGCCTGACTGATTAAGAAACGCTTTGAAGATGTGAGTGCCGCGTTCATCGATGCGTCACGAATGATTGCTGATACACTCAGTTCCTTACGGTAATCACCTTCATGCAGTGTAATGACATCTCCGACCTGAATACCAAGCTCCTCCGCATAATAAACAGGAACCCCGATTTCCCCATCCTGAACAACAGCAATTTCATTATCCATATTAAGGAGTAAATCAAATCCTTCATTCTGAATAACGAATCCGTTATCCATCAGACAATTTTCCAGCGTTTCACTCTGATAAATAATATTTGCATTTCTGATATCAAGCATCTTGACTATCTGCGAATCCTTAATATAATCATGGGTTTCCACAAAGTTCTGAAACGCTTCCTCATCATACGTTCCCTTATGCATCTGCAGGTATTCGGGCGGCACAGCCAGTTCATTTAACCCATTCAGTGAAGATATCATTATACCTGCCACCCTTAAGCCACCTGCCATCAAAAGGGCCGAAAGAATCAGGAATACCGCCAGGGCAGTTGTGATAACCCTGTTTCTCTTAAAGTCCTTCCGGACAAGATTCAGCAATAGTTTCATTCTTTCTTATTCTCCTTTCCAACGTTTTTACACTCTTCAGTCCGGAAACAACGATTCCGAGAATTGCCAGTACAATGCCTGCAATTAAGATCAGCAGCGCAATTCCTCTTCCCGCACCGGCACCGATTACTTTTCCGATTTCTATCGCGAACAAACCGTTACCGCGCATAAACGGCTCAAAAACATAATCAGCAAGGGCTCCGGACAGTATATAAGCAAATATGTAACCCATCTGAGTAATAAAACTTATTAATCCAAAAGCGCGCCCCTGTACTTCATTGGCAAGATTCTTACGTATCAGGACTTCTGCTCCAATCTGGACAGCCGGCATAAATACAAACATCATGAATCCGAAAACTGCAATTAAAAACAAATTTTCCTTAACTCCCATCAGGGCAAAAAAGATTCCACAGCCGAACAATCCGAGAGAAAGCATCCTCACATAAGATTTTGCATTCTTCATGCAGCTGATTACGATACCTCCGGCCATCATGCCCAATGCACTGACTGTCGTAACAATACCAAGTTCTGTTTCACCTGCGAAAGCAAGTATGAGCGGCTTACTCAAAATCTGTACGAAACCAAGGCAGAATACTGCGATAGTCATGATCACAATCATTGCCACAATGCCGCTTTTCCCACGTATTGCAGCAATACCTTCCTTCAATTCTCTGCGAAAGCTCAAACCGGCATCTGCCCTGGGTTTCGTAACCATGCCTTTCTTCACAGCCGCAATAATAAATACTGTTGTAATGAAAGTAAGAATATCGATAATTATCAGGGTACTGACAGTCGTAATCTGTAACAATAATCCCGCAATAGCCGGGGAAATTATAAGTTTAGCACTGTTTGCTATTTGAACCATTCCGCCCGCCTTAGCAAAATCTTCTTCCAATAATAAATCCGTAATGGTCGCCTTAAATGCCGGTTCCATCAAAGCCGTAAATAACGAACTGACACCTACACCAACGCAGATTGCTGCAATTGAAGGATTTGCGCTCATAATGGAGACGAGGCAGATAACCAATCCAAGGCCGGAAAACAATTCCCCGAGAATCATCATCACCCTTCTGTCATAATGATCCGCCAAAGTACTTCATCCCGTTGATTCATTGTTACTCTCCTTAAACCTTTCGGTTATTCTTTCTCGACCCTCGGTCGGTTGGTGGGCAAAAAAAATTTGCATATGTCCTTCATCTATGACATCTGTCCAAACATCCGTATAAATTCTTTAAGTTCTCCTTCTTTTGTCCCCAGCATTCTCTCTGCATTACACAAAAATGCCTGTATTTTCCTTGGATAATCCTCCATTTTCCATTCGAAAACATCGCAATCAAACATCATATGTCCCAACAGCAAAATGGATTCTATGCAT
The DNA here is from genome assembly GCA_016841725.1 of Thermincola carboxydiphila. Lineage (GTDB taxonomy): Bacteria > Bacillota > Thermincolia > Thermincolales > UBA2595 > Phosphitispora. The sequence continues at coordinate 115,340 of JAENYP010000006.1, read as the reverse complement.
TCCGCCGGATACTCCAGATGGAAAATATCCCGGTCAATGCCTTCTAAAACAGGTTCTTGCAAAACCGGGGTCATACGCTTAAGCATTGCCCTTAAATATAACTGTTCCAGCTTTGCATTCTCAACCTTATGAAGTTCTTCCTTAATCTCATCCGATCCTTCAAACTCCGGAGCCTGTGCCATTATCGCCATCATAATACGATTCACCAAAGGAATGGATTTATCCTTTAGGATCTTCTCTGCCCTCCTTGCCCCTTCTTCAACGATATCAAGAATGATTGCCTCCAGTACTTCTTCCTTGGAAGCAAAATAATAGTAAAAGGTGCCTTTGGCTATATCCACAATCTTTAGAATATCGTTAACAGAAGTCTGTTCATAACCTTTCTTGATGAATAATTCCCGCGCTGCAACCAGAATCTCTCGTCTTCGTACTTCACCTTCCTTAACTGTTTTCATACCATACTCCCTTTCTATCGACCATCGGTCGATAGAATAATAATAAACCTACTAACAGAAAATGTCAAGCCTTATTTGAAATAATTCGAGTTCTCAAAAGGTATCAAGTAAGCGGTATCAGCCCAGCCGGTTTTTGATACTGTTTTTGATACAAAGACACTCCATACTGACCGTTTGCCTTCAGGTGCCTGATTAAATTCTCCCGCTGCAGTTTTTTAATATCTTCATAATCTCCATAGTGGCGGAGGATTTCACCGGCTAGTCCTTTGATATTCTTACCTGATGTGGGCATGGTACAGAATTCTCTGATTGAACCGGCAAAGTAAGCTCCATCCTGAGCTGGTTCATAATCTTCCAACGAGTAACTGCCATCAGCATTTTTAACATAGGTTATGGCAACAGGGATAATACCCCCTCCCTCTAGTGACAGCACCTTATCATATAGTCTGTAGCTGGAACTAAAAGTTGTTACAAACACCTTTAGTTTATTACCTTCCACATAGCTTCCGAAAATATGGGGGGCAATTATGGTGAACCCCTGCCCGCTTGTTTTGTTCTTTTCAATTTCTGTCTCATAAACCAACTTTTCAATAGGGTCAGTACCACCATAAGAAAAATCGGGAAGGCTCACTTCCTGCCGCACATTAAGCTGTGCATACCACTCCGCCGGAGTTAGAGTTTCATCCATTACATTATTTCTTTCACCTAATAATTCCTTGCAGAGCCCCATCAAAAGATGCCCGCGCAAACCTTCTGCATTACCTTCTTCAAATTGAGAAAGCATGTATTTTAGTACTTCTTCATTGTTATAACTATAGCTGTATTTAATAATGGTTTCGTATTCGTTTTGATGAGCTTTGATGTAATCCATTGGGTTAGATGATTCTTTAGGAGATGACATGATAATTTCCAGGTTATTTTCCACCAGGTCAATAACTTCCCTGGGATGCTCAGCCAGATCATAGTTCATCATATCTACTCTGACAACAAATCCGTAGCTGACAGTTCCCTTAGCCTTCCCCTTATCATCCTTAATGTTTAATCTCAATACATAGATGTATTCTCCCGGGTCCGGCGGCACCTGAAGATATAGGCTTCCGTTCATAAAGCCCGGTTCCACACCCGCAAAATCTACGGGCTGTTTGTCTTTATATACAGTTAAATCCTCAATGGTAAAGTCATACTGTTTATCATTTTTTGTTTTCCGGGTACCAAGAATAAGCTGTTCCTTACCTGATACGGAAACAGTGTTATCAAGACTATATGCGAAATTGACGGGGTGGTCAGAATCGGCCTGAATGTGTCGTTCACCATTTGTCCAGGAATAACTGCCTTTAAGGGCTGCTTTGGTTTTTTCCCCTTCTGCGGCAATATACAGGTTAGGCGGTGAAGCTGCTCCACTCCCCACTCCGGCGCCCAGATATATCGCACCGAACAGGAAAACTCCCAATAAAATCCCCGATAAAATAATTATCTGCCTAGATTTCTGATGGTGCTTCATAATAGCCACCAGTCTTTCCTGCAAACTCTTTTTTTCTTCACTCATGGTCGCCTGCAGAACCCCCACCGGGTACTTATGCTCTGCTATCACAGAGATTAAGGTGTCACCATAAGCCTGTTTTTCTGCCGGACTAAGATTTTTGATAACCGCTTCATCACAGGCCAGTTCACAGGCTTGATTGATTTTCCTCTTAAAGAGGTACACCAGGGGATTGAACCAGTGAATGGAAGCAGCTGTCATGGTCAGCCATTTTACCTGGATATCAAAACGGCGCAGGTGTGTGACCTCATGCAGTAAAATGTTCTTCAGCTGTTTTTCATCAAAATCAACATCAGGAATAATTATACAAGGTCTCCAAATGCCAATTAACATGGGTGTGGGCACAAACTTATTACGCAGCAGCCTTACCCGTTTTCGGCCCTTTAATAAGGCGGTCAGCAGGCTGTTTTCATCATCCGTGGCCTCCCTGTATCCCTGCCTCAGGCAGTTCAAAAACCTCGTATATCCGGCCAAGTTTACCGTAATTGCGATGACAACCCCCAGTAACCAAAGGTATATAATATACTGGGTTAATAAGTCCTGAAGATACCTGCTGTGGTCAACATCATTGTTATAAGCCCCGCGGGCTGCATTTTCCATAATATTGGGTAATGTCAACGAAATTCCGGGAAACTCACCGGTACTGCCCGAAGTCTGAACACCGGAGGGGATACCGGACTGGTTACCGGTTTGACTGTTTACTCCCTCAGGATTATGTTCGCCTGCAGGATTGGTCTCTCCTGCAGGACCGCTGCTGTAAAACACATCATTCATGAGGCTGTTTTCCGGAGAAAACGGGGTCACCAGCCTCAATAACACAATCAGCCATATATAGTATTGGATTGATTTGGGGACCCTGTGTTTTATCAGAGGTTTAAGGGCCAGGATTAGCAGACCGAGAATGCTCCCTGATAAGGAAAGTGATAGTAATAACCTGACTGTCTCATTCATCCCTATCATCACCTACCTTAAACAGTGTGCGCAGCTCCTCAATCTCTTTGTCGTCAAGCTTTTTGCTGCCCAAAAGGGATGCTACCAGGTTTTTGGCGCTGCCCGAGTATAAGCGGTCAATCAGGCTCTGAGTTGTATATTCGGTGTATTCCTCCTCACTGACCAGGGGTTTGTAATAATATACTTCTTTTTTTGCTGCTGCAACCACCCCTTTGTTGCACAATCTGCGCAGCAGGGTCTTTATTGTAGATGTTTCCCAGTTACTGGTCTGCTCCAGGGTTTTTCTTATGCCTGCCAGGGAAAGTTCACCATCAGCTTGCCACAAAACCCGCATAACCTCCAGCTCAGAATCTGTAATCCGGGAAACTAATTTACTCATATCTGCCCCTCCTTTTGGGTTATACAACCCGCCACATTGGTTATATTGGCAACCCGTCTTACAGGTTACAAACGTAACCTGTAAGTATAGTTTACATTTGTAACCTGTAAATGTCAATCAAAATTGTTCATAAAACCACCCCCAAGTTAAATGACCCCCTGGAAGTAATTTTCACAGGGGGCTTAAAATATCATGTAAGTGATTTTGTGCAAGTAGCTAATAACAGATGACAGGAGTACCTGGCGTAATATTATTAAATATCTTTTTGGCCACATTGTATGGCAGATTTACACAGCCGTGTGAACCGTTTGTCAGATAGATATTACGTCCAAACGCACTTCTCCAGGTAGCATCATGCATCCCTATACCACCGTCAAAGGGCATCCAGAAGTCTACATGGACAGCGTAATCCGGACCTCTGAGGATTACATTTCCTGATTTATATTTTAAACGGAAAACTCCTTTACGGGTTGCATAATTTTGACTTACATTTCCTGTAACAGTATCTCCCTGTACTATTAGAGAGCCGTTTTTGTAAAACCATAAATGCTGGTTTGCCAGGGATATTTCCACATAGGTATTTCCGATATCATTATTGCCCTGTGAAAAGGTATTTTGATTGAATGCCGGTTCTTTGGTTATGGTCTCCCCTTTGCTGATGGCAGAAAGTAAGAATTGGGTTTCTTCAACTTTATTTACAGACCTTCCATAATCACCGCCGCTGACTGTGATTGTTTCTCCTGATGATGCAGTAAAACTTCTTGTCTTACCAACTGTGTTAAAGGCAGCGGAAAGTTCACTCACATAACCCTTTACCTTTTCTTCACTGACTGTAATATTTAAATTTTCATCAACTGCAAGCCATTCATTTATCCGGGACCCGTCCAGAGTATTATTTATGTCTCCGGAAGTATAGGTGATTTTTGTGGCAATATACCTGTTAAGGGTGTTTTTGACTTCTATGACTTGTGGTGACTTGGAATCATATTGTGGTTCTATATAACAGCCCCTTGATTCCAGATCTATTTCGTTTTTCAGATTACACATGGCATCCGCTGCCAGAGAGTATAACAGGTCTTTATCCACCTTGTTTCCAATGACTTCATCCACAATTACATAACTGTTATTCACATATTTAAAGCCGGGATTTGCAGGTTCAATTATATTTTCCGGCTTAAAACATAATAGGCGGCCTATTCGTTCCTGCAGCAACTTCTCATCATATTTTAATATAACTGCCTTTTTTGAGACTTCAGTTAGCAAACACCCTAAAATCCACTTAAAGCAACTCTGACTGTCTTTAATTTCTTTAAATTCTCCCTCTGAAGCAAATTGTAAGCCCACATCACCGGCTTTTATCTGTTCAGTTTTACCTTCCCGTTCTTTCAGGTTCAGGGTATAAGCATTAAGTTCCGCTGCCATTAGTGCCTTTACATCCTCTACAGTTTCCCCCGAAACATCTATGCCATTGATTTCAGTCCCAAAATAAAAATGGTCTTTAAAATAATATGCCACTCCCAAATAAATAACAAGTAAAGTAAAAAGCAGGATTATTCCGCCAGTAAGAAATTTTCTATATTGTTGGGTCAGCTGCTTTACAGTTTTTTTTGGCGGTTCTTTTGGCGGTTCTTCTGGCGGTTCCTCTGGCGGTTCTTCTGGCGGTTCCTCTTCAGGTATTTCTATGAGCTCTTTGGCCGGCATTACTGCTGTGCCTCCCGTTTCCTTTTCCGTATGGCTCACCTCTTTTTCAGCAAAACTTGGATAGGGTTCAATTCCCTATTAGAAGTTAAGACATCTATTAATTAGCCTCCAACGCATTTTATGTTTCAGAATTTATACTTAAGACAGTTATTTGACAGTTTTTTAAGTTATTTTTTTACAAATGTACCACAATCTAAGTAAACGATTGGCAGGATTCAAGCATCGAAATCAATTTCACTTCTTCGTTCATCATACTCTTTGGATAAATTATGACAACCAGTGCAAAAGTGAGGATGAATTTATGACAAAATGTTAGCCGATTAGGACAAACATCATCGTGCTAAAGATTTTAAGAACAGTTATAATCAGGTTAGCAAACTAAAGGGGGTAGTAATTACTAAGACGTTTCAAAACAGTTATTGATAGGTTTTACTTTAGGAAAGACCCTGATGTCGCAAAATCTTCTCAGGAGGTGGTTTTCAGGCAAAAAGGATTGCTCCAATTTTTGTTGATTTTTTCACAAAGCAAGATAATTCTATGATTTACTGTATGGGAGGAAATTAAATTGTATAGAAAATTATTGTTGTTTTTCTCATTACTTATATTAGCAGTTTTCGGTATTTTGGGCTGCAGCTCTAAAGCGGATCCGAACTTTTCCGTGAAGGATACCTCGGGGGCACCTATCGTTGGGGCCACTGTCTTTGCTATTCCTGTGGCGGACGTTGAAGCTCTTGCCGCCGTACCAATTTCCCGGGACGATAAGGAGTTCGGCAATTATTCTGCCGAAGCCCTTACCGTGGATGAGCCCCTTGAAGATCTGATCAACGGTAATTTTACCCCGTCCGGCGGCGGTGTAACGACATACCAAAAGTGGGTCACCGACGACCAAGGGAAGGCGGAGATTTCCGGCCTTGCCATGGGCGAAGCAGATAAGTATTTTATCTATGTACAACCGGCTGATGACGACAGCGCTCATCTGCCCGGCGGCAGCCTCACCCGAGTACCGGTGACTGGCGATTCTCTGAATAAAGTGGTTGAGGTCACGGTGTCCACCAAACCCTCCACCGAAGCAACTTTCGTCGGCACCAGCACTTGTCTCGGCTGCCATAGCGACAAATCAGATGTTAAGAAGACGGCACACAAGAACGGCTTCATGATACCTGGAGAACCGAGCGGCCTTCAGGATGCGAGCAATTTTGATGCCGATGACGCCGAGTATAACATGTTTGCCGCATTGGAAAACAAGTTTACTTCGACGGGTACTACCATCTACTTCTACGATTACGATGAGAAGCGTAAGTTCGATAAATTCAAGACTTCGGAAACAAATCCGGACCCAGATGGAAAACTCAGCAATGTATGGGCCACAGTGAAGGTGTTCAAGGATACTGACGGTAAGTATAAGATGACCTTCACCAATGTCAAGAATCCATCGGACCCGGCCAGCCCGTTCACAAAAGAAGTGAAGCTTACTTATGGCGGCGGGGTATACAAGCAGCGTTACCTGACCACAGCCGGCACCAGCATCCACATGCTCCCGCTGCAGTACAATTCCAGGGGTGACGAAGCCTCCAAGGAACGCGTCAGAATGCAGTGGCGGGATTATCACCTGGATTGGTGGATCGATGATCCTTCTGGAAAGCCGGTGTTCAAATCACAGCCAGCCGCTAAAAACGCCGCCGACGTTCAGTGCGCAACCTGCCACTTTAACGGCTACAGCGTTACCAAAAATGCCGATACCGGTGAATTCATGGCCACAGGCGTGGCTGACCCCAATGGTGAGCTGCACCCGATAGCCGGGGAGAAGCAGGAACTGAACATCGGCTGTGAGACCTGCCACGGTCCTGGCTCCGAACACGTAGCAGCAGGTGGTAAAGGCATGGCAATTGTTAGTCCTCAACTCCTCACTCCGGAGCGGGAAACGGTGATTTGTGCCCAGTGCCACAGCCGTCCTCAGGGGAACGATTCCTTCGGAATTAAAAAGGATTCACCCCTCAACAGCGAAAACAAGATGATGATTGCCGGGACCAGCCGGGCTGATTTCCTGGCCAATAACACATCTCGCAACGACTCTGCCGAGAGTGACATGTTTGAAGATGGGTTGCACTCGAAAGCGCATCACCAGCAGTATACCGACTTTATTCAGTCCGGTAAGTACCGGAACGGATCGCAGTTACTGACCTGTTCCTCGTGCCATGATCTTCACGCACCCGGTACGGACCGTCACCAGCTCTCAGGCGTCTCTGACAGCAGCTTGTGCCTCTCCTGCCATACGAGCGTCAAGATTGATGAGCATCAGAAAGACAAGGTTGGCACCGTCATGGGCGCCAATGCCAAGTGTATCGATTGCCATAACGTCAAGACTGCTAACAGCGGTGCCGGCCTCAATCAGATCGGAGAAAATCTCCATGGTGACATCACCGCGCACGTATTCGATGTCCCCAACAAAACTAAGAAGCCAATGCCCGTTCCATACACTAACACTTGCGGCACCTGCCATCAGAACAAATAAGCCGCAGCTTGCGAACACAAAATGGCTAGGGATATCTCCCTAGCCATTTTTCTATGGTTCATTATTTCGGTAAATAAACTGATATAGAATTTCTTTACACCTCTACTCCTGAATTAAAAGGGGCTTTAATCACTGGTTTTCCGAAGACGGTAGGACTGTTATCTACTGCCAATTTTAGATGTTTATAAAGTCTTACTTTACCATTCTCCGCTACAGCTAATCTATTACCACAATTGTCACAGGTAAATTCGCTGGCATTTATTCTTACTTGACTAATATCTCGGCAAAAAGGACATGTAACAGGCCGGTATTTAATCAATTTAGGGATGGTAGAGCTCATGGGATACCCGAAACTTTTTATCATTAAAGCAACTAAGACCAGCACTACACCAATTTTGGTAAAAATTACAGTTATAATTAACCCTACTCCTAACCCCATGACGGCAGCAGATAATAGAGAGTTATGTTCTTTAATTTTGGCTACTAATTGGTTTTTAGTTTTAATCATTCTTAAAACCTCCTTAGTGCTTGTTATGTTAATTTTATCATAATCCCATACTAAAACCAATAGTAGCCCGGGACTTTTTCCCCTTTTTTTTCATTGTTTTCACAACAAAAATACCGTCATTTGTCCAGGTATCCATGTCATAATATCCTAGTATTATGCAAACAGCTTGCATATCTGTCAACTTACACTATAAATGAAAAACAGATGAGCTCTTACACTCACCTGTTCTACATTTCCTTCAATTATTCAAAGAACCGCTTATACTAACTCCCAGTTTTAGAGCAATAGTCATCCCGACTATTGATATCGTTCACAGACCCCTTACTTCTTTTATTTCTCTTTTTATCTCTAGTTAACACTAATAATGAAACTCCACCTGAAAAGGCTACAAAAAACAACCATGATGCAAATGTTACCGGCGGCCACACGACTAGCAGCACTACTAATCCAATAACTATACTGAAAACAACTCCCGTGGCTGCTGTACTGAACACGCTAATAGTGCTAAGTTCACTGCCAAACTTTTCAAAAACCAAGTAAATTGCAACACTAAATCCCAAAAGAACCGAGAGCACTCCGATTGCCCAGAACAACATGTTACCATCTCCTCTTTTAGTGATATGCCTTTACCCGGTATATTACTTTTCCTTAAGCCCGAGCCTGTCTTCTTTCTGCTTCTCGTTTAACTTCTTGTTGTGCAGTTTTAGCATACTTTCTAATTTGCAGCACTTTATACCCGGCGAAGAAATAGGTAGCCCATATTAACCCTATCACTAAACCAATCGTCCAGGTACCTAAAAACGGTATCTCTAAACCCTCACCCTTATGATATAGAGGTCCAGTTAAGACCAAATCAAAAGATCCTGCTGCCTCACCGGCATTAATTTGCGTATCCGCATCAACAACGGCAGTCACATTTATCTTTTCTTCTAAAACTTGAGGCCAATAGCTAATCCGCGCAATTCCGTCAGCACCAGTAGAAGCCCCGCCTAAATTGATCTTGTTCTGCCCAAAGAAGTTATTAGTTTCTGCGAAAAAATTAACTTGTTTGTCAGCTACCAGCGTAGCACCTACAGTGACTTTGGCTTGTAATTGGGTTCTCTCACCCCTGGTAACACTATCAGGTAAAATCAACTCAATGTTGACGTCCTGCTTACCGGTTGGTTTATTTGTCCCTCCTGAGGTATCTGGCTTATCTTGAGGTTGGCCTGTCCCCGCCAAGGCCTTAAAATCATAGTTGTTAGCTTTAAATTTTTCACCAAAATCATTTAGATTAGGTACCGAGGAATGACACAAAGTACAGTCTTTTTGCAGACCTTCCGGAATTCTGGAAAAATAAACACCGTTTGCTAAAGCACCAGGTACATAAATCAAAGTTAGGAGACCGAGCAGTAAAATAACCAGAGTTAATCGCTTCACCATTACACCCCTCCTTTCAATTATCTAACCCGTAAGGAATTAATGTGACTAATTGTCGAGTCTTTATCCAAATCATCAGCAATTTCCCAAACAGGAATAGCTGGAAAGAAACGAAAGAAGAGAGCGATTAACAGTACAAAACCCGCCATACCAATCATAGTAATAGAGATTTCCTGCAAAGTAGGGCTATATGGTGTAAAACCATAATATGTAGGTGTATTGGGGAACGAAAGGGTAGGAATTACGAAAATATAACGTTTAAACCATACTCCGATAACAACCAACAGTCCTGCGACGGTTATCCCGGTTATATTTCTGGTTTTTGACCATGAAAGTAAGAATAGCGGAATTAATACATTGCTAAGGAAAAACAACCAAAAATGTGGTGCAAACTGACCCGTAAAAAACATGCTTAAAAATTCTTGTTCATGACCTTTTAATTTGTAACCTTCGGTAAGCAGTTCGGCAAAATTAAAATATCCATAGACCAGTCCCATCGCAACCAGAAGCCAACCCAGTTTTTTAAAGTGCTCAACTGTAAAGTATTGCTCCAGGCCAAAAGCTTTACGATAAATAGCCATAGCTACAATAACCATCGCTACCCCGGAGAAAAATGCGCTAACTACAAAATAAGGTGCAAGAATCGTACTATCCCAACCGGACCTTAGTGTCATCCCAAATATCCAAGCTGTAACGGAGTGTACCGCTATACCGGCTGGAATAATCACTACTGACATGATTTTGATAACGTTTTCCAATCTTTCCTTTTGTTCAGGTGTATTCTGCCATCCTAAAGCCAGCATACTATATATTTTATGTCTTGTGGAAGAAACTGATTTCTCAAGTCTATCACGACATAAAGCCAAGTCAGGTATCATTGGAATATATAAGTATAACAAGCTTCCAAATAAGTAGGTATTAACAGCAATTACATCCCAGAGCAATGGCGATTGGATTCTTCCATAAATAAATACATTTAACAATCGTTCCGGTCTTCCCATGTCGATAACAATCATTAGCAGGGCACCAATCAAGGCTGAACCGGTAATAACTTCCGCAATTCTCGTGATGGGGGCCTGCCAATGCTGCCCCGATAATCTCAATACAGCCGATACCAATGTTCCTGCCAGACTTATACCGATAAAATATACAAATGTGGTGATATATAATCCCCAGAAGACTTGATTTTGCATACCGGTAACACTTAAACCCTGCCGCAGCTGCCCGGTGTAGGAGAAAATACCCACTAACACAATAACCGCTAAGACGGCCAACACCAGGTTGTAACCTAATCCCGGTTTCACCAAAGGCGCTAAAGTTTTGTTTACTAATTCATTGCTTCTTTTATTATTAGTCACGAGGGTTCCTCCCTTGTTCCTGCCCATGGCCAGGTAAGTAGTATACTCTTGGCTTGGTTCCCAACTCTTCTTTGTAACGATATGCGTTATGTTCCGCCAACATCTTTTTCACCCCTACGACCTCTAAACCGTTTGTTGCCACATCGGTTTCCAAATCTCCCAGGTACATTGCTCCCCGAGGACAACCCGAAACACAGGCCGGCAGTTTGCCATCCTTAGTAAATGATTCACAAAGAACACATTTATTAGCTGTGCCCTTACGCGCCGGCAGGGGAAACTCTGGAGAATATTCAGTAAATGTATTTTTCGGGTCTGAAACCTGTGCTTCCCAGTAAAAAAAGCGACGGTCATAGGGACAGGCAGCCAAACAAAATCGGCAGCCGATACATTTTCTGTTATCAACTAAAACAGTACCGGTCTCACTATGGAAAGTGGCTCCTACCGGACAGACCTTTACACAAGGAGCATTTTCACAATGCTGGCAGGGTATTGGCATCCAATAACTGCTGCCTCCTTCGCCATGAACTTTCTTTACATCTATCCACTCCTGTCCTTCCGGCCTGTGGTAAACGCTTCTGTCTGCAGCCATACACTGGGGCTCCATTCCAAGACCTTCACAACCATCACATTTTTTTAAGTCGATAATTCTTACCCATTGCCTAACTAGTTTTTTCCGTTCTGAATTGCTCGTATCGGCCAGGGCTTTAGAATTAAAGCCAGAAATCTTATCAATCGTCGGTATGATAGTTACAGATAAGCCGGCTAGCCCTAGACCCTTAAGCAAACCACGCCGTGAAATATACATCTCCGCTCATCCCTTTCAGTTATTAGTCACATTATCTGGTAATATGCTTGCTGCTTTTATTATTAACTGACTCTCCAAGGTCGTTTTTAAGAGCATAGACAGCAGCTTCCGCCCTGTTATTCAGATTCAATTTGCTCAATATGTTGCTCACATAATTACGAACAGTCTTTTCGCTAAGGAAAATTTCCTTAGCAATAGTTTTATTGGTAGAACCCTTTGAAATCAGATTCAGCACTTTTAGCTCTTGCTTAGATAGTTTTACTTTTTGATCATCATCCGAAGCCCTGCGTAGATGGTTCATTAGTGCATTGGTTATCTTCGAATCCAGCATCGATTCCCCTTTTATGGCAGCATCTATTGCCCTAATTAATCCATCATTGCCAGTGTCCTTTAAAACAAATCCTTTCGCTCCGGCCCTTATAGAATTGAGTATCACTTTATCATCACCATAAGAAGTCAGCATAATTACATTAGTATAGGGATGTCGTTGCAAAACCTCACGGCAACAATCAATTCCACTGCACTTTTTTAATCTCACATCCATAATAACAATTTCCGGCCTGTGTTTTTCCATCAACGTAAAAGTTTCCTCAATTGTCTCAGCCTCTCCAACCACTTCCAAATAATCATACCGGGTGAGCAATAAACTCAAACCGAATCTTACCACTTCATGGTCATCAACAATTAGCACCTTTACTTTTTCCACGACTATTCACCCTTTCTAGATAATAATCCCGATATTTGCTCACTATTATATCATTGTTTTTTAAAAATAATCAGATGCATTTGCCATAACGATATGTCCCGATTATGATTGTTACTTTTGCTCTGTCAAAATACTGTTTTTTAAAAATAATCAGATGCATTTGCCATAACAATATGTCCCGAAACTTATTACTAGCATCAAGAAAATTGACTTCATCAAATTTATCTTCGATGTCAATTTTCTTGTTCAAAGGGGGCATACCCCCTATAACCCCCATTATTAAGAAATTATCCACAATCCTGCAAAACGGTAATTTCCTTAATAAAAATAAAACAGGCTTACTAAAAATGTCTAGTAAGCCAGTTTAAAATTTAATGTTTCAAATTACTTAGCGGGACGCCGCTGAGCGTAACGTCTACAGGAAAAGTTAAAGAAATTTTGGTGCCAATATTTGCTGCTGTAATTATTTCAAGACTTCCGTGCAGCCGCTGAGCACGAAACTTCATATTGGCGAGCCCCAGGTTTTCTGCCGCATGTTTATTTCCTGCTACTTGGAAATCAAACCCTATCCCATCATCAATTATCAATACATTGATATTCTCTTGTTTTCCGTTAGTTGCTGTTAATACTTGAATTTTCACCTTACTGGCATGTGCATGCTTAATTATATTAAAGAGTGCCTCTTTTACGATATGACTTAAATAGTTTGCTTGTGTTGGTGTTAGAAATATATCTTTTTCCAGATTAGTCTCAATCTTTAAATTCAACATCAATAAACCTTTATATTCCTGGCCCAAATTTTCAAGTAGCTCTTTCAATCGATACTCCTCTTTATTCACCTGGTGTAGGTCTCCAATATAGTTTCGCAAAAGAAGCACAGTCTCATTTAGCTTGTTCTCAGAGTAATCCAGTTGTGCTGCCAAAGTTTCTGTTTCACCCTCTTTTAACATTAATTTGCTGGCCTTTAGAACCAGACCTACACTGTAAATTGATTGCATTATTCCATCATGCAAGTCCCTGCTGAACCTTTCTCTCTCCTGAATAATAATACTCTGCTGCTTAGCCTGAGCCAGCCGTCGGCTTTGCTCTTCATTAAACATATTTATAATCCTGCTTATGGTTAAGGCTATAACAAGTCCTAGCAAAGCCCGAAAAATTTGTACCGGTAATCCTACAATACTGAAAAACGTTTCTGTATTTAAAAAGTTACCAGGCCAAAAGCTGACTGGTAAAACAACTAAACCAGAGAAAAAACTATATAGCAGAAAACTTATACCGGCGATTTTACAATTTTTAGCGGCACTGTTCAAATCAAATTCCCTTAATGTACTTGCTTGAATCAATAAAGCTATCCCTGTGGCAAACGATCCTGGCAAAGCAAGCAGATAACGAGCCATAGTTGTGCTATAAAAGGTCCAGTTAACAATATCATCAACTCCTACTATAACTAAATCCCAAAAGACGAACTTAATTAACCAGATACCGTTTATAATAAAAGGTAAATATTTCAATCGATAATACTTTCCAGTGGAGTCAATAAGCAGATTGATGCCAAAAAGAAATAGAAACATGAAAGAATTTGAAACAATTAGTGCTTCTATAATACGCAAAACAAGATTACTGGAAATTGTATCTGCACTAAGTTCAAGAGGAACATACATTTTAGCCCACTCGCCCAAAGAATGAATAAATCCAAATCCAGCTAACATCCATAAAGATTTTGATAATACAAAATCGCTGTCTTTTCGAGATTGAAGGGCTAAAGAAAGACCTACGGTAAAAAATGCTAAGCCATAGATAAAATAGATTATAGACATGTTGTTAATAAAAAAACTTTGCACATTTATAATAACTAATTCCTCCTCGACCTTGCCGCAATTAATTTGTATCATTCTATCACTGGGTACAACTAATTACAATGGACTTTTTATTGGGAATTTCTTTACAAAGTGTAAATTAACAGAGCCTTTCTAAGAAAAAATTAAAGGAAAAGTAAATGTAACGAAAGCTGCCCAAAGTCCGTAGACCGGCAAATCTAAATAACTGCATGGTTAATGCTGTTAGCAGCATTCCGCTGATTGCCATGCTGGCGTAGAGTATGCAAAACTCCCCATTAAATTTAAGATAGGCTAATCTTGTGCTGCCTTTTGGATATTCATTTCCTGTAAATGCAAGCCCTAATAATACCCATAAGAAAATGGGGAGGTGTAGATAAGCCAGGATAATACCGTCTTTTTCCTCCAGTGGCAGCATATTAAGATAAATTCCGGAGATTAGGAATAGCGCTGCAAGGGTGTAAACAACATTTCTCAGCTCATGGGGGTTGGCAATATTTTCAATAACCGGATTATTAATCTCCATGGTTATACCTTCCGTAATAATTTTCAAATTAACCATTATCACTGTTTAATACTTCGCAGACCAGATTTCATAGCTAACTGTCTAAGAAAAGGATTATACATAGCTGGGGATTTTAAATTTTTAATGAGTAAATTTAACTTGATATCCTTAACCTTCTGTTTATATCTATCCAAAAATCCATCTATTCCCTCTTCAAGACTCTGAGCTAAATATAAAGAGCTTTTTAATGCGTAGCTGATTCCTTCTGCAGAGCTAGGGCTAATCGCACCTGCAGCTTCTCCAACCAGGGCTATACCATCCCTACCTACATGAAGCTGTGATACCTTCTTAGGCCTATAGATATATGCCCCCTCTGTTTTTATTTTGGTATCAAAATTAAAGCCTAACTGTCTTAGTTTTGTTTTCAACATATCATACTTTTTCCAAGTGCTCTCCCTAGGTCTAAGGGCTGATCCTAATAATAGATAATTCTCCTTTGGTATTATCCAAGAGTAGAAATCACTTATTTCTTCATCAAAAATTGCTGTGAAATGGGGGATATAATCTGCACTCTCAAACCATTCCTGAATTGCAATGTACTTTTCAGGAGTATCTTTAGTAATGGATTTCCTTATCTTAGAAAGAGCACCATCAGCGCCTATAATAACTCTTGTCTTTGCAGATATTTCTTGTCCATTAAAAATATATCTGATTTCATATCCTCCTGGAATTTCAGCAAAGTTTTTGAAAAATGTGTTGAACTTTTTATCAACTCCGGTTGGAAGTATAGAAACCAGCCATCTATCAAATTTATCCCTATCCATATTAAAATAGAATCTCTGGTATAGCCTTTCTATCTTATTAGGTAGATCAATGGTTCTTACTGCAAAAAGCTGCGGATCAACCAGAATATCTTTAGGTATCCCTAAACCCAACTTGGCAACCATTTCCTGAGCATCGGGGGCTAATAATCCTCCACAGCATTTAGTTGTGAGGTTTTTAGGATTCTCATTTTCCAGGTCCCGTTTATCTATTAATAAAACCTTATATTTGTCACCAATTAATCTTGCCAGGGTAGATCCCGCAGGGCCTGACCCTACTATTACAATATCATACATAAAATAACCTCTCAAAATAATTATAATATCCCCAAACTATTTCAAAGACTGTCTTCGTCTCTTTTATATTCTAAAACATCTCCAGGCTGACATTCACGCTAAGCACCTCACTTATTTAATGATAATTTGATATTAACATATATTTTATTGTTTTACAATAAAATTTTATCGTTTCTAATTAGGGTGTTTCACCCGTTAGACTGCGCCCATGCCCGGGCGCACTAATTAAGAAAACGCCAGGCAGTTAACTGCCTGGCGTTCGTACACAAAAGCCGTTTGATTATAGTTATATCAAGTCCGACTTCTGTAACAGTCTCCCGATGATAACCGCAATTTCGGCCCTCGTTATGTTATCCTTCGGAGCAACTATAGCGCTGCTTCTGCCGGAGACAACTCCGGTCTTTACACATGCCGCTATGCTGTCTTTGGCGTAATCTGCCGCCTGGACTGCATCTGTGAAGCCGGCCAGAAGTTCATCTGTTTCACCTGATGAAATATCCGCCGGCAGCCCGGTGATTGCCATTGCCCTGGCTGTCATGGCCATTGCCTGTTCACGGGTGATTTTATCCGATGGTCCGAAGGTATCTGCATCATAGCCTGAGATAATCTTGTATTCATAAGCCGTTTTGATGTAGTCAGAGTACCACTGGGAAGAATCCACGTCTTTAAAGCTCTTGCTCCCTTCTCCCGGCTGCAGGCCCAGTCCCCTTACCAGAATAGCCGCAAATTCAGCCCTGGTGATATCACGGTCAGGGTCAAACATACCGTTGCCAATTCCGCTGATTACCATTCTTGAGCCCATATCGTTGACGGCTTCCCTGGCCCAGTGGCCGGTTACATCACTGAACTCCAGGGGATGCCATATGACTGAATAGGTACTGTTGGTCAGGCTGTTGATGACAGCATAATATCTGCCGTTGACCACAGTTATCTTTGTTGGCACGTGTCTTGTGGTTCCATCCGGCTCCACGATAATCCCAGTAGTGATTTTGGCCGTATCAACCCCATCCGGTATGGCTATGGCCCTTTCAATATAGGCATTGAATTTGCTGACTTCAACCGTTTTGCCGCCGCTGGTGCAGGTAATATTAAATTCTACCGGTTTGACAACTATTTGATAGTTATCCTTATTAGCCGTATCCTCAACTATTTTGACTGTATCTGCGGAAGATGCGGCTATGGTGACATCTACCCTGATGTCTTTTAGCTCAACCTGTTGGCCCAATTGTTCGCTTATGTCATCAATATTTATTTCCGATGCCGGCAATTTATAGGTTACATTGCTTGTTTTGACTTCCAGAACAGCTTCCCTCTGTTCCATGGTTTTCACGGTCTGCCCGTTTAACTGACCGGTAACGACATCGGCGCCGCTGTTTACCGGCAGGGTAATCACGGTTCCCTTGGCACCGGCGTTCACTAGTTTCCGGATAGCCGCATCATCAGCCTTGATTGTTGCAGTAGTCCTTTCTCCATCGGTATCTGTGGAAATTGTTCCGGGCACCTGAGTACTCCTGCCATCCTGTTCTACTGAGATGGTGTTGTTGGTAGAGCCCCCGCCGCTGCCGCCGCCTGGCTGTGTACCTGTGTTGACAGGTTCATCAGTTATTACAGGATAACCGTTATTTTCATTAGCCTCATCCGGACCCCAGGCCAAATAGACAATATCTGGCACAGACGTGCTCTCGGTTATATTGTTATTGAGCTCAGTAACAAAAGCTGCGGCCTTTATATCGTCTGCTGTCTTAGATGTTGTGGTATCCGAACCAACCAGCATCTCACCGGCGCCTTTTTTATCAGCCAAATCTAAGGCGCTGCCGTTTAGCGTATGGACTGCATCACTGTTCCAGTAAATATTCTTCGCATTGGGCACCAGTTCATCAAAGCCGTTATGCAGAAAGCCAACCACTCCGCCAATTCCTGCAGTTGCTCCACCGGTGATGTTTCCGCCGGCAAAGCAGTTTTCAATCCTGCCTTTGTTTTCATTTACTCCAACCAGTCCGCCGGCATAAGCGGTATTTCCGAATGAGCCTGAACCTACACTGACATTGCCTGTGGCAAAACTGTTGACAATAACTCCATAGTCACCGCTGCCCGTATTTCTGCCGACCAATCCCCCGGCTGCGGGAGGCAAAGTATCGTAATCATTGCCTGACGCATTAGCTGTAGAAAAACTGTTTGCTATCAGCCCCTCTTCATTGGAGGCAACTAATCCGCCAATAAATGCTGCACCGTTGGCGCCGGCTATTTCTCCTGTTGTATAACAATCTGTTATTTCACCGTAATTGACTGCTGCAAGTATTCCGCCATACTCACCGGCACCGGCATATATTGCTGCCGCTTCAACACCCAGGCGATTTATTTCACCATCACTGCCAATAACACTAAAAAGTCCCTCAAAGCCATTTGTACCAGGTGACTCAACACTGGTCCCAATATAGAGTCCGGTAATTTTATGGCCTTTTCCGTCAAAAATACCGGCAAATGAATAATAGTTGGGATGAGCAGTTCCAATAGGTGTCCAATAATAGTCTGAGATATCCAGATCACTTTCCAGTTCAACCGTATTACCACTGAACGAATCCCCGCCATTCACCTGCTGGGCCAGCCAGGCAAGCCCTGTAGCTGTTTTAATAGTATAAACAGCTCCAATTACGGAATAGTCAGTGCCCTCAACTGCAGCTGCATTGTCTGCCCAGTTGCCGGTTATCCCTACTGGAGTTAATTCCTCCTGGGCCCCCTGCAAATAGGGAAACCCCGAATTGATATCACTGTCGATAGCCCAAATTGCTGTAAAATCCCAGCCGATGTAAGTATTCTGGTCCTGCATTTCCACAGAAGTCCTGGCCACTGCCTGTGCACTTCCCGTGTCATCGGCGCCATAAGGTAATTCTGCTGACGTATCAAGAAAATAAGTATTCTCCAGAATGCCGTCGCCCCAATATCCCGCAATACCTCCTACACTAGAGCCGGTGCTAACCGTTCCTGTATTGTAACAATTTCTAATGAAATCGTCTGGCCATGGCCATGCTTCACCGACAATGCCCCCTGTTTCAGCGCCATCGACCCCTGTGACAGAACCGGTATTGTAACAGTCTGTAATATTGCCTCCCCAGTATCCACCGGCAATGCCGCCCACATAATAGGAAGAATCTTCATTGGCTGCAATACTTGCATTATTCGAGCACTGAGCAATGCTGCCGCCATCATGTTCACCGGCTATACCGCCTACTGATGCACCACCGGTAATGGTACTGTTTCCAGTGACCCAACAATTCGAAATTGTCCCTTCTGTATTCAAGCCGGTTAAACCTCCGGTTCCGTCCGGCCATGCCTGTGTATTGGTTATTGAGACATCTTTCAATTCCAGGTCTTTAACAGTCCCGGTACCAATCTGTCCAAACAGTCCTAAATAAGAGTAATCGCTGCTGGTTAATGTTAAATTGCTTATGATATGGTTGTCTCCGTCAAAGGTTCCATTGAACCTGTGTAAATTGTCGATGCCTATTGGAATATAGTCAGAAACTCCGGTCATATCAATATCGTCCATAAGCCTGTAATAAGCATCGGGGTTACCATATACCCTCGAAAGCTGAAGAGCATTGGTAACCTGAAACGGGGCTTCTTCAGTGCCAAGGCCCTCCATATACCTGACGTTTGGCGTAACCTCGCTGAATTTGACTACTTCATCAGTTTGATTCACTTCATATACAACGATATATTTATAGACATCAGCATCGATACTGAAGCCTTCGCCGGATGTATATGGGTCTGTTACGGTTTCGCCCTGCGGCACCGCCGACCCGTACAGAGGTGTTGCTATCAGCGCTTCGGCAAACTTAATGACCAGGCGGTTGTCGATCCCTAAAGTATCCGTAATGTTAATTAACGTTTCCCCCATGTCATTGCCGATTTCCGCAGAAATACCGTCAAATTCCGGCAGCAGCGGAATCAAATGAGGAAATCCGTTATTAACCGGCGGGTCCAGCTTCCAAACCGTGTCAAAATCCCAACCGGTATAGGTATTGACATCCTTTAGATTTTCGGCAGTCTGGGGCTCAGCATTAGTATCTGTTGCTCCCGCCAGTGCAGCATCATAACCAATGCCATTGGGGGCCGCACTGCTCAGGAAATAAGTTGAAGTTGTTACCCCGCCTTCATCATAGCCGATAATCCCGCCTGCCTGACCATTATCGGTTTTGGTAACAGTACCTAAATTCAGAGTATATCGTACAGTACCCTGATCTCCATAGCTGTTACAGTTTTTACCGGTAATTCCACCACTGCCGGCCTCTGCTGAAGTGGCAGAACCCAGAGTAATACTTCCGGTGTTCAAACAATTTTCTATAACACTGAAGGAAGCATTTTCTCCAACTATCCCACCGGCAGAGCGGGAACCTCCATCGCCGGTATAGTTAGTGAAAACATCGGCTGAGTTTGAACAATTCCTTACCGTTCCACCCGCACTGTAACCTGTAATACCTCCGGCCATAGCATTACCGGTTGCAGAAATGGTACTTGTGCCCGTTACATTGCAGTATTCAATAGTAGCTTCATTTTCACCGGCAATACCGCCAACGTAATTATATGTACCTGTTGTCTTACTATTGATCATAGTAACATTTTCAAGTGTCAGGCTTTTTACCAGTGTTTGGTTCCCTTTAATACAACCGAATAATCCTACACCAGTACGAGTGCCGGCATCTATGGACAGATTAGAAATTTTATGACCGTTCCCATTATATTTGCCCGCGAAATAATTCCATATATCCCCTATTGGCAAAAAGTCTATCCCAGTCATATCAATATCCGCTTTCTGTATAAAATACTTCCCGTCAAAGCTAAACCAGGTGGTATTATTTTCAGACATCCATAACAGGTGGCCAGGTGTTGAAATCAGATACGGGTCTCCTTCCATTCCACTTCCAGGGGGTTGAGCTGCAGCAGCTTCTTCAGCATAAGCGCCGCCAGCCGGTATAATCAACTGCATCAATAAGACCACTACAGTTAAGATAACCCCTGCTTTTTTCCATTGCCTTTTTTTCGCCATCCTACTTTCCAGCCCCTTTCATTTTGCTGCTTGCTTGAACTGTATCCCATTGTACCACCCGATTCTCCCAAAATTCTCCCATATGCAATACGAACCAAAAAAAAAATAAGCGCACAGCTAAAAAGCCTCTACAGCAAGCTGCACAGGCTTTAGCCAAATTCTATTCCAGAGTACCTATTCCAGAGTACCTAAATTTATGCCAGGTAATGCTCCCAAAAGCCAATCCTTATACATAACCTGAAGTTCAATACTTGTTATATATTCTGTACAGGAACGCAGCTGCCCCCGCCCTTGTAGTATTGCCAAGGGGATTAATTCTGTCGCCGCTGCCAACGATCAATCCTTCCTTTACAAGGGAGGCTGTGCTATCTGTGGCATAGGCCGCTATCAGTGATTTGTCGGTAAATCTGTCAAGGTCTGCAGCCGCACCCTGCACTTCAAGCTTTTTCAACATTCTTAGCGCTCTCTCTGTCAATACCATCATATCCTGTCTTGTAATGCTTAGATCAGGGCTGAATTTGTTGTTTCCCGTACCGTGGGTGATACCCAGCTTTTTGGCTATGCCTATCTCTTTGTAATAATAGGCGTCCCGGCTTATGTCACCAAAGTTTCCTTCAAGCTTTGCATCAACTCCCAGGGTTCTTACCAGGTAATACAGAAAGTCGGCCCTTGTTATATTTGTCTGTGGAGCGTATTCCTTTTCCGATATGCCTTTCAAGATGCCTTTGGAGGCGAGAACTTCGATGGGCTTCGTAGCCCATACAGCACTTTCCAAATCGTCAAAGGTTTTGGTTACATACACCACTGCATACCGGCTGAAATGGGTAGTACTAAAGGTTACGCTTCCGGTTCCGGGGTCATAGCGGCCATTGGGCACTTCCACCACATTACCATCACCATCAATGTACCATACTGTAATATGCTCGGGATTGGCCAGCTCACCGGCTATGGGCTGATAGGGTATGGATACCGTAACCCGGGCATCGGAATTGTTCCAGTCGGTTTGCTCCTGGTTCAAAGTCAGGGTAAGCCGGATAATGGGTCTGTCGCCAATGTCATCCCTCACATAGTCCGGCAATCCGGATTTATCTCCTTCGCCTATGGTAATCCCTATATCGCCTTTATCCTCTAATCCGGTGCCGGACAGCATGTTGTCCGGTATAGTAATACTGCCGGCATCGGTAGAGAAGGTAAGGATGTTTTCCCCTAAAGTACCGGACAGTGAAGAACCGGGGATTTCCAAAGTGTAATTATTCACTCCGGGGATGGTGGGTACTGTGATGACCGTAATTCCTTCACCGTCCAGAATATCTCCCGCCTGTTCTCCCAGGTTAACCACTGCGCTGCCCGGCCGGGTGCTGACATCAATCGATAAGCCGGTTCCCGAAGCACTGCCGCCTGTAATCGCGGCATTGTAAACAGGTGTACTACTTCTGCTGCCTCCGCTTCCACCCGAAGGCGCTGACCGGACAGTGAAGCTGATTTGGTACTGTTCTTCCAGGTTAGCCCCCGTGGCGGTGCTTTTTACCGCTGCCACCGGTACGGTTACCGTGTAGGTGGCGCTGTAGGAGAGGCTGCTGTCCGGGGTGATGGTCAATACTTTGCCGCTGATGCTTTTGCTGATGCCTACGGTGCCGCCTCCGGCGTTTTTCATCGTAATGCCGCCGTAACTGCTGTCCGCCTCTATGTTCTCGCTGAAAGTTATGGTAACGGTCGGTGTCAGCGATACACCCGTGGCGCCGTTCACCGGACTGGTGGACGTTACTGTGATATATTGCGTTTCAGGTACTGCTGCTGTCTCCGGGAATACTGCCGTTACAGCTCCTGAATTGACTTCATTAGTCACTGTTTCGGCTCCCGCTACCGTAAAGAAGCCGGCAGCCACGCCATCAAAAGTAAAGCCTTCTTTAGCTGTCAGGGTGATAATAGCTGTATACACCGTTTCCCCCTGGATCGGGTCATGGTCTGGCTCCCAGCTTATGGTTCCGGTGTACTGCTCTGTTTCATTAATAGTTGTCACCGGAACGCCGTCAGTTGCCGGAGGGGTTACGCCGGGGATAGCTGCAATGTTGACGGTGGTGTCTGACGCTTCTATCGTAGTCACCGCCGTCATGGCCATCAGCAAATCAGGCTGCAGGTTGCCGGCGGCATCCTCGGCTGTCACGTAAATATGGTAGGACGTTTCCGGTTCCAGTCCGGTAATGGATACCGTTTCTTCCGTGCCGGTCGTTAGCCCGATGCTTCCCTTACGGTTTGCATCCAACACTTCATCATCAGCGCCGGTACCTGCCCTGACCTGGTCGGCGGTGGGCGCAGCGGCCTCATCGGACAATACCACGTAGTAAGCGGTGGCGTTTTCATCTGTTTGAAGCAGCAGGTCCAACGCATTATGAGTAACGTTGTCAGCCTGCGGGTAAACACTGGCAAAGACAGGAGGTGCAAAGTCATAATGGTCGGTCTGCCATGAAAGATAAGGATATGTGCCCACATTAATTTCCCATATACTATTAAAATCCCAACCGGCTCCCGTGAAAGTAGTTTGCTGTTTCATTTCCGCGGTAGTTTTTCCTGTACCGCCGGAAGCGCCTGACTGACCTGATGTCTGGGTGTCCCAAAATGAACTGGTGATCGTACCGTCATCGTTCACTCCCAGCCCGGCGACCGAACTATTGCCCTCGACAACGCCTGTGGCGTAAGAATTAGTGATACTGCCGCTTGAGTAGTTATACCCTACCAACCCGCCAATGTAATAATCACCATTTGCAGTGCCTGCAGCGTAGGAGTTTTCGATGTCACTTTGGAAGTTTAATCCCGATAAGCCGCCAACGTTTTCGACACCGGTAACATCAACTATGGCATAGCAGCCGGTAACGGTACCCTGGTTTTGCCCGGTCAGGCCGCCGATAGTATCGACTCCGTTAACACTACCCGTAACGCGGGAGTTGGTAATTGTTCCTTTGAAGTTAAACCCTGCCAGACCGCCAACGTACTCTCCGCCGGTGACATCCACATTATCGAGGCCCAGATTACGAATTTCGCCATTCTCGCCTATGTAACCGAACAAACCCACATAATTAGTCCCCGTCTTATCTATAAGGAGGTTACTGATGGCAAACCAGGCGCCGTCGAAGCTGCCTGTGAAAGGATTTTCACTTGTACCGACGGGCTCCCAACCTTCACCCTCGTTATAACCTCCACCTTCTGCCGATAGGTAAGTGGATAGGTTAATATCTGCCACCAGGATAAAATACTTATCCAGGTAAAGTCTTGCATTGTTTAGCTGCCACGGCGCAGCCACCTGATAGGGTGTTGCAGCCTCGCCCGTGCCGCCGGCAAATTGGGCATCCGTATATTCCGCCTGCCATCTGAAGAAGGGATAGCCGTCGTTTTGTTCCGGATTTATTCCCCAGACCGCAGCAAAATCCCAATCAATAAAAGTAACAGGGGTTTGCATCTGAATTGTGGTTTTGGATTCACCATCACCGGTTTCCGAACCAGTGGTTTCACTGTCGTAATAAGAACCGGTAATGGAGGTAAGGGGACTGTTATTACTCCCCACCAAACCGCCGACATAATCAGTGCCGGTGACAGCGCCGGCAACGTAAGCCTGAGTAATCTTACCGCCGTCATTTACCCCCACCAAACCACCTATGTATTGAGTCCCTGCCACGGCGCCTCTCGCATAGCAGCCGTTAATCTGGGGATCCTCGTAAAAAAGATAGTCATCCAGAAAATTGAACCCCACCAGACCGCCGACATGATTGGCGCCGGTCACATCACCGGTGGCGTAAGAGTTGGTGATAATTCCGCCATCTTTATTACTCCCCACCAAACCGCCAACATAAACAGTGCCGTCTACATTGCCCGTGGCATAGGAATCGGTGATCGTTCCATCACAAGTGTTACGCCCTGCCAATCCGCCGAAGTATCCCTCGCTTTCGGGATCTGGGACGGCAATGTCCGACACAGTGCCTGTAGCGTAAGAGCTTTCAATGCTTCCGTTTGAGTTATCTCCCACCAGGCCGCCGACCATATAATCCCCTTGTACAGCAGCCTCGGCGTATGAGTTGGTAATCTCTCCCCAGGCATTGCTGCCCGCCAGGCCGCCGATTGTAAAAAAAGTACCGGTTACATTGCCTGCGGCATTGGAGTTAATGATCGTGCCGTCACGATTGTTCCCCACCAGGCCGCCTATTGACCCATAGCCCTGTATTACCACCGAATCAGTGGCAGAACCGTCAATAGTGCTGTTTTTATTGTAGCCCACCAGACTGCCGACGTACAAATAACCGGTAATATCAGCATTCTCCAGCCTCACGTCTCTAATGACCGCACCATCCGTGTAACCGAATAGTCCCACCCCCTCCGTCTCATCCCGGTTGATGTAAAGGTTGCTGATGGTATGCCCGCCACCGTCGAAACTACCGGTGAAGGGATTACCCGGATCCGATACGCCGATCCACGTACCAATTGGCTCCCAGCCCGCGCCTTCATTCCAGCCGCCGCCTCCCTCCGACAGGTAACCGTTCAGGTCAATGTCGGTATTCAATTTGAAATGGCTGTCGCTATAAACCGTTTCCACAATCCTGGCCAACTGCTCAGGGGTCTCAATCAGCCAGGGGTCTTCCAAAGTACCTGTTCCCCCCGCAAACCCGCCTTCGGCCAAGGCCGTACCGCCTCCGAAAAACATTACAGCCAGTACCAAGACCATGCCTGCTGCAAACAGCAGGATTCTGCTCGCTATTTTCATTTCCTTCAACCTCCTTTATTATCTCCTTATGGTAAACAGTGGTTGTCCACCGTCATGCGGACGGGAATTTTTCTTTTTGTGCCAGCTGAAATACCTCGCTGACGGATATTTCGATTTTGTTGTTCCACCTGACAAAGTCGCCATCTGTGACTGCACGCCGGAAAAAGGCCCTGTCGGCAAGCAAACCAAAGCGGACGGTATGCAGCCTGTCTGAAAAATCCAGTATAATGCTGCTGCCGTTTTCAAGCTGTACCTCCAAACGGTAGCCACTCTTCGGTATGACACTTTTTATTCTAATCATTAAGCATCACCTCCGTACAAATAAAAACCCACTATACCAAAATGATATAGTGGATCCTTTTGAGATGATACTACCCATCGGGTAGTTTTTAGACTCTTTTACAAACCAAGGCCATTCAAATGCTGTTCAACAGTACACGCATATAATTATTAGATTTATACATTGTATTTCCCTCTTATACATTTTAAAGAAGCGTCTCCGTCAAGCATTTTCCCTTCCGCCAATTGTTCCTCGGCTGCAATAAGTTTATTATATACATCAAGCATGAACATTTTTTCTTCATACATTTTCATGCTCATGATAACCATATCGCCATAACCGTTCTTTGTTATAAAAATTGGCTCATCAGATGCATGACACATTTGAGAAATCTTACTTGTGTTTTTCATATCCCGAATTGGAATAATCTGTGGCATAATATCCAACTCCTTTCCGTGGCCTTATTGTACCATAATTATGCCCCATCATCAACATTCTATTCCAATCATAAATATAAAAATATAATCCTTCAATACTTCATGGAATGGCTTGCCTGTAATATTTTCAATGATTAATCCTAAAAGATGATAATTAGCATCTGTATATTTTGTCTTTTTCCCAGGTGGACAATAAGGTTTTAAATTATTTTTACCCCAGATAATAGCTTCCCGTGGACTCATATTAAATTCCTCTTCCTCAAGAAGCTTATCTAGTAGTGGCCAAAAATTATCAAATAAACCTGATGTTTGTTTCAACAGATGTTTGATTTTAATATTATTTGTATAATCTTTACCCTTGTAAATATGAAGATTATTCAATAATTCCTTATCTAAATAGTTACTAATGCTATCATCAAAAGATAGCAAATATTTATTTTCCATAAATAGTATATACGAAGAAACGAATAAAAACAATTAGCCATTCAAATGCTGTTGCAACAGTACCCTGCTGTTGATGGAAAGCTTTGCATAGATGGATTTTAACGTCATTTTTACCGTATTGGGCGATATGAAAAGCTGTCTTCCTATTTCGATGTTAGTCATTCCCGCTGCCGCCAGACGGGCTACCTCGATTTCCCTTAGGGTAAGCTTGGGCTTTTGTTCCGTAAAATATTCTTTAATCATTTGCTCTTTGGAACTCTTGAAAGTCTTATACAGCGTCAATATTTTGGCAATATCCTCCCGGCAACTGCCTTCTGCGGCAATTTTCCCAAGGAGCGGTTCAATGTAATCACAGTTTTCCGCAAAGAGCATATACTGTTTGTCCGGCATGGCAATATCAAGGGCCTTTTTCAGACTGGACAGCGCTTCATCCTCCCTGAATATCTTTCTATATGCTGCCGCCAGATAAATGTATGTATAAATGTATCCCAGCAGATTGGAAAAAACGGAGCATATGGAGATAAAATGCTCTGCACTGCCGATCAGCTTTAAGTATTCTCCTTTGATTAACAGCGCCCTGCCATACATGACATTAAAAAACGGATATGCGGGAAATCTCAGCCGGGGATTGCCAAAATCAACTTCCAGCAGCCTTTCAGGAAGTTTATCCGTTTGGTCAAGGTAGGCGTAGATGCAGCCCTCACAGATTTCAACCGTATGGATAAAATAATATTCGTTTGTGTCCGGCATATACTCATGAATTATATTCATAAGCTCCATTACCCTGGATAAATTACCTTTCATGAAAGCAATAAGTATCTGAAAGTATTGTGCGCTAAAAACAATATTTTCGTCCTTACCCGACTTCGCCTTAAGCAATGCCTTTTCCGCCAGAATCTCAGCATTTTCAAAATCACCCTGATTAAAGCAGCTTTCGGCCTCCATGACATATTCCGCACCTGAACCATGTCCCTTTGTCAGACGGTTAAAGTGAGGCATGGCTTTTTTTAAATCTCTTATATGCTCTTCGAGCCTGCCGCTTTCTCTATAATACAGACTCAACACCGATGGTGATCCAAAAGTCCAATTCATTCCGGTATCATAAATGGATGTCGGCTGATTCAACAATTGCCAGGCCTTTTGATGTCGTACCGACATTTTTTTCAGGTCATTGAATTCAGCAAAACTGAGCAAAAGCTCATATTCGCCCAGTAACCTGTTTCGCATGCCGGGGTCCAGGCCTTTATCCCTTTCTATATTGACCCTGAGTTCATCGCATGTTTTATGAAACAATTCAAGCTCTTTATGGACAAACAAGTACATGGCATAGATGAGCAGCGCATAGTGGTGCCGGGACTTGATCTCCTCCGGACATTCGGCCATATACTTTGTGAGCAGCTCTTTGTTCAAAGCGGTATAATCGTTAGATCTGTCCGCTTCCAGGGCCAGCAAAATACCGTCAAAATCCCCGCACTCATAATAATATCGCCGGGCTGAGGGGTAATCACCGTTTTCCAAGAACCACTGTGCCGCTTTTCTATAAAGGTTTTGTTGATGGCTTACCTCTTTTCTCTCAAGCAGTTCTTTCAGGAATTCTGTGAAGATGGTGTGAATATGATAGGTTTTAAACTTGCTGTCATATTTTACGAAGGAGTTATTACCGGTGAGCCGGTCAAGGAACCGGCCGGCATTTTCCTGCCCCCACATATATGTGGCTTGTTTAAGCGTAAAGCTGTCAAAAATACACAGCGTAATCAAGAACTCTTTTATATCATCCGGTAGCGGTATATATACAGCCTTTTCAATCAGCTTATAGATGCTTTCGGCTGGCGTATAGCTGCCCGTGGCTGCGTATTCCAGCATGATCAGGTGCAGGGCGCTGATCCATCCCTCAGTATCCGCATAAAGCTGCTGTGCTTCACTGTCACTAAGGGTGATCCCGCAGGTCTTGTAATACGCCATGATTTCATTTGGCATAAGCTCAAAGGTTTCCTTTGTTATATGATGCAGATAGCCTTTCAGGGCAAGCTCTTCAAGCCTTTGAAATTTCGCAATGCGCGTGGTTAGGACGATATGCAGATGATAAATATTGTTTTCTGCAAGAAGCTCAATAAAGCTGTTTAAGCGGGGAATATTGATATGGTGAAAGTCGTCGATTACCAAAACGGTTTTTTCCGGCAGCTTAATATCTTTGATTAATTTAATTACCTCATGCCTGGATATGTCGTTATCCGGGAAGCAGAGATGGACAAGGCTTTGGGAGCGGTCGCCGTCCAATTCGCAAAACAGCCTGGCGAAGCCGTCCCAAAAGCTGACGGTTGAACTGTCATAAACCCTTTGCCACAGCATATCCACTCCCGCGTTTCTTAAATACTCCCTTACGGAAGTGGTTTTGCCGTAGCCCATGGGCGCTTCGATGATGGTAAGGGGATGATCAAGGATTCCGTCCAAAGCCCTTGTTATTCGACTTGGAAAGTACAGGCTTTTGGTGTTGTATTGCCTTGCTTTGGGCATGAATATCCCCCCTTCATCTATAGCTTTTTATAATTCGCTAAATTTCTCTCTATTTTTTATTATACCATCTATTTTTATCTATATCGCATTAAATTTTTTATAAAAAAAGCGTATAGGATAAGCAGCCGGTATTTTAGCTGCTATCCTATACGCATCATTTTTGTGAATTCAGTTATCCTGTTTTCGACTTTTGTCCCTTTACATTTCACTTGTCATATATTCTGTAAAGGAATACCGCTGCCTCAGCGCGGGTGGTATTGCCCAGGGGGGTTATCATATTCCCGTAACCCGTGACCAGACCTTCCTTAACCAGGGTCGCCAGGCTCTCCAGGGCATAACCGCCAATTTCACCCTTATCGCTGAATTTATCCAGCGCTGTTAAATCACCGGAGACCTGCAGTCCTTCGAACTTCTCCAGGGCTCTGGCCGTCAGCGCCATCATATCCTGGCGGGTGATGTGCTCATTGGGGTTAAACCGATTGTCCCCGGTACCGTTTGCTATGCCCAGCTTTTTGGCGATACCTGTGGCTTTGTAGTAATAGTCGCCTTTCTCCACATCGTCAAAATTGCTGTCAAAGTCTGCTGTCAGCCCAAGGGTCTCTACCAGCAGGACCAGGTAGTCGGCCCTGGTAATGTTTGCCCCGGGGGAATAAGTATCTTTTGCGGTACCACTGATGATGCCTTTGGAAGCCATGACCTCGACGGGTTTTCTGGCCCAGGGGTGATTATCCAGGTCGCTAAAGGTTTTGTGTATATCGACTATGGCATAATAGCTGAAGTGGGTGGTAGTGAATGTCACAGTTCCGGTCGCGGGGTCATACCTGCCGTTTGGTACCGCCACCACATTCCCGGTTCCGTCTATATACCATACCGTAATGTGTTCGGGGTCGGCAAGCTCAGCCGCTGTTGGTGTGTAGGGTATGGATATCTTAACCGGAGCGTCGGGATTGTTCCATGCCACCTGTTCTCCATCCAGGGTCAGGGTAAGCTGAATAACAGGCCTGTCGCCAATGATCTCCTTTATCCCGGGAGCAAGCGCTTCCTTATCACCATACCCCATGGCCAATTCCATGTTTGAACTGTTTCCAACCACTGCGGGAGCCAGCATGTTCCCCGGTAATACCATATCTCCTATCCCTGATGATACAATCACCTGGTACTCGCGGGTTTCCTGCGAAAGTGCCCCGGCAGGTAGTTTTAACGTACAGGCTGTAATTTCCTCACTTCCCGGTATTGTTATCCTTATTGTCTCTAAGCCCTCTTCGGACGCAAGCTTTACTGCACTTTGGAATAGCTCAGGGGTAATTTCCACCGTGGAAATACCATCTTCCATAGCCGCCTCCGGGTTTACTATACTGATACTCCAGTCTTCTCCCTTTACAATTGCCTTCGGTTTAGGAGCCGGGTTCCCCCCTCCCCCGTTATTGCCGCCCGAAGGCGCAGACCGGACAGTGAAGCCGAATTGGTACTGCCCTTCCAGGTTAGCCCCCGTTCCGATGCCTTTTACCGCCTCCGCCGGTACGGTCACCGTGTAGGTGTTACTGTAAGAGAGATTGACATCCGGTGTGACAGTCAATACCTTGCCGCTGATGTTCTTACTGATGCTCACAGTGTTGTTGCCGGTATCCTCCAGTTTAATGCCGCCGTAACCGGTATCTGCTGCAACGTTTTCGCTGAAGGTAATGGTTATGTCCGGTTTCAGCGAAACGCCCGTGGCGCCGTTTACCGGGCCGGTGGACGTCACGGTAATATACTGAGGTTCCGGGGCTGCTTCGGTCGCCGGGAATACTGCCGTTACTACCCCTGAATCAGCTCCGTTGTAAACGGTTTCCGCTCCCTCTACAGTAAAGAAGTCAGCAGCCACGCCATCAAAGGTAAAGCCTGCTTTGGCTGTCAGGGTAATAGTTGCTGTATAAATTGTTCCTCCCTGGAACGGGTCATGACCGGGCTCCCAGCTTACGGTTCCGGTATACTGACCGGTCCCGGTAACGGCTGTCACCGGAAAGCCTCCCGCTGCCGGAACGGTTAGGCCGGGGATAGCTGCAAGGTTAACCGTACCGGGAGCCGCTGTGGTAAACTGACCCTGTTCCCCGTAAACTGTTCCTGCATCATTTGTAGCGTAGGCTCTAACATAGTAAATTGTACCCGGAACCAACCCGCTTAGGGAAGAGGTAAATGCTCCGGTCGCCGAAGCTGCCCCCTCTGCTGTCTTGGCATTGTCTGTGTCCGGATTCTCTAAAGTACTCCAGCAGACCCCGTGCTGTACGGGATTACCGGGATAGCCCAAATATGTAATCTCCCCATTGACGGCAGCTGTTGTTGCGGTAAGGTCATCTACTTCCCCGGTAGTTACGGCAGGCCTGAGTATATGGTCATAACCCTGCCAGACCAGGAAGGGGTAGCCGTCATTGACAGGGGCAGTTAAAGATTCATCAATACCCCAGATGTCTTCAGCTCCGTTGCCGGTTTCACCGGTAAAATCCCAGCCGGCACCCAAAAAGGTGGCATAAGCTTTCATCTCAGTGGTGGTTTTGGGCTCACCTTTGCCGGTATCAGACAGGCCGGACGTATCGCCATCGTAATAGGAACTGGTAATTGTGCCGCCATCGTTACGGCCCACCAGGCCGCCGACATAAGTAGTGAAGCCCTTCACCACACCCACAGCGCAGGAATTAGTGACCCCGCCGTCATTGTCCCCCACCAGCCCGCCGACATAATCTCCGTAACCCGTCACATCACCCAAAGCGTATGAGTTACTGACCCCGCCGCCATTATTCCCCACCAGGCCGCCGACACTGTCGGCTCCTGTCAAAACGCCCGTGGCATAAGAGTTTCTGATGATACCATATTGGTTTTCTCCCACCAGGCCGCCGATATAACTGCTGCCCACTACATCACCGTTCGCATAAGAACCGGTGACCGTTCCATAGACGTTACACCCGACCAGGCCGCCAACCCTGCCAGTACCCTCAACTGCACCCGTAGCATAGGAGCCGGTGATCGTGCCTGATGCGCTTGGGACATTCCCAGCCAAGCCGCCCACAACATAAGCGCCTTTCACGGCGCCCGTAGCGTAAGAACCGGAAATAGTGCCGCCATTGTGCTCACCCACCAGGCCGCCGGTACTATTGGCACCCGTCACGACCACGGCAGCACCGGAATCGGTAATCGTACCGTCAAGATTTCTCCCCGCCAGGCCGCCGGCATTATCTCCGTAACCCGTCACAGTGCCGGTAGCGTAAGAACCGGTGATAGCGCCCGAGTTACTTCCTGCCAGGCCGCCGACATTTTGATAGCCCTTTAAAACACCTGTAACATTGGAGTTTTCGATATTGCCTTCGATGTTTATCCCCACCAGGCCGCCAACATATTCGCGGCCGGAAATATTTACATCCAGCAGCCCCAGGTTTTCGATGGAGGCACTGCTCCAGATATAACCGAACAGGCCTAAACAATCCCAATCCGGCCGATCAATAAAGAGGTTGCTGATGGTATGCCCGTTGCCGTCAAAACTGCCATTAAAGGGTGTTATGGCTGTGCCGATGGGTGCCCAGCCTGCACCGTCGTTATAGCCGCCGCCTCCTTCCGACAGGTAATCGGACAGGTCAAGGTCGGCCGCCAGGATAAAATGCTTATCCAGGTAAACTGCCCCGGCTACTAATGCCAGCTGTTCTGCTGTTTCAATCCGGTAAGGATTTGCCAGAGACCCGTCGTTCCCATAGTTGAAAGCATCTGCCTCCCCGGGTATGGCTAGCAGCATAAATACCAAAACAAGGAGCAGGGGCAATGCCTTGCCAAAATAGTTTTTCATTTTTTCATCTCTCCATTCCTTTAAGCTTTTTTTATTTTCAATGGTACTGTAGTCGGCATTCGGTATAACACTTTTTATTTGAACAAAAAAAACCACTATACCAAAATGATATAATGGATCGTTTCGACATGATACTACCCATCGGGTAGTTTTAGAGGTGATTTTTAATAACCAAAGTCAAAAGTCATTCAGATGGTTGCAACAGCTTTCGGCCCCCATGGCGTATTCCGCTCCTGAGCCGTCCTTAAAAGCAATTAAAGCACCCTCTCTAAACATATGCATATAATATTAATAAATACTATGATAGGAATGATGAAATGTATAATATGTATAATATTTATAAACCATATCCATGCCCTAACTACCATAATCCATCAATGTATAACCCATATAATATGTATAATGCTTATGGAGCATATCCATATCCTTACTGGGTAAATACACCGATGTATTATTCCGACTATTGGAAACAGTTTACTAAATTAAAAGATTATGGACCAGAACCATTTGTAGTTAATATTGAGGAGGTTACTAAACAAAACAATACTTTCCGTACCGCTTTATGGACAGGATGCCATCTACAACTTACCTTAATGTCCATCAATGTTGGGGAAGACATAGGTTTAGAAGTACATCCCCACCTTGATCAATTTATACGCATTGAAGAAGGTCAAGGACTTGTAATGATGGGGGATAGAAAAGATAATCTTTATTTTCAAGCAAAAGTGTGTGATGATTTTGCAGTTATTATACCTGCTGGCAAATGGCACAATCTGATTAACACAGGTTATAAACCACTTAAATTATACTCAATTTATGCGCCGCCTGAGCATCCACATGGTACGGTTCATGAAACAAAAGAAGATGCTGAAGAGCACCACGAATACTAAGAGGTATATAGGATTTCTACATACCCTTCTGTTCCATTTACCCGGATTCTCTGCCCATCTTTTATCAGTTTGGCAGCATTTTCCACTCCAACAACTGCCGGTAAGCCGTATTCACGTGCGATAACTGCTCCATGGGTCATCAGTCCACCTACTTCGGTGACCAGGCCTTTTATGGATACAAACAATGGTGTCCAGCTAGGGTCAGTAAAGGAGGTGACTAATATATCTCCATTTTCCGGCTCAGCATCTTCCATGTTTAAGATGACACGTGCCCGTCCCTCTACAACCCCGGTAGAAACAGGCAGACCTGCAATAGCTTCAGCCGGGAGATTATCCCGTTTGTATTGACCTGCAATGATTTCACCATCAGATGTGATAACACGTGGGGGAGTTAGTTTTTCATATAATTTGTACTCATCTCTTCGAAGGCTTATGATC
The DNA here is from genome assembly GCA_016841725.1 of Thermincola carboxydiphila. Classification (GTDB taxonomy): domain Bacteria; phylum Bacillota; class Thermincolia; order Thermincolales; family UBA2595; genus Phosphitispora. The sequence goes on along the minus strand of JAENYP010000006.1, from coordinate 80,937 downwards.
CGGTAATCCAGTTTATTTGTGCGTACGACTTCGCGAAGTTCTTCAAAAGTGAGATAATATATATCTTCTTTTTCATTAATAACGCCTGCTTGTACGAGTTGTTCGGCTTCTTTCAGCAAAGCCTGCTTATAAACGAAGTAGCGATTAGTCATGCCGTATTTTGGATATTCCCTAAACCCACTGAAATTCCGGATTAGGTCAATCATTCTTTTTGTCTCTTTGGCTTTTTGTTCACCATCCGGTAATTGCTTTAATTGATCTAATAACTCTTGTTCTTTTTTTAAAGCGGCATCGCGCCCTTCCTCAAATTTTCGATTACTTTCATTAGGCTTAAAGTTTTTGATGTTGCTGAGAATCATAGAGACAAGTGCAGCTGGTTTTTCACTCCAACGAGTTTTAGTAATATCGATTTCTCCGGCACATCGCATTCCGTATTTACTAAGGTAAGCATAGATAGCTTCCCTGGTTTCCTGTCCACCATCAAACTTAACCAGTTCATCCAAAAAATTATCATCTTTAACATGTTGCAAATAATCAATTACTTCCGGATAAGGACGAATCACATCTGCGACATCCAATAGCGCCAGACCCATTTCCGCAGTAATATTGTTTGGTACAGATTGAGAAAGCGTGTCTGCCGCGTTTTTTTCACCTAACCACTCGTTCATTTTTTCATTAATCCATGATGAAGCATTTATAGCAGTCATAAACACCGCTGAACTTTGCGGGTCAAATAAGATCTTCTTTAACTCCTGGATATCTTCCAGGATAAAATCTAATAAATCTAACCCTGATTTCGTCTGGATGTTCTGTTTTAACTCTGCTATTGATGTTTGACTACGGCTAATCAAATCAGTAACGATGGTCGGATTGTTTTCAATTTGTGTTCTAAAACCCAAAGTCGACACGACCTTATTGCTTTTATTGGAACCCGGTTCTACTGTATCCTTCGGCAACGGTTTTATAAAATCTCCTCGCTCAGTTATGGTCACGAGTGCGTCTTTCATGAGCGGATCGTGCTGCCCCATAGTATTTAATAAAATCTCCCTGCTATCAGGTGAAGCCAGCATATGTGTGACATCAACAAACAACCTTCCACCGGCTTTGCGCATGGGTGCAGGAGTTATTAACAGAAAAAAAGACAATCCCAGTGGTTTTATGGGATCGGTCATCATTTGTTGATGACCGACAGATATATAAACGTGATTTTCCTGATCATTCGCTTCCGGGATGGGGTATAAAGCAGTGATTGGCCGGCTCTGGACAATATAAAATGCATCATCTGCCAAACACCATTCGATGTCCTGGGGGCAGCCGAAATGCGCTTCGATCCTTCTGCCCATGCGCTCAAGCTGCAAAATCTGCTCATCTGTCAGCGCTTGCCTGTTCTGCTGCTCAGGCTCAATCTCCTGTTCTTTCGTACCGCCATCGTTTAAGGCATATGAAGCCCACTTCTTGGTGGATATCTTCTTATCGATAACCTTGCCATCACGCACTTTATAGATATCAGCATTCACCAGGCCGGAAACCAGGGCCTCCCCAAGTCCGAAGCCGGCATCAATGGATAGCACCTTCCTATTGTTCGTTACGGGATCGGCAGTAAACAAAATTCCTGCCGCCTGCGGGAAGACCATCTTCTGAACAACCACAGACAGGTAGACCTTACGGTGGTCGAAGCCGTTTTGCAGGCGGTAAATTACTGCCCTCTCGGTAAACAGCGATGCCCAGCACTTGCTAATATGCTTTAGGATTGCCTTCTTGCCAATAATGTTCAAATACGTATCCTGCTGGCCTGCAAAGGAGGCCGCCGGTAAATCCTCTGCAGTTGCGCTGGAGCGTACTGCATAGGCATTTTTTTCTCCAAGCCTTAAGAGTTGGCGGGTGATCTCTTCATTAATGTCTTCAGGGATGTCTACCCCTTCAATGATCCGGCGAATTTCACCACTAAGTTCACCGATTTTGTCCCGGTCTGCCACCTTTAGAAGAGATAACCGATCAAGCAATTTGTTAATCGACGACGCTTCCCCCAGGATTCTTTTGAATGCCTCAGTAGATATACAGAAGCCATCTGGTACGCATATTCCTTCAATCCCGGAAAGCTCCCCCAGGTTCGCGCCTTTACCCCCAACAACCATGATTTTTGTTTTGTCAATATCGTCAAAACCAAGCACATATGAACTCATATGTTTACCCCCTTTTGCAATTCCTGCTTTGATAATCATACCCCTCCAACGGATCGCATAAACGTGCTATTGCATTATAGCACCGGCAAATGGGAATAAACAGTCTGCATTTACAATTTTTTATATGTTATAATTAAAGTGGAGAGAATTAAATTTGCAAAGAAGTAAACCATAAATACGCTAACCCGAAAAAACCGGGCCGGAAAATACACTTTTCCAGCCCGCTTTTTGCTCATTTTTGGCTTCAAAAGCATTACTTATAGAGGTTAATGTGCTTTATTTTGCCTTCGATATTTTTTATGTTAAAAAAGTCGAGCACGGTAAAAGTAGCTTTGATATTATATAGATATGAAAGGTGGGAAGTAATGTTAAACGAATTAAACCATGTGATTGACTACGTGTCCCTATGCAATTTGAAGGTGTTAATAATGAGATTGTAAAGCTTGCACAAAGCATAACGGACGAACAAAAACAAGAAATGCATTCTCTGCAAAATATAGAGCCTTATGAAATTGTCAATGCTTCTTACGAGGCTGACGCTAATTTCTTAAAAGAAGAAGGGTATTTAACTCATCTGATAGGTATTTTAACTACTGAAAATCAAGTAAGTGATTTATTAGAAAAAGTACCGGTCGAAGCCGGTACTTGGGCAATATTCCCAAATGAAGGATCATTTCCTGCTACTTTACAAGAAACAATGGCAAAAATATATTCAGAATGGCTTCCTTCTTCAAATTACGAAGTAATAAATGCCCCTTCTTTTTCTTTTACTAAAATGGATGAACATAAAAAAGATTACGCTTATAGTGAAGTTTGGATTCCTGTTCGGCAGAAATAAAAACTCAAAACATGCAAATCATTGAATACTTCGGCGTTTGAATCCGACAAGCCCTATCAATACAAATACTGCTGCAATAAAAATCAAGAGTATTAGCGGCATAATTGAAAGCTCATGGATTGGGATAATGTAATGGGCGTAAGCGAAGGGCGTCCATTGCATTGCGGACCATCCTCATCATAATACCCTCCAATTATTTATAATAGGTTTTTCGCAACTCGTTAAGATAGCCGTCAAACTCAGCACGGATTTTTTCAAAATCAAACTCTGGGACATCTATATTTTTAAACTGCTCCAATATTTGTCCCGCATATCCACCTACCGCCCAAAAAATCAACTGCTTTGCTTTTTCCATATCCAACTCGCTGCGGAAGCGCGATGTATCTATATCGCCATAAAACCGTTCAAAACTGCTGGCTTCCACCATTTTACGCCTTTTTACCAAGTCATCCTTCACCACTTCGGAATCGGTAAAAACCGCAACCCTTATAAAATCAAAAATCCACGGATATTTTTGCATTACCTGAATTTTTAACAGACAAGTCTGCCGCAAACGCTCAAAAATATCCTTCTCATGCAAATCAATCCGGTTAAAGTATTCTTTTTCCAGAACCTCCAAACAATAGTCGAAGAGAAAGAGAAAGAAATCCTTTTTATTATTGACATAGTGAAACATCAAGGGCTTTGAAATGCGGGATTCCTTGGCAATCACATTGGTTGAGGCATCATCAAAACCCTTAGCCGCAAATTCCTTTAGCGCAGCATTTAAAATAATATTCCTTCTTTCAGTTTCTAAACTCATAAATTTTGAGAACACTTCAATCACCCTTCTTATACTCAGTTTTTAATTCATTTACCTAATAGGTCAATTTCATTGTACACTCATTTACCTAACAGGTCAATAAGTCTATCTTTTTTAAGCTGCCGGATGAAAAAAATTAAAAGAAAACAAATTGTAATAGCAAAAACCATGCGGGCATCGTCCACATGGTTTAATATTGGATATTAAAGAGTTCAAACTCGCGATTGGGCGATTTAATTAAATCAACCCTGACTTTTGTATCAGTCTTCGTACAATTGCTGCAACCTCTGCCCTGGTGATATTGTCCTTCGGCCCAATCAAATTTGCATCAGTAAAGCTAGTCAATGCCTTGTTTACCTCACTGTCAGTCAATTCAACCTTCAATCCGGTAATCTTCATTGCCCTGGCAATTATGGTCATAGCCTGCTCACGGGTAATTTTGTCCATCGGCCCGAATTTACCGCTGCCATAGCCGAATATTAATCTGTATTCACTGGCAATTGATAATACGTCGTAATACCAGTCTTCTTCTGCTACGTCACCGAAGGTATCCTTTCCGGTTCCAGGCCTCATGAGCCCCAGAGCCCTGACTACAATCGCCGCGAACTCTGCGCTCTTGTGATACTACTATCCGGCTCAAATCTGCCTTCGCCAACACCGCTGACAACCAGCCTTGAGCCCATGTCGTTTATTGCATCCTTTGCCCAGTGGTTTTCTACATCTTTAAAGGCTTTAGGGTTATAGATGACAGAGTAGGTGCTGTTGGTCAAGCTTTTGATTTTTGCATAGTACCTTAGTCCTTTCGCTGATTGGCAACCTTCTCATGGAGCTTCGTTACTTTACGGCGTTGTTTCTCCCTATTCTTACCGCCTTTTTCCCTTTTCGATAGTTTTCGCTGTTCTCTTTTTAACTTAGCTTCAGCTTGGCGGTAGAATTTCGGGTAATCCGGACTGTTTGTCTCACTATCGACAAACAATGCCTTTGAAGAATAGTCAAGTCCGATAGCATTTTCTATTGTTGGTGTTATTGGCTTTATTTTGGCTTCATATTCTACCAGAATAGATATGTAATATTTCCCTGTTGGTGTTTGGCTTATTGTTGCTGATTTTATTATAACGTTTGGTAGTAACTGCCTGTGCATTTTAACCAGCACATCTTTTAATTTGGGTAAGCGAATAGTTTTGCTGTCAATAAGCCTTATGCTTCCTTTTTGGTTATTGGTGGTATAGGGTTTTCTGTTATGATGTTTGCTTTTGAATTTCGGAAATCCTACCGTCTTGGCTCTATAAAAGTTATTGTAAGCCCTATTGAGATTTAGTTGGGCATTGGCCAGAGCCAGGCTATCCACTTCTTTGACAAAGTTATTATGGACACAAATCTTAGGGGTAATACTAGCCGCAATTCATCTCCCGCCTGCGGTCTCACTTAGCGTGAGCAAGGTAGCTTAGAGGCGCGAGACTTCTTGCCGTACGAGGTTAAAAAAGCACCATTATATCTTAACGTCCCAATATCACAGAGATTATATAAATAGTCCCTCAATTTACCAATATTGTAATTTATGCCTTCATTTTTAGATATGTACGGTTGGATAATATCCCTCTCAGAAAATTCGTCAAGTTCATAGATTAAATTATAAAGTTACTCTAAACCCGCTCTATCAGCACAACGCACTCCACATGCCATCCGGATCTAACCTGAATGCTTTGTTCAACTTTTATATTAAATTACGGTATTCTCTTCTTCCATCAACGATGGCATAAATAACAACTAATTTATCTGCCTCATTTATCTTATAAAAAACGAGATGCCTTTCAACAATTAAGACTCTATACCCTTGCTTTTTTAATATCGAATACCTGGGGACATTTCCCGACATTGGAAATTCCCGAAGCCGATTGATTGCAGTTTCAATCTTATCTAAATATCCGAGTGCAATACCAATATCGCCGGAATCATCTGCAATATAAAAAATGATTTCACGCAGTTGTTCCTCCGCTTTATCCGTTCGTAAGATTTTATACTTCATTCTTCTTCCTTTCCATTAGAGATGCACGAAGATCATCAAATGAATCCTGCATTGGTGCTAACCGCCCATTTTTCACATCATCTTCCGCTTCTGCAAGTGTTCTGAGCAATTCCAATTCAGATTTCATTTGATAGTAGTCCTGCAATCCAAGAACAGCAGTATCACCTCTTCCATTTACGGTAATAATAACTGCCTCTCTTGATTCTTTGCACTGCTTGGAAATTTCACTATAATGATTTCTCAAATCGGCTGATGGTCTGATTGCTGGTTTCATGGTATCACCTCTTTCTACATATCTTATAGTCATATTATATCATACTATGACTATAAGAGCAATAAAACGAAAATTTGAAGCCTATGAGGACAGATTCACTGTGGAATACAAATCCGGAGTGACGGTAACAGTCAGCATTTCCAGTCTATTTTCGCCGGGTTTGGTTCGTTTTCCACGGCAGCGGCGCGAAGCGCGGCTTCCATACGTCCGCACTCTTCGGCGGCGCATTGCTCGATTTGTCCCCACGGCACGTCGGTACCGAGCCGATTATAAGCGACAGCCAGCGCTCCATAAAAGGCAAGCCCGATACAATGCTGTGCCGAATGGATGGTCGATGCGCTTTGGCCTATTGTCCTTGCTGCAGCCTGGGCACTAGGAATCCCATCTGCTTCACGGGCGGCCGCATGGCACTCGAGGATTGCCGATTTCGCCTGCGGCAGTTTGATTGTACCTGACAGCCACTCGCGGGCAGCATTTAAAGCACTTTGCGGACGAAGGTCACCCGGATAGTGCTTGCGCCATAGCGGTAATATAAACCGCTCGGAATAACCAACCGCCCAAATCGCAAGCGTTGACTTACTCTGCGTTTCAATTAATTTCATAAGCGACTGAATATACGGTGCATTCCAGTCACTTAACATCTTTCGCGCTTTCGGCATACTCATCCTCCTCAGTGGTTATTCCCGGTTTCATGCACCATTTCACAATCTCAGCAATGTGTTTTCGTTGCCATTATAGGTTACTTGCCTAATCGAGAGAAGTATTGGAAATGACGGTTAAATCGCCAAAGGCTGAGACCAATTTGGGAATAAAAATGGGAGATACGTCAGCTAAAGTATTCGAATATTTCCGGATATGTCAGGATCATTCGGACAACCTTATTTTCCGGTTTAATATCCGCCAGGGATTGCCCTTCCTCCAGATCAAATTGAAAATACAAAGCTGCTGCACCTTCAACCTTAAACATTCCATAAATTTTGCCTCCATGGATGCTCACAGGCTCGATGTATTTTTTTTACGGATTATGCCTATATACTTAATGGTCTTTTTTCTTTACTGGAATCCAAATTTCACTTCTATACTTCGGATTCCCAGTGTCTGGACTCTCATTCCACAAAATTTCAGGGCCTTCAACTGCCTCGTATCCTGAAGATGGAAACCACTCTGAGTATATTCTACCCCACACATTTTGAAGTGTCTCTGGGAATGGCCCAATGGATTCAAATACTGCCCAGGTACTAGCATCAATTTTTAATACATCAAATTCTGCAGTTTCATCACTTGATGTTGCTACTCCAATGTAATGATCTAATTCTCCTTTTTCTTCCATTCTCCCTTCTGAAAAATTAGTGGAAGCACTAATAATACCTGTTGGTTCTACATTTGAAATTGCTTTTATTTGTTTAATAACCTCCGGGGTTAAAAGTTCAGTCATTTTTGCAATCTCCGGATTGACACCTTCAAAAATAATTGGAACTCTCTTCTTAAATCCAACTAACTTAAATGACTCTTTTTCAACAATACGATAATTCATTTCATATCCTCCTCTAATTGATAATTGAAAGGTCATTCTAGGATAAGCTTTTAATTGTGTATTCTCACTCCTTGCTTCAGAAGGGAGAATGCCATGCATAGAATGGAAAGCACGGGAGAATGAATCAGCTGAGCTATAACCGTATTTGACAGCTACATCGATTATTCTCAAATCCCTATCTTTCAAGTCAAGCGCAGCCAGCGTCAGTCTTCTTCTTCGAATATATTCTGATAAACTTATGCCCGATAAAAAAGAAAACATCCGTTTAAAATGATACTCTGAACAGTAGGCAATTTTAGAAATTTCACTGTAATCGATATCCTCAGTTAAGTGCTTTTCAATGTACGCCAATGCATTATTCATACCACTTAAAGAATCCATCAAACAACCTCCTTCCACCATCAATACTATCAAAGGATGCATTTATCCATCCGATAATCTGTGTACAGTATAGTCGATTCCCCATATAAAAATTATTTCCATCCAAGGTCTTGCAGTTTATTTTTGAGAATCAAGTATAAATAGAGACGCATCGTGACCCATGAATATTTTATTTCCATTATAAAATGTTTTGGATCGAATTGTGTTATATCCTATATTCAACATAATATCCGTTAGCATTTCTTGATCAAAGCCACTATGAACTATATCTGAAACTATTTCATCATTCTTATTAAAATCAATGATTAATAAATGCCCTCCCGGATTCAAAACATCATATAGCTTTAATAAAACTGACTTAAAATCTTTAATATGGAGTAGAACCTGAACCATAAAAATATAATCAGCATGTAATTCCGATTGACCATCTTTTTCAAAATCAAAGCATAAAGTACCAGCATTATGTATATTAGAACGAGAAATTTTTCGATTTATTTGATGAATCATGTTTTGTGATGTATCCAGAAACAGTACTGATTGAAAATCATTCAATAAATTCATCCCGACAAGACCGGTCCCACATCCAAAATCAATAGCATTCTTGGTTTTTGCATCATCTAAATGTTCACGAATAGCATCTGATGATAGCTTTGCAATTTGGATCCTTTCAGGAGTATCATATGTATTAGCTATCATTTCAAACTTATCTGTGTTACCCATAATTACCCCTCTAATCTACCTAAATCTTAAATCCCGAATACATATAACAACATCAAAAAAATTTTGCTTTATTTCTTTAAACCATTGTCAGCATTTCCAATCGATTTTAGCCGGGCTTGGCTCGTTCTCCACGGCAACAGCTCGCAGGGCAGCTTCCATACGTCCGCACTCTTCAGCAGCGCATTGCTCGATTTGTCCCCACGGTACATCAGTCCCAAGCTGATTATAAGCGACAGCTGCGTTAATCCTCCAATCAGTGATGCTCTATATTTACCAGCTCGGAAAACTACTTCCGGGCTGGCGAATTCCGCGCCACCCGCTTAAATCGCATTGACCATATTTATTATCACCAATGTTCCATATAGTTTCATAAATGGTTCTCCATTATGTTTAATTTCGCAAGCGAATAAAATTTATCCATTCGCACGAATGACTTATTTACTGGGTTTTTGACACGCTCACTTCTCCACCCTTGACATCAATACTACTGTCTCAACATGCCTTGAGGATATAAAAAAGATGCCCATTGGACCTGGTGGAGCCTTGGCTGCGCACTATATTGTGTGAATATTCGAGGATAGCATCCTCTCATAAGCTACAGCCTCTGCAGATGTGATTTCCATCGAATTGTCATCCAGTCCATACTCGCCTTGGGGTAGGTTCATTCCGGAGTTGCCAGAAAGCTTGATTCTTTGCACTGCTTGGAAATTTCACCATAGTGATTTCTCAAATCTGCTGATGGCGCGGCTGCTCGGGAATGCTGTTCGGTTTCACACAAAAATGGTCTCGTTCCATGTTTTTGAACTCACGACCGCACTTCGGGCATTTCCACATTTCACTGGCAGATGTACGTCCCCGTTAGCCAGTTTATATGCGATTATCGCAAAACTTCGCAATTTATTGTGTCTTACACCACCTGCCGCCTTTTCTGCACAAGATATGTCAGGAAAACGACAACCAGGGAAAGAACTATACAGACCACGAAAGCCGACATGCCGTATGATAATGGCATTCCAAAAAAATTGTACATAGTACTTCCACTGAATATAATGCCGAAAAGAGAAAGTGTAACAAAGTTAAAATCAATCAAAGGCCAGATCGTTGCATGAATGTAATCGGGGGAAAAACCCATCATAGAAAATGTCAGGATGAATACAACACTCAAGCCAAACACTGATGTCTGGTTTTTAGCGTATGCGGAGATAAGGCAAATAAGCAAACCAAAAACTACTGCGGCAAGCATCGTCCATAAAACGCCTAGTATAGCCATACCGACTACGGTTGTATCCATCGCTGTTCCCTCAAAGGTTGCAAAACAGCGGGCTGGAGCATTAAAACCTACTATATTCCCGGTTGCGATAAAAGCCCCAATAAAATATCCGCTGAAATATAAAGCAGTTAAAATGACGGCGGTCGAACAAACAGATAATAGCTTTGCAGTTACAATTTCGCTGCGGCCTTTGAATGAACAGAGCACAATACTGTTCATATCGGTCTTTATTTCCTGTGTGAAAACAGGGGCTATAACAAACGCCAATGTCATCAAAAGCAAAAATACAACTCTTGAAATGTCAAACGCACTGGCAAAGTTATTCCAGAATTGCGTGTAGGTAAAGATCGGTTCACCCTGAGAAAGCTCTGTTTCCAAACGTTTTTGGTAATACTTATATTCATACGAGTCCTGCCTGTTCTCAAGCGTCTTTAATTTATCCTGAAGCGGATAAACGCCCTTTATGTCCGATTCGTCCTGATATTCGGGGCCATTCCAGTATTCATAAACCCTTTTACCAAAATTTGCATAGTCATAATGAAATTTCACTACAGGATTTTGGTTTAGGTATAGTATAAATGAATCGTTATCGCCTTGCCTCTGTTTGGCTTTGGCTTGCTCAGCTATTTCATTAGACTCTTGCAATTGCTCAGAATCTAATGTTCCTGAATATTGCTGAACTAGATTTATATACTCGCTGTAGCCATCGCTGCCACGCAATTCAAAAGTACCGCTGCTGGTCCACAGACCCAGCAATGTGAATATGACGAACATCACTGCCAGCAAGATTATTCTATTTTTATGCCAAACCAGCTTTTTCATTTCATATTTAAAGAGTTTCATACGACATCTCCTGCCATCGCATTAAATTCATAGAGATAAGCATCCTCAAGTGTTGGCATTGCAACCACAGCATCAGCCGCAGGCTTTGCGTCTGACACTACTCGCACTTCCATTTTGTCGCCTGTTGGAATGACATTGCTGATGATATGGTCATTTTGATATTCCACCAGTTCATCTACTGTCATCTTCATCAGCCAGACCTTGCCCCCAATTGCGTCCACAAAACTCTGCGTACTCTCCATTCTCCCCACCCTACCGTCCTTTATCATGACTGTTTCCTTTGCTATACAATCAATGTCAGACACGATGTGTGTGGAGAGAAGTACCGTCCTGTCACGGGAGAAAATTGAAACAAGATTACGGAATTTAATACGCTCATGGGGGTCAAGCCCAGCGGTAGGTTCGTCAAGAATGAGTATCTCCGGGTCGTTAAGGAGCGCCTGCGCAATACCGAGCCGCCGCTTCATGCCTCCTGAGTAGTTGACACACTTACGGTGCAAATCATGAGTAAGACGAACCTGTTCGGCAAGTTTTTTAATTTTAGGCTCAACTTCATCATTTTTTATGCCTTTAAGCGCGGCGACAAAGCGCAGATAGTCAAGTCCTGAAAATTCCGGATAAAAATCCAACGACTGTGGAAGATACCCAAGCGTTGCTCGAAATTCCCTGTCACAGGATTTTTTGTTTTTCCCGTTTACCAGAACCTCGCCGCCGCTTGCTTTCGTAACCCCCGCCAATATGCGGATAAGGGTACTCTTACCTGCCCCGTTAGGTCCCAGCAGGCCGTAAACACCATTTTCCATTTCAAAGCTAACACCATTTAAGGCTCGCTTTTTACCGTAGTTTTTACTGATATTTTGGATTGTTAGTTTCACATCAATGCCTCCTTTTGCTTCGATATGCTTATTATAGGAGCCATTCCTAAACTGCCAGATGAAAAAAGATAAATTAAGCGTTAAGCCGGTATCCTGCCCCCCATACGGTTACTATCACCTTCGGATTGGATGGGTCGTCCTCAATTTTCTCCCGGATACGATTGATGTGCACGGTGACGGTCGCGCTGTCGCCTGTATAATCATAACCCCAGATTTTTTCGAAAAGCTGTTCTTTTGAAAAAACTGTATTGGGGTTCCCCGCGAGGAATAATAAGAGTTCAAACTCGCGATTGGGCAATTTGATTTCAGTTTCTCCTTTATAAACCATCCAGCTTTTGGGCAGTATTTTTAAGTCCCCAATCATTATCGTGTCATCTTTGCTGCTTTTTGCAGAGCATGTCAGCCGCGCATAACGATTCAGATGAGATTTGATCCTCGCCACCAGCTCGGCGGGGTCGAAGGGTTTGGCGATGTAATCATCCGCCCCCAGGCCAAGCCCGCGGATTTTATCGGCAGACTCTGTGCGGGCTGTTACCATAAGGATTGGAATATCGATTTTGTCCCTAATTTGCCTGCATATATCATAGCCGTTTTGGCCCGGCAGCATCAAGTCGAGCAGAATCAGATCGTAACCGCCTTTTTGAAGTGCTGCTAATGCTTGATTGCCATCCACCATGATTTCTGTTTCAAAGCCGTTTATTTCCAGATAGTCCTTTTCCAGCATAGCGATTTCGGTGTCGTCTTCAACAATGAGTATCTTCCTCAAAGGTTTTCCTCCTTTCCGCACGGCAGGGAAATTTTGATTTGCAAGCCGTTGTCGTTTTTAGCCGTTACAAAGCCGCCATGCGCTTCCACGATGTATTTCACAATATACAGTCCAAGTCCGCTGCCTTCGCCGTTTTTTGTACCGCGGGCCTCGTCGCCCCGCCAAAATCGCTCAAACAAACGGGTCAAGTGTTCTTCCGGCACGCCCCGACCATTATCAGCAAACAGCAGGTGTTCCATGCCACGCTCACGCCATACGGATATACGTAGGACAAGGGACTTTGTATTTGCATATTTTACCGCATTTTCTACCAGGTTAAGCAATGCACGACGCATCTGCTCTCCATCAAATTTTACGGGGTGGGGGACAGATGTTGCCTCCACGATCATTTTTATGTTTTTGTAATCAAGCTCGTCATGCATATTCTCCGCAAACCGGCGGACAAAACTTCCTAAATCCTCACGGTCAAGCGAAAGCGGCAGATTACCCGTTTCCAGGCTCGAAAAGTAGAAAAGCCTTTGCAAAAGTGCATCCATTTCGCATGCTTTTTTATAGGCGATTGCGAGATACTGCTCCCGTCTTTCCGGGGTGTTCGCCACGTTGTCACGTAAACCTTTGATGTAGCCTTTGACAGAGGTCAGCGGAGTCCTGAGGTCGTGGGAGATGCCGGCAATTAATTCCGTGCGGGCTTTTTCGTAAAAGGCGGTTTTCTCCCGTTCTTTCAAAAGATGCTCCTGCATACGGTTAAACGCTGTGCAGACAGGTGCAAACTCGTCCTTACCCGGATAAACCACGGGTTTTGAAAAATCACCGTTTTCTATCCGCTTTGCGCCGTCCGACAAGGCGTTCAATGGGCGAAGGATACGCCAAACCATTTTGCGCGTGAAAAGCTGGCTAAGCAGCAGGATAACCGCAATGACAATCAGGCAGTATGTCAGAAATGGCTGCAGAAAGCCGCTGAAAACATTCAGGTTATCTACCCTGCCCCCAACGGCAAATATTGAATATGTCCCCTTTGCCACAGCAGCAAATGTCATTTCCTGTGCTCTTCCCGCCAACGCACTTTGTTCAAGCTCTAACGGCTTAAGACTGTTTATAATCCAGCCTTGTGAATCACTTAGTGTGGAAAAAATTATGTTATCGCCCTCCAGGACAAGCAGCTTATAACCATACAGATCAAGTTGAGCGTTTAGTGCATTCCAATCTCCTGTAGAAGCGTCAAAGTTATCAAGTATTTCCCAACTGTGGAATACGTTTTTATCCAATAACTCTTTGCCAGGATCACCAGGGGACGTGAAAATTATAATACTTACAACGGCAAGCAGGGAAACAAGAGAAAGAAACACCAATAAAGCGCTTGAAGTCATAATGCGGTTAATTATCTTCATGGCATCGCCCCCCCTTCATACATAATTCTATCCTAAAATTATATCAGACATATATAAATTGCAAATGTAGAAATTCTAAATTTTATCTAAACAGTAGGCAATACGTCATCTTTACACATATTCTCCAATCCAGTATCCCGTTTTTCACAGTCGGCATATTGTTTTGGTAACCTGCAATATACCCATATTGCTATAATAATAATGACAAGCAGTCATTATGACTAACTTGTCACTCTTTTAGTACATAAGGTTATTTTAGGCAGCGTGCTTTTAATAAAATCTTTAATCAATGTATTCCTTCAATGCTCTATTAATTAATTTTGATTCCACCAAGAGATTCTTAATTGCCTGTGCAGTTTCTGCATATGTCAGATTCGATTCTGGTGAAATAGTTGTTGCACTTGTTCCATTGAAGACGTGGGCGGATAGCGCTTCTTTTACAGATGCTTCTGCCCAACTACTCACTTTTGCAAAATCTGTGTAGTTCCGATATCTGTCCTTGTCGCTTCCGATAAGCTTTGTTACCTGCATTGCTCGTTGGAGCATAGCCATAGCTTCTTCTCTTGAAATCTGCTGAGCAGGTCTGAATGTACCATCCGGATATCCAGAGACTATGCCGTATTCATTGGCAATGAGAATAGCCAAAGTTCTTGCACCTGTACTGCTTACATCCGTAAACTTATTCTCATGCTTATAACCTTCTCTATACAGACCCAAGGCACGAACAATGTATTCTGCAAAATCTGCACGGGTAATGGCCTTATTGGGCTCAAAGCTCTCGGGATTAAAGATAACCAATTTTGCTGCCATGTCGTTGACTGTTTCTTGGGCCCAGTGATTTTCCACTGATTTCACCTTTACCGGATTCCAAATAATTGAGTAAGTAGAGTTGGTTAGAGAATTTATCTTGGCATACCACTTGCCGTCTTTTTGGTAAATTACCGTAGGCACATGGTTGTAAGTGCCGTCCGGGTTGAATACAATTCCTGTTGTAATCCTACTTGGGTCAACTTCTGCCGGTATTTCTATTACCCTTTCTACATAAATGCTGAAATTGCTGATTTCTACTTCTCCTGTGGTACCATCCGATTTTGTTGATTTTGCTGCAATTCTAAATTCTACCGGTGGGAATATCAGCTCTGCTCCCTTAGCTTTGACCACTTCATTATACTTGGCAACCACAGTTTCATCAGGTTTGGTAATCTTTACTTCGACCTTGATATCTTTAAGTTCCTTTTTGGAAACGCCAAGATTTTCAGCCACCTGGCCGATGGTAAATTCTTCAGCCGGAATAATATACTCTAAATTGTCCCGGGTGATAAAAACATCAAAGGTGTTTTCTGCCAGCTTCTTAACAATGTCACCGGTCAGTTCTACTTTAGCGACTTGGGAGTTGGTATCAGCCACCGGTACTTGGATGGCGTTGCCTGTTCCGGTTGGATTATTCGTTATAGCTTCATTGATTTTGCTTGCAATGACTTGATTGTTAACTTCAATTATAACCGTGGACTTTTCATCTTCAGTTGTTTTTGTTTCTATTCCGGCATCATGTTCTTCCCCGTTGACTATGACGATAACATTTCCCTGTGTTGGTTGAGACGGGGTTGGCTGAGGTGGTGTAGTTCCCTGGCCACCGCTTCTTCTATTAATAACCAATGTTCCATCTACATATGTTATGTCATAGTTTCCTGTTACATCTTCTACTCCATCCGTTATTACTGCTTCACTTGCTGCATTCGTGCTGCTTCCCGGATCAGTCTGAGATCCTGTTACTGTCACTGAAGCCAATGTCTGACCAGCCGCCAGGCTTCCTGATGTTATTGAATATCCTGTATTTGTTAATGGGGTTCTATCATGTTTTTTGGAAGCACTTGCTGCTGTTATCTCAAGCGGTCTTTTTGTTACTGTCAGTGTGCCGTTTACTTCGGTTATATCATAGTTTTCGGTTACCTCTGTAATTCCATTCATTATTCTTACTTCGGTAATTTCATTTGAATCTGTTCCTGCATCTGTTATACTTCCTGTTACTGTTACTTCCAGGCTATCTCCTGAAAGTAGTTCTGTATGTGTGTGCCCACCATTTGTTAATGGTGTCCCATCATATACCTTAGAATCACTATTTGCTGTAACTGTAATTTTTTTCGCCCATTGAGCATACAAAATTACATTGTCATCACCCATAGTAAACTCATTTCCAGCCTCATATTCGGTGCCGCTGCCATCGGCTTTTGTGTTCCAGCCTGCAAAAGTATAGCCTGATTTCTCCAGGCAACCGATGTTACCCAACACTATTACCGAATCGTTAGTGTGAAAAACAACCTCTTCTGCAGGGACATTACCTCCTGTGTTTTCGTTGCCATTATAGGTTACTATATAGTCAAGAAGGGCCCATCTGGCATAAAGAGTTATGTTACCTATAGAACCTTGAAGGATGGATGTTATTTTATTACCATCTGTAGATGCATCATACCAGCCGACAAAGGTATAACCAGGCTTGGCGGCATCTTCCAAAATTATGTCCACCATTTCAATATTGTAGCTTTCTGAATTGTCCCCATTGGTGCCGCCGTCAAGAATATAGTTAATGGGGTAAGGTTCCACCTCCCACTGGGCGTAAAGCATCTGTTCAGCCGTAATGTCAACTGTGGTGGCTGAGGTAATCTCGGTGCCTCCGGATGCTGCCGTGAACCAGCCGTTGAAGTTGTAACCGTCCCTGGTGACGGTGGCCAGTGCGCCATAGGTGCTGTCATAGGTCACGTCCCTGTTTTCCGGTGATGGGGTTACGCCGCCGTTTGCATTGAATGTAACCGTATAGGTATTCGCCTTGAAGTTCGCGGTATAAGTTGCTGCTACATTCACTATCCCTACCTTCACAGGGATATATTTTAAGTCTTTACTTATCTCTTCTCCGCCTTCAGTCCAGTTTACGAAGCTATATCCAGCGCTTGCTGTTGCTTCTGACCCCTGAGCTACTCCCATTATTGATGCCAGGGTTTCACTTGCTGGATTTACTGTTCCGCCTGTTGTTACTCCATAGGTGATGGTTATGTTTTCATTTAACGTTATCCTGCTGTTTTGAACATCTCCCGGATTTATATTTATTACAGTTTCTGCTTCATCTTCTGCAAGTTTCAGGGTAATATCCATGCTCGCTGTCGGTTTTTCAACAAAGAATCCAGTCAGCCCACCGTTATCGATTTCATGTTCCTGTTCATTGAAGCTTATCTTATTTCCCGTATCAGGCGGCAAATTTTGAACTTCTAGTCTTATATATGTTAAATCTGGGCCACTTTCATTATCACGCTTTATAATAGTTGATCCTGCAGCATTATATCCATTTCCAATATCAGCGATACCAGCAGCTGTTCCATGGGTAGCTATGACTGTAGGGTGGTTATTGATGATGATGGTGCCTCCTGCGCCTCCATTATTTTTGTGACTTCCTCCACCGCCGATGCCCACTGCCGCATGGCCTTCTCCTTCTAATTCCATATCAGATGATCCTCCTGTGGCTGTTACAGTTCCGCCGGAGATTGTTATTATGCCTCCTGAGCCTCCACCATCCTTGTAACATCCTCCACCGCCGATGCCCGCTCCATAGTATCCTCCTGTAGCTGTTACACTTCCACCGGAGACTGTTATGGTGCCTCCTGAACCTCCTGGGATTACCTGCCACGTTCCCATATCTCCATTACCACCGCCGCCGATGCCTGCTCCATAGTTTCCTCCTGCGGCTGATACACTTCCACCAAAAACTGTTATTCTGCCTCCTGAGCCTTTGTTTCCACCGCCAATGCCTGCTCCCAAATGACCTCCTGCGGCTGTTACAGTTCCACCGGAGATTGTTATTTCACCTCCTGAGCCTCCATTTCCAAACGCTCCTCCTCCACAGCCGATGCCCGCTGCAGCACCGCCTCCTGTGGCTTCTATACTTCCACCGGAGATTGTTATGGTGCCTCCTGAGCCTCCATTTTCATACTGACTTCCTCCACCGCCGATCCCCGCTCCCAAACGACCTCCTGTGGCTGTTACAGTTCCACCGGAGACTGTTATTGTGCCTCCTGAGCCTCCATCTCCATCTAAACTTCCGCCACCGCCGATACCCGCTCCATATTCGCCTCCTACAGCTTCAAGTGATGATTCATCGGATCCTGATGCAATAGCCAGAGATACCCCCTCAGGTACATGTATCCCTGCACAGTTTCCACCTCCTGCTACTTTGGAGGCACCACTTATATATAGTATATGGTCATAAGATCCGCCGGAACCGAAATCTATTCCCGGTTTATTGTATAGTGCTTTTATATTCAAATTTTCAATCGTAAGAGTTAAAGGGTCGATTCTCCCACTTGCTACGACAATATATGTATTTATATGCTGGCTCTCCACACCATTGCCAATGACCGTAACCGATGTTACTTCATTCCCAATGGTAATAGCTCCTGTAAATTCCTCGGGCAGTTGATAGGTTCCATCAGAATCTATTGCTCCGGTAAAGGGCTCCCCAGACATAGGCGCAATATTAAGCATCATCATGTCTTGAACCGGCTCTTCTTTTTCAATACCTTTTTCAATACCCTTTTCAACCTTTTCTTCTTCTGCAATCACTGGTGTCACACCAACAAACAATTGCAAGAGCATTAACATAATCAATAAAGAAATGTTTTTTTTCATCACTCATCTTCCCCCAATCCGTTTCATTTCTCCTTATTTTTTTAAATATTTGGTCATTCCGTTACCCTTTTGCCATAACTAAATCTACTACATTCAAAAATAGTCACTATCTTCAAGCTTGCTCCATATGGAAGAGAAGCTGATAGGTCACAGTACGGGCAAATCTTTTCATATGAAGCCATGAATGCGGCATCATTTTTGCGGCAGCACTTCCCCAGGCAGGGAAACATTTCCTCATTCACGCCGCAGTCCTCATCTGGGATTTTTTTCATAATATAAGTATTTATGTGTATTCACCTCGCTTTTGCGACCTAGCCGTATATCAGCAGTACATATTGCTATTTAGATAATTATAAAACACCGGCAATTAACAAAACCGTGAACATAACTACAAATTTTCATAAAAACTTCCACCTTTCGACTTTTTCATCATAAATATTCGTTTTTCCCCGCATATTTTCCTAATTTATGTTATAATTTAACAATCATATATTAGTTGTGGAGTGTATGGGCATGCTCAATATACCCAGTGCGAGGCTGACGGTACCTGAAGCCTTCGCAGGAGAAATCATACGTAAAAATTTAATAGATACCATCCTTAACAGTCCCACAAAGCTTGTGTATATCCATGCAGGTGCGGGTCACGGCAAGACGACCCTTCTTTCGCAAGTTGCAAACAGCGCCGGAAACGCCGTCTGGCTCTCTCTGGACGGGGAGGACGATATTTTTACCTTCATAAATACGCTGTGCGAAGCCGTAAAGCAGCCCTTCCCAGAATTTGACTTCTCTGTGTCGGAATACCTGCCCTTTTCCGAAAAGAACAATTTCATCTCCATGATTGCGGGTACACTGATCTGCAGTATTGAAAATATCTCCGGTAATTTTATCGTGGTCATGGACGATCTGCATACCATAGAGGAAAACGAGGTCAAAAAGCTTATCGCCTGCCTGATCAAGTATCTCCCTAAAAATGTTAAGCTTTGTTTTGGCAGTAGGGAGGCTCCTTGGCAGGATTTTTTATCGTTTAAAGTAAAGGGCGACATCACAGAGCTGACCCAAAAGGAGCTTGCGTTTACAAGGGAGGACGCCGCCGATATCCTAGGTTTTGACGATCCTGCCTTTTACGGTTCCACGGAGGGGTGGCCTCTGGCCATCAGCTTCTTCAAGATATTGCTGGAGAACGGTATATCCATTGGCGACATTCCCTCTTACGGCAAAGAAACTTTATATGCCTACCTTTTCCGTGAATGCATCGCCAATCTGAACCCCGACATGGTGGATTTCCTTAAAAAATCCTCCTGCTTTGACGAGCTGGACGCACAGATGCTGGATGATGTCCTGAATAAAAAAAATACAAGGCTCATGCTGGAAAGCCTTGCAACCAGAAATATTTTTACAATTAAAACGAGCAGCGGGTTTTACCGCTACCATGCGCTTTTCAAAAGCAGTCTGCTGGAAACGGGGGACAAAGCCCAAATACCTTTGCTGCAGCAGAAAGCCGCCCGGTATTATTCTGATAAAAAGCAGTATTCAAGGGCAGCCCGCTGCGCTATGGATTCAAAGGATGGTGAACTGCTTGAAAAGATCATTCTTGCATGCTACAGGGATTATATAAAAGCCGGCAATTACAATGAGCTCCGGATATGGTTCCGGGCGCTTAATGATTTAGTGGTCAAACTAAGTCCAAGAGTTCTTGTGGCCAAGGGTGCTTTCCTGTCCGTTCTCGGAAATTTTGTACAGGCCAAAGCATGCCTTGAGGCAGCGATACCCTTAATGAACAGAGACGATAAAGAGCTTTTTTTTGAGGCTATGATACATAAGGCAAGAGTTCTCCGTAATTTCGTTTCATTCGAGGAATCAAACAGGCTGCTTGATGAGCTGGTCACCAAGCTTGACAACCAGACCAGCGAACTGGCATATTCTGTAGTCATCGAAAAGCTGTACAACCTGTGCTGGAATTCCCAGATCAGCGAAGCCTATGCTCTTGCACGGCATATGATAGAACTCTGCGCCAAGACCGGCAATATTAAGGTCATGGGTTGGTTCGAAAGGTATCTTTGCACAATACAATTTTTCGCAGGCAGGATGAAGGAGTCAGTTTATTATTACGAAAAATCTCTTGAGATTCCTGAGGATGAACAGAAATATTTGGGTATGCACAGTACCGGCATCTATGTGGCCAAGGCTTATCAGATGCTGGGAGAAAGAAGCCGCTCCCTGTCCATACTTTCTGCGGAGCTGCAACGGCTTAGGAGTACGGGCAACTATGAAGAAATGTGGGCAGGCTATCTGTTGGCAGCTGAAATCCATTATCAGAATAACTTCATAGACAAAATGAACGGCGAAAACGCACCCTTTGAAACCTGTATAAAGTATTTTACTCTGGCCGACGAGTACGCACCTCTTTACCGTAAAACTGATTTTCAGATGCAGTGGGCAAAACTGCAGCGTCTTACCTACAGCCTCGTTTTTACTAATGCTCCGAAGGAAGAACGCGTGCAGGAAATTTTTGAAAATCTTGACAAAGCGGGAGCTTATTTAAAAAGCCTTGTCCTTGCCAGACTGATGGGGTATTTTTCCGCCATATCCGATTATCCCAACTCGCTTAAATGCGCAAAACTATGCATAGAAACAGGAGAGAGGGCCGGTATGCTCCTTCATTCGTCGCTGGCATACGGAGTACTTGTAAGAGCGGCAATCGAGACAAAGGATTATGAAAATTCGATCAGCCTGACAGGGCATTATCTTAAGCTTTGCTTCGACCATGGGCTCTATGAATATTTCAGGATGCGGAAGGCTTATGATCCTGTCCTTGAATTTGCGTACAACAACGGAATAGAGCCTGAAATTACAAAACAGATGATGGAATTTGCCGGATACAGACCGAAGAAAGTATATATTGAGACCTTGGGAGCCTTTACCGTTTACCAGGACAGAGACAGGCAAACACTTTTAAAATTTAGGACAAAAAAGGAACGCGAGCTTTTAGCCTTTCTGCTTGATGCAGGCGACCAGGGGGCTACAAAAGAACAAATATATAATGCTATTTGGTGGGATTCAAATTCAAATAATATAAAAAACTTGATTGCAGTTAATCTGAGGCATCTGAAAAATGACCTTGAATGTGCCGGCATAGGGGAATCAGTCATCTGCCGGGAAAACCGCTATTTTATTTGCCGAGACGAAATTGCGTGTGATATCGACCTTTTTGAAAGGGCATATGAAGAATTTAAGCTTCATAATACCAAAGAACAAGTAAAAAAGCTTTTATCCCTATATAAAGGAGAATACTTATCAGATTTCGAAGCACTTTGGGCTGCTGCGAAAAGAATCAGATATCACGAAATTTATGAAGAAGCCGCAAAGTATTATCCACTCCGATGCCCCTTTTAAACAATTGGGACTGTGACTATTATCCTTTTTCATACTCGCATAATGCTATATTTATCCTGAAAACCATTTCAGTCAGGTTATTAAGCCTTTCTCTCCGCTCGTAATCAGAAAAATCCGCACTCCATACTTTCTTTGATTGATTTGGTTTTAGTTACTTCAATTCTGTTTTTAAAGCTACACACTGCTCAATAGCAATTTCTTTAGAATCCGGAGTTTTGAGATTCTCCACCAATACACAAATCAAAGATGAATGCAGCGTTTCCCTGTCAACTCTGCTATTAATAACCAGTGCAATAGCTGACTTTACCGATTCTTTGCTTATACTGCTTCCTAATTTTCTAGTGATAACCATATCAAGCAAAGCAGTTTGTTCTATTCCAACCGACCTAAAAGGGTCATCTGTATTAAAAATATAGTAACCGCAAGCATAGCACAACATCTCATACAGTTTTTCCACCGACAATCCAATAAATAATTTCCCAACCAAGCATTCAACATATTTCCAGATATTCCTTTTAATTTTGCGTATAAAATTACTCTGCTCCCAAGAA
This sequence comes from Thermincola carboxydiphila, assembly GCA_016841725.1. Taxonomy (GTDB): domain Bacteria; phylum Bacillota; class Thermincolia; order Thermincolales; family UBA2595; genus Phosphitispora. The sequence goes on along the minus strand of JAENYP010000006.1, from coordinate 58,419 downwards.
AAAGCAAAAAACCAGACCGCCGAAAACAATCTGGCTTCTCCATAACCCACGGCTATGGCATAAAGTATATGGCTCAATTTTGCCGGAATGGTGGCTCAACTGTGACCGGAATACTCACCTTAAGCGATTCAAAAAACATGTACCCCTCTCTAGTATCATGTTTGCAACGCCTGCAGCATCTTCTTCCCGCCATTTTAGACGAGTAGTTACAGTCAAACTTTGCTCCGTAATTTACTCCTTTCACAGCAAAAACGTCCGAGACTACCGGACGAGTTTATAAAACTTCCGCTATTTGTCTGTTCGATTTTGCGCCATAAGGTAGACCTCGTCATCTGCTCGTGCAGATATTACGATAACTTTCATTAAATCATTTTCTCTTACTAACTTGTACACCACCCGCAAACCAAGCTTTTTCAACTTTATTTTGAGATAACCAGCCAGTTTTGTATTATTCCTGTTGCCCAGAGGTTTGCCGTAACCGCCCTCGGTCTGCGGCAAAGGATTGCCTGCTACCTTATCAATCGCTTTAAGTACTTGTAAACGCTGGCTGTAATCAAGTCGTTTTAAATCCTCAACAGCTTCTCTTAAATACTCCACCTGCCACATTTACTCAAGCTCCACTTCTATACTATCCAAGTCTGCTTTGCTAATACCAAGCTCGGCTAACACTTTGTCTTGCGAAATTAAGTCATCAGGTTTTGCATTTTTCATACGTTTTTCCGCTTCGAGTAACAACCGGTATTCCTCTATTGTTTCGAGCATTTGTTCGTAGACTTCGGGCGTTAAGAGTACACAAGTCGGCGTATTATTTTTCAACACAATCTTAAATCCAGCTTCCTTAACTTCATCAAAGATTTTATTAGCCTCCCCCTTATTAAAGCGGGATATTGGTACTAAAGAATTCATAACGTTCCTCACTGAGGTATTCTCAGTCATTTTATCAAACCCTTTCCTTTCACCTAACTACGAAAGTTCATTTGATATTATTATATGTGTTACCAATGAATTTATCAACATATTTATCGATAATAGCAAAGCCTTTGATAGTGTAATCCTTTACAATCTGATTTGCCCATTTTCGGAATTGGACAGCACGTTCATTATTCACTTTAAAACCCAAAGCAATAATCATTTACAGATTATAATGTATCGTGTTATATTGCTTGCCATCAGCCGCAGTTATTCGAAAATTTCGAATAACTGAATTCTCCTCAAGCTCAGAATCTGAAAAAATTTTTTTAATATGATAATTAATCGTGTGCGTTTCTACGTCATATAGCGTTGCCAGCATCTTCTGCGTAAGCCAGATGTTTTCATCTTCATAGCGCATTTCAAAACTTGAGGATTATCGCCAGTAGCTGCCACATATGTCAGGTATTCCGCAGCACTGGAACGAATGGTGATTTCGTTTTTTTCTTTGCCATAAGATTTACTTCCACCACCTTGAATTTATTGTTGTCCGCCACCTTCGTTTTCAACTGCTTACAATTTGTATACGGTTGAATTCGACGCTTTAATCTGCATGATTATTCCATTTTTGAGCATATTTATTCAATAGATATATTATGAATTATGGCCATCAATTCATCAACAACTTGATCTACAGAACGATTATTTATGAAATACTTATTCTCTATTTTTTTAAAAATCCTTCTTGCATATACAATATCTTCATGTATATCTTTAATATAATAATCTTTATGTTCTTCCTTATATGCATCATCTTTATATATATTGTCATTTTCATCAGAAAAAACCATTCTCTCAAAAATGTGTTCTTCTGAATCCTGTAATTCAATAGCAATTACCTGTTCCAAGTCTAAAAGTGAGTTAAAATGCCTTGCATAATAAATTGGACTTACTGCAATAACGATGTTATCTCTATATTCTTTCAGTAAATCCCTTAATATCTTACCCTTTATTTGACCTCGTTCATATGAAAATGGGTGATCTTGCATAAATTTTTCTAAGGTCGTCTGAAATCTCTTTTTTATTTCTTCATCCACATCAAAAAAAGAATAATTCAATTTTTCGGCAAGCTTCTCACCCGTTACAGTCTTTCCTACATTCGTTATACCAAAAAGCATAATAACCATTATAATAACCCCATCACTTTCCGCAGCATTTTTTATATTTCATTCCACTGCCGCAAGGTCAAAGAGACAGTCATAGCATAAAACAAGCCTTTCAGCTTGTTTCTTCAGCATTGGGATTTACCCTAGTCAATCTATGCAGAGGCTTTACCCTCTACTCTTACTTACAATTATTAGCATATCATAAGTTTAACCATTCTGGAATAACCTTTTGTCCTGAAACCCATCTGTTCGGAAAATCATAATAAAGGCATCAAAAACCTGAATTTTGTCAACTTTATTTCTGATAATAGCTTCATTATAAACTCCGTTTGTGCATACAGCCTTCTTCAGAGTATCCAGTATCCATTCTTCATCCAGAGTAGGGGAATGTGAACAAGCATCTTTGCCTTTTTCAATTCGTATCGCACATCTCCAGACGACCTTGCCTCTTTCTGGCTGACCCATACCCCATTTGATAGACAAAATCCACATGATGCTTATAAGACCTCTGGCAGACCTATGACGAATTCGTCATAATTCTGACAGAGGGTCGCAATACTGCTCATATGCCTACCGAGAGCAATTGACGAAATATGGCTACATCTGCAGTATGTCTCGAAAAGGCAACTGCTGGGATAATGCGCCGATGGAATCTTTCTGGGGGAAAATGAAGCAAGAATGGCTTAATGACCAAAAATATAGAACAAGGGCTGAAGCGAAATCCAAGATTTTTGAATACATAATGATTTTCTACAATAGAAAAAGACTACATGCCAGCTATGACTATAGAACCCCCGAGGCATATTATAGGGAAAAGTTGCTGTTACACTGTGCTGCATAATCATGCTTCCAAAAACGTTGAGCCCAGGTCCCCTGTTAAAGAGCAAATGACCATTTGGCGCGAATCTAGGGCTTGCGGAGCGAGTTTATCTTGACCCTTGATTCGCCCTGAATCCCCAATCCTATTGTTTAGCGGTCTGACAACAGACCGCTTGCCCTCCGGCGAGGACGGGGTTTGGGGCTGGGCCCAGGGCAGGGCCCCAAGGATAACTGCGAAATAAACTGTAACATTGCGAATTAGTGAGAATATACGAGTAAAATGTTCTATTTTTAGGGGGACAGCTCAGTACCTTATCAAATACTTCAGCAGAAACAATAGCCGGATGGCTATTCTTAACACAATATTTGTTCCGTTGGCCGATATTCTTGCTCTTCTTACCGGTCATGAAATCCTCGGTAAAGGTCTTTTGCAGTAACGTATCACCCTTGTATTTCTCATTCTTAAGCATATTCTGAATCGTTTTTGTATCCCAAATTCCCTTGCCAGTTGCAGTTTTAATCCCATGAGATTCCAGATAAGCCTTTATCTGTCCCAATGACAGTCCTTGCAAATACAATTCAGACATCTTTCTGACAACCTCTGCCTGCTCAGGAACAATAACAATCTCGCCGTCAACATAGTCATATCCCATGAAATTCTTATACTTCGTAAAAATATCGCCTTTTTCAAACTTGCGTCGAAATCCCCTTTCAAAATGCATATTGATCCCTCGCTCTCTTAAAAATCTTTTTATCTGAATCTCAAGGCTGCGTAGTTGTTCCGGTCCGGATGTACTAACCCGGCAATATGCGGCAACCTTAAGCTTTTTATTCTCTTTGGTTATAGCAGGTATGATCCGTACATTCTTCATTAAAGAAAAAGACGTGAAAGCATCCTCTCACGTCAAAGCACGTGACAGTTTGCCTTTGAATTACGTTAGATTATTATCCCACTCTTTGAATCAATTTCCTCTGCAGACACATTTTCTTTTACAGTAACCATCTTACCGACAATTAGAATCTTTGCATAAGCGTTGCTCCTTCTCAATCAGCGTCAGCGCAATCTTCAAAGCGGCGATTCTATTCTTTTGTAATGTATGTTGGGAACTGCCAGCAACAAATTTTCCGATAACTTCCTCGGCACGATCCAGTGCGTCTCCCAAGGATTTATTAGCTTCTTTAAGTGCTTCACACTCAAATGGCATAGCCATATCGCCGTCAATGAGCTTCAAAGCAGTGTCGGCGGCTTTGACGTAGGAGTCCAATAGAGTCTTCTGCCAAGAACCTTCTTTTAGCTTGCCAGATGCCTTTTCTGATTTATTTCTTAGCGATAATATCGCCCGGTGCGCTTCGCCCAACTCTTTTGGTGTAAAGTCTGCCATAATCATCCCCACTTACTTCAACACCTCAATATCTTCTCCATCGGCTTGCCCTTCGCCAGCTCATCAACTAACTTATCCAGCCACCTGATTTTCTGCATGAGCGGGTCTTCGATTTCCTCGACGCGATGCCCGCAAATCACGCCTGAAATTTTGGCAGCGTTCGGGTTTATCTGAGGGGCTTCGCTAAAGAAGGTTTCGTAATCTATATTCTTCACAATTTGCGCTTGTGAGCCAGAATCGTCATACCCCGTCAGCCAACAAATCACAGCATCAACCTCCAATTTGGTGCGCCCTTTGCGCTCCGCCTTTTGGACGAGCAGCGGGTAGACTCTTGAAAACGCCATCCTGTACACGCGCTCATTTGTCATAAAGTGTCACTCCTTTTCGCTTCCCGATTTACTCTCCACCGCACGATGTCGGTGATTCCGTGTTTTTGAACTCACGACCGCACTTTGGACATTTCCACATTTCACCCACGCTCCTTGTAATTGTGCCGCTGATATCTATTTTATAATCACCCATCGGTGACTTACCAATCTAAACCGCTCACTGCCCGGTGGAGCAAAAGCAGTCCACTCATCATAAATCGCCCGAAGCTCCTCATCAAGATAGGCGAGAGCTTTTTCCTTTATATCCTTCGGTACACCATAGTACGCAATTTCCTGCATATACTTCACAGTTAAATAGGAGAGCCGCGCATGAAAGTTTATAGCAATTCAATATCATAAATGTTTTCTAAACGTATTATTTTGGTCTTGGAAATTCCCTTTTTATCTACGAAAGTTCCCTTAACCCATTCATTATCAACATCACATATTTCGCATTCAATACTTACTTTTTTCCCTGTAAATGGATGTAACTCCTCACATCTAATTATACATTTTTGTCCTTTTAAATCACTTATTAGTTTTGTCATTTCACTCTTCCCCCTACGATTTTCCTTTAAAAACTTAATTTCCCTTTCAAGTTTATTAAACTTTGAAGAATTGCCTAAAACTAATACAAATGCTATTAAACCAAAGATTTCCATAAATATCATCCTCTACATTCATTTGGGTTATAAGTGCAATAGATTCTACAATTGCGACCTACCTCAACTATATATTGTTTCCACGAACCGATAAAATGATGATTTTCTGGCTTACGCTTTGGATGTCAAAATCGCACGAATGGCTTATTTACTGGTTTTTGACACGCTCACTTCTCCACCCTTGACATCAATACTACGGCCTCCACATGCCTTGAGGATACAAAAAGGATGCCGGTTGAAGCTGGTAGCTCCTTGGTGGTAGGGTTTATTATTGAAAATCTGTCTTGACGATTCATGGGCATATAAAAACGGACGCATCTTCGTTCAGTAATACGCCCGCTCATTACACTTTTATTTTAAACTTGATGCAAAGTGGTCCATCGCTTTCTTGACTTCTTCTACTGCTTCAGGTTTTACTATTGCAAAAAACTTAGGCATTATTTCCTGAAAATAGGTTCTATCGAATGTCCCTTCAGCTTGTTTTTCAAAACTATCCTCTAACAGTGATTTGGCTTCTTCCTTGTTGTCATCCTTTACTCGTTCAATAAAAAAATTATAAAACAATTCTTGACCTTGGTTCATATATCAACATTCCTTTCAATATTTTAGATATTATAAGTCATTATTTTCTACAAAAATTTTTAAATCATTGAGTTTTTTATCCCAAAACTCTGAATAGGTTTTAAGCCACTCCTGTACCTCAATCAGCGGTTTTGGAAATATTTGATAAATTGTTTCCCTGCCAATTTTTTTTGATCCTATTAGATCTGCTTCTTCTAAGATCCTCAGATGCTTTGATACCGCTGTCCGTGTAATAGGAAAGTTGCTTGAAATATCTTTAAGAGCCAAATTACCACAAGTAAGCATATCCAATATTCTTCTGCGGGTTGGGTCGGCAATTGCAAAGAAAACATCATTTTGTACCCGGGCTTTCATTATGCTCATCACCTGCCTCTTGCGATTGTTTAAACCCGTCCAGAATATGTCCCCAGCCATCATACATAGTATTGCGAATCTGTTCTGTGCCTTCAAGCCATCCGGAATGGATTAAAATAAATTGTGTTCCACCATTAGCCGGCTTAAGTTGAAAGGACACATAATGCTCTAAGCCGTTACCACTCCATGTAAACCCAATTTTATATGGTGGTTCCAATTCCTTGACTACACATTGAATTGTGCCATCCCATTCACCCATAGGCTCCCTCTTAAGTGTAAAGCAGTTACCAAGCTTTGCTTCAAGTGTACACGGCATTAACCAGCTTGATAAACCTTTAGACGTTGAGACAGCTTGCCAGACTTTTTGTATATCGGCATCAATTTTGATAGAACGGAAAATATCCGGCAGTCTTTTTTGATTACTTTCCATTTATTCACCTCCTTTTAAAAGTTTTAAAATGAAACCTTATGGTTTCATTTTAATTATATGACACCATAAGGTTTCATGTCAAGGGTTAATACAAAAAATATTCATTTCAGTGTGATAGCTATTTTAAGTTGGCGATTTCATCATTGTCGATTCATCAACACCTTTTTAGAATCATTTTGACTGCTACTTCATTGTATCCCATGGAGTTGAAGCTTTTGTGACGAATACTGCCAGAATGTCAGGCATGGTACAGGTGCTGCCTGGTCAAAGGCAGGCTGTTGTTGAGGCCTTTGGATACCAATATTTGGTGTATATCCAAGCCCGTAGTCCGGAACGATTCAGCACAGGAACGAAGGTACAGCCGCCACATGCGGGCAAAACGCTCGCCACGTTCCTGTCGTACCCGGTCGTAATTCTTTTCGAACCCTTCTGCCCAGCGATCCAGGGTCATGGCGTAATGCATTCTTAGGCTTTCGATATCCAGAAGATGCAATCCGTGTTCCGGCAGCAGCCAGACCATTTCTCTGAGCGAAGGTACATAGCCGCCCGGAAAGATATGTTTTTTTATCCAGTTGTTCGGTTCTCCCTCAGTGAGATGAGTGATACTGTGAATCAGAGCAAGGCCCCCTGGTTTAAGGAATTTCCGGACAGCCTCCATATACTGCCCAAGGTTGGCTTTACCCACATGCTCCAGCATGCCCACACTGGCCACCCGGTCAAAGGTCCGGTTACCGGCGGCAAGCTCTCGGTAATCAACCAGTTGTACGTCAACTAATTCCTTCAAACCTAATTCAGATATGCGCTCTTTTGTCTTCTGATACTGTTCCTCGCTTAAAGTAATCCCCAGAGCCTTCACCTGATACTGCTGGGCGGCCCGGATGATCAGCCACCCCCACCCGCTGCCGATATCCAGCAGGGTCTGCCCCGGTCTTAGCTGCAGCTTTTTCAGGATATGGTCAATCTTTTGTAACTGTGCTTCCTCTAAAGTATTCTCAGGGCTGTTAAAATACGCACAGGAATAGCTCATGGTCTCATCCAGCCATAGAGCGAAAAAATCATTACCAAGGTCGTAATGGTACTGAACATCTTTTTTCCGGCTGCTCCATGAACTGCGCTTGTTTACCCTGAAAAACACCTGTTTGGCCAATTTGCCGGACGGCATGGAAAGTAAACGGTTCTGGTTCTCGAAAACACATTTGATAACATCAGTCAGGTCTCCTTCTACATCGATGACTCCGTCCATATAAGCTTCTCCCAGCTCCAGGACGGGGTCTTTTGCTACTTTGTATGTGGAAAGAGGCTTGTTTATTTTTAAAGTAAATTTTGGCTGGCCCTCTCCGTACTGTTTATATGTCCCGTCCCAGTAGTTGATGGCTACAGCGTCTTCAGGCAGGCGGTTCAGGATTTTATCGAAAAATACCATTTGCACCATTGATACTCCTTTAACTTTTTTATGTCCATTATTTTACCAAAAAAGCCTATAAATTATGCTGTTAGTTCATAAATTTAAGGCTAGTTTCTCATACTGGAGTTTGAAGCGTATTTTCCCGCCGTCATTGGTCAGGGAAATTGATTTTTCATTATTTATCTAATTGAGCCATACAAATCTGCATGGCTCAATTGAATGATTTTAATTAAAATCTTTTTTTACTTATTATACCATATTCAGGTTATACCATATTTAGGTAACAATAATAGAGCTTTTTATTCCGCCATCCTCTATTTGCAAACAATATTCCCGAAAGGCTGCTGTTTCGTCCCTGCAGCAGATTTCTAAATGCTCTTTAAAAATCAGAATCTCTTCAACGTTATTTCTAATTATCTCTTCATCATAAATGCCGTTCTCACAAACCATTTTGCCTAAAACGTTCTGAACCCACTCTTCATTCAATGTGGGAGAATCCATGCACGCCGCTTTTCCTTTTTCAACCCTTGTCGCACATCTCCAGACGACTTTGCCTTGTTCCGTTCTTCTCCGATAAGATGCTCCACAATTACCGCACACAAGTAAATTCCACAAAAGGTATTTTCCGTTATATTTACTGGTGCTGGCTTCTACTGTGCCATCTTCTTTATGCACTAATCTTACACGCCGTGCCATTTCTTCCTGAACCTTATCATATATTTCGGTAGAGACAATCGCCGGATGGCTGTCCCTTACATAATACCGACTGCGTTGTCCTATATTCTGAACTTTTTTACCTGTCATAAAATCTTCCGTAAAGGTCTTTTGTACAATGAAAATCTCCCCGCCTACGCAGGCATATCCCATAAAATTCTTATACTTTGTGAAGATATCTCCCTTTTCAAACTTGCGTTGAAACCCCCACTGAATATTCTCGGTGGTATTCCTGCTTTCGTCCTGTGCCAGCATACCCCTCAACGTAATCTCAAATTCCTTATCCACATTGATCAAATCCAGCTTCTCATTTTCAAAATACATATTGATCCCTCGCTCTCTTAAAAATCTTATAATTTTCAAAACCTCCAAGGTATCTCTTGACACCCTGCTGATTGACTTTGTGATGATGTAATCAATTTTGCCCTTCGCCGCTTTCCCGGTATGATCCTTACATTTTTCATTTGCCTTCCTTTGTCGTATATGTAAAACAGGTAATCCCATTTATATTCTACCAAAAAGAAAAGACGTGAAAGCATCCTCCCACGTCAAAACATATTTTCATCTATAATCCCGCAAGCCCTCTTTTTATCAGGTATTTCGCCGTTGCAACAGGATTACGGCCTCAACATGCCTTGAGGGTACAAAAAAGATGCCGTTTGAACCTGGTGGGGTCTTGGCGGCAGGAAATTTATCGGGATGACTCTGCTCGGTGTATAAGGTTGGCAATTTGCTTGGCGAACTCTGTCCACAAAGGCTTTGGTAGGCCGTGCCCCATCCCTTCATAGGTTATCAGTTCTGCGCCTGTTATGGCCTCCGCAGTGGCCCGTCCCCCACTAACATCAATCATCTTGTCACTTTCACCATGGATTACAAGCGTAGGTATACGTAAAGAGTGGAGCTTTTCTGTGCGGTCACCTGATTTTAGAACCGCCACAGCCTGCCGTAACATACTTAGTGGATCATGATCACGATCCCACGCGCGTCCTGCATTCTCGGCAGCAACAATTTCATCTAAAGGGTATTTCGGAGACCCAATCGCTTTTAGCGATCGAACCTGCCAATCAATAAAGCCTTGTCTGTCATTACTTGGAGGTTCTCCTAAATTAGCCAAAGCTGCGTAGTCGGGCTGCCCCACGGAAGGATCTCCGGTAGTGGACATCATAGAAGTCAGCGACCTAACCCTTTCCGGATATTCTATAGCAACAGTCTGGGCAATCATTCCGCCCATTGATGCACCAACAAGGTGTACACTATCGAATCCAAGTGCATCCATTAGACCAACTGTGTCTGCTGCCATATCAGAAATCGTATAGGTAACTGTAGAAAAATTCCCGGATTGTACCGCAGAAAAGTCTGGTATTGGAGCATTATCGAAGTGTGTAGATAGTCCAGTATCTCTATTATCAAACCTTATGGGATGCAGACCAAGGCTAGCCAACTCTATACAGAAACCTTCAGGCCACGCAATCATCTGTGCGCCGGCACCCATCATCAATAAGACAGGTGTAAGGGCAGGATTACCGAAACGCTGGTAAACTATTTTGATTTTCGAAGGACCAACATTTTGAACGCTTTCTTCATCGTAAACTTGCTTAATAACCATGATTCTATTCTCCCTTTTAAATATTTATTAATAAGGACTTTTGACAGAACTTATGGTGATATTATATGGGTTCACATGAAAAACAAACAGTCTGTAACACAAGTATTTATCAATGTCATCTTTTTTATCTCCTCAAGGATACCTATACAATCCTCGAAGCTTCAAACCGCGTAAACCCTTTATTTACAAGGCTTTATGCCCTCTCAATCAAGCAAACTGATTCTGTGTGGCTCGTCTGCGGAAACATATCCACCGGCTGCACTTCCACCGCCCTGTATCCCCGGTGGGACAAAAACTGCAGGTCCCTGGCTAATGTGCCGGGGTCACAGGAGATATACACCATCCTTTTCGGCTGCATATCAGCTATTGCCTGTAGAGCCTTTTTATCAATACCCTGCCTTGGCGGGTCAACTACAATCACATCTGGCCTGAAACCCTGCTCAGCAAGCCTGGGCAGGCGGTCCTCAGCCCTGCCGGAGACAAATTCCACATTGGTCACCTTGTTTATCCTGGCATTGGCCCCGGCATCATGCACAGCTTGTACAGACTCCTCATAGCCAATCACCCGGCCGGCCCTTTCCGCCAAAAGCAGTGAAATCGTCCCAATTCCACAGTATACATCCAGGACTGTTTCCTCTCCAGTCAAAGCCGCATATTCAAGAGCTTTTGCATACAAAATCTCTATCTGCTGGGAATTCACCTGAAAAAATGACGCCGGGGAGATAGCGAAAACATATTTCCCGATATGATCTGTTATTGTGGACTGCCCTGACAGGACCTGTGATTCCCGGCCAAATACCTGCCGGGTCGGTTGGTGGTTAATATTGCGGACAACCGAGACCACAACCGGGACTTTTGCCCGCAGCTCCCTGGCAATCGTAAAAGCCTCCGGGAACTTTTCACCTGAAGTTACCAGGACCACCATCACCTTTGAGGTAAACCACCCCTTCCTGATAATCACATGACGCAGCAGTCCCTTACCGGTTTCCAAGCTGTAAACAGACAGCCGGAATTTATCCAGCAGCGCTTCGGTAACTGCAGCAATTCCCCGTACCTGCTCGTCAAGCAAATGGCAGTCTGTTGTCGGGACCAGAACATGGGTGCCTTCTTCAAAGAAGCCCAGCTTTATTGTACCGTTAATCATATCAACCTGGAACTGGGCCTTATTGCGGTAACCCCACGGGTTTTCCATCCCGATTACCGGCCTGACCTCGACACCGGTAATCCTCCCGATGCGCTTCAGGGAATCCTCAACAAGCTGCTTCTTCAGTTCAAGCTGCAGCCCGTAGTCCATGTGCTGAAATTTTGACCCGCCACAGGTTTCAAATACCGGACACCTGGGCTCAATTCTCTTTTCACTTAAAGAGAGAACCTGAACTATTTCACCCTGGGCAAAGTTTTTTTTAACAATGTTAATCTTAGCAAGAATCACTTCTCCCGGGACGGTAAAGGGCACAAAAACCGCCAAGCCCCGGTATCTTCCGACACCTTCCCCCTGGTGATTAACTGAATCTATCCTCAGTTCAATATGATCTCCCGGATTTACAACCATCTCCCGGCTCATCTGCTTCCTCCATTTCCGGCTCTTTAATTATTACTATATTTTTCTATTGTCACTAAAAAAATTCCTGCCAACCGCAAAACGCCTGCTGCTGCGGCTTTCATCTCACAGGACCGTCCAGACAGCGGTATACCTTTATCAAACCTTTGACATAATAGAAGAAAATATTATTTACCTATGGTGCATGTAATGGAAAACACAGACAGGTTCCTGGCCAAAATCAGGTTAGAACTGGAGCGCTCACAAACCGCCAATAACAATGGCTACATAGACTTGGCCAAATTGGAGGCTGTCCCTTCGCCGGAGGAACTGCTGTCCCCTGTGATGCCTCCTGAAGGGCTGAGCAGCTTCCAGGAAATCATGATGGAAGAAATCGCCAAATGCCACCTGGACAAAATAATAACAGGTATCAATGAACTGCTTAAACATCTCCTGGCACGAATCAGCGAGGAGAACGAAGAAACCATGGCAGAACTTTATATGTACCGGCTCCGAATGATATTCGGCAGATGCCTGATGCCCGATTTCCCCTTCTCGGAAGAGGTTTGGAACTATATATGTGAGTGCCTGCGCACTGCCGGTTCCTTTCTGGTGCAAAACGGTTATTACGAAGCCTGCCGGGAGATTATTGATTCCACTGCAGGCATGGGACGCATTGCCGCCCTTAAGGGGCTTCCCACCGGAAATACTCAGTCTTCACTGAGGATTCTGGAAAACAAGGCCTTGGAACACGGCGAAAAGCAGCTTGCATCTGCAGCCAAAAATGCCCGCTTTAACCTTGAAATTTAACCGGGGTGTTGTTATTGTTTGATACTCAGTCATATTTACGTGTCCTTACTTCTATAAACGCAGCCCTGACAACTCTGCTGGGTTCTGTGGGCATATTTGTTTCCCTGACAGTACAGCGGAGAGTTGAACGACTTCAGGACATCCTGGAGGAATTCCTTGACCTCTCCTATCAAAGTGATATCAATATTACCGGAAAGATGTACAAGCTTATTGAAAAGTATCAGATGCATTACCTGTTCCCCGATACCCCCGGACGCCTGATTATCCAGTATATTAATTTAACCATAGCTGTGGTAATAATATCCTGGATGAGCATTTTAACCTTGGGCTTCCAGTGGACGTTCAGCATATCCCTGCTGTTCTATTTACTGCCCATATTTATGGGACTTGGTATCTTGGTGTTTTACCGCTACCTGCTGAAAAACACCATTTACCCTTTCGGGAATTACCTGATGAGTCCCCTGATTCCGCCTCCTGTCATGCTGAGGAGTGTGTCATTTCTCTCCAGTTATGTAAATGTTTCCGTTAAATCAATCCTGAGACAGGCCCGGCTGAGACTCCTGATAAAACCTCATAACGGGGATAAGGCGAAAGTGGTGTTAAAAGAGGAATTATCCTTTGATGATTACTTTTATTACCTTTTAATTGTCAGGGAGGACAACCCTGTTTTCGTGGCTTATGGTGAGCTCAAAATAAGCTTCGGGAATGAAACAATTACGGGTAAACCCATCCCTGCAGCCAAAAACGTAAACATCCCCTTGGGCTACATTCCCTTTGCGAGCCTGACACATGATGAGTACGAGGCAAGATTTTTTATCTTCCCCAGAGGAGAGAAACACCCTTTGGAATACCTGTTTAAACTTAAAAAGCAGGGGAACATTTTTGTCATGGCTGAGGAGCCGGAGATTTCTGTCAATTATATGATGACTTACCACATTGACAAAGACCGGTTCCGGGTAATTGAAGAAAACGCCGATATCCCGTTTTTCCGCAGCTTGGTGGGAACTGCGGTGTTAAACACCGGCAGGTATGCCTGTAATGAACCATTCCAGCCGGAAAATGCATACAACTGTGCAGATGATATATATATTGAATGAAACCAATTTTAAATGATTACCTCGCATGTGCATACAGCTTGTAATCTGGCCGGAATCAATATATAATATTTTCAAATACATGTATAATCCCTTTAGGTGGTGGGTCAAATGCATCTGGACAGCCATATACTATTAGTTGTTTCACTTAATGTAAGTTTAATTGTGGTATTTTCCTGGCTGGGTTTTCGATTTTTATCCAAAAACCCCTGTGCAGTTCAGAAACTCTGTGATGACAACGGTTCCTCGGAAAGATTTCGGACTTCAGCCGGCATGCCTCCTGCAATGCGCAAATACCTGATTGTCAGGAGAAAAATTAAAATCAGTGATAATGATGATGAAACACCATACTTTACTTCCTCTGGTTTTTCTTACAACTGAAAACTGAGGAGGTAAGATATTGTGAATATATTAGGCACTGTGTTTAGCCAACTGTTGGATTTTCTGATAAGTTTCACCGGTGACTGGGTTCTTGCCATTGTCCTGCTCACCCTGGCGGTAAAGGTTTTGCTGTTTCCTGTGACCATAAAACAGCAAAAAGCTGTCCTGTTATCTAAGAACCTTGGTCAAGTTCAGTCACTTCTGTCAGAAAAGTTTAAAAACCGCTCTGACATGATTAACAGTGAACTGGTCAAAATTGCTGCAAAACACAGAATAAACCCGCTGATGCCGTTAATTATGATATTGCTGCAGGCCCCGATTTTGTTTTCCCTCTATTTTGCCTTAGTTAACTTTGGGACTACAGCAGGCAGTATCCTCATCCCATGGGTGGTAAATGCAGGCAGCAGTGATAACCTGCATATTCTGCCAACTGCAGCCGGCCTGCTCCAGGGATTGGGTGCGCTCGCCTCTGCGGACAGAAACCTGTTAATATTCATTATACCTGCTTTAATAGGGCTCTTTTTCCTCTGGAAGGCTCCGGCAGCGCTTAGTGTTTACTGGGGTATCAGTTCTCTGCTGAGCCTGGCCGAAAAGAAAATACTGGCCATGGAATTTTTCAGGACGCGGTTTTTTAAAGTGGCCCCTCCTGAAGAAATGCTGAAATCGGTGGGATAAGCGATTTGTAACATAATTAGGGGTAGATGTTCCTCGGACGGATGACAGATTACGTCTTCAGGACACATCTACCCCTATCTTTGTTTTCAACCCGTCAACCGGTCAACCCAATATTGATCTAACACTAAATCAGAAATCTATCGCGATAACCTTCTTAACAACCGGTCATTAATGATTACATAATAAATTCCAAATAAAGCTCCCACACCTGCAAACCATACCGGTATCGCGGCAGCATCCGGTTTTAGCAGCAATGCCGCAATTGTCCAGCCGATAAAGTTGTAGAGGACGTATGAATACGGAGACAACATGCTTATTTTATTTCTCTTAAACAAAAAAACCATGATGGTACAAACAGGAATCCAAAGAAGCTCAAAAATAGCTACAACATAGTTGAACTGCACTGGGTCACCTTTACCCAATACCAGAAGGATTCCGTCAATCACCTGCAAAATGCCTATTGCTATGGAACCGGAAGCATAGACCCGCAAAAACCTCATATCCTACCTCCCCTGTCTGCTAAAAACCAATTGGCGCCTCATCCAATTAACGGCGGGCTGCAAATCATTCAGCTAACATATTATGAGTCGACGAATTATTATGATAAAAATATACAATACTATGTTTCAAGCTGCTCATATGGCTTAAACACGCTTGAAAGGGTGATAATCTGCCATGCTAAAAAATGACCGTATGATTGCCGGAGCAATTTCGGGAATGCTGGCCAGTGTAATCCAGGAGATTTATGCCAATCTGACCACAGTGCTTGGCTTTTCCACCAGGGATTTCGGTGATTATGCAGGTGTTCTGGTAATGAGCCAGAACTACCAGGGACTTCTTGCCCATTTTATGCAGTTGGTGGCACACGTTAGTGTCGGCGCCCTGTTTGGAATAGTATTTGCCGCTCTCTTTAGATACGCTACGAGCAACTATTGGTGGCTCAAGGGAATGATTTATGGTTCTGTTCTTTGGGTGTTATTGACAGGAATCGGCACTCTCTTTAAAATGCCGATGTGGATCAATATCCCGCCTCGTGCAGCGCTCGATCTCTACATCGGTTCAATTGTGTTCGGTTTTTCTACTGCTTTTATTCTGAAATACCTTGATCAAAGAACAGAGTTACTCTAAAGTCCTCTTTAAGAACTGTATGGCTCCCTGTTGCGGTTAATCACGCCAGGAACGCCATTATCAGCCGCCATGAATTGACCGCAGCATGTGCGATAATGCCCGGAATTATTGAACGGGTCTTGATATACAACAGGGTAAAGACCAGTCCGGCAAAAACTATCTCCCCCAGCCAATACAAATTAAAATGAAATACGGTAAACACTATCACAGAAATAATAACTCCGCCAGTAACCCCTGCCCGGCGGGCAGCAGCAGGATAAATCATCCCCCTGTACAGCATTTCTTCCGCCACGGGAGTGAATATCCCCCCTGCCAAAAGGGGCCAGAGGAATTGCGAAAAACTGCCGGCCCCAAAAGCGGAACCAATCAGCGGGTGTGTCTGCAGTTCCACAGCCAGGAAACGATAAAGCGCCTTTTCCCCAATACTTAGCGCTGCCAGCAGGCCAACACCTGCGGCCAGTCCAATTACTATCTGCCGGGCCAGCCCGCCGGTTTTCAACCCTAATGCCTGCTGCCACCCTTCAGTCAGCCTGCGTACTATCAGGTAAATCAGGATAATCGTCAGCGCCCTGTCTGCCAGGGTAACCACCACTCCGGTCAACTCACCTGCATACGGCCCGGCTAACCGGGCTGTTACGTACCCGAAAATGGCCCGGAAGGCAAAAATATAAATAATCTCTTTCAGTCCCCAGATTGCTGCTTCATTCACCGGTCCGTCGGAGGACAAGATTCTCACCTCTCAATAAACTGCTGCCAATATACAAAACTATCTGCTGCCAATATACAAGATAAGAAGCATAATTGAATTCCATGCACTATGGGCAATAATAGGTGTAACCAGGGAACCCGTTCTTTCATAAAAGTAAGCCAATACAAAGCCCATCGCCGAAATGGGGAGCACCCGGTAAATATCCATGTGCAGGGCTCCAAAAAACAAGCCTGACAGAAGCATTCCGGCAGCCGGACCAAACCGGGCTCTGACTACGGGAAATACCATACCACGGAAGTATATTTCTTCACTCAGGGGCGCCAGCACTGCAACTGAAATAAAAGGAAGCAGCAAATCCCCGCCTGACTTCACACCTGTAAGCAGTTTCTCTATATCCTGGGGAGGTGGAGGTCCAAAAATCCAGAAAACTATAAGTCCCATTATCCAGATTACTACTGCCAGGACAGCGCCACCGGCAACTCCCATAAATAAGTTATATATCAAGTCATCACTAATCAGGCCAAGGTCTTTTCGGGTGCCTCGCTTGCGCCAGGTGAGCAGACTTACCGCCAGAATTATAACTGCCGCCTGGATAAAAGCGCCCATAAAAAGGGCCAGAGTCTGGGGACTGTTTCCGGTTACTTCCAGGGCTGCAATGGCCTGCATAATATAATTTTTCAGGAAGCCTGTCACCGGTATCAGAGCCAGCAGCATAACCAGAACCAGGACCAGATCCCACCATGACCACTTGGGGCACGGCGGGGGTAGAACAACATTTTTTGATTCCATTTAATTACCCCTGTACTTTTTACTTAATTTCCAAGTTCTCCTGCCAAGAATAACAGATTTTGCTTTGGCTGGCAAGATGCTTTCTATATGGTATTAATTCAGGGGTTTCTCTAACTGCCTGTACTTATAAAGGTATTTTTCCACCGCCAGGACGAATGTGGCATGGGACCAGGTCAGGGGCGATACTGAGAGGTCCTCACCTGTATACGGGTGGACCTGTTCTGCAAAAACTCCGCTGTCCAGAGCATACCTGACAGCCCAGTTTATAATATCCCGGCACTTGGCCAGGCCTTCTGAGTCTTTGGCGGCATCGGCAAACCATTCGGCCATCCAAAGGGTACATATCACCCACGGGTTTCCGGGGACATTTTCAATATCATCACTCTTTTTGAAGTAGTAATCATTAACGTACCTGGCAATCCCCCCCACTTCAGTTTTTACCCACAACTGTTCTATTACCGCATTCATGGTATTTACAACCCGGCTGTCCTCAGGGGTAAATGCCCCGAATTCAAATATTCCGTACAAACTGCTGTCAAGAGTGGTATCCTTTTCCAGAGTTCCGTCTTTGCAGGGATATACCCCCCTTAGGAAGCGTCCCAGTTCAGGACAGAATAGGTATTTCTCCATTGCGCTTCTGACCTCAGAGGCCGCCTGTCCATATTTCGCCGCAGCCCTCAGGTCATTGAAGGTTTCCGCAAAAAAAGCAGCAGCCTTTAAGCCTCCGTAAACAGCGGCAGAGGTGAAACTGAATATTCCCCTGCGTTCCTCCCAAAGATCAAAACTAGGCAAAGGCAGCTTTGTCACCGGGTCACGGTACGCGACCAGAAAATCGGCTGCCTTGGTTATCAGCCGGGGATACAGGGACTCTATGAATTCAAGGTTGCGGTATATACTGTAATAATGGCCCAGAGCAAACAGAACCAAGGCAGTTTCATCTTCCTGCAGCGGAATCTGGACCTCACCGTCCCGGAACCAGGGATGCCAGCTGGAGCCGAGGGTCCCGTCAGAATTATATTTATGGAGGAAATAACCGCCTTCAGTAATGATGTCGGCACATAACTGATAAAATTTTTCAGTAATTTCAGGATAACCGGCCACATCCATGGCATAAGCGACCAGGGCGCCGTCACGGGTCCACATGTAGCTGTAATGGTCCCTATGGTATGTCAATACATCAGAATCGTTAGCCGCCAGGATAGCGCCGCCATTATCGGTCTGGGTTCTGATAAGCAGCAGGCTGCGATGGTACATATCCTTGACTTCATCAGTAAGGTCGGCAAAACCCCTTCCTTTCTTATATACCCAGGCAGACCAATATGCTTCAATATCGTCAAATATCTTTTCCGCCCCGTTTTCCAGAATGTACTTGTTACCCCGTCTGACTTCTTTTATATTTGCTCCGGCAGCAATCCAATAATCTAATGAAACTGTGCCCCCCTCTTTAGGATTACAACGGAAACTGATAACACTGTCCACAGACCCGTGAGCAACAGGGCTCTGTTCCAAGAGTCCGTCCTCGGCATCTTTCCATGTTCCTTCAGCGCCCTTAAACCTCTTGATCCCCATTGCGTACTGGTAAATCCCCTGCCCACCGGTTCTTCCATTAATGAGAAAATACCTGTCCCTCTTGTAGTGACATATACAATCTCGGCTTGGGTCGTATATCGCCGTATCACCTACATCGGTCTGGTTTATAGAAAGATCATGGGTAAAAAACAGGCGGACCTCACGGTTTTTGCCGGTTGTATCAGTAATGCGAACTTTCTTTATATACAAATCCTTCCTATAGTGAACAGCATCAGTAATTTCCAGGGAAATTCCGAGATTATTATTAACAGCCTCTACCTGTGTTACCAGGCTGTTTTTTCGGTATCCCGCTCTCCTTGACCATAAATCATCATCAATCCACGAAAAAATTCCGTCAACCCATACTCCAAGCCTGTTGTGATGCCCCAGGATGTGATTATCCAGGCCGACAACCGGATAGTACAAATCTCTCATGTTCAGGCCGCGGTCAAAGTTGATCAACATAGAACCATTGCCAATCGCAATATCTCTGGGCATGTTCTGCAGCTCCGTTCCTTCGTTTTTCCTGTATATTCATAAGACTATAAAGGTTTTGCCTAAATAAATTTCAGTTTCTGTGAGATAATAAAAAAGTCACTAAAAGGTCATTAATCATTATTCCACAAAGCCCGGTAAAATATAAAAACTCACCGGGTTCGCTGCTATCTTCCTGACGGGGAAAAGGAGGAGGGATCATGTATAATTTGGAGGCATTTATGTTAATACTGTTTTTCAGCATACTTATTTTTGGCGGAGGTATTTATTTAATGTCCAAGAAGAAGCCCATGTCTTATAAAGCGCTTCCTGGGCCGGTATCGGTCCGGGAAACTACACCGGAACCTGAAACAGCAGAGGAACTGTTTCCCCGACTGGATTTTTTAGCTGAACCCGAACCGGATTCCGAACACGACTTGGTTCCTGAACTGCCCTGGGGATATGATGACAACAAAATAACCATTATGGCAAGAGACCCGGAAATACTCTATGCGTATTGGGAAATCAGCGAACAACTGCAGAACACCCTCGGGTTCACCCACGGTCCCCGATGGAATGAATCCCTGCCTGTTTTAAGGGTTTACGATGTGACCGGTATTAATTATTTCAACGGTTTCAATGCCAACAGTTTTGTTGATGTTGTGGTCAATGACTCTGCCAGCTGCTGGTATCTTCATGTGGGTATCCCGAACCGAACATTTTGTGTTGACCTGGGCAGGGTGCTTAATGATGGTACATTTGTTACAATTGCCCGGTCCAACTTAACTACAACTCCGCGGAATACCCTGTCAGACAGGATTGACCCGGAATGGATGCTGGTGTCCGGAAACCAGCGCAAATTGTATTCTCGTATTGGAAGCAAGGATGGGATGAGTTCATATGAGATATTCAAAAATTTTATCCAGTGATTTCATATGATTATCCGGTAATCTCAATATTGAAAGGAATGATTTGATGCCTAAAGGATACCTCGCATTGGTCCTGCACACCCACTTACCTTATGTTCGGCATCCCGAACATGAGTTTTTTTTGGAGGAAAGATGGTTCTTTGAGGCTGTCACTGAGTGCTATATCCCTCTGATTAATGTTTTTGAATCACTGGTAAATGACGGGATAAACTTTCGGCTGACCATGTCGATTACTCCTCCGTTGATGTCCATGTTTACCGATGAACTGCTGCAGCAGAGGTATTCAAAACACATCACAAATCTAATAGAGCTTGCTGAAAAAGAAGTTGCCCGGACCAAGTGGGAACCGCATTTTCACGAGACAGCCAAGATGTACCGGGATATGTTCATAGATGCCAGCCGGGCTTTCCATGACCGTTACCAGAGGAACCTTTTAAATGCCTTCCGAAGGTTTCAGGATCTTGGCGTTCTAGAGGTAATAACATGTGGCGCCACCCATGGATATTTCCCCCTTATAGGGGTAAAGAGAGAAAGTATCCGGGCCCAGGTAGGTGTTGCCGTGGACTTGTACACAAAGCTGATGGGCAGAAAGCCGAAAGGCATCTGGCTGCCGGAATGCGGTTACAATCCCGGTGATGACCACATCCTTGAGGAATTTGGCATAAAGTACTTTTTTGTCGATACTCACGGTATAATGCATGCAGAGACACAGCCAAAATACGGCATCTATGCACCCGTTTACTGCCCGTCCGGAGTTGCGGCCTTTGGCAGGGATACAGAAACATCCAAACAGGTCTGGAGTGTTAATGAAGGTTATCCCGGAGATTTTGATTACCGGGAATATTACCGGGACATAGGCTGGGACCTTGGTTTTGACTACATTAAGCCATATATTCATCCAAACGGACAAAGGATTAACACCGGAATCAAATATTATCGGATTACGGGAAAATCCAATTACAAGGAACCCTATAACTTATACCGGGCAAACCATAAAGCAGCTCTTCACGCCGGGAATTTCATGTTCAACAGGGAGAAACAGATTGAATACCTGACAGGTGTACTGGATCGCAAACCCCTTATAATATCTCCTTATGATGCCGAGCTTTTTGGCCATTGGTGGTTCGAGGGCCCGCAGTTCCTGAATTATCTCATCAGGAAAATTGCCAGTGACCAGGACGTTGTTAAACTGGCAACCCCAGGTGACTATCTGGATGAATATCCCGTTAACCAGATGACTGTTCCCTCGGCGTCAAGCTGGGGCTATAAGGGTTTCCACGAAGTATGGCTGGAGGGAAGCAATGACTGGATTTACCGTCATCTGCACAAAGCAAGTGAAAGGATGACAGAACTGACGGCGATGTTCCCGCAAGCCGAAGGTGACCTGCTAAGAGCCCTTAAACAAGCAGCCCGAGAACTGCTGCTGGCCCAGAGCAGTGACTGGGCATTTATCATGAAAACAGGTACTATGGTCGATTATGCTCAGAAGAGGACAAAACAGCATATCCACAGGTTCAACGGCCTTTACGAAGATATCAAGTGGAATAAGATAAATCCTTCATGGGTCTCTGAGCTTGAATATAAAGATAATATTTTTCCTGACATAAATTACAGGCATTTTCTTCCTTACCGGCCGGTTAAAAGCAGGATTGCGGTCAACCTGTAAATCAGTAAAAGATGAGGAGTTCTCCCTCATCTTTCTTTGTCTGCAGAATCGCGAAATTCCAAGAGACTTATAAGTTTAAAAAAGGATTTCAGGCATACTCCGTCGAAATTTAGTAATGTCTGCCACGGAATAAGTTTCCAATGAGGAATACTTCCAAGCCGACATACTACTAAAAAGGAGAGATGGATATATGTCCAGACTGCCCTGCAAAAAAAACCGCCTCTTTGCAATCACACTCTGCCTGCTGTTCCTGCTTGTATCTGTTGTCCCAGCCTTCGCCAATACAGCATCGCGAGCCACTCCCTTTAAAGATGTTGATACCACCCACTGGGGATTGAAAAATATAATAAAAATGAATGTCCGGGGGGTTGTAACCGGTTATACAGATGGCACCTTTCAGCCTAACAATGCAATCACCCAGGTAGAAGCCATCCTGATGACAATCCGCAACATGGGAATCACTGACCAGCTCTCTACCATAGATACCGGACAGGAACTGCCGGTAGAGGTCCCTCAATGGGTCAGTGACTACTATAAAGCTGAAATGCTTTTTGCAGTACAGGAAGGGCTTATCATTCCCTCGGAAAACAATTTTAATTCAGCCGCAGGAGCCACCAGATCCTGGGTAACACAATTAATGGTCAGGTCTATTGGCAAAGACAGTGAGGCTTCCCAGTTATCAGGGGAAATGCCGGCTGTCAGTGATGCCGCAGCAATTCCTGAATGGGCCCGGGGTTACATAAATGCAGCCATCAAATATAAACTGGTTAACGGGTATCCGGACAATACCTTTAAGCCTTATCGTTATGTCACCAGGGCCGAAATGGTCAAATTGCTGGGAGAAAGCGAGCAGTACCTTGACCTCAGTGAAACATTTTTATCTGCAAGAGTGGCCGGACAGTCAGGACTGACTCTGTCTCTTTCGATAAACGGCGCTATAGAAAACTTTAATATCAGCTCAGATACCTGGGTCTTTAAAGAAGACGGCAGTTGTACCGACTGGGACGGTATTTCGGAAAACGACCCGGTAAAAGTCATTGTTGACGGTGAGACTGTCAGGCTGGTGGAAATACTGGCTGCAGATGCTGTTGTTGACACATTAACCGGATCTGTACTCCAGGTCCTTCCCGCTGAAAATGTAATCGTGATTCAGGATGCTGCCTTGAAACTACATACCAAAACACTTACAGACTATGCCACCTTTTCTGCTCAAACAGGATCTTTAAGCAGACTTGAAGATATCAAGACAGGTGACAGTGTTACCTTAAACTGCAATTCTTCCGGTGCTGTAATATCTGTCTTACTGCTTAACTCTGGGCAGAACGCCGCCAATACCGGCATTGTTTTCTCGATTAATGCAGATGCAGGGCTGATTATAATTAAGAATTCACAGGGCATCCTGGATACATACCAGTACTCGGACCAAACTACAGTCACAATACCCCAGATAAGGTTCCCGGCAGTAACCGACCTGGAACCGGGAGATGAAGTGAAAATCACCTTTAACGGCAATGTTATCACTGAAATCGAACTGCTGAGAGCTAAACAGGACATGACCGTGTCCGGAAAAGTGCTGCTGCTTTCTGAAGAGAAGCTCATTATTACAATCTCCGCTGAAGATGATAGCCTGCAGGCATTTGAAGTGGCAGAGGATGTAGAAGTAATTATTTCCGGACTTGACTATCCCCTGCTTTCCAATGTCCTGGTAAATGACCAGGTAATCCTGACTGTCCAGAACGCAACAGTCACCAAAATAACCGTCCAAAACAGAAATGTCAAGGATACTATCAAAGGCACTGTGCTGGCAGTTGACACCGCCAACAGAATAATTACTCTGGAGACCGAAGACGGGGATGTGGAAATCTACGAAGTCTATTCCAGAGCCGAGTTTTTTATTGATAACCGTTCCACCTCAGACATATCTGATGTAGAGCGAAACCTCAAAGTAGAAGTTCAGCTTCTCAATGATGAAATAATCTACCTGGAAACCAAAAATACCGTTGAAGGAACTGTTGTCACTATTGATACCGACCGTGACCTGATTACCGTTAATACCACTAATTCCGGAAGCAAAACCTATGTGCTGTCAGATGACATTGATGTTAACATCAAAGGTGTCAGCAGTCCTGACCTCGATGATCTGGATAAAGGCGATTATGTGGAATTAAGGTTTGAAAGCAGTGAAAGCAAGGTGGTCGCAGATATAAATGCGAAAACTACCCTGAATTACCGGGTAGTCAGGGTTTATGAGGACCCTGACAAACTCAAGGTAGAAGATGATGACGGTGATTCCTCATATCTCTATCTGGAAAGCCAGGTCGACCTTTCTATCCCGGGAATAAGCTCCCCTGATGCCGAAGACTTTAGCGAAGGGGATATGGTAAGGGCCTTATTTATGGGCAGCAGGCTGGTTAAGGTGGAATCGGTCCCAGTCACCTTAGGAAAAATAACCTCGATCAATACATATACGAAATCCATTACAATGAGTACCTTTACAGGGACAACACAAACCTTTGTTTTTGACAGTGACAGTGAAATTGTCAAAGACGACGAGGAATTCAGCCTGGTAACCGTTCTCACTTCAGGGGACCGGGTTGAGGTTAAGGAAAACATTGATGGTGGTAAAACGTTTACCGTGCTGGAGAAATGCAGCGGCAAATTCCAGTCCCGCAATGATGCCAGCACCAAGATTTATATAACGGAAGATACCGTTACCTGGTCCACCTACAACCTGAGTCAGGACGCGTATATCCATTCAGGCAGCGCTTCCCTGAGCCTGGATAACTTCTCACAAAATGATACAGTAGAACTGTACATCCTGAATAATACCGCATATGAATTAGAGAAAAAATAGAGACTTAAAAATTTTATTAAGAAATGGGTAGATGTGTTCTGGAAGGCGGAGACGTTGCCCGCCGGAAGAACTCATCTGCCCATTTCCATGTTACATTTTAACTATTTTTCAACTGATTAATCCTATCAATATAGAAGTCAGCCAGGCTTTCCGCAAATTCGTAAGAGTAACCCTCTGAATAAACGTGATACCGGGGTTCTTCCGCATCGGGAAGTACCAGGGCCCACCCGTTATCATGATAGACCTTTACCCCATCCAGCAGTTCCACTTCCTGACCGCTGCTTTCCTCAATCAGTTTTCTCATTACCCTGCCTTTGGCAGTCCACGCGCAGTCCGTCTCCTTCCTTATCATATTTATCTCAGGCAGAGCCGCAGTCATTTCCGCAAGATTAGTGTCACTGGCGGCCATGTAATCCATAATCCGGACAACTGTTGATATAGCGTCAAAAGTTACTACAGACTGGTTAAAATCTCCCTGGGCTGCAACAAGATCAGGCTTCATGGTTTCATGCATAAATACCACAGGTGAGGTTTTCGTCCTGATAACTTTACCATTTCTGGTCTCTGCCAGAGTTTCAACCACCCGGCTCCCCGTTACCGGAACTGCTACCACCGGTTCCCGGGATGAATCCAGGATTACTGCTGACATCAGGGCTGTAAACAGCGGTTCATCCAGAATCTGCCCGGTCCCATCTAACAGAATGACATGTTCGGCGTTACTGTCAAATACAACCCCCATATCTGCACCTGTCCCTGCCAGTTCAGGCGCAATTCTCTCTGCAACAGTTATCATTTGTTCAAAGCCGGCATACCCATCAGAGCTGCCATCAGCGGTTTCAGCGCCATTCTCCATGGCGTGGCCTGTCCCCGGTCCAAAATTGACCAATTTACAGCCCAGTTCACCAAAAACATAGGGAGCAATAGATTGAAGGCTGTCTCCGGGAAGGATAGCTGCTATTCGGTACTGCTTTTTCCTGATATCATCCCTGCGGACCATATCCAACAGGCTGCGGACATATGATTCGGTGAGTCCGGGCATATATGATGCAATACCTACCTGGTATTTAGTTTTGCGCTGGAAATCGTCTCTCTCAAACTGGTTCTCAATTTTCCGTTCCATATCTCTGGAAATCATGGCCCCGTTTCCGGTAAAGAAATTAATATTTATGGTCTCCGGGTCAGCAGCCGAGGATTTTACGTGAATTCCTCCTTTGGCCGCAACGGCCCGAACAGCATGCCGGTGTACCGGAGTTACCAGGGTTCCGCCATCTGTCACCATTACCCCGACAGACATCAGACCCGCAGTGATGGCATTCTTAATCATTTTGGTGCTCCGGTGGTAATCACTGCTTACCAGTACTGTGGCCCCGGAACCGGTCACAGTCCCGTAAACAGCCCCGAGTTTGGCGGCACACTCTGCTGTGAGGTTAATATTCACTTTTCCTGACACACCGTCACTTCCGAAGAGATTACGGCAGGCCTTTGTTCCCCACACAAGATGGGTATCGACTACCACACCCTTTTCCACGAACTTGTGAGGCCAGATATTGGTATTGGGTTTAACCCTAGCATTTTCTTCGATGATACTCTCTTCACCGATAACTGCACCCTCAAATACCGCTGCCCCATCCTTTACTATGACCCTGTCACAAATTACAGCACCCCTTATTTCCGCCTGTTTGCCAACATGTGAGCCGTTCCAGATGACCGCCCGCTTTATTGAAGCATGGCTGTCCACCCTGCAGCCGCTGCCAACCACCACATAGGGGCCGACTTGGGCTCCCTGGCCAATATGGCAGTTATCGCCAATGAAAACCGGGGCCTTTATCATAGCAGCAGGGTCGATGCGGCAGTTTTCACCGGTATATATCCCATTACCCGCGGAAGCCGCCCTGACCTCGATGCCAACTCTTCCTTCCATGGCTGCAAAATGGGCTTCCTGATACTGTTTTAAGTTTCCGATATCACACCAATACCCCCTCAGGCTTACTCCATAGAGAGGCATATTCTCCCTCAGCAGAAAGGGGAAAAGGTCTTTACTGAAGTCAAATTTCGTGTTTTCCGGAATGTATTGCAAAACTTCCGGCTCTAAAATATATATTCCGGTATTCACAGTATCACTGAAAACTTCTCCCCAACCCGGTTTCTCCAGAAACTGCCTGATTGCTCCCGAATCTTCCGTGATCACAACACCATATTCAAGGGGTATTTCCACAGGTGTAAGCACAAGGGTAGCCATAGCCCCCTTTTCACGGTGGAATCGGATCGCCTCTGTCAGGTCAAAATCAGTCAGGGCATCTCCACTGACAACAACAAAGGTATCTCTCAGAAATCCCTGGGCATTCTTAACGCTGCCTGCGGTACCCAAAGGGGTATTCTCGATAAAGTATGCCATGTTGACTCCAAAACCGGAACCGTCACCAAAATAGTTCTGTATTTCCTGCGGCATATATTGAAGAGTGACACCGATTTCCTTAATCCCATGCCGTTTCAGAAGTTCCACCGCATATTCCATTACCGGCCTGTTAAGCATCGGCACCATCGGCTTGGGCCGGTTACAGGTCAGCGGCCTTAGGCGTGAACCTTCTCCACCGGCCATAATGATTGACTGCACCAAGGTATCTTCTCCTTTCAATGGGCCCTCTGCCCGGAAACATTTGCCCTGCCAAGGTTCTTCACTTTTTCATAAAGAGCCGAGAGGGGGTCTGATGCCCTCCAGGTATCAGTATGCCAGTCCGCCCTTTTTGACTGAGTGATAACTTCTTCATATACTTCCAGGGTCTGTCCGGCAACCGAGAACCAGCTATATTTATTTCTTGCTTTTTCGTAACCGTTTTTGCGCAGGCGGTTTGCCAGAGCCGCATCCCCAAGTACTGACATAATGTTGTCTGCCAGTGAATTGGCAGAACCCACATAACACTTCATTCCATCCCGGCCATGTTCAATTATTTCACTCAGCCCTCCGGTGTCCGAGACTACCACCGGTGTCGTAGCTGCCATCCCTTCCAGGGCAACTATGCCGAAAGGCTCATAAAGGCTGGGGAATACGGCGACACTGCTCTGAGCAAACCAGCGGTTTCTGGTAACATCATCCACGTAACCGGCAAAATAAAAGCGATGTCCCAGCCGCTTATCCCGTACCATACTGCGCAGGTGCTCTTCATAAGGGCCCGTACCGGCCACAACAAATCTGGCCTCAGGAAAGTATGACAGTATCTTGGGTGCCGCATCTATTAAGACCTGTACCCCTTTTTCACGAACCAGCCTGCCGATAAAGAAAATGTATTTTTCTGCACCCTTATTGCGATAAACTGCATCTGGCTCGAAATCCTCAATAGTTACACCGTTTGGTATAATCCTCAGCTTGTCTTCTGGAAGCTGGAAAAAACCCTTCAATTCTCTTTGCATATAAGTACTGCAGACTACTACTTTCCATGCTTCAAAAGTCAGATACCACTCAACATCACTGATATACCTCTGGTTCTCATTGTGCAGTCCGTTGTTGCGCCCAAATTCCGTTGCATGAATTGTAGCCACCAGAGGCACGCGGAAGGAGTGCTTTAACGCCCGCCCCGCAAATGCAGCCAGCCAGTCATGGGCATGAATGATATCAACACCCTTGATGGCATTAAGCAGAGTTACCGCATATTCAAGCATAGAAAAATTAAGGTGCAGGATCCATGTCCTGAAGTCTGGAGCTGATATGCTGTAAGGATAAATCCGGTGCACACGCACACCTTCATTTTCCTCATATGGCACAGCATCATCTGTGCCGATGGTAATTACATGAACCTCCGCCCCATGCCTGGCAAGGGCTTTGGACAGGTGATACACATGCTGGGCCAATCCCCCAACGTTTTTGGGAGGGTATTCCCAGGATAACATCACTACCTTCATCTTTGAACTCCTCCTTATTTCCTCTCCAGCTTATTTTAACTATTGATTCAATCCTTTATTCTCTATGGTAACGTATAGTACAGATTTTTCGCACTGCCGCAGAAAATCTTGTACAATACGCCACCAAATTACCGGGTCTGGGTAATTTAACCTTTTCCACGCATGTGGAAAAGATATACTTTCCTGCAGTAAAATTAAGGCAGGTAATTTCCCGAGTAACTTGGGAGATTACCTGCCGCTTATGTTTTCATCACCTACCCACCTCAGAAACAGGCTTCGGCGAAATACCCGTCTCTCTATATCTGGCAGTATGCTAGGGCTGTTTTTTGGAGCTATCTAAAGGTTAATTAATGATAGGGGCAGATATGTTCCGCAAGGCGGTGTCTGTCGTCCGTCCGGCCCACGACCCGCGAAGCGGGAGTGGATGCCGGCGGAGACGTAGCCCGCCGGAGGAATACATCTGCCCCTATCTAACATTTCGTTTAAACAGCTCCAAAAATTACAGCCCTAATACTGCTTCCCGTCATGAATTTCAAAACTCCAGTTATGACCCCAGTTATTGTCCCAGTGATCGGCCCCATCCTTAAAACAGAAATTTAATCTGGTAGCATCATCGGCCTGTAGAGTTTGTTCCCAGCCGCGCCCGGTACGGAACATTTTCAGGTCTTTTATCCCATGCCACTGATCGTGAAACCCAAAACCGGCATGTAAATAAACATCCTGTGCTCCGGACCTTGACAGGAGACCATCATATATAATATTAACGTGCTCTCCAAGGGTGATGGGAGTCGGATAAACATTGACACCGCTAACGTCATGCATGCCATCGGGACTGCTATGGCTCACATGGTCATAATCTAAATGGTCCATCAAAATTCCCCCCTAATATTTTTCTGTAATTAGTATTCATATACCAGGGGGTTTTTATATGTGGTAAATAATACAGCCAGGATTATTCCCCCGAAAGCTTCACGATTGATTTTACAATCGGGTCCACCTTCTGAAGGTTGTATTGGGAATTAATCTTGAAACCTCCTGCCAGAAGCCTTTCCGACGCATTGCGGGACTCAGTCCGCACCAGGTCTATGTACGTCTGGGCGCTCATATTGTTAATATTTGGGTCTTTTACCATAAGGTTGTTTGCCGCGCCTGTGACGCCATTATAAAGATTCAGTCCCAGGGCCTTGTCTTTCTCCTCTATTACCTGAGCGCTGTGAAAAAGCTGAATTAGTGTCTCAGACTGGGGATAAAACGCCCTGTAAATATTGTAGGCCTCATCCTTTTTGCCTGAAAGATAGAGCGCCCAGGCATAAGATTCTGTGATATCCTTGTCTTTAAACTGGGAATTATAGAGTTCCCCCAGAAGCCTGAGACTCTGATTCATGTCACCTGTATCAGTTTGTGCCTTGGCCAGCGCCAGTTTCTTGAAAGGATCTGAAGGGTCGATATCAAAATGGGCTTTTGCGGTTCTCACATATCTTTCTTTTTCAGTAGTGTTTAATCCCTCAAGATGATATTTAAAATCATAAGCAGCAGATAATACCTCATACAATTTTTCTTTGGCAGCATCATATCCATATGCATCATAAACTGCACTGCTTACTGAATCAAGCTTAGTCTTCTGTATCTTTTCATATGCAAGTTCACCTGAGGCAATTGCCTCATTCCATTTGCCGTCCGTTATCCGGTCAACAACACGGTTAATTTCGCTATTCAGTTCTTTTTGCAGCACTTCACGGGACTTAGCAGGAGCTTTGGCTTCAGACTTGTTCTGATAGACTTTGTCTGAGACAGCTTCCGGCTTTTCCCGGGAAGGAATTATGGAACTCAACTTGGACAGGTTAAAGGAACATCCACTGACAAATACAAAAGATGTCATCAATACCAGACCTAAGACAAATGGTTTCCTTGTCATTAAAAAGTGCCCTCCCTTAATCTTTTAATTTCTCCGGCAGCCCTTCAGGGTTTTTGGCAAAAACTTGTCCCAAAAATAAGGAGACCAGTCTTCTCGGAAAAAGACCGAAGAAAGACTGGTTTGGTAGTAAACCGTTAAACTTCGGTAACCCGGCTGTCCTTGAACAAACATTCCTTTATAGGACCCGTGGCTTTGCGTCCCCGCCTTTCGAAGGGTTTGCCTTGTCGGTTTTAAAATTATTTCTATTAAATATATTCGTCAAATTATATATCGTCAAATTTTAATGTTAACATTAGTATTTTTATTGCATTTCTGATAAAATTACAGATTCTTTATCAGCTCATCACCGAATTCGGAACACTTTACTTCAGTTGCCCCATCCATCAGCCTGGCGAAGTCATAGGTAACAACCTTACTTTCAATAGTCTTTTCCACCGACCTGTAAATGAGGTCAGCAGCTACCTGCCATCCCAGGTATTCCAGCATCAGAACCCCGGAAAGCAGCAGAGAACCCGGATTGACCTTGTCGAGGCCGGTATATTTGGGAGCTGTGCCGTGAGTTGCTTCAAATACGGCATGGCCTGTCATGTAATTTATATTTGCCCCCGGGGCAATACCGATGCCTCCCACCTGGGCTGCCAGGGCATCGGAAATATAGTCGCCATTAAGGTTCAATGTGGCAATAACATCATATTCGGCAGGCCTTGTCAATATCTGCTGCAGGAAGGCATCTGCAATGACATCCTTGACAATGACCTTTCCGGCATTTTCAGCTTCGTTCTGAGCCCTGTCGGCAGCTTCTTTACCCTGTTCAGCTCTGATTCTGTCATATTGGGTCCAGGTAAATACCCGGTCACTAAACTCTTTTTCCGCAACCTCATAGCCCCAGTTCTTAAATGCCCCTTCGGTAAACTTCATAATATTGCCCTTGTGAACCAGAGTCACGCTCTTTTGATTGTATTTTATGGCATATTCAAGAGCGGCCCTCACCAGACGGGCTGTCCCTTCCTTAGACACAGGCTTAATGCCGATCCCTGAGGTTTCCGGGAACCGGATTTTTTTCACTCCCATTTCTTCCGTAAGAAAACGAATTACCTTCTTGACTTCATCACTACCTTCAGCCCATTCAACACCGGCATAAATATCTTCTGCATTTTCACGGAAGATAACCATATCCACAAACTCCGGATTTTTCACCGGTGATGGAACTCCGTCATAGTATCTTACCGGCCTCAGGCATACATATAGGTCGAGTCCCTGCCTCAAGGCAACGTTCAGAGAACGGATGCCGCCCCCGACCGGGGTCGTCAGCGGGCCTTTAATAGCAACGATATACTCCCTGATTGCTGTCAGGGTATCCTCGGGCAGCCATTCACCCGTTTTGTGAAACGCCTTTTCCCCGGCAAGAACCTCAAACCAAGCAATTTTCTTTTTGCCTCCATATGCCTTGTCCACTGCAGCATCGAGCACCCTTGATGCCGCAGCCCAGATATCCGGACCTGTCCCGTCCCCTTCAATAAATGGAATGATGGGATGGTCAGGAACGGTTAAACAACTATTCTGAAAAGTAATTTTTTCTCCTTCTTTTGGAAGGTCATAATTCCTGAATAATGCCACAACCACTCACCTCTTCATCTTTGTCTGCAAACGGGTTTTTTACCCTTTAAACATTTTACCCTATATTGAGGATTTTTTCCACTAAAAAAGAAGATGCCTCAAAAGAGACATCTTTATGCCTGGGAACCATATACATCCTCATAGATATATATCAGCTCCTTATCAAACAACGACCTTTTAAGGTCAACTGCAGTAGAGCGAACCTTCCGCAGCAGCGCATTGGCCTCTTCACCGGTAAGATGGATCCCATACTCAGCGAATTTGAATATCAATGCTTTAGTGCCGGAATGCTTTCCAATTATAATCTGTCTTTCCAGACCTACTTCCTCTGGTGTAAACACCTCGTAAGTCAAGGGGTTTTTGATGGCCCCATCTGCATGTATCCCTGATTCATGAGCAAACATGTTTGAACCTACTATGGCCTTCCAGGCAGGAAGTTCCCGTCCTGAAGCCAGTGAGACATATTCGGCTGCTGTCCGGAACATCTCGGTCTTGAAGCCCAGGTCAATTCCACCTATGTGCTTTAAGGCCATGACCACTTCTTCCAGTGCGGCATTACCGGCCCGCTCACCCAGGCCGATTACCGTAACTCCGGCATGTGTGGCCCCTGCCTTTATCCCGGCCAGAGTATTGGCAGTTGCCATGCCAAAATCATTGTGGGTATGCATTTCTATTTCCAGTCCCGTACTTTCTATCAGGGTCTTAACACGGTCATATGTGGTAAAAGGGTCAAGAATCCCGATTGTATCACAATAGCGCAGCCTATCCGCTCCGGCCTTTTTGGCTTCGGCGGCAAAACGGATCAGGAAATCCATGTCGGTCCGGGAAGCATCTTCAGCGTTAACCGAAATATACAGCCCTGCTTTTTTAGCAAACTCCGCTGCCCGGATCATATTTTCCAGAACCCGCTCCCGGGTTGTCTGAAGTTTATGCTGGATATGTATGTCTGAGGTAGAAATTGATATTGCCACTGCATCCACACCACAGTCTATACTCTGCTCAATATCTGAGATGACTGCCCTGTTCCAGCCCATAATGCTTGCCTTAAGTCCGAGTTTTGCGATATCTGTAATAACCTTTTTTTCATCCCCGCCCATTACAGGTACTCCGGCTTCAATCTGGTGAACCCCGATTTCGTCCAGAAACCTAGCTATTCTTATTTTCTCCTTGTTTGCAAATACCACTCCGGCAGTTTGTTCTCCATCGCGCAGTGTCGTGTCAACTATCCTGATATTCTGCTCCGCCACATGTATCCACCTCTTCTTCGGCTGTCTGATTAGCTTAACAGCCGTTAATTTTATGTATTGGTCCTTTTTCCAGAGAGCCATTTGTTAATATTTTACCATGAAAGACATTAATTGAGAAGATATAAATCTACTGCATCAGCATTTTATGCCGAGTCACTCTTTTAAATAAAAAAATTGGCCCCTTTTGCCAGAGACCAATATATACAATTCCTTAAAAAGTTATATCCAGTTTATCCATCACATTTTGTATCTTGTTAAATACTGTCACTTTATCTGATCCGGCGAACAACAGTCCAACAGCCTGTCGCCGTTCATTGACCCCAAGAGCGCCGCTGTCTCCTCCCTGTGACATCTCACTGGCAAGTATCTGGTCGTGAAACTCCGCTTCTGTGCCATCTCCCATTTCAACTGAAACAGTTGCATTGACAACCTTCACAGTCCCTTTGGTTACTCCTGTTGTCCGGCCGCTCTTTATGATAGTCATGCCGGGTTCAGCTTCTGCCACACCGGTTATCTTACCAACTTCCAGGATCTCAGGATTAAGCTTTTTCGGGTTTTCCGGCTTGGCTAATGCTGCATCTACAGTATTCCCGGCGCTTGATTCCCGTAAAAACCTGACCACATAATGCGGCGCCATAAACCGGCAAGCCACATTTGCCCAGAATTCAGCAGCCGCAGCCTTAGGGCAGGATGATTGGTTAAGCGCCTTATCAACCGGCTGAAACCGGTGCAGCCTGCCAATCAAATCTTTCTCTAAAAGCCCTCCGTCATGAGGCCCGGGCAGAAGTATCGGGTCCCCGACCTTGGCCCGGTTATCCCTGCCGTTGCTTGAATTGGCCAAAACATGGTTATTTGAAAGTATCAGCAGTTCTCCTGTTTTCCGGTCTTTAACAACAGCGCCAAAAGTGCCGGCAGTAATTTTATAATGGCCGATGCTCATTCCCGGCTGGGCCGGACCGCCTCTTTTGGTGCGATCAACAGCGCCCAGGAGACGGATATCCCCAACCTCAATTACATCTGTAACAATCCCATCAAGGTCCTTGGGTATAATGTGCTGAGCCTCAAGCTCATTTTCGGGAAGTTTATGCCTTACCAGGACTACAATACCCTGCTTAGGCACCCCTGTTGAGGCGCGAACAGTTTCCTTATATCCGACTCCCACTCCTACCACGTTTTTCATTGCCAGCAGCTTGTTCCGATGCTTGACAAGAGCGGAACGAATCTTTTCCACACGATTTCCTCCTCTCTACTCCTAACCTGAAATTCAATACATTATATGCAGAACAGGTTTATTGGGGAATTCAGAAGGGAGAAAAAAGCAAAACCGCCCTCAGGCGGCGGCGAAAGACAGGGCATAAAATTCTTTTAACTGTATAATAATGTTACCAAAAGGTTTAAGGAGGTATGGTTATAAATGCGGGGTATTTTTATCAGGTTTGGCATTGACCGCTGTCCGGCCACCAAAAATTATTCCAGTGCATCTTTCTGTCATCAATGTGACTTTTTTTGCAAAGAAAAAAAAGAGCAGTGTGAATGCTCCTTTTTCCAGTTCAGCAAAAAAGGGGAGAACATCACAAGCCACCCTTTTACTTCATTTTATCCCTAAGCAGTTGATTAACCACACCCGGATTTGCCTGGCCTTTGGTAGCCTTCATCACCTGCCCTACCAGGAAACCAATGGCCTTGTCTTTTCCGTTTCTGAAATCCTCTACCGACTGCGGGTTCTTGGCAATAACCTCATTTACAACAGCCGCAATTGCACCTTCATCACTAATCTGCTTCAAGCCCCTGGCCTCAATTATCACCGAAGGCCGTTCACCCTTTTCCTGCATATCTGCAAATACATCCTTGGCTATCTTTCCGCTGATATCACCCCTGTCAATAAGTTCAACCAGCTCAGCAAGGTTCGCAGGAGGTATGGGAAAATCAACACCGGCTACACTTAGTCCGGAAGTATTGATATATTTCAGTAATTCACCCATGACCCAGTTGCTCAGGGCCTTGGCATTCGCGGTATGTTTAAGTCCCTCGTCAAAGTAGTCGGACAGTTCTTTGGAGCCCGTAATCACTTCAGCATCATACACGGGAAGGGCATAATCCGTGACATATCTCTCTTTGCGGGCATCCGGCAGTTCCGGAAGTGTCTGCCTGATTTCTTCGATCCATTGTTGGGAAATTACCATAGGTACAAGGTCAGGATCGGGAAAATACCGGTAGTCATGGGCTTCTTCCTTACTGCGCATTGAGAGAGTAATTCCCCTGGCCTCGTCCCAGGTCCTGGTTTCCTGGATTACCCTGCCCCCGTCCTCAAGTACTTCAATCTGCCGTTCAGCTTCGTACTCCAGGGCCTTCTGGAGGGCACGGAAGGAATTCATGTTCTTCAGTTCAGTCCTTGTCCCAAACTCTTTTTGTCCAACCGGCCTGACCGAAATGTTGGCATCACACCTCAGGGACCCTTCTTCCATCTTGCAGTCAGAAACATCGGTATACTGCAGGATTGCCTTCATCTTCTCCAGATAGAGCCTGGCTTCCTCCGGGGAACTGATTTCAGGCTCAGAAACAATCTCTACAAGAGGGACACCTGTCCTGTTATAGTCCACCAGTGAATAACGGGATGTGGCCATTGTTTCACCCTCATGAACAAGCTTGCCGGCATCCTCTTCCATATGGACCCTGGTAATGCCGATTCTCTTCTGCTGCCCGTCAACAGTAATATCAAGATACCCGTGTTCTGCTATGGGCAGGTCATACTGGGAAATCTGATAGTTCTTAGGCAGGTCAGGGTAGTAATAGTTTTTCCTGTCAAA
Source organism: Thermincola carboxydiphila (assembly GCA_016841725.1). Taxonomy (GTDB): domain Bacteria; phylum Bacillota; class Thermincolia; order Thermincolales; family UBA2595; genus Phosphitispora. The sequence goes on along the minus strand of JAENYP010000006.1, from coordinate 21,921 downwards.
TTTGCTGAACTCAGCTATCGTGCAATTCAAGGCCAGCCCTGCCTTGATGCCAAATTCAACAACCTTTTTATTGGTCACCGGCAAAACACCCGGCAGCCCCAGACAGACAGGACAGATATGTGTGTTAGGGTCCCCTCCGAATTCAGTTGAAGAACAACAGAAAATCTTCGAAGCTGTCTTAAGTTCAGAATGAACCTCCAGGCCGATAACTATCTCATACTGTATCGCCATATAATTTCACCTCTTTAAAGGTTAAGTTTTTTTAGAGTTTAGGTCTGCTTAAATGAAATTCGGTGTTCTGCTCAAAGGCATAAGCTGCCCTGAATAATGTGCCTTCACCGAAAGGTCTGCCCATAAGCTGCAGCCCCACAGGAAGCCCGTCCACAAAGCCGCATGGAATTGTAAGCCCGGGAATACCGGCCAGGTTCACCGAAATTGTGAATACGTCAGACAAGTACATCTGCATCGGGTCATCCGACTTTTCACCGAATTTAAATGCCGGTGTCGGGGCTGTGGGTGAAATCAGGATATCAAAGTTTTCGAAGGCCCTGTCAAAGTCCTGTTTAATAAGGGTCCTTACTTTCAGTGCCTTGAGGTAATAAGCATCATAATAACCCGAACTGAGAGCATATGTACCAAGCATAATCCTTCGCTTGACCTCGGTTCCAAACCCCTCACTTCTGGTCCGCATATACATGGTCACCATATCTTCAGCTGACTCATCCCGGTAACCATACTTCACCCCGTCATACCTGGCCAGGTTTGAACTGGCCTCAGCCGGAGCTATGATGTAATATACCGGCAGCGCATATTCGGTGTGCGGCAGTGAGGTCTCCTCACAAATAGCCCCGAGTTCTTCGAATTTTTTTATGGCATTGTTTATCAGTTCCTTAACCCCGGAGTCTGTGCCTTCAACAAAGTATTCCCTGGGGATGCCTACTCGCAAACCCTTGACATCACCGGTAAGGAATGAGGTATAATCAGGTACGGCAAATTCCGCTGAAGTGGAATCCTTGGGGTCATGTCCGGCAATTGTACCGAATACCCGGGTACAATCCCTGACATCCTTGGCAAAAGGCCCAATCTGATCCAGGGACGAAGCATAAGCTATCAATCCATACCGTGAAACAGCGCCATAGGTAGGCTTAAGCCCCACCACCCCACAGAAGGATGCCGGCTGCCTGATAGAACCTCCGGTATCTGAGCCCAGGGAATAGATGGTCTCATCTGCAGCAACAGCTGCAGCGCTGCCGCCGCTGGAGCCGCCAGGCACCCGCTCCTTATCCCACGGGTTGCGGGTGGCAAAAAACCTTGAGTTCTCGGTAGAGGAACCCATGGCAAACTCATCCATATTAGCCTTTCCGATTATGACCGCACCGGCCTGCTTTAATTTTTCGACAACGGTCGCATTATATGGAGGCACAAAATTATGGAGCATTTTTGAGGAACATGTGGTTAAAATACCTTCTGTACACATGTTATCTTTGATTAGCACCGGAATTCCTTCCAATGGGCCGATTTTCTCACCACGGGCAATTTTCATATCAACTTCCGCGGCTTTTTGCAGGGCTTTGTCTCTGGTCTGGGTTACCAAAGACCTTACCTTTTCTTCGACTTCATCAATCCTCTTAAAAACAGCTTCTGTAATTTCTACAGAACTTATCTCTTTTTTCGCCAGTCTATCATGAAGTTCATGTGCGGTTAATGCATTGAACTGCAACTTGTATCCCTCCTGCCATACATCTATATAATCCGGGGTACTTTAAAACTGTTCCCTTCCTTTGCCGGCGCATTTGCCAGGGCCATTTCATTATCGAGGTGCTCAGACACCTTGTCCTCCCTGAAAACATTTTTAATGGGAAGAACGTGGGCTGTAGGCGGAATATTCTCTGTATCAATTTTATTTAAAGCCTCAAAATACTCCAGAATATCGCTCAACTGAGTCGCATAAGTTTCTTTTTCTGCATCTGATAATTCAAGCCTGCCCAATAGAGCTACATGTTCAACCTGTTCCTTGGTAAGCATTGTCTCACCGTCCTTGTTAGAATAGTGACCGGCGGCATGAGGTTCATCGGCCCTAAAACCTTGATATATCAGGGTTCCACGATATTTTATTATATCAGATTAGCGGTATGATTACAAGCAATGGCGAAATTGGTTGAACTAATGATTAGCCCCATTTTTTTCAAAGTGTAACTATTCCTCCAATGGGAACACTATTGATTGAAAATTGTATTGGAGGTGGCAGTGTGATATATCTAAAATCCCATAACGGTGAAGGCGACTACGTTTCCTGGTCACATATCAAGGCTGATCCCACATCTTCCGACGGTAAAAATGTTAAAATCATTTATGATGGGTTACTGTCAAAGTCGGGTGCCGACCAAGTATTTATGAGGGCAGGTTTTGGAACCCGGCGCAGCTGGCAGTCAACCTATGACCACCCACTAAAGAAGTCGGACAGGGGTTGGGAATCACCGGTCCTGCACATGAATGACGATCAGTTAAATTTCTGTTTCAAGGACAGCGCCAGTAACTGGGACAACAATAATGGAGAAAATTGGACTTATGTCATAAAAGATTAAGAAGGTTAGGCCCAGCCTAACCTTCTTAATCTTGAGATTCATTTGTTATCCTTCATCTGTTATAAAATCCTTTTTGCCTTGTGTTTTTTGCTAGATTAACCTGTCCGCTGTATTCCTGTTTTTGTCTATCCTGTAAGCCCCTTCAATTGCAGTACCCGAATTCTTCATAATTTCCACCGACTCATGCAAACTATCCGGAGGAATCTTGATAGCCAGACCACAGCTGGAAGAAATTAATCTGGGCACCGGCATAATCACAAAAGGGACTTTCCCGGTCTCCTGAAGTGTTTTTTCGGCCTGCAGCGCACTATGAGTGTTGGGGAATGTAATGGCACAATAGTCATCCATTTTAATCAGGTCCCCTATTGACAATACTTTGTTATACTCTGACATCTTAGTTGGATTATGTACCAAATGAATTCACCCCGCAAATCTTACCCATAATCATGATAACAGCAGCAGGCACTTATTTCAATAGTTTTGCCGGTAGTGGAGCAGATTTAACTTGCTGCCGAAGCGGCAGAAGCAGCGGCTGCAGCCTGGCGAGCGTGTAAATTAGCCCGGCCGCCATAAATACCAAAGCCAAAACCAACTGCTGGTTTTGGTGTTCAACATGAAGGAGAGTCCCATGATTAAAAATCCTACTGAAAATTAAAAACTTCCTGCAGTTCTTCAGCACTAAAGTCCCAGGTGGCATTGTGAGGCGGCACCTCTTCCGCAAAGAACTCGGGCAGCTGGTCATCTTTTTCGGTAAACCCGGCAGCCCTGTTGAATTCCCGTTCGGTTATCAGTACCGACCTGCCCAGCTCATTAATGTCGTCAGCGCTCAGACTTAGTCCATACCGGGCATTAAGCATATCCACCACAGCCTGGAAGGCATCGGGGTTGTCCAGCATACTAAAAGCCACAAAGAGGCAGAGCCCGGCGCTGTCAATAGCTGCTGTGGCAACCTGCAGGTCCCTGGAGAGTTCCACATTGCCTCCCTTCTCAAGGGGACTGATATCACCACCAACCTTCAGGATATTAGTGGCTACCGAATATCCTGCAGTGTGGTCGGCACCCATGGGGGTTGTGGCATAAGTCACTCCGATACCCTTTACTGCCCTCGGGTCATAAGCAGGGATAGCCTGGTCCTTCACAGTGGGGACCCTGGTAACCCCAAAGGCCTTTCCGGTAAAAGAAGCCCCATTGCCGATTATTCGTCCCAGGGGTGTTCCTTTTTCAATCTCCCGCAGCAGGCCGAGCATCCCCTGGCCGTCACCGAATTCCAGTAAGCCGCCCTCCATGGCCACTGCCACAGCGACAGCAGTTTCAATGGTATCTATGCCAATATCATCACAGATGCGGTCCGCCTGGGCAATTACATCCAGGTCATCAATATAGCAGACCGCCCCAAATCCCCATATGGTTTCATATTCAAATCCGGCGGTAACATAGTTGCCGTCCTTATCGTTATACACCTGTGAACAGCTGATCACACAACCGGCATGACAGGTATGGGTCGGCTTTCCTTTTCTTTCGACAATGGTGTCATACATAAATTCACCACTGATTTTATGGGCCCCTTCAAAACGGCCCATGCGGAAATTCTTTGTCGGCAAGCCCCCGGCTTCATTGAGGATATTTATAAGTACATTGGTGCCGTATTTGGGCAGGCCTTCTCCGGTAACAGGGTGTCTTTTCAGGGCATCTGCAAACACCCGCACACCCTGTTTGAATTTTTCGGGGTCAGCCACAGGTACACCGGGAGCATTGCTGTCATCAACCGTAATATACTTGATTCTCTTGGAGTTCATCACAGCTCCCAGGCCGCCCCTGCCGGCGCTGCGGATATTGCCGTGGGGGTCTTTTACCGAGATATTGGCAGAAGACAGCCCGTATTCCCCGGCCTGGCCAATGGTAATCACACCTGTTTTGTCTCCGAGTTTTTTGCTTAAGGTGTCGATTACCTCATAATTGCCTTTTCCCAGCAGTTCAGTTTCTTCCTGAATTTTTATCCCGTTTTTGTCAACATGCAGGTTATAGTATTTGGTCCCATCGGGCAGTCCTTCTATAATAATTGCCTTTATGCCCAGGCGGGCAAGCTTCTGGGATGACGTCCCCCCAACATTGCTTTCCTTGATCCCGCCTGTCAGGGGACTTTTAGCCCCGACAGACATCCTGCCTGAGTTAGGCGTTGCCGTTCCGGTCAGCAGGCCGGGGGCAAATACCAGTTTGTTCTTTTTCCCCAAGGGGTGGCAGGCAGGTTCTACCTCCTTAGCCACAATTGATGAGGTCAGCGCTCTTCCGCCAAGTCCCTTCCATTCATCAGGGACCTCCTCTGGTTTAACCGTCAAATCACTCATATTAACCCGGTATATTTTCATTTATCTTTCCCTCCTCGATTTCGTGATACGTATTATTATTAACCATTGAGGTGAAAATAATTTCATCTGAAGACGAATCAGGGAAAACAGCTTATATAAAAAAATAAGACCGGGCGTAATTTTGCCGGCCTTGTGGTGATTTAAAAACTAATCATTCCTTCAAAATCATCTTCTGAGATCACCGTTACCCCAAGAGCTGTTGCTTTATCCATTTTGGAGCCTGCTTCTGTGCCTGCCAGTACATAATCGGTCTTTTTACTGACACTGGAACTGACCTTCCCACCCAGGTTTTCAATGATATTCTGCGCTTCTTTGCGGGTGTATTTCTCCAGGGCCCCGGTAAGCACAAAGGTCTTCCCGTCAAAGGGCCGCTCCCCTGCCTGTTCAACCCCCCGGGTAAAGTTAACCCCTGCTGTTTTTAACCTATCCAACAGCTCCAGATTCACCGGTTCCCTGAAATAGGCCGCAATACTCTCAGCCATCTTGGGCCCAATCTCGCGAACTGTGGTCAGTTGCTCAACCTCTGCCTCCTGCAGGCGGGCCATGGAACCAAAGTGAGCCGCCAGTATCTTCCCGGTCCTGGCCCCGACATGGCGTATCCCCAGGGCAAAAATCAACTGGGCCAGGTCCTTGTGCTTGCTTTTTTCAATAGCATTAAGGAGATTATCCACAGACTTTTTACCCATGCGTTCCAGACCAAGCAGGTCCTCGGCTTTCAGGTAATACAGGTCAGCAGCATCCCGGATCAGTCCCGCACCTACCAGCTGGTCAATCACCGCCGGTCCCAGGCCCTCGATATCCATGGCATCCCTGGATACAAAGTGAATCAGGCCTTCCCGTTCCCTGCCCGGACAGATTTCATTGGGACAGCGCACCGCGACCTCACCATCTGCCCGCTGGACGCCTGTCCGGCATACCGGGCATTCCCCGGGCATGAGAAACTCCACTTCACTGCCGGTTCTTTTATCTTTGACCACCCGGACTACCTCAGGAATGACATCACCGGCCTTGTGGATAACCACATGGTCTCCTATCCTAATATCCTTTTCACGGATAATATCAATATTGTGGAGAGTGGCGCTGCTTACAGTGGACCCGGCAACCCTGACAGGTTCCAGGTTGGCCGTTGGGGTAAGCACTCCGGTCCGGCCCACCCTGACATAGATATCTCTGACAACGGTTTCCGCTTCCTCTGCGGGAAACTTGTATGCTATGGCCCACCTGGGACTCTTGCTGGTAGCTCCCAGTTCAGTCTGCAGGGCCAGGTCGTTTACCTTAACGACCATGCCGTCAATTTCATATGGGAGATCATGCCGTTTTTCGGCCCATTCCCGGCAGTATTCAATAACCTGTTCAATATCCTCAAAGGCCCTGATATTAGGGTTGACTTTGAAACCCAGTTCCTGAAGCGCCTGCAGCCCTTCCCGGTGACCTGTCACGGTCATCCCCGAAACGCGGCCAATACCATAAAGGAAGGCATCCAGGGCCCGGGATGCAGTAACCCGGGGGTCAAGCTGCCGCAGTGACCCGGCAGCGGCATTGCGCGGGTTGGCAAAAGTAGGCAGTCCTGACTCTTCCCGCTCCCTGTTGATGCGGGAAAAATCCTTTTTGGGCATATATGCCTCTCCCCTGACCTCCATCTGCGGCAGGGGACGTCTTAACCTGAGAGGGATACTGTTTATGGTCTTCAGATTGTGTGTTATGTCCTCTCCGGTTTCCCCGTCACCCCGGGTAGCCCCCCGGACAAAGATGCCGTTTTCGTAAAGAAGGGAGACGGCAAGCCCATCTATTTTAAGTTCAACAACATACTCAACCGTGTGCCCGTCCAAACCACCCCTGACCCTGCGGTCAAAATCCCTTAAGTCCTGCTCACCAAAGGCATTACTGAGACTCAGCATGGGAACCAGGTGGCTGACGGCCTCAAACCCCGCAGCAGGTTCCCCGCCCACCCGGCGGGCCGGAGAATCAGGCAGCGCCACGTCCGGATAAGCCTCTTCAAGCTTGATGAGTTCCTGCATCAGGCCGTCATATTCAGCATCGGAAATTTTAGGGTTGTCCGAAACATAGTAATTGTAGTTATGTTCATTTAGCATTTCCGTCAGTTCGGCAATTCTTTTTGCCGCTGCATCCCTGTCCAAATCGGTCCACACTCCTTAAGGTTATGTCTTCCTGAGCGGGGCATACTTGGCAATCAGTGCTTTAATCCCCAGTCCCGGAAAGGCCACACTAATCTCTGCATTCTCATTTTCCCCTTTTACACTGACAACTACTCCCTGTCCCCATTTGGCATGTTCAACCTTATCTCCGAGGCTGTAATTTCCTGGGACAACACTCCCCATTCCGGTTCCTCCGGAAGCGCCTGATGTGCTGCCATAACTGTTTAAGCCGCCTAACCCGGCAGACCTGCCGCCTGAACCGGTTGACCTGCTGCCCCAACGGCTTCCCTGGCGGAAACCGTCCCGCGGCATATCGGCTCCGCCGGCCCCCCCGGTATCTACAGTCTCTGTCAGTTCCTCCGGAATTTCCCTAATGAACCGGGAAGGGGCATTATGCATATAATTCCCGTAAAGTGTGCGCTGGAAAGCATTTAACAGGTAAATCTCCTCCCGGGCCCGGGTAATGCCCACATAGCAGAGGCGGCGTTCCTCCTCAAGCTCTGCTTCCTCACCAATTGACCGGGAATGCGGGAAAATTCCCTCTTCCATACCAATCATGAAAACAACGGGAAATTCCAGGCCCTTGGCACTGTGCAGTGTCATCAGGACAACAACATCAGTGTCCTCCTTGATGCTGTCAATATCGGAGACCAGGGAAACCTCAGCCAGAAATTCCTCCAGAGAGCCTTCCTCCCTGCCTGAGTCGTACTCGGCGGTAACGGTAAGGAATTCCTTGATATTCTCTATCCTGGTTTCGGCCTCAACGGTTTTCTCACCCTGGAGTTCCTTCATGTAACCTGATTTGTCAAGAATCTCTTTGGTCAGGTCAGTAACCGAAATCCCGTCCTTTTTTTTCCTGAATTCTTCAATAAGGCTGTAAAAACCCTGCAGTGGCTTAACTGCCCGTGCCTGTAATTTGGGTACCAGCTCAACCTCACTAAGGGCCTCATAAAGGCTGAGGCCATTTTCAGCGGCATGGGCATAGACCCTGGCCAGGCTGGCATCCCCTATCCCGCGCCTGGGGACATTTATAATCCTCTGCAGGCCGACGGAATCCGCAGTGTTGCAGACCACCTTCAAATAAGCCATGATATCCTTAATTTCCTTGCGGTCGTAGAACTTCAGACCGCCAACAATGGTATAGGGAATATTGTTGCGCATCAGGACTTCCTCAACAACCCTGGACTGGGCATTGGTCCTGTATAATACTGCAAAATCACGATAGGCCCGGTTCTGCAGGTCATGGCCCTCTATAATCTTACGGGCAGCGTAATATGCCTCCTGGTGCTCATCCTGAGCCGTAAAAAGACAGACCGGGGTTCCTTCCTGATTCTCGGTCCACAGCCGTTTCTCCTTACGGCCAATATTGTTTCTGATGACCTCATTGGCAGCTTCCAGAATATTTTTTGTGGAGCGGTAATTCTGCTCCAGACGCACTACCCTGGTCTCAGAATAATCACGTTCAAAATCAAGAATGTTCTTGATGTCGGCCCCCCTGAAACGGTAAACCGACTGGTCATCATCACCCACCACACAGATATTCCGGTATTTTTCAGCCAGGAGCCTGACCAGCCTGTACTGGGCATGGTTTGTATCCTGGTATTCATCTATCAGGATGTACTTAAACCGTTCCTGGTAGCTTTCAAGAATATCGGGATATTTCTGAAACAGGATAACAGTCTTCATTATCAGGTCATCGAAATCCAGGGCATTGTTGGTATAAAGCCTTTTCTGATAAAGCTGATACACGCTGGACACAGTCTGCTGGTAATGGTCAGCGGCTTTTTTTTCATAAGCCTCAGGCCCCGTCAGGCTGTTTTTGGCCTGACTGATACCTGCACCCACTGCCCGGGGTGGAAAGCGCTTGTCATCAATATTCAGTTCCTTAAGGCACTGTTTAATCAGGGTCTGCTGGTCTGCACTGTCATAAATGACAAAACTGGTGTCATAACCAAGCGCCCCAATTTCCTTCCTGAGGATACGCACACAGGCTGAGTGAAAAGTGCAAATCCACATATGACCAGCCTGATTTCCCAGAAGCCCCTCGACACGCTCTTTCATCTCCTGGGCTGCCTTATTGGTAAAAGTAATCGCCAGGATATTGTAGGGGGCTACCCCCTTGTTCCTGATCAGGTGGGCGATCCGGTGGGTCAGGACCCTGGTCTTGCCGCTTCCGGCGCCGGCCAGAATAAGCAGCGGCCCGGAACAGTATTCTACGGCTTCGGCCTGTGATGGGTTAAGTTTGTGTGTTAGCTGCATTATGATCCTCCCTTAATTCTATCCCTCTTAATTCGCCCCTGACGGGAAATTTTCCTTGTGCTTTTCCGGCAGTTTTCCTCATCTGAGCAGATAGGAAATGTTCATTGTATCCAGGAATTCTTTCAGTGTCTTCCGTTCCATATAATTTTTCAAAGGTCCGAGGGCGTTGTCCTCGATAGAGAAAACAACACAGCACTGGTTGTCTGCCAGGGTAGCCAGCACATGCCTGGGAGTCTTATCCGACGCATCCACAATGGCATATGGAAGTAAGGCCAACACGACATTTGCCTTCATCTGCAGCTGATTTGCTGAAAAAACCGGTTCAACACTGATAAGGAAACTGAGGTTCACCGAGGTAAGCCCCTTTTCCTTAAATATATTGTTCCATTCCCTGATAGCACTTACAGTAATTCGCCTGGCTTCATAATTGGTATAAAGCTCCTGTTCAGGATAATGGGACATTATCCGCTGTGCCAGTTCCATGGATTCAGGATTATTCTTTGCAAAAAACTCCCTGTGCTGTTCAAATACCTTGGGGTGGTTACGCAAGATATTGTTTATTATCAATATCTGCTCAATGTTTTCTTCAAACTTTTCCCGGTCAGCCCCGACGGTTTCCTCAATACCGGCATAAAGCGCCGCTTCATCAATCACCAGGCCCCTTCTTTTCTGTTCAGCCAAAATCCATTTATGATCCAGGTATCCCTGAAGTTCGGCGCCTATCAGGCCCACAATATCAGACTGTACAACCTTGATAAATCCGGGGACGTGTTTTCTCACACAGATGTGGAGCAGCTCATGTGACAGGGTATAATCGTCGTTCACTGCCTCCGTTTTTATGTAAATGGAATAGTCACCGGTGGTCGCATCGATTGACGTTTGGATAATACTATGTACCGACGGGTCATCCCTCAGGTACAGGTTAATGTTGTTTGGGTGAATAACGCTGCGGGCTTCATCCAAAATATCCCGGATAAATTGAGATAGTTCTCTTTCATCCAGTAATACCGTGTTATCAGTTGGTTGCATTTGTTACATTCTCCCCCTTCTCATAAATTAAAATCTCCCAGGGAATAGGATTCCCTTTATATTCAAGTCCAGTATAAATATATCAGACTTTTTGCCGGCTGTCATTCCCAGGTATATGACTTACAATATTATCACCAAAGAACTTCCTGAGGTCATTGTAGCTTCCATGAGGACCGTAATGCGCCATGCCCCCATATTGCTTCACACTATACCATGACGGTGAATATAAAGACAGCAATATTGATGTTGAAATTTGTGAGGCTGTAACTGATTTTGCCAAAGACTCAGATAAAGTAAAATTCAAAAAAATTGATACCGTAGCAACAGCCGCCTGTGTTATCCACAGAGGACCCTATAATACTATTGGGATGGCCTACAGCGCAGTAATGAAGTGGATTGAGGAAAACAACCTGGAAATCATCGGGCTGCCGAGGGAATCCTATATAGACGGAATCTGGAATAAGGAAAACCCCGAGGAATGGTTAACTGAAGTCCAGGTGCCTGTGACAACCAGGTAAAGAAACATACTTTACGTGGAGACATATTTAAAATCACCGCCGTTTCGGTGGTGATTTTGTTTTGGCATCAAACGGTATTTCCGGCCGGGGTTCTGACCGCCCTTAAGGCTTTCTTCCCCCAAAAATAGCAAAATTCAGGTATTTCCAGTGACAGCCCACATCCGCAAAACCGGCATCAGTTAACCAGTCCAGCTGGTCTCTGACTGAAGCCGGGATATCCTCTTCAAGGTAGTTTTGAAACCACTTCTCATCATCTTCTCCATTGGACCTTATAAACTGCCGCCATAACCGGTGATACTGTTCGGTAATGTCCGGAGTTGCCCCCAAAACGATATCCCGGTTAAGAAAGAGTCCTCCCGGGTTCAGTCTCCGGTAAATTCTTTTATAGAGGTCAGCTTTACCCGGATTATCCAAGTGGTGAATCGCAAAACCCGATAACACAACGTCATAACCCTCACCAAAGCTGTCAGTCCCGAAATTTCCCTGTTTTAGTGTAAGGCGTTCTGAGTATCCGGCCAGGTTTGTTTTACATGTTGCAAGCATGTTCTCTGCCAAATCATAAGCAGTTACCCGGATGTTGGGGAAATGACTCAACAACAGGTAAGACAATACCCCGGTTCCACATCCCAGGTCAAGAGCTCTCAGTGTTTGCTCAGGCCGATGAGGCAGCAGCCCAAGCATTATATTATGCTGTTCCTTATAAAACGGTATTAACCGCAGGATCAAATCATCATATATAGGGGCTTCTTTTTCAAAATGCTCACTGACTTGATTTAGGTCCATCATTTTTCACCTCAGTCCATTGAATATGGCAGATTTTTAAGATGTTGAGAATACTTATGGGCTTCTATACAGTCAGCCATATGTTCCAAATTCCCCTGAACTATTTTTATCTGCACTCTTTGCTCCCCCTTGTCATATGGCGGCACGGTTTCGGCCTTTTGCCCCCTTTGGTATCACCGGGTTTATGTTAACATTGTAACTCATTGTTTTTCCCCCGAATATAGTATCAAAAGGGGGGATTTATGTTGCCAGAAATACACGTTCATAACTACAGTGGTGTGGGCAGCTGTAACGACGGACATTGTCATTTTATCACCGGTGTCAGCGGTCCCGCCATTCCCCTGGCAAATGGATTTCATGTTCATTTAATCCAGGGGCGCACCAGCTTCGAAGATAACCATTACCATGAATATTATGTTTACTCCGGCCAGAGTATAAACCTTCCGGGGGGATATCATATCCACCCCATTGGATTAAGGACCACAATTGATGACGGGCATCTGCATACTTTTATGGGGTATGATCAGGCATCCATGTATGAAGTAAGTTTTTAACCAGTTTTGATGACTGCTGACCGCAGTCATTATTTTTTTGCATAACGGGCATTTGCAGGTGTTCAAAGGCCCTGACGGTGAGTCAAATCTACTAAAGATACCGCATTTTTTATGCAGCCACTGCGGCAAATGCCACACCCGTAACACTTATTGGGATTTATATAGCACTTTTTATTAGATGTGGAATACTCAACAGCTCCGAATTGACAAAGCCTTTGGCAGTTACGACAGCCTGTGCATTCGTTGGCATCAATGACAGCAATGTACTCCGCTTTAAACATGATTTCAAGTAAGTCTGAACTCACCTGTATCCTGTATGCTAAACAATCGTGGTCACAATTGCATATCGCTCCTATAAATGGGGTCTGAAAAGTCCACACAGAATGTACCAGGCCCTCCTGGTCAAACTTCCGCAAAAGCTCTTTTGCCTCTGTAGCTGATATGGTTTCCAAACTGGCCCGGAGATCGGAATAATCGTTGATTGTACCTTCCGGGTCAACACCCAGCATCAGGCAATACCTGGCATCATTTTTTCCTGTGGTGACACTCCGGCACACACAGGCGATTCGGGTTATGGAATGGACCATGTCAATAATCCTTTCCGCGTCCTCAAGCGGAACAACCTGCCCAAAGTGCCTCTTTTTCATTCCGGCAGTTCCGATTTTACGAATGAACTGATATACTACAGCAGGCATCTTTCTTTTTGCCCACTCCAATTTGGCCAAATTTGGGCCGGCGGTACGCTGAATATTTGGTATGAACTCCTTAATATATTTTTGGCGGTTATTCCGAGCCAGCATTTCCTTGGAGTAGTAGTCCATCACCTCATACCACTTCTTACCTTCACCATGCTTTGTACAAAACTCACACATTTTCCGGCCCTCCTAACCTGGCCCCTTATTGTATTTTGGGATATGTCAGTAATATAATAAAGTATGCCCTGGAATTAACCGAGTATTTTCTTTTACCTTGAAATTAAGGGGGGACCTAAAAAATGAATAAAGTTCAAAAACTGGTGCTATCAATTTTTCTGCCCATAACGGCGCTTTTTATCGTATTAGATAATATTTTCCCCGGAGCTCCATTGGTAAACTATATTAAATTTGTTACTATAATCACACTTTTTCTGATAGCATTACGAATTAACAAAACATATCCGGAACAAAGACTGCTAACAGCTGCAATGTTTCTTGTTATGATAGGAGATCTCTTCTTGGTCTTCTGTAAGACCTTTTTTGATTCCGGAAAATTCCTGCCATTTGGAGTCCTGAGCTTTTCAATAGCCTATCTATTAGTGGTATTTGCATTTCAAAGAAATTTTAAAACAGGCAGGTTCGAGGCAGTTGCTGCACTGCCGGTTCTGATAATTACTATCCCGGTGGTTATTATTCTTTTGGCCTCTGTAAGCGGATTTCTTAAATTTGGGCTTTTAATTTTTATCGCTATACTCTGTTATTGTACATGGACTTGTATTTGCACAGTGTCCAGAGGTTATTTTGTCCCCAAAAGTTCGTATCGCATCGCATTAGCCGGATTCCTGATGCTGATATGTGACCTGGGAGTTGGCCTGTCTTCATTTTATCCACAGTTTAGCGGGACCTTCGTTCCCTTGTTAAAGAACATTATTTGGGGGTCATACATACCTGCCTGGACCCTTATTGTGGTTACTATTGCGGAGAAGAATCTGATAATCTTCCCCGAGGCAGAACTTTAACCGCTAGTCTCAGGAATCTGGGTTCTTCATAAGTTGCTAAGCAGGTAGCAAAAAAAGTAGCTTTGACTTTCAACCGGTCGAGTAGATTAAGAGCAGTTCGGCTATTTTTAGTAGGACCGTCATCAAAAGTTAAAGCTACTATTATCTTGTCTGTTTGGGCACTGGATATAATGCCTCCAAAAAACTGAAATGCTCTTGATTTACTTACCTGCCACACTACAAAGAAAATGATAGCAAATAGTACAAGTGATATTAATGTAACTTTAAGTGATTTAACCAACCTTATGTCTCCTTTTTGCATTTGAACTGCTGAAACACGGCTAAATGTCAGCCGATGTGTACCGGCAATGAATTACCCTGCTTTGAAATTAGGTATTCTTTTTTTAATTAGTTCCACCTGATCCTTTGGTAAAAATTCAGCATGGTCGGGAATTCTTACCCCCGAAATGTGAATACCATGCAAACACGAGGTACACCAAATGCATAAAAATCCTCTCATGGCTTTCTTTTCACCAACATATTGAAAATCGATTTTAGCCTGCCCACATGCCGGACAGTCCTGGGAGACGGTAGGAAGATTGTCTGCAATTACACCTGCCAGTTTAAACCACATTTTTTTTGTGTTCATTTTAATTTTCCTTTCTTTTTCAAATTACTCAAATTCTATTTTTGTTTCCTTTCTTAAAAATTCGTTCCTTTTATCATTTCACCTTTAGAATTAAAGAAAATAAATTTTAATCTTTTAATCAGTGTTCAGATAATGTGCGGCGCTCTTCACCAAAAATGCTGAACTCAAGGCTCCCAAAAAAGCTACTGCTGCGGTTAAAAGGAATACCGGTGAGAACGAGCCATAAACATCTGCTATACTCCCTGCCACAACAGGTCCCAAAACCTGCCCAATTCCAAAAAACAGGGTGACAAAGCCTAATGCTGCCGGAGCTAGTTTAGGACCTAACAAATCACCACAGGTAGCTGATATTATTGCCGGTATGCTCCAGGCCGAAATGCCATACAACATTGCCGTAATAGTGAAATGTATCGGAGAATTCCCTACCGCAAACAGGCTAAATGCCAATCCATGAATCAGATATAAAATTGTCAGGGTTTTTTTGCGGCCAATTCTATCTGACAGCATACCCCATATTATCCCTGAAGCTAAGCTGAACCATCCCATTAACACGTAAAGTTTCCCGGCAGCCGCTCCCGTTAACCCGGCATCAGATACCAGGTGCTTGACAAAAAAGGTCATGAAAACAATATAGGAAAATCCAAAGGCTATGTACACAATGCCAAGAGACCAAACTGTTGCAGAAAAATAGACACTCCGCCAATTAACATTGTCATTTCGCGAACCATATTGTATTACTTCATCATCACCTATCGGCTTTAATCCCATCTCAGCAGGATTGTTCCGTACAATTAAAAATGAACCGACTGCAAGTAAAAGTGTAATACTTCCAAAAACTAACCAGCTTATCTGCCACGCGTTTTCGCCATATGCACTGATAATTCGGGGAACAACAAAACCGGTCATAATTAGTCCCATCGAAGATCCTGACACCGCAATTCCTGATGCCAAACCGCGTCTTTTTCTCGAAAACCAAGCCGGCCAAAGTCCCATGATTGCTATATTCACAGCGCCGCTGCCAAGTCCGGACAACCCGCTCCAGAAGGCAACCGTAAGATATGTATTGGACAGGCCCATAAAGAGCATCCCTGATCCAGCCAAAGCAAGACCTGCCGAGGCGATTATTCTTACACCATACCGTGAAGCTAATGCACCTCCGATTATGGCTAAAGCTAAATACCCAACTAATCCCATTGTGGCCAGCAGTCCTGCCTGCCCATTATCCATTCCGAGACCCGACTGCATATTGGGAAGTATTACAGAGTAACCAAAACGGGCAAGTCCGAGTGCACCGAATATCGCAAAAGTCCCCATGATGAGGACTACCCACCCATAATGTACAAAGCTGAAGCTTTTCTTCGTCAAAAATTTTTACCTCCAATATAATATGATTTAAACTACATTATATCATTCTTCTTTGAGCAAGAGCCAGGCTATCCACTTCTTTGAGCCAGGGAAATTCCTTTTTGTAATCAGCCGGCATAGGATATTTTTGCCGCTTTAATGCTTCTCTATCGTCTTTATACTTCTCATAAATCGCCTTTCTGTCAGCATGCATTCGATTGTATACAAACCGAACACAGCCAAAGGTTTTATTTATGAGAATGGCTTGCTCTTTGTTCGGATAAAGGCGGTATTTATATGCTTTATTCACAGCTTCTCACCCTGGCTTTCAATATATCTTTTTATCACCTCAAGCGGTGCACCACCGGTTGTAAGTATGCAAAAACTTCTTGACCAAAAGTTTTCTTCCCAGAGGCAGCTACGTATTTGCCGGTATTCTTTTTTTATCAGGCGTGATGATGCACTTTTATAGGCATTGATAAATTTTGATAATTGGGTGTTAGGATGAGCTTTGAAGAGGATATGTACATGGTCTTTGTCATGATTCCATTCTTGTAAGGTGATGTTATACCTAGGTGCTACATACTCAAATATTTCTTTCAGTCTATTTGAGATAACATCATCAATTACTTTTCTACGGTATTTTATAACAAGAACGAGGTGGTAATACATGAGAAATACTGAATGGTTATTATTATCTAACTCCATTGTTTTATCTCCGTTTTCTATATTTACTACTGATTATATTTTACCTTAATTTGGGTCTTTTATCAATGGTTATCACGGAAAAGAATGGCGGCAATTCATCTCCCGCCTACGCTCTCACTAGCGTGAGCACTGTTACTTTTCTCAGGCAAGTAATCTTCTCTAACCGGCGAAAATACTTCTATTGCAATAGAATCATCCAATATTTCTGCTCCATGCTCCATATTCCCTGGTATAGACCAACCATCACCAGGAAGTAATTCATGTTTTTCCCCATCTATGATCAGCACTATATGTCCAGATACTAAATATCCGGTCTGCTCATTTTCATGTTTATGAAAAGGGAGCGTTTTACCCTTCTCTAACCTAAATTCTGTTAGCAGAGTTTTATCTCCATAAACCAGTGTTTTTCGTTCTATTCCATCGATAACCTTTATGTAGTCATTATTAGCCGATTTATATACTTGTTGCTTGCTCATCGAACTCTCCCTTCTTTCCCTTCAAATTGACCTGGAATTAACACGTTCTTTTATTGTCGCACATCATTTTCATCATCTGCTTTGAATCCCCATAACTGCTCCTAGACACGCGGCTTCGTCCAACACGTGCTGCCACAATTGAGCATATTGAAAGGATAAAAGAGACATTTTCCGGCCCGGCAAATGTTGTTTTGCAGTAACATACCAGCAACCGTATTTTTAAGAACACAACTCCACTATTTTTCCAGTAATAACAAGGCCTAAATCAGGAAAAATACTAATAAATAAACTATTGGGGTGATATAGGTGTTTAAAATAAAGGATAGGGTCACATTAGGAATCGTAGCTGGTTTAGCAGGAAATATGGTAAAAACTATAATCGACGAACTATCTGTCAAAAAGAAGATCTCTCAACAATCATTCCGTGGCACTGCAGCGGGAGTTTGGGTCAAAAACAAAAATGAAGCAACAAACATTAAAGGTCAGTTTCTTGGAGGCTTATTAGATTTTGGAATGGGTTCTTTAGGAGGAGTCGGAACAGTATATTTGCTGTCAAAAACCGGTCGAGACAGCCTAGTAACTAAGGGACTACTTTCCGGAATAACAATGGGTTCATTCATCACCTTCGCTCTTGGAGCCCTACCCCAAAATACTGTAAGGCCAAAAGACGCTGCCAGTAACCTGTCGTATATGGTTAGTCACGCCGCATACGGTATGGTTACGACCTTTATTGCTGCTAAACTTGGCGATTCATCGTTATTTGACATAAAACCTGTAAATAATTACCTTCAACCAACTGTATCTACTTCTGAACAGATAAAAACTAAAGCAAGATCAATACCCATAATCCCAAACCATCACTACAGCAAAAGAGGCTGAATGCTGTTATGTAAGTGGGTCCCACCACTACTCTTTTTGAAACGTTCGAACGAAACTCTCTATTGCATCCTCCGAGACATTATTTATGTTTTCTGAACTCTTGGTAATTTTCTTCATCATGAATCGTTCAACAAAATTCATTCTTTCAAAGATAACAGCCCCACCAAAACAACTTTTTATTATTGCATGTTTTTGAAGTTCTTCTGGAAACTGTTCTTCAATATAATGATAAGCTTCTGCCGGTTCAGTCAAAGAACATAAAAATATACCTACTTTCTTATGTTTTAACTTATCTAAATTCTTCTCACAAAAGTCCTTTATTGACTTCTGGATCTTCCCAATATGAACCGAAGCGCCAATAATAATGCTGTCAAATTCGTCAATGTTAGGCCATTGCTTCTTTTTAGATATTTTTATAACAGTAACTTTTTCCTTAAACTTATGTTCTAATTTTTCAGCACAATCTCGAACTATACCGTGCTTTGAATCATAAACAATCAAGGTTTTCATATTATCCTCCTTTTTAAGGGCAGATTAGGTAGGTTGACTCCCAACCTCTTCCCAATAAACACCTCGTAGTTTAGGTGATGTTTAGCGACAATTTCACCTAACCTTGCCCAGCCGCGCCGGCCGAAGGCTTCGCGGTATAAATAATCATGAAAATAGGTTTTATTTCCTTTATCCATTCCTTATCATTAATTTATAGGCAGCATTAAGAGCGCGTTATCGCGATTGGCGTTTCCAATCTCATGGGATAAACCCGAGCCTAACCTTGCGACGGCAGCTTGAAGAATACTAAGTTGAAAGTCGTACACCCTATTTGTGCCGGAATAAGCTCAAAAAACAATTGAGGCATTCCAAGAGGATCTGGCTAAAGCAGTCGGCGTACGCCGTCAAACAATCGTTCATTTGGAAAAGGGGAAATATAATCCTTCATTGAAGCTAGCCTACGATGTTGCCAAAACTTTGAATACAACAATTGACGAAATATTTACCTTTACAGAGGATTAATACTCTTCCCAGCCCCAAAAAACCACACCGTCATTAATCTCTTCGCAAAGTTCTTTTTTAGTCATATATTCTTCGTTCCAGCGGTCTGCGGGAATTACTTCCCTGTATGCCTGTGCGGCATCATTAACTATGGAGTGGATACTATCAAAATCAGACTCACAACATTTTCTAATCATTTTTTACCTCCAAATTGTTCATAATGACAAAAGTGGAATAGTTGCGAACATCGGTTGATAGGAGTGTCATCTATGCGAAAGCAAAGTAAGCAGCAATGGGATATTCTTATTTTGGGAGCCGCCGCCGGAACTGCCGGCATTTTTGTAAAAGACCTGCTTGAATTGGTGGTTTTATTTTTCATTCCTTCATTTAAAACCTGTCCGCGTTTGGCAGCAGGAATAATACTTGATCCGGAAATTGCCCTTAATAGCATTTTGCCTGTCATAGGACTGCAAATTGATATTGCTGTAAGTATTATTGTCGGAATCACAGCAGTAACGGTTCTAACTCTGGTGAGCTGGGAGCACCTGTTCTTAAAAGGTCTGGTTCTGGGGCTGCTAGCCTGGACCATTATTGACATAACCCTGTCAAAACTCTTAAGCAAGGTATCCCCTCCAACCAGTATAGAGCAAATAGAAATTTCTCTGGTTATTCATTTCATTTACGGTTTAACGGTTGTCGGCGCTGCCCGGGTACTGGGCAAAAAATATTCAGACATATAATTGTTATGGGTCCGGGGCAGCTAAATTTCACTGTATCTCTATTTCTAATAAATCTTCAATTTTAGCAGTCATATATGTATATGACTTTATTTAAAGATCACCTATCTATTTAATCTGTTTACTTCTTGATACCGGAAACAATCAGTTATGTGATCGTTTACCATCCCAATTGCTTGCATAAAGGCATAACAAATAGTAGATCCAACAAATTTAAATCCCCTTTTGCTTAAGTCTTTACTCATGGCATCTGATTCACAAGTTTTTGCAGGTATTTCAGACAAGCTTGTCCAGGCATTTATTTTCGGCTTGCCGCCTACAAAACCCCAAATGTAGGTATCAAAACTGCCGAATTCTTTTTGAATTGCAAGAATTGAATTAGCATTCTTGATGGTAGACTCAATTTTCAAGCGGTTCCGTACAATACCTTTATTCTGCATAAGCTCTTCTATTTTTGTTTGGTTATAGTTAGCTACCTTCTTAATATCAAAATAGTCAAATGCTTCCAAGTAATTTTCTCGCTTCTTGAGAATCGTTAGCCAACTTAATCCCGCCTGAGCCCCCTCTAAAGTCAAAAGTTCGAAAAGCTTCTTATCATCATGTTCCGGAATGCCCCATTCTTTATCATGGTATTTTTTGCAATTTTGGCTATCACCAACCCACTCACATCTTTTTATAATCAACTAATTTCCACCTCAACAAGAAATGTTATTTTTTTGGCTTTTCCCCCGCAAGCCTGCGGATACTACCTGTATTTATCTTCATTTGCGCAGGATGATGTTTTAAACGTGAAGAGCATGTGAAAATTTCATATAATTCCTGCCGCAACAGGCACTGCCCCAAATGCCAGGGGTGTGTATTCCATCCTGTTCCAGGCGGCCTCAGATACCCTGAAGGAACTTGCCTGTGATAAGAAGCAACAGAAACAGTAATACCAAGCTGAATACCTGTAAACAGCTGTTTAAATTGAGTACATCCAGGACGAAAATCACTGACATTGCGGAATTAATCCCGAAACTGACAGGCAGGGATATCACTAGCCGGTGTTTTTGCATGCTCAACTGCGGAAACACGGCTAAAATGTTATGTGATGTGTCCTCCGGACTTTTGCATTAGATATTTGTCACCCCAATCGCATATTTCTTCAAAAATGGGTATTAGACTTTTCCCGCATTGAGTAAGCGAATATTCAACCTTTGGGGGTACTTCTGCATACACTTTCCTGTTTATTAGACCATCCTCTTCCAATTCCCTTAATTGCTGAGTTAACATCTTTTGCGTTACATTTGGAATTGTTCTTTTCAATTCGTTAAAGCGCATAATACCATCCTTTAATCTCCACAGAATTAAAACCTTCCATTTACCACCAATTAAATCAACGCTGACGTCTAAGGAACATTTGAATTCTTTATTTTTAAACTTAATCATACCTATCACCTCAAATACAATAGTATCATTTTAGTAACTATAATACTATAATGTGCGTACTTGCTAAAAGGCAACTTAACCTTTAATCTTTAGATAAAGATTGGAGGTGCTTAATTATCAAAGACGAGGAAAGAATTGAAATGTATTTCAAATTCGGTGTTATAGACTACATAAGTGAAGAAAATATAAAGATGGTTAAACGTAAAAAACATGTAAACTTCTTTGATTTCATTCACAACATAAAGAACTTTATAAATAAGGTTCTAAAAAGATTGAATACCCGGAAAATCTTTTAGCTACAAAGAAACGCCTAGGAGGACATTTCACCTAATGCATATACAAGAAACGAACTTTTCCCGCCCGCATGGCTGGCGCGGTTTTTGCTACCCCAGACCCCTGCCCCACAATCGCAAAAACCGTGACAGCCGAGGACGTGGGAAGTTGGGTCGGAGCGCAGCGAAGCCGTTTAGCCTGTTGTTGGTATAATACGGTCATAACCAGCTTAAACTGGTATGGCCTTTTTTGTTTTATTTCTATCCTTTACACTGGAATAAAACCAGGGTTTAGGACGTGGCTGTTGTTGGGGCTTTTTGACCCCGTCGCTTAAAGTGTCCATCCCTCTTAAGGTGTTCATATCACGTTTAAGCTGGTTGGGCTTCGAGCCCGGATCACATCGCCAACCTGTGAAGAGCATCTGAACAGGGTCCTGGAATAAAGACCTATGGTAATATGTCAAGACCCTAAGGTCAAAAATTTTTAGTAAATTT
>JAENYP010000025.1 GCA_016841725.1 Thermincola carboxydiphila | reverse complement strand
AAATTTACTAAAAATTTTTGACCTTAGGGTCTTGACATATTACCATAGGTCTTTCTTTTTGTTTTGTGTTTCATTCTTTGTTTGCATACTATGTTTTTTATGGCTAATCCCTTTCGGGATAAGGGGAGGGTAGCCTCCCCTTATTTCCCATGTCGGCTTATCCAATCGTCAAGTTCTCTTTGACCCTTTACATAGGAATGACATACTGGGAAGGATGATAAGATGAAAAAAATCGAGTTAGTCCAAGGAGACATTACAAAAATTCATGTTGATGCTATAGTGAATGCCGCCAATAACAGTTTATTAGGTGGCGGAGGTGTTGACGGTGCTATACATAAAGCGGGCGGGAAGGCCATACTTGATGAATGCATGGAAATTAGAAACAGGCAGGGAGGCTGTGAAACGGGAGAAGCTGTTATCACTACCGCAGGAAAGCTCCCTGCCAAGTATGTTATTCATACAGTAGGCCCGGTATGGCACGACGGAAACGACGGTGAAGAACAATTATTAAGGAATTGTTACCGAAATTGTTTAACTTTAGCATTGGGTAACAATGTAGAAACTATTGCTTTTCCTAACATTAGCACCGGAGTATACCGCTTTCCAAAACAGTTAGCGGCTCAGGCAGCTATTGATGAGGTTTCCAGATTCGTAAGGGACAATGAATCTAAACTACAGAAAGTAATTTTCGTTTGTTATGATTCCGCAAACTATAAGTTATACCAAGAGCTCCTCAAATAATTCTGCCTTGGAACTGCTGATACTATGTCCCCATATGTAAATAGGGCACTCGCTCTCAATTTCGGCTCCAAATCAGGAAGTGGCAGATGTGTTCCGGAAGGATGAGTCTGACGTCAGCTTGTCGGCGATCCGCGAATGCGGGAGCCGGTAACAAGCTGAGTTGTTGCCATCCTGGAGGAATATATCTGCCACTTCCTTGCTTTATAGCTAAAAACAAAAGTGGGTTCTATTTAATTATCCGATAGCTAACCGCCGCTAAAACTCCCACCTCGTCAGGTGAGAGTTAAGCTGCGCTAAGCTCCTGGATAACGATTTCTAAACGTCAGATGGAGTCCAGACTCCACCTGACGCTAAGAAATCTGTTGATGTGACACTACCTTTCATATTTAACCGGAATCAGTTCCCTGCCGACCTGGTGAATGACCTGGTCAACCTCCTGTGTATTGTTGTTATGTATACCCAAAGTGTCTTTAATGTCTCTGATGGTAAAGAAACTGTCAAAAACCTCCTGTGCCCAATCCTCTGAATGCTGTTTCTCTGAAAGTACAGTACAGTGAAAGTCACACACTGTTTTGGCCTCATATTTGAATACATTCTTCCAATCAGAGGTCAGGTCCATATAAAAATCGGGATGCCATCCCCAATCCCAGACAGCAAAACCGAATTTACCGTATTGTGTGGTCATCGCCGATAGCTTTTCCCGAACGGCAGCTGCGAATCGCTCCCTGGCCCCGGGTTCTCCCTGAGCTGTCTGTGCAGCCAGTCCTGTTAGCTCAAGATCCGCATTGTCCCTGAGATACTGTTGATGCCGCTGAAAAGCCATGGCCTCAAGGTTCTTCAGCTCTTCCAACAGTTGTGTGCGGCGCTCCTTTTCCTCTTCCACAAGAAATCCTAAAATCTTACGTTCCTTTTCTGACAGGTACTGACTGTTTTTTACCATTACCCCTAAACCCTCCTGAGATTTGAATATAAAGCAGGGTATCTCCTGTTTAACAATACACCATTTCTTAACATTATGCAACTTCACAAAGAAAAATTTAACACAAAATAAATAAATAAAAACCCCAGTGCCTTAAGGTCTTGGGACACCAAAAAGCATAGGGGGAGGGGGTTATCCTGATATTTTTTCAAATCCCATTGATACAGCCGCCAGTTCGGCCAGGTGATACATCTTCAGGGGGGACCCCGCTTTGGCTACCCCACCGGCCAGCCCCGAGTAACAGGTCGGGCAGGGTGTGGTCAGAAAATCTGCCCCGGTAGCTTCAGCCTCTTTTATCCGGTATACCGAAGCCTCTTCCTGCAGGTCATGGTTGGCCATCTTCAGTCCGCCACCCACCCCGCAGCACCGGGAATATTGCCTGTTCCGGTCCATTTCCACCAGTTTCAGGCCCGGAATGGCTGAAATAATGCGCCGCGGGGCATCATAGATACCATTGTGACGCCCCAGCAGGCAGGGGTCATGATAGGTTATTTTCCCTTCTATCGGGACCTTAAACCGAAGCCTTCCCTGCCGGTGCAGCAGATCAATATATTCCGCCAGGTGATATATATGATAGTTCTGTTTTCCTATCCTGGCATAGTCGTTTTTAAAGGTCTTATAGCATCCGGAACATGCTGTCACAAGTGTGTCTATCCCCAGGTTATTGATTTGGTCGATGTTGCCGGCAGCCTTTTCCCGGAACTCCGGGTCCCCAATGCGCCTGAGCTTGCCGTAGCAGCAGTTCTCCTCAGGGCCGAGGATGCCAAATCTTACACCTGCATGATGCATAATATTGGCCGCATGCTGGGAGACCATGTTTATCTTTTCATCATAACTTGCCGTGCAGCCCAGGAATAACAGGACCGGCGCCAGGTTATCGCTTATCAGTTCAGGCTTCTTTGCCAGGGTGCCTTTTGACAGGCCTGCCTCCACCCAGTCAGCATTCTCGGTGCGGGATTTTTTGTATGGGTTCCCATACTTTTTTAGGGTCTCACAGTAGGTCTTCTGCTCAGCCAGCGGGCCCATTCCGGCTTCATACATGGCTTCACGGGTATTCTCCCATAATTCCACTGTATCCAGTCTTGACGGACATACAAAATGGCACTGGTTGCAGCAGGAACACTCATACAGGCTTTTGGTGAAACGCGCCACGGTCTCAGGACCGGGTTTACGCCCAAATAAGCCAAACAACCCGCTGTTTTCACCTTTAAGTATTTCTTTCAGGTATTTTATCTTGGCACGGGGGGTAACATCTTCTTTATTGTCAAGGGTATATACCGGACACCACTTCTGGCACTCCCCGCACCTGGTACATGCATCCAGGCTCATCAACTGCCTGGGGCTGAGTTTTTCTACCCTGAGTCCTGTATTAATCCTGTCCGTCCCGGGCTCCTTTGCTGTCTCTGTCATATATACAGATCACCCCGCATTCGTTCCTCTGATGCATTTAGAATTATTTCTACCGGGCTGTTAATGATATGCAGGAATTTGCTGTGGGGGATGTATGCCAACAGAATTGCATTCAGGGTGGCATGAAATACCCAGAGAGCCGTTGCCAGGCCGCCGGCATTTAAAATACCGTCAAACAAGGCTGCCAGCCGGTAACCTATAAAAGAATAGGTCAATTCAGGTCCCGGCGCCGTCATGGAGATGCGCGCCGCCTCCAGCAGAAACCCGCTGGCAACCAGCAGGAACAGGGCTGCCAGGGTTATCGTATCACCCGCTTCGGTATAAAGCTGGCTGTCTTTTGTGATATACCTCCTGACAAATGCCATTATCAGGCCTGCCAGGATGGCCACGCCAAAGAGATCACCTGCAGCTTTATAATAATTATGGCCGGTACCTTCCAGCATGTACAGGCTGAGCCGGGAACTCTCCGGGATCACCGTCTCCAGGGCCACCGCTATTGCGGATAACAATAACAGGCCCATAAAACCGTAAAATATCAACATATGTGCCAGCCAGCGGCCGGCGCTTTTTTCCGCCAGTTGTTTCTGAAACAGCACTTCTCTGAAAAAAGCTTTCAGCATTATCAGAAAATCAGGCTCATTATACAGGGACCTCCTCCGGGCTTTAAAATAAAAAGAAAACTTATAGCCCAGTCCCGTAAACAAAAGTAGTGCTCCCAGGCACTGGACAAACCAAAAATAGGTCCAGGGCTTGTAATACAATCCTGCATAACCCATTTCTCCATCTCCCCTTTGGCCTTAGCTCTTAACCGCTTTTTCGATTTTGGGGAGATCAACCTGACGACCAATAAAAACAAACTTATTTGTATCTGTATCCCGTATCTCGCCAAAATTGACCTGCCCGTTTACATAGTCAAAGGTCTGCGGACCGTTCTCTGTCCTGATAATACCTTTGGCCCGGTAGATGCTGCCATATTCCCCGCTGCTCAGACTGTGCAAAAGGTCAACAATTCTCTCCTTTTTCACCACACCGTCAAAAGTAAAGGATTCGGCATGAAACTGCGGGGAATAATGAAAATGCACGGTATCACCTTTAACGGCTGTCTCAGGAATCTCAGCCCGGCAGTACACTGTAGGTATTATCAGGGCAGCAGGATTAATGCGGGCAATTTTGCTCCGGCACTTTTCAATCGCTTCAGCTGAAACCAAATCCGCCTTATTCATCATTATTATATCTGAATTCATAATCTGGTCTTTAAAAAAATTACCCAGGTCATCTTCATGGACATCCCCCGAAAAGAAGGTTAAATCAACTACTCCGACCACTGGAGCAATTTCAATCCGGTCACTGAAATCAGCCTTTTCAAGGCCTATCAGAACCGATGAAGGTGAGGCAATCCCTGAAGGCTCTATAATAAGCTGCCCTGGATTGAAGTCATCTATAATATCTCTTACGGCATCAACCAGACTTTCCCGGAGGCTGCAGCAAATACAGCCACTGGGCATTTCCACAACATTGAGGTTGGTGCCTTCAGCAATAACAGCCCCATCAATCCCCAGTTCCCCGAATTCATTTACAAGTATAGCAGTATCGGAATCGGACTGTTCTATAAGGTTTTTTAACAGGGTTGTTTTTCCCGCCCCCAGAAAACCGCATATAAGCTCTATTTTCACTGTAGCCGACCTCCCTTTCCGCGACCCTGCCCGCAATTTCTCATTCTTCGGTAACTTTAACAATCTTCATGGTCACTTCCTGTTCCACTGCAGCGCCGACCAACACCTGAACCGTCTTCAGGATTGCGCTGGGTACAGGACAGTCAGGGTGTGTCAGGTGTTCTGAACAAACCTTATAAATATATGAATCAAGCATCTTGGAAAAGACACCTTTTTTCCAGTTAATATTCCTGAACTCATCCTTCATGCCTGTGACAAGCTCGCAGGCGCTGTGAAAATTCAGGTTCAGGCGCTTTTGGTCGTCAAGTTCAGCCTCAATGACAACTTTGAGCCCACAGGCTCCGGGTTCCACTATCCCTTTAGCCTTTTTCAACAGGTTTACCTCCCATAGGGGCAAGCCAATACACATACCCCACATATATATTTTTGAAAAACCTTCACTGTATAACTCATATAATCGGTACATGAATCCACATCAATAAAAACCTCTGCCTTGTCTCCGCGTTTCCACTTGACATCTCTAATTGCAGATACAGGACAAGAGTTGACACATCTGGAACAACTGCCACAGGCACTTTCGGTATATGGAGTTTTACAGACTTCCAGCGGAGCATCGGTCAATACTGTGGCCCAACTCAGCCGCGCGCCGTATTCCCGGTTCACCAGGAGACCACTTTTACCTATCCAGCCCAGTCCGGAACAGGTGGCTGCAGTCTTATGGGGAAACAGGGGATACAATTTGGAAATAAAACTTCCATCAATCTTCGCCGAGTCTGGGGGAATCGCCAGTGTCCGCCATCCCCTTGACTTAAGAAATGTTATTAATTTCTTTTGAACCGATTCCAAAACCTGGTCAACTTCTTCATACTGGTTTGAATAGACTGTCATTGAACCACACTTGTAGGTCCCGCGATACCTGGGATGTTTTACGGCCAAAGCAATCGCATTAGGCAGGTGCTTTAATTCAGGCGCCAGCCCAACACTGACATCCCCGAATCCGGTAAGGGTCGCCCCCCAGTCGCTGATTTTTTCCTTTAGTTGGTCCGAATCAATACCTGTCATCGTACTTTTCCTCATGCGGAGCGGGAATTTCAACATCTCACGGCAACCCCCTTTCCTTTTGCTATAACTAATAGTAATTCTGGATTCCGTTACGTTTTCCTGCAAACTCATATTATATTTGAGAGGGGCCGCAGCCCCTCTCATCTGAATCAATTCTAGTACACGCCGTGATCCCATCTTGGTGGGGGCAGGTATTCCCAAGGCTCATTTGCCTGGATTTTTTGAGCCAGCTGCACACACTTATAAGCATATTCAAAACAATACGGAATTCCGGGGCCGGCGGGAACAAAACCGCCCAGCATCATACCAATGGCAGCAGCTTCAAATACTTCCTCAACAGAAGCGCCGGCCTTAACAGCCGGGTAAACGTGCACAATACACCTGGGTGAGCAGTACCCAACACCGCCGGCCATAAAAATCAATTCCTTAACCTTACGGCTTAAAGCGCCGTCTGCCCACATGCTGTTGTAAAAATCAGCAAAGGTAACACCGGCTTTGGGATTCACCTCATTAATAACCTTAAACATCCGGGGCACAAATAACATGCTGTCAACCATATATTGGTTGGCTTCTGCAGGGGTATACTTTTTCTCTTCACTCATAACTTGGGATTCGCTCCTTTCAAATAGTAGTCTTTTAAGCTTGTCAAACATCATGATGTCAAACAGTTGAGAGCTGTTTGTTTTTCACCTCCTCCTGATTATGTTAAACCCGCCCTATATTAGGGATTGCCGGGGTTTGAGACTCTATCATTTCAAGTATCCTCCTGCGGCTGCGGCAGAACTCGGCATCTGTCCTGTTCCGCGGCCGGGGAAGGTTCAACTCGACAACCTGCTTGATTCTTCCGGGCCGGCAGCCCATAATGACAATTTTCTCAGCCAAAAAAACCGCTTCATCGATATTGTGGGTAACAAAGAGAATAGTCTTTCGCTCTTTTTCCCACAGGTTTATCAGATCTGCCTGCAGCATATTCCGGTTTATCGAATCCAACGCCGCAAAAGGTTCATCCATCAGCAGGAGTTTGGGGTTATATGCCAGCACTCTGGCAATAGCCACCCTCTGTTTCATACCTCCGGACAGCTGTTTGGGGTAATACTTGCGGTATTCGGCAAGTCCCACTTTTTCCAGGTTATGCTCTATAATGTCTTTCCAAAGGCTCGTGTCAATCTTGCGGGCCCTCAGGGCGAACCTGATATTCTCTTCCACCGTATACCATGGGAAAAGGGCATCTTCCTGAAATACAAACCCCACTTCCCCATCTTCGAGAGTGATCGGCCGGTCTTCAAGCAGTACCTGTCCCCCTGCCGGTGCATAAAGGCCGGCTACGATTCTCAGCAGGGTGCTTTTCCCGCAGCCGCTGGGCCCGACAATACAGCAGAAACAGCCTTGTTCCACTTTAAGATCCAGACCTTGAAAAATAGTTGTCTCCCCAAACTGCTGGGTAACATCCCTTAATATCAGCGCCATGGCACCAGCCTCTTTTCTGCAGAAAGGATGATCCTGTTAATCAGGCTCCCTACAATCCCAATGGCCACCATTCCGCTGATTATCTCAGCAGTCCTCCCTCCTATTGAATAAGAGGACCAGATATAATAACCGATTCCCAGTTTCCCTCCGACAAACTCAGCTGCCACAATACACATCCATCCAACTCCGAAACCCACCCTGATGCCGCTGAAAATCGCCGGCAGGGCGCCGGGAAGCATTACCCGGAGAAGCACCTGTCTGGGAGAAGCGCCCATCGTCCGGGCTGCCTCTATATGTATCCGGTTAACCATACTGATACCATGAATTGTGTTCAGCAGTACAGGGAAAAGCGCCCCAATAAAGACAACGAAAATCTGTACATACTCAGTGGGACTGCCGGTATTGGCAAAAAGCACATATGCCAGCGGTATCCAGGCCAGAGGCGGAATCGGCCTTATCATTTCAATAGTAGAATCAAAATACCTCCTCAGTTTTTCCACTGCACCCATCAGAACACCTAAAGGTACTGCAACAATAAAACTGAGCATACAGGCCTTGATTACTATCAAAAGGCTCGCCCAGACAATCTGGGGCAGAGTTTTGTTGTACAGGGGATCTCCGTTTACAATAAGGTCAACAAATACCCGGCATGTCTCTACAGGTGACGGGAGCTCAAGCAGTCTCAGACCTGCTATAATCTGCCATATCAGCACCAGTGAAGCCACAGACAGTAATCTGAAAACCCGGTCACCGGTTAGCATTCTGAATCGATGTATCTGTACAGTCCGGCCGGTGGCCCTGTCTGCCGGTGTATAGTTAAACAAGCCCATTGTACATCATCCTTTTACCTGATTACACAATTACCCATCGCTGCGCGCGCAAACTGCTAACTGATACTATTATTTGTCATTTATCATTAATTGTCAATTGTTAATTGTTAATTGTCAACTCCTGACTCCTGACTCCTATTTAATAACCGGCCTAAGTCCCTGTTCCCTCAGGGCTTTATCGAGGAGCGTATACTGTACGGTACCAACTCCGGGTACAGCAATGGTCCTGCCTTCCAGGTCAGCCAGAGTTTTAATTTCGCCGTCACTCCTTACCACCAGGCCTGAACCTTCGTTGTTGGCTCCTGCCACTACCTTTATGGGTATATTGTCATTTATTCTTTTCAGGGTTGCCGGAGCGCCGCCAACATAAGCAATATCTATGTCCGCAGCTTTAAATGCCTCCATTACGGCAACACCGTTGGAAAACATCTTGGTTTCCAGGTTCTGCCCGGTAATCAGGCCGACCTGTTCATAATACCCTTCCTTTTCAGCAACAAACAGGGCTAGCTGGTGCAGATCAGCTGCCAGGTATCCCAGGCTTAGTGAAGCATTTCCTTTGATGCCTGCGGGCTTCCAGCCGGCATCTTTATCCAGTTCACCGGATACTTTTTTATAAATATCTTCCCGCAGAAATGAAGCAAAGAAATTTTCACTGTCTTCGAACCCGATGGTTTCCACCGTGTTTTTCAACAGCTTTCCTTCTACCAGGCTGCTGTAATACTCCATAAATTTGTCCTTGGCGGGATATTCAACATAAGTAATGTTTTCCAGGGATTTTTTTACTACTTCCTCATCCTTCCCGGTGAAGGCAGAGGCATATTCCAGAACCTTATCCCGGTTTTTAGCTTCATTTATGAACCTGATAGCCCTGATATGGGCCCAGGTAACAGCTTCAACCGTTTGTTCATCTTTAAAGCTGTCACTTACAGCCAAAACACAGCACGGGTGTTCTGGCCATACTTCCCGGGAGGTGAACAGGTATTTACCGTCACCGTTGTTCACAGCGGTACTGTTAAAAGGCTCCCAGGCAATAAAGCCGTCGATTTCCCCGGCTTTTAACTGTTCCAACATGTTTGGCGGGGGTGTTTGCGTCAGATAGACAAGTCTTTCCTGATCTTGATTCCGGCTGCCATTGTTTTCTTCTTTACCGGTGTTACCGGAACATCCAAAGAAAACCACCGCGGAAAACATAATTATCAAAACTGCGGCCAATAATTTTTTCACCAAACTTTTCCCTCCCCAACATTCATAAACATCGTGGAACCGGAGGCCGGCCTGACCTGCAATCAGTCCGGCCAGTTCCACTATAAATTAACGCCAAGCACTTTAGTTATTTGTTTTTGCGGCCGTATTTTTCAGCCCCGAATTTCTTGGTGGTTTCCACAAATGCCTTCATGTTCTCCAGGGGAGCAGTCGGCCAGATATCACAGCTTGGCCAGACAGCATCCACGCCGCCCTCAAGAGCTTTAATTACAGCTGCCTCTACATCTTGGGGGGTACCGGTTACCAGCACATTATATGCATCCACATTGCCATACAGGCAGGTATCCCAGCCTATATCTTCACGGCTCTTGACCAGGTCATTGCTTTGCTCCACAGAGATTCCGGGAGCGCCGGTTTCCTTCAGAATCCCGATGATGGGATTTGTCTTGCCACACATATGCAGAGCTGCCGGACATCCCATTCCGGCCAGGGCATCAAAGATTTTCTTCAGGTGGGGGGCAACCACATTCTTAAACACCTTGGGACTTAAGACATCGGTCGGTGCTCCCATTTCACGGACAGTAATATAATCAACACCTGCAGCATGATAGGCCTTGGCAACATCAATGATAACATTAGCCAGGCGGTCCAGGGCTTCATTAATCATATCAGGCTTCTTGAAGGACAGTTTCAGAAGATCATTAAGGTCCATCAACTGGCCGGCAAGGGTGAACGGACCAAGGACATATGTCCCGACAGCCACTTCACTGCCAATATCGGCCTGAAGAAGCTTAATGGCCTCACAGACTACCTGTACCCGTCCCTTTGATGCAATGTTATCCGGAATAGGGAAGGTAGTCATTTCATCCTGTGAATGGCAAACCTTTTCCTTAATTGTCGGATAAAGCAGGTTAGCCACATCTTCATAGGGATTCATCACACACCCGATTGCCTCTGCCTCAACACATAGGTCATAAGGCACCACGGCTGATTCCAGTCCGAAAAGCTTGTGAGATGTAGCCGATGTTTCTGCCAGCATTTTGGCATCACTGTGACAGGCAGCAAACTTATACCCTAGCTGGTCGAGTCCCGCTGTGGTAACATTGCCCATACCGCTGAAGCATGCGGGTCTGTCGACTGTTTCTCCTTTAAGGGTTTTCAGAACTCTTTCTTTTGAAGTCAATTAGGACACCTCCATTTTTTTAATCATGCTCGGGAAGAGCCTGCTGTTCCCCGCTCTTCAGTTTTTCGGCAAAATCCCCAAAGAACTTATAAAGGGGATGGTTTTCATTTGCAGGCAATTTCCCTGTTTCGTAGTAACCCATGGCAGCTGCCATTACAGAACCTGAAACTACAGCAGGGAACATTTTGGGTGCGGCCACAATGGGGCCATAAAAGATAAAGTCAGACCAGAAGAGCGCCGAACAGCCCTGTCCGGAAGCATTCATGGCAGCAAAGCCATCCTTGCCAAAAAGCTCCCTGGCATCTTTCCACATATATGTACCGTTAGAACTGGCTACACCACACGGCCAGCCTGTGGCTTCCTTGACAATTTTATTGGCCACTCCGGAAAAGGCAATGGCAGGCAGGTTCATAACTGAAGTATCGATGAGAATAGACTCAAACGCACCTTCACCGATAATTTCCATCATCTTGTTAAAAGCTGTCAGTCTTCCCTTTGGTGAGGGGTCGGTAACCTCATAAGCCTGAACAATCACATGCTTGATTCCCATTTCTTTGAGCGCTTTCACCTGTCCGGGGATATCTTTATCCCAGGGTGTGATACTGTTGTATACCAAGCGGTCCTGAAGCCCCTTTTTGGCAATATACTCTGCAGCCTCCAGGCGCGGCTTTTCTACCCACATATCAATGGCAAAGGCGCGGTCACTTATACTGGTAAACCAGTCTACATACCTAGCCATCTCTTCTGCTGAGTTGGCCACCATGGCTGTTATCGCCGGAATACCTGTCATGTCTTCGAGAGCTTCCTGTTTCTTCACATATTCCTCGGCTTTGGCTGCATCCCACTTGCCGTCTTTCCTGCTCTCCAGAATCTTGTCACCATTATGGAACATTGATGAGATTAGGAGCGGGGGATTTGCACCATACTGACCGCCGACCTTAAAATTGGTTATTTGGCAGACTTTCTGCTCAGCTTCCAGTTTAAACATTATTTCACTCCTATCATTTTAATTCTTACCCAATTAATTCTTTTACCCAACAAGAAAATTGACTTCGTTAAATTTATCTTCGATGTCAATTTTCTTGTTCAAAGGGGGCCAGCCCCCTATGACGTCGCTTCGCTCCTGTTACCCCCGGACAATAGGGGGCATACCCCCTATAACCCCCATTATTAAGGAAATTATCCACAATCCTGCAAAACGGTAATTTCCTTAATAAAGAAAAAGTAAAGGGGAGCGGGCGAGTATTCTCCCCTTTGTAATGGGGAATGGGTTAACAGTAGCTAGCAGTAATTAGTACTTCCAGTCTCTTCCTGCACTCAGATAAGCGTGGATATTCTCTACCGGCAGTCCCGGCGGGATATCACAGCCCGGTAACAGCACATAGCCGCCGTCAAGGCCGGCATCCTGAATACACTTTTTGGCATTTTCGATAACGACTTCCCTGGTGCCGTTATTCAGGACAAATACCGGGTGTGAATTGCCGCCAATACACATTTTAGCGCCTATTTTCTGATGAGCTTCAGCCAGATCAACCTTCATATCAATAGCAATACACTGGGCCCCTGATTCCGGGAAGAGTTCCAGGCTCTTGGTGGTATCACCACAGATATGGAGGAACCGGCCACAGTTAAGAGCTTCAATCATGGAGTGGAACTTCTGCAGACCCGGAAGGGCAAATTTCTTAAACATCCGCGGTGAAATCAGGTCGCCGGAAGCGGTGGCATCAGCTATGGCTGTTGCTTCAATGGAACCGTTTTTAATCATCGGCTCATAAAAATAATAGTTGATTTCAGCCGCAAAATCGATAGTGTCGGCAACCAGCTTCGGTTTCCGGAAACAGTCCTGCATCATTTTCTCTACACCGTATATTTGAGCTGCCAGAGAGAATGGTCCCCAGGCGGTGGCAGATACCAGGTACTCATCACCAATCTGCTCCTGTACAAGCCGAGCGGCTTCCCAAATGGTCTGGACAACAGGGTCACCGGCCAGTGCTGCCCGGATATCGGGATACTTCTCTCTCAGTCTTTGGAGGTCATCATCCTCATACATTAGGGGTTCTTCCAGGTCCGGCGCCCCTACTGGGCGATACTTTATGCGGCCCCCAAAGGGCTGTAGATGCACATTGTTGTAACCTGAACCCAGATATACCATATCAGACTTGATTTCCTCATTCACTTTGATAACCATGTCTGCCATTTCTCTGGGTTTACCGATTAATCCGTCAAAGGTGTTGCCGGTATGCTTCATCGTCCATACCCCGCCGCCATAAATTATGGCAGGCACCCGCTCAGGCTTTTTATTCTCAAAAGCCGTAAGCACACACTCTTTTGCTTTCATCAGTACACCTCCGTTTATTTAGGATTTTATTCAGGATTTTATTCAGGCTTCTATTTGGGCTTCTATTTGGGAATCTTGTCAAGAATATCCTGGATGCTGGGGAAGCTGTCAATACTGTGGGGAAATGCCATAGCTTCGGCAAACCGCTCCTGGAAGTCAGGCTCAACAGCGGTCTCAATAAATTCAACACTTCTGGCCACATCCCTGGCTTCAATTCTCTTGCCCTTATCCAGCAGAGCAGCCTGAGCACCGTCACCGGCAGCATTGCCTACAGCGGCAACCTTTTCAAGGTCACAGTCAGGGAATAGTCCGATAACCATGGAAGACTCCTTGTCAATAAAGCTTCCAAAGGCCCCGGCCAGGGTTACCCGGTCAATTTTGTCCACACCGAGATGCCTCATCAGCATTTTAGTGCCAACATATAGAGCAGCTTTGGCCAGCTGAACAGCACGGATGTCTCCCTGAGTGACAGTGATATCTTTGCCAATACCGCTGTCATCGGCAAATACCATGACATATTCGGGTTTGCCGTCTTCACCTCTGCGAATCCGGTCAGACTCAATCTTCATGTTAAACCGGCCTGTCTTGTTGATAATCCCGGCTTTAAACACCTCGGCCACCATATCAATAATCCCGGAACCACAAATACCTTTGGTATTGGATTTTTCCCCACGGCCATACCACTTTTCGTCACCAATCACCCTATAGGTACATTCCTTCGTTACCGGGTCAATGCGGAGCTTCTCTATGGCTCCCGGAGCAGCCCTCATGCCAAACTTAATCTGGGCCCCCTCAAGAGCGGGGCCGGTAGCGCACGAGGTGGATAAAAGCTTGTTCTTATTGCCCAGGTCTATCTCACCATTGGTTCCAATATCAATCACAAGCCTGATTTCTTCAGTCTGCTTGTAAGGTTCCTCGGCAATAAGCACCGACACGTTGTCAGGTCCGACAAAACCGGCTTCAACCGGCAGTACATGAACGTTTGCCGACTTATGAATCTTTATTCCCAGGTCGCGGGCTTTAAGGTCAAAGGGAGCGCTGATTGCCGGGGCAAAAGGCGCACGGCCCATGAACTTAGGTTCCAGGTTCAGCAGGCAGTGATGCATGGCTGTGTTGAACACCAGGGTGATTTCCACTACGTCTTCAGCCTTGAGGCCAACTTTCTCGGTCATCCTTTCGGCCAGGGTATTAATCCCTTCGATAATTGCATCATGCAGCTTATCCCGCCC
Source organism: Thermincola carboxydiphila (assembly GCA_016841725.1). Lineage (GTDB taxonomy): Bacteria > Bacillota > Thermincolia > Thermincolales > UBA2595 > Phosphitispora. The sequence continues at coordinate 16,027 of JAENYP010000025.1, read as the reverse complement.
GTCTTCATTCATCATGGCATAGGTAATCCGGGAAAGGACGTCCTCACCGTAACGAACCTGTGGGTTCATCATCCCGTCTTTGATCAGCATCTGGCCGTTACTCATATCACACAGATATGCGGCTACAGTGGTTGTTCCCACGTCAATACCAATGCCGTACCAGTTCCCGGAGAATCCCGGTTTAACATCAACAATCTCCCGGTCGTACAAAACTGTTGCCGTTACCTGCCATTCACCCTCACGGATGATGTTGGGCAGTTCCCTGAGCGTAAAATAGTCAATGCTCAGATTGTCCAGCCCGTATTGTTCCTTTATAGCATCCTGCAAACGATTCAGGTCTGACCTGTGGTCATCCAGGGTAGCTGCCGGCATTTTCACAAAATAATTCTTTACTGCCGGATCGAGGTTAAATACCCGCTCCTTGCCGGTATCAAGAACCACCTGGTCTGCCTTGCGGCTTTCCTCGGGGACGAACACCAGGATATCACCTTTAATTTCACTGGCACATGCCAGCCTGTAATCTTCAGCAATTTCCTTTTCCTTAAGTATCTTTTTCTCTTCCTCGGTTATGGGGGACAGGTGTCCCACCTGGGAGTCAATATTGAACTTTTCAAAAAATCCGGTCTCAATTTTTATCTTGCACTTTCCACAGACCTTGTGGGCTCCGCATGGGGCTTCAATATCCACACCCAGTTCATGAGATGCAGTGAGGAGGGTTTTTCCTTCCTCAACCTTGCCCCGGCGTCCCGAAGGCTGAAATATAACATTATACTCCATCTGAGTATTACCTCCTAAAATCCGGTCTCTTTATTATTCCTGATTATTCCTGCATATCCTTGAGAGCCTTAACCATGTTAAGGGCCTCTTTCAATGCATTGTTAGCATCCTTGGCAAAGCCGTCGGCGCCCCACTTGCCGGCCAGGTCCTCTGATACGGGGGCTCCACCAATCATAATTTTACACTGTGGGTTTTTATCTTTTACTTTTTTAATAACCTCAGGCATACCAACCATTGTTGTAGTCATCATAGCTGACAGACAGAGCAGCTCTGAGTCTGTTTTCAACTGTTCTTCAACAAACTTCTCCAGGGGAACATCGCGGCCCAGGTCATGCACATCAAATCCGGCCACATCAAACATCATTTTCACGATGTTCTTGCCGATATCATGGACATCACCCTGAACTACACCCATAACAACCGTACCCTTGATACCCATTTCCTTCTGCTCAATGTGTGGCTTCAGAATATCAAGCCCGGCGTACAGGGCATCAGCACACATCAGGATTTCAGGTACAAAGTATTCCTGTTCTTCATAAAGCCTGCCGACTTCATTCATCCCCTCAACAAGTCCTTCAAAGACAGCGGTATAAGCATCAATACCCTCATCAATAACAGACTGGGCAGCATCTCTTACAGCATCTTCATCATAATCAATAACACCTTGTTTTAAGGTTGCAAACAATTCTTTCTCTCTTTCGGTAAATGCCATTTAAAAAAACCTCCTCAAAATTTTTTGTATAAAGATTTCTCCCCTCTGCCTTCAGGCAGACATGTCTGCAGGTTGTAAAACTCTTGGCTCACCTCCGTTTTAAGCAAAATAAAAACACCCCAGTTGCTGCATATACTACTTCACATGTAGTGCTCTGTTCACAACTGCGGCGTTTACAACTCCGTTACAGGATTCATTAGGTAAAGACATTTTTCACTTATACTTAATATACAGTTAAAAAATTAGGCCTTTTTTACCTCTGTTCCGGTTAAAACGGCTCTTTTCCTAGGTCACTTGGGTTTTCACCAATACTATTTTTTGTTTTCACAGGTTGCCACTGCAATTTTTTATCTCTACATATATATTAGTACTTTTAACCATTAATATTAAAGCTATTTTTGCCGAATGGTAGTGTTTGGGCCTCGAAATGTCATATATAGGGATGAGTGGTTTATCTAGTTTATTAATTGTTGCACCGATACTTAATTACAGATACAAAAACTCCCTGAATGCTCCATGGTATTGGGGGATACCATTGCATATCAGGGAGTGAGGGGGGTAACTATGTTATTAATTGATCCCAATGGACCGGGCCGCCAGTTCGGCCAGGTGATATATCTTCAGGGGAGACTCCGCTTTGGCCATTGCGCCGGCCAGTCCCGAATAGCAGGTCGGGCAAGGTGTAGTTAAAAACTCCGCCCTGGTAGCTTCAGCCTCTTTTATCCTGTATACCGAAGCCTCCTCCTGCAGGTCATGGTTGGCCATTTTCAGTCCGCCGCCGACCCCGCAGCACCGGGAATACTGCCTGTTCCGGTCCATTTCCACCAGTTCCAGGCCCGGAATGGCTGCAATAATACGCCGCGGGGCATCATAGATACCATTGTGACGCCCCAGCAGACAGGGGTCATGATAGGTTATTTTCCCTTCAATCGGAACCTCAAACCTTATTTTCCCCTGCCGGTGCAGCAGGTCAATATATTCCGCCAGGTGATATATCTCATAATTCTGTTTCCCAATCCTGGCATAGTCATTTTTAAATGTCTTATAGCATCCGGAACATGCTGTCACCAATGTTTCTATCCCCAGGTTATTGATCTGGTCGATGTTGCCTACAGCCTTTTCCCGGAACTCCGGGTCCCCGATTCGCCTGAGCTTGCCATAGCAGCAGTTCTCCTCAGGGCCGAGGATGCCAAATCTTACCCCTGCATGACTCATGATATTAGCCGCATGCTGGGAGACCATGTTTATCTTCTCATCGAAGCTTGCCGTACAGCCAAGGAATAACAGGACCGGCGCCAGATTATCGGTTATCAGTTCAGGCATCTCTGTCAAAGTACCTTTGGCCAGGCCTGCCTCTATCCATTCAGCCTTGTGTGCCTGCTCTTTTTTAAAAGGGTTCCCATCCCGTTTAAGATTTTCACAGTAGGTCTTCTGTTCAGGCAGCGGGCCCATTCCGGCTTCATACATGGCTTCACGGGTATTCTCCCATAATTCCACGGTATCCAGCCTGGCCGGGCATACAAAATGACACTGGTTGCAGCAGGAACACTCATACAGGCTTTTGGTGAAACGCGCCACGGTTTCAGGACCGGGTTTGCGCCCAAATAAGCCAAACAGCCCGCTATTTTCGCCTTTAAGTATTTTCTTCAGGTATTTTATCTTGGCACGGGGGGTGACATCCTCTTTACTTTCAAGTGTATATACCGGACACCATTTCTGGCACTCCCCGCACCTGGTGCATGCATCCAGGCTCATCAACTGCCTGGGGCTTAATTTATCTAATTTAAGCTGCTTTCCTGTTTCTGTCATATATACAGGTCACCCCGCATTCTTTCCTCTGAGGCATTTAGAATTATTTCTACCGGGCTGTTAATGATATGCAGGAATTTGCTGTGGGGGATGTATGCCAACAGAATTGCATTCAGGGTGGCGTGAAATACCCAGAGAGCCGTTGCCAGGCCGCCGGCATTTGCAGCGCCGTCAAACAAGGCTGCCAGCCGGTAACCGATAAAGGAATAGGTCAATTCAGGTCCCGACGCCGTCATGGAGATACGCACCGCCTCCAGCAGAAACCCGCCGGCAACCAGCAGGAACAGGGCTGCCAAGGTTATCGTATCACCCGCTTCGGTATGAAGCTGGCTGTCTTTTTTGATATACCTTCTGACAAACGCCATTACCAGACCGGCCAGGATGACCACGCCAAAGAGATCACCTGCGGCCTTATAATAATTATGGCCGGCTCCTTCCAGCATGAACAGGCTAATCCGGGAGGTCTCCGGGATCACCGTCTCCAGAGCCACCGCTATGGCGGACAATAATAGCAAGCCCATAAAACCATAAAATATCAGCATATGTGCCAGCCAGCGGCCGGCGCTTTTTTCTGCCAGCTGTTTCTGAAAAAGCACTTCTCTGAAAAAGGCTTTCAGCATTATCAGAAAATCAGGCTCATTATACAGGGATCTCCTCCGGGCTTTAAAATAAAAGGAAATCTTATAGCCCAGTCCGGTTAACAGAAATAGTACTCCCAAGGACTGGACAATCCAAAAGTAGGTCCAGGGCTTATAATACAGTTCTGCACCACCCATTCTCCATGCACTCCCCTTTGGCCTTAACTTTAAACTTTACTCAACTTCTGACCGCATTTTCTATTTTGGACCGGTTAACCTCCAGTCCTATAAAAACCAGCTTATTTTGTTCTGCTTCACCAATAGTGCCGAAATTAACCTGACCATTTACATAGTCAAAAGTCTCCGGACCGTTTTCAGTCCTGATAATTCCCTTGGCCCGGTAGACATTGCCAAATTCTCCACCCTTAAGGTTGGTCAAAAGATCAATAATCTTCTCTTTTTTCACCGTACCGCTGAAGGTAAAAGATTCGGCATGAAATTGCGGTGAATAGTGAAAATGGCTGATTTGATTTTTGGCTGCCGTTTCAGGAATCTCAGCCTTACAATATACTGTAGGCATGATTAATGCGGAAGGATTGATTTCCATTACCGCCTTCCGGCACTCTTCAAGAACTTCCGGGGAAACCAAATCAGCTTTGTTCAAAAATACAATATCAGAGTTTTTAATCTGGTCCAAAAAGAAATTGCCAATATCTCCTTCCCTGATAACTTCAATAAAGAAGGTCATGTCAATCACACCGATAACCGGGGCGAACTGCAGCTTTTCTGTAAAGTCTGCATTTTTGAGACCCAGGAGAATTGATGAAGGTGAGGCAATACCTGAAGGCTCTATGATAAGCTGCCCGGGATGAAAGTTCTCTATAATCTCTCTCACGGCATCCACCAAACTTTCCCGGAGACTGCAGCAGATACAGCCGCTGGGCATTTCCACAACATTGAGGTTAGTACCTTCAGAGACAATGGTCCCATCTATCCCCAGTTCCCCAAACTCGTTTACCAGTATCGCTGTATCCGGTCCATATTCACTGACAAGGTTCTTCAGCAGTGTCGTTTTACCGGCACCAAGAAACCCACATATTAGCTGTACTTTCATATCTGAATATCCTGCCCCTTCTTTTCACCAGCTTATTAATATTTCTGTTTATAGAAAGCATAACAATTTATGCCTATTTTCCGTTTTTGGTTCCACCTAAAGGACATGCAAGCACACAAAGCCCGCATATATATTTCTGGAATACTCTGACTGTATAGGTCATATGATGAGCACAGGCGTCAATATCAATAAACGGTTCTGCCTTTTCACCGCGCTGCCACTCAATATTCTTGATGGCTGAAGCAGGACATGCGTTGACACATCTGGAACAATTTCCGCATTTACTCTTTGTATATGGATTTGAAGATACTTCAAGCGGTGCATCGGTGAGGACGGTTGCCCAGCTTAGGCGTGCACCGTAAAGGTGATTTACCAGCAGCCCGCTCTTGCCCACCCAGCCCAAACCTGAACAGGTAGCCGCAGTTTTATGCGGAAACAACGGGTACAGCTTCGATATCAAGCTGCCATCAGGCTTAGCTGTATCAGGAGGTATGGCAAGTGTCCGCCAGCCCCTGCTTTTAAGAAAAGTGGTTACTTTTTTCTGAACTGCATCCAGTACCCTGTCTACTTCTTCATACTGGTTGGAATAGGCTGTCATTGAGCCGCACTTATATGTGCCGCTGTATTTGGGATGCCTCACAGCTATTGCAATCGCATTTGGTATATGTCTTAATTCAGGCGCCAGACCCACCCTGACATCTCCAAAACCCACCAGCGTAGCTCCCCAGGTGATAACTTTATCCTTCAGTTCACCTGAATTAATTGTCTTGGTCCGGTTCTCTTTTAAGCGCAGTGGAAAGTTGAGCATATTCCGGCACCCTCTCCCATTAGTATATTTCCTTAAGCATAAAGTATATTTAGTTAATCAATAATTGCACTTCTTAATGATATGATTATATATTAGCGGAGGGGCAGAGCCCCTCCTTTAGGCAATTTCTAGTAAACGCCGTGGTCCCACTTGGGAGCCGGCAGATATTCCCAGGGCTCGCCTGCCTGGATTTTCTGTGCCAGTTGAACACACTTATAAGCATATTCAAAGCAATACGGGATTCCAGGGCCTGCAGGAACAAAACCACCCAGCATCATACCGATAGCTGCTGCTTCAAATACTTCCTCAACAGTAGCGCCGGCCTTAACTGCCGGATAAACGTGTACAATACACCTTGGTGAGCAGTAACCAACGCCACCGGCCATAAAAATAAGTTCTTTAACCTTACGGCTTAAAGCGCCGTCTGCCCACATACTGTTGTAAAAATCAGCAAAAGTAACACCTGCTTTAGGGTTTACCTCATTGATAACCTTAAACATCCGGGGTACAAACAGCATACTGTCAACCATATACTTATTAGCTTCTTCAGGGGTATACTTTTTTTCTTCACTCATAAATTCATTCGCTCCCTTCACTTAATTGTTTATAAATTTCTTCTGTCTGGAGAAATAAGTACTTTTCTTTCACCTCCCATGATATTTATGCCTTTAAGGGCCCCTGTTTATTCAGGAGGACCCGGTAAAGCCAGATTTAGCCCTCTATCATCTCCAGAATTCTTCTCCTGTTGCGGCAGAACTCGGTATCTGTCCGATTACGCGGCCTGGGAAGATTAATATCCTGAACCTTTTTTATCCTTCCCGGCTTGGCCCCCATAATTATCAGCCTTTCAGATAAAAATACCGCTTCATCAATATTGTGGGTCACAAAGAGAATAGTTTTCTTTTCCTTTTCCCACAAATCTATCAATTCTGACTGCAGCATATTCCGATTAAAGGAATCCAGTGAAGCAAAGGGCTCATCCATTAACAGGAGCTTTGGGTTATATGCCATCACCCTGGCAATAGCAATCCGCTGTTTCATACCTCCTGACAACTGTTTAGGGTAATAACTGCGGTACTCGGCAAGGCCGACTTTATCCAGGTTTTTGTTAATAATGTCATCCCATTTATGCTTATCTATTTTCCTGGCGCGCAGGCCAAATCTAATATTTTCTTCAACTGTATACCAGGGAAACAGTGCATCTTCCTGAAATACAAAACCTACTTCCCCGTCATGAAGGGACACTGGCCGGTTATTCAGGGCCACATTTCCTGTCGTCGTATTGTACAAGCCTGCAATAACCTTGAGCAGGGTACTTTTGCCACAGCCGCTGGGGCCGACAATACAACAAAAACACCCTTCTTCCACCTCCAGGTTAAGGTTCTCAAAAATAGGTGTTTCCCCAAACTGCTGGGTAACCTCTCTTAAAATCAGCGCCATGGTACCAGCCTCTTTTCTGTTAAGAGAATAGCCTTATTGATCAGGCTGCCTACTATCCCGATGGCCACCATCCCGCTGATTATCTCAGCAGTCCTGCCCCCCACTGAGTAGGAGGACCAGATGTAATAACCGATACCCAGCTTACCCCCAACAAATTCCGCCGCTACTATAGACATCCAGCCAACACCAAAGCCTACCCGGATTCCGTTGAATATCGAAGGAAGCGCTGCCGGCAGCATCACCTGAAGCAGAACCTGCCTTGGAGCAGCACCCATGGTATGGGCTGCTTCCAGATGTATCCGGTTAACCATGCTTATACCATGAATAGTATTCAATAATATTGGGAAAAAAGCCCCTACAAAAACGACAAATATCTGTACATACTCTGTGGGACTGCCGGTATTGGCAAACATCACATATGAAAGTGGTATCCAGGCAAGAGGCGGGATAGGCCTTAACATTTCCAGAATCGCTTCGAAGTATTTCCTTAATGGCTGAACAGCGCCCATTAAGATACCCAAACATACGGCCACAACAATACTGGCTGTACAGGCTTTAATCACTATCTGCAGGCTGGCCCAGACTATCTCCGGCAGTGTCCTGCTGTACAATGGGTCTCCGCTGATAATAAGGTCAGTAAATACCCTCAAAGTCTTTATGGGAGAAGGCAACTCCAGCAATTCAAGGCTTGCTGTGAGCTGCCAAACTATTAGAATCGTTGCTACAGACATTATTCTGAGGAATTTATCGCCTAATATTCTGAATTTACCTAAACCCGCGGACTGGCTGTTAACACGCTCAACAGTCGAATAATTAAACAGGCCCATCCCGCATCATCCTTTATCTAACTTCAATCTTTTATCTTCTGACTCCTGACTCCTGACTCCTGACTCCTGACTCCTGACTCCTGACTACTATTTGATTACCGGCCTCAGCCCTTCTGCCCTGAGGGCTTTATCAAGAAGCGTATACTGCACTGTGCCAACTCCCGGAACGGCAATGGTCTTTCCGGTCAGTTCAGCAACAGTATTAATTTCATTTTTAACTACCAGGCCTGAACCTTCATTATTGGCTCCTGCCACTATTTCAATTGGTATATTATCATTGATCCTCTTCAAAGTCGCCGGAGCGCCGCCAAGGTACGCAACATCCACATCCTTGGCCTTAAACGCCTCCATTACGGCAACGCCATTGGGGAACACCTTGTTTTCCAGGTTCTCACCGTTCACCAGTCCTACCTGACTGTAGTAACCCTCCTTGTCAGCCACAAACATAGCTAACTGGTGCAGGTCAGCCGCCAGGTATCCCAGGCGAACTTTTGTCTCAGCCGGTACACTTGCAGGTTTCCAGCCGGCATCTTTATTCAGTTCACCGGAAACTTTCTCGTAGACAGATTTATTTAGAAATGCATCGAAAAATCCATTACTGTCAGTATATCCGATGGATTCAACAGAGTTCTTTAACAGCTGGCCTTCAACCAGGCTGTTATAATAATCCTCAAACTTATCCTTGGCGGGATATTCAACATAAGTGATGTTTTCCAGAGATTTCTTGACCACTTCTTCACCTTTTCCGGTGAAATCAGCAGCGTACTGAAGCACTTTCTCGCTGTTGTCAGCATCATTAATAAACCTGATGGCTTTGATATGGGCCCAAACTAAGGCCTCAGTTGTCGTTTCATCTTTAAAATTTTCATTTATCGCTAAAACACAGCAGGGGTGGTCATCCCATACGTCCTGGGAAGTAAACAGGTATTTACCGTCACCGTCATTTACTGCTGTACTGTTAAAGGGCTCCCAGGCTATAAAACCGTCTATTTCCCCAGCCTTCAGCTGTTCCAGCATGGCGGGTGGAGCTGTCTGGGTCAGGTAAACCAGTTTTTCCTGTGCCGGTTCCTGTTCCCCGGTCTTCCCTTCCTTGCTGTCACCGGCGGAACACCCGGCAAAGACAACTATTGCAACGAGCAGTATTAAAATACTTGTCAGGACTTTTTTCATTTTAAGTACTTCCTCCTGTAAATGCGGAATATTGAACCCCCCGAAAGCGTAAAGGGTGGATTCGGGGGCCGGTCCCAACCTGCAAAGAAAAGACCGGCCTTAAATCCACTATATATAAGTTAACGCCAAGCGAGGTTATCTATTTTTACGAACCCACTTTGCAGCGCCTTGATTTTTAACTGTTTCTACCATTGCCTTGAGATTCTCAATAGGAGCGGTCGGCCAGATATCACAGCTTGGCCATACTGCATCACAGCTTGCTTCAAGAGCGGCCAGAGTGGCTTTTTCAACATCTTCCGGTGAACCGTTAACCAGTACATTAAAGGCATCAATATTGCCAAAAATCAGCGGCTCATAACCAATTACTTCACGGCTTGCTGCCAGGTCATTCTTGGTTTCAACGGAGATAGCGTTGAATTTGCACTCATGAAGAATGTCCATAATCTTGTTGGTACCACCACAGATGTGGATAGTAAGAGGTACATCCTTAAGAGCTTCCCTTACCTTGATCAGGTGAGGCTGGATTACGTTGCGGAAAACCTTGGGGCTAAGTACGTCAGTGGTAGCGCCCATTTCACGAACATTGATATAATCAGCGCCGGCTGCTACCAGTTCCTTAGCAATTTTAATTGTTACATCTGAGACCCGGTCCAGCATTTCATTAACCATCTTCGGCTTTTTAAACGCCAGTTTAAATAGGTCGTTCAGATCCATTAGCTGACCGGCAAGGGTGAATGGACCAAGTACATAAGTTCCGATTGCTACATCATTGCCGATATCTGCCTTCAGCAATTTAATGGCTTCACAAACCATGGGGACCCTGCCTCTTTTCTCAACATCAGCAGGAATCGGGAAAGTAGTCATTTCCTCTTCTGAATGGCAGACCTTTTCTTTAATGGTTGGGTAAAGAAGTTGGTCTACTTCCTCATAGGGGTTCATCACACAACCGATAGCTTCAGCCTCAAGACAGAGGTCATAAGGAACAATGGCACACTCATAGCCAAACAGCTTGTAGGATGATGCTGCTGTATCAGCCATCATCTTGGCATCTGTGTGTACCTTGGAAAACTTATAGCCAAACTGCTCCAGTCCTGCGGTGGTAACATTACCCATACCGCTGTAGCAGGTAGGTCTCTCAACGTTTTTACCGTTAAGCTGGTCAAGTACTAATTGTCTTGAATTCATATATTAAATACCTCCAGTTTTAAGTAAATGATGCCTAGTTCTAAACGGCCTGATTAGTCATGCACAGGCATGGATTGTTCCCCACCGGACTTCAGCTTCTCAGCAAAATCATTAAAGAACTTAAAGAACGGATGGTTGGGATTGGAAGGGAGTTGTCCTGTCTCATACTGAGCCATGGCTGCTGCCATAACTGAACCTGAAACGACTGCCGGGAACATTTTGGGAGCGGCAACAATCGGTCCATAGAAAATAAAGTCGGTCCAGAAGAGAGTTGAACATCCCTGACCGGCTGCATTCATTGCGGCAAAACCGTCTTTACCAAACAGTTCGCGGGCTTCCTTCCACATGTAAGTACCGTTGGAGCTGGCAACACCACAGGGCCAGCCGGTTGCTTCCTTAACAATCTTGTTGGCAACGCCTGAGAATGCAATTGCAGGCAGATTCATAACAGAGGTATCAACAAGTATGGACTTAAAAGTACCATCAGGTATTGACTCCATAATCTTATTAAAGCTTGTCAGCCTGCCCTTGGGGGAAGGATCAGCCACATCGTAAGCCTGGACAATAACATGCTTAATGCCCAATTCCTTAAGCTTGGCCACCTGTCCCGGAATGTCTTTATCCCAAGGAGTTATACTGTTATAAACCAAACGGTCCTGCAGACCCTTCTTGGCTACATACTCAGCTGCTTCAAGGCGCGGCTTTTCAACCCACATATCAATAGCAAAGGGGCGGTCACTGATACTGGTGAACCAGTCAATATACCTGGCCATTTCCTCTGCAGAGTTGGCAACCATAGCCACAATTGCAGGGATACCTGTCAGTTTTTCCAGTTCTTCCTGCTTCTTAACATACTCTTCAGCCTTCGCTTTATCCCATTTGCCCTCTTTCCTGCTTTCAAGAACCTTGTCACCATTATGGAACATTGAGGAAATAAGCAAAGGCGGGTTTTGCCCATATTGACCGCCAACCTTGAAATCAAAAATCTGGCATTCCTTTTGCGGTTTCTCTAATTTAAACATCGTTTCACTCCTTATCGGTATTTTTTTTCATTCGTAAACAATATGTAAAAGGGGAGCGGAGAGTGAAGTCTACTCCCCTTTTACGGAGAATGGGTAATACCTGATATTAACTTGTGGATTTTAATCCCTAAATATACACGGCAATACCTGTTTCCGATTAATAGCTGGTGTTTCTTCCAGTGCTGAGATATGCGTCAATGTTCTCTACTGTAACTGATGGTGGGATGTCACAACCCGGCAGAAGTACATATCCGCCGTTAGCGCCGGCTTTTTCGATACACTCTTTGGCTGATTTAACACAGTCTTCCTTGGTGCCGTTGTTCAGCACAAATACCGGTGGAGTGTTGCCGCCGATACACATTTTGTCACCAATTTTAGCCTTGGCTTCTGCCAGGTCAACCTTCATGTCAAGGGCTATACACTGTGCCCCTGTATCAGGCATCATTTCCAGGCTCTTGGTAGTATCACCACAAATGTGGAGGAACCGGCCGCAGTTAAGCTCCGCAACCCTGTCATGGAAGCTCTTCAGCCAGGGTACAGCAAACTTCTTGAACATCCGTGGAGAGATCAGATCTCCCGAAGCGGTAGCATCTGCAACAGCGGTTGCTTGAATCGAACCGTTTTTAATCATTGGCTCATAGAAGTAGTAGACAATATCTGCTGCAATTTCAATAACACTGTTAACCAGGGCAGCTTTCTTGAACATGTCCTGCATCATCAACTCAACACCATACATTTGTGCTGCCAGAGAGAAGGGGCCCCATGCGGTAGCAGATACCAGGAAATCACTACCGATTTTCTCCTGGACCAGCTGGGCTGCTTCCCATATTGTCTGGATAACCGGATCTTTGGCTAATTCTCCGGGAATGTCCGGGTAGGTCTCCCTGAATCTTGCCAGGTCTTCATCTGATTGAATTAGAGGTTCTTCAAGGTCAGGAGCGCCTACCGGGCGGTATTTGATAGTGCCGCCGAAAGCCTGAAGCTGTACGTTGTTATAGCCAGAACCTACATACACCATGTCAGACTTGATTTCCTCATTTACTTTAACGACCATTTCGGCCATTTCCTTTGGCTTGCCGATTAACCCGTCAAAGGTATTACCGGTATGCTTCATTGTCCATACACCGCCACCATAAATGATAGCAGGGACTCTCTCCGGCACTTTGTTTTCAAAGGCCGCGAGCACACACTCTTTCGGCTTCATTACTGCACCTCCGTTCAATGGCAAATCTCTTGATTGGTAATCTGTACCGAATTCCTACTTTTTATATCCGGGAATCTTATCCAGGATATGCTGGATGCTGGGGAATTCGTCTACGCCATGAGGGAATGCCATGGCCTCAGCAAAACGCTCCTGGAAGTCAGATTCCATTGCTGTTTCAATAAATTCAACACTTGCAGCAACATCACGTGCTTCAATCCTCTTGTTCTTGTCAAGCAGTGCAGCCTGAGCGCCGTCACCGGCAGCATTACCAACTGCGGCAACTTTGTCGAGATCACAGTCAGGGAACAGTCCGATAACAAGTGAAGATTCTTTGTCAATAAAGCTTCCGAAGGCGCCGGCCAGGGTTACCCGGTCAATTTTATTAATACCAAGGCGCCTCATCAGCATTTTGCATCCAACATAAAGGGCTGATTTGGCCAGCTGGACAGCACGGATATCACCCTGAGTTACGGTAATGTCTTTGCCGATGCCGCTGTCTTCAGCAAATACCATGATATATTCGGGTTTACCGCTTTCATCCTTACGGATTCTGTCGGTATCGAGCTTCATGTTGAAACGTCCGGTCTTGTTGATAATACCTGCCTTGAATACTTCGGCAACCATATCGATAATACCTGAACCGCAGATACCCTTGGCATTTGATTTTTCACCACGGGCATAGAACTTATCATCACCGATAACCTTATAGGAGCACTCCTTGGTTTCCGGGTCAATACGGAGCTGTTCAATTGCTCCGGGGGCAGCCCTCATGCCAAACTTGATCTGAGCGCCCTCAAGAGCAGGACCTGTAGCACAGGAGGTGGAAACGAGCTTATTCTTATTACCAAGGTCAATCTCACCATTGGTTCCAATATCAATAATCAAACGAATTTCTTCATCTTGCTTGTACGGTTCTTCTGCAATAAGCACAGATACGTTATCAGGACCTACAAAACCAGCCTCAACAGGCAGTACATGAACATTTGCAGCCTTACCTATCTTAATATTCAGGTCACGGGCTTTTACATCAAAGGGTGCACTAATAGCAGGAGCAAATGGGGAACGGCCCATATACTTCGGTTCAAGATTTAAGAGGCAGTGGTGCATTGCAGTGTTAAACACGAGAGTTATTTCACTGACATCTTCTGCCTTTAAACCGACTTTTTCGGTCATCCGCTCAGCCAGGGTGTTAATCCCTTCAATAATTGCATCATTCAGTTTGTCACGGCCATCATCATTCATCATGGCATAGGTAATCCGGGACAGAACATCTTCACCGTAACGCACCTGCGGGTTCATCATACCGTCTTTGATCAGCATTTCACCGGTACTCATGTCACAAAGGTAAGCAGCTACTGTGGTTGTCCCGACATCAATACCGATACCATACCACTTTTCAGCAAAACCGGGCTTAATGTCAATTATCTCACTGTCATGGAGAACGGTGGCTGTTACTTCCCAGTTTCCATCTCTAATAACATTAGGGAGTTCCCTGAGAACGAAGTAATCCATGCTCAGGTTTTCCAAACCATACTGGTCTTTCAATGCATCCTGAAGACGGCTCAGGTCTGCCCTGTGGTCATCCAGAGTAGCAACGGGCATTTTCACGAAATAGTTCTTAACTGCAGGGTCAAGTTTAAAAACCCTTTCCTTCCCGGTATCCAGAACTACCTGGTCAGCCTTACGGCTTTCCTCAGGTACAAAGACCAGGACATCACCCTTGATTTCGGTAGCACATGCCAAACGATAGTTATTGGCAATTTCCTCGGGTTTTAGAATTTTCTTCTCTTCTTCGGTTACAGGTGATAAGTGAGCAGCCTGTGAATCGATACTAAATTTTTCAAAATAACCTGTTTCAAGCTTGATTTTACACTTTCCACACACCTTGTGAGCGCCACACGGTGCTTCAATATCAACACCCAGTTCGTGGGAAGCAGTCAGAAGGGTTTTGCCTTCCTCAACCTTACCACGACGACCTGAGGGCTGAAATATTATATTATACTCCATGCGAGTACTACCTCCCTCGAAAACGTGATTTATACTTACTGCTGCAGGTCTTTCAGTGCCTTAACCATGTTCAGGGCATCTTTAAGTGCGTTGTTGGCATCTTTGGCAAAGCCGTCAGCGCCCCACTTGTCAGCGAGGTCCTCAGATACAGGAGCTCCACCGATCATAATCTTGCAATTAGGGTTCTTTTCCTTAATCTTGGCAATTATGTCTTTCATACCAACCATGGTAGTTGTCATCATCGCTGAGAGAAGAACCAGTTCGGAATCGGTTTTCAGCTGCTCTTCAACAAACTTGTCCATGGGAACGTCACGACCGAGGTCATGAACATCGAAACCGGCTACGTCAAACATCATCTTAACAATGTTTTTGCCGATATCATGAACGTCACCCTGGACAACTCCCATTACTACTGCGCCTTTAATGCCGCCTTCTTTTTGTATGATATGGGGCTTCAGGATATCGAGGCCTGCATACAGAGCATCTGCACACATCAGCATTTCAGGAACAAAATACTCCTGCTCTTCATACAGCCTGCCAACTTCGTTCATACCTTCCACGAGACCGTCAAATACTGCATCATAAGCGTCGAGACCTTCGTCAACTACAGCTTGAGCCGCTTCTTTTACTGCATCCTCATCGTAATCAATAACTCCCTGCTTTAACGCTTCCCATAATTCTGCTTTCTTGTCTGCCATTACAAAAAACCTCCTCTAAAATGTTTAATGTTTAATGAGATATAATAAAAGATACAATAAGGGACCCTCACGGGGCTCTATATTAAATTGATCACCTCCCCTATTGAATATGATAATTACCGCTCTGGCTTAAGAAAAAGGTTGAATGTGAATGACCAAAGCGGTTTTTTATTGGGTCAATGGAACGGCGTGTCAAGTTTATTTGGTGAATCTTGTTTTTACCTATACTTACTGCCGCGACAAAAAATTAAGCCCGTTTTCAATTTTCTGTATATTTAATAAATTGATATTATTAGCTTCGCCAGAATTGACTGGATTCCTTTAGGTTGATTGTCCCTCGCTTCTCAGCATTATCCGTAGCTGGGAACAAAAGTAAGAGGTATTTACCGATTGGTTTATTGGGTGTATGTATATTGCACCTATACTGTTTCCCGGGTGATAAAAATAAGCCATCCAGCCAGAGCCACAGTAATTAAACGGCATAATAGCATTCAAAATACATAAATTTAATCAGGTTAAATTAATTATACTAGACCTTTTTTAATATGGCAATCGTTTTTTTAAAAAAAGAATAATATTTGTCCTATTTTATACAATTTCGCCTGCATAATTACGTTAATACCGTTGTTTTACAGTAACCAAATATTAAAATCAGCTTTAACGCCCGAGAAATCGG
>JAENYP010000024.1 GCA_016841725.1 Thermincola carboxydiphila | reverse complement strand
TATACAGGATTTTTATTACAAGTGGCTCACTTTTTTCCTGGCGTTTTCTTTAATTATGGCTCACTTTTATTCTAGCGTTTATAACAAGTACAATACGCTTGCAGCTTAACAACTAAAATATGGAAGGGATATTTATCTTAGCAAATCTATTTTCGTGTCTTGACAAGCGGGGACATTATAGTAATAATTGTTTGTTTAAATTGTACTTGTTGTTCCTTTGTCAATTGTTGCGGAGCACCCGGAGAAAACTTCATTTGAAGACCTGCCAAACCATTGCGCTGATAGCATTTAATATAACTCCTGACAGTAGGCTCGGTTCTTCTCGTTATTTCCATAATTTGCTTCACACGCATGCCTCTGAGGTGGAGGTAAATAGTTTGGTAGCGCTCGAACATCCGACGATTTTTTTCTTGTTTCATCCGTTTTTTTTGCTTCTTCAATTTCTACTTCTCTTGTATTCATTTTCACCACAACCCGTCTGTTTTTATTAATTTCCTCCTTCGACGAGCTGTGCTGGAAATCCTTTCTTATACAATAAAATGTTTAGTTAAACTTATATAGTACTCTGTAAAATCTAAATCTACAATATTTGGGGATATAAGTGGCGTAGCTTCACACGAGCATCGGCGGTAGTAAAATGCCAAGAAACGCCTTTCAGATTAGAGTTGCGATCCGATTCCCAAAATGTCATTTCCCGATTAAGTGTTTCCATAGAATCTATGCGCCGATTGAGACACTGCCTTGTCAGAGCAGATAACTCTATTTCAGCAACATTAAGCCAACTGCCATGTTTAGGCGTATAATGGATTTCCAACCGCTTAGCCAGACTGCGCGCTTCTTCTGCTGGAAATGCTTCGTAAAGCGAAGATATGTTGTGCGTGTTCAAATTATCCATTACGAGACAGATTTTTTCTGCATCGGGATAATGATCGCAGAGAAGATTCTTGACTTCTCTGGCTCAATCCGTCTTCTTACGAGTATCGCTGGCATTAATGTGTCGCCATCCACCCAGTGGCTCTGTGAAAAGGAAGATGCTACAGGTTTCCTTGGCGTTTGTTTTCAGAGTCATATTTTACTATGGAACCAGGCTTTGCGGGGATAGGATCTTTAACTTCAGCAAGCAACTGATATGGCTTTTCATCCATACAGATTACTGGGACAGCCAGATTATGGCTGCGCTGATAAACATCCAATACGTCTTCCATACATGCTACAAACGCTGCGCTGCCGTTCTTAGGGATGCACCAACATTTACGAAGATGTGGCTTTAGTTCGTTTTTTTAAAATACTCCCTACACTGGCATGGCTGACACCGGTGATGATATCCAATTCAACGCTTTTATCGGCCAAAAGCCTTAGCGTCCAACGGGAATAACCTTCCGGCGGTTCTTCGCAGCTTAGAGCAATAATCTTCGCTTCAACTTCACCTGTAATCTTTGCTTCTATCGGAGGAGTTTTCCTTTGTTTGCGCTTTAATGTGGCTTGAGCGCCTTTCTCGAAATATGATTTCTTGACCTTCATCACTGTGGTAGTAGACGTGTTAAGTACCTCGGCAATCTTTGCAATGCTCATTTTTGTGTCGGAGTTTTCGTCCAGCAAAAGTAATATATTAGCACGTAAAATTGATTTAGCCGGAGATGTTCCATACTTAACTGTTTTTTGCAGTTCTCTACGTTCCTCCTTGGTTAGCGTAACGCTATATATCTCTTTAGCCATACTACTGCCCCCCTTCTTAGGGTCAGTGTAACATACAGATGATAACTATACAACTTTTAGTTTTTACAGAGTACTAGTCTTTGAGACAAAAAACGATTAGTATGGCTTTCGGATAACATAAAGAATATATATTTCAGATTTATAGTTTAAAACGTTAAAGCGTTACTGCGTTCAGTTAGTCAATAAATGTCGGCAAATTAGTCACTAAATATTTTATAATTCGTTCGGTCTGGTGTGGCTGGCCCGAAGAGGGTAATAGTTTATCTTCTCCATGTAAAGGCCTCCCTGTTGGGTGGCCTTTACGGCCAGCCTCGACAGGGAGCCTCTGGCAATCTGTTTTAACAGCGAGGACAGCCACCTTGGGGATCTCACTTAGGCTACTGCACTTTTTGGTAATGAATTGTACTGTCTGCGCCTAGCCAAGGTTGCATCTTTGATTCGATTTCGCTGATTACCGGTGCCTTTCCTGCATGATAATCCGCAGGTGTGATCATTCCCAGAGCAGTATGATAATGCTCATTATTATACCAGTTAAAGAAGGTATCAAAGTACTCTTCTGCTTCTTCTGGTAAAATGGCCATGATAGTCTGGAGAGTTTTTTACAGTGCTAAACAGAGATTCGATTTGAGGGTTATCGTTTGGTGTCCTGGGTCGGGAAAGGTACTGGGTTACTCCTAGAGTGTTAAAGAAGAATCTTGTACTCCTGGACCTCATTGGGAGCCTCTGTCACTTAAGGAACGGGGCAATGTTTTACCCTTGTCCAATAGATTTTCGTTAATAATACCCTTGTCCCAAAGGGTTTGAGCATAATCACTATTTAAACTGTCACTGACATGCCAGGCAATTGTTTTCCTGCTATCAAATCCAAAAGAGCGTATAGGTAGTAATACTGATATTTTGTAGTAGTTCGCAAATGGGTTATATCCCAGGACCAGAGCTGATTTGGTCCACTTACTTCGCCAATATTCGGTTTATTGTGCTTTTCTCGTCTATTGGCGTATACTCCCCTAGCTCCGTTAATACCTTTGGCTTTCATTCTTTGCCAGAAAGTAACATGAGACATATAGTAGCCTGTTCTTTCCATTGCCATTATACTTAATACCCGGCAACTGACATCGGCTAAGTCCCGAGATGCAAGCATTTGGTTTATTATTTCATTTTCCAGCGGAGTAAGAGCATTGTAAGGTTTACCGGTTTTTTCGGTCGGTTTTCGATTCCTTTCTTTTCTTCAGCCAAAAAACGCCATCTTTGAATGCACCGTTCAGAAATTTGAATAAGCTCACAGATACTTTTTTGGCTAAGTTCAAAAATAACTCCTTCGTCAACTAGTGCTAGGAGCTGTTGGCGCTGTTTACCGTATATATGCATATTTTTTAGACTGCCGGATAGTCCTAGCGATCGTTTTTTTAGAATCATAAACTCGACTGCCAGATCAGCCCGAACTTTATTAACTCACTATACTTCATTCGGAGACCTGTGACAACTATTCTAAAACAGGGGGTTCTGCACAGGCTGCTTTTTCTCTGGCACCAGCTTGGGTAGCTTCTTTAATCAGCATTATAGCAGTCTCGCGATCTGAGGCGCTGATTAGGCGTCCTCGCCGTCCCCCCAAATCGCATTTGCTTTTTTTCTTAGCACCAGCAGGGCTGCTGTCTCCGCCAGTGCAGCTTCTTTACGTCGAAGCTCCTGCTGTATTTTTTTCATTTCTTTATCTTTATGGCGCAATTCCTTGTGCAGCCTGGTTGCTTCTTGGGCAACACCGCCATTAGCTTGAATGCATGCATCCCGCCAGGCATTCACTTGTTCAACATAAAGACCTTTGCTCCGGCAGTACTCAGCCAATTCTATCTCGCTAAGATTAGCAGTTTCTACGACTATAGAGAATTTATCTTGGGTATTCCAACGTTCCGCTTCCGGCTCACCCCCAGGAACGGCTAATCCCTTAGCTCGGGCTTGATTGCGCCATTTATGAAGTGTGCCTTCTGAGAGGCCTGTTTCTCTAGCAATTTCACTCACAGACTGATTCTGGGGCGGCATCATTCTCATCATAATTGAATACTTGGAACTCTTCACTATATTTTGCCATGGTTGTTATCCTCCTCCGAACTTTATTAACTCACTATACTTCATTCGGAGCCCTGTGACAACTATTCTAACACAGGGGGCTTTCCGCTGATTTTACGTTGTCCTATTGAAATTTCGGTTCAATTACATTTTACTGTCATGACTACAGTCAGATAGCTTGCCTTAAAGACATCTTGCTTAACATACCAATGTTATTAAGCAGATTCTCTTGATATATTTTGCTGTTCCATAATTATTTCACAAATTCCTTTCATTGTCATGAATCTACCAGTTAAGATATCTTCTTGAGGAATTCGAATGTTAAATTGTTTCTCAATGTCGAAAAACAAATAAAGCAAATCGTTTGCATTTAACCCAATACTGTCCCCATGTAATTTGTATTCCCATATTGTTTCAGATGTGTCAGGAAAGTTTATTTCAAACCCACACTGAATTATTCTTATTAGCTTCTTCTTAACAATTTCCAAATCATTATTATTCATGTATTTTTCCTCCTAAATTACTCAAATACTTTGAACTTCGGCATATTTACACAATGTATCTATAAGAATTGTAGACATTTTTAGAGCATCATCAGGATTTAAAATGTTAAAGTAAGATTGATACTCCATGTCTTTATTTAAATCTTTTATCTTTTTCTCTATTAAGTCTTGGTGAACTTTGCAGTATGACTCTTTTCCTTCCTGATCTACTTGAACCCAGTCAACTTGCTTATTTGCAATATTAAAGCAACTTACATCCAATCCAAATCTATATTTCAAGAGTCTAGATATTTTTCTAAAATAATCTTTATCAAGTTGATCCTCAAAAGGAACACTAAATACTGTAAAATCTGGCACTACAGCTTGCGATATCTCAAAAGCAAGAATTCCAAAACCGCTCGCTGCATCATCGTAAAGTGGCATAATACCTCCAGGTATCCCAATTAAAATAATATCTGGGGCTTCCTCCAATTCAATTTTTTTTACATAATTATTGAATAATAACACTTTAGTTGATTCGCTAACTGAATTACTGTACATAAACCTTGGAAAGGAATGAAATCCTAACATCTCACAAAAATTTCTCGAACCAATTTGGCTAACCTTATATCCCATTTTTTGCAGCAATTCTCTTAGAACGAGTTGTATCTCAAATTTGTGCAGCTTTTCGGTGAGACCGGCAACAAATACAATCGGAGTATTAAATCTACACAATTTATGATTTCCCAATTTATAACTCAATTCTATTTGTTTTTCAATGTTCGACAAATTAAACGAAGTTAAATTATATTCAAAATGAACATTCCGCTTATTACATGCGTCTTTAATATCCGTTATTTTCTCATTCAAATCTATGGTACATATTATATTTTTGCTTTCTTTAATTGCCTGTTGTATTTTGAAATAAAGAAACTCATTAAAAGCAATTTTATTTTCCGATTCTGTAAACCAAACAGTATCGGAAAAAGTTAATAGTTCTTCGAAATTGCTTAGTACCTTTGTATCTAATGATGGTCCACCATCGGAATAACTGGCATCTTTATCTGTTAATCCCCAACCTGGTGGTGAACAAAGTGTAAATGAACCATTGGCTTTAAACAAATCCCTATGACGTAAAATTGGTGTAAATTGTAGATCATATGGATATATTAATATTTGATCATTCATCATTCATTCCTCCCGGATGTTGTTTTTCTCATCAATTCTAAATTGGTTATAGTTGTGTCATTGTATTTATACCCTAATTCAGTTAATACACAGACCCTTTTAAATCTATCTTCAATATTTTTTCTGACTCCATCACAACTTTTCAGTTTAACCTCCCTTGACAGATTATGTTCGACTGTGCTTATATCTATTGCTTGTCCAGCACAAATTGTGCATTCCCTTACTGCAAAGCAATTTTTACATTCTTTCTCAGTCAACCTGCCAATATTCAATAACATTTTTGCTTTTTCTACATCAAATCCGTATTCAATATTACCAATGTTTAATGCTTTACTCGATTCCAGTACTCTTTCACATGGAAATAAATCACCATCAACATCAACAAATAACCTTAATTGCCCTGGAATACATGGCCCCCCATGGTGTCCCTTACCTTTAAGTTCTTCTGTAGGTCGATGCAATTCGCTTATTGTTTGCCTCAATTCCTCAAACATTTTTCTAAAAAACTTTGATATATTGTTTTCTCTGACTCTCTGGCACATTGCCAATAAAAGAATAAATTTCTCGTACTCCCATGAATCATAGAATTCTTTGCTAATTTTGTTCTTGTTTTTTAAATATTGATCGTTTATAAATGTAGATGTTATGGTATTATTTTTCAAAATTTCGTTGGCTGAAAAGAATTTTTCGGCACAATTAAAATTAGATTCCGGATCTATCACTGTAGAAAAAGTTATTTTTTTAAAATAATCCGGATATTTACTTTTAATGTAATTCAATTTATTGTATACCGTTTCAAATGTCCCACAATTGCCTCGACTAAATTTTCGGTGTTTATCGTTTATTTCCTTGGGTCCATCTAAACTAATCACCAATGGTATGTCATTTTCGTAAAGAAAAACTAATATTTTTTCGTTTATTAAGCTTCCATTAGTGGTAATAGTATAAGTTATTGTTTTGCCTTCCCCCACCTGTTTCGTATAATTAATGCATTGCTTTATAAGCTCGAATTCTAGTAAAGGTTCCCCGCCATAAAAGCCAACGTTGATAACTTCTGTATCCATTGAATGATTTATTAAAAAGTCTATAGCTTTTTTTGCTGTTTCCCAAGTCATACTCTTATTTGTATGTTTTCTATTAGCTGAATCGTCCGAATATGTACAATAGGAACATCTAAAATTGCACTCTTGAGTAACTTGTAGGGTAATCTTTCGCAATTTAAAATTCAAATAATCCTCAATTGTACTATCCATTGGATGAATTAAGTCATCCAACCTTTTTGACGATAAAAATCCTTCCTTCTTTAATTGAGTAATAAACTCATGTTCTATCTTTTCCCCATTAAGCATTTTTTGTAAAGTATTATAGACTTCTTTTCCTATTTTTACTATTTTATGCTTGTTTACATCGTAGAAATATTTTTCTCTTCTTGTATTAAATAAGTAAATATTTGGTACGCATAGTTCCAACTTAATCATCTCCATTCAACTTTAAATGACGAGGGCATAAGAATTATACCCTCGTCATTTTTTCAGACATTAGTTATGATCAGCCATATCGTTATTGTAATTGTTCATAGTTAAAACATCTACTCCAGCAGAATAGTTGTAATATGAATCCAAGAATATAAGGCAAGTACATGAAGCACTGCTACAACTTCTACATAAACAACCGTTCCCACATGGCGAATATGCTTGTACAGTGTTTTTTGCTACACCAATTTTCTTACCAAGTTTTCTCATTTTCGTGTCACCTCCTCAAATTAGCGATATTGGTCATAGAAGTTCGCGATTCTTCCTGTGACCATATATTTTTGTTTTCCAAACTTTGTTCCGCGGCACAAAAAATCTGGAAACCAAAAATGCTTAATAGACATTGAAAGATACCTAGCCAATTATGAGCGCAATTCCTTTAAGACACGCAGTCTTAATTTGGCGGTCCCCGATATAATAGACACGTAAAACTGCGACTTATCGCAGATATGTTCAATTGTACTGACTAGTAACGAGGGATTTGGTCAATGGGGTGATAAATTGCAACTGCTATTCTAACAGGCTACTTTAGAAAGAGAAGCAAAGGGCACGCCTTCTCAAAAAACATTGGATACAAGTTAGTGGGTGAAAATTCGTTTGCTTGAAAGGGTGAATTTTCAATTGCCATTGACAGTTTATCTCCTGTTTTCAGAGACACTGTAACAACAGATTCCTTCACTTAATTACAATCTCTACTGGATGACAGGCCTACAACGGATCTATGTGTTTTAGAAAAAGCTTTATGCGGCTGAGCTAAGCCGCGACTTTTTCCATAAGCGTTTGCTTAAAATCAACCGGAGAGAGCTAATCCAGATTGAATGTAGTGCTTACGCTTATAAAATACCTCAGTGTACTCGAAAATAGCTTGCTTGGCCTTTCGTAAGTTTAAATCTCAACCGTAAATCAGTTCATTTTTAATAGGTTGCCAATAGCAATTATCTTTGCGGCTCATATTAACGATAAAACCCTGTTTTTTCAGAAAGTCTTTGTACCATAACTGGCATGTTGCCCCGAGGTGGCCTCTCTCAAGAAATAGCCTGTTTCAGAAACATTACCGTTAGTGTATAGAATCCATCATATCACTCTATTTATTATATTCTTTGCATATAACTCCTCATAGGAACCTACTTCTAATATTTCTCCATTTTCTAATACAATAATTTTGTCAACTTTTTTTAATAACCTCTGGTTATGACATATCACAATAATAGTCTTATCCTTATAATTAATGTTAATTAAATCACTTAAATATTTTTCAGACTCCTTATCAAAGTTTGCAGTAGCTTCATCAAAAATAAACACAATTGAATCCCGTGCAAAAGCACGCGCTACTGCTATCTTCTGTCTTTGGCCACTCGATAGCTTTGATCCGTTCCTACCAACTTTACTTTTATATTTTTTAGGTATCTTATCAATAAATTCAGAAGCACCGCTTTCTTTAGCTGCTTTATAGATCAGACATTCATTATTTTTAGAAGACAACATTATATTATCCTCAATCGTTGAATTAAAGAGGTATAAATCTTGATTAACGACCGATATAAGTTCTCTATAGTCCCTTAATTTAAAGAGATTTATGTCTTTGCCATTTAATAAAATTTTTCCGCTGGTAGGTTTGAAAAGTCGTAAAATTAAATTTATACATGTACTTTTTCCCGAGCCATTTGAACCTATTAATGCAACTTTTTCTCCTTGTCGAATTTCAAAGTTAACATTACTTAGTAATTTTTGCCCCTTTTTATATGAAAAGTTGACATTTTCAAATTTTATATTAAATTCTTCGTCTTTAACTATTTTTAACATTTTTTCATTTGATTTTTCAAACTCTGTCTCCATATCTAGGAATTCACAGAATCTATTTGTTGATGGAATGACACTCGAAAAACTGTAACCTATATTTAAAATTGCTGATATTGGCATAGTAACATATACACTATATGTTATGAAAGCAAACAGACTTCCTATAGTAAAATCATGATGAAATAATAAAAGTGCACCAATTATATAAATGCTACTTGTTATAAATTGAAACAAAATCGTTTCAGAAAATTCGTTTAATTTATCCATAAAAATTATTTTTATATTTAACTTCATAATCTTTCTATTCTTATTGATAAATTGTCCTAATTTTAACCTATCCGCACCCCATAGTTTTATTTCTTTCACGCCACTAATTGTATCACCATACCATGCGGAAAACTCTCTGTTGCAATCTATGTATTGCTGAAATAGGCTCATTCTTTTTTGAGCAAGGTATTTAACTAAGAAGTATCTTATGGGTACCATACATATTACTATAACTGTAAGTTTCCAACTAATAATCATCAATCCTATTAAACCACCAATAAACTTAAAAACTTGATTTATAATTAAAAAAGTTCCCCTATCTAGTATGCTGGCAATATTAGCTATATCAATGTTCAAATTATTCATTATTTCAGCAAAGTTTACATTGTTGAAATATTGCATCTTAAGCTTAAGAACATGTTTAAAAGCATTTTTTGATAAGGTATACCTAAACATGGAATTTAAGTAAGCATAATATTTTGTCTGAAATAGACCAATACCCTGATCCACTATTACTAATAAAAATACTCCTAATGAAAATTTAATTATAACCCTAAAATCTTGCGACACTAACCCCTTATCAATAATCTCTTTACTTATAAAAGGAACCAGTATATTAATTCCTGAAGATATAATTATGCATAGAAAAATTGCAATAATCTTCTTTTTATATGGTTTTATTAATAATAGGACTCTTTTTAGAACTTTATATTCACCTTTAAAAAAAATCACCTTTTCATCCAACCTTATCCCTAAAATACCCGCTAAAATTTTCAAAACGGAAATCGCTTACCTTAATATAAAGTTTTTTCCATTAATAAGCTAAGCAACAGTAACTATACTATCCTGATGACATCTACCTATTGCTCTCATTCATATATTACCATTTATTTTAATAATATCATATATTACCATAAATTTCATGTCCCCCAAGAGGGGGATTTTACTAAATTTTTTATGTAATTAGTCCCCCTATTGGGGGACAACTATCTTCAGATAAAGGCGAAAGATGTGATCTAGTTCTTTTGAGCCTGATATGTAACAGCGGTGCTAGAGTACCCAAAAGATGGAAGAGTGATTTGTTATGATGAATTTGGTGCCTTGGAAATAAGACCATTCGCTGGTCAATGCTGGTCAGAAAAAATGAAAACAGAACGTATTCCGGATACCTATAGTCATGGAGTACGTCATTTATTGGCAGCTTACAACTTCATGGATGATAAATTATTTGCTCATAATAATATTTTGGGTTGCATAATGGATCTCCACATTACTCTTGGTGGTTTACCCTCCCCCATGTCTCACAGGTCCTTCTACGGCCCTCACATTCCTTCGTTCCACCTATCCATGGGGTGTAGACCAGATAAAGCTCCTCGACTTGGTCTAAGCTCAATGTACTTACTTTTGGAAAATGCTGAGTTTCGGTGATTAGTTGTTCCTGTTATATTGGATACCACTTTTTCAACTCCCGTCAAGCTCGTAATCGACGTATGGTCTCTTAGCGAACATTTGTGGGCTTAGAGACCGTAGGAGGCTTCGGGCTTGACGGACCACCCAGGATTATACTGGTGTCAGGGGGATTGGTTGTGTTTTTTATGCTCTACTATCAGGGTACGGAGCCAATGCACTAACCCGTCAAGACCATTTCTGCTGTTTTGGAACGTGATAGCCTTACCAACTTCTATTCCCCGGAAGTCCTTAGCTCGGGCAACGTGTTTATGCTTAGCAATGTCTAAACCGTAATTAATATTGTTTCTAATACTTGCATAATTCGTTGATTTTGGTTAAACTTCATCTTGAGTACCTCCTCTGTTATTTAAGGGTCGCTTCTTGAAGCTGACACCTCGTATGTTAACAGGAGGTACTCTCTATTTCAAACCTCATTTTAATTCGTTACAGGAATGCTCCTCGTTTAGTGTGATGTCCTTCTATTTTCTCAGAAAATTCTTGATTTCTAAGGCAAATTATTTTGCATAATACTCAATTAAAAACCTTAATTCCTGTATTCTTTCGAAATATTCATTTCTACTATTGATTCCCATTTTGTTGTAAAGTCTTTTCCTATATGTTTTCACTGTCTCATAACTTATTTTAATAATCTCCGCTGTTTCGGTCACGGTCTTCCCTTTTACCATTAAGCAAAAAACTTCCCTTTCTCGTTTACTTAGTGTTCTGAAATTGTTAAGCAATTCGATGGAAACACTTTTTGAAGGTAGCATTTCACTACTTGACTTTTCCATATAAACTGTTTCTATATATTTTACGGTTAACTGCGCAAGAGCTATTATATTACCCAATTTTTCTCTATTATCCATGGAAATGTTAAAATAGCCAATAATCTTACCTTTAGGTGTCATTATCGGTGCAGCTATACTATTCCAACCCTTAAATATATCACAATAGTGCTGTTCCCCTTTTACAGCAATTAATCTTTTATATCGCATGGACAAAGCTATAGCATTTGTCCCGCAAACTTCTTCTCTAAAACATGTTCCCAGCTTTATATTTAAACCATAACATAATTCAAGGACTTTGGGGCTACTCATTAAATATATAATGTATCCCTCATTGTTACAAAGGATAATTAGCTTTTCTTCTACAAAATTAGGATAAAGTTCCTGTTCTATTATGGGTTTGATCATTGATAACAGACGACTTGAGTCTTCAATAATTTTACTTATACCCTGAGTATTTAACATTGGTGGAACTTTTTTCATTCTGCGTCTAATCTTCTTTTCCTGGCATTCTTTATGAAAAGCTGAAATTATTTCGGGAGCAAGCAAGTAGTTTTCATAATAAATATATTGGTTTTCCTCAAGTATCTTAAAAAACATTTGTATCCTCCTTCAATAATATTCCATTTTTTATCAACCTTCACATAGAATTTCAGTAAAAATGAATTTATTGTAATCGGTATAATAAACAACGATTATATGGCTAGTATGCGGACGTGGCAAATAATGTCCATATACGAAGAAACCTTGAATTCACTTACAGCTCTTGGTTTATCACATATCAGGGACAATATTGACCAGTTATTGCCGGACATAAACGGCAAAGAAGTTTCGTATCTCGATTTCTCCATAACATCATAAATGCTAACGGCAAGAGATAAAAGAGCCAGGGAACGCCGTTTAAGTTCAGCAGAATTCCCTTATATGCGGACCCCGGAAGATTATGGCTATACCTTCAATAACTCGGTTACGAAACGTCAAATCAATCAGCTCTTAGACCTGGCTTGGATTGAATCAGCTTATAACATAATTATTCTTAGGCCCTTCCGGTAGTAGGTAAAATGCACCTGGCAATGATCTGGCTATGCTGTTGAACAAGGGATATAAGGTAGTCTTTGTAACTATGGACAAGCTGATTAAACTGTTTTAAACTGAGGAGATATCAATCAGAGCCAGACAAAGACTAAGAAAAATCATAAACTCAGACTTATGATTATTGATGAAATAGGTTTCCAGCCAATATCACACCAGGAATCAAACCTCTTCTTTCAGATGATCTCTAACCTCTATAAACAACGGTCGGTCATAATCACCTCAAACAAAGGGTTTGAAGAATGGGCAGAATTACTGCAGAACCCGGCAATAACTGTTGCCATTCTGGACCGATGATAGCTACCGGCTTAAAAATAGAGACAATGTTCTTAAGGAGTAAAAGTAGGGGGAATTATTTGCCGAAATTTGTCCAAAAATACTTGCCTTTTACAGTTATACAGTCCTCTGGTTTTATTCCACTATGCAAATCCCGATTAAAGTCCACACATTTTTAGTGAACTTAACAGAGAAACCTATTCATAATTTCCATTTATTCCTTTTTGTATTCATCTATTGGTCATTTTATCATAACTATCCAATCGATTTTTATCTTTTGGGTTAAAAACCCAGTTTAGTGGTATAAAATGCGGTTTTAGTGGTATGCAAATACAAATCTTTAATGGACTAAACGAATATAAAAAACAAAAACCCCTTCCATAGCATTGTAGAAAAAAGAAAAAGCCAAAAATTCCCGCCCTTTCCTCATTATACTAGCATGGGGTTTCCGTTACCTGTCTTTCTATATACCCTATCACAACTTGACAGTGGCAAGATAATACTATTTAGTATGCAAGTAAAAAAAAATGGGCAGGTCTGTTCCCGCCCTTGTTCAGCTTGACTTATTCTCCATCGCCTAAGTAAGCAACAGATGATTTCAGCATTTCAATATTTACGTTATCTGCTACTTTCAGAATGATGGTTTTTTCTCTGACGTTTACAACTGTTCCGATAATTCCTCCAATGGTAGTAACCTTCACATTCGGTTCAAGACTTTCGACAGTCTGCAGGTGCTGTTTTTTCCTCTGCTGCTGAGGACGAATCAGCATAAAATAGAATATGGCCGCCAGGACTGCGAAATATATTATCGTGGTGCCGTACTGTTCCATAGTTGTTTCCCCCCTTTACTGTAAGTTATACTACTCATATTCCTTCCTAAATACATCCCGTTATTATTCAGCATCTGCCTGCTCATAACCGTATTTGGCAAAAAACCTGTCCCTGAATTCAGGGAGGGAATCCCCGGCAATCGCTGCCCTGATTTCCTTCATCAGGTTAAGCAGGAAATGCAGGTTATGGATGGTAGTCAGCCGCAAGCCAAGAATTTCGTCTGCCTTAAAAAGGTGCCTGATGTAAGCCCTGGTATAGTTTCGGCAGGCATAACACGAGCATTCCTCATCAAGGGGGCGGAAATCCCGGGCATTATTTGCGTTTCTCACCACCAGCCTGCCATGTGAGGTCATCACTGTTCCATTCCTGGCAATGCGCGTGGGCAGGACACAGTCAAACATATCAACACCGCGGATCACGCCTTCAATCAGGCAGTCAGGTGAACCGACCCCCATCAGATACCGCGGTTTTCCTGCGGGAAGCAGGGGTACTGTATATTCCAGCATTTCATACATCAGCGGCTTCGGCTCACCTACACTCAAGCCCCCGATTCCATAACCGGGGAAATCCATTGCAGTCAGCTCCCGGGCGCTCCGCTCCCGAAGATCCTGATACATCCCACCCTGGACTATGGCAAAGAGGGCCTGATCTTCACGGTGATGAGCATCCTTACACCTTGCCGCCCAGCGGGTGGTGCGCTCCAGGGCTGCTTCGGTGTATTCCCTGGTACTGGGATATGGGGCACACTCATCAAACGCCATTGCTATATCGGAGCCGAGAGCCATTTGTACCCGGGTGGCTCTCTCAGGACTCATAAAGTGAGTGGAACCGTCAATATGAGACTTAAAAGTCACGCCATCCTCAGCTACCTTACGCAGCGGTCCCAGGCTGAATACCTGAAATCCCCCGCTGTCGGTCAGGATAGGCCTATCCCAGTTCATAAAGCGGTGCAGCCCCCCGGCCTCCCTGATAAGGTCTTCACCGGGCCTGAGAAAAAGGTGATATGTATTACTTAATATTATTTCCGCCTTAAGTTCCTTGAGTTCCTCAGGAGTCATTGCCTTAACGGTGGCCTGGGTACCCACAGGCATAAACACAGGTGTTTCAATAATTCCGTGAGGAGTCTGCAGCCTTCCCAGGCGCGCTCCGGTTCGTTTGCATTCTTTTATCAGTTCATATCTTACTGCCAATATACCTTGCCACCCGCCCGTTATTTTATGTTTAAAATTTTATCATTAAGCTTTAATTTCTAACTTCTATCTGTCCATTATAGCAAAACTGTATAATAAAGGCAAACTATACTATTAACATGGCATCACCAAAGCTGAAAAAACGATATTTTTGAGAGACGGCCTGCCGGTAAGCCTCCAATACCTTTTCCCTGCCCGCAAATGCAGAAACCAGCATCAGGAGGGTGGATTTGGGAAGGTGAAAATTTGTTATCAGAATATCAGCAGCCTTAAACTGATAACCCGGGTATATGAAAATATCTGTCCACCCGCTGCCGGGACTGACCATGCCATTATCATCGGCAGACGTTTCCAGGGTCCTGGTAGTGGTTGTCCCTACTGAGATCACACGGCCCCCTTCCTTTTTAGCCCTGTTGACCGCAGTCGCAGCTTCTGGATTCATTTCATAATATTCTGCGTGCATTTTGTGTTCCAGGATATTTTCAGTTTTAACCGGTCTGAAAGTTCCCAGTCCCACGTGGAGCAGCAATTCGGCTTTCTCAATACCCGCACACCTGATTCTCTCCAAAAGTTCCGGTGTGAAATGAAGTCCTGCAGTGGGAGCAGCAGCAGACCCGGGGACTCTGGCATAAACCGTCTGATACCTTTCCCTGTCATGAAGCTCTTTCCTGATGTACGGGGGGAGGGGCATCTGCCCCAGCCGGTCAAGGATGTCTTCAAATATGCCGTGATAACTAAAACAGAGTACCCGGCCTCCGGCTTCTGTGCTGCCAACAGCCTCTGCAGTCAGCATACCGTCACCGAAGGTAATTCTGGTACCGGGCCTGACCCTTTTCCCCGGTTTTACCAGGGTCTCCCATGTATTTAAAGCAGCTCTTTTTAACAGCACAACTTCAATCCTGGCCCCGGTCCCTTCCTTGACACCTATCAGCCTTGCGGGAATAACCCGGGTATTATTCAGTACCAAAACATCTCCAGGTCTGAAATACTCTATACAGTCAGTAAACCGCCGGTGTTCTATGGCGCCGGTATCCCGGTGCAAAACCAGGAGCCTGGATTTATCCCTTGATTCGGCGGGCTCCTGGGCAATTAATTCCTCGGGAAGGTAATAATCAAATTCGGATAGCTTCACACTTCTGTCTCCTTTATAAACAGGCCATTTCTAACGGCACAATTCATAATGCCGGTCCCGCTGACCCCGGAAACCGGCATTTCACTTGCGCGACTAATTATTAAATCATTATAGCAGACTGCTTATCAGCCATCATAATCGTCGGTAACTTCAACTCCTGTATAGTAAAACGTCAAAATATCCAGGTGATTCTTGCCCTGTTTGGCCATTTCATATGCTCCCCATTGGGACATCCCGACACCATGCCCCCAACCGTGGCCTTCGAAGACCACCATACCGGTGGCAGATTTATTAAAAGCTGAAGCCCCATTGGCATCAAGCGCGTAAAACTCTGCACTGGTTTGATTAAGCACAGCTGCAGCGCCTTCTTCGCTTACCCCGTAAAGTTTTGTTCCTTCTACCGAGGCCTTCTGCCCTGAGCCGTTTAGGACCGTATAACTTGGTTTGGTAACCTGGTCTGTCCTGATATCGAAAAACCGGCTCATGAAATTGGTGCTGCTTAAATAAGTATAAAAACTGGGGTTAAACATCTGACCGAAACCGGTCCCGGTCATAGTAACAGTATTACCGTTTATGTCTGTTATCATTACAGAGTCCACCCGTCCTGAAGGAAACTTGTCCAGTTTAAACGAGCTGATTGGACCTATCTGGTGCCCTGCCTGGATAACCCTGTTCCTGACATCATCCAAAGAAGCGGTAAATGTCCAGTTGGCATAACCGTGAACAGTGCTGTACGGGTCAGGTTTCCCCCTCAAATAAGGGACCGGGTCAGTACCCCAAACATTTTCATTCCCCTCAGTATGACCCCCGCTGGTAGAGTGATAGACTGCGCTTATCGGTCTTTCATTATAAACAATTATCTTCCCTGAAGTCTCATCGACAGCCCTGGTGGCATTGGCACCCTCGCTGTTAAAGCCGCCGTAAGCCTGGTCGTACTGGGTATCAATAACATTAAATCCTTCAACAATCCGCTTGTTATAATTGGCCACAGTATAGGTACGTGCTGCAATCGCCTGTGCCTTTAACGATTCCAGGGGCCAGCCGTTACTCATCTCCCGGGGCACAACACCATAGAGGTATTCATCCATGGGGAGGTCATTGATCGCTGTCACAGCGCTGCCCGAGTTGCGAAATTCCATGTTTCCCCGGTACCATTTGCCGATATTTGTACCGGCGCCTTCCAGGTTGGTGTATCCGGCAAGTAAGACCCTGTTATCGGAACTATGGGTAACTTCCCTGACCATAACAGAACCTGTGGTTATTTTCTGTGCATTCCCATTTTTATAAACCTGCACACCGCTGGGAAGGTAATAAACCTGCCACTGTTCGCCTTCTGCCGGTATCCCAATCACTTCATCCCCCGGAATGGCGGCGAGGTCAACAATCTGGTAGCTTCCCTTGACTGAAAACGTAATCGAGGCCGCATTGCGGTACGAAGACCCTGTATTTGATGTGATGATTCCCACCCTGACTTTTTCCGGAATCTGGGCCAGGACAGGCACTGCCGACATCAAAAACATCAGTACGGCAGCAGTTAATAATATAAGCAGTTTTCCGGTTAATCTATTTAAGCCCGCCAAATGTAAAATCCCTCCCAATGCAGTATTACTAAGGGATTTCGACAAAATCAGCTCAGTTTCCTGCCATGGGGGAAAATAAATAGGCTGCCTCCTTCACAACTTCAGAGACAGCCCTGTTGTATTTGAATTAAAATTTGGGGCGCAGGATGTACATCGGTTCCTCTGTTCCGGTAATATCACCGGGTAGTTCAGGCCCCATGTAATTATCCCTGGTATTTTCATAGACCTTATCATTAACATTGTTGGGATCTTCAACCGGACCTGCTGCCGGGGTATCAGCGCCGTTTTGCGGTGTCCCTGGCTGCTGACTGCCGGCCCCCTGGCTGCCGGGAACAGTTGTCACTGCAGCAGCCGGTTTCTGAGAGCCGGCCGGTTCCCCAATGTCATTAAGCCAACCATTCCTTATGATGGGATCAATAAATCTTATCTTACCATCCGTTGTTTCCGTATCAGACCCTGTATCTGTGCTGCCGGCCGAAGGCCTTATATCAACAATACCGGAACGGGTATCATCATTTCCTTTTTTGGCGCCGGCAAGGGCAATATATTTTTGCTCCTTGATTTCAAACTGTTTCTCAGTCTGGGCCATTCCGATAATCATCTCCGTCTGGCCGCCCGCCTGTGAGATTACTTCGTCAATGCTATTTTGTTTCATCTCTTCTTCAGTAACCGTCAAGCCTTCATTGACAGCCTCAATAAGAAGGGCATACTTACCGGTAGACATCCCTTTAACCCTGGCACTTTCCCTGATATCGGAAGGCACACTGATAGTTTTGACTTCACGGTTAATCTTACTGTCTGCAAGGACATTATTGGCAGATGCCAGAACTGCTTTTTCGATAGCATCCTTTTCCAACCCTGAATCAGGCAGAGGGGCAACACTTATCAGGACCGAATTTCCGTCAACATTTTGGATGTAACCCATTTCTACGGCCTCCCTGGTAATTGAGGTAACCGCTTCATCAATTTTCATACCCTTCAGGTTAAGCTTTTCAAGAATTTTCTTACCTTCGGAGTTATAAGCATGTGCTTCGAGAACATTCTCCCGATTGCTCCTGGTAAGTTCGATGCTTGGACCAATATCAATAGATACATAAGCTGTGGCAAATTCCGGCGGTTGATTCAGCACAGTAAGCAGGGGACTGGCTGACAATAACAGGATAACAGCCGCAGCAACCGCTGCCCAACTGGCTCTGGGCAAATTAAAGAAACGTTTCCGGGCTACCGGAATATGGACTTCCTCACCAATCCCAGGTAATTTTCCGGTAATTCTGACACGTTTAAACTCACCTTTTGGGGTAATTAAAACCACATGGTTTCCCTTGGTCTCCATGACAACCCCTGTTACCCTTTCCATATTGTCCCCTCCTTTCTTGAAGATTCAAGACTTACCGGAGCTTTGGCAACATATTCTCTTTAGAGAGCCTTGCCCAATATATTCTCCTTAAAGAGCCTTGGCAATATATTCTCTCAGATATTCAAAATCATGTATCAGAATCAGCGTGATGGCGATGATATACTTCCTCTGTCTTTCCAATGTTTTACGGCTGATATTAACTGATTTTTCCAGCTGCTTCAAGGGCAGTTCTCTTTTGCTTAACAGGTGAGCAGCCAAATCGGCATTATTAGCAATTATACCGGCCACTTCCATTGCCCGGATGCGGGCATCCTCATGTTTAGGTGATACCTGGACCAATTCCTGAAAACTGATGCCAAACTCCGCCAACTTTTTGGTAAAGGTAATAATTTCTTCTTTACGGTCAGCAGCGATATTTTTGGCCTGGTGCTCTTCTACCGACTGTCTGGCTTCCAGATAATATTGGATACCCTCAGTGTTTTCATCATCTTCCTGCTCGAAACTGGACATTGGTACTGTCCTTTTGCTGACAGTCGATTCTTTTCTGAAGTAGTCTATCAGCCTTCGTTTAATAACAGTTTCAGCAAAACTGATAAATGAAATGTTTTTGGTTGTGTCAAAACAGTCCATGGCTTCATTAAAAGCCATCAGACCCACACTGACCTCATCGTCTTCTCCCATACGGACATATCGTCCGCTTACCTTTGATACGGTCTTTAGAATAAAAGGGGTGTAACTTCGGAGCAGCCGTTCCCGCGCCATGCCGTTTCCCTTTTGTACCTCCAGGACCAGCGTTCCGCAGTCTTCAGCTTCCCCTTGTGAAGTTCTTTTCTGGAAGAGAAACCCCATGGCGGTTTACACCTCCTCCATTAATAATATTGTTCGAAAACAGTTATTGTTTTCTAAGGGTCAAAATTTATTTTCTGAAGAAAATATTCAACAAAATCGTTAATACTATGCTTAAGATTATACTGGTAACCAAAGGAAAATAAAAGGTAAAATTACCTTTCCGTACAAAGATATCGCCCGGCAGCCTGCCAATAGGCAATATCTTGCCTCCAAACGCAATTAAAAACCCCAGCGCCAGCAGGACGGCACCAAATAACATAATCATTTTTCCCAAGGAACTAAAGTCTCCCATAAGATAACTCCTTTGCCTATTTCCACAGGTTTTGCTGATCCGGTTTGTCACCAGGGGCTATCCCCATATGCTCATAAGCTGATGAGGTAACCACCCTGCCCCTGGGTGTGCGGTTAATAAAACCAAGCTGCAAAAGGTAAGGTTCATAAACATCCTCAATTGTGTCAGACTCTTCGCCTGTTGCCGCACTGAGGGTATCCAGCCCCACAGGCCCACCGCCGAATTTGCAGATCATTGTCGACAGAAGCCTGCGGTCGGTGTTATCAAGTCCGAGCCGGTCTACCTCCAGCATGGTCAGGGCCTGCCGGGCCACCTCAAGGGTAATCCGGCCATCTGCCCGGACCTGGGCATAATCACGGACCCGCTTCAGCAGCCTGTTGGCCACCCTGGGGGTCCCCCGGGAACGTGTGGCAACTTCCACGGCCCCCTCACTGTCAATTTCCACTCCAAGAATCCTGGCTGCTCTGACCACTATTTCAGTCAGTTCAGTGGTATCATAAAATTCCAACCGGCTGATGACACCAAAACGGTCTCTTAATGGTGATGTCAGCAGACCGGCACGGGTAGTGGCCCCAATCAGGGTAAAGCTGGGCAGGTCTATCCTGAGGGACCTGGCGCTAGGCCCCTTGCCTATTATTATATCCAAAGCATAATCTTCCATAGCCGGATAAAGAACTTCTTCCACACTGCGGTTTAAACGATGAATCTCATCAATAAACAAAACATCACCATCGGAGAGGTTGGTAAGTATGGCGGCCAAGTCTCCGGGCCGCTCTATCGCCGGGCCTGAAGTTATCCTGACACTGACACCCATCTCATTGGCAATAATATGGGCAAGTGTTGTTTTTCCAAGACCGGGCGGGCCAAACAGGAGCACATGGTCCAGAGAATCTCCCCTGCCCTGGGCGGCTTCTATAAAAACAGAAAGGTTTTCCTTTATTTTGGATTGTCCTATATACTCTGATAACCTGCGCGGTCTCAGGCTATATTCTATTTCAATGTCCTCTTCTTTGACACCTGATGAAACAATACGCTCTTCCATCTAAACCTCCACAACAAAATTGGCTTCCCTGCCAGAATCAACCGGCTTCATCTACTGACCCCTGACTCCTGTCTCCTGTCTCCTGACTCCTGACTTACCGCCCCAATTCCTTTAGAGCCAGCCTGACGGTTTCTTCCAGAGCCAGGTCCTTATTGCCGGCCACCACTTTAGCCAGTGCCTTTTTAGCCTCAGCAGGGTTATACCCAAGTGCGGCCAGGGCTTGAAGGGCATCTCCCGCAGTATCCTCCGGGCCTGGAACAAATTCCGTCATACCGCTGTCACCGTCACCGCCAACATCTATTTTAGCAAATTTATCCTTTAATTCGACAATTACCCGCTGTGCCATTTTTTTGCCCACACCCGGAATCTGTGTCAGCACATTGACCTGTTCATTGATTACAGCCTGGACCAATGAAGGCACAGTTGTGGCAGATAAAACCGCCAAAGCCACTTTGGGTCCTATCCCGGACACCTGAAGGAGCAGTTCAAATATGCCGCGGTCACTTTCTGCCATAAATCCAAATAACTGCATCGCGTCTTCCCTTACATGGAGGTATGTATGAAGGGTTATATCCTGCTGCGGATCAGCTGCCTTACCGATAACTGTGGTGGGGACAAAGACCTTGTACCCGATTCCGCCGACATCTATGACCACATGGTCTGTTCCCGTATTTACCGCTCTTCCTCTTAAGAATGATATCATTTATTACCTCCGATAATTTTAGCCATTTTATAGTAATGGGTGTGACAAATGGCCACAGCCAAAGCATCAGCGACATCATCAGGCCTGGGAATGTCCGGCAGGTTCAAAATGGTTTTCACCATATGCTGAACCTGAGTCTTTTCTGCCCGGCCAAAACCTACCACCGCCTGTTTCACCTGAAGAGGCGTATATTCATGAGCCGGAAGGCCGCCATCCGCTCCCGCAAGCATAATCACACCCCTGGCGTGACCCACCGTCAGTGCAGTGCGGACATTTTTATTGAAAAACAGCTCCTCTATCGCAAAATGTTCCGGGCTGTATGTATCTATAAGCTCTTTTATCCCTTTATATATCTTTTGCAGCCTTAATTCCAGCGACAGGTCGGGAGAAGTCCGGATACAACCGTAATCCACAGCTTCCAGCCTGTTTCCGGTCTGTTTCACTATTCCGTAACCTGTTATGGCAGAACCGGGGTCTATTCCCAGAACCAGCATTGATACTTCAGCCCCTTTCCATTCCAAAACATTTCGACATTCACCCGAACTTATCCTGCCTGGGCCTATCATTCTAAAATATGTAAACCAAAAGCGGTTAATGGTTAGTTTTTTAACCATTAACCGCCTGGCAGTCAGCTCTATTGTTGAAATTCGTCGAAATTCTCCAGAGCCATATTAAGCTTTTCTTCGGTTTCAAATTCGTACAATGATTTTAGTAATCCCTGGGTATCCTGGGTCTGGTTTTCATAATCATTAGCCATAACCAGTTCATTCTGCAGTTCCGGGGGCAGGTTTTCCACCTCAATATTTTCTCTCAGCAATACTTTGTGATTACAGCCCAGCGGCCCTTCATATACTGCCAGAAATCCGTCACTGATGCCCAGATGCCGGTAGTCCCTGTGATAGAGACAAACCCGGTCTTCAATACGGGCCAGGATAAGGGTGTTTTCCTTGGTGTCATCAATACTCCATCCTTCTTCAGAGGGATATTCACTGACCAGTGCGGCAAACTCCATTCCTATCAGGTCTGAAGTTGTCGGAATTCTGGTAGTGGCCGTGTCCCCACATGTGTATCTGATTTCTTCAAAAATCAGGGTGTCTTTCCCTATTGCCGGCCTGACTTCTTTAGGATTTCCGGAAGCGGTGGTTCCCGGTCGGTACATCGTCCCCTTTTTACTGTAAATGCCATATGCCGAAGCAAAACACATTAAAAAAATTATGGCAATACCGACATACATGACTTTGCTGTCTTTTCTGCGAAACATAGTTAACCCTCCTTTCAATGGGTGTAATTAATTAGTAGTTATTTCCATTTGAAGGAGGGTTTATACATGCATATCAAATTTTTCGCCTTATTCCATCATTTCATCATCAATATCAAAATTGGAATACACATTCTGCACATCATCATGGTCCTCAAGGGCATCCATAAGCTTAAGCATCTTTTCGGCCTCACTGCCCTCAAGGGCTACAGTGGTTTGCGGAATCATGGTTATTTCTGCCACACTGACAGGTAAACCGGCTTCACGCAAAACAGCCTCAACGGCCTCGAATTCTTCCAGTCCACAGGTGATTTCGATACTGTCCTCATCTTCTTTCATATCCTCCGCACCTGCATCCAGGGCTGTCATCATCACATCATCCGGGTCAGCCTTCAAATCCTCTTTATCAATCATGATGAGTCCTTTTTTGTCAAACATCCAGGCCACACATCCCGACTCACCCAGGTTGCCCCCAAACTTGGAAAACAGATGCCTGACCTCACCGGCTGTCCGGTTCCGGTTGTCTGTCATTATGTCAAGCATAACAGCAGCGCCGCCGGGACCATAGCCTTCATATGGAAATTCCTCATAATTAACGCCTTCCAATTCTCCGGAAGCCTTCTGAATGTTTCTGGTAATATTGTCCATGGGCATATTGTTATCCCTGGCCTTCTGGATAACAGTCTTCAGGCGGGCATTGGCATCAGGGTCACTGCCGCCCTGCTTGACGGCTATGACAATTTCCTTGCCAATTTTGGTATATATCTTGGCCTTCTTGGCATCCTGCCTGCCTTTTCTGTGTTTTATATTGGCCCATTTGGAATGGCCTGACATAATGAAATACCTCCCCTCGAATTTAACGTTATTATTTTAGCACTGTCAATCCGGTATTGTCAACAAATCAAACTGACTGGGGGGGACTGAGAGGGATAATATCAACATCACCCCAGGCTGCCATTTTGTCATCCTTGATGGCAACAGCTCCAAGAATTCCGGGGATTTTACGGGCAATTTCAATTCCCTTTTTGACTTCCTTTTTATTTTTGACCACATTCCCCG
Organism: Thermincola carboxydiphila; assembly: GCA_016841725.1. GTDB lineage: Bacteria > Bacillota > Thermincolia > Thermincolales > UBA2595 > Phosphitispora. The sequence goes on along the minus strand of JAENYP010000024.1, from coordinate 6,238 downwards.
CCGCTGAAGCGGCAGCATCTGCCAGGGGGGTTGAAGCTGATATAATAATAACCGCATCTGCTTTACCCATACTTAGAGATGGACCCACAGTTCCGGATGAAGTACAGATACCCAGGGGGGTCTTTTCAGGCGATATTTCAATAGCAAGACGACCTGTAAAAGGGGATTTACCGGCAAAAACGGCCACCCTCCTTTTGTGGGTGGCAGCCATGAAAATATCGCCGCCATTTTCCACGATAACCTCTTTACAGGTTTTTAACAATTCCCTGCCCACAGCTTCGGCAAAGGCGCCGGCCACGGCCGCCAGCGGACCGACTCCAGCCACCCGGGCTGCATCGCACATGGTCCTGGCAAGCAAAGGAGCCCCGGGCGCAGGCGCATGGGGCTTAAGAGTTGATTTAAATACCGGGTCTGTAGCTATATATTCTTCCAGGTCATATCTTAAAGCCAGCACCAGGTTTTCTGTTTTCTTTTCCAATTGGGAAACATAACTTGGCTCATCCACACTGATATACAGGTCAGTTTCCTTTACCGTAACCCGGAAGCTCTTCAGGTCTTTATTTGTCAGGGTATTCCTGTAGTCCCTGTTCACATACATATGTTTGGCTCCTGTTTTACTGTTTCCCATTTCCGCCGTTTACACTTGGTTCCAGGGCTTTAACCGGGCATGTTTTCAGACAAACTCCACAGATGACACACTTATCATCTTCAAATATTACTTCCATGGAAGGCCTGGAAATATACAGGGCTCCAGAAGGGCAGATACTGGTACAAGCCCCGCAGTGAGTACACTTGTCGATATTCCTGACGATACCCTCACTGAGGCGGTCCACGATAACCCCCTGACGGCGCAGGAAATCAAGCCCCTGATCATAGTTGGGTGAATCCCCGCTCAGTTCCATCACCATAGAACCCTCTTTACTGGGATTTACGTTTGCTTTAAGAATATTTACCATCAGGTCATAATCCTTGACCAAGTGATATATCAGAGGTTTTTCCACTATTCCTGAAGGGAATTTAAGAAGAATTTTTTTTGGAGACATATTATTACTCCTTTCAGATTCAATTTAGGGGGCAGACTTTTCTATAAGGCTTTTGCCCGTGATTCCCGAATCTGCCGAAGGCAAGGTCTGGACGGGTTCGCCCAGCAGGAAGTCCCCTTTGGAAATCCATTGTTTCAGAGTTTCTGCAATTTCCTTTGCCTTTACATAACTTGACAGGGGAGCTGTAGGCACCTCTTTGCCATTTACCTCAATAACTCCTGATTTTAACTGGGCATAAGACACTGAAGCCAGGGTTTTGCCTGTGCAATTCGGATAATCATAACTATAGTCAACTACAGGAGCAAATATGTCTTCATCTTTTACAGAAACATACCTTACCATTTCTTCATTAAGAATCGGGATAGGGATACCTATTCCCACCGTCATGGTGGCACCATACCCCCGGAAACTGGTGCCTCTCAGCCATTCAGGCTTCATCTGCTTCAGGTCCCCCACAACAGCCATTGTTCCTGAACCTCCCAGAGGAACCCCGTTTTCACCTCTGGCTCCACACGGGCTGTGCTGGGTGCCATTCCAGGATACATACCCAATTCCGCCTCCCAGAAATATCCTGGTCCCAATACCTATTGTCTTATAATACGGGTCATTAAGCAGCGGGCTCAACTGGCCTGCGCTGCAATAATGGGCATTGCCCATCCTGGGTTTTAGAGTACCCAGGTATGTGTAAATTGTTTTATCAGATACATTTGCAGCTATGTTATAGTTCTGATAAGCGTTGCGCGGGTTAAACAGAAAGGCTTCGTTAATATCATCAAGTGTTAAATATGTGTCTATCTTGCGGCGTGGATAACAATCCGTGCCGTAACCGGTTGCTTCAAATTTAATGGCTTTTCCGGCCAGCAGGTCTTCAATAACATGCCCCCCGCCATACCTGAATTCGCCTGGATGATTTGAATTAAGGGGGTCATGGTCCGGCAGTTCATTTACGCCCAGGTAGGCATCAACCGCGGCAATACCGGTGTATGCCGGAATACCGTTCATCCAGACCCGGTGCATTTTGATTCTGGGTTTGGAGTGTCCGAAGTTGAAAAAAGCTCCTGATGAGCACATCGGTCCAAAAGTACCCGTTGTAACAACATCAACTTCCCTGGCAACGGTTTCCACCCCTTTTTCTTCAACCATACCGATAATTTCCTCTGCCGTTACCACAACAACTTTTCCTGATTTAATTTTTTCGTTAATCTCCGCATAGGTTTTTTTTACACCCACGTGTACATCCTCCCCACTTATGCCTGGCATTTCTGCCGGCAGCAAAATAAAAAACCTCTTCCGGCATAGTAGAGGTTTTTACGCAAAAAAGCATATATCCCCTCTTATCTGCCAGAAGAAAACTCTTCTGCAGGAATTGGCACCTTTCTCACAATAATGTGAAATGGTTGCCGGGTTTCATTGGGCCAGTCCCTCCACCTCTCTGGATAAGAGTACTTTGTATACAATTGTTAATAATATAACTGAAACTATCGTAACAACTTTTGGTCTTATTGTCAATCAATTTTTATATTTATCCTTTCAACATGGGGCCGGTTATTATAGAATTAAAACATAAAGGAGAAATACCAATATGTTTAGTTTTACAGCTCAGCACATCCTGGCCATGCGCCTGATAACTCAATTTGAAATACATTCCCTGACAGTGCTGCATAATTTTCTATTCCTGGCCTCTGCCGAATCCCTGGAATACCTTAATATAGGGTTCTATGATTTTATCCGGGGCAAAAAAGGGGCTTACAGCCCAACTCTCCAGTCGATTATTGAAGAACTGCTGATAGGAAAAATGCTTGTCAAGGAACCCCTTAAACTCACTGAACGGGGAATGGACACTTACTGCGCCCTGGCAAGTTCCCTGAGGCCCTTTGAGGAATATGTCGACCGCTGTTTTACTGTATATATGAAGTATAGGGACAGCCTCGAAGCCGTAAACCAGGCGATAAATAACCACTTGATTTTCCGCAGGGCCAAACCCGGTCACAAGCTTTTTCAATGATCATAATAAAGCGCCGGCAGCGCTGGCGCTTTATACTTGCTTTCTATTTTTACAATCTGAATTTGGTAACCATTTCCCTGAGTTCTTCTGCCATTCCGGTAAGGCTCTCTGATACTGCTGAAATCTCTTCGATTGAAGCCGTCAACTCTGGATGCAGTCAGTTCCTGAGTAGCGGCAGTACAAGTTTCCTTACCTCATCTGCCACCACTGCAAACCTGCTGTTTTCGACATTATTTTCTGTATTTAAATGCTTCTCTGAACTTTTCCTCTTTATTCAAATTTATTTTTTACTTTAATCGCTATGTTATTGCCCATTATTTAGCCACATTCTGTCGTTCAGTTAGTCAATAAAAAATCCGTTTACCCAGGGCGGAGGTGATCAGTTCAACCGCTAGCCTGGCAGTCCGGTTCCCTCCGCTGTCCATAATGGGATTTACCTCACATATTTCCAATGACCGGAGCATCTTAGTCTCGGCAATAAGCTCCAGGGCCAGGTGTGCCTCCCGGTAATTGAGCCCCCCTGTTACCGGAGTTCCGACTCCTGAAGCAACTGCCGGTTCTACCACATCAAGGTCAAAGCTGACATGAATACCGTCACCACCGCGCCCCGCTATAAGCAGCGCTTCCTTAACCACCTCTGCCATTCCCATTTCGTCTACCCTTTTCATGCTGAAAACCGTGATTTTGGACTCCCTGAGCTGTTTCTTTTCCTCAATGTCGAGGTCCCTGATTCCTATCAATACTGTTTTCTCTTCTTTTACCTTTGGTGAAATACCACCTATGTTAACCAGCTTGGGATTCCCGTGTCCTGTTACTGCTGCCAGGGACATGCCGTGAATATTACCTGTTTCACTGGTTGAAATCGTATTAAAGTCGGCATGTGCATCAAACCAGATCAAACCAGGATCCTTTAACTCTTTACTGACCCCTCCAAGTGTCCCCATGGCAATACTGTGGTCTCCTCCCAGCACAAGCGGAAAATTACCTCTGCCAATCACGTTCCCTACCGCTTCAGCCAATTTTTCACAAACCTCCGCTATTTCATCGATAAACATAAGTTCCGGGTTAGCAATTTTAATACTTTCAGGTACAGGAACATCAATATTGCCATTATCGACAACCTGGAGACCCATTTCCCGCAAAGCCCTGCTGAGTCCTGCATAGCGGACAGCGCTGGGTCCCATATCCGTGCCTCTCCTGTTGGCTCCAAGATCCACGGGAGCCCCTATAATTTCAACACCCATTATCTTTTATTCCCCTTTGAGTATTTTTTCTCCTTAAAACTGATTTTCATTGATCCTGATTCTAAAGTTTCATTCAAGATATTTTTTTTTGACATATGGTGATGTCATCGCCGCAAGCAGTCCGGGGTAATCCAGGTTAAACCTGATCTCACTTCCGACACCAAAAGTCCTGGTTTCTTCACCGAAATCCAGTACGGTATGGTCACTGGTGGCTCCAATTACATCAATATGAATATTATTCCGAAGACCGAGTGGTAAAATAGAATCTGGCGGCACATCCTGCCTGCCAAGGGCAGCTATGCCGCGGTAGTGCAGCTGAAGTTCATTGTTTTCGGCATATTCACCAAAAACGTTTTTACCGACCTCACCCATTGGAAGGGATGGTTTTTCCTTCATTTCTATTAGCTCAGCCGTCAGGATAAAAGCATCCTGGTTGGTTCCCCCGATTGGTTCACCATTTGATATATATCTCCCCAGCAATATACTTTCACCTATCCGGAACTGGTTTATTCCCTGAGGAACTGAGCCTTTATTTATCATTTCCAGGCCACTGCTGTTGCCCCCTGAAATAATTCTTAAGTTGCATCCCAAAATGCCCTCCAGCTCACGGGCAGTCTCCAAAAGCAGGTTCATGTTTTTCGGGGTGGGCCGCACACCGCTGTAACAGGCCAGATTAGTTCCTGCCCCGATAACCCTGATTCCTTTCAAAGCCTTTATCTGTTCCGCAGTCTTAAATATATCTGCCGGGAGAATCCCTTCACGAATTTCTCCGACATCAATCATTATAATTACCTCATGCCGGGTAGCGTAGTCTAAGGCACATTCAGACAGTCTGTCCATGACCTCAGGCTCAGAATTCAGACTTAGGCTGCTGTATTTGACAACATCTTCAATCTCTGAAAGCATCGGACTTCTCAGCAGCATAACAGGTTCCGTGACCCCTGCCTGCCGCAGCCGTTTAATGTTCTGAATCCTGGCATCAGCCAAGGCAGCAGCCCCGCCTTCAAGCATTGCCCTGCCAACCTTAGGGTCACCACATACCGCTTTTGTGACTGCGGCTACATTTATGCCGTGAGAAGCACACTTCTGTACAATTACCCTCGTGTTAGCGGTAATTTTTTGCAAATCAATCAACAATCCGGGGTTTGCGGTCATAAAAAGCACTCCATAATCAGGCGATCCTCTCCGGGACCATATTCGCCGGCCACAGACTTAACTGTCTTAAACCCGTATCGTTCCCGGTAAAGGTGTATCGCCCTTTGATTTTGAGGGCTGACACTTAAAATGACTTTTCTAATCCCGTCATTTTTAAGAGCGCGCAGAATATCGTTTAAAAATGCAGTTCCCAAACCTCGTCCCCGGTATTCGGGAAGCAGAGAAACCCCATAAAAGTATACAGTATCCTGCCCTGTCCAGGTTCTTATAAACTGTGCGCTGCCTACCAGCTGTCCCTCCAATTCAGCTACAAATACCCTGCCATACCTAACCATAGGAACCATTAGCCATTCATTGTGCAGCCCGCCATCTCCGAAAGCCTTATCTTCTATTTCAACAAGCCGCCTAGCAATATCACCGGTTAGATTATCCACCACCTTTACTTTCAGGTCAATTTTATTGGCAACAGGCAATATAGTCACTTCCCTTTAGAAAATTTTTTCTTTGAAGTGTATCATCTCTTATATTGTGTATTTAATACGGAATTATTATGGCTCCTAATAACAACAGCTGCAAAAAATCCGGTACCGTTGCAAGTCTGAAGCTCGGGTCGCGCTGATGGAGGGTGGCAGATATATTCCTCCAGGATGGCTACAACTCCGTCGGCATCTGCTCCCGCACTCTGTGCGGGTTGCAGGCCGACGGACGTCAGACTCATCCTTCCGGAACATATCTGCCACCTACCCGAACTTATAAAAAATAGAAGAACCACTTGCTCTCACAAGTGGTTC